>DATKME010000076.1:0-8767 GCA_035542035.1 Vicinamibacteria bacterium | reverse complement strand
GTTGCCGGTCTCGCTGCGCAGGTCGAGGTCGTAGATCTTGTGCGTGAGCATCACGCCGAACAGCAGCAGCACCAGGATCCCGCCCACGTAGATCAGCAGCTGGGTCGCGGCCAGGAAGTCCGCCCCCAGCATCGCGTAGAGGCCGGCCACCCCGAAGAAGGTGCCCAGCAGGGCGAAGGCGCTGTAGATGAGGGTGCGCGAGAGCACCACCACCGCCGCCGAGCCGACGGTGACGATCGCGAAGGCCCAGAAGACCAGGGCGAAGGCGGTCATGGCGTCAGGCCCCCGCCGGGGTCGTCGGCGCGGGAGGAGTCGACGTGGGAGGAGCCGAGGCGGGAGGGACCGCCGCCGGCGGCGCCGCCTTCTTCTTCGGGTCCTCGGTGATGAACTTCGCGTCCTTCTTGGCGAAGTGGTAGAGCTGCTGGGTGAGGTCGGTGCCGGCGAACTCGTACTCCGGCGTCATGTAGAGGCACTCGGTGGGGCAGGGGTAGGTGCACAGGTTGCAGTAGCAGCACAGCGACATGTCGATGTCGAAGACCGACACGCCGAGCTTGATCGGCTGGCCGTTCGAGGCCCAGATCGGCGGGGCGTCCGCCGGCCGCTTCTCGGCCTTGAGGGTGATGCAGTTGACCGGGCAGGCGCGCACGCACTGGCCGCAGCCGATGCAGTCCTCGTAGGCCATGAACAGGCGCATGCGGCTGCGCGGCGGCAACGGCCACTTCTCGTTCGGGTACTGCAGGGTGACCGGCCGGGTGAAGAGGTGCCGCCAGGTGATCCTCATGCCCACCAGCACCGTCCACACGCCCTCCCACACGTCCTTCAACCAGCGGATCATCGGCAAACCTGGGCCGCCAGCTCGTGCGCGCGGCGGCGGTTCCACTGCAGCGCGCGGACCATGACGGTGACGAGGAAGAGGAAGAGGCCGATGGCGATCGGCCAGCCCACGAAGCGGTCCCAGATGAAGCCGTTGGCGGTAGCCGGCCACAGGGCGAGCCCGCCGACGACCACCACCAGGCCGAGAGCGATCGGCAGCAGCACCTTCCAGGCGATGTACATGAGCTGGTCGACGCGCGAGCGCGGCAGCGTCCAGCGCAGCCACATCATCACGAACATCAGGAACCAGGCCTTGGCCCAGATCCAGAACCAGCCCATGGGCAGAGGCCCGATCTGCTGCAGCGCCGGTAGCGGCGCCAGATAGCCGCCCAGGAAGAGGACCGAGGCCACCGCCGAGAACACGAACATCTCCGTGTACTCGGCCATGAAGAACATGGCGAAGAAGAAGCCGCTGTACTCGGTGTGGAAGCCGGCCACCAGCTCGCTCTCCGCCTCCGGGATGTCGAAGGGCGCGCGGTTGGTCTCGGCCAGCCCGGCGGTGTAGAAGACCAGGAAGGCGACCGGCATCAGCGGGAAGTAGCGGAAGAGGAACCAGTGCGACAGCCCGCCTGCCTGGGCGGTGGTGATCGCCTGCAGCGACAGCGAGCCCGTCAGCATCACCGGCAGCAGCAGGATCATCACCGCCGGGATCTCGTAGGAGACGATCTGCGCCGCCGAGCGCATGGCCCCGAAGAGGGCGTACTTGTTGTTCGACGCCCAGCCCGCCATGATCAGCCCCACCGTCGACAGCGCGGCGATCGCGCTCACGTAGAAGACGCCGATGTTCAGGTCGACGGGCTGCAGGCGGCTGCCCCAGGGGATCACCAGGAAGGGCATGAAGGCGCCGACATTCACCAGGATGGGGGCGATGACGAAGAGCTTGCGGTCGACGCCCTTCGGGAAGATCGCCTCCTTGAACAGCAGCTTCAGGGTGTCGGCGACCGTCTGGAAGAGGCCGACCGGCCCCACGCGGTTGGGGCCGAGGCGGTCCTGCATGAAGGCCGAGATCTTGCGCTCGGCGTACACGTAGACGAGCGGGCCCAGCGACATGAAGGTGAAGCAGGCGAGGGCGGGCAGGGCGGCCAGCAGCAGCACCAGCAGCCAGGAGGGCCAGAGCGCGACCTGCGGCAGGAAGCGGTGCAGGATGTCGTAGGTGGCGTCCATCAGGCCCTCAGCGGTCGATCTCGCCCAGAACGATGTCGAGGCTGCCGATGAGCGCGATGATGTCGGCGATCATCATGCCCCGGGCGAGGTGGTGGAAGACGCTCATGGCGGTGAAGCAGGGGCTCTTCACCTTCACCCGGTAGGGGTTGATGTTCCCGTCCGAGACCACGTAGTACCCGAGCTGGCCGCGGGGGGCCTCGCTGCGCACGTAGGCCTCGCCCTTGGGCGGCTTCACGCGCTTGGGGCACTTCTCCTGGACCGGCGTCCTCTCCATCTTCTCCAGCCGGTCGAGCGCCTGGTGCAGGATCTTCGAGCTCTCGCGCATCTCGACCACCCGCACCCAGTTGCGGTCGAAGCAGGAGCCGAGCGGCCCGTACTGGCCCTGGCCCACGCAGACGTCGAAGTCGTAGGTCTCGTAGCCGAGGTAGGGCTCGTCCTTGCGCAGGTCCCGCGGCACGCCGCTGCCGCGCAGGTTGGGACCGGTGAGGTCGTGGGAGATCGCCAGCTCCTTGGAGCAGACGCCCACGCTGGCCAGGCGCTTGACGAAGATGCGGTTGTGGATGATGAGGTCGAGCAGCTCCGGGAAGGTGACCGAGTCGAACTCGCGCAGCAGGTCACGGGTGGCGCGGACGAAGCCCTCCGGGATGTCGTGGCTGACGCCGCCGATCCAGTTGTAGTTGTAGAGCAGCCGCGCTCCGCAGGTCCACTCGAAGAGATCGAGGATCTTCTCGCGGTCCCGCAGCAGGTGCAGGAAGGGCGTGAAGGCCCCGATGTCCATGGTGTAGGTGCCGACCGCCACCGCGTGCGAGGCGATCCGCTGCAGCTCCGCCATCACGATGCGCAGCGTGGCGACGTAGGGGCTCACCTGGAGGTTGTGGAGCTTCTCCACCGCCAGCGCGAAGCCCAGCGTGTTGCCCATCGCCGCGCAGTAGTCCATGCGGTCGGCGTAGGGCAGGACGCCGGGGTAGTCGACGTTCTCGGCGTGCTTCTCGAAGCAGCGGTGCAGGTAGCCGATGTGCGGGCGGGCCGCCTTGACCACCTCGCCGTCGGTGCGCAGCTCCAGGCGGAGGACACCGTGGGTGGCCGGGTGCTGCGGGCCCATGTTGAGGACCATCTCGTCGGTGTCGAGGTCCTGGCGATCCTGGCGGTCCCACTCGTTGACGACGGGCTCGGGGGTGGCCATCAGCCTTGGTTGCTCCGGTTCGGCGGCGTGAAGTCGAACGGGCCGACGCCGATCTTCTCGCCGGCGAGCGCGCGCTCGGCCATCTGCTGCGTCGGCTTCACGTGCAGGCCGTGGTAGTACTCCGGGTCCTGCCAGTCCTTGCGCAGCGGGTGGCCCTCCCAGTCGTCCGGCAGCAGGATGCGCCGCAGGTCGCTGTGGCCGAGGAACACGATCCCCAGCAGGTCGAAGCACTCGCGCTCGTGCCAGTTGGCGACGCCCCAGACCCCCTCGACCGTGGGCAGGGCCGGGTTCTCCCGCGGCAGCAGCACCTTCAGGGCGAAGGTGTGGAGGTGCACATAAGAGTAGAGGTGGTAGGCCACCTCCATCCGCGGCGGGTTCTCCTTCGGGTAGTCGACACCCGAAAGGCACATCAGGTTGTCGAACGCCAGCCGGGGGTCGCTCTTGCAGAAGAGCGCCACCTCGGCGATCGCCTCCGGCGCCACCACCGCGAACGGGGACGCGGCGGCCAGGCCCTCGCCGGCGATCTTCTCGCCGAAGCGGGCGACGAGCTTCTCGTGGATGGCCTTCGCGTCCATCGCTACTCCGCCGCCTTCGGGTCGGCCTGGTCGGCGGCCCCGTCCTGGTGCGCGCCCTTCAGCGAGCCGACGGTGACGCCGCGCCTGCGCAGCACCCGGTCCTCCTGGATGCGCTCCTGCAGCTTCAGCATCCCGTACATGAGGGCCTCGGGCCGCGGCGGGCAGCCGGGCACGTAGATGTCGACCGGGATGACCTCGTCGACGCCCTTCACCACGTGGTAGCCCTGCCGCCAGTAGGGGCCGCCGTTGTTGGCGCAGGAGCCCATGGAGATGACGTACTTGGGCTCGGCCATCTGCTCGTAGAGCCGCTTGATGCGCGAGGCCATCTTGTGGGTGACGGTGCCGGCCACGATCATCAGGTCGCTCTGCCGCGGCGTGCCGCGGGGCATGATGCCGAAGCGGTCGAGGTCGTAGCGGCTGCCGCCGGTCGCCATCATCTCGATGGCGCAGCAGGCGAGCCCGAAGGTCATGAACCAGATGCTGTTCTTGCGGCTCCAGTTGATGAGCTGGTCGGCGCTGGTGACGATCAGGCCGTCCTCGAACCGGTTGTGGATGAGACCCTTGACTTCGGACATGCCTCCCTCAGGTCCGGTCCTCGCTGCGCACCCAGGCGAGGTCGCCCTTCCTCCACACGTAGGCCAGCGCGACCACCAGGATGGCGATGAAGACCAGCCCCTCGACGTAGGCGAGAAGGCCGAGCCGCCTGAACACCGTGGCCCAGGGCAGCAGGAACACCGCCTCCACGTCGAAGACGATGAAGATCAGGGCGAAGACGTAGAAGCGGATGTTGAACTGGATCCAGGCGTTCCCCACCGGCTCCTCGCCGCACTCGTAGGTGGTGAGCTTCTCCTCGCTGAAGCGCGAGGGCCGCAGCACCCGCCACAGGACGAGGACGAACACCAGCAGCGCCACGATCGCGCCGAGGAACACCAGGATCCCGGCCTGGGCAGTCAGGAAGTCGGTGGTGGGAGGGGTCGGCACTGGGGGTTGCTCCCGGTGGTGCAGGGAGGCACGGGCTCGTGGCGAGCCCAGTATCCCAGACCGGGCGGACGATATCAAAAAGCCGCGAAGCGGGCAAAGGGGTGGAACGCCCGGAAGCGGAAACCCAGGCTTGCCGCGGGCCGGGGCGCCCGGCACAATGATCGTCAGGTCTTCTCCGGTCACCGATTCGTCTCGCCGGCCCGCGCCGCCCCCCCGTGCGCCGGGTCCTGGAACGCTCGGCGGAGGGCGCATGGAAGTCCTGCTTCTCTCGATGCCGGACTCGTTCGAGCACATGGCGCCGGTCGCGATCCGGATGCCGAACGGCGCCCTCGGCTCCCTGGCCGCGAACGTCGACCCGCACCACCGGGTCGCCGTCGCCGACCTCGTGCTCGTCCAGGGCCGCGTGGCCGCGACGGTCGAGTCGCTCGTTCGCGAGCGGCAGCCGGACGTCGTCGGGCTGTCGGTGATGACCTTCCAGCGGCGGACGGCGCAGCGCGTCGTCCGGCTGGTACGCGCCCTTCGACCACAGGCCCGGATCGTCGTGGGCGGCTACGACCCGAGCCTCGCGCCCGAGGCCTGGGCGCGCCCCGAAGACGGCAGCGACTTCATCGTCCGCGGCGAGGGCGAGGTGACCTTCCGCCACCTGCTGCGCGCCCTCGAGGCGGGAGGCGGCCGCGAGTCGTTGGCCGAGATCCCCGGCCTGTGGTGGAACGACGGCGACGGCTTCCGCCGCAACCCCGACCGGCCGGTGATGCGCTTGAAGGAGACGCCGCCCGCGCTGCCGAACCGCTCGGCCCGCCTCCTGCGCGACTTCGCGCTCCTCGGCCGGCCCGTCGATGTCGTCGAGACCTCGCGCGGCTGCACCTTCGACTGCAGCTTCTGCTCGATCATCGAGATGCGCGGCCGCAACTTCCACGTCTACCCGGTCGATCGCGTCCTCGACGACATCCGCGACGCCAGGCGGCACGGCGCCCGGGCCGTCTTCTTCGTCGACGACAACATCACCCTCGACGTCAGGCGCTTCGAGGCGATCTGCCGGGCGATCGTCGACGCCGGCCTCGACGACATCGACTACGTCGTCCAGGCCACCACGGCCTCGATCGCCGACCACGGGGCGACCCTGGCGCCGCTCATGCGCCGCGCCGGCTTCCGCTACGTCTTCCTGGGGATCGAGAACATCCTCGAGGACGACCTCGCCTTCCTGAAGGCGCGGGCCAAGAACCACAGGCGCGAGGGCAGCCGCCGGGTGGCGAACGCCACGCTGAGCGCGGTCGACCACATCCGTCGCAACGGCATGTACGTGGTCGGCGGTCTCATCGTCGGCAACCCCGCCGACACCCGCGAGTCGATCGAGGCCAACCTCGAGTTCGCTCGCCGCCACGTCGACTGGCCGTACATCCAGCATCCGATGCCGTACCCGGGCACCCGCATGGCCGACGACCTTCGCGAGCGCGGCCTCGTCGTCAACGACGACATGACCGTCTACGACGGCACCACCGCCGTCGTGCGCAGCGAGCAGGTCGGCACCGACGAGATCGAGTTCCTGCGCTGGAAGGCCGAGCGCTGGATGAAGCTGCGGCACTTCCCGGTGGCCCTGCGCCACAGCCCCGGCTTCTGTCTCCGGCACGGCGCGGCCATGATCGGCCACACCTTCCGCGGCTGCACCTGGCGCACGTTCCTGGGCCTCGAGAACGAGCGCCTGGCCTTCGAGCGCTACCGGAGCATCCGGGCGGCCGAGCGCGAGGCGATGTGGGGACCGCCGGCGTCCGCGGAGCCGGGGCGGTCCCTCGCCCAGCCGACGGCGGTGTATCCAGCCTGAGAGGAGCCGGCTGATGCCGAACCGCGTATCACGTGCCGGCGTCCGTGTGCTCTATTCCGGGATCGACCTGCGCGGCCTCGGCTACGAGTGCACCCGGTGGGTCCCCGGCGAGCGGCGGACCGTGCGCGGCGGCCGATAGCGGCTGGCGGTCACCCGCCGGCCGCGGATCGTGGCACGCCGCAAGGCCTCGACCACCGCATCCGCCTCGGACTCGCGTACCTCGACCAGCGAGAAGCGGTCGGCGAGCTCGATGGCGCCGACCGCCTCGCCCGACACCGCCGCCTCGCCCGTGATGGCGCCGACCAGGTCGGCCGGACGGACGCCGGCCGCGCGCCCGACGGAGACATAGATGCGTGCGTAGTCCTCCTCGAGCGCCGCCGCCGGACGGATGGCGGCCTCCCGGGCGGCCTGCGGCGCGCCGGCGGCCCTCCCCACGCCGCGCTCGCTCGCTTCCTGCGCCAGGTGGACCGCGGCGCTCGCGATCTCGAACAGGTCGAACTCGGCCGCCAGCGTCTCCACCACGACGCGGGCGCCGTCCGTTCCGCCGCGCAGCAGCAGCTCGCGCAGCGACGCCCGGGTCAGCTCGAGCCGGCGTGCCTGCAGGTCGGCGACGGTCGGCACCGCGCCCAGCTCGATGCGCTGCCGGGTGAAGCGCTCGAGGTTGCGCAGGAGCGCCCGCTCCCTCGGCTCCACCAGCGTGATGGCGACGCCTTCGGCGCCCGCGCGCCCCGTGCGGCCGATGCGGTGCACATAGGCTTCGGGTGCGGAGGGGAGGTCGAAGTTCACGACGTGGGTGATGTGCCGGATGTCGAGGCCGCGGGCGGCCACGTCGGTGGCGAGCAGGAGATCGGCGGCGCCCTCGCGGAAGCGCCGCATCACGCGGTCGCGCTGCACCTGCGTGAAGCCCCCGTGCAGCATCTCCGGCTGGTGCCCGCGGCCGGCGAGGTGCTCGGCCAGCTGCTCGACCTCGTTGCGCGTGCGGCAGAACACCAGGGCCGCCGTCGGGTTCTCGGCGTCCAGGATGCGGCTGAGCGCGTCGACCTTCTGCGGGCGGGTGACCAGGTAGGCCGTCTGCCGGACGCGGGGCACGGCGCCCGGCTTCGTCGGCTCCTCGACCACGTTCAGGCGGACGGCGTCGCGCAGGTGACGCTTCGCGATCGCCGCGATGCGGGGCGGCAGGGTGGCCGAGAAGAGCGCCGTCTGCCGCTCGCGCGGCACCGTCTCCAGGATGGCCTCCAGGTCCTCGGCGAAGCCCATGTCCAGCATCTCGTCCGCCTCGTCGAGGACGACGGCGCGGATGCCGCCGAGGGCGAGTGAACCGCGGCGGAGGTGGTCGCGGGCGCGGCCGGGTGTCGCGACGACGACGTCCACGCCGCGGCGCAGCGCACGCAACTGCAGGCTGATCGGCTGACCGCCGTAGATCGGCAGCACCCGAAGCTGCACGGGGCGGCCGTAACGGTGCAGCGCCTCGGCGACCTGCATCGCCAGCTCGCGCGTGGGCACCAGCACCAGCACGGCGACGGACGCCCGGTCGTTGCCGTCCACGAAGAGCCGCTGCAGCAGCGGCAGCGCGAAGGCGGCCGTCTTGCCCGTGCCCGTCGCCGCCTGGCCGAGCACGTCCTGTCCCTTCAGCAGCAGCGGGATCGCCTGGGCCTGGACCGGCGTGGGCTCCTCGTAACCCAGCTCGGCCAGCACGGTGGTGAGCCGGCGATCGAGCCCAAGGCCGGCGAAGCCGTCCGTGGTTTTCTTCTTCTCGGTCATCCGTCTATTGGACCGCAGTTCACCCGCCCCGACCGCGTGGGCATCCGCTGGTCGGCCGTTTGTCCACCCCGTCGGGGGTCTGCTAGCATTACCTGTTGGTCGGCCGCGTTCGGCCGGCGCCTGTACGTCCCGCCCTCGGGCCGGCGTAGCTCAGCGGTAGAGCAGCTGATTCGTAATCAGCAGGTCCTCGGTTCAAGTCCGAGCGCCGGCTCCAACCCCCGGGGCAACTCAGAGCGATTCGACACAAGGGGCGCCTCTGTGAGACCGCCTCTGGGTTGCGGCTGTGTTGCTGCGCGGCGACCCTTGCCGACGGCCACACGGCGAAGGGTAGCGAGAAGCCGCAGCACAGTGCACGGTTCGTTCAATCGGTGTGCTCAGTACTCACTGAGGAGCGAGATCGCCGTACCAATA
>DATKME010000075.1:0-317520 GCA_035542035.1 Vicinamibacteria bacterium | reverse complement strand
AGGAGGCCGAGCCGGCGGCGCGGTTGCGGTAGAGCTGCGGGTCGACCGCCGCGGCCATGGCCTCGGGATCCAGCCGGCCGTCCAGGAACGCCGCCAGGCGCCGCGCCTGCTCCAGCGGCCGTGCCACCACGTCGGAGTAGCGCAGCTCGATCGTCTCGAACTCCGGCCGGTGCTGGAGCTGGTAACGGGCGCGCCAGAGGTCGTCCTCGAACAGCGCCCGCATCCTCTCGGGCGGCGTCTCCTCCGTCTCGCCCCGCCGGGCGAGCATCTTGCGCTGCGAGGCGAGCACCTCCTCCATCTCGCGGCGGATGAAGACGACCCGGTAGTTGTACGTGGAAGGCAGCGACTTCAGCAGGAAGGAGATCACCTTGATCCCCTTGCCCCGCGCCCCGGCCAGCCAGCCCTTGTCCTGCTCCCGGGCGAGCTCCTTCACCCGCTCGACCTCGAAGTAGCCCTTGGGGTTGTCCTCGTCGGCTGTGCGCAGGCCGTCGGTGAGGATCGGCAGGCCGCCCGCCTCCAGCATCTTCATGACCATCGAGGTGCCCGAGCGGGGCAGGCCCGAGACGATGACGATCGGCTCCCCATAGCGGAGGCGGCGGTAGAAGCGGACGAGCGGTGAGGGCATCCTGTCTCCGAACGCCGGCCCGGGATGGGCGGCGGCGGGCCACATGATAAAGTGGGCGGCTCGTGGGGTCGATGCCCCCGACGTAGGAAGGTCCACTGCCCTTGACGAAGGTCCGACGCCCCCTCTTGCTGCTGGCGTTCGCCGTCCCGCTGCTGGCGCTCGCCGCTCCCGCCCACGCCTACATCGGTCCCGGAGCCGGCTTCGCCCTGCTCTCGTCGTTCCTGGTGGTGTTCGTCACCATCCTGCTGGCGATCGTCTCCGTGCTCACCTGGCCGTTCCGCACGCTCTGGCGCGTCCTGCGCCGGAGGCCGCAGTCGAAGCCCTGGATCAAGCGGCTGGTGATCGTCGGCTTCGACGGCCAGGACCCGGTGCTGACCGACCGCCTGATGGCGGCAGGCAAGCTGCCCAACCTGAGGACGCTGGCGCAGCAGGGCTGCTACCACCGGCTGCGCACCGTGTACCCGTCGCTCTCTCCCGCGGCCTGGTCGTCGTTCTGCACCGGCGTCCACCCGGCCAAGCACCGGATCTTCGATTTCCTCGACCGCGACCCCAAGACCTACCTGCCGCTGCTCGGCTCCACGCGCATCGGCCAGGTGACGCGGTTCCTGAAGCTCGGCCGCTGGCGGATCCCGCTGCAGAAGCCGGAGATCAGGCTGACGCGCGGCTCGAAGGCCTTCTGGAGCACGCTGGGCGAGCACCACACCTGGAGCACGGTCCTGCGCGTGCCGATCAGCTTCCCCCCGGAGAAGTTCTACGGCGCGGAGCTGTCGGCCATGTGCGCGCCGGACCTGCTGGGGACGCAGGGGACCTTCCTCCTGTTCACCACCCGGCCGGCGGGGGAGCGCTTCAAGGAGGGCGGCGCGCGGTTCCCGCTGGAGAAGCAGGCCGGCCGCTTCTGTGGCCGCATCGAGGGGCCGGAGAACACGTTCCTCGAGGGCAGCCCGCCGATGGCGCTGCCGCTGGAGGTCCGGCCCGACGCCGACGGCAAGGGCGCACGGGTGAAGGTCAAGGACGTCGAGGTCGCGCTGGTCACGGGACGGCTGAGCGACTGGGTCCAGGTCTCGTTCCGCGCCGCGCCCGGCATCAAGGTGAAGGCCATCTGCCGGATGATGCTCACCGAGATGGGCGAGCACGTCTCGCTCTACGTGACCCCGCTCAACCTCGACCCCGACAACCCGGCGATGCCCATCTCCCACCCGTCCTACTACGCGACCTACCTCGCCAAGCGGATCGGGCCCTTCGCCACCCTGGGGCTGGCCGAGGACACCTGGGCCCTCAACGAGGGCGTCATCGACGACGGCACCTTCCTGCAGCTGGCCTACGACATCGACCGCGAGCGCCAGGAGATGTTCTTCGCCACCCTGGAGCGGCAGCGCAAGGGCACCGTCACCTGCGTCTTCGACGCCACCGACCGCGTCCAGCACATGTTCTGGCGCTACACGGAGGCGGGCCACCCGGCGGCGCGAGGGAAGGACCCCGGACCCCACAAGGACGCGATCGAGAAGCTGTACGTCCACAACGACGCCATGGTCGGCAGGGTGATGGAGAAGCTCGGCGAGGGCGACATGCTGATGGTCCTCTCCGACCACGGCTTCACCTCGTTCCGCCGCGGCGTCAACCTCAACGCCTGGCTCCTCGCCAACGGCTACCTGGCGCTGAAGCCCGGGACCGAGGGCAGGGCGGAGTGGCTGCGCGACGTCGACTGGTCGCAGACCCGCGCCTACGCGCTGGGGCTCGCCGGCCTCTACCTCAACGTGAAGGGACGGGAGGCCCAAGGCATCGTGGCCCCCGGCGAAGAGGCGCAGCGGCTCAAGGACGAGCTGATCGCCAGGATCTCGGGCCTCCGCGACGAGGAGCGCTCGTACGTCGGCATCCGCGAGCTGTTCGACACGGCGAAGCTCTACCACGGGCCCTACCTGCGGGAGGCGCCGGACCTGCTGGTCGGCTTCAACGAGGGCTACCGCACCTCGTGGGACTGCGCGACCGGCATGGCCTGCGGGCCCGTGTTCGAGGACAACGTCAAGGCCTGGAGCGGCGACCACATCGTCGACCCGCGCCTGGTGCCCGGCGTCTTCTTCTGCAGCGAGAAGATCGACGCCGGCGACCCGGGCATCGTGGACATCGCGCCGACGGTCCTGCAGCTCTTCGGGCTGGCGGCGCCTGCGCACATGGACGGCCGACCGCTGTTCGAGCGTCGGCCGGGGGAGCCCCGCCCCGTGGTGGTCGAGAAGGGCGAAGCGGCGGTCGTGGCATGAGGACGCACCGCCTCGCTCTCGTCGTCCTCGCCGTCCCCGCCCTGGCGGCCGGGCTCTCCGTCTCCGGCTGCGGCCGCCCGCAGCGCGCCGTCCCCCGGGTCGTCATCCTCGGCCTGGACGGCATGGACTACGACCTCACCACCCGGATGATCGAGGAGGGCCGCCTGCCCGGCCTCGAGCGGCTGGCGAAGATGGGCGGCTTCGCTCCGCTCGGCACCGCGATCCCGGCGCAGAGCCCGGTGGCCTGGTCCGACTTCACCACCGGCCACGACGCCGGCGTCCACGGGATCTTCGACTTCATCCACCGCGACCCGTCGACGATGGAGCCGTATCTCTCGACCAGCCGCACCGACCCGCCGAAGCACGTGCTGAGCTTCGGCGGCTGGCAGTTCCCGCTGTCCTCGGGCAGGGTCGAGCTGCTGCGCCGCGGCCGCGCCTTCTGGGAGGTCCTCGAGCAGCACGGCGTGCCGACCGCGGTCCTGCGCATCCCCGCCGACTTCCCCCCCTCGGGAACGGCCGGCCACGAGCTGTCGGGGATGGGGACGCCCGACGTCCTCGGCGGCTACGGCACCTTCTCCTACTACACGAGCGACCGCCTGGCCTTCCTCGGCCAGACGATCTCCGGCGGGCACGTGTACCGGGTCGAAGAGACGGACGGCGTCGTCCACGCGCAGCTCGTCGGCCCCGACCACCCGCTGAAGCGGACGCCGGAGAAGCTGACGGCCGACCTCACCGTCTACCTGGACCCCGACCGGCCCGTGGTGAAGATCGTGGTCGGCGACGAGGAGCGGGTTCTGCAGCAGGGCGAGTGGAGCGACTGGGTGCCGATCTCGTTCGATCTGATGCCGACCCAGCACCTGCCGGTGCAGGCGCGCTTCTACCTGAAGCAGGTCCGGCCGCAGCTCGGGCTGTACGTGAGCCCGCTGAACTTCGACCCCTACGCCCCCGCGCTGCCGATCTCACGACCCGCGTCCTTCGCCGGCGAGCTGGCCGACGCCTGCGGCCGGTTCTACACGCAGGGGATGCCCGAGGCCTACGCCGCGCTCAACGCCGGCGTCTTCACCCGGGACGAGTTCCTGGCCCAGGCCAGGATCGCGGGCCGGGAGATCCAGGACGAGCTCCCCTACGCGCTGCGCCGGTTCGACCGGGGCCTCCTCTTCTTCTACGAAGGCAACACCGACCTCGTCGGCCACATGCTGTGGCGGCCGATGGACCCCGGCCACCCCGCCTACGACCCGGTCGCCGACCCCCCGTACGCCGACGCCGTCCCCCAGACGTACGTGAAGGCGGACGAGCTCGTCACCTACACGCTCGACCACGTGTCGCCCGACACGCTGGTGATCGCCATGTCGGACCACGGCTTCACCAGCTGGCGGCGGACGTTCCACCTCAACGCCTGGCTGCACCAGCACGGCTACCTGGCCGTCAAGGACGAGAGCCTGCCGCCGGGCCGCGAGCTGCTGACGAACGTCGACTGGACGCGGACGCGGGCGTACGGCTTCGGCCTGAACGCGCTCTACGTGAACCTGCGCGGGCGCGAGAAGGACGGCCTCGTGGACGCGGCCGATCGCGACCGGCTGCTGGCGGAGATCAAGAAGGAGCTGGAGGCCACGATCGACCCCTGGAACGGCAAGCCGGCCGTCGGCCACGTCTACCTGCGCGACCAGACCTACACCGACGGCGGCCAGCGGGCGATCGGCCCCGACGCGGTGGTCGGCTACGCGAAGGGTACGCGCGGGTCCGACGAGTCGGCGCTGGGCGAGGTGGAGAAAGAGGTCCTCACCAGCAACGACAAGCCCTGGAGCGGGGACCACGAGATGGACACCCCGTCCGTGCCGGGCATCCTCGCGACCAGCCGCCCGCTCAAGCGACCGGCGGCCAATCTCCGAGAGCTGAACGCCTCGGTGCTGGCGGAGTACGGGATCGACGTCGGCCCGGCCGGCGTCGCCCAGCCGACAAAGTAAGGAGCAGTCGATGTTCGACACCAGGTCGGTGAAGCTGGACAAGGAGCTGGTGGCGCGGGTGAAGCGCTACTCCGAGATCGCCGGCTACTCGTCCGTCGAGGAGTTCATCACCCACGCCCTGGAGAAGGAGCTGGCCAAGCTCGACGGCGCCACCTCGGAGGAGGAGATCAAGAAGCGGCTGCGCGGCCTGGGCTACATCTCGTAGGGGAGGCCGCCCGTGTCCGTCCTCAACGCCGCCCTGCGGCCCGCCTTCGACCTGCTGCTGCTGCCGTTCGCCTCGCTGCCGCCGCTGGTCGGGCTGTCGGCGGTCTCCCTGCTGGTCTCGGTGCTGATGCTCGTCGTCTTCAAGCGGACCTCGAACCAGGCGGCGCTCGCTCTCGTCAAGCGCAGGATCCACGCGGGCATCTTCGAGATCCGGCTCTTCAACGACGACCTGCGGGCGATCCTGCGCGCGCAGAACGAGATCCTGCGCCACAACCTCACCTACCTGCGCCTGAGCCTGTGGCCGATGCTGTTCCTGCTGCCGCCCCTGGTGCTGGTGATCGCGCAGCTGCAGTTCCACTACGGATACCAGGGCCTGCGGCCGGGACAGCGGGCGCTGCTGGAGGTGGACCTCGACCGGCAGGCGGCCACGGGCGCCCGCCCGCAGGTCGCGCTCGAGCTGCCGGCCGGCCTGCGCGCCGAGACCGCGGCCGTCTGGATCCCGGCCCAGTCACAGCTCGTCTGGCGGCTGCTGGCCGAGCGCGACGGCGACTACGAGCTGGGGCTGGCCGTCGACGGCGGGCCGCGTCTGCCCAAGACGGTGCGGGTCACCCCGAGGACGGTGCGCCTCTCGCCCGAGCGCGTCGAGGCGGGCTTCTTCTCCCAGCTGCTGTACCCTGCCGAGCCGCCGCTGCCCGCGGGCCCGGTGCGCAGCATCCGCCTGTCGTACCCGGAGCGCGAGATCGAGGTGCTGGGCCACGGCATGAACTGGATGATCCCGTTCTTCGCCCTCTCCATCCTCTTCGCCTTCGCCCTCCGCGGCCTCTTCAAAGTCACCATCTGACCTGACACCCAAAAAGCCGGAGAAGACCCGATGACCTCGCACCTGGTACCGCCGCACGGCGACCGCCTCCTCGACCTGATGGCAAGTCCCGCACGCGTGGCCGAGCTTTCGGCCCGAGCGAAGGAGATGATCTCCTGGTCGCTGACGCCGCCCCAGCTCGCCGACGTGGAGCTGCTCCTCTCGGGGGCGTTCTCGCCGCTGCGCGGCTTCATGGGACGCGCGGAGGCCGAGGCCGTGCGCACGCGGATGCGCCTCGCCGACGGCAGCTTCTGGCCGGCGCCGGTCACGCTCGAGGTCTCGGAGGACACCGCCAAGGGGCTGGCAGCGGGACGGCCGCTCGCCCTGCGGGACGGGGAGGGAGTGCTGAGAGCAGTCCTGAACGTAGAGGAAGTACGGCGAACGGAAGATCCCGCGATGCCCGCAGGAACCGTCAGCATCGCGGGATTGATTGAAGGCGTGGAACCCCCGCACCACTACGACTTCGTCGAGCGGCGGGCGACGCCCCGCGAGCTGCGCCAGCGCTTCGCCGGACGCGGCTGGCGGCGGGTGCTGGCCTTCCACACCGGCGAGGTGATGCACCGCGCCGAGCAGGAGATGACCCTCGCCGCCGCCCGCGAGCTGGAGGCGAGCCTGCTGGTCCAGCTCGGTGTCGCCACCGCCTCCTGGTGGGACCCTGGCCACTACTCGCGCATCCGCTGCCTGGAGGCGCTGATGAAGGCCTATCCGCCGGGCACCGCGCAGCTCAACCTGCTGCCGCTCGGCCGCCGCGAGCCGGCCGGGCGCGACCTGCTGCTGAACGCCGTGGTGGCCCAGAACTGCGGCTGCAGCCACTTCCTGGTGCGCGGCTCGTCCGGCGTGACGGACGACGAGCTGCGCGCCGCCTCGAGCGGCCTGCGCATCGAGCTGGTGCGGGTCCCCGAGAGGGCGTGGAGCCCGGAGAAGGGCGCCTTCGTCGCCGCCGACCAGGGGGCGGAGGCGAAGGCTGCGAAGACGCTCTCGGCCGCGGAGCTCGCCGAGCGGCTGGCCTGGGGCCGCGAGATCCCGTCCTGGTTCTCCTTCCCGGAGGTCCTGCAGGAGCTGCGGCGGAGCACGCCGCCGCGGGCACGCCGCGGCTTCACCGTCTTCTTCACCGGACTGCCCAGCTCCGGCAAGTCGACGCTGGCGAACGTGCTCATGGTGAAGCTGATGGAGGTCGGCGACCGGCCGGTGACGCTGCTCGACGGCGACATCGTCCGCAAGCACCTCTCCTCCGAGCTCGGCTTCTCCCGCGAGCACCGCAACCTCAACATCGCCCGCATCGGCTACGTCGCCTCCGAGATCACCAAGAACGGCGGCATCGCCCTGTGCGCCCCCATCGCTCCCTACGACGCGGTGCGCAAGCAGGTGCGGGCCATGATCGAGCCGTACGGCGGCTTCCTGCTGGTGCACGTGGCGACGCCGATCGCCGTCTGCGAGACCCGCGACCGCAAGGGGCTCTACGCCAAGGCGCGGGCCGGCATCGTCAAGGAGTTCACCGGCGTCTCGGACCCTTACGAGGAGCCGCGGGACGCCGGCCTCTCCATCGACACCGCCGAGCGCAGCCCCGAGGAGTGCGTGCAGGCGATCCTGCTCCACCTGGAGAAGGAGGGCTACCTCGGCCCGGCGGGGCGGGAGCTCTCGGCGTGATGGAGGCGCGGCGGCTCTCTTCCCTGCTGGAGGCGGTGGTCCCGCTCGTCCGTCGCGCGGGCGAGGCGATCGAGGCCGTCCGTCGCGGGCCGCTGGGGACCGAGGCGAAGGCCGACGGCTCGCCGGTCACCCGCGCCGACCGTGCGGCGGAGGCGATCCTGGTGGACGGCCTGCGGGAGCTCGTCCCCGGCCTGGCGGTGGTGTCGGAGGAGGGCGACGTCGACGCCGCCGTGGCGGCGGCGGGGTCGAGCTGCTGGCTGGTGGATCCGCTCGACGGGACGAAGCAGTTCATCCAGGGGTTGCCGGAGTTCACCGTGAACGTGGCGCTGGTGGAGGCGGGCGTGCCCGTGCTGGGCGCCGTGCTGGTGCCCGCCGCCGGCACGCTGTACCTGGCCGCGCAGGGGCAGGGCGCCCGCCGGCTGGACGCGAGCGGGGAGTCGAGGCTGGCGGCGCTGCCGGCCGTCTCGCCGCGTCGCGCGGTGATGTCGCGGTCGCACCTCACGCCCGAGACCACCGCCCTGCTGCAGGAGCTCGGCGTCACGGAGGCCGTCTCCCGCGGCAGCTCCCTGAAGATGTGCGCGGTGGCCGAGGGCGCGGCCGACCTGTACCCGCGGCTCGGCCCCACCATGCTGTGGGACACGGCCGCCGGCGCGGCGGTGGCGACGGAGGCCGGATGCGCAGTAGTCGACCTCGAGGGTCGGCCGCTGCGCTACGACGTGAGAGAGGGCCTGAGGCACCGCGGCTTCCTGGTCTGCGCCCCCGGCGGCGTCCTTTCGGCCTGCCTGCGCGCGCTCGCCGCTGCCGCCGCCGCCAAGCCCCCGGCCGCCCGGGCCTGACCGTCTCAGCCCCGTCCGTTCCCGCCCTTCTTCTCCTCGCCCTTCGCCTCGCGTCGGCGCCGCGAGCCGCGCGGCCACACCGGGGCCGGGATCCTGCCGTCGGGGAACTCGACCTTGCCGACCAGGATGCAGCCCCTCATCCCGGGGACGCAATAGGCGCCGTCCAGCTTCTCGCAGCGGCCGTCGACCTCGTGCGGACAGGACCAGGAGCTCATTTCGGCCCTGCCGGGTCGGCGGGCCTGCCGGCCGTGGTCCCGCCGTCACCGCCGCCCAGCGAGCGCATCAGGCCGGAGCGCACCTCGTTGCGGTAGGCCTCCAGGCCCGGGTCCCGCGGCGGCGCCGCCTTGCCGCCGAGGCTCTCGCCCAGCTTGTCCGAGAGCACGAGCGCGAGCAGCGCCTCCAGCAGCGAGCTGCCGCCAGCCCCGGTTCCGGCCGCTCCCCCTCCGACCACGATCTTGGGGACCACGTCCACCTTGCTCTGCTCGATCGCCTCCGCGAAGCGGCTCATCACCTGCTGCGCGAGCTGCAGCTGCGGGCCGCCGTAGGCGCGCACCTGCTCCTCGATGGCCAGGGCCTGGGCCACGCCCACCCGGGCCGAGCGCTCCGCCTCCGCCTCGCCCAGCGCCTTCACCCGCTGGGCGTCGCCGCCCGCCAGCGCCCTCACCTTGTCGGCCTCCGCCTGCGCCAGCGCGCGGATCTGCTCGGCCTCCTGCAGCGAGCGCTGGTAGGAGGCCTTGCCCTGGTTCGACTGGATGGTGATGGCGATCTCCGACTCGGTGAGCGGCTGCTGCTGGCGGGCGCGGGCCTCGGCCTCGCGCAGCTCGCGCTCCTTGACTGCCGCCTTCTCCTGGCGCGAGTAGGTCTCGACCTGCTCCTCCGCGATCTGCCGGGCGCGCAGCTGGGTGAGGATGGTCTCGATCGCCTTGTCGCCGGCCCCGGCGTTCGGCGTCCCGATCAGCACCTCCTTCAGCTCCAGGTTGTAGCCGGCGAACTTCTCCTTCATCTGCTCGGAGGACTGGCGCTGGATCTCGCTGCGCTCCTGGATGAGCTGGATGAGGGTGCGGGTCTGGCCGATGTTCTTGAAGTAGGCGGAGACCATGGGGTCGAGCGTCTGCTCGACCAGCTTCTTGACGTCCCCGAACTGCTGGATGACCAGCGGCGCCTTCTTGTAGTCGATGTGCACCACCACCGACAGCGGCAGCGAGGGCTCGAAGGCGTCCTTGGTGATGAGCTGGACCTCCGAGAGGTTCTCGTCGTAGCGGTGCGAGCCCACCTCGGTCTTGATCCACTTCAGGATGAAGTTGGTGGTGGGGACCGCGATCACCTTGCCGGCGTAGGTGTTGAACGCGTACTTGCCCGGCAGCAGCGGCTCCTGCCACACCCCGCGCTCCCCGGACTTCACCATCTCGCCGTGGCGGTAGGCATCGCCCGAGAGGTCGCGGCCGGCGGCCCCGGTATAGAAGACGACCACGCCCACGTGGCCGACCTCGATCACCGTCTTGGGGATGGTCTCCACCGTCGCGAACAGGCGGTTGATGTAGTAGGTGCCCTCGACCAGCACCTGCAGCTGGCGGCCGCGCAGGCCGCCGGCGGCCAGGAAGCGCTCGGGGTCCTGGAAGTTGTTGTGGTAGGTCTGGTGGGGCTCCGGGCGGTCACCGACGGTCGGCGCGATGACCTCGCCCTGCGGCAGCGAGGGCCCGTCGTGGACGGTGACGATCCCCACCAGGTCCTCGGTCATCACCACCGGCGAGAAGCCCTCGCGACGGGCGAGCAGGCTGGCCATGGCCTTGAACATCTGCTCCTCCTCGCGGTTGAGCTGGAGGTAGTAGATGCCGTCGGCGGTGATCACCACGAACTGGGCGAGGTTGAGGGCGTAGGTGCCCTCGCGCAGGATCCGCCGCTGCGGCCCGCGCTGGCCGCCGGCCTTCAGGAACGCGGCGGCGTCGGTGAAGTCCGCCACCCGCGCGTTGGAGGCCAGGGTCTGGGTGGGCGGCAGCAGCTCGCCGTCGCGGGCGAAGACGTAGCCGATCCTGCCCTGGGGGATGGTGACCAGCGGCACCACGTGCACGCGGTACTGGGTGGGGAAGAACCCGTGCCAGCCGCCGCGGAGCACGTCAGGCTGGAAGCCGGCCTCTCCCTCGAGCGCGATGAAGCCCTTGCGCACCGAGCCGCCGAAGCTCCAGACCTTCTCCACGATGCCGACGCGGTTGTTCGGGATGTAGCGGACGACGTTGGAGCGCCAGATCAGGACCATCGAGAGGACGCCGGCGCTGACCCACAGCGCGAGCGTGAGCTCGAAGAGCATGTCGCCCTCCTGCCGCCCGGGCGGCGGCGCGCGGCAGTCTATCAGAGCGTCGCCGTCCGGAAGGCCGAGGTGGCGGCGTCGCCCCGTATCCCCCTCCGCCCCGACGGGAACCATGCCTGGACCGCAGGTGTCCAAGGGACAGGAGGAGGCCATGGACCTGATCGGGCTGGCCGGAGCGTCACGGCCGGCAGTGGTGGGGGCGCTGCTCGCGGGCATCGTCGCCGTCGTCGTGTTCGCGCGCGTCCTCGCCCGCCGCGCCAGCCGCGGGAGCCGGACCCTGGTGAACCTGAACGGCCGCGACTAGCCTCGCGGGAGGCGGCTCGTCAGGCGAGGTCCTGGCGAAGCGCCTCCCGCTGCTCGGCCGTGAGTGGGGTCTCGCCGCGCAGCGCAGGATCCGGGTGGTCGCAGCCAACGGCCACCGGCACGCGGCCCCGGATCGGGAACTTCAGGTACTGCACCGCCGAAAGCCGCGTGTCACCGACCTGGCGCGGATCGTAGCTCGGCCGCACCCGGGTGCCGTCCTCGAGCGCGAGGTAGAGGTGTGCCGGCAGCGCGGTCCACTCGCCCAGCCGCGTCGTGCGCTCGGCCGGGTCGCCGACCTCGATCAGCAGGGTGCAGCCGAGATCGCCGCCGGTGCCGAGCAGCTCGTTGTAGGTCTTGATCTCGTGGCGAATGTCCGCTTCCTTCACCATCCGCTCCGCCCGCGTCATCTCCTGGATCTGGTAACGGATCGTCTCGTGGTTCTCGAACAGGAACGTCAGGAACCGGCCCAGGTGGACGCGGCGGGCGTCCTTGGCGCGCATGGCCGAGCCGCGGATGGCAGGCCGCTGCTCCTCGTATGTGGCGTAGTCGAGTATCTCGCTGCGCTCGACGGTCTTGGTCACCGCCCTGCGTCCTCCTTCGACTGGTCCGGCCCCGGACCGACGCGGTTCGGGAACCCGTCCGCGCGGTAGGCGCGGGCCAGGATCGACATGGGGTGCAGCGGCTTCTTGCCGGCGTGCTGCTGGAACTGCAGCGCCGCCAGCGGACAATCGGTGGCCCACACCTCGGCGTCCGCGCTCTTCATCCCCTCGAACGCCTTCTGCCCCACCCGGATCGAGGTGAGGAAGCCCTCCACCTTCATGGCGTGGGTCCCGTCGTGGCCGCAGCACTCCATCGTCATCTTCGGGACCACGCCCGGGATCCTGCGCAGCAGGTCGCGGCCCTTGAAGCCGATCCCCTGCGCCCGCAGGTGGCACGGCGCGTGGTAGGCCACCGGGCCGCCGGGCGTGGAGCGGAAGTCGGTGTTGAAGCGCGGCTGGTCGCGGATCTCCCACAGCAGCTCGGAGGGGTCGCGCACCAGCTCGGCGAGCCGGCGGGCCGCCGGCCGCAGCGGTCCGGGCAGGAGGTCGGGGTACTCGCGGCGCATCATCATCGCGCAGGTCGGGTTCAGGGCCACCACCTTGGCGCCGGCCGCCAGGAACGGCGCCAGCACCTCCAGGTTGTTGGCCGCCTGGCGGCGCAGCGCCTGGAGGTCGCCGCTCTCCCAGGCCGGCATGCCGCAGCACTGCAGGCCCTTCACGCACGCCGTCACCACCTGGTTGCGCTCCAGCACCTCGAGGGTGTCGCGACCGATCTGGGGCTCGTTGTTCTGCACGTAGCAGGTGGGGAACAGCACCGCCTCGACCCCCTCCGCGCCCTGGCGGATCCGCCCGGAGCGCTCGGCCCACTTCTCGAAGGTGGTCGACGCGAAATCGGGCAGCAGCTTGTCCTTGTGGATGCCGAGCGCCGCCTGCATCAGCAGCCGGTGCAGGCCGACCCGGTTCATCAGGTTCGCCAGGCCCAGGCTCGCCCTCGCCATGGCGGAGGCGCGGTCGGGGTCGGCCAGGATGCGCTCGCGCAGCGGGACCCCGCGGGCGCGGGTGCGCACGGCCTTGTACCGGTGGACCAGCTTCGGCAGGTCGAGCTGGAACTCGTGCTTCTCGCGCGGGGTGTAGGGGCACTGCACCTCGCACAGCTTGCACTGGAAGCAGGCGTCCATCACCCGGTCGGTCTCGCCGGCGGTGATTCGGGTGACGTCCCCGTCGTGCTTGCGGTCGACGAGGTCGAAGAGGATGGGGAAGCTGTCGCAGTACTTGAAGCACATGCGGCAGCCGTGGCACAGCTCGAAGGCCCGCGTCACCTCCCCGGCCAGCGCCGCCTCCTCCCAGTACCGGGGGTCCTCGGGGTCGTAGGACAGTCCGTCCGTCGGCTTGTACGAGATCGGCTTTGCGGTCGTGCTGGCCATGGCAGTACCGTCCCGCGCGGTCAACGGGATTCGCGCCGCGGGCGGTGCGCGGCCGAGGCCGCCCGCGGCACGACAGCGGAGCTCTCAGGCGATCGAGTCGAGCAGCTTCTGGAAGCGGCCGGCGTGCGACTTCTCGGCCTTGGCCAGCGTCTCGAACCAGTCGGCGATCTCGGCGAAGCCCTCCTCCCGCGCGGCTCTCGCCATCCCCGGGTACATGTCCGTGTACTCGTGCGTCTCGCCCTCGACCGCAGCCTTCAGGTTCATCGCCGTGTCCCCGATCGGCAGTCCGGTCGCCGGGTCGCCGACCTGCTTCAGGTAGTCGAGGTGGCCGTGGGCGTGTCCGGTCTCGCCGTCCGCGGTCTCGCGGAAGTTGCCGGCGATCTCCGGATAGCCCTCGATGTCCGCCACTTTGGCGAAGTAGAGGTAGCGGCGGTTCGCCTGCGACTCGCCGGCGAACGCGTCCTTCAGGTTCTGGTGCGTCTTCGTCCCCTTCAACACCTTGGCCATCTGAGGTTCTTCCTCCTCGCTTGGGTTTGCGTCAGTTCTCGTGCGTCGCGCTCCTCGCGCACGCCGGGCACAGGCCCGTGAAGCTCACCGAGTAGTCCCGGATGCGGAACCCGCCGGCCCTCGCCGGCAGCGGGATGTCGGGCACCGCCGCGTCGTCGAGGTCGACCAGGTGCCCGCACTCGTCGCAGACCAGGTGGTGATGGCGTTCGGTCACCGGGTCGAACCGCGCCACCGCGCCGGTGTGGTGAACCTTGCGGGCAAAGCCCTGCCGCACCAGCGTCTCCAGCCCGCGGTAGACGGTGGCGCGGGAGAGGCCGGGCAGCCGCCGGTGCAGCGCTTCGTAGACCTGGTCGGCCGTCGGGTGGTCGGGGCGCCTGGCCAGCTCCTGGTAGACGGCGCGACGCTGGATGGTGAGGGCCAGGCCTCGGCGGCGGCAATCGTGCGCGAAGGCCACCAGGCGCGCGCCGACCGTCCCCTCTCCACCACGCATCCTGTTTGAAACAGTATCGCAAACAGGAAGAGATTTCAAGAAGGACCGGCCTAGCCCACCCAGGCCCGCGCGTTGCGGAACAGGCGCATCCAGGGGCTGTCTTCGCCCCAGCCGTCCGGGTGCCAGGACATCTGGACCGTCCGGAAGACGCGCTCGGGATGGGGCATCACCACCGTGAAGCGGCCGTCGGGGGTGGTGAGGCCGGTGATGCCCAGCGGCGAGCCGTTGACGTTGCAGGGGTAGGTCTCGGTCGCCTGGCCGCGGTCGTCCACGAAGCGCAGGCAGGTGATCGCGTCCTGGGGGCGCTGGCCGGGGGCGAAGAGAGCGCGGCCCTCGCCGTGGGCGGTGACGATCGGGATCCGGCTGCCCTCCATCCCCGCGAAGAAGAGCGAGGGGCTCTTCGTCACCTCGGCCAGGACCAGCCGTCCCTCGAACTGCTCCGAGCGGTTCTTGACGAAGCGAGGCCAGGCCGCGGCGCCCGGGATCAGCTCTGCCAGCGCGCTCATCATCTGGCAGCCGTTGCAGACGCCCAGGGCGAAGCTGTCCCGGCGGGCGAAGAAGGCGGCGAACTCCTCGCGGGCGCGCGGGTTGAACAGGATCGACTTGGCCCAGCCCTCGCCGCCGCCGAGCACGTCGCCGTAGGAGAAGCCGCCGCAGGCGGCGAAGCCGGCGAAGCCGGAGAGCGAGAGGCGGCCCGCGATCACGTCGCTCATGTGGACGTCGACCGCCTCGAAGCCGGCGCGGTCGAAGGCAGCGGCCATCTCGACCTGCCCGTTGACGCCCTGCTCGCGCAGGATCGCGATCCGCGGCCGCGCCGCCTTCACGAACGGGGCCGCCACGTCCTGCGCCGGGTCGAAGGTGAGGTGGGGCGACAGGCCGGGGTCGGCGGCGTCCTCGATGCGGTCGTGCTCCTGCTGCGCGGCCTCGGGGTTGTCGCGCAGCGTCTGCAGCCGCCAGGTCGTCTGCGACCACAGGCGCTGCAGCGCGGCGCGGTCCTCGTCCAGGACGATGTGGCCGCCGAGGCTCACCCGCAGCCTCTGGTCCCGCCGAGGCGCGCCGATCGCGTGGGCGGTCAGCCCCGCCCGCCGCAGGACCTCGAGGACGCGCGGGCGGTCGCGGGAACGCACCTGCAGCACGGCGCCGAGCTCCTCGTTGAAGAGGAGCGCCGGCGCGCGGCCGGCGTCGGCGGCGCCGCCGGCCAGCGGCGTCAGGTCGAGGCTCACGCCGGTGCGGCCGGCGAACGCCATCTCGGCGATCGTGGCGAAGAGGCCGCCGTCGGAGCGGTCGTGGTACGCGAGGACGAGGCCGGCGCCGCGCAGCTCGGCGAGCGCGGCGTAGAGCGCCTTCAGCCGCTCGGGCTCGTCGAGGTCGGGCGCCTGGTTCCCGGTCTGGCAGTGGACCTGCGCCAGGATCGAGCCGCCCAGCCGCGCCTTGCCGTCCGCGAGGTCGACGAGGATCAGCTCGGTCTCGCCCAGGTCGGTGCGCAGCTGCGGCGTCCAGGTGGCCCGCACGTCGTCGCAGGGCGCGAAAGCGGAGACGATCAGCGACAGCGGCCCGATGACCTCCCGGGTCTCGCCGTCCTGCTGCCAGGTCGTGCGCATCGACATCGAGTCCTTGCCGACCGGGATGCCGATGCCGAGACGGGGGCAGAGCTCGAGGGCGACCGCCTTCACGGTGTCGAACAGCGTCGCGTCCTCGCCGGGCGCGCCGGCCGCCGCCATCCAGTTGGCCGAGAGCTTCACGCGTGACAGCGAGGCGACCGGGGCCGCGGCCAGGTTCGTGAGCGCCTCGCCGACCGCCAGGCGGCCGGAGGCCGGACCGTCGATCACGGCCAGCGGCGTGCGCTCGCCGATGGCGAACGCCTCCCCGGCGTAGCCCTGGAAGCCGAACAGGGTGGTGGCCACGTCCGCCACCGGCACCTGCCAGGGGCCGACCATGGGGTCGCGCGAGCAGAGGCCGCCGACGGTGCGGTCGCCGATCGTCACCAGGAAGGTCTTGTCGGCCACCGCCGGGTGGAGCAGCACGCGGTGGACGGCCTCGGCGAGGTCGATGCCAGAGGCGTCGAAGGCCGGCAGCGAGGGCCTCAGGCGTCGCACGTCGCGGGTCATCCGCGGCGGCTTGCCGAGCAACGCCGGCAGCTCCATGTCGACCGGCTTGTTGCCGAAAAGAGGGTCGGCGACCTCGAGGTGGCGGTCCTCGGTGGCGACGCCCACCACCGCGAACGGGCAACGCTCGCGCTCGCACAGGGCGCGGAAGTCGGGGAGGCGGCCGGGCGCGATCGCCAGCACGTAGCGCTCCTGGGACTCGTTGCTCCACACCTCGCGCGGGGTCATCCCCGGCTCCTCGTTGGGAGCCGCCCGCAGGTCGATGCGGGCGCCGCGAGAGGAGCCGTGCGCCAGCTCCGGCAGCGCGTTCGACAGCCCGCCGGCGCCGACGTCGTGGATGGAGAGGATGGGGTTCGTCTCGCCCAGGGCCCAGCAGCGGTCGATCACCTCCTGCGCCCGCCTCTGCATCTCGGCGTTGCCGCGCTGGACCGAGTCGAAATCGAGATCAGCGGCGTTGGCGCCGGTGGACATCGAGGAGGCCGAGCCCCCGCCCATGCCGATCAGCATCCCGGGCCCGCCCAGCTGCACCAGCAGGGCGCCGGCCGGCAGCTCGGCCTTGTGCGCGTGCATCGCGCGCACGTTGCCGACGCCGCCGGCCAGCATGATCGGCTTGTGGTAGCCGCGGACGACGCCGGCGACCTCCTGCTCGTACGTGCGGAAGTAACCGGCCAGGTTCGGCCGGCCGAACTCGTTGTTGAACGAGGCCGCGCCGATCGGGCCCTCGACCATGATGGCGAGCGGCGAGGCGATGCGGTCCGGGCTCGAGGGCCTGCCCTCCCAGGGGCGCTCGTACCCCGGCAGGCGCAGGTTGGAGACCGAGAAGCCGCACAGGCCGGCCTTGGGCTTGGCCCCGCGCCCGGTCGCGGCCTCGTCGCGGATCTCCCCGCCCGAGCCGGTGGCCGCGCCGGGGAAGGGCGAGATGGCCGTCGGGTGGTTGTGCGTCTCCACCTTCATCAGCGTGTGGGTGAGGTCGTCGCGGTAGTGGTAGCGACCGCTCGCCGGGTCGACCAGGAAGCGGCGGACGCGGCGGCCCTCCATCACCGCCGCGTTGTCCGAGTACGCGCTCACCGTCCCCGTGGGGCTCGCCTTCTCGGTCTCGCGGACCATCTGGAACAGGGACTGCGGCTGGCGCTCGCCGTCGACGACCCAGCTGGCGTTGAAGATCTTGTGGCGGCAGTGCTCGGAGTTCGCCTGCGCGAACATGGTGAGCTCGACGTCGGTCGGGTTGCGGCGGTGACGCTCGAAGTAGGCGAGCAGGTAGTCGATCTCGTCCGGCGCCAGCGCCAGGCCCAGGGCCGCGTTCGCCTCCGCGATCGCCCCGGCCCCGCGGCCGAGCACATCGACCTCCGACAGCGGCTTCGGCGGCACGTGGCGGAAGAGGGCCTCCGCCTCCTCCAGCGAGCGCAGCACCGTCTCCGTCATGCGGTCGTGGAGGACCGGCAGCGCCGGGGCGAGGTCGGCGCCGCCCTCCAGGTGGTAGGCGGTGCCGCGCTCGACGCGCCGCACCAGCCCGCCGAGACCGCACTGCCGCGCGATGTCGGTGGCCTTCGACGACCAGGGGGAGATGGTGCCCAGGCGCGGCACCACCAGCAGCAGACGGCCGTGCACCTCCCCCGGTGGAGGCAGGTCGGGGCCGTAGGTGAGCAGCCGTTCCAGGAGGGCGCGCTCGGGGCCGCTCGGCTCGTGCTCCACCTCCACGAAGTGCCAGTGCTGGGTGGCGACCACCCGCAGGCCGGCGGGCGCCAGGGCTCGGTTGAGCTTGTCGAGGCGGAAGCCGGAGAGGGCCGTGCCTCCGGGGAGGTCGAGGAGGGCCATAGGCGGCTATCTTAGCGTGGCGAAAGGCCGGTCCCCGCCGCGCGGGCGGCCGCCAGCCCCTCATGGCAGCCACCTTCGAGCGGGCGCCTCGACAGCGGCCGGTGATAGTTGTATTATACAAGTATGAAGGCCGGGGGGAAACACGCTGCCACCGCGGACGCGGCCCGGCTGCGGGGCCTGATCGCGGCGATCGTCCGCCGCTTCTCGCTGGCCGAGCGGGCCGACGTGGTCTGCTGCGGCCTGACGGTGGCGCAGGCGGCGACGCTCGAGGCGCTGCGCGCGGGGCCGGTGCGGCTGGGGCCGCTGGCGCGGAGCCTCGGCATCACTCCCAGCACGCTCAGTCGCAACCTGGTCCGGCTTGAGGCGGAGCGCCTGGTCGCCCGCGAGGCGGACCCGGGCGACGCGCGGGCGGCGAGGGTGACGCTGACCGCGGCGGGCGACCGGGCGGCGGCCCGGGTGGAGGCGCAGGAGCTGGAGTTCGCGGCGGAGGTCCTGGCGCGGCTGGGGCGCGGCCGCGGACGCGAGGTGATGGCGGCGCTTTCCGAGCTGCTGGGGGCGGTGCGGGAGGAG
Source organism: Vicinamibacteria bacterium (assembly GCA_035542035.1). GTDB lineage: Bacteria > Acidobacteriota > Vicinamibacteria > Fen-336 > Fen-336 > DATBSL01. The sequence continues at coordinate 299,072 of DATKME010000075.1, read as the reverse complement.
ACGGAGACGTGCTGCCCGGGGGCTTTCGAGTTCCTGATGGAGGACGTGGGCGGGACCGGGGACGGTCCGAGGAGGAGCCGTGACGGCGAATGCTGCGGTCGGAAGTGAGCGGGAGGCCGGCGAGGCGGTGGTCGAGCAGGTGAAGGAGAGGTACGGCGAGATCGCGGAGGGCAGGCGGGGTGGCTGCTGTGAGTCCGAGTCCCCGGTGGCCTCCTGCTGCGGCACCGCACAGAGCGTGTCGGTGACGCTCGGCTACCGCACTGGCGAGCTGGAAGCGGTGCCCGCCGGGGCCGACCTGGGCCTCGGCTGCGGCGCGCCGGTGCGCCACCTGGCGTTGCGGAGCGGCGAGACGGTGCTCGACCTCGGCTCGGGCGGGGGCCTCGACGCCTTCCTGGCCGCCAAGGCGGTCGGCCCCGGCGGCCGGGTGATCGGCGTCGACATGACCCCGCAGATGCTCGAGCGGGCGCGCGCGAACGCGCGCAGGGGCGGCTACGCGAACGTCGAGTTCCGCGAGGGCCGGCTGGAGCGGCTGCCGGTCGAGGACGCCTCGGTCGACGCCGTCACCAGCAACTGCGTCATCAACCTGGTGCCCGACAAGGCCGCCGTCTTCCGCGAGATCGCCCGCGTGCTCAAGCCGGGCGGCCGCATGGCGATCTCCGACGTCGTCCTGGACGGGAAGCTGCCGGAGGCGGTCGAGAAGGACCTCCTGGCCTACATCGGCTGCGTCGCCGGCGCGGCGCAGCGCGGGGCCTACTTCGGCCTGCTCGCGGCGGCCGGCCTGGGGGAGGTCGAGGTGCTGCGCGACGTCGACAGCCTGATGACCTGGGCGGAGACGGCTCCGGCGGAGGCGCAGGCGCTGGCCGGGCGCACGGGCGTGAGCCCGGGCGAGGTGGCGGGGAAGGTCCGCTCGCTGACCTACCGGGCCCGCAAGCCCGCCGCGGGCCGCTAGGCCCAGCCGCGGCTGCGGACGAGGTCCGCCACCCGCCGGCGGACCTCGTCCCGGATCTCCCGCACCCTCTCCACGGGCTGGCCCTTCGGGTCCTCGAGCGCCCAGTCCAGGACCTCGGCCCCCGGCAGGTACGGGCACTGCTCGCCGCAGCCCATGGTGACGAGCAGGCGCGCGCCCTCCGCCAGCTCCGCCGTCAGCAGCTGCGGCCTGGCGCCGCCGAGGTCGATCCCGACCTCCCGCATGGCCGCGAGCACCTCGGGGTGCACGGCGCCCCCCGGCGTGGTCCCCGCCGAGATCGCGGTCGCCCGCGCCGGATCGGCCAGTTGCCTGAAGAAGGCGGCCGCCATCTGCGACCGGCCCGCGTTGTGGCGACAGGCGAAGACGACCCGGTCCATTCCCATCTCCCTCTCTTGCCTGGTGGTATTATAATTCGCCAGGTGACGAAATGACGAACCTGGCCCGATCGGTCGAGGCGCACAAGGCGCTGGCCCACCCCGCCCGCCAGCGCCTGGTGGCGATGCTGCGCGGCGGCGAGCTCTGCGTCTGCCAGCTCACCGTGGTGCTGGAGCTGGCGGCCTCGACGGTCTCGGCGCACCTCAACGAGCTGCGCCGCGCCGGCCTGCTGGTCGAGAGCAAGCGGGGACGCTTCGTCATGTACCGCTGGTCCGACGAGCCGGAGGCGAAGGCGCTCCTCGCGGAGCTGACGGCGCGGATCACCGCCGACGACCGGGTCGCCGCCGACGCGAAGCTCGTCCGCTCGCTGCGGAGGGTCGGCGTGGAGGAGCTCTGCCGCGTCGACCTCGACCTCTCGCGCGTGGGCATCCGCAGGCCGGCGTCGCCGTGAGCACGCGGGGGGGAGGACCGGCCGGACCGATGATCGTCGCTCCCGCCGCCCGGTTCGTCGCCCCGGCAGCACCGTCCCCGGTCCGGACCCGTCCCGTGGTCGGAATGGTTGCGCTGCCGGCCGGCGCGGCCGGGTGGTGGCTGGTCTACGCGCAGCTTCCCGCCTTCGCCGCCTGGCTCGCCTACGACGCCCTGGGCCTGGCCCGGGGGTCGGCAGCGGGCGCGGCGGCGGAGTTCTTCCTGTACGACACGCCCAAGGTGCTGATGCTGCTGACGGTCGTCGTCTTCGCCGTCGGCATCGCCCGCTCCTTCTTCACGCCGGAGGCGACCCGCCGCATCCTCGCGGGTCGGCGCGAGGCGCTGGGCAGCGTGCTGGCCGCCCTGCTGGGGGTGGTGACGCCGTTCTGCTCCTGCTCGGCCGTCCCGCTGTTCGTCGGCTTCGTGACGGCCGGCGTGCCGCTCGGCGTGACCTTCTCCTTCCTGGTCTCGGCGCCGATGGTCAACGAGGTGGCGCTGGCACTGCTCTTCGCCCTCTTCGGCTGGAGGGTCGCGCTCCTCTATGCCGGCACCGGCCTGGCGGTCGCCGTCGTGTCGGGTGTCGTCATCGGACGGCTGCACCTGGAGCGCTGGGTCGAGCCCTGGGTCTACGCGGTGACGCCGGGCAGGGCGGTGGTCACCGAGCCGCGGCGCGACTGGGGGGGACGCCTGGCGGCCGGGCGCGAGGCGGTCCGCGACATCGTCGGCCGGGTCTGGCCCTACGTGATCGCCGGGATCGCGGTGGGCGCCGCCATCCACGGCTACGTGCCGCAGGGCTTCATGGCGGCGATCATGGGTCGCGAGGCCTGGTGGTCCGTCCCGCTGGCGGTGCTGATCGGGATCCCGCTCTACTCGAACGCGGCGGGCATCCTGCCGGTGGTCCAGGCCCTGCTGGCCAAGGGCGCCGCCCTCGGCACCGTGCTCGCCTTCATGATGGCGGTGATCGCGCTGTCGCTGCCGGAGATGGTGATCCTGCGCAGGGTCCTCACCGTCCGGCTGATCGCCGTCTTCGTGGGCGTGGTGGCGGCCGGGATCCTGCTGGTCGGCTACCTGTTCAACGTCGTGCTGTAGCGCCGCTCGGAGGCGAGGAGGGGTCATGGAGATCGAGGTGGTGGGGCCCGGATGCGCAAACTGCCGGAGGCTCTACCAGGAGGTGCAGCGGGCCCTGGCCCAGAGCGGCCAGCCAGCGACCGTGACCAAGGTCGAGGCCATGGAGGCGATCGCGGCCCGCGGCCTCCTGAGGACCCCGGGGCTCGTCATCGACGGCAGGGTGGTGGCGTACGGACGGGTCCCGCCGGTTGCGGAGATCGTCACCATGATCACCACCGCGCTGGCCAACCCCTAGGCGCCGGGTCGGCTCCCCGGCCTCGCGGTCGTGATGCAATAGGCGCCAGGGGTGCCTGCCCCGGTCAGGGAGAGCAAGGTGCGGGTGCTGGTGGTGGAGGACGACGAGACCATCGCCGGGTTCGTGGCGAAGGGACTGCGCGAGGCGGGCTTCGCCGCCGACCATGCGAAGGACGGGCGGGAAGGGCTGGCCATGGCCCTCGACCAGCCCTACGACGTGGCCATCGTCGACGTGATGCTGCCGGGGCTCGACGGGCTGTCGCTGATCCGCGCCCTGCGCGAGCGGGGCCGCAAGACCCCGGTGCTGATCCTCAGCGCACGGCACTCGGTCGAGGACCGGGTGAAGGGGCTGGAGACGGGCAGCGACGACTACCTGACCAAGCCCTTCGCCTTCGCCGAGCTGCTGGCCCGGGTGCAGGCGCTGGTGCGGCGCGCCTCCGGCGCCGTGGAGACGACGCGGCTCAGCTACGCCGACCTGGAGCTGGACCTGCTGACGCGCCAGGTGAGGCGCGGGGGGCGGCTGCTCGAGCTGCGCCCGCGCGAGTTCGCGCTGCTCGAGTACCTTCTGCGCCACGCCGGGCGCGTGGTCTCCAAGACCATGATCATGGCCCACGTCTACGACTACCGTTTCGACCCGCACACGAACGTGGTCGACGTCCTGGTGCACCGGCTGCGCGAGCGGATCGACCGGGACTTCGAGCCGAAGCTGCTGCACACGGTCCGGGGCGTGGGGTATGTCCTCAAGGCTGACTGACCGGCTGCGCCACGCGCTCGGCTTCCGCCTGGCGCTGTGGTACGCGCTGCTGTTCGTGGCCAGCGCGCTGGCTCTGCTGGCCGTCACCTACGCCCTGCTGGCCTCCTCGCTGGCCACCCGCGACCACGAGCTGATCCGCTCGACGCTGGAGCGCTATGCCCGCGAGTACGCGGAGGGCGGCCTGGGCCAGCTCCAGCAGGCGATCGCCTCCGACGTGGTCGCCGGCCGACACGAGCGGCTGCTGGTGCGGGTGGTGGGAAGGGACACGCAGGCGGTGTTCCTCAACGTCCCCGGCGAGTGGGGCAACGTGGACCTGTCCCGGCTGGGGCTACCGCCGGCCCGGGGCAGGCCGGGGTGGTCGCGGCTGTCGCGGCAGGGCCGCGAGGCCGAGCTCGAGGTCGCCTCGCTGGTGCTCGAGGACGGCACGATGATGCAGGTGGGCAAGAGCACCGAGGGCCGGGTGGCGCTGCTGGACCGCTTCCGCGACATCTCCCTGCTGGTGCTGGGCGCCGTGCTCACGCTGGCGCTGGTGGCGGGGGCCGTGCTCACCCGCGCCGCCCTGGCCCCGGTGCGGGCGCTGATCGGCGTGGTGCGGGGGATCCTGCGCACCGGCAGCCTGACCATGCGCGTCCCCGTGCACGGCGCGGGCGACCCGCTGGACGAGCTCACGCTGCTGTTCAACGGCATGCTCGACCGCATCGAGACGCTGGTCGCCGGCCTGCGCAGCTCGCTGGACAACGTGGCCCACGACCTGCGCACGCCGCTCACCCGCCTGCGCGGCATCGCCGAGGAGGCGCTGCGCTCACAGGACCCCGCCGCCCGCAGCGAGGCGCTCGCCCGCTGCGTGGAGGAGGCGGAGCGCCTCGCGGAGACGCTGGACACGCTGCTCGACGTGTCGGAGGCTGAGACCGGCGTGATGGCCCTGCGCAGGGAGCCGATCGACGTCGCCGTCCTCCTGCGCGACGCCGCCGAGCTCTATGCGGACGTCGCCGAGGAGAAGGGGGTCGCGCTCGCCGTCCGGGCGCCGGAGGGGCTCCGCGTCCCGGGCGACCCGCGGCGGCTGCGGCAGGTGCTGGCCAACCTGCTCGACAACGCGGTCAAGTACACGCCCCGCGGAGGCCACGTCGAGGTGTCGGCGCAGGCGGTCCCGGGCGCGGTGGCCATCGCGGTGCAGGACGACGGCATCGGCATCCCCGGGCACGAGCTGCCGCGCATCTTCGATCGCCTCTACCGCGCCGACCAGAGCCGGACCGAGCGCGGCCTCGGCCTCGGCCTGAGCCTGGCGCGGGCGATCGTCCGCGCCCACGACGGCGAGATCACGGTCGCCTCCTCACCCGGCCGGGGCTCGACCTTCACGGCGACGCTGCCGGCCGCCGGCCCCGCGCAGGCCACGGCCGCAGCGTCGTGACTCGGCCCGTCACCGTCCTCACGGACTACGCCCTCGCCGCGGTCGCGCTGGTGCTGGCCTGGCGGCTCTTCCGGGAGCGCCCCGGCTTCGGGCCGGCACGGCTGTGGGCGGCCTCGTTTGCGGCGCTCGGGGCGGGCGCGCTGCTCGGCGGCACCTGGCACGGCCTCCCGGCCGAGGCGCCGCTGCGGGTGCGCGAGGCGTTCTGGTCGTCGACGTACGTGGCCGTCGGGCTCTCGGAGCTGCTGGCGCTGGCGGGGGCGGCGCAGGCGGTGCTGCCGCGCTGGGCGGCCCGGACCGCCGCCTCGCTCCTGGCCGCGCGCTTCCTGTTCTTCGCCGGCCTGGTCGTCCGGCGACACGACTTCGGTGACGTCGGCGTCGAGGTCGGCCTGACCCTGGTCCTGCTGTCCTTGTTCGCGCTCGAGCTGCTTCGGCGGCGGGAGCCCGCGGCGGCGTCCGTCGCCGGGGGCCTCGCGCTGTCGTTCGCGGGCGGCCTCGTGCAGTGGCTGGGGCTGCGGCCGCGCCCGTGGTTCGACGACAACGACCTGACGCACGTCATCCAGTGCGGCGCCACCTGGCTGCTGTTCCGGGGGGCGCTGCGGCTCCGCCGCCGGCCCGACGACGATCTTTCACCCGCCGGGCGCCCAGCTTACACGGCCGTAATGCCGGCGAAACGTCCCGGTAACCCCTCCGCGCGTTGAATACGAGTGAACGAAGAAAACCAAGGCCCCCTCCTCCGGGGGCGAGCGGAGGTTCCTGAGCCATGACGAATCCCTTCGGTCGTTACAGCGAGCGGTTCTGGGGTGCCCTCAAGTTCGGCGCCCTCGCCCTCCCGGTCGCGCTGGCCGCGGGCCTCGCCACGGCCACCGTGCACGCACGGGCGGCCGCACCGGCGAACGCCCCGGTCCCGGCCCTGGCTGCCGATCCGGCGCGCGTGGCGCCGGTCGCGTCCTACGCGGACCTGGTGAGCCGGGTGGCGCCATCGGTGGTCACCATCCGCTCCGAGAAGACGGTGAAGGCCGCCGACCTGCAGCTCCCCGACGAGCTGCGCGAGTTCTTCGGCGGCCGCCTGCCCCGGATGACGCCCCACCGCGAGGGCGCCCTCGGCTCCGGGGTGATCGTGAGCAGCGACGGCTACATCCTCACCAACAACCACGTGATCGACGATGCCCAGCGGGTACGGGTCGAGCTGTCCGACCGCCGGGTGTTCTCGGCCAGGGTCGTGGGCACCGACGCCCCCAGCGACCTCGCCCTGGTGAAGATCGACGCCGCCGGGCTGCCGGCGCTGCCGATCGGCGACTCCGACAAGGCCCGCATCGGCGACGTCGTGCTCGCCTTCGGCAACCCGCTCGGCGTCGGCCAGACCGTCACCATGGGCATCATCAGCGCCAAGGGCCGCTCGACCGGCCTCGGCCAGGGCGGCTACGAGGACTTCCTGCAGACCGACGCGCCCATCAACCAGGGCAACTCCGGCGGCGCCCTGGTGAACACCAGCGGCGAGCTGGTCGGCATCAACTCGCAGATCCTGTCGCCCTCCGGCGGCAACATCGGCATCGGCTTCGCCGTGCCCGCCTCCATGGCGAAGAGCGTGATGGCGCAGCTGGAGCACGGCGGCAAGGTGCACCGCGGGCAGCTGGGTGTCACCGTCCAGGACGTGACCGCGGACATCGCCAGGAGCCTCGGCCTGCACGAGGTGAAGGGCGCCCTGGCCGGCGACGTGGTGCCGGGGAGCGCGGCGGCCCGGGCCGGCCTCGAGCGCGGCGACGTCATCGTGGCCTACGACGGCAAGCCGGTGGACGACGCCAACGGCCTCCGCAACCATGTGGCGGAGACGGCACCCGGGACCCACGTCACCCTGACGGTGGTGCGGCAGGGCGAGCAGAAGACCCTCAGCACCGACCTCGGCGAGCTGCAGCCGACGAGGACGGCCTCGAACGGCGGCGACGACGACGCGCCGCACGGCCGGCTCGGGCTGGCCGTCGAGCCGCTGACGCCGGATGCGGCCGAGCAGGTCGGCGCCAAGGCCACGAAGGGCCTGCTGGTCGACCAGGTCGACCCCGCGGGCCCGGCGGCCTCGGCCGGCTTCCAGCCGGGCGACGTCATCGAGCAGGTCAACGGCAAGGCGGTCAGCACCGTCACCGACCTGAGGTCGGCGACCGCCAACGCCTCCGACGCGCACCCGGCGCTGGTCCTCGTCGACCGCAAGGGCGCGAGCCTGTTCCTGGCGCTTGCACCCGGCCGGGCGTGAGCCGCGGGCGACACCACTGCTGCGGACGGCGGGCGGGCCCATGGGGCTCGCTCGCCGTCCCGTTCCTGGGACCGGCGCGTCCGCAGGCGGACACGACGGCAGCGGGAACGCCGGCAAGTGCCTGAGCCCGCGCGGCCGGCCTGCCCGACCTCCTGGCACGCCTCTCGCTGCCGCGGCGGGGAATGAGCGGAATCGTCCAGGACCTCAGGCTGGCGCTGCGCGCGTTCGGCAGGAAACCCGGCTTCGCCGCCGTCGTCGTGCTGACCCTGGCGCTGGGCAGCGGCGCCAACACGGCCATCTTCACGCTGCTGGACCAGGTCATGATCCGTCCGCTGCCGGTGGTCGAGCGGCCGGAGCGGCTGGTCGTCCTGAGCGGCCCGGGGCCGTTCTCGGGGTGGACGGAGAGCAGCAGCGCCACCGTGGCCCCCTTCTCGCAGCCGATGTTCCTGGGACTTCGCGACCGGGCTCCGGCCTTCGCCGGCGTCCTCGCCCACTACCGGACTCAGGTCCACGTCTCGGTGGCGGGGCAGACGGACGCCGCGAACGGCGACCTCGTCTCCGGCAGCTTCTTCCAGGTGCTCGGCCTGCGTCCCGCACTCGGCCGGCTGCTCACGCCGGACGACGACCTCACGCCGTCCGGCCACCCGGTGGCCGTGCTCGGGCACGGCTTCTTCCTGCGGCGGTTCGGAGGGGACGCCTCCGTCGTGGGTCGGACGATCGCCGTCAACAGCCACCCCCTGACGGTCGTCGGGGTGGCGCCGCCCGGATTCAACGGCGTGGAGATCGGCTCCGCCAGCGACGTCTACGTGCCGCTGTCGATGCAGCAGGAGGTCCAGCCGACGTGGGGCAAGCGCCTGGGCGACTGGCGCTCGCGCTGGCTCGAGTGCATGGCGCGCCTGCGGGACGGCGTGTCGGTGGCCGAGGCGCGAGCCTCCACCGACCTCGTGTACGCGCAGCTCCTGCAGGAGGACCTCGCCCACCTGGCGGGGCCCTCGGCCAGGTTCCGCCAGCAGTTCCTGGGCAGGAAGCTGGAGATGTGGCCGGGCGGGCGGGGGACCTCGGGGCTGCGCGACCAGTCGGGCACGCCGCTGGTCGCCCTGATGGCGATGGTCGGCCTCGTGCTGCTCATCGCCTGCGCGAACGTCGCCAGCCTCCTGCTGACCCGCGCCTCCGCGCGACAGAAGGAGACCGCCGTGCGCCAGGCCCTGGGCGCCGGCCGCCTGCGCCTGGTGCGGCTGCAGCTGGTGGAGAGCGTGGTGCTGTCCCTGGCCGGCGGCCTGGTCGGCCTGCAGCTCGCCTTCTGGGTCGGCCAGGCCCTGATCCGCGCGCTGCCCTTCTCGGAAGCGCAGCGGACGCTCTCGGCGGCGCCGGACCTGCGCATCGGGGCCTTCACCCTGGCGGTGTCGGTGCTGGCCGGCGTGGCGTTCGGCCTGCTGCCGGCGCTGCGCGCCGGCCGGGGCGACCTCGCCCCCACGCTCAAGACCGAGGCGGGCGCCGTGGTCGGCGGCGGCGCGCACTTCCGGCTGCGTCGGGGGCTGGTGGTGGCCCAGGTGGCGCTGTCGCTCCTGCTCCTGATCGGGGCCGGGCTGTTCACCCGCAGCCTGATGAACCTGCGCTCGCTCGATCCCGGGTTCCGCGCGGACAGGCTCTACACGTTCACGGTCGACCCCTCCCGCAGCGGCCAGGCGTTCGCGCAGCGCGCGGCCACCCTGCGCCGCATCCAGGAGGAGCTGGCGGCGGACCCGGAGGTGGTTTCGGCCTCGGCGGCCGCCATCGGGCTCATGACCGGCAACGACTCGTCGAGGACCGTTCACGTGGACGGCTACCTGCCGAAGGAGGGGGAGGACATGAACCCCAACTTCAACTACGTGGCGCCGGGATTCTTCGCCACGGCGGGGATGCCCCTGGTCGCCGGCCGCGACCTGCAGGACGGCGACGTGCTCCAGGCCCCGAAGGTCGCGGTGGTGAACGAGGTCTTCGCCCGCTACTTCTTCGGCGGCGGGAGCCCGGTGGGCCGACGCTTCGGCGTGGGCCGCAAGGAGGGCGGCTACGACATCGAGATCGTGGGCGTGGTGCGGGACGGCAAGAGCGGGACCCTGCGTGAGCAGCCGCTGCGCTTCGTCTACCAGCCGTACACCCAGGAGCCGGCGATCGGAGGGCTGACCTTCTACGTGCGCTCGAAGGTCGACTCCGCGGCGCTCCCCTCCCGGTTGCGCGAGGCCGTCCGCCGCGTGGACGCGTCCCTGCCGGTGACGGACCTCAAGACCATGCAGGCGCAGATCGGCGAGTCGCTGTTCGTGGAGCGGATGGTGGCCGCGCTGTCGGCGGCGTTCGGCCTGCTGGCCACCGTCCTGGCCGCGGTGGGCCTGTACAGCGTGATGAGCCACGCGGTGGCCATGCGCACCCGGGAGATCGGGCTGCGCGTCGCCCTGGGCGCCGACGGCAGGTCCGTGCTGCTGATGGTCCTGCGCGAGGTGGTGGTGCTCGCCGCCCTGGGGATCGGCGTCGGCCTCCCCGGCGGCTTCGGCCTGGGGCGGCTGATCGAGTCGCAGCTCTTCGGCCTGACGGCCCGCGACCCGCTGACCTTCGGCGTGGCGACCCTGACGCTCGTCGCCACCGCGCTCGCCGCGGGGCTGGTGCCCGCGGTGCGCGCGGCGCGCGTCGACCCCATGACGGCCCTGCGCTACGAGTGAGGACGGCCGGCACGGCCGGCCGCCGTGCCGCTCGGACCGCGCTACGACGAAAGGCCCGACCCCCGCTATCATCTCGGGCGCACGGCCGGCGGCCGTGCAGGAGGCCAGCATGGACCAGCCCAGGACCCTCAAACGCCGTTCGTTCCTCGGGCAGGCGGGGGCGGCCGCGGCCGCCCTCTCCTACGGGCGCATCCTCGGGGCCAACGACCGCATCTCGCTGGGCCACATCGGGGTCGGCCGCCGGGGCCACGAGCTCGACGGGATCGTCGCCCGGCTGGCGAAGACCCACAACGTCGAGATGACGGCGGTCTGCGACCTGTGGAAGACGAACCGCGAGTCGGCCGCCGCCGCGGCGACGAAGGCGTACGGCCGCGCGCCCCGCTCCTTCCAGTACCTGGAGGATCTGCTCGCCCTCAAGGACGTGGACGCCGTCCTCGTCTCCACGGCCGACTTCCAGCACGCTTCGCACCTGCGGGCGGTGGCGGAGGCCGGCAAGGACGCGTACTGCGAGAAGCCGATGGCGAACGACCTGGCCGAGGCGAAGGCCGCTCGCGACGCCGTCCTCGGCCGGAAGCTGGTGGTGCAGGTCGGCACCCAGCACCGCAGCGAGCCCTACCAGATCGCGGCGCGCGAGACGATCCGCTCGGGCGCCCTCGGCCAGGTGAGCAAGGTCGAGATCGTCTGGAACTACCACGGCCCGCGCTGGCGCGGCCGCGAGGAGGTGGCCCAGCTCCGCGAGGCGGACACCGACTGGAGGCGCTGGCTGCTCTCCAAGCCCTACCGGCCCTTCGACCCGCGGCAGTACTTCGAGTTCCGCCTGTACCGCGACTTCTCCAGCGGCATCCCCGACCAGTGGATGAGCCACGGCATCGACCTCGTGCACTACTTCCTGGACGACCCCTACCCGGCCTCCGTGGTGGCGCACGGCGGGGTCTACGCCTGGAAGGACGGGCGAGAGAACCCCGACACCTTCCAGGCCCTGCTGGAGTACCCGAAGGGCTTCCTGGTCAGCTACGCCACCAGCTTCGGCAACGACTGCGACAGCTTCAGCCGGGTGATGGGCAAGGCGGCGACGCTGGTGAACATCGGCGGCGAGGGCAGCCCGCGCTGGAAGTGGGTGGAGGAGAAGGGCAACCACGAGGACGACCCGGGCGTGAAGCGTGCGGAGCGTTGGGTGACACTGCCCGGCCACGACGAGCCCGGCCCCATCGGCATCGGCGACGAGGACCCCTCGCACATGGCGAACTGGTTCGACTGCCTGCGCAGCCGGAGGCAGCCGAACGCGACGGTGCAGCACGGCTTCGCCCACTCGGTCGCCTGCATCATGGCGGCGCGGGCCCAGCGCGAGGGCCGCAAGCTCTGGTGGGACGCGAAGGCGGAGGCCATCGTCGAGCAGCCGCCCGCCTGACGACGCCATCGCCGCGGCAGCCACCATGCGCATCGAGAGGCGGACCAGCGGGCTGTGGCAGACGAACAGCGTCGTGCTCTCGGACGCGCGCCAGGTGCTGGTCGTCGACCCGGCCTACTTCCCCCGCGAGGTGGAGGAGCTGGCCGCGCTCGCGCGCAGCCGCGGCTCCGACGTCACCGTCGTCTTCACTCACGGCCACTGGGACCACGTCGCCGGCTGGTCGTACTTCGAGCGGGCCACGGTCCTGGGCAGCGCCGTGCTGTCCGAGGAGATCCGCGAGGACGGTCCTGCCGCCCGCCGCAGCCTGGACGAGCTGCGCGACTTCGACGGCCGCTGGTACGTGCCCCGGCCCGCGCCCGCGGCCTGGCCGCGCCATCTGCGGGTGCTGGGCGAGGGCGACCGCCTCGGCGTGGGCGGCGCGAGCGTCCGCGTTCTCGAGCTTCCCGGTCACAGCGCGGACGGTCTGGGGCTGCTGCTCGAGGGGGAGCGGCTGCTCGTCCTCGGGGACTATCTGTCGCCGTGCGAGATCCCCTTCGTCGAGGACCTGGAGTCCTATCGCGCCACCCTCTCGCGGCTGCGGACGCTGCTGCCCGAGCTGCGGCGGATCGTCCCCGGCCACGGGCCCGAGCTGGACCCGGCCAGGGCGCAGGCGATCCTGCAGGCGGACGCGGCCTACCTGGACGCGCTCGCCGACTGCGGCTCTCGCGGAGACCGGGAGGCGGCGCTGGCGCTGCCCTGGCCGCGCGCCGCCGACGTGCCGGGCATGGGCGAGTGGCACCTGAAGAACTGCGAGGCGGCCGGGTTGGGGGCGGCCGGAACGAGACCTGAACCTTGCCCTACGGGCTGACGACGATCGTGTAGCTCCGGCACTGGTAGGGGTGCAGGATGGGGGCGCCGGCGCAGGAAGGCCAGGTGGGGCAGTCGATGTCGGTGACGCACACCGTCGCGTGCTGCGTTCCCGCGGCGTAGGTGTGCGTACTCCGACAGGACCCCCCGGTCGAGCCCACCACCTCGAAGACGCCGTCGCCGTCCAGGTCCATCTTGATGCGCAGGCGGTCGTTGTCCGGGTCGGAGGTCTGGCACACGTTGAAGTGGACGTCGAGCGGCGCCGTGCCGGTGATCGTCCCGTTGCTGCTGGCCTGCGGGTTGGTGTGGAACACGACGTCGGGGGGCTGGTTGGACGGGGTGGGGGTGGGGACCGGAGCGAGCACCGTGACGACGGTCGAGCACCGGGCAGACTGGGTGGGGGTTGTCACGACGAAGGCGGCGTTGTAGGTGCCGGCCGCGCCGTACAGGTGCGGCTGGCCGGGCTCGCTTCCCTGCGCGCCGTCGCCATAGTCGATCACCACGTTGTACGCGCCCTGCGCACCCGAGATGCCGAGGCTGAAGGCGACCGAGAGCGGGGCCACCCCGTTTGCCGGATTGGCGGCACAGGTCGCGGCCAGGGCCGGCGCGGTGGTGTACTCCTTGTGGCACGCCGGTCCAGCCGTCGCCAGCGACAGCAGGAGCGCCAGGACGACCGCGAGTCGGCGTGTCATGTCCCCATCCCGGCCACCGGGCAGGCGGCCACCCGTCCGCATCGGCCGGATTGTACCGCCGCCGCCCGGGCGAGGCGGCCGGAGGGAACTTCGGTCCGGGCGCGTCGTAGCTTCGAGCAGGAAGGCGGAGCCCCGAAGGGCGCGATGGCAACGGCGATATCGACCCCCGGGCCGCGAGCCGTGGCCGCGGCCGGTTTCGAGCAGCGCGTCGCAGGGCTGCGCCGGGAGCACGAGGCGCTCTGGGCCGCGACACCGGAGGACACGCCGGTGCTGGGGCCGCGGGTGCCCCGCCGGCGCCAGCAGCAGAACGCGCGCGAGGCGGAGCGGCTCCTGGACGAGGTGGCGGCCGCGGTCCTCGAGTGTCCGGAGGACGATGCCGGGCGTCTCGCCTGGCGCCGGCGGCTGGAGGCCCGCGTCCGGGAGTTCGGCGGCCGCCAGCTCGGCTGGCCCGACGGGTACCAGGACCTGCTGTTCGCGGACGAGTACTACCAGGCCACGGTCGACTTCGTGCGGGAGGCGCGGGCCTTCGACCCTGGCGTCCGGCCCGACGCGGTCGGGCAGGCGCTGCGCAACGTCTGGATCGGGAACAGCCTGCAGATGCTGATGGGGCTGCCCGTCCGGCAGTCGTCGTCGCTGTTCGGCTACAGCATGCTCTACCCCTGGACGGACAACCTCCTCGACGACCCCCGCCTGACCCGGGCGGCGAAGGCCGCCTTCAACCTGCGACTCGGCGCTCGCCTCGCCGGCCAGCCGGCCGAGCCGCAGGGCCGCCACGAGCGCCAGGTGTTCGCGCTGGTGGCCCGCGTGGAGAGCGAGCACGACCGGCGGCGGCGGCCGGACGTCTGGGACAGCCTGCTGGCGATCCACAGGGCCCAGGTGGCCAGCCTGCGGCAGCAGCGGCCCACGGGCGTGCTGCGGAGGGAAGAGCTTCTCGCCATAGCCGTCGAGAAGGGCGGCACCTCGGTGCTCGCCGACCTGCACCTGGTGGCGCCCGCGGTGAGCGAAGCGGAGGCGGCCTTCGCCTTCGGCTACGGGGTGTTCCTGCAGATGCTGGACGACCTGCAGGACGTCCGGGGCGACGGCGAGAAGGGCCACCTCACGCTGTTCTCGGCGGCCGCCGCGGAGGCCCCGCTCGACGCGCTGGCGGGGCGCCTGTGCCGGTTCATCGACCGCGTCACCTTCGGCTCCAGCCGCTTCGCCGGACCCGAGCACGGCCCGCGGCTCGACCTCGTCCGCCGCAACTGCCGCCTGCTGCTGGTGGGGGCGATCGCGGAGCAGGAGCGGCTGTTCTCCCCTGCCTTCGTGCGCGCCCTCGAGGAGCGCTGGCCGTTCGACTTCGCCTCCCTGCGGCGCCTGCGCCGTGAGGCGCGGCGCCGGTGCCGCCGGACGCTGGCGACGCTGCGGCGGCGCCGCGGCGTCCGCTCGCTGCTGGAGCTGGTCGCCTGAGCTATTCCAGCCGGCCCGCCGACCACAGGATCGCATTGCGCACCAGCTCCCGGTAGGCGGCGCTGCGGTGCGCGCGCTGGTCGTGCCCCGGCTGGAGGTACACGACGCGCGACTTCGGGTACGGGCTGATCCAGCCGACGTAGCGGTCCCCGTCCGGGTGATCGATCTGCAGCAGGGGGACCACCTGCGGGGAGACGCGCAGGCCCTCGTACGTCTCGTCCACCAGCTGCAGCGGGCCCACCGGGTCGACGATCGGGTGCGAGCCGACCGTCTCCACGAACAGCGGCACGTCGTGCCGGTAGCTCGACTTCGGCTGGCCGGGCGCGTCCTCGCTCAGGTAGCGGCCGCCCAGCAGCTCCTCCCAGAACGGCCAGCGCGGGTAGCCGGCGATCGCGTGGTGCAGCGCCACGATCCCCTTGCCGGCCTCGGCGAAGGCCTGCAGGTTGCGGCGCGCCTCCTCCCCCGGGTCCTGCGTGGTCATGTCGTAGAAGACGACGACGTCGTAGCGCGACACCACCTCCTGCGCGAAGGCCTCGCCGGCGGAGGGGGCGTGGTCCCATCTCCACTCCGGCCGCCCCTCGAACAGCGTGTAGAAGGAGGTGGGGAAGTCGTGTCCTCCGGTGACCACCAGCACCCGCAGGGCGCCGCCGGCCTCCTTGGTGGCCCCGGCGTCCGCAGGCAGCGTGACCGCGCCCGTGGCCGCCCATTCGGCCCCGCGCAGGAGCGCGGCCTTGAAGCCGTCGTTCTGCATGGCGGCCAGCTCGTGGCCGAGCGCGGTGAAGTAGACCCGCCCGCGGCCGAAGGTGTTCGTCCACAGGATCGGCTCCTCGTGGCCGGTGCCGCCGGTCGCCGGGTCGGACCAGGCCGTGGCCAGGACGTGGACGGTCGGCAACTGTACCATTTGGTGATATAGCTCGTCCGTGGCCACGAAGCTCTCGGGGAAGCCCCGGGTCACCGGGTGCTCGCGGTCCACCAGCTTCACCGTGAACGAGTGGCGCGCCCCGTGGAACTGCCGCGCCGGCGGCGCCGGCCAGTAGCCCCCGACCATCTGCCCGTGCTCGGTCCAGGGCGGCTCCTGGATGCCGGTCTTCAGGTGGCGGTCGGCCAGCACCTCCAGGCCCGAGAAGCCGTAGGCCGCGCCGTGCACCACCACCAGCCCCCTGCCGCCGCGGACGAACTCGACCAGGGCCTGCTCGGTGGCGGCCTCCCAGCGGGGGCCGCAGTAGTCCGAGACCACGAGGTCGTACGGAGCGAGGGTGCGCCTGCCGATGCCGTCCGGCTCCTCGACCAGGCGCACGTCGAAGCGGCCGCTGTCGACCAGCAGCTTCCGGAGGAACGGCGTGGTCGAGCGCCAGTCGTGGTTGTTGCGCCCCGAGAGCAGCAGCACGCGCAGCTTGCCGGGCTGGAAGAAGCGGGCGCGGAGGTCGGGCCGGTCGGCGGCCGTCGCGTCGGCCGCCGCCGTGGAGCACGCGACCAGCAGCAGGAAGGAGAGGCTCGTCGATCGGGCTCGGCGCATGGCAGCCTCCTGGCTCGGCGGCGACGCGGATTGTACGCCTCGGCCAGCGCCAGCGCGTCACGCTCGTCCGTCTTCACGCGCCGGCTCCGCCGCGCGGACGGCCCGTCCCAGGCCTACTCGGGCGGGCGCAGGGTCTCGAGCCACTTCACCGCGTGGCGGCGCCTCTCCGTGGGCGTCCGGCCTTCCCCCGGCGCCAGGCGCCGGATCTCCCAGTCGACGCGGTGCTCGAGCGACTCGCCGGGACGCGGGCGCCCGAGGGGGCTGAGGGTCTCGAGCTCGGCAAGCTCCGGCGAGGTGAAGATCGTCGCGCTGGTGCCGCCGTCGGGATACTCGCCTCCGGCCTGGTAGCGGAAGACGCGGGCGAGGACCGTGGTGTCGACGATCGCGGCGACCCAACGCGGGGCGTCGGCGCCGACCTTCTGCGGGAGCTTCGGATCGGTGAGGAAGACGCCGACGTCGCCCTCGATGGAGAAGTGACCGGGCGGGTCGTTGCCCGGCAGGTCGCTCCAGCGGAAGGGGAAGAAGCGGGAGGGGTAGCGGCTGGGGCTGGCGAGCGAGACGAGCGACTGCTCGGGCGGCCGGATCTGCGTCAGGCCCCAGACGGTGAGCGGCACGGGCTCGAGCTCGCGCCGGCGCGCGAGTTGCAGCTTTTCGAGTCGATCGCACAGCATCACCCGCGTGCCCGACGGAGGGAGACGAATGGTGCGGACGAGGCGGGCTCCGCAGAGGGGACTCGTCTGGCTCTCGAGCCTCACTCCGTCGCCGAGCAGCGTGGCGTCGAAGGGCAGGCCGTCGATCCAGGGATCGGGCGGGCGAGGCGCACCGTTGAGCTTCGGGAACCAGGACTCTTCGCTGGGCCAGACGCGGTCCCCGCCGAAGTTGGCCCACACGGGCTGGCCATTCTCCACGAGGGGCGCCCCCGGGAGGGTGCGGCCGGCGAGCGCCGGGTTCTCCCACAGGAGATTGGGGCCATCCGCGAGGCCGAGGTGCATGACGCGGCCGATGGCGGGCACGACCACCACGCGCACCGCGCCGTTCGTCAGCTCCACCGATCCGCGCCAGCCGTGGTAGTCGACCACCCGCACCTGAGTCTCACTTCGGCTGGACGGACGCGAACACCGTCAGGCACGAGAGGGTGCCGCGGCGGTCGAACAGCGCCGCGCTCGTCTCCGCGTCGAGCTCCAGGCCGTCCACCGTCCGCGTCGAGCCGTCGCTCGCCGTCAGCACGATGCGCGCAGGACCCGAGCGATGGAGGACGACCGGCACCTGGCAGAGCGTGAAGCCGAGGCTGCCCGCCGGGAGCTCGAGGCTCTGCGTCCGTCCCGAGAGGTCGACGTAGGTGAATGGCCTCCTTTCGCTCAGGAACTCCCCCGGCACGACCAGGGCGGGGTTGAAGCGGACCTTCCCATCGTGCACCTGCAAGCCGAGCTCGCTGAAGCGGGTGATGAAGTCCTCCTTCACCTGGCCCGTCATGCCCGGCTGCTGGACGCCGGCGAAGCTCGGAGTGTGGGAGTAGGGGTCGGTGGGCACGGCCCCGTACAGGGCGGGGCTCTTGTGCACGCCGATACCCTCGCGGATGGCGTGGTACTCGGCCCTGAGCGCCGCGACGGTCGCCGTGCCGGCGCCGGTCGCCAGCGCCCTCTGGAGGACCTCGTCGGCAGCCAGCAGCAGCTTGGAGACCATGTGCCAGTAGATGCAGCCGAGGCCCTCGTACTTGTAGAAAGTCCCCGAGCGGCCGGTGAAGGACTGGTGGTCGAAGACCTGCTCGTACAGCTCGAGCAGGCTCGCCTTCTCCTGCATCGCCAGCGCGCCGAGCTCGCTGCCCGCGAGGGCGTCCAGCGCCCTGCCGAGCAGCTCCGCGTTGCGGAACGAGGCGTTGAAGTGCACGCCGCCGTCCAGGTCGCGGCTCACGATGCGCGGATCGCCCGCCTTCAGCATGGCGCCGAGCAGGGCGCTTCCCTCGAGCGCCGCCTTCGGAAGCGTGTTCTTCTCCAGGAAGCGGGGGAGAGCGCGGTCCGGGTAGAGGAGGTAGCTCGCCTGATCGGCGCGGTAGAGCGCGCTCCCGCGCAGAGCCGTGAGCAGCTCGAGCGCCTCCGCCGTCTCCAGCGCTCCGGAGCTGAGCACGGCCACCTGCCCCTCCAGCATCTCGTAGAGGTGGCGGATCTCGATCCCCTCGCCCTTCACCTTCATCAGGTTGTAGGCGTGGTAGAGGCCATCGCTGCGGCGGTTGGCGCGGATGCTGTGGTCGAGGTGCCGCAGCGCCACGGAGCAGAAGGCCGAAAGCTCGGCCGCACCGAGGCTCCTCATCGCGCCGGAGAAACCCCTGGCGTAGATCTTCTGGCGGTAGGCGTCGCCCGAGCGGCCCAGGGTGTCGAGCACGCGCTTGCGGTCCACGTCGCTGTAGCGGCCCTCGAGCTGGTGCAGGTTCGCCGTCAGAGCGCGGGCGATCTCCGTGAAGTGCTCCGCCAGCTCCTCCGCGACCTCGGCCTTGCCTCCCGGGACCCTGGCGAGCTCCGCCTGGCAGAACGCGAGATAGCGCCGCAGGTAGTAGAGGGTGACCATGGAGACGCCGTAGCCCACGAGGGCGTTGTTGGCGTCGTTCCACTCGGGCCGCTGCGTGTTCATCCAGATGCCGCCCTCTGGAATGAAGCTCGAGAGCTTGGAGAGGGCCACCACCAGCAGCTTCTCCACGAGGCTGGCGCGCGTCAGCTCGCCGCTCGCCTGCAGGGCCTTGCCGTCGGCGCCCAGCTTCTTGGCCCGCTCCAGCGCGCGCTCGTGGGCCCCGCGGTCGAAGTCGATGGTGCTGCGGGGATTCGCCAGCATCGCCTGGTACGACTTGAGGCGATAGGGCACGTCGGCGTAGGTGAAGACTCGCCGGCCGAGCAGCGAGGCGAGGCTCCCGGGCTGGTAGCGCCGGGCCACCTCCAGGAGCTTGAGCAGGTAGATGACCTGGTGGTCACCCCAGTAGCCGATGAAGGACCAGGGATCGTCGGGCTCGACGGCCTCCCACTCGTAGCCTTCGCGCAGCACGCGGTACGGGTTGAAGCCGTCGGCCGTGCTGGAGTCGAGGAACTTGAAGATCATCCCAAGGACGAAGCGCGGGTACGAGCAGGCCAGGGCCTCCCAGTTCTGGAAGATGTCCCGCCAGTTGCCCTGGTAGTTGAGGATCTTGTTGCCGTGCTCGTCCTTCACCTGGATGGCGAAGACGTTCCAGGGACGGCTGGGATCGCCGTGGCGGCGGCTGAAGGTGAAGGGCAGGTACTCGCTGGCGAGGCGCTCCAGGTGGTCGTCCTGCTGCTTCGCGACCGCCTCCATCAGCTCGCCGCGCAAGAAGGCCGCGGGCAGGCCGTCGAGAAAGGCGGCGT
The DNA here is from genome assembly GCA_035542035.1 of Vicinamibacteria bacterium. GTDB lineage: Bacteria > Acidobacteriota > Vicinamibacteria > Fen-336 > Fen-336 > DATBSL01. The sequence continues at coordinate 279,527 of DATKME010000075.1, read as the reverse complement.
GTTTCTTCGCCAGCTCCGCGTTGCTCTTGCGGAGGAAGGCCACCAGGTCCAGGCGGGAGATGCGGTAGCCGTCGTCGGGGATCCCGCCGCGCATGGCGTTGAACAGCGTGTTGGAGAAGTGGCGCCAGCAGCTCCGCTCGTCCTCCGTGACCTGCAGGCCATCGGCGCTGGCCACGATGCGCACCAGGTTGCGCGTGCCCTGCGCCACCTCGGCCAGGACCTCCTCCCCCAGGCCTTCGCCGCGTCCCACCCGCGCGAGCAAAGCGTGCACGCCTGCCGCGTCCTGATCGAGCTCGGCGATCACCAGCCAGTCCTTCGCGGCTCGGGTCTCCAGGCGCAGCGTGGCGTGCAGGAAGTAGGCGCCACGCCGCCCGCGGACGTCGCTCTCGCCGCCGATCTGCGCGCCGGCGCGGAAGGCGGGCAGCTGGGAGGCGGAGAGCAGGATCTGCGCGGACTCGAGCCCCAGCGACCAGGCCAGGTTCACCCGCAGGGCCTCGCTCGGCTCGGCCTTGTCGACGGGGATGGAGCTGAGGCGGAAGAGAGCGACCGGCGTGCCCGGGACGAGCTCCGTGCGCTTGTAGCCGTCGGCGAGCGTGCTGTACTCGAGCTGGAAGCGCCGCTCGACGCCGCTCGGCAGCACGTTCTGGATGCCGTCCAGGAGCTCGACCACCACCGCGTCCGCGCCCAGATTCGTCAGCCGCGCGCGGCGCACGAAGCCGAACCTCTCGCTGCTCGCCCACTCGTACGAGAAACGAAGGCCGAGGTCGGCGTTTGTCTCCTCGAAGCGGATGCGGTTGCCGTAGACGCTCTTGTAGAGGTCGCGCCGGACGGAGTAGAGGCCCTGGTAGCGCTCCGAGAAGGGCTCCCAGAGCGAGGCCCTGCCGCCGCGGCTGACGCGCAGCAGCGTCTCGCTGCCGGTCTCGTCCGCGCCGTCGTGGATTCGGTCGTCCGTGTAGTAGGGGAAGAGGGCGTGGTCGGGGTCCTTGCGCCCCGCGGTGAGCGAGCCGGTGCTCGAGATGAACAGCCAGTGGTCGCTGTCGCTGACCAGGCTCATGAGGAAAGGCTGCATCGAGTCGAAGTCCGCGATGCGGTAGAAGCGCTCGCCGTCCTGGTCGACGAAGGAGCCGGTGGCCTCGCGGGAGGCCGCCTTCACCGGGGTTTCGCCGACGAACAGGCTCATGGCTTTTCCCCACTGGCCTTCGGCCGGCCGGGCTCGCCTGCTGCCTCTCCGGTGGCCGGCGCGTCGTAGGCAGGCGAGGTGGGCTTGCTCGGCGCGAGGTCGGGATAGAGATCCCGCATGACCAGCTTGGCCTTGCGATCCTCGGAGAAGAGGCCCCAGTGGCCTTCCGTGCCCTGGCCCTTCCAGGGCTCGTCGAAGGCCTCGAAGATGAACGCCGTCACGCCGTTGGACCGCGCCCAGGCGTTGATCTCGCCGTAGTAGCGCTTCGACTTCTCCTCGGACCCGGCGCGCGGCGCGTGCTGCTCGCCCACGGTGTACGTAGCCCAGCCGACCTCGCCGAGGTGGATGGTCTTGGCCGGATACAGAGCGCGCACCTTCTCGTAGTTGGCGACGGTGGTGGAGAGGCCGTTCTCGATGTCCTGCTTGCCCCAGATGGGATAGGTGTGGAGGGTGATGAAGTCGACGTGGTCCACCAGCTTGTTGCCGGGCTTCGTCCAGTAGAGGACGTCGTCGGCCACGGTGACGGGGCACTTGACCGCCTTCTTGACGCGGTCCACGTAGGCGACGATCTCGGCCTCCTCCATGCGGTGATCGGACCAGGAGACGAGGGCCTCGTTGCCCACGTTCACCGCCGCCACGATCTCGGGGAACTCGCGCGCGAGCTGGATGCCGTAGGCGACCTGCTTCTCGTTGACCGCCTGCTCGCCCGGCTTCCCGCTCATCCACATGCCGACCATCACCCGGAGCCCGATCCCGTTCTTGCGGATCACCTCCAGCACGTCGCGGCTGTGCTGGTCGGAGCCGTACACGCGGATCAGCTTCCAGTTGCGTTCGAGGATCCGCAGGTCTTCCAGCACCTGGGCCTGGCTGGGGAAGATCTGGTTGGGGCGCTGGCCGCTGCGGTAGCCCGAGTAGCAGATGGCGTTGCCGCTCCACTGCTGCCGGGTGAGATCGATGGTGCTGCCGTCGGCCGACCAGACGACCGCCGGCGCCAGCAGGAGGAGGACGGCGAGAGCGTGCTTCATCGGAGTCTCCCGGGGGACCGCCACCGGGATCACTGCCGGTGTCCGGGTGGCGCCCCTGTTCAGGCCTCGGCCTTGCGGGCCTTCAGGTCCTTCTCGATCCGGATCATCAGCTTGTCGTCGAGCGGGTAGTACTTCATCAGCGCTGCGGCCACCACCAGGATGACGCCGGGGATGAGGCTCATGGAGAGGCGGATGCCCAGCAGCGAGGACGCAGTCTGCTCCGCATTGGCCACGTAGCCGAACATGGCGAGGATGATGCCGAGCACCCAGGCCCCGATCGCCACGCCGACCTTGGTGCCGAAGATGGCGGCGGCGAAGACGAGGCCTGTGTTGCGGCGGCCCGTGCGCCACTCGGCGTCGTCGGCGGTGTCCGCGAACATGGCCCAGACGAGCGGCGAGTTGGCCCCCAGCACGAAGCTGGAGCCGATCTGCAGCGCGAACAGCAGGCCGATGCTGGCGGGGCCCGCCAGCCAGAACAGGCAGACGATCAGGCCGCCCACGCCGATGGAGCCGATGAAGAGCACCTTCTTGTCGAAATAGTTCTTGATCAGGTTGGTGCAGAAGACGGCGGCCAGGAAGGCGAGGCCGTTGGAGACGAGGAAGGGGCCCAGCAGGTCTTCGCGGCGCACGAAGTACTTGAAGTAGTAGGCCGAGACGGAGCCCTTCACCACGAAGGCCGTCAGCACCAGCATCAGCACGCCGAGCAGCGCCAGGAAGGAGCGGTTCCTGGCGACCTCGAGCAGGTCCTTCTTGAGGCTCGCCTCCTGCTGCGCGGGCGGGACGACGCGCTCGCGGGTGATGGCGAAGCAGCCGATGAGCATGATCACGGCCAGGACTCCGTAGAGCGCCATCGTCATCTGCCAACCGTGGGCCTGCTGCGTCGCGGTCTGGGGAAGGCTCATGAAGTCCTTGGAGAAGAACCAGCCGACCCACTCCAGAGGGTGCCCCAGCAGCGAGTGGCCGGCGTTCTGCTCGGCGCTGAGGCCGAAGTACTGGGCCAGGTTGCGGGTGCAGTACTGCACGAAGGTGGCCACCGTGAAGGCCCCGATGAACCGGAAGCTGGAGAGGGAGGTGCGCTCCTTGGAGTTGGAGGTCATGACCCCCATCAGCGCGCTGTAGGGGATGTTCACGGCGGTGTACATGAGCATCAGCAGGCTGTAGGTGACGTAGGCGTAGACCACCTTGCCGCCGTGGCCCATGTCGGGTGTCGTGAAGGTGAGGACGCCCGCCACCGCCAGGGGCATGGCGAACCAGAGGATGTAGGGGCGGAAGTGGCCCCAGCGGGTCCTGGTGCGATCCGCGACCGTGCCCATGATCGGGTCGGCCACCGCGTCGCCGATGCGGGTGATGAGCAGCATGGTGCCCACTGCCGCCGCCGAGATGCCGAACACCTCGGTGTAGAAGAACATCAAGAAGAACTCGAAGGTCTTCCAGTAGAAGTTGGATGCCGCGTCGCCCAGTGAGTAGCCCACCTTCTCGCCGAACGAGAGGCGGCCTTCCTCGGCTCCCGGCACGGCCTGCGCCACCGCGGTCTCAGCGCTCACGAACTCCTCCTCCAGGGCCTCAGGCGCTCGCGAACCGTGTTCCGCGGCCTCAAGGTCGTCGCAGGCTACGCCCCTGGCTCGAAAGCAGTCAAGCCATGTGGAATGGCGCCAATGCCAGACCTGACCCGATTGACCCTGGCGGCGCACGCAGCGTAGCTTTGGCCGCGTGAAGGTCCACCTGCAGTACGGCCGCGACGGGCTGCTGGCCGACATCCCCGGCGAGAACGTCACCGTCATCGAGCCGCGGTTCGTTCCTGGACTGCCGGACGAGAAGGCCGCCTTCACCGCGGCGGTGCGGCACCCGATCGGCGCCCGGCCGCTGCGCGAGATCGTGAAGGCGACCGACCGGCTGGTGGTGGTCATCGCCGACCTCACCCGGCCGCTGCCGTCCGATCGGCTGCTGCCCTGGTTGTTCGAGGAGCTGGCGCACGTGCCCGCGGAGCGGATCACCATCGTCAACGGCACGGGCTCGCACCGGACGAACACGCCCGAGGAGCTCGCCTCGATGGTCGGCGCCGAGGTCCTCCGGCGCTACCGCGTGGTCAATCACACGGCGCACGATCTGGCGACCATGCGGCCGGTGGGGAGGTCGGCGGACGGGTCGGCCGTGTACCTCGACCGCGCCTACGTCGAGGCCGACCGCCGCATCGTGCTGGGCTTCATCGAGCCGCACTTCATGGCCGGCTTCTCCGGCGGCTACAAAGGCATCTTCCCCGCCCTGGCCGACATCGCCTCGATCATGCGGTACCACGACGCCCGGACGATCGGCGATCCCCGCAGCACCTGGGGCCGGCTGGAGGACAACCCCACGCAGGCGATCGTCCGCCACAACGGCTCGCTCCTGCCGCTCGACTTCTGCATCAACCTGACCCTGAACCGCCGGCGGCAGATCACCCGCCTCTTCTGCGGCCACCCGATCGCCGCGCACGAGGAGGGCTGCCGGTTCTCGAAGCAGACGGCGATGGTCGCCTGTCCGCGGCCGTTCCCGGTGGTGGTCACCACGAACAGCGGCTACCCGCTGGACCAGAACCTCTACCAGACGGTGAAGGGTCTCTCCGCCGCGGCGCAGATCGTTTGCGAGGGTGGCTACATCGCCGCCGCCTCGCGCTGCAACGACGGCTTTCCCGAGCACGGCAACTTCAGGAAGCTGCTGTTCGACCACGACTCGCCGCGGGCGTTGCTGGAGGCGATCGAGTCGCCCGGCTTCTCCGTGTACGACCAGTGGGAGGCGCAGTTGCTCGCCCTCATCCGCCTGAAGGCGCGGGTGGGCCTGCTGAGCGAGCTGCCAGCCGAGGCGGTACGGCGCGCCCACCTCGAGCCGATCGAGGACGTGGCAGCCGCGGTGGCGCGGGAGCTCGACCAGGCCGGCCGCCACGCGGCGGTGGCCGTGCTGCCCGAGGGGCCGCAGACGATTCCCTACCTGGCGGGGGCATGATGGCGCGCAGGAACGGCGTGGGCCTGTCGGGCAACTTCCGGAAGCGGCGGCCCGGCGCGCCCCCGGGTATCGAGCCCTGGGAGCTGCCCCCGCCGCCGGCGCTGGCCGGGGCCACCCGCATCACCTGCATCGACTACAGCGCCGAGCGCGTCGAGCAGCGGGAGGTGCACGACCTCGCCGCCTTCATCCAGGACCGCCGTCCGCCCTGGTCGGCGGTGCGCTGGATCAACGTGGACGGTCTCGCCGACCTGGGCGTGGTGCGCGCGATCGCAGAGAAGTACCACCTGCACCCGCTGGCGGTGGAGGACGTGCTGCACGTCCCCCAGCGCCCGAAGGTGCAGGCCTACGACGAGGCCGCCGGGTACCAGGCGCGGCTGTTCGTCATCATGCGCATGATGGCGCTCCACGAGGGGCAGCTGCAGACGGAGCAGGTCAGCCTGTTCGTCGGGCACCGGACGGTGATCACCTTCCAGGAGTCGGCGGGAGACGTCTGGGACCCCATCCGGCAGCGCCTGCAGTCGCCACAGACCCGGCTGCGCGCGAGCGTGGACGCCAGCTTCCTGGCGTACTCGCTGATCGACGCGGTGGTCGACCAGGGCTTCCCCATCCTGGAGCACTTCGGCGATCGCCTGGAGCTGCTCGAGGACATGGTCCTGCAGCGGCCGTCACGGGAGAGCTTCCAGGAGGTCCACCGGTTGAAACGCGAGCTGCTGCTGCTGCGCCGGGCCATGTGGCCGATGCGCGAGGTGGTGCAGCGGCTGGCCCGCGAGCCGCACGAGTGCTTCTCGCCGCTGACCCAGACCTACATGCGCGACGTCTACGACCACGCGGTGCAGGTCATCGACATCCTGGAGACCTACCGCGAGATCGCCTCGGACCTGACCGACACCTACATGAACGCGGTCAGCAACCGGATGACCGAGATCATGAAGGTGCTGACCATCATCGGCACCATCTTCATCCCCCTGACCTTCCTGGCCGGCGTCTACGGGATGAACTTCAAGCACTTCCCGGAGCTGGAGTGGAGGTGGGCCTACCCCGGCTTCTGGGCCGTCTGCGCGGCCGTGGCCGGCGGCATGGTGCTCTGGCTGCGCCGCCGCGGCTGGCTCTAGCTCAGCGCGCTGCCTCGAAGGAGGTCCAGGGGCCGGCCACCAGGTCGCGCAGCAGCGGCTTCTGCCAGGCGAACTCCGGGTGCCTTTCCAGGTGCGGGGCGGCGCGGAAGGTGGTGCCGCAGGGGTGGCCCATCGCCGCCTGGAACGCCATGCGCTTCACCATCGCGGCGTCGGCCGCCTTCGACTGCACGGTCCCGTTCGGCCCGTAGGGACCGGTCCAGCTGCCCATGCCGCGGGGCGAGAGCTCGACGTGGCCGCAGAGCGTCCGCTCGCTGGGGGCGTCCGCCTTCTTCTCGTAGGCGTCGTAGTGGTCGGCCATGAAGGCGCGGGCGAGGGTCAGGTCGATGCGGCCCTGGTTCTCCTTCATCAGCTGCTCCCAGCGCACCCGGCGGGCGTTGGCGCTCTGTGACGGGTCGTCCAGCTTGAAGTCGGTCTCCTCCGCCGCCAGCTTCGGGCTCACCGGGAAGTTGGCCCCGACGAAGTAGCCGTCCCGGGTGCGCTCGAGGCTCACGTTCTTGAGGCCCAGCTCCAGCCGGGCGACCTCGCCGGTGTTCACGTCCGCCACCAGCCAGGCGTTGGCATAGCCGCCGTTGTTGCCCTCGCGCATGATGCGGTCGAACGCGTCGATCGAGGTGGCGTACTGCAGGGCCTTGCGCGCCCGCACGAACTCGGGGACGCCGTTCGGGTCGAAGCCCTTGAAGCCGGTGATGGTGGTCTCGGTGACCGCGATGCCGGCCGCGTTGATGCCGAAGTCGTCGCCGCTGTGGATGAGCCCGGCGTAGCCGTCCATCAGGATGCGCTGGCCCCTGGCCGGGCGGATGTCGAAGATGACGTTCCAGCGCGAGCCGTCGATGTAGCTTGACCAGTTGTTGTGGGCGATCACCGGCCGGTGGTCCTTCGTCCAGCGGCCGGTGGCCACGAAGGCGCTGCAGTGGTCGGGCGCCTTCGACTGCGCCGGCTTCTCCAGCGTCGCCGTGTAGTAGCCGAACTCGATGTTGGCGTTGAGGGCCACGATGTCCCACAGGTCCGCCTTGGTCCCGCCGGCGGTGGCCCCGTCGGCGATGCCCTGCATCTCCTGCCGGTACTCGGGGTCGACGTGCGGCCAGAACACGGTCTCGGCCGCGTTGCGATAGAAGACCCAGTCGCGGGCGCCGTCGTGGGTGAGCTCCAGCCTCGCCACCGCCAGCGCGTCCGCGATCTCCGGCGCCAGCAGCCGCCCGTGCTGGTAGCCGACCTGCTCCGGCGTCCCCGTCAGGCGCACCACCGTCCAGCCGCCGCGCTGGCTGCGGGAGGCGCCGGCCAGTCGCGGGTCCTCCGCCTGGCGCGCGACGGTCGCCTTCGCCGCAGGGGAGGCCGTCGGCGGCGCGGGCGCTGCACGCACACCAGCGGACGCGGCCGCGACGGTCAGGAACAGCACCACGGCTCGGGCTTGACGCAAGGGGCTCCTCCTTCCCGGAGACGGAGTCGGCGCGCCGCCTACTTCTTCGAGAGCTTCGTCAGGCGGGTCTCGATCTCCTCCCGCAAGCGTTCCAGGTGCGCGCGGACGTGCGCCCAGGGACTGAGGCTGGTGTCCGTCAGCAGCGGGCTGAGGTCCATGGCGTAGCTGAGGGAGGTCGCCTCGTCGGTGCCGTGGGAGGCTGCGTAGGTGGCGTTGGCGCGCCGGCGCCCCTGGGTGGCGAGGTCGTAGCGCTTGCCGCCGCAGATCTGGGAGTCGTACAGGCTGACCAGAGCCGCCTGCAGGTTCTCGTGGGCCGAGAGGTCGAAGGCCACCTTGTCGCCGTCCACCATCCAGTCGAGGTCGCGCCAGACCTCGCAGCCGTAGAGCTGCTTCGGCCGCCGCTCCGCAGGCAGGCCGCGCAGCGCCGCGATCGTGCGCAGCGCCACCGCCACGTGGGTGTCGTGCTTGTCGGCGAGGTTGTGGGTGTAGACGACCTCGGGCCGGCAGGCCTCCAGCACCGCAGCCAGGTCGCGGGTGGGGCGCTCGTCCGTGGCACCCTTCACCGCCGAGCTCGGGTAGTCGAGCAGCACCACGGCTCCGTACTCGGCCAGGAAGGCCGCCTTCTTCTGCTCCAGGCGCCGCACCTGCTGCATCATGGCGTCGCTGTAGCCCTCGTAGAGGTCGGTGCGGGGCGAGCCGGCCCCGTCGGTGAGCACCACGCCGGTGAACCAGCGGTCCTTCTGCTGGTAGCACTGCAGGATGCCGTCGGCGGCCATGATCTCGATGTCGTCCTGGTGGGCGCTGATGGCCAGGTGGGTGGTCCGCGCGAGCGCCTCGGCGACGGGCCTGCCGTCGGGGACGTAGATCTCGGCGGTGTCGAGGTGGAACTTCATCGCTTCGCTCCTTGCAGCGCCGGCAGGCTGGCAGCGGCGATCGACTGGCCGATCCGGCGGCTCTTCTCGTCCGGCAGCTGGATGTTGACGCGGGCGAGCTCGGGGAACTCCTGGTCCAGGACCTCGCGCGCCTTCGTCAGGATGATGGCGCCGCCGCTGCCGGAGGTGCAGCGGCCCAGGATGAGCACGTGCTTGAGCGGGTAGAAGTCGGCGTAGTGCGCGACGGCGTAGCCGAGGTAGACGCCGATCGTCTCCCAGATGCGGACGGCGCCCTGGTGGCCGGCCTCCAGCTTCTCCTGCGCGAGCTTCAGCTTCTCCGCCAGGGTGATGCCGTCGGGGATGGCGATGCCGGCGGCGGGCGCCAGGCGGAACACGCACTGCTGGGAGAAGTACTGGGCGCCCACCCCGCGGTCGCCCGACCACTCGTCGGCCGGGGCCTGCGGGTTGTAGTCGACGGGCGCGAAGGCCAGCTCGCTGAGCCAGCCGGTGAGCTTGCCCTCCAGGTTCACGTAGCCGGCGGCCTCGCTGGAGCCGAGCGCGATGCCGAGGACGCCGGTGTCCTCGAGCGACATGGCCCCGGCCAGGGCGGTCACGTCGCCGTCGTTCACGATCTCCAGGGGGACCCCCATCTCCTCGCGCAGGCGCAGGAACAGCCGCCGCACCTCGCCGTAGTGCTCCTTGGGCACGCCGCGGAACAGCGAGGCGATGCGCACGGTGTTGTCCACGTAGACGCCGGCGGAGCTGCCGCCGATGGCGTCGAGCCGCGGCATCTTGGCGGCGGCGGTGCGCAGGGCGGTGAGGACCTCGCGGTGGTGGTACTCCGGGTCGGCGTTGGCGCCCGGCGACCAGATCACCTCCTCCGAGTAGACCGGCACCCCGTCGACCACCGCCGACACCTTGCGGTCGGAGGCGCCCAGGTCGAAGCCGATGCGGCAACCGTCGAGGTGGCGGCCGAGCGCCTGCCCCTTCTCGTTCTGCGGCGGCACCTCCGCGGCGTCGCAGGGGATGACGGTGAAGGGCTTGTCGTAGACGTCGGTGCCCATGAAGTGGTGGTCGAAGGCGCGCTCGCCTTCGGGAGAGTAGGCGCTGCCGATGTGCAGGCCGATCGCGCGCGGGCCGCCGATCCAGGCCTTCCAGCCGCCCCACTGCCAGAGCAGGAACTTGAACAGCCGCTCCGCGTAGCGCAGGTTCGCGGCGAAGCGGGGGTGGCCGTCCGGGAGCACCCGCGTCTCGTACCGGGAGATGGCGCCGTCCGAGCGCTCGAGGGCGAGGTGGAGCGGCACGCCGCCGGTGGCGTCGACCTGTTGCCGGAAGCGGCGGTTGGCCAGCACGGCCGGCCGGAACGCGGGGTCGAGCGGCGGTACGATCCGCGGCTCCACCAGCTCGAAGGAGTCGATCATGATGGCCCTCCCGGGTCGGATGACGTCGCCCTGCGGCGTCGATGATATCAGGCGGCCACGGGCCCCGGCGCGGCCAGGAGCTGGGCGACCTCTGCCAGCTGCCGCCACCACTGCTCCTTCGGCCGCTTGTTCTCCAGGTCCATCAGCTTCGGCAGCTCGTCGAAAGAGGTCAGGGCGAGCTTGCCCTCGCGCAGGCCGATGAAGGCGGCGGCCCCTCGCTGGCCCTCACCCGCCTCGCGGATCAGGTACTCGACGCTCTCGGCCGCCATGCGGGTGGCCAGGATGCGGTCGAAGGGGCTGGGGTCGCCGCCCTGCTGCAGGTGGCCCAGGATCGCCTGGCGGACGTCGAACAGCTCGCCGCCCTCCTGCTCGAAGAGGGCGCACATGAAGGGGGTGGTGTAGAAGGGGTTGGCGTCCTCGTTGCGGATGAGCAGCCCCAGCCGCTTGCCGTGGCGAAAGCCCTCCTTCAGCGCCGAAAGGTCGCGCTGCAGGTCGGCCAGGCTGACCCCGTCCTCGTTCATGTAGACCTTCTCGGCGCCGGTGGCGAGCCCGCCCAGGAGAGCGAGGTAGCCGCAGCGACGGCCCATCACCTCGACCACGAAGCAGCGCTGGGAGGCGACGGCCGAGGTCTTGATCTTGTCCACCGCGCCCACGATGTTGTTGAGCGCGGTGTCGCTGCCGATGGAGAGGTCCGAGCCGGGCAGGTTGTTGTTGATGGAGGCGGGCAGGCAGACGATCGGCAGGTTGAAGGCCGGGAAGCGCTCGCGCTCGGCGTGCAGCTTGGCCATGGCCGCGTAGCCCGACCAGCCGCCGATCAGCAGCAGGCCGTCGAGCTCGTGCTTCTCCACCTGGCGGGCGATCGTGTACAGCTCGCGGTCGGCGGGCTGGCGGCGGTTGGTCCCCAGCTCGGCCCCGCCGCGGCTGGCCCAGCCGTTGACGCTCATCCAGCCCATCTCGAAGAAGTCGCCCTCCACCAGGCCGCGCACGCCGTTGCGCACCCCCAGCACGTGGTGGCCGCGGTCCAGGGCCAGGCGCAGCGCCGCGCGCACCGCCGTGTTCATGCCCGGCGCCGGGCCGCCGCCGTGCACGAAGGCGAAGCGGAAGCGCTTCTGGCCCTCCCGTGGCGGGTGGGGCAGGGCGCGCACGATGGTGCGCAGGGTGTTGAGCGCCGAGACGAAGCCCCCGCCGCGCAGCTCGAGGGCCCTCCGGTAGTCGCCCTGCTTCACGCACTCGGCCACCTGGCGCGTCCTCTCCACGCACTGCACCAGGGGCTGGCGGGTCACCCGGTTGTCCTTCATGCCGATGAGCTGGGGCTCGCTGCCTGGCGGCGAGGCCAGCAGCTCCTCGACGGCGGCGAAGCCGAGAAGCGTGCTCATGTAGCGGTCGAAGGCGCTGGGCGCGCCGCCCCGCTGCACGTGGCCGAGGATGGTGACGCGGACATCCTCGTGCAGCCGCTCCTGCAGAACCCGGCAGACCTGGCCAGCGGTGATGGCGTTGCCGTGGCGGTCGCGCGCCCCCTCCGCCACGATCACGATGCTGTCGCGCCGGCCCGCCTGGCGGCCGGTGCGCAGCCGCTCGCACATGGTGGCTTCCCAGTCGTCGACGTCGGGCGGGCTCTCCGGGATCAGGACCCAGCTGGCGCCGGTGGCGATGGCGCCCATCAGGGCCAGGTAGCCGCAGTGACGGCCCATCACCTCGATGACGAACGTGCGCTGGTGGCTGGCGGCGGTGGAGGCGATCGCGTCCACCGCCTCGGTGATGCGGTGCAGGGCGGTGTCGGCGCCGATGGTGATGTCGGTGCCCGACATGTCGTTGTCGATCGAGCCGACCAGGCCGACGATGCTGAAGGGCAGCGCCTTCTCCGCCACCTGGGCCTCTATGCGGCCGCCGCCGACCAGCTCCTCGACCAGCGAGCGCCACTCCTGCCGCAGCACGTCGGCACCGCTGAGGCTGCCGTCGCCGCCGATCACCACCAGGCTGTCGATGCCGGCCCTCAGGAAGTTCTCCGCCGCCTGCAGCCGCCCTTCGCGGGTGCGGAAGCGCTCGGAGCGGGCCGTGCCGATGGCGGTGCCGCCCTGGTGGAGGATGCCGCCGACCGAGGACCAGGACATGGGGGAGATCCACTCGCCGCCCGCCACCGCCCCCTCGTAGCCCTCGCGGACGGCGAAGACACGGACCCCGCGGGCCAGCGCCGTGCGCACGACGGCGCGGACGGCGGCGTTCATGCCGGGGGCGTCCCCGCCGCTGGTGAGGACGGCGATGGTGCGGGCCGGGCGCACGGCAGCGCTGCTCTCGGTCATCGACGGACCTCGCCTCGCGGACGGCTCACTCGGCGGCGGGCGACGCTCATGCCGGCTCCGGGCCGATCCCCAGCCGGCGCTGCATCTGCTCGAGCGGCACGCCCTTCGTTTCCGGCATCATCGTCCTCACCCAGAGGAGCTGCAGCACCATCATCCCGCAGAAGAAGAGGAACACGTAGCCCGGAGCCAGGGCCGTCACCATCCTGGGGAAGAAGGTGGTGAGCAGGGCCGCGAACATCCAGTGGGTGAAGCTGCCCAGGGCCTGGCCCTCCGCCCGCTGGCGGTTGGGGAAGATCTCGGAGATGAAGACCCAGATGACGGCGCCCTGGCCCACCGCGTGCGCGGCGATGAAGGCGAAGATGCAGGCCGGCACGACCTTGTAGTGGGCGGTGAAGAAGGCCCACGAGGTCATGCCCAGCGAGGCGATGTAGCCGAAGGAGCCGATGTAGAGGAGGGTCCGCCGGCCCAGACGGTCGATGAGCCACAGGCCGACGAAGGTGAAGGCCAGGTTGGCGACGCCGATGCCGACCGACTGCAACAGCGCCGCCCTGGCCGCCAGGCCGGTCAGCTCGAAGATGCGCGGCGCGAAGTAGAGGACGGCGTTGATGCCGGAGAGCTGGTTGAAGAACGCGATCAGGATGGCGAGCAGGATGGGGAGGCGCAGGCGGCGGTCCCAGAATCGCGCCCCCGTGGCCTGCTCGGAGGAGGCGGCCAGGATCTCGTCGGCGTGGGCCGCAGCCTGCGCCCGCGTGGCCGCAGGCTCGATCATCTGCAGGACCCGGATGCCGGCCTCGCGATCGCGGCGTCGGCCGAGCAGCCAGCGCGGGCTCTCCGGGATCCCGAAGCACAGAGCCGTGTAGACGAGCGACGGCAGCGCCGCCACCCCGAGCATGAAGCGCCAGGCGTTCTCGCCGATTCCGGCCAGCGCCGCGTTCGAGGCGAAGGCCACCAGGATGCCGAGGACGATGTTGAACTGGAACATCCCGGCGAGGCGGCCGCGCTGCTCCGGGGGGGCGATCTCCGAGATGTAGAGCGGCGCCGCCACGGTCGAGATGCCGATGCCGAGGCCGCCCAGCACTCGCGCCGCCACGAACCAGCCCACGCCGGGGGCGAACGCGCAGCCCAGGGCCGACGCCAGGTAGAGGACGCCGATCCACAGCAGCGTCGCCCGGCGCCCCAGTCGGTCGGTCGGCCAGCCCCCGAGCAGCGACCCCAGAACCGTCCCGTAGAGCGCGGCCGCCATGGCCACGCCGTGCAGCCCCGGGCCGAGCCCCCAGAGCGATTGGATCTTCTGCTCCGCCCCCGAGATCACCACGGTGTCGAAACCGAAGAGGAATCCGGCCAGCGCGGAGGTCACCGACCAGAGGAGGGTTCGGCTCTGCATGCCGAGCTTCTACCCGAAAAGCAGCCGTCACGCTAACGGCTGGCCCTGAGCCCGGCTCAGGCGGCCTCGCCCTCCGCCTCGCCCGGCGTGAGCCGGCCCTGCTCCTCGGAGTAGGCGAACAGCCCGCCGAAGCGGCCCCAGCCGACCAGGGTCTCGAGCACCTGCTCGGGGTCCTCGGTCGGCAGGCGGTTCGAGATCTCCTGCATCAGCTCCTCGCGGGACAGCTCGCCGCCATGCAGCTCCACCAGGTCGCGCACCACCCGGAACAGGCGCAGCTCGAGCAGCTTGTCGTGCCAGATCCGCTTCTGCTCCTCGGGAACGGCCGCGGCGAAGCGCTGGCCGAGGCCGGTCAGCAGAACCATCCGCCGCGGGGTGTCGACCAGGTCCAGCATCTCGGCGCCCTTCACCACGCGCACCATGCGGTCGAACGGGGTCTGGGTGCGACTGGCGATCTGGAAGAGGTCGGCGCTGCCGCCGTGGGCCACCAGGTGGTCGACCAGCGCCACCACGTCGCCGACCCGGGCGTGGGGCAGCGGCTCGATGACGTCGCCCGTCACCTGCGGCACCGCGGAGCTCACCACCACGTCGGGCAGCTCGGTGGAGGTGATCACGTCGTGGATCTGGTCGACCAGAGCCAGGAACTCGGGCGAGCGCATGTCGCGCGGGCGAGGCAGGCGGTTGTCCATCACCGTGCGGATGCGGCCGGGGTGGGCCGAGAGCACCACGATGCGGTCGGCCATGTAGGCGACCTCCTTGGGGTCGTGGCTCACCATCAGGATGGTGGAGGGGTTGCGGTCGGCGGAGTCCCAGATCTGCAGGATCTCCGCCCGCAGGCCCTCGGCGGTCAGCGCGTCCACCTGGCTGAACGGCTCGTCCATGAACAGCATCTCCGGGTCTACCGACAGGGCGCGCGCCATGCCCACCCGCTGCTTCATCCCGCCCGACAGCTCGCGCGGGTAGGCGCGCTCGAAGCCGTCCAGGCCGACCATGCGGATGGCCTTGCGGGCGCGCTCCGCGGCCTCCCGCTCCTCCAGCCCGCGCGCCCGCAACACCGCCTCCACGTTGCCGAGCACCGTCATCCAGGGGAAGAGGGCGAAGGCCTGAAAGACGATGGCCACCCCGGGGGTGAGGCCCCACAGCCGCTCGCCGTGGTAGCGCACCTCGCCCTTGCTGGGGCGGATGAGGCCGGCGCAGATGCGCAGGATCGTGGACTTGCCGCAGCCCGAGGGACCGATCAAGCAGATCACCTCGCTCGGCCGGATCTCGAGGTCGATGTCCTCGAGCACGCGCAGGGGCTGGGCCCCGCCGCGGTCGAACCACTTCTGCACACCGCGCAGCTCGCAGAGGATCGCTTCGTTGGCCATGGCCCTCACCTACTTCGTGAGCGAGTACCGCACCTGGGCCAGCTCGTAGGCGGGACGCCAGACGAGCCGGTTGAAGGTCACCACGATGGTCGACATCAGCAGCACTGCCGCCGCCAGCGCATGGAAGTCGGCCCGGGTGGCCGCCTCGCTGATCACCGCTCCCAGGCCGAACGTCTCCACGATCACGCCGTGGTGGGTCACGTACTCGGCCACGATGGTGGCGTTCCAGGCGCCGCCGGCGGCGGTGACCCAGCCGGTGACCAGGTAGGGAAAGGTGGCCGGGATGTAGAGCGACCACAGCCGCCGCCAGCGGCCGAGGCCGAAGGCGTGCGCCGCCTCGCGCAGGTCGGAGGGGACCGAGGAGGCGCCGGCGACCACGTTGAAGAGGATGTACCACTGCGTCCCCAGCAGCATCAGCAGCACGCTGCCCCAGCCGAGGCCCACCCGGGCCAGGTGCAGGAGGGCGATCACCGCCGGGAACAGCATGGGTGCGGGGAAGGAGGCCACCACCTGCACCACCGGCTGGAGCAGCCGGGAGAGCCGCGGCGAGAGGCCGATGGCGAGCCCCACCGGCACGGTCCACAGCGTGCCGAGCGCCGTCGACAGCAGCACGCGGGCCAGGGTGGTCCCGCCCGCGCCCAGCAGGTGAAGCCAGGTGCTGCCGGGGAGGCTCAGCAGCAGGTGGATGAGCCGTCCCGAGCCGTAGAGCAGCAGGAGGGCGAGGAGAGCCAGGGCCGCCGTGGCCGCTGGCTGCAGCACGCGGGCGGCGCTCCTGGCGGGGTCGGCCGGCGCCGGCGCGGCGGGTGCCAGGCGCGAGCGGCGAGCTTCGTGCCGGCGCCGCCTCAGCCACCAGGCCTCGACGCGCCGCCGCAGCCCGGAGTGGCGCAGCAGGTCGAGGAACCAGCTGCGGGTCGTCTCGGCGGCCGAGGTCTCCTCGACCCGGAAGCGCTGGGCCCAGACGATCACCGGCCGCCACAGCACCTGGTCGAGCCCCACGATCATCGCCACCATGGCCACGACGCCGTACACCATGGCCGGGACGTTGCCCTGCTCGGCGGCGGCGCTCATGTACGAGCCCAGGCCGGGCAGGCGGAAGTCGTGGCCGCCCAGCACGAAGCTCTCGTTGATCATCAGGAAGAACCAGCCGCCGGCCATGCTCATCATGCTGTTCCAGGCGAGCGCGGTGGTGCCGAACGGCAGCTCCACCCACCAGAAGCGCCGCCACCAGCCGAAGCGGTACAGCCGGGCCGCTTCCTGCAGCTCGCCGGGCACCGACTTCAGCGAGTGGTAGAGGCTGAAGGTCATGTTCCAGGCCTGGCCGGTGAAGATCATCACCACCGCCGCCAGCTCCAGGCCGACGTTGGTCATCGGGAACAGGGCCACGAACGCCAGCACCACCCCGGGCATGAAGCCGAGCACCGGAATGCTCTGCAGGATGTCGAGCAGCGGCACCAGCACCTTCTCGGCCCGCCGGTCCTTGGCCGCCCAGAAGGCGTAGCCCAGGGTGAAGAAGAAGGAGAGCAGGTAGGCGACCAGCCCCCGCACCAGCGAGTAGAGGGTGTACATGGGCAGCGCCAGCGGCGAGAGGTCGATCTGGATGGCCGGGCGGTGGATGCCGGTCCACTCCCGGCCCACCCGCACCAGCCCGAACAGCAGCGAGGCGCCGGCGGTCAGGATCAGCAGGTCCGCCCAGAGGGCGAAGCGCCGGCGGCCGAGCACGAGGGCGTTCGCCTGGCCCCACATGGTGGTCCACAGCCGGGTCACCGAGCGGTAGGCGTCCCGTCGGGTCTGCGGGGCGAGGGAGGCGGGGGTGGGCTCCGTGGTCATCGTGGTCTTCCGGGTGGCCGTGGCCACTGTAGTGGCGGCGTGCGGCGTCCGCAAGGCGTGAGTTGATTCGCGGCGGGGCCGAGGTCATGATCCGCCGCCGGCGTCGCCCCGCCGCCCTGCTCCGAGGAGGATTCATGCGCTTCGGCCACTTCGACGACGCGACCCGCGAGTACGTCATCACCACGCCGCGCACGCCCTACCCGTGGATCAACTACCTCGGCACCGAAGAGTTCTTCGGGATCGTCTCCCACACCGGCGGCGGCTACTGCTTCTACCGCGACGCCCGGCTGCGGCGGCTGACGCGCTACCGCTACAACAACGTGCCGACCGACGTCGGCGGCCGGTACTACTACGTCCGCGACGGCGCCGACTTCTGGACCCCGGGCTGGAAGCCGGTCAAGCGCGAGCTGGACTCCTACGAGTGCCGGGTGGGGCTGTCGTACACGAAGATCACGGGCAGACGGAAGGGCGTGCAGGCCGAGGTCCTCTACTTCGTCCCGCTCGGCACGAACGCCGAGGTGCACCGCGTCACCCTGAGGAACACCTCCCGCTCGCCGAAGAGCCTGAAGCTGTTCTCGTTCATCGAGTTCTGTCTGTGGGACGCCAACGACGACCAGAACAACTACCAGCGGAACCTCTCGATCGGCGAGGTGGAGGTCGACGGCTCGACCATCTACCACAAGACCGAGTACCGCGAGCGCCGGAACCACTACGCGATCTACTCCGTGAACGCCAAGATCGCGGGCTTCGACACCGACCGCGAGAGCTTCCTGGGCAGGGACGCCGGCTTCGGCGAGCCGCAGGTGGTGGCGGAGGGCAGGTCGCGCAACTCGCTGGCCAGCGGCTGGTCGCCGATCGGCTCGCACCAGCTGGCGGTCAGGCTCAAGCCCGGCCAGGAGAAGACCTTCGTCTTCGTCCTCGGCTACGTGGAGAACCCGGTCGAGGAGAAGTTCGAGCGCCTCGGCGTCGTCAACAAGAAGCGAGCCCGCGAGCTGCTGGCGCGCTTCCAGACCACCGAGCAGGTGGACGCGGCGCTCGCCGCGCTGCGCGACTACTGGACCGATCTGCTCTCGACGTACCAGGTGAGGTCCGGCGAGAAGCGGCTCGACCGCATGGTCAACATCTGGAACCCCTACCAGTGCATGGTGACCTTCAACCTGTCGCGCTCCGCCTCGTACTTCGAGACCGGGATCGGCCGCGGCATGGGCTTCCGCGACTCCAACCAGGACCTGCTGGGCTTCGTGCACCTGGTGCCGTCGCGGGCCAAGGAGCGCATCCTCGACATCGCCGCCACCCAGAAGGAGGACGGCAGCGCCTACCATCAGTACCAGCCGCTGACCAAGCGCGGCAACAACGACATCGGCTCGGGCTTCAACGACGACCCGCTGTGGCTCATCTCGGGGACGGCCGCCTACGTCAAGGAGACGGGTGACCTCGCGATCCTGAAGGAGAAGGTCCCCTTCGACAACGACCCCCGGAACACGGCCAGCCTGTTCGAGCACCTCAAGCGCTCGTTCGACCACGTGCTGAAGAACCTGGGACCCCATGGGCTGCCGTTGATCGGCCGCGCCGATTGGAACGACTGCCTCAACCTCAACTGCTTCTCCGACACGCCGGGCGAGTCCTTCCAGACCACCGGCAACCGCGTGGGCCGCACGGCCGAGTCGGTGTTCATCGCCGGGCTCTTCGTGCAGGTGGCGCCCGACTACGCCGACCTCGCCGAGAAGATGGGCTTCGGCGACGAGGCCAAGCGCGCCCGCGGCGAGCAGCAGAAGATGGAGGAGACCGTCCTCCAGCACGGCTGGGACGGCGGGTGGTTCCTGCGGGCCTACGACTTCTTCGGCCACAAGGTCGGGTCGAAGGAGTGCGAGGACGGCCAGATCCTCATCGAGTCGCAGGGCTACTGCGTGATGGCCGGGATCGGCGTGGAGACGGGCCAGGCACGCAAGGCGCTCGATGCCGTCCGCGACCGGCTGGAGACCGAGCACGGCATCGTGCTGAACCAGCCGGCGTACAAGGAGTACCACCTGGAGCTGGGCGAGATCAGCTCCTACCCGCCAGGCTACAAGGAGAACGCGGGCATCTTCTGCCACAACAACCCGTGGGTGATGATCGCGGAGACCGTCGTCGGGCGCGGCCAGCGGGCGTTCGAGCTGTGGAAGAAGATCGCCCCCTCCTACCGCGAGGCGATCTCCGAGGTGCACCGGCTGGAGCCGTACGTCTACGCGCAGATGATCGCGGGCCGGGACGCCGTGCGCCACGGCGAGGCCAAGAACTCCTGGCTCACCGGCACCGCCGCCTGGAACTTCGTGGCCATCTCCCAGCACATCCTGGGCGTGAAGCCGGAGCTGGCGGGCCTGCGCATCAACCCCTGCATCTCGGCCGAGATCCCGAGCTTCACGGTCGTCCGCAGGTGCCGCGGCGCCGAGTACCGGATCAAGGTGACGAACAAGGGCACCGGGAAGCCGGCGCGCCTGACCGTCGACGGCCAGCCGGTCGGCGGCAACCTGGTCCGCTGGGCAAAGGCAGGGTCGGTGGTGGCGGTCGACTGCGAGTTGTAGACGGGGCTCGTCGAGGTGGCGGGTCGTATGATGAGACGCGACGATGATCCACTTCTCCGAGGTGCTCGCGCTGCCGGTCACCGACTCCGAGCTGAAGCGGCTCGGCAGGGTGGACGACCTGGTGGTCGACTCCAGCGAGGCCGCGGTGCAGCGGCTGGTGCTGCGCCGCGGCAACGAGCGGCTGGCGGTGCCCTGGTCGCAGGTGGCCTCGCTGTCGCCCGACCACGGGCGCGCCGAGCTGGCTGACGGGGCGGAGCCGACGCTGGTGGAGGCCGGCGGGAGCGAGGGCGAGATGCTCGCCCTCAAGCGCGACGTGCTCGACAAGCAGATCATCGACACCCAGGGCCGCAAGGTCGTCCGCGTGAACGACATCGCCCTCGAGGAGCAGGACGGCCGGCTGTACCTGCGGCGGGTCGACGTCGGCCTCGCCGGCGCGATCCGCCGGCTGCTGGCGGGGCTGGTCCGGCCGCGGGTGGTGCGCCGGCTGGCCGCCGGCTTCCCGCACCGGGACATCCGCTGGGACTACGTCGGCCTGGTCGATCCACGCTCGGCCACCATCCGGCTGAAGGTCCACCAGCAGCTGGCACGGCTGCACCCGGCGGACCTGGCCGACATCATCGAGGACCTGGGCCGCGTGGAGCGCAGCGCCATCGTCTCCTCGCTGGACCCGGAGACCGCCGCCCAGGCGCTGTCCGAGACCGAGCCCGAGGTCCAGGCGGCGGTGGTCGAGCAGATCACGCCCGACCGCGCCGCCGACCTCCTCGAGGAGATGCCGCCCGACGAGGCTGCCGACATCCTGGGCGACCTCTCGGAGGAGCGCTCGCAGGCGGTGCTGGACGCGATGGAGGAGGAGGACGCCGACGACGTCCGCGAGCTGCTGTCCTTCGAGGAGAACTCGGCGGGCGGCCTGATGACCACGGAGTTCTTCCGTGCCGGCGAATCGTGGAGCGCGGGAGACGTGCTGGAGGCGATCCGCGGCCTCGACGACCCGGCGGTCAGCGAGCTGGACGAGGTGCCGGTGGTCACGGAGCAGGGCAAGCTGGTGGGGGTGGCGCCGCTGGCGGCACTGGTGCGCACGCCGGCGGACGCGCCGGTCACCGCCGCCTGCCGGGCCGAGACGCCGTCGGTCGGGCCCTCCGCCACCCTGGCCGAGGTGGTCAGCTGGTTCGAGAAGTACCACCTGCGGACGCTGGCGGTGGTCGACGAGCACGAGGCGCTGATGGGGATCATCAACGTGGAGGACGTCTTCACCCGCCTGTCGAGGCGGCGGTGACGCGGATCCGCTGGCACCGGCGGCTCCGCCTGCAGTGGCGCCGCCTGGCCTGGCTGTTCGCGATCCTCGGCCCCGGCGTCATCACCAGCAACGTCGACAACGACTCCGGCGGCATCTACACCTACTCGGTGGCGGGCGCCCGCTACGGCTACTCCCTGCTGTGGGTGCTGGTGCCGGTGGCGGTGGCGCTGGTGGTGGTGCAGGAGATGTGCTCGCGCATGGGCACGGTCACCGGCAAGGGGCTGGCCGACCTCATCCGCGAGCACTTCGGCCTGCGGGTCACCTTCCTGGTGATGATGGCGGTGCTGGTCACGAACTTCGGCAACGCGGTGGCGGAGTTCGCCGGCGTCGCCTCCAGCCTGGAGCTGTTCGGCGTCAGCCGCTACCTGTCGGTGCCGCTGGGCGCCGTGTTCGTGTGGTGGCTGGTCGTCTTCGGCACCTACAAGTCGGTGGAGAAGGCGTTCCTGATCGCCTGCCTGATCTACCTCGCCTACCCGTTCTCGGGCCTGCTGGCGCGTCCCGACTGGAGCGCGGCGCTGCGAGGATCGGTGATCCCGCGCATGCCGCTGGACGTGGCCGGCATCTCGATGGTGGTCGGCATCGTCGGCACCACCATCGCGCCCTGGATGCAGTTCTACCTGCAGTCCTCGGTGGTGGAGAAGGAATCCAAGGTCTCCGAGTACGGCCAGGTGCGGCTGGACGTGATCATCGGGTCGATCATGGCGGTGGTGGTCGCCTTCTTCATCGTGGTCGCCTGTGCCGCCACCCTGAACAAGGAGGGCCTGCACGAGATCGCCTCCGGCGCGGACGCGGCCCGGGCGCTCGCCCCGCTGGCCGGCCGCTACGCGAGCTGGCTGTTCGCCGTCGGCCTGGCCAACGCCTCGCTCTTCGCCGCCTCCATCCTGCCTCTCGCCACCGCCTACTCGGTCTGCGAGGGGCTGGGCCTGGAGGCGGGCGTCGACCGCTCGTTCGGCGAGGCGCCCGAGTTCTACTGGCTGTACACGCTGCTGATCATCGGCTCGGCCGGCATGATCCTGCTGCCCGGCGCGCCGCTGCTGCGCATCATCCTGGTCTCCCAGGTCCTGAACGGCGTCCTGCTGCCGCTGATCCTGGTCTTCATGCTGCTGCTGGTGAACCGGGCCAGCCTGATGGGCGAGTTCACCAACGGTCGCGGCTACGACCTGGTGGCCTGGGGCACGGTGCTGCTGCTCACGGTGCTGACGGTGATGCTGGTGGCGACCAGCTTCTGGCCGGGGGCGGCGGCTCCCGCCTACTGATAGACTGCTCGCACCCTGAGCGGAGTGAGCATGAAGCGCAGCCCCGAGGCGGAGCGCATCTCGCAGCTCGTCTTCTACGCGACCGTGCTGCTGATCGGCTACCTGGCCTGGCGGATCGTCCTGCCGTTCCTGACCGAGATCGCCTGGGCGGTGGTGCTGGCGATCTGCCTTAAGCCGGCCCGGGTCCGGCTGGCGCCGCGGCTGGGCCACGCCCGCACGGCGCTGCTGCTGACCGTGCTGGTGCTGCTGCTGATCGTGCTGCCGCTCGTCTTCATCGCCACCACCGCGGTCGCCCAGGGCGGCCCGGCCATCGCCTACCTGGAGCAGCAGCTCCGCGGCCAGGGCGGGCCGGCCGCCTGGTTCCACGCGGCCTGGACCTGGGCCCGGGCGCGGGCCTCGTTCCTGCCCCCCGAGCAGGAGGTGATCGGCCGCATCACCGCCAGCCTGGGCACCTTCGTCCAGTACCTGGCCGGGCAGGCGGGCGGCTTCCTGGCCAGCGCCGCCGGTGTCGTGTTCGCGCTGGTGATCACGCTGGCGATGCTGTTCTTCCTGCTCCGCGACGCCGACCGCTTCGCCGTGACCGTGCGCCGGGTGCTTCCCTTCGGGGCCGAGCAGAACGCGCTGCTGCTGGCGGTCGCCTCGGAGCTGGTCTCGGCCAGCGTGACGGCGTCGCTGGCGGTGGCGGCGATCCAGGGGCTGATCGGCGGCGTGACCTTCGCCCTGCTGGGGATCCAGGGACCGGCCCTGTGGGGCGTGATGATGGCGGTGCTCTCGTTCGTGCCGGTGGTCGGGGCCAGCCTGGTGTGGGGCCCGGCCGCCATCTGGCTGGCGCTCTCCGGGTCGGTCACCAAGGGGCTGATCCTGGGCGCGGTGGGGGTGCTGATCATGGGGCAGGTGGACAACGTGATCCGACCCCTGCTGCTCTCCGGCCGCTCGCGGCTGAACACCCTGGTGCTGATCATCAGCCTGCTCGGCGGCCTGAGCGCGTTCGGCTTCATCGGCATCGTGCTGGGGCCGCTCGTCGCCGCGCTGGTGACGGCGCTGGTCGAGAGCTACGAGGTGGTGGAGGAGCCGCCGGCTGCGCCTGCCGAGGCGCAGCCGAAGAGCTGATCAGCGGCAGTCCACGCCCTCGAGCGCCAGCAGCGCGCGCTTGACGGGCAGGCCGCCGCCGAAGCCGGTGAGCGAGCCGTCCCTGCCGATGACCCGGTGGCAGGGGACCACGATCGGCAGCGGGTTGGCTCCGTTCGCCGCGCCGACGGCACGGGAGGCGCCCGGCCGCCCCAGCCGGCGCGCCAGCTCGCCGTAGGACACGGTCGACCCGTACGGGATCTCCGTGAGCGCGCGCCAGGTGGCCCGCTGGAACGGTGTGCCCTCCGGCGCCAGCACGAGGTCGAAGGTCCGTCGCTTGCCGGCGAAGTACTCGCCGAGCTGCCGTGCGACCTCGCGGAACGGCCGGCCGTCGCGGACCCACCCCGCCTCCGGCGCCTGTGCCCTGCCCTGGCGCGGGAACTGGATGCGGCGCAGGCCGGCCTCGTCGCCGGCGACGAGCAGCGGACCGATCGGGCTCTCGATGACGTCGTAGCGCATTCCTCAGTCTCTCCTCCGGCGCCCGCGGGCACCCGGCCGCGGCGCGGTGGCCGCGGCATTCCACAGGTGGAAGACGGCGTAGGCGCGCCAGGGCCGCCAGGCCTCGGCGCGGGCGACGAGCTCGCGCGGCGTCGACGGCCTGCCGCCGCCGGCGGCCGCCCGCCGCAGCACGAGGTCGCTGGACGGGAAGGCGTCCGGCTCGCCCAGCGCACGCAGCGCCAGGTACTGGGCGGTCCAGTCTCCGAACCCGGGCAACGCCCGCAGCCGCTCCACCACGGTCTCGGCCTCGCCGCACAGGTCCAACCTCCCCTCGACGACGGCGCAGGCCAGGGCACGGACGGCGGCGGCCCGTGCGGAGGTGAGGCCGAGGCCGTCGAGATCGCAGGCCGCGAGCGCCGCCGGTGACGGGAACAGGTGGGTGAGCCCGCGCCGCGGCGCGGGCAGCCGCGTGCCGGCCCGCTCCACCAGGCGCGCCGCCAGCGTGCGCCCGGCAGCGACGCTCACCTGCTGGCCCAGCACCGCCCGCACCGCGCACTCGAACGGGTCCCAGGCGCCGCACACGCGCAGGCCGGGGTGCCTCTGGACCAGCGGCCCCAGCAGCGGGTCGTCGCGGAACGCGGTCTCGATCAACCAGGGATCGGCGCCGAGGTCGAACACGCGACGGGCCTCGGCGGTGAGGCGGAACAGCGCGGTCGCCGGCACGCCCTCGACGTGCAGCTCCAGCGCCTCGGGGCCCCCTGCGCCCTGCCGCCCGCCGCCGGAGCCGGCACGCCGCACCTCCACCACCGCCGGCCCGGTCGGCAGCGCGAGCGTACGCGCGTAGGCGTCGCGCTCGACGCGCTCGACCCCCGCCAGCGCGCGCGCCGCCAGGAACGCGAGCAGCCGTTCGAGGTCGTACGGCGGTCGCAGCGGCAGGCGCAGGACGATCGCGCGCTCGCGCGGGCCGCCGTCGGCCGGTCCCAGGCGCCGCAGCGCCAGGGGCGGCCGGTCGTAGGTGGCGCGGAACGCGGCGTTGAAGCGACGCAGGCTGCCGAACCCGGACGCGAACGCGATGTCGGTCATCGACAGCCGGGTCTCGTCGATCAGGCGCTTGGCGAACTGGAGCCGCCGGGTCTGGGCGACGACCAGCGGCGGGGCGCCGAGGTGCGCGACGAACAGGCGGTGGAGGTGGCGGGGGCCGATGCCGAGCCGCGCCGCCAGCTCCTCGACCGAGTGGCTGTCGAGCGCACCGTTCTCGATCAAGGCCAGCGCGCGGCGGACGACGGCCGAGGTCCCCAGCCAGGCCGGCGTGCCCGGTGCCGCCTCGGGCCGGCAGCGCAGGCAGGGCCGGAAGCCGGCGTCAGAAGCGGCCGCGGCCGTGGGGAAGTAGCGCACGTGGGCCGCCCGAGGGGTGGAGGCCGGGCAGACCGGCCGGCAGTAGATGCCGGTCGAGGTCACGCCGACGAAGAAGCGGCCGTCGAACCGCGGGTCCCGGGCTCGCCGGGCCCGGTCGAGCACGGCCCGGGCGGGAAGGGCGGCGACGGTCTCCATGACAGACAGGTTACGCAGCGCTTCGCCGCCTGACTAGTCGTTTTCGGACATGGAGTTGTGACCTCGGACACCAGGTGACGGCGAGCACCAACCCCCCGCCGACCGGCCCCGTCTCTCCCTGCAAGGTCCCAGGAGTTCCCGGGGAAGCGGCGACCGGAGGGTCGCGGAGGAAGGAGAGAGGTCATGTACTGCACTGGCTGTCATCTCACGTTCGGCTCCGCCGAGGAGAAGGTCAGGGTCGGGGCGAGGCTGTTCCACCTCCACTGCTTCGAGGCGGCGATCCGCCGCGCTCTCGGCACCGGCTCGGTGATCGTGGTCCCGGCCCGGCACATGCTGACGCGCTGACGCCGCCGGCGCGGAGCGGACGGCGACGGCGCTAGCCGACCGGCGCGCCGGGGAGCGGGAGGGGCTGCGGCCGCCAGGAGGAGGCGCGGAACGGCGTGCGGACGTCGGCGATCGCGGCGCCCCGCACCTCGATCCGGGTGAGGTCGGCGGTGCCGAGGCCCGCCTGCTCGGCGATCAGCAGGTGGTTCTCCCGGTTCTCGAACGGCGTGGTGCCGTTCGGCGCGCGCGGGTCGAAGCCCATCACCGCCGCCGCCACCGCGTCCGTCGCCACCGGGTTCCAGCCGGCCACGATCACCCCGGGGTCGATCGCCGCGATGCCCGTGTTCCACCAGCCCTCGCCGCCGCGGATCGTGCGGACGCCGTCGACCACCGCCAGGTGCACCGGCCGCGCCAGGTTCTCGTCGACGATCGTCCGGGGCACCCGCACTCCGACCGGCTGCGTCTCGAATCCCGGCTTCTCGCCCGGCAGCAGGCGCGTCCAGCCCTCCGCCTGGCCGTGGATCGGCCCGCGGTAGCCGAGGTTGTCCTCCGCCGGGCCGCCCAGGCCGTACAGCGAGTTCGGGGTGATGCCGAACAGGTTCTTCATCGACAGGGTCAGCCCCGCGGCGGTGGCGTGCTCCTTCATCTTGCACAGCGACACGAACACGTCGGTGTCCGCGTAGGAGTGGTTCACCTCGAAGGAGGAGAAGATGCGGCCGCCGTCGGGAACCGCGAGCGTCGCGTAGCGCGAGCCCTGGCCGAGGTTGCGGGTGTTCTCCATCTCCAGGTTCGGCAGCGCCTGCAGGGCGCTGACGTCCCAGCCCGCGGCCGCCAGCACGTCCTCGAGCGGCAGCGCGGCCGCCTCGGAGTCGACGATGCGGATCCGGGTGGCGCCGTTCTCGATGAAGATGTCGGCCAGCGCGAACGCCAGCTCGCCGTTGGTGACGTAGCTCTCGCCGGGGCTGCGGCCGAACAGGGGCTGCATCGGCCAGCCGGTCATGTTCACCTTGATGGTGACGGTCTTCCCGCGGACCAGCGCGCCCACGCCACCCAGCAGCTGCAGCGCTTCCCGCAGCGCGGCCGAGCCCACGCCTCCGTAGGCGTTCGCCCGGACGAGGGCGACGGTGGCGTCCGCGCCGCTCGGCGTCGGGCTGGGCGAGGAGCTGGTGGACGAGCTGCCCCCGCAGCCCGCGTGGACGGCCAGCGGGGCGGTGGCGGCGAGGCGGAGGAAGTGGCGGCGGCTGCAGGGTCGGGTCATGGCCATGTCGGGGCAATTGTGCGCCCGAAGGGGCGGCGGCGGGCACGCCCCGCCCCGGGGTGGTTCACAATAGCCGCGTGATGCGGTTGGTGTCCCTCCTCCTCCTCCTCGCCGCGCCGCCGGCGGACGCGCCGGCACAGGAGCCCGCGGCGATCGCCGCCCACGCGCTGGAGCTGCAGAAGCAGGGGCAGCTCGAGGCGGCTGCCGGCGAGTACCGGCGCTTCCTGCAGCTGGCGCCGGGGAGCTGGCAGGCGCGCTCGAACCTCGGCGTCCTCTACGCGCAGCTCGGCGACTTCGAGAAGGCGGTCGAGCAGTACCGGCAGGCGCTGGCCGCGCACCCCGACGCCGCCCCGGCGGCCGCCATCCGCTACAACCTGGCGGTCGCGCTGTACAAGGCCGGCCGCACGCGCGACGCCGCGGACGAGCTCGCGGCGGTGCTGCAGGCGCAGCCCGACCACCCGCAGGCTCCGCTGCTGCTGGCCGACTGCCGGCTGCAGCTCGGCGAGTGGAAGCGGGTGATCGCGATCCTCGACCCGCTGCTGGAGAAGGACCCCGAGAACCCGGCCATCCTCTACATGATCGGCACCGCGCTGATGCGCGACCGGCAGTACCAGCGCGGCCAGCGGGTGCTCGACCGCATCCTGCGCCGCGGCGACTCGGCCGAGGCCCACCTGGTGCTGGCCATCGCCAGCCGGGAGGCGAGCGACGACATCGCCGCCGAGAAGGAGCTGCGCCGGGCGCTGGAGCTCGACCCGCAGCTGCCCAGCGCCAACGCCATCCTGGGCGAGGTGCTGGTCAAGATGGGCGACGCCCCCGGCGCGATGGCCGCGCTGCGCCGCGAGATCGAGATCAACCCCAACCACTTCGACGCACACCTGCTGCTGGCGCTGCTGCTGCGGCAGGACGGCCGCAACGACGAGGCGCTCGAGCACGTGAGGAAGGCCCTGCTGCTGCGGCCGGGCGACCCCGGCGCGCGCTACCAGCTCGCGCTGTGCCACGTGGCGAAGGCCGAGCTGGAGACGGCCCGCCAGGCGCTCGAGCCGCTGGTGAAGGAGGAGCCGTCGTTCACGGAGGCCCACGTCACGCTGGCGATGGTCTACTTCCGGCTCGGCCGGCGGGAAGACGGGGTGCGCGAGCAGGCCGTCGTCCAGCGCCTCAACGCCGCCCAGAAGGCGCGCGAGGAGGCGGAGAAGGTGCGCCAGCAGGCGGGGGGCTCGCCCTCGCCCTAGCCCGGCGGCCGCCATGAAGAAGAGCCAGGGTGACGGTCGGCGGCAGGACGGGGCAGGGACGCTGCGCCGACGCGAGGTGCTGAAGGCCTCGGCGGCCGTGCTGGGCAGCGCGCTGGCTCCGGCGGGTCTCGCGAGCGCGGGAGCCGCCGCCGCGCCGGCAGCCCCGCGCGCCGCGGATGCCACGGGATCGCCCTTCCCGCCGCTGTTCGAGAAGGCGCCCTGGGACCGGCAGGGGTCGTGGCCGGCGTGGTGGGTGGGCTGCGCCGACGCCTGCCAGCCGCCGGTGGTGACCGCGTACCGCCTGCGCTTCGATTGGCCGCGCGCCGGCCAGGTGCGGCTGCGGGTGAGCGCGGACGAGCGCTACGAGCTGTTCCTCGACGGCCGACGGATCGCCCGCGGCCCCGAGCGCGGGACCGTCGAGCACTGGTTCTACGACACGGTCGACGTCGCGCCCGAGGCCGGCGCCCACGTGCTGCTGGCGCGCGTCTTCTCGCTGGGACCGTTCGCGCCGCTGGCGCAGTTCCAGGTGCACCCGGGCTTCCTCCTCGCCGCCGAAGGTCCCGCGTCGAAGCGGCTCGACACCGGCGTCGCCGCCTGGGAGGCGAAGCCGCTGTCCGGGTACGCGGTCGAGCCGCCCGTCTACGTGTGGGGCCTCGCGGCGCCGGTGACCGTCGAAGGCGAGGTCTTCCCCTGGGGCTTCGAGCGGGGGCTGGGCGAGGGCTGGCGGCCGGTGGCTCGGCAGGAGCAGGCGGCGAGCGCGCTCCTCGCCTACGGCATCGCTCCCTCCCGCTACCTGCAGGCGGGAACGCTGCCGGCCATGATCGAGCGCCCCTGGACGCGCGGACGCGTGCGCCACGTGGCCGCGGTGCCCTCGCTGGACACGCTGCCGGTCCCCGTCCGTGCCGCCGACCACCTCGCGGCCGAGGCGGCCTCCTGGGAGGGGATGCTCGCGGGCCAGGCGCCGGTCGAGATCCCGGCGCACACGCGACGCCGCGTGATCGTCGACCTGGAGGACTACGTCTGCGCCTACCCCGAGCTGGTGGCCTCGGGCGGGAAGGGAGGTCTCGTCCGCCTGCAGCTCGCCGAGGGCCTGCGCGAGCAGCCGGACCGGTGGAAGTTCGTCAAGGGCAACCGCGACGAGATCGAGGGGAAGTTCTTCTTCGGCATGGGCGACCGCTTCCGGCCCGACGGCGGCGAGCGGCGGCTGTTCGAATCGCTGTGGTTCGCCAGCGGCCGCTACCTGGAGATCGTCGTGGAGACGGCCGGCGAGCCGCTCCGGATCGACCGGCTGGCGCTCGCGGAGACCCGCTACCCCCTGGAGCTGGAGAGCCGCTGGAGCTGCAGCGACGCCGCGCTCGTCTCCGTGCTCCCTCTGCTCGTCCGCGGGATGCAGGCCTGCGCGCACGAGACCTTCTTCGACTGCCCCTACTTCGAGCAGATGCAGTACCTGGGCGACCTGCGCCTGGAGGCGCTCGTCCAGTACGTGATGACGCGCGACGACCGCCTCACGCGGAAGGGCCTCTACCTCGTCGACGCGTCCCGCCACGCCTGCGGGCTCACGGAGTCGCGCTACCCCGTGCGCGAGCCGCAGTTCATCCCCTGGTTCTCGCTCATCTGGATCGGCGCCGTCCACGACTACGCCCGCTGGCGGGACGACCCGGGCTTCGTCCGCTCGCTGCTGCCCGGCGTGCGCGCGGTGCTGGAGGCGTTCGTCTCCCGACGCACGTCGCAGGGCGTGGCGGCGACGCCCGAGGGCTGGAACGACAGCGAGGGGACGCGCGAGCCGGAGGTGAGCGCGCTGACGAACTGGCTGCTGGTGTGGACGCTCCGTCTCGCGGCCGAGCTGGAGGACGGCTTCGGAGAGCCCGAGCCCGGGGCGCGCTGGCGCCGCCACGCCGCCGCCCTCGCCGCCGCCGCCGACCGCGTGTTCTGGCTCGAGGCGGCCGGCCTCTACAGCGACGAGCCCGGCGGGCGCGTCACCAGCGAGCTGGTGCAGTCGATCGCGCTGCTGGGCGGGACGTGTCCGGCGGCGCGCCGTGAGCGCCTCGCGCGCGGGCTCTTCGGCGGCGAGGCGGGCACGCGGTCCGACGTCCACACGCTGCACTACCTCTTCGAGGCGGCGCGGCTCCTGCGGCGGCCCGAGGTGGTCCTCGACCGGCTCTCGCCGTGGTCGCAGATGCGGAGAAACGGCCTGCGCACGCCCATCGAGAGCGCGGAGCCGACGCGCTCCGACTGCCACGCCTGGGGGTCGCACCCGCTCTACCACTTCTTCGCGACGCTCCTCGGCATCCGGCCGTCCGGCTGGGGCTTCCGGCAGGTCGATGTCACGCCGATGCTCGGCGGGCTCGAGCACGCCTCGGGCCGCCTCGTCCACCCCGCGGGCGGCGAGATCGTGGTCGAGGCCGAGCAGAAGGAAGGCGCGATCCACGGCCGCGTCGTGCTGCCGCCCGGCCTCGCCGGGCGCCTGCAGCTGCCGTCGGGCCTGCGGCCGCTCGTCGTCGGCGAGACCCGGTTCTAGAGGGCCTCAGGCGGCGGCGACGGGCTGGCGGGTGCCGGCCGCGACCGTGCGGCCGAGCGCTTGGGCCACGCGGCGGGCCTTCTCGACCAGCGCCGGCAGCTCCGAGAGGACCACGGCCTGGGGCCCGTCGGAGAGCGCCTTGCCCGGGTCGGGGTGAGTCTCGATCAGCAGGCCGTCGGCGCCGGAGGCGACGCCGCTCAGCGTCAGGCACTCGACCCAGTCGCGCTTGCCTGCGGCGTGCGAGGGGTCGATGACGACGGGCAGCCCCAGCCGCGCCTTCGCGATCGGCACCGCCGCCACGTCGAGGGTGAAACGGGTCGCGGTCTCGAAGGTGCGGATACCGCGCTCGCACAGCACCACGTGCTCGTTGCCCTCGCCCAGAACGTACTCGGCGGCGTGGATCCACTCGTCGATCGTGCAGCCGAAGCCACGCTTGAGCAGGACCGGCATCCGCGAGCGGCCCAGCGCCTTCAGCAGCGGGATGTTCTGCATGTTGCGGCTGCCGATCTGGGCGAAGTCGACGTAGCGGCGCGCCGGCTCGATCTGCTCCTCGCTCAGGATCTCGCTGACGGTCAGCAGGCCGTGGGCGTCGGCCGCCTCCCGCAGGAGCTTCCAGCCGTCCCAGCCCAGGCCCTGGAAGGCCGTGGGCGCGGTGCGCACCTTGAAGGCGCCGCCGCGCAGGAAGCGGCCGCCGCAGCCGGCCACCACCTCGGCGCAATGGAGGATCTGCTCGCGCGACTCGATCGAGCAGGGGCCCGCCATCACCATCAGCTCGGCGCCGCCGATCGCGCAATCCCGGATGTTGACCACCCGCACGCTGTTGCTCATGGAGAAGGCTCCTGGCCACGAACGGCCGGCGAGGCGTTTCGCCAGGCCGGGATCCTACGTGCCGCCCGCCCGGCCGGTCAACAACAGCTTTTATGCGGGAGCGTAGGAATTAGTACGGGACGAAGTGCGTCCCACCCGCGTCGATATTGGTCGAAATCGACGTCGCATGATTCATGCGCTTCATTGACCGGCCCCGCCGACGCGGGCAACCTCCATCTCGTTCTTTCGTCGCGATCGCGCGCTCCCCCTTTCCGGCCGCCGAGGCGGGCTTGACGCGCCACCAAGGAGTACGTCTTGATGCTGACCATGAGCGACACCCGCAGCGACGCCGCCGTCACCGTCAGCGCCGTCGGCCAGGACCTCGCGCTGCTCTCCTGGACGGCCGAGCAGGCCGCGCGCCTGCCTGGGGCCGCCGAGCGCGCCTACGCCGCGCTGGTGGCGGCGGCCGTCGAGCGGGGCCTCGTCCCGCTGCAGGAGCGGGTGTTCGGCGACCTGCAGGTGGCGCCGGCGGTGTCGCGGGCGCGCGCGGACGCGTTGCGCGCCGCGGGGGTGGACTGGCCGGTGCCGGCCACCTTCGTGGAGGGCTCGCCGGCCGAACAGGCCGGGCTCGCCGGCATCCACGTCGTCGCCGCCCGCGGGCAGGCGCTCACGCTGGCGGAGGGAGACCGCGCGTACGGCGCCCTGGTGGAGACGGCGGAGGCGCGGCTGCTGGGGCTGTCCGACGTCGGCCGCCGCGGCGCGGACCGGCTGGCGCCGGGGCCGGCCGAGGAGGCCGGCGCGGCGATCGAGGCGGCCGAGCAACTGCTGGCCCGCGAGGGCTTCTCCTTCCGCGACGTGGCGCGGACCTGGTTCTACCTGCGCGACATCCTCGACTGGTACGGTCCCTTCAACGCGGTCCGCAACCAGGCCTTCCGCCGGATGGGCCTCACCGGGCCGAGCGGCGACGGCAAGATCCCGGCCAGCACCGGCATCGAGGGCCGCAACGCGCGGGGCGGCTGGTGCGCGCTGGACCTCGTCGCCGTGCAGCCGCGGCCCGGCCGCCGCTGCTCGCTGCGGCGGCTGCACAACCGCAGGCAGAACGAGGCGACCGAGTACGGCTCCGCCTTCGCCCGGGCGATGGAGCTGACGCTCGGCGAGTCGCGCCTGATCCTGGTCTCGGGCACCGCCGCCATCGACGAGCGCGGCGCCACCGTGCACGTCGGCGACTTCGAGGCCCAGACGCGCTTCACGCTGGAGGCGGTGGCGGCGCTGCTGGAGGGCGCGGGCGCGCGGCTCGGGGACGTGCAGCAGGCCACCGCGTTCCTGAAGAACCCCTGCGACCTGCGCTCGTTCCGCGAGATCGCCGCCGGGTCGGGGCTGGTCAACGCGCCGATGGTCACCTGCGTGGCGGACGTCTGCCGTCCGGACCTGCTGTTCGAGATCGACGCCACCGCCGTCGTGCGCGGGGCCGGCCGGTGAGCGGCCGGCGAGTGGCCGCGCTCGGCGCGGCCGCGGTGCTGGCGTTGCTGGGCGCGGGAGCGGCGACACCGACGCCACCCCGGCCGGTGCCGCCGCCGGTCGTGGTGGCGCAGGTGCCCGCCGCGGCGCTGCCGGCCGCGTCCCTGGCCGGGGGGACGCTGCGCGCCCCGCTGGGCGAGGGCGGACGCCTCCTGCTGGTCTCCGCCGACGGCAGCACGCACCTGCTCACCGCCGGCTTCGACAGCGCGGCCGATCCCGACGTCTCCTTCGACGGGCAGTCGATCCTGTTCGCGGCGAAGAAGGAGAAGGCCGATCCCTGGTGCGTCTGGGAGATGAGGGCCGACGGCAGCGACGCGCGGAGGATCACCTGCGGCAAGGCGGGGGCGCGCCAGCCCGTCTACCAGTCGACCATCTACACGATCACCCCCACCAACGTGGAGCCCTGGGTGCAGGTCGGCTTCGTCGGCACGGACCCGGACCAGATCGACGAGGCCGGGGTGGCCCCGAACACCAGCCTCTGGTCCTGCAAGACCGACGGCAGCGCGCTGCGGCGGCTGACCTACAACCTCTCGAACGACCTCGACCCGGTGATCCTGCCGGACGGGCGCATGGTCTACGCCGGCTGGCTGCGCCACGACCCGGCCCGCGCTACGCAGGGGCGGGTGGCCCTGCTCGGCGTCAACGAGGACGGGACCGACTACCAGACCTACGCCGGCGAGCAGGGGCTGCGCGTCGCGCAGATGCCGGCGCCGACCGCGGACGGCCGGGTGGTGTTCGTCGAGTCCGACTCGGTCGGCGGCGACGGCGCCGGCCGGCTGGCCGCCGTCGACCAGATGCGCCCGCTGCACACGTACCAGGCGCTGAGCGGGGACGGCGACGGCCTCTTCCGCGCGCCCTCCGCCCTGCCCGACGGGCGGCTGCTGGTCTCCTGGCGCAAGGACGCCGCCGCGACCTTCACCATCCAGCGCTTCGACCCGAAGACGAGGGCGCGGGAGAAGGTGATCGAGGATCCCGCCTGGCACTCGCTGCAGGCCCGGCTGCTGGCGCCGCGCCCGATGCCGGACGCGCGCTCGAGCGTCGTGCGCGAGGACGATGCCGCCGGCAAGCTCTACACGATCGACGTCAACATCCACGACCTCGGGGACCAGCTGCCGCCGGGCTCCGCCAGGAGCCTGCGCGTGGTCGAGGGCGTGCCCCGGGCCGCGCAGCCGCCCTGGCGCCGGCTGCTGGGCACCATCCCCCTCGCCGAGGACGGCTCATTCCAGGTGCAGGTCCCCGCGAACACGCCGGTGCAGCTGCAGCTCCTCGACGCCGACGGCCTGGCGATCCGCAGCTCGGCCTGGCTGTGGGTCCGCAACCACGCCGCCCAGGGCTGTGTCGGCTGCCACGAGGACCCGGAGCGCACGCCGCCGAACCGGTTCGTGAAGGCGGTTCAGTCGCCGGCGCCCCTGCTCGACCAGCCGCCCGAGAAGCGGCGCACGGTCCGCTACTCGGAGGACGTGAAGCCGATCCTGCAGGCGAAGTGCCTGACCTGCCACGGTCCGGGCGGCCAGGGGCCGCGGCTCGACGGCGAGGGGATGGTCACGCCCGGCGAGGCGAGACGCAGCCGGCTGATGTGGCACGTGCTGGGCCGCAACACCGCGCGGCCCTGGGACTCGGAGGCGTCGCTGCCGGGGCCGAAGAGGGCGACGAAGCCGGGGACGCTCTCGCCCGACGAGGTCCGGGCGCTGATCGAGTGGATCGACCTGGGAGGCCAGCCATGAGGCCCAGCTCGCTCGTCGTCGTCCTGTCCGCCGTGGCGGCAGCCGCGGCCGCGCAGGCGCAACCGCCGGCCGTCGCGCCCGGCAAGCTGCCCACCTTCGTGGACCTGCTGCCGAAGTCCGGCATCACCTGGCAGCGCAGCTTCGGCGACCACGAGCTCAGCAACATCGTCGAGGGCACCGGCTCCGGCGCCTGCGTCTTCGACTACGACGGCGACGGCAGGCTCGACATCTATTTCCCGCAGGGCCGCTGGGAGACCACGGTCAGCGACAACCGCGGCCGCGACCTGATCGGCCAGCTGCACAACGCCCTCTACCGCAACAAGGGGGACTTCCAGTTCGAGGACGTGACCGAGAAGGCCGGTGTCGCCGGGCGCAACTTCGCCTTCGGCTGCTCGGCCGCCGACTACGACAACGACGGGAAGATCGACCTGCTGGTCCTCACCTACAAGGGGCCGGAGCTGTACCACAACAACGGCAACGGCACCTTCACCGAGGTCACCGAGAAGGCCGGCCTCTCCGACAGCCGCTGGGCGCTCAACGGGGTCTGGGTCGACTACGACCGCGACGGCTACCTGGACCTGTTCGTCGCCAACTACCTCGAGTACGACGAGGGGAAGTTCCGCTCCTACTACGCGGCCCAGGGCTACCCCGGTCCGCTCAGCTACAACGGCGTCTCCTGCACGCTCTACCACAACAACGGCGACGGCACCTTCACCGACGTGACGAAGAAGGCCGGCGTCTACAACCCCAACGGGCGGGCCATGAGCGCGGTGGCGGCGGACTTCAACGACGACGGCTGGCCCGACCTCTACGTCGCCAACGACTCCATGGAGAGCTACTACTACGAGAACAGGCACGACGGCACCTTCGTCGAGCGCGCGTTCGAGCTGGGGCTGGCGCTGGGGCAGAACGGGCAGGGCGTCTCCTCGATGGGACCGGCGGCCGCCGACCTGGTGGGCGACAACAACCTCGACATCCTGGTTCCCGACATGGACTACGGCACGTTGCACTCGCGGCAGGGCGACTTCTGGGTGGACCTGGAGGACCGCTCCGGCCTCGCCCTCATCTGCGGCCAGTTCACCGGCTGGGGCGCCGTGGTGCAGGACCTCGACAACGACGGCCACACCGACGTCTTCATCGCGAACGGCGACTCCCACCACGAGTACCCGGAGAACGCGGTGCTGGCGCGCAACGACGGCAGGGGCCGCTTCCTGGACGTGGCCGACGACTCGGGCGAGTTCTTCCGCGCCAAGTGGTCGAGCCGGGGCGCCACCTGGGCCGACTTCGACGACGACGGCAACGTCGACATCGTGGTGGTGGACACCTCCGGACCGCCGCACCTGCTGCGCAACCTGGGCGGCACCGGCAACCACTGGCTGAAGGTGGACGCGCGGACGAAGAACGGCGTCCGCACCGCCATCGGCGCCCGGATCACCGTCACCGCGGGCGGCCGCGCGCAGTTCCAGGACCTGATCGGCGTGAACGGCTACCTCTCGCAGGGCGACGCGCGCGCCCACTTCGGCCTCGGCGCCGCCGGCAGGGCCGAGCGGGTGCAGGTGCGCTGGCCCGACGGGACCACGGACGAGTGGACCGACGTCAAGGCCGACCAGATCCTGCGCCTCCAGCAGGGGAAGAAGTAGGGAGGCCCGCATGGGACGCGCGCGGATCGTCCTGGTCGCGGCGGGCGTGGCGGCCGTCCTGTCGTTCCCCGTCGCCTCGCGCGCCCAGGCGCAGAAGCAGCCGATCTACGTGGGGGCGCGCGCCTGCGCCCGCTGCCACGAGGGCAGGGAGGCCGGCAACCAGTACAGCCACTGGCTGGCAACCGCGCACTCGCAGGCCTGGGCCGCGCTGGCGCTGCCGGAGGCGAAGGCCATGGCGCGCCTCGCCGGCATCCTCGACGAGCCGGAGAAGACGCCCATCTGCCTCGGCTGTCACGCGACGGCGGCCGACTCCGAGAAGTGGGAACGCGACCCCGCCTTCCGCCTGGAGGACGGCGTGCAGTGCGAGAAGTGCCACGGCCCGGGCAGCGAGTACATGGACGAGAAGGTGATGAAGGACAAGGAGGCCGCGCGCCGGGCCGGCCTGCGCAGGTTCACCAAGCGCGACTGCGCCGTCTGCCACTACGTCAAGGGCTCGCACGCGGCCGTGCACCAGAGACCCGCCATCAACGTGGACGAGGCCTGGGAGCGCCTGGCCCACCCGGTGCCGAAGGGCTCGAGCCCCGCGCCGAACCCCGCCGCGGAGCTGACACCGGCGACCGCACCCGGCCCGAAGTACGTCGGCTCCCACGCCTGCGGCGCCTGCCACCAGGGCCCGAGCATGGGCTACCAGCTCAGCCTGTGGCGGTTGGGCCCGCACGCCCAGGCGTACGCGGTGCTTTCGACCGCGAAGGCCGGCGCGATCGCGAAGGCGATGGGCGTGAGCGAGGAGCCGCAGCTGGCGCCGGCCTGCCTCAAGTGCCACGTCACCGGCGGCGGCCCCGGGGCCGCGGTCACCAGGACCTACGACCTCATGGAGGGCGTGGGCTGCGAGTCCTGCCACGGGGCCGGCAGCGAGTACATGAGCGAGCCGGTGATGCGCGACCGCCCGGCCGCGAAGAAGGCCGGCCTCAGGCCGGTGACGCAGGCGACCTGCGCCGCCTGCCACGCCAAGGCGCACGGCAAGCCGTTCGACTTCAAGACGGCGAAGGCGAAGATCGCCCACCCGCTGAAGCCGGAGCCGCTGCTGGAGGCGGTCGGCCGGCGCACGGCCCTCGCCGCCACCAGCCAGTTCAACGAACTCGAGGAACAGTACGGGAGCGCGCGCTCGAAGGGCGCCCGGGTCCTTCTGGAGGAGCTGCAGGTCGAGTACAAGAACCCGATCAACCTCGCCTTCACCCCCGATGGCCGTGAGGTCTGGGTCGCCTGCGAGTCCTCCGGCAGCGTGATCGTGGTCGACGCCGCCAGGCGCGTGAGGCTCGCGGAGATCCCGGTGGGCAGCCAGGCGACGGGCGTGGCCTTCAGCCCCGACGGCCGGACCGCGTACGTGACGGCCCGCCGCGACGACGCGCTGGCCGTGGTCGACGTGGCCAGCCGCAAGGTGGTGAAGACGATCCCCGTCTCCGACGAGCCGCACGGCGTGGCGGCGGGCCCGGAGGGGAAGGCCGTCTTCGTGATGGGCACCGGCATCGACGCGGTGTCGGTGATCGACCTGGCCAGCGGCAAGGAGACCAAGCGCCTCGCCGCCAGCCGCTACCCCTGGGCCGCCGCGCTGTCACCGGATCGCCGCACGCTCCTGGTGACGAACGCGCTCTCCCGCCTGGGCGGCTTCCGCACGGCACCCGTTTCCGAGGTCACGGCGCTCGACGTCTCCACCCAGAAGGTGACGAACCGCATGGCCGTGCCGGAGGCGAACCTGCTGCTGGGCATCGCCTGGCACCCGAGCGGCGAGTACGCCCTCGCCACCCTGAACCGCACCAAGAACCTGGTGCCGATGACCCGCATCCTGCAGGGCTGGACCATCACCAACGGCCTGGCGGTGGTGTGGAAGGACGGGCGGGTCGATCAGGTGCTGCTCGACCAGCCCCAGCGCTACTTCGCGGACGTCACCGACGTCGCCTTCACGCCGGACGGCAGCCGGGCCCTGGTCACCAGCGCCGGCACCAACCTGGTGGCGGTCATCGACACGGCGAAGCTGGTGGCTCTCGTCCGGCGCATGTCCGACGCCGAGCGGCGGGACCTCCTGCCCAACTGGCTGGGAGCCTCGGCCGAGTTCGTGGTCGCGCGGGTGCCGGTGAAGGACAACCCGCGCGGCATCGCGGTGGCGCCCGACGGGGCGACCGCCTGGGTCGCCAACACCCTCGACGACTCGCTCTCGGTGATCGACGTGAAGACGCTGCAGCCGGTCACCCGGGTGGACCTGGGCGGGCCGAGGCAGCGCACCCACATCCGCTGGGGCGAGCGGCTCTTCCACAGCGCCGACATCACCTTCCAGCGCCAGTTTGCCTGCGCGACCTGCCACCCCGACGGCCACGTGGACGGGCTCACCTACGACATCGAGGCCGACGGCATCGGCGTCAACCCGGTCGACAACCGCACCCTGCGCGGCATCTACGACACCGACCCCTTCAAGTGGGAGGGCACCAACCCGACA
This sequence comes from Vicinamibacteria bacterium, assembly GCA_035542035.1. Taxonomy (GTDB): domain Bacteria; phylum Acidobacteriota; class Vicinamibacteria; order Fen-336; family Fen-336; genus DATBSL01. The sequence goes on along the minus strand of DATKME010000075.1, from coordinate 240,888 downwards.
CTGGCTCGCCAGTGCGGGGCGCGGCTGGCCGTCTTCTTCACCCGACTGGCCCCCTTCGACCCCGAGCAGCTGCGGGCGCTCAACGACTACACGGTCACCATCCCGCGCCCGCCCAACCGCTATCGTGCGCTGGGCGCGCCGCTCACCGAGGCCCAGCGCCGCGGCAAGATCCTGTTCGAGCGCTCGCGCACGAACGACGGCCGCGAGATCGCGAACGAGGGCCGCTGCGTCTACTGCCACTTCCCGCCCTACTTCACCGACCGGCAGCAGCGCGACGTGGGCACCAACCAAGCGCTGGACACCCATTCGGGCAAGTTCGACGTGCCGCACCTCAACAACATCTACGACTCGGCTCCCTACCTCCACAACGGGATGGCCAACACGCTGGAGGAGATCTGGACCATGCACAACCCCTACGACAAGCACGGCGTGACCAACGACATGACCAAGGACCAGCTCAACGACCTCATCGAGTACCTGAAGACGCTGTGACGGCGGGGAGCAGAAGATGAGAACTGGTTTCATGATTGCCGTGCCGCTGCTGCTGGCCACGGCCGCTTTGGCCGCCCCGGAGCCGGCCGGCCCTGCGGCCTCCCCGAAGCTGCCGTACGTCTACACGAAGTGGAGGCAGTTCACCGTGGCCGACGGGCTGCCCAACGACCACATCATGGCCGTCAAGGTGGACGGGCCGCGGGTCTGGGTGGGCACCGAGGACGGGCTGGCCCTGATCGACAAGCCGACGGGCAAGGTGGTCCGGACCTGGCAGGAGAAGGACGGCCTGCCGTTCAAGGTCGTCACCGCCATCGACGTCGACAAGAAGACCGGCGACGTCTGGCTGGGCATGTTCGGGGGCGGCCTGGCACGGCTGTCGGGCGGGCGCTTCGACCACTGGCACCAGATGAACAGCGGGCTGGTCAACGACGTGGTCTACGGCGTGGCCGTGGAGAACGACAACGTCTGGGCGGCCACCACCGCCGGCGCCTCTCGCCTCAACACGGTGACCGGCGAATGGACGGTGTTCACCGAGAAGAACGCGCCGATGGAGGAGATCTGGAACTACTCCGCGGCCTACGACGGGAAGGACTCCGTGTACCTGGGCATCTGGGGCACCGGGATGCTGGAGTACAACATCCGCACCGGCCACTGGAAGGAGTACACCGACCCCGACGGCGAGATGGAAATCGACCTCTACCGCGACGACGGCATCATCCATGTGATCGTCACCGGCGCCAGCCCCGCGCAGGGCGTGGTGTGGATCTCCACCTACTTCGGCGGCTCGCGCTACGACGGCCGCCACTGGCGCGGGTACGCCGAACAAGAAGGCGGGCTCCCCTCCGACTTCAACAACAACATCAAGGCCCGCAGCGCGCAGGAGGCCCTCTTCTGCTCGGACAAGGGGCTCGGCATCGTGGTCGACGGGCCGGCCGACCCGGCGACCTGGGTCGCCTACACCCGCGACCCGGAGACGGGCCGCGGCCGCGCGAAGGTGACGGTGGGCGGCAAGGTGGTGGAGTGGGTGGACATGCCGGTCGGCGTCCCGCACAGCTTCATGATCGCGGCCGACGTCGATGGCGACGACATCTGGGTGGGCACGGCGAAGGGCCTGGGCTGGGGCTTGGGCGAGGGCTACTACCCGGGGACGAAGGACCGGCCGCTCTACGCCTACGGGCAGCGGGCCCCGGAGCCGACGCCCGAGGCGAGGCCGAGCACGGCGCTGCCCGGCCTGCCGGGTGGCGGCAAGGGCGGGAGGTAGACATGCGCAGGCTCGCGTTCGTCGTTGCGCTGGTGCTCGGGCTGGGCGGGCTGGCCGTCCACGCCGCGGACCGCGGCAGCAAGGCCGCCCGGCCGGTCGACCCGAGACCGGACTTCATTCCCTTCGACGACCCGAAGCTCGTCGAGCTGCTGAAGAAGATCGACGCGGCGGGCGCCTACCGGGCCCCGGACCTCAACCTGAGGAAGGACGAGAACTACGCGGGCACGCCCGAGGACGTCGAGCCCTTCTCCGGGGCGAAGCCGTACAAGGAGAACTTCCTGCTGCAGATGCAGTACTACGGTCCGGGGCGCGCCACGCCCGAGCCGGAGCACCTCGACACCGTCAACGTCGGCTTCATCGGGCCGATCATGGCGACGGTGTCGGTCGCCACCGGCGGCAAGAGCCACGAGGAGGCGCTCGGCATCCCGATGCTGCAGGGCTCGCGCCTCGCCGTCGAGGAGTGGAACGCCCGCGGCGGCTACCTGAAGCGGAGGATCCCGTTCGAGCTGGTGGTCAGCAACGACAACGGCCTGTGGGGCTCCTCCGGCAACGAGATCATCAAGCAGGCCTACAAGGAAGGCGTCTGGGGCATCCTCGGCACCATCGACGGCGCCAACAGCCACATCGCCATCCGCGTGGCCCTGAAGGCCGAGGTGCTGATGGTCAATCCCGGCGACACCGACCCCACCTTCATCGAGACCAACATCCCCTGGGTCGCCCGGGTGATCGGCGACGACCGGCAGCAGGCGTACCTTCTCACCGACTACTGGTACCGCAAGCTGAAGCTGAAGAAGGTGGCGATCATCCGCTCCAGCAACCGCTACGGCCGCTTCGGCGTGCGCGAGATCCGCGACAGCGCGCGGCGGCTCGAGCACCCGATTCCCATCGAGATGGCGTACAAGCTCGGGCAGACGGACTTCCGCCTCGAGGTCGAGCGGGTCAAGAACTCGCAGCCGGACGCGGTCGTGCACTGGGGCGACGCGATCGAGGGGGCGAAGATCCTCAACACCATGCGCGAGATGGGCATGACCCAGCCGTTCTACGGCTGCGACCGCACCGTCAGCGAGGAGTTCCTCAAGATCGCCGGGAAGAACGCCGAGGGCGTGGTGGCCGCCTTCCCCTGGAACCCCGAGCGCAGGGACCCCAAGCTCGAGCGCTTCAAGAAGGCCTACCGCGAGCGCTTCGGCGTGGAGGCCGAGACCTACGCCGCCCACGCCTACGACGGCATGAACCTCATGCTGTGGGCGATCAACGCGGCCGGCCTCAACCGGGCGAAGATCCGCGACGTGGTCGCCTTCCTGCCGCACCCCTGGCCCGGCGTCACCGGCGACATCGTGTTCTCAGCCTGCCTCGACGACGTCTCGGACACCTACCTCGCCACCTTCAAGGACGGCCGCTGGCACTACGCCTCGCGCAGCGACCTCGGGATTCCCAAGGGATACGTGGCCCCTCGTGACCGGCTGAACCGGGACACCGAGACGGTCGCGGCCGCCACGAGGCCCGCGGCCACGGCGGCCAGGAAGTAGCGATGCTCGCCGGACCCGCGCTCGTCCTGCTGCTCGCGGGTCCGGCCGTGAGCTCGCCGCCGGCGCCGCACGAGCCCTCCCACCGGGCAGGGCAGGAGCCTCTCGACTTCCGCGGCCCCGGTCGCGACGCGCCCGAGCCGCCGGTCAGCGAGGTGGTCCTCGGCTGGTTCGGTCCGGGTGACCCCGACCACCCCGAGTTCGGGGAGCTCTGGCGCGGCGCGGCGCTGGCGCTCGAGCAGGAGAACGCCGCCGGCGGGTACCACGGCAAGCCGTTCCGCCTGCAGCCGGCCTGGTCCGAGAGCCCATGGAAGGCCGGAGTCCGGGAGGTCACCCGCCTGGTCTACGAGACCCAGGCCTGGGCGGTGCTGGGAGGCGTCGACGGCAACACCACCCACCTGGCGGTGCAGATCGCGCTCAAGTCGTACTTCCTGCTGCTGAGCCCGGGCAGCACCGACGTCACCGCCGACCTCGCCAACGTGCCCTGGCTGTTCTCGCTGCCTCCGTCCGACGAGGCGCTGGCGCCGGCGATCGTCGGGGCCATCGCCTCGAACGCCGGCGGCAGCGGTTTCGCGGTGGCCGCCGGCACCGACCACGACGCCCACGCGGCGCTGGTCGCGGTGAAGCGTGTCCTCGGCGCGCGCCAGCTCGCGCCCCGGGTCATCGTCGAGATGCCCGAGGTCGACCCGGACCTGCCCGATGTGGTGCGGCGGCTGCTCGTGCCGCCGCCGTCCGCCGTCGTCGTTCTCGCCCGCTCCGCGCTGGCCGGCCGGCTCGTCGCCGAGCTGCGCCGGGCCGGCTACCGCGGCGAGGTGATCGGCGGAGCCACCCTCGGCCGGGCCGCCTTCGCGCGGGCGGCCGGCGTCGCGGCCGACGGCGTGGTTGCCCCGGCCTGGGTCGACGCCGCCCGCCCGCCGTGGCGCGCCTTCGCCGAGGCCTACCAGCGACGGTGGTCCAGCCCTGCGGACGCTGCGGCGGCGGACGGCTACGATGCCGTGCGTCTCGTCGCCGCCGCTGTGCGCGCCACCGGGCTCAACCGTCCCCGCATCCGCGACGCCGTCCGCGCGCTCATGCCCTGGACGGGCGCCAGCGGGACCGTGGAGTGGAACGCGCTCGGACGCAACCAGCCGCTGCCGACGATGCGCCGCTGGCAGGGCGGCACGCTGCTGCAGCCCTCGCGGCCCTGATCCGAATTGCGCGTCGGACCGGTGCAATCGTGCCGACGCGAGGAATCCGCTTGAAATGGCCGGCGAACCCTGGATAATCGCCTGCTCGGAGGGGGGCAGATGAGATCCGGAAGCAGCGTCGTGGCCGCGGCCTGTCTCGGTGTGCTGTGCTCGGCGGTCGCCGCGTCGTCCTCGGACTGGCCGGAGATCCAGGGCCGGGGCCGGCTGCGGGTCCTCGCCTACGCGTACGAGTACCCCGAGATGTTCAGCTTCGACCCGGAGTCGCCGAACGGGCCCGGGCTGGAACGGGAGCTGCTCGAGTCGTTCTGCAAGGCCCACAAGATCGCGATCGACGTGCAGAGGATGGAGGACTTCACGAAGGAGATCCCCATGCTCCAGCGCGACGAGGCCGACCTCATCATCGGCGTGGTGAACACCGAGGCACGGCGCCAGCAGGTGGCGTTCACCCAGGAGGTGTTCCCCGTCCGCTTCTTCGTCGGCTCGCATACACAGGCGCCGCCGGTGGTGAGCATCCAGCAGCTGCGGGAGCGCAACGTCGGCGTGGTGGCGGGGTCGTCCTGGGTGGAGGCGGCGCAGAAGGCCGGCGTCCCCCCGCACCGGCTCAAGCTCCTCGACAACCAGGTGCTGATGTTCGAGGCGCTGGAGAAGGGCCAGATCGGCGCGGTGGTGATGCCGGTGGCGGACCTGGCGCTGGCGATGAAGCGCCGGCCGCACCTCCGCGTGGGTTTCCCGCTCGGCGACCCCCTGAGCGGCTGCTGGGCCGTGCGCAAGACGAGCCCGCTGCTCAAGGAGCAGCTCGACGCCTTCCTCGCCACCGCCCGCTCCGGGAACGCCTGGAGCCGTCTGGTGGTCAAGTACTACGGCGACCGCGCGGTCGAGATCCTCAAGAAGGCCAAGGGCTAGCTGCCGGCGGAGGGTTCGGCGAGGAGCAGGCCGCGCGCCTCGGCGATCGACTCGGAGCACAGGCGGATGGAGGCGTTCAGCATTGCCTTCTCGTCCGGCGCCAGCTCGACCTCGAAGACCCTCTCCATCCCCCCGGCCCCCAGCATGGCCGGAACGCCGAGGTAGAGGTCGCGCACGCCGTACTCTCCCTGGAGGTAGGCGGAGCACGGCAGCACGCGCTTTTCGTCATGGACGACGGCCTGCACCATGTCCGCCACGGCCGCGGCCGGCGAGAAGTAGGCGCTGAATCCGAGGAGCTTGACGATCTCGCCGCCCGCGCCTCGAGTCCGCTTGACGATGGCCTCGATCTTCTCTTTCGCCAGCAGCCTGCCGAGGGGGATGCCTCCGACCGACGCGTAGCGCACCACCGGAACCATCTCGTCGCCGTGGCCCCCGAGGACGAAGGCCGTCACGTCCTTCACCGAGCAGCCGAGCTCCATGGCCACGAACGTGCGCAGGCGCGCGGTGTCGAGCACGCCAGCCATGCCGAAGACGCGCTCGCGCGGCCAGCCGGTGACACTCCTCGCCACCCAGGTCATGGTGTCGAGAGGGTTCGCCACCATGATCAGGATGGCGTCGGGCGAGGCCTTCTTCACCTGCTCCGCCACCGGCCGCACGATGGCGATGTTCTTCTTCAGCAGGTCCTCCCGGCTCTCGCCCGGCTTGCGCGGCATGCCGGAGGTCACCACCACCACATCCGAGCCACGCGTGGCCTCGTAGCCGGTGGTTCCGGTGATGGTCACGTCCGCCCCTTGGATCGGGCGGAGCTGCATCAGGTCGAGCGCCTTCCCCTCGGCCAGGTTCGGCACCACGTCCACCAGGACGAGGTCGCCGAGGCTGCGCTCGGCCAGGATGTGGGCCGTGGTCTCGCCGACGCGTCCGGCGCCGATGACGGTGATCTTCTTGCGCATCGCTCGTCTCCCGCTCAGGGGCGCCTGTGCATCGGGGCGAACTTGCGCTCGCCCGCACCCAGGTAGACCTGCCGCGGCCGCGCGATCTTCTGCTCCTTGTCGTCCAGCATCTCCTCCCACTGGGCGAGCCAGCCCGACATCCTGCCGATGGCGAAGAGCACCGGGAACATGTCGACCGGGAAGCCCATGGCCTGGTAGATGAGGCCCGAGTAGAAGTCGACGTTGGGATAGAGCTTGCGCTTGAGGAAGTACTCGTCCGAGAGCGCGATCCTCTCGAGCTCGAGGGCGATGTCCAGGAGCGGGTTCCGGCCGGTGACCTCGAAGACCTTGTCCGCCATCTCCTTGATCACCTTGGCCCGCGGGTCGTAGTTCTTGTAGACCCGGTGGCCGAAGCCCATCAGCTTCACCTCGCCGCCCGACTCCTTGACCTCCTTGACGAAGCCCGGGATCTTGTCCTTGGAGCCGATCTCCCGGAGCATGCGCAGGACCTGCTCGTTGGCCCCGCCGTGGAGCGGGCCGTAGAGCGCTCCGATGGCGCCGGCCGCGGCGCAGTAGGGGTCGACCTGGGAGGAGCCGATCCCGCGCATGGCGGAAGTGGAGCAGTTCTGTTCGTGGTCGGCGTGGAGGATGAACAGCACGTCCATCGCCCGCTCCAGCACCGGGTCGATCCGGTACTTCAGCTCGGTGGCCTTGAACATCATGCTCAGGAAGTTGCCCGCGTACGAGAGGTCGTTGTCCGGGTAGACGTAGGGCAGGCCCTTCGAGTGACGGTAGGCGAAGGCGGCGAGGGTCGGGATCTTGGCGATCAGCCGGACCACGTGCCGGCCGCGCTCGAGCGGGTCGTGGACCTCCCTGGCCTCGGGGTAGAAGGTGGAGAGGGCCGCCACTGTCGAGGCGAGCATGCCCATGGGGTGGGCGTCGTAGCGGAAGCCCATCATCAGGTCCTTGACGTTCTCGTGGACCATGGTGTGAAGGGTGATCCGACGGACCCACTCGTCGTGCTGCGGCTTCGTCGGCAGCTCGCCGTTGAGGATCAGGTACGCCACCTCCAGGTAGTTGCTGCTCTCGGCGAGCTGCTGGATGGGGTAGCCCCGGTAGCGCAGGATGCCACGGTCGCCGTCGATGAAGGTGATGCGGCTCCGGCAGGACGCCGTGTTCATGAAGGCGGGGTCGTAGGTCATCAGGCCGAAGTCGTCCGGGGCGGTCTTGATCTGGCGCAGGTCCATCGCGCGGATGGTCCCGTGCTCCACGGAGATCTCGTAGCTCTTCCCGGTGCGGCGATCGGTCACGGTCAGCGCATCCCTGGTGCCGTTGGTGGTCCCCTGGACCCCTGGCGTGGGAAGGGTCGCTTGGCTCATCTGTCCTTCTCCTAGCTCTGCGCGCCGCGGGGCGAGCGCGCGTCTCGTCACGTCGCCGGCAAGGAGGCCGGGGTGCGGATGTGGCGGCCGGCGCACGCCACCTCAGGGTGGTCCAACAAGGCACGGACGCGGTCGAGGATCGCCGCGGAGAACGCGGGGAACTTCCTCTCGAGCCTTGGGCTCATGCGTTCCGAAAAGGTGAGGCCGTCCGCCATTTCGACAGCGAAGACGTGGATGTTCCTCGGCTCCGGCAGCGGCAGCCCCAGCCGGCGTCCGAGCGCGAGAACGGTGGCGAAGTTGGCGTCGTGGACGCCAGCGAGGTGCGCGGTCTCCCGGAGAGCCTCGGCGGTGAAGTGGTGCCAGTCTCCGGGAACGCCGTCACGCGCGCGCAGAGAGTCGAGGACGATGACTCGCTGGTAGCCACAGAGGACGTCGAGCAGGTCGAGGCCCCCCACCGAGCAGTCCTCGACCACGTCGAGGTCCGGGTACACCGCCAACGGCCCCCTCAGGGCCGCGGCCAGCCGCAGGCCGACGGCATCGTCCGACAGGTACGGGTTGCCCAGGCCGAGGAGAAGCGTCTTCATCTCTCGAAGATGCGATGGAGCGCGCCCCCCTTGTAGATCTCCACCCGCAGCGGCATCTGCCCGGGCAGCGAGTGGGTGGCGCAGCTGTAGCAGGGGTCGAAGGCCCGGAAGGCCATCTCGATCATGTTGAGGATGGCGGGAGTCGGCTCCTTCCCGGGGCCGATCAGCGCCTGGGCCGCCTTCTTCGTGACCATCTGGATGGGAGCGTTGTTGTTGGTGGTACCCACGATCAGGTTGGCGCTGGTGCAGAGGCCGTTCTCGTCGCAGGTGTAGTGGTGGGTGAGTGTCCCCCGCATCGCCTCCACGATGCCCACGCCCTCGCCGGTGATCCTCTGCGGCACCACGCGGTAGCCGTCGCCCGTGATCTCCGGGTCCGCGCAGTAGCGCTCGAGCATCTCCGCGTTCTGAACCATCTCCACCAGGCGCGCCCAGTGGTTGGCCAAGAGCGCCCGGCAGGGGTGCCCGCCCAGGGTGGAGAACATCTCCTGGTACGCCTCCTGGGCACGCGGCGTCGCCATGCGGTCCGCGACGTTGAGCCGGGCGAGCGGCGTCGCGCAATAGAGGCTCGAGTCCCGGCCCTCGGTGAAGCCCTTCCAGCCGCGCTTCTTGAGGTACGGGAACTTGAGGTAGGTCCAGGGCTCGACGTGCTCGGCCACGTGCTCCCGGTACTCGGCCGGCGAGTACTTGCAGATCTCGCGGCCCTCGAAGTCCACCACCCTCACCCGGCCGTGGTAGAAGTTAGGGGCGTTCGTCTCGTCCACCAGCCCCATGTTGTGCACGTCCAGGGTGTAGGGCCCGTGCAGGATGAGATCGACGTAGGCGGGGTTGCCGAGCACCACGTCGCGGAAGACGCCGAGCGAGAAATCGGCGAAGGAGGCCAGCTCTCCGACCATCGGCCGGATCTGCTCCAGCTCGGCGGAGCTCAGGCCCTTCGAGACTCCTCCCGGCAGGCACCAGACCGGGTGGGTGGCGCGCCCGGCGATCGTGCGCTGGATGGTCTGGGCCAGCGAGCGCGCTCGGATCACGCGGCCGCCGATCTCGAGGCCGACCTTCGCCACCACGCCCAGAATGTTGCGGACGGCGGGGTCGGCGTCGGGGCCGCAGACGAAGTCCGGCGCCGCCAGCGCGTAGAAGTGGGCGATGTGGCTGTGGATGTAGTGGGCGTGGTAGTACATGTCGCGCAGCTTGTGCGCGAGCGCCGGCACCTCGCCGCCGAAGCAGCCGTCCACCGCCTTCGCGCTCGCCAGGTGATGGCTCGCCGGACAGACCCCGCAGATCCGGGTCACGATGCGGGGCAGCTCCTCGATCGGCCGGCCCACCACGAAGCGCTCGAAGCCGCGCAGCTCCGGGATCTGGAAGAAGCAGTCCTGCACCACGCCGTCGTCGCCGAGGAAGATCTCCACCTTGCCGTGGCCCTCGAGACGGGTGATCGGATCGATGGTGACGGTGCGGGTCATGGCCGGTGGCTCCTCTGCAGCGACGAGGCGGGTACGGAGAAGCGGTAGGCGAAGCTGGCGAAGTCCGGCAGGCCTGCGAGGATCTCCTCGATCTCCGTGGGGTCCTTGCTGTCGACGATGGAAGCGAGTGCGCTCAGGAACCGGGCTCCCTGGTCGCGGACGTCCGGCGGCGGGCCGTAGCAGCCGCGGCACCCCTGGTTGCTGTTCGGGCAGCGCACGCCGCAGCCGGACCGGGTGGCCGGCCCCATGCAGAGGATCCCCTGCTCCAGCAGGCAGCGCTGGGGATCCTGGACGACCTGGTGAGGCCGGTAGAAGCGCTTCACCTTCTTCTCGGACTTCGCTCGAGGGCACTCGTCGCAGAGGGCCCTCTCGCCCGCCCCCAGCACCGACCTGCGCGGCGGCAGTTGGCCGCCCACCACCGCCAGCAGGACGGCCTTGACCTGCGCCGGGGCCGGCGGACAGCCGGGGACGAAGTAGTCGACGTCCACGACGTCGGAGAGCCGGTAGACCCGGCGGTAGAAGGTGGGGATCTCCAGCGCTCCACCGTTCACGGCGGTCCGAGGCTGGGGGAGGGTCTGGTTGCCCGGCTCCAGCGAGGGGTTGCCCAGGTAGACGGTGGCGAGGATGTCGTCCTTGCTGGTGAGGTTGGCGAGGCCGGGGATGCCCCCCAGGTGTGCGCAACTGCCGAAGGCCACCAGGATCCGGCTCTTGGCGCGGAGCAGCTTCGCCACCTGCTCGTTCTCGCTGTTGCGCACCGCGCCGTTGAAGAGCGCCAGGTCCAGCTCGCCGTCCGCCATCGCCTCGAGGTCGGAGTACTTGCCGTCGACCGCGATGGGCCAGAAGCGGATATCGGCAGCCTGTGCCAGGTCGAGGACGAACTCGTCCGTGTCGAGGACGGCGACGTCACACCCGCCGCACGCCGCCCCCCAGTAGAGCGCCACCTGCAGCTTCCTGGCGTTCACGGCTCACCTCTCCAGCATGTCGGCCTGCAGGGCGGCCTTGACGCGGCTGGGGCCCAATGCCCGCAGGCGTTCCGTCATCTCCGCCACGATCTCCGCGAAGCGCTGGCCCTCGCTCGCGCTCACCCACTCCAGGCGGACCCGCTCGTTCTCGACGCCGTAGGCCTCCAGCACCTGCTTCAACAGGGGGAAGCGGCGCATGGCCTTGTAGTTGCCCTCCGAGTAGTGGCAGTCGCCGGGGTGGCAGCCGCAGACGAGGACGCCGTCGGCGCCGCGGGCCAGAGCCTCCACCACGAACTCGGGCTCGATCCGGGCCGAGCACATCACCCGGATCACCCTGATGTTGGGCGGGTACGGGATCCGGCTGGTACCGGCGAGGTCCGCCCCAGCGTACGAGCACCAGTTGCAGAGGAACCCGACGATCTGAGGTTCGTGGCTCATGACAGGAGGCCCTCGACCTGCGCCAGGACCTGCTCGCTGGTGAAGTGGCGGGCCTTGACCGCCCCCGACGGACAGGCGGCCGCGCACGCCCCGCAGGCCTTGCAGGCGGCGGCGATGACGTGGCTGCGCCTCTTCTCAGAGTCGAACTCGATGGCGCTGTACGGGCACAGCTCATTGCAGATGCGGCACCCCGAGCAGCGCTCCTCGTGGACCTCCGCGAAGACGCCGTCGATCTCGATGCGGCCGCGGGCGATCCGGGCCAGGATCCGCCCGGCCGCCGCCCGGGCCTGCGCGACCGTGTCCGGGATGTCCTTCGGTGCGGCGCAGGTCCCCGCGATGTAGATGCCCTCGGTGGTGGTCGCGACCGGGTCGAGCTTGGGGTGGCTCTCGATGAACCAGCCGTCCTTGTCCTGGCTGATGTTGACCAGGTGAGCGACCTCGGCGGAGTCCTCGCGTGCCTCCATGCCGACCATCAGGACCACCAGGTCGGCCGGGATCTCGATCCGCTCGCCGGAGAGCTGCTCGTCGACCTCGATCAGCATCTCGCAGTCGTCACCGGGCGGGGCGCGGCGGATCACCGGGTGCTCGTTCTTTCCGTACATCAGGAATAGCGTCTTCGCCTCGGAGCCGCGCTTGTAGAAGTCCTCGCAGCCCTTGCCGAAGGCGTGCATGTCGATGTAGAGGTCCGACACGTAGCAGTCGGGCACCGCGCTCTTGATCTCCTGTGCGTACTTGAGCGCGGTCATGCAGCACACTCGCGAGCAGTAGCCGTGGAACTCGCGGCTGCGCGAGCCGACGCAGTGGATGATGGCCGCGTAGCGGGGCGGCCGGCCGTCCTTCGTCTCGATGCGGCCGCTGCGCAGCATCCGCTCGAACTCGAAGGAGGTGACGACGTTGGGCAGCTTGCCCCAGCCGTAGTGGGTGATCCGGGAGGCGTCGAACTCCCGGTAGCCGGTCGCCACCACCACGTTGCCGAGCCGGAAGGCGATCGTACGCGGCGCTTCGCCGTCCGCCGTCTGCACCGTGGCGGTGAAGTTGCCGACGAAGCCGCTGAGGGCCTTGAGCTGGCTGTGCAGCATGACCGTGATGTTGTGGTGTCGCCGCACCCGCGTGATCCGCTCGGTCAGCAGGTCGCGGGCCGAGTCCAGGTAGGGCGCGGTGAGGTCCACACGGGCGAGGTTCCCGCCGAGACGGTCGCTCCTCTCCACGAGGACGACGGGATAGCCGCCCTCGGCGAGCTCCAGGGCCGCAGTCAACCCCGCGATCCCGCCGCCCAGCACCAGTGTTGTGGGGCACATCTCCGCGGTCAGCCCGTCGAGCGGCTCGTTGCGTGCCACCCGGAACACCGCCGCGCGCGTCAGGGCCGTGGCCTTCAACGTGGCAGCCGGGCGGTCGGCGTGCACCCAGCTGCACTGTTCGCGGATGTTCGCCATCTCGAACAGGTAGGGGTTGAGGCCCGCAGCCCGGCACGCCCCCCGGAAGGTGCGCTCGTGCATGCGCGGGCTGCAGGCGGCGACGACGACGCGGTCGAGGCCGTGCTCACGGACCGCCGCGCCGATCATCTCCTGCCCCGGGTTCGAGCACATGTAGCGATAGGTGCGGGCCGTCTCCACGCCGGGCAGGACGAGGGCCTGCTCTCGCACCGCCTCGGTGTCCACCACGTGGCTGATGTTCGTCCCGCAGCTGCAGATGAAGACACCGATCTTCGGCTCTGCCACCGCTGCCTCCTACGCCGCCCGGGCCAAGGCCGCCGGCTGCTCCTGCCCCCGCACCCTCGAGGTGAGCGCCTCCGATTGCAGCGCGGCGAAGTACATGGCGAGGGGCCGATAGACGAGGTGCGACCACTTTGTGAAGGGGTAGCGCGCCAGCCAGGGCACCACCGCCATCATGTGCACAAGGTAGGTCACGTTGGCGGCCGTGCCGTAGCCCAGGCGGTGCGTCAGGTGCAGGACCACCCCGGTTGCCACCACCGCGAGCAGCAGGCCCAGGAAGACCCAGTCGGTGCCGTGCGAGTGCCGGTGCGAGGAGCGGCTCTTCCGCAGCCTCCCGCGCAGCGCGTAGATCGTGCCTGCCAGCAGGCCGGCCGTCGCCAGATAGCCGAAGGCGTGCACCTCCCAGCGGATCCCGGGTCCGTGCTGCAGGGGCTCCAGGAAGAACATGACCAGCACGAGCATGGTCACGTAGCCGAGCATCAGGCCGAGGTGCATCTTCCAGGGTGTCGTCTCCTTGCACTCGGCCCAGCGCTTCTGGCTGAAGAAGTGCACGGGCAGCAGCACGGCGTGCTTCAGGTAGGCTGCGGCCGAGACCCTCGGGCTGCGCCGCGAGCGCATGGTGAAGTGCCACATCCGCGCCACGTTGACGAGGAGGACCGCGAGGAAGCCGAGTCCCAGGGCCCAGTCGAAGACGTGGATCGCGCTCGCGGGCAGGAAGGGGCGCCGGCCCTCGCCTCCGTCGAACGCGGAGAGATCGCCGCCTCCCCAGATGTAGCCGTAGGCCAGCAGTCCTGCGGCCGTCAGCAGGGCGACCAGCACCAAGGCCGCGATCTCCGCCCGCGTTGAGCGGTAGAACAGGCCGGCGAGGCCGGTGAAGTCGTAGCGGCTGGTGAGCCACCGGCGCAGGCTCATCATGGTCTCGCCGGGCTCGGCGCCGCGGGGACACTGCTCGGAGCACTCGCCGCAGTAGTAGCAGAGCCAGGGCTCGAGGTCGCCACGCAGGGACTTCTCGAGACCCATCTGCAGGTACCGCATGGAGCGGCGCGGGATCACGAAGGGCTCCTTGGAGAACGGACAGGTCGCGCTGCAGTTGCCGCAGTGGTAGCAGTTCTGCACGTCGTCGGCGCCGTACTTGGCCAGTTCCGTGATCAGCTTGGGGTTGACGCGGACAGCCATCGCCACCTCAGGAGGATGCGAGCTGCGAGGCCCGCAGCTCACGAGCGCGGGTCTCGATCTCGTTCAGGGATAGCGCGCTCAGGTCGCCGCTGCCGCGGCCGCTCGCGATGCCATGCAGGACCCCGGCCGCCACGGCCGAGGCCTGCGCCACCGTATCGGGAATGTCCTTGGGACCCTGGCACATGCCGGCGACGTAGACGCCGCCGCGCTCGGTGAGGGTGGGGTCGCCGTTGTAGTTCAGCTCGGAGAACCAGCCGTCCTCGTCGCGGGGCACCATGAGCTGTCGGGCCAGTTCCTGCGTGCCGCTGGCGGCGACGACGCCGACCGCCAGGATCACCATGTCCACCGGGATTTCGACCAGGCGGTCGTGCAGGATGTCCTCGCCCTTGACGACCATCCGGCCGTTCTCGGTCGTGACCTGGGCGGTGCGGCCGCGGACAACCCGAGTGCCCTCGGCCTTGATGCGCTCCATGAACTCCTCGTAGCCCTTCCCGAAGGCGCGCATGTCGATGTAGAACTCGTGGCAGGCGGCCTGCGGCAGCTTCTCGCGCACCAGGTGCGCGAACTTCAGCGAGTACATGCAGCACACGCGCGAGCAGTAGGGGTTGTAGTTGGCGTCGCGCGATCCCACGCAGTGGATGATGGCGACGCTCTGGGGCGCGGGCCCCGAGGGCTCGATCACCCAGTCCTCCTGCTTGCTGCGCTTGTCGAGCTTCTTGGTCTTGAGGACGATGCGGCCCCCAGTGGGCCCCGAGGCGTTGGTCATCCGCTCGAACTCGAGCGAGGTGAGGACGTTCGGCAGCCGGCCGTAGCCGTAACGCTCGACACGGCGAGCGTCGAACAGCTCGTAGCCGGTGGCGAGGACGATCGAGCCGACGTCGAGGTCGACGGTCCGGTCCTCCTCTTCGAGGTGGATGCAGTCCTTCGGGCACTTCTTCAGGCAGGCGCCGCACTTCTTGCCGCCGCTCGTCACCCAGGTGCACGCTTCCGGATCGACCATGTAGGCGTTGGGCACCGCTTGGGGGAAGGGGATGTAGATGGCCTTGCGGTGGGTGAGGTGGCAGTCGAACTCGCTCCACACCGAGATCGGGCAGATGTCGGTGCAGACGTTGCAGGAGACGCAGGCCTCGGCATCGACTCGTCGCGCGCGCTGGCGGATCTGGACGGTGTAGGCGCCGGGGCCTCCGCACACCTCCGCCACCTCGGCATTGGTGAACAGCTCGATCCTCTCGTGGTCGCCCACCGCGACCATCTTGGGGGTGAGGATGCAGGCGGCGCAGTCGAGCGTCGGGAAGGTCTTGTCGAACATCGCCATGTGGCCGCCGATGGTGGGGCTGCGCTCGACGAGGTAGACCTGCCTGCCCGCATCGGCGATCTCGAGGGCCGTCTGGATCCCGGCGATCCCGGCCCCGATGACCAGCGTGGCCGGGTTCACGACGCGCGCCTCCTTCTCGGCCACCAGCGGGAACGGCACCCCCAGCACTGCGCAGGCGACGATGCTCTTCGCCCGCTCCAGCCGCTCACGGTCCGTGGCCCCGTGCTCGCGGAACGAGGCTAGGCGTACCTCCTCGGGGTTCCCGTGCGCCGCCGCCAGGGCGTTCGTGAACGCGGGCTTGAAGTAGCCGGGTGAGTCGCCGGCCAGGACGAGGCGCTCGAGACGCGCCTCGCGGATCTCGTCCCGGATCCGGTGGGGGTCGAGCTTGGGACGCAGGCCCAGCACCCGCACCAGCTCCACGTCCGCGAGGTTCCGTGCGTAGTTGGCGACCGCGTCGAGGTCGATCACCGAGGAGCCGCGGACCTGACCGAGGTAGACACCCACTCTCATGGAGCCCCTCACAAAGTGCCGCTCTGCCTTAAGGCGATAACCTTACAATCCTGGCGCAGACGGTACCAGAACGGCGATGTGTTTGTCTAGGGTAAATAACGTATGGCCGCAGTACCAGCTTCTCCTTAGGCTTGGGTCTCCCGATGGCTGAGACCGGATCTCGCGGGCTTGGCAAGCTGATCCTGTTGGGGCGTTTCCGACGCCAGAGCCTCCTCCGGAAGACGCTGCTGGCAAACTCGGCGGTCGTGCTGCTCGGGGCGATCGCCGGCACGTACCTGACGCGACAGCTGGCCGGACGGCACTCCAGCGTGCTGCTGGCCCTTGGCTTCTTCACGCTCGGAGCCCTGATCACGATCCTGGTCAACTACGTCGCCTTCTGGGACCACTTCCGCCCGCTACTCGAGCTGAGCCGCGCGCTGGAGGCGATCCGCATCGGGCAGGAGGCGCGCCGGGCGGTGGAGGGCGTCCGGGCATCAGGCCTGGTGGACCTGCTGGCCTCGACCCGGGCGCTGCTCGACCGCGTCGAAGACGACTCGCTGCATTTCACCGCACGGTTGCTGGGGTCGATCGAAGCCGAACGCCAGCGCATCGGCCGCGAGCTGCACGACAACACCAGCCAGATCCTGGCCGCCGCCCTCCTGAAGATCGACCTGAGCGAGCGCTGGCTGGCGACGGACCTCACGGCCGCTCGGCAGGCTCTGGGCTCAGCGCGCACCCTGGCCTCACAGGCCTTCGACCAGCTGAAAGCGGCCGTCTACGACCTGCGACCGGCCATGCTCGACGACCTCGGCCTCGCCGCCGCGCTGCGCTGGTACGCCAAGGCGCGGGTGGAGCAGCCGGGGCTCGAGGTGGTGATGCGGCTCGAGGAGGCGGCGCGTCTGCCCGCCCCGCTGGAGACGGCGCTCTACCGGGTCGGGCAGGAGGCGCTCGCCAACGTGGTCGAGCACGCCGGCGCCCGAAGGGTCGAGCTGGGGCTGGAGGTCCGGAGCGGCTACGTCGCGCTCACGGTCTTCGACGACGGTCGCGGCTTCGACCTCGCCCAGGCCCGGGGCCGTGGGCTGGGGCTGCCGTCCATGCGCGAGAGGGTGGCCCAGTTCGGCGGCAGGCTCAACGTGGTGACCGAGCCCGGGGCGGGGACCCGGTTGTACGCCGTGGTCGAGCTCGCCGCCGAGCAGGAGGGACGATGATCAGGGTGCTGCTGGCCGACGACCACACCCTCTTCCGCGAGGGACTGCGGGCGCTGTTCGCGAGCGAGGGCGACATCGAGGTGGTCGGCGAAGCCTGCGACGGCGAGGAGGCGACGCGCAAGGCGCACGAGCTGCGCCCGGACGTGGTGGTGATGGACATCCAGATGCCGGGGATGAACGGGATCGAGGCCACCCGGCGCATCCGCACCGCGCTCCCCGAGGTCAAGGTCCTGGTGCTCAGCATGTACGACGACGAGGAGCACGTGCAGCGGCTGCTGGCAGCGGGCGCGTCGGGCTGCATGCTGAAGCGAGCGACCAGCGACCAGCTCGTGCGCTCGCTCCGCGAGGTGCTCGCGGGCGGCATGGCGCTGGACCCGTCCCTGGCCGCGAAGGTCATCAAGGACTACGTGCGCCGAGTGCAGCGCGACGAGGACGCGCCGCCGTCAGTCGAGCTGACGCCGCGCGAGCTGGAGGTGCTGCGGCTGGTCGCGGAAGGGCACAGCAACCAGGCGATCGCCGAGAAGCTCGGATTGAGCCGCAAGACCGTGGACGTGCACCGCACCAACTTCATGCGCAAGCTCGACTTGCACGACGTGACCGAGATCGTCAAGTACGCGCTTCGTCACGGGGTCATCACCCTCGACTCCCGGCCCGGGTGACAGCGGCACGCTCCCCGAGCCGCTCGTGCGGCTCGCCGGCTTCGATCGTCTAGGAGGGGTTGGTCTGGGCTGAGCGGACCGTCTGATTCAGGCCGGACGATTCAGGAAGGGCCGGCCGAAGGGGTGTATCGTGCTTGCGGTCGGACGAGCTGCGACAACGATGACCACCACGCACCCCGGAGCCTCCCGCCGCCTCGCCGATCGACTCCAGTCCCACACGAGCGTCGACGTCGCCCGCTGCTATCAGTGCGGCAAGTGCAGCGCCGGCTGCCCGATGGCGGACGAGATGGACCACCCGCCGTCGCGTCTCCTGCGCCTGGCCCAGACGCACGAGCCGCGGCACGAGGCGGCTCTGCTGTCCTCGCGGGCCATCTGGCTCTGCCTCGGCTGCGAGACCTGCGTCTCGCGCTGCCCGAACGAGGTGGACCTGCCGCGGGCCATCGACTTCTTCCGGGAAGAGGCGCAGGCATTGGGCGTCGCGCACCGTGACGCCCGCGCGATCCTGGCCTTCCACCGCGCCTTCCTGGGTGCGATCGAGCACCACGGCAGGCTCTACGAGCTGGAGCTGATCGCCCGCTACAAGCTGGCCACCGGCCGGCTGATGCAGGACGTGACGCTGGCGCCCTCGATGTTCGCGAAAGGGAAGATCGGCCTGCTGCCGCATCGGATCGAGGGACGGAAGGCGCTGGCGCGGATCTTCGAGCGGGCGGAGGCCGTGGCGCGCCGGCCGGCCGGTGGTGACGGCGGGGACGGGAAGGAGCACGGCTCGTGAGGATCGGCTACTTCCCAGGGTGCTCGCTGCTCGGCTCCTCGCGCGACTTCGGGGAGTCGGTGCGGGCCGTGGCGGCGGCGCTCGAGGTGGACCTGGTCGAGATCCCCGACTGGCACTGCTGCGGCGCCAGCTCGGCCCACGCGCTCAACCACCTGCTGGCGACGGCGCTGCCGGCCAACCTGCTGGCGAGCGCGGCGGCCGCCGGCCTCGACGAGGTGGTGGCGCCCTGCGCCGCCTGCTACAACCGGCTGGTCGGGGCGAAGAAGGCGGTGGAGGAGGATCCCGCGCTGCGGTCCCGGGTCGAGGAGGTGCTGGACCGGCCGCTGGGGGCGCCGGTCCGGGTCGTCAACGTCCTCGAGCTGCTCGAGCGCGTCAAGGACCGGATCACTGCCCGCGTGAAGCAGCCGTTCGGCCGCACGGTGGCCTGCTACTACGGCTGCCTGCTGGTGAGGCCGCCGCGCACGGTCGCCTTCGACCGCGCCGAGGACCCGGTCTCGATGGACGCGCTGGTCGCGGCCGCCGGGGGCAGGACGGTCCAGTGGTCGTTCAAGACCGAGTGCTGCGGGGCCGGCCTCTCGCTGCCGCGGACGTCGTCGGTCGGCAAGCTGGCCGGACGCATCGTCGAGGACGCCACCGCCCGCAAGGCCGAGGCGATCGTGGTCGCCTGCCCGATGTGCCACTCCAACCTCGACCTGCGCCGCGGGGCCATCGACGCGGCGCTCGGCGCGCGGCACCCGCTGCCGGTCCTCTTCATCACCCAGGTGGTGGGCCTCGCGCTCGGCCTCTCGCCGAAGTCGCTCGGCCTGGGCCGCCATTTCGTGCCGGTGCGGCTCGAGGCGCCGGCAGTGGCGGCGGGGTAGCCCATGTCACGCGTGGGCGTCTTCGTCTGCCACTGCGGCGAGAACATCGGCGGCACCGTCGACTGTGCGGCCGTGGCCGCGGCCGCCGCCCGCCTGCCCGGGGTGGTGGAGGCGGTCGACTACAAGTACATGTGCTCCGACCCGGGGCAGAACCTGCTGAAGGAGGCCGTCAAGGCGAAGCGCCTCGACGGCGTGGTGGTGGCGGCCTGCTCGCCGCGCATGCACGAGCCGACCTTCCGCAGGGCGACCGAGGAGGCCGGCCTCAACCCGTACCAGTGCGAGATGGCGAACCTGCGGGAGCACTGCTCCTGGGTCCACCTCAAGGCCGACTCCACCACCGCCAAGGCGGTCGACCTGGTGCGCCTGCAGGTGGAGAAGGTCAAGCGCAACAAGCCCCTGCATCCCATCCGGGTGCCGGTGACGCGCCGGGCGCTGGTGCTGGGCGGCGGCATCGCCGGGATCCAGGCCGCGCTCGACATCGCCAACGCGGGCCACGAGGTGATCCTGGTCGAGAAGAGCCCGTCGATCGGCGGGCACATGAGCCAGCTCTCGGAGACCTTCCCGACCCTCGACTGCTCGCAGTGCATCCTCACCCCGCGCATGGTCGAGGTGGCGCGCCACCCGAAGGTGACGCTCTACACCTGGTCGGAGCTGGAGAGGCTCGAGGGCTTCGTCGGCAACTTCAAGGCCACCATCCGCAAGAAGGCCCGCAAGATCGACGAGTCGATCTGCAACGGCTGCGGCGTCTGCCAGCAGAAGTGCCCGGTGAAGAAGATCCCTGACGAGTTCAACGAGGGACTCTCCTTCCGCAAGGCGATCTACGTTCCCTTCCCGCAGGCGGTGCCGAACAAGCCGGTGGTCGACGTGGCGAACTGCACCTACTACAAGACCGGCAAGTGCAAGGCCTGCGAGAAGTACTGCGACCAGAAGGCGATCCGCCTCGACCAGCAGGACGAGCTGGTCGTGCACGAGGTGGGCGCGGTGGTGCTCGCCACCGGCTTCCGCACCATGCCGCTCGAGCGCTTCCCCGAGTACGGCTACGGCGTCTTCCCGGACGTGATCGACGGGCTCAAGTTCGAGCGGCTGGCCTCCGCCTCCGGCCCCACCGGCGGCGCCATGAAGCGGCCCTCCGACGGCAGGACCCCGCAGACGGTCGTGTTCATCGCCTGCGCCGGCAGCCGCGATGCGCAGAAGGGCGTCCCCTACTGCTCGAAGATCTGCTGCATGTACACGGCCAAGCACGCCATGCTCTACCGGCACAAGGTGCACGGCGGGCGGGCGGTGGTCTTCTACATGGACGTGCGGGCGGCGGGGAAGAGCTACGACGAGTTCGTGCGCCGCGCGGTCGAGGAGGACGGGGTCGAGTACGTGCGCGGCCGCGTCTCCCGGGTCTACCAGGAGGACGGCAAGCTGGTGGTGAAGGGCGCCGACACGCTGCTCGGCGGCGAGCCGGTGGAGATCCGGGCCGACATGGTGGTGCTGGCGACCGCGGTGCAGGCGCACGCCGACGCCGAGCCGCTGGCGCAGAAGCTCCACGTCTCCTACGACCCCTACCGCTTCTTCGCCGAGGCCCACCCCAAGCTGCGGCCGGTGGAGACGAACACCGCCGGCATCTTCCTGGCCGGCGCCTGCCAGGCCCCGCGCGACATCCCGGAATCGGTGGCGCAGGCGAGCGGGGCGGCGGTGAAGGTGTGCGGTCTGTTCTCGCAGCCGGAGCTGTGCCGCGAGCCGGTGATCGCGGTGGTGGACCGCCAGCCGCCGCCGGTCTTCTCGCACTGCACCGGCTGCTTCCTCTGCCAGAGCGCCTGCCCCTACCAGGCGATCGAGCAGGAGGAGATCCGCTCCCGCAAGGGCGAGCTGCTGAAGACGGTGGCGCGGGTGAACCCCGGCCTGTGCCAGGGCTGCGGGACCTGCGTCGCCACCTGCCGCACCAAGGCGATCGACCTGCAGGGCTACACCAACGAGCAGGTCTTCGCGGAGGTGATGAGCCTGTGAGCGCGACCGCTCCCGCCGCCGGCCCGGCCGCGGCCTCGCGCTTCGAGCCGAGGATCGTCGCCTTCGTGTGCAACTGGTGCACCTACGCCGGGGCCGACCTCACCGGCACCAGCCGCATCCGCTACCAGCCCAACGTGCGGGTGATCCGGCTGCCCTGCACCGGCCGCATCGATTTCATGCTGGTGATGACGGCGCTGGCGAACGGCGCGGACGGCGTGATCGTCTCCGGCTGCCACCCCAACGACTGCCACTACACCTCGGGCAACTTCCACGCGCGCCGCCGCTGGATGGTGTTCCGCGACCTGCTCGACTTCGCCGGCGTCGACGTGCGGCGCGTCGTCTTCTCCTGGGTCTCGGCCGCCGAGGGCGCGAAGTGGGCCGAGCTGGTGGACAAGGTGACGGACGAGGTGCGGGCGCTGGGGCCCTACCGTGAGATCCACGACCTCTCCGGGACGGGGGTGGGATGAGCGTCCGGGAGAGCGACCTGCGCGCGACCGCGGCCCGCCTGCTCGAGACGGGCAGCGTGGCGGTGGTGATCGGCTACGGCGCGGGCACCCTCGGCCGACGCCGGCCGGTGTTCGTGCGCGCCCCGGCGCAGGCCGGGGAGCTGGTCTTCGACGACGAGTGCCACCAGAACCTCGCGACCTACCTGCTGAAGCCGGAGATCCGCCGGCTGGGCCGTCCCGCGGTGGTGGCCATCCCCTCCGTGCTGCGCAGCCTCGTGCAGCTCGCCACCGAGCGGCAGCTGAAGGACGGCGACGTGCTCGCCCTCGTCGTCGGCGACGACGGGGTCCGTGAGCTCGCCGATCTCGCTGCCGTCCGGCAGCACCTGGCCGGGCTGCCCGGCTCGCTCCACCCCGCCGCCAAGACCGAGATCGCACGGCTCTCCGCGATGACCGCCGCCGAGCGGCGCGCCTTCTGGAGCGACGAGCTCAGCCGCTGCATCAAGTGCTACGCCTGCCGGGCCGCCTGCCCCATGTGCTACTGCGAGCGCTGCACCACCGAGTGCAACCGCCCGCAGTGGATCCCGGTGGCGAGCCACGGCCTGGGCACCCTCGAGTACCACCTGATGCGGGCCATGCACCTGGCCGGCCGCTGCGTCGAGTGCGCGACCTGCAGCCGGGCCTGTCCGGCGGGCATCCCCGTGCACCTGCTGGCGGTCTTCGCCGAGGAGTCGGTGCGGCGGCAGTTCGGCGCCGAGGCCGGCGCCGCCGGCCCCGCCTACGCGCTGTCCAGCTTCCGGCCGGAGGACCAGGAGGGCTTCATCCGGTGATCATCGGCGAGCGTTACCAACTCGCGCCGAAGACGCTGGAGGCGATCTTCGCCGCCCTGGCCCGGGACGGCGTGCGGGTGCTGGCGCCGCGGCGCGTGGACCAGCACGTGGCGCTGTTGCCGGTCAAGTCGCTCGCCGAGGTGGCGCTCGACGCGGTGCAGGCCAGCGGCTCCGCCAAGGCGGCGGTGTTCCCGCCGGTCGAGCAGCTCCTGAGCTTCACCGGAAGCGGGCAGGACCTCCGGCTGCAGGACCCCGAGCCGACGGCGCCGCCCACCGTCGTCTTCGGCATCCGCCCCTGCGAGGCGCGCGCCTTCAAGTCGCTGCAGCTGGTCTTCGATTGGGACTCGCCGGACACCCTGTTCGACGCCCACCTGGCGATGACGACCGTGGTGTCGCTCGGCTGCACGCAGGCGGACGAGGCCTGCTTCTGCACCTCGGTCGGGGGCGGCCCCCGGGACACACAGGGCAGCGACCTGCTGCTGCAGCCGCTGCAGGGCGGCGGGTTCGCGGCCGACGTGCTCACCGCCAAGGGACAGGCCCTGCTGGGGCTCGCCGGCGAGCTGCTGCCGCTGGGGCCGGAAGGCATGCTGGAGCCGGCGCCCGAGGTGGAGCCGGCCTTCGACGCCGCCCGCCTGCCGGAGGCGCTGGAGGCGGCCTTCGATTCCCCGGTCTGGGGCGAGGAGAGCCTGCGCTGCCTGGGCTGCGGCACCTGCGCCTTCGTCTGCCCGACCTGCTCCTGCTTCGACATCCAGGACGAGAAGCGCGACGGTGGCGGTCGCCGGCTGCGCTGCTGGGACAGCTGCGGCCTGCACCAGTTCACCCTGCACGCCTCCGGCCACAACCCGCGCGAGACGCAGGGCCAGCGCTGGCGGCAGCGGGTCAGCCACAAGTTCCTGTACTTCCCGGAGCGGTTCTCGGCCGCGGCCTGCGTCGGCTGCGGCAAGTGCGCCCGGGCCTGCCCGGCCGACATGAGCCTCAAGGAGTTCCTGCGGGCGCTGACGAGGGGGCGCTGATGGCCTCGAACCTGGTGTCCTCGACCCGGCCGCAGGGGCGCCCGCCGCTGGCGCCGAACGTGTTCCGGCCCCAGCTCGTGCGGGTCGCCACGGTGACCGCCGAGGCCCCCGGCATCCGCACCTTCCGGCTGGAGTTCCTGGATCCGGCGGAGGGCCAGGCGTTCCGCTTCCGCACGGGCCAGTTCGGCCTCTACGGCGTCTTCGGCGAGGGCGAGAGCACGTTCTGCATCGCCTCCTCGCCCACGCGGACGGGGTACATCGAGTGCACGTTCCGCGAGGTGGGGCGGGTCACGACCGCGCTCGCCGCCTGCGAGGAAGGCGACGTGATCGGCTTCCGCGGCCCCTACGGCAACGCCTTTCCCCTCGAGTCCTGGGCGGGGAAGAGCCTGGTCTTCGTGGCCGGCGGCATCGCCCTGCCGCCCCTGCGCAGCGTGATCTGGAACGCGCTCGACTGGCGCGACCGCTTCGCCGGGGTGACGATCGTGTACGGCGCTCGCAGCGTGGCCGACCTCGTCTACAAGCGCGAGCTCGAGCAGTGGGCCGCCCGTGGCGACGTGAAGCTGGTGGTGACCGTGGACCCCGGGGGGGAGACCCCCGACTGGAAGGGCGAGGTGGGCTTCGTCCCCCACGTCCTCGAGAAGCTCGCCCCCAAGAGCGCCGACACCGTGGCGCTCGTCTGCGGCCCGCCGATCATGATCAAGCTGTCGCTGCCGGTCCTGGCGAAGCTCGGCTTCGGCGACGAGGCGGTCTACACCACGCTCGAGAACCGGATGAAGTGCGGCCTCGGCAAGTGCGGCCGCTGCAACACCGGCCGCAGCTTCGTCTGCAAGGACGGGCCCGTCTACACCCTCGCCCAGCTCCGTCACCTCCCCGCCGAGTATTGACCCCGGCCCCGACTCTCCTCCGTCCGCCACGACGGCTGGTGTCCGCCGATCCGCCGATCCCCCGACCCGGCGGTGCGTTGACAGCGGACGGAGCCCGCCGGTAGGCTGCCTGCCTTCGCCTGGGATCACCGAGGAGGCCGCCATGCCCCGCTTCGACTTCGAGAAGGCGCTGCGCCGCAAGATCGACGAGCACGAGGCGCTGGTCACCCGCAAGAACCGCCGGGTGAAGGACGGCAACGGTGTCTTCGACCGGTGGCGCCACCCGGTGCTCACGGGCGCGCACACGCCGCTGTTCTGGCGCTACGACCTCGACCCCCGGCGCAACCGCTTCCTGGAGGAGCGGCTGGGGGTCAACTGCGTGTTCAACGTCGGGGCCATCGAGTGGAACGGCAAGGTCTGCCTGATGGCGCGGGTGGAAGGCAACGACCGCAAGAGCTTCTTCGCGGTGGCCGAGAGCGACAACGGGGTCGACCACTTCCGCTTCTGGGACTACCCGGTGGTGATGCCGGAGACCGGCGACCCGGACACCAACGTCTACGACATGCGGCTGACCGCCCACGAGGACGGCTGGATCTACGGCATCTTCTGCACGGAACGCAAGGACCCGGCGGCTGCGCCGGGCGACACCCAGGCGGCGGTGGCGCAGGCCGGCATCGCCCGCACCCGGGACCTGGTGAAGTGGGAGCGGCTGCCCGACCTCAAGTCGGAGTCGGCGCAGCAGAGGAACGTCGTGCTGCACCCGGAGCTGGTCCGGGGCCAGTACGCGCTCTACACCCGCCCCCAGGACAGCTTCATCGAGGCGGGCAAGGGCGGGGGGATCGGCTTCGCCCTGTGCGAGACCATGGAGGGCGCCTTCATCGGGGAGGAGACGATCATCGACCCCAAGGTCTACCACACCGTCAAGGAGGTGAAGAACGGGGCCGGGGCGCCGCCGCTCAAGACCTCGAAGGGCTGGCTCCACATCGCGCACGGCGTGCGCAGCACGGCGGCCGGCCTGCGCTACGTCCTCTACGCCTTCCTGTGCGACCTCGACGACCCCTCCCGGGTGATCGCCCGGCCCGGCGGCTTCTTCCTGGCCCCCGAGGGCGACGAGCGCGTGGGTGACGTCTCGAACGTGGCCTTCTGCAACGGCGCGGTCACGAAGCCGACCGGCGAGGTCTTCATCTACTACGGCGGCTCGGACACCCGCACCTACGTCGCCACCTCCACCGTCGACCGGCTGCTCGACTACGTGCTGCACACGCCCGAGGACCCGCTGCGCTCGGCCGCCTGCGTCAGGCGGCGGGTCGAGCTGATCGAGCGCAACCTGAAGTTCCTGGCACGCACCAAGACGAAGGCGTACCGCGGCCTGCGCTAGGCCCTCTTCGGCCGACCGGCCGCGAGGGAACTGTGGTCAAATGCGCGGAGCAGGGAGGGACAACATGACCAGCCGTCGATCGTTCCTGGGACGCGTGGCGGGCGGTCTGGCCGCCAGCTCCGCGCTGCGCGGCATCGTCGAGGCGGCGACCCCGGGCAAGCCCCCGCTGGGCCTGCAGCTGTGGAGCGTGCGCCAGCAGGCGGCGAAGGACCTGCCGGCCACGCTGAAGCAGGTGAAGGCCTGGGGCTTCGAGGAGGTGGAGGGCACCGACGACTTCCACGGGCGGACCGCGGAGGCGTTCGCGGCCGAGCTGAGGAACGCCGGCCTGCGCTGCCGCGCCATGCACGTCGGCTTCGAGCTGCTGGAGAAGCAGATGCCGACGGTGCTGAAGAACGCCGACGCCCTCGGCGTCACCACCATCGTCAACCCCTACCTGCCGCACCAGCAGAAGCCGTTGGCCAGCCGCGAGGACATCCTGAAGGCGGCCTCCGCCTTCGCCGGCTTCGCGAAGCAGTGCCAGGCGGCCGGCAAGCGCTTCGCCTACCACACCCACGGCCAGGAGTTCGGCCAGGCGCCCGAGGGGACGCTGTTCGACGTGCTGGCTGGCGAGAGCGGGCCCGACGTCGGCTTCGAGTTCGACGTCTACTGGATCGTCTTCGGCGGCGGCGACCCGCTGGCGCTGATGGACCGCTACGCGGGCCGCGTCTGGTTCACCCACCTCAAGGACATGGCCAAGGGCGTGCAGCCGGGCACCGCTGCCGCCCGGCGCGAGGACGCCAACGCCGTGCTCGGCGCGGGGCAGATCGACATCAAGGCGATCGTGGAGGCCGGCAGGAAGGCCGGCGTCGAGGTGCACTACATCGAGGACGAGAGCGCCGATCCCGTCGCCCACATCCCGCAGAGCGTGGCCTACTACCAGTCGCTGTAGTCGCCCGCCCCGGCCCGTCCTGCTTGTTGAGACAGAGTCTCAACAAGCAGGCTACTCCCCGGCATGGAAGATGGCCCCCAGCGAGCCGGTCAGCTGCCAGAAGCGCGAGCGCGCCGCCGGCAGGGGCTGCGTGAACGGGGAGCTGACCGGCGGCGGCAGGGGGCCGTCGCCCCACGCGTAGCCGAGGCCGGCCGCCAGCCGGGCGTGGCGCGAGGGGGAGCGCACGCTGACCCCGGCGGTGAGGTGGGTCAGGTTCCAGGAGGCGAAGGTGTCGGCGTCCTTCAGCCAGCTGGATCCGTTGTACGCCGCGCCCAGGTACAGGGTGACCTGCTCGCCGATGCGCTGCTCCAGCCCGGCGCCGTAGTCGAGGACCGACTGGGCGCCGCCGCGGTAGGCGAGGGGGATGGTGCGGTCCTCGCCGGCCACGGGCGCGTCCTGCGGCGTGAGGATGTCGTATGGCGCCACGGAGGAGAACCACTCCACGCTGGCGTGGATGGCGCGGCGGGGGAAGCGCCGGGTCGCTCCCGCCGCCACGGACCACGGCGCGTGGTAGGTGGCGCTGAGACCGTCCTGGGTGCTCGCCGAGAGCAGCGGCGGTGTCGACGGGCCCGAGAGCGAGGCCTGGAAGAGGGCCTTGCCGCGGTCGTAGAGCCGCAGCCCGGGGCTGGTGACCGCGGCTCCCAGCTCCCACGCGCCGGGACGCCAGGCCAGCGCGCCCTTCGCCAGCACGCGCCCGTGGTCGTACTCGTTCTCGCGGGCGACGAAGGACTGCTGGGAGGCCGCCTCGCCCACGTCGGTGAGCGAGAGCATGCGGCGGTTGCGCTGCAGGCGGTAGGCCAGGAACGTCGTCACCCCGAAGGCCAGGCGCGGCTGCAGGCGGTGGGACCAGGCGAGGCCGCCCCAGTACTCGAGCATCCGCTCGCGCACCCGGCCGAACCCCGCGGAGCCGCCGGCCGCGCCGATCGTCTCGGCGGAGACCTCGAGGTCCCAGTCCATGTCGTAGCGGGAGAGCAGCGCCCAGGCGAAGTGGTCCGCCTGCCCGCGGTTCGTCCCCAGGCGGCCGGCCAGCATGCCCGGCCGCAGGTGGAAGACGGTGGTGTCGAGGTCCAGACCTTGCCCGGCCGCGCCGGGAGCGTCCACCTTCGAGATCTCGGCCGTGTTGAGGCCGAGCAGGAAGCGGGGCTCCTGCATCAGCGAGAGCGTGGCGGGGTTGTAGTAGACGGCCGAGAGGTCGTCGACGCCTCCCACGATGGTGCCGGCGGTGAACTGGCCGACGGGACCGTAGCCGTAGGTCCACTGCTGCGCGTCCTGCGCGGCCACGCGTCCGGAGGCCAGCGGCACCGCCACCGACAGCGTGACGGCCACGAGCGGCGTGCGCACCCGGGCCCTCCTTTGGCCCTATTCTTGTCTCCAACGGGGGCGGGCGCGAGAGGCGGACCCGGACCCCGGGAGGCACGGACATGCCAATGCTGCGGAGGGTCCTGGTGGCCGTCGATTTCTCGGAGGCGTCCCGGGTGGCCCTGCGCTACGCCGGCTCGCTCGCCAGCCGGCTGGGCGCGCCGCTCACGGCGCTCCACGTCTTCCCGCTGCCGGCGTCGTACCAGCCGTTCCCCACCTTCCCCGAGCCGCCCCGGCTCGACCCGGAGCAGGTACAGGACCTGACGCAGCGGGTGCGCGCCTTCGTCTCGGCCGGCGGGGCGCAGGAGGACACGGAGGTGGCGGTCGCCGACGGCGACCCCGCCGAGGAGATCCTGGCGCAGGCGGCCCGCCTCGAGGCCGACCTGGTCGTGGTCGGCACCCACGGGCGCAGGGGCTTCGAGCGCTGGAGCCTGGGCTCGGTCACGGACCGGGTGGTCCGCCGGGCGGACCGGCCGGTGCTGGCCGTGCCCGCGCAGCCGTCCCCGCCCGACCTGGCCCGCGTCCTGTGCGCGCTCGACCTGGCCGATGCCTCGGCCGAGGTGCTCCGGTTCGCCGGCCGCTTCGCGGAGGCGCTGCAGGCGCGTCTGCTCGTCCTGCACGTGGCCGAGGGGCGACACTGGTACGAGCCTTGGCCGATCTCCGGGGTGGACACGGAAGCGGTGCGCCGGGCGGTGTCGGACGCGGCGCAGGCGCGGGCGGCGGAGCTGGTCGCACGGGAGATCCCGGCAGGCCTGGCCGTGGAGGTGAACGTCGCCTTCGGCCGACCGGAGCGCGAGATCGAGCGCGCGGCGGACGCGGCGGACCTGGTGGTGCTCGGTGTGCCCTCGAGGCACGGGGTGGACCGGCTGTTCTTCGGCTCGACCGCGCAGCACGTGCTGCGCGCGGCGATCCGCCCGGTGCTGCTGCTCCGCCACGCCGCCGCCCCCGCGGAGGCGTGAAGCCGCCTTCAGGCCAGCTTCACCTCGATGTCGTGCGCCCGCAGCCGCGCCTGGAAGGGGGCCGGGAGGCCGGTGTCGCTGACCACCACGTCCGCGACCTCGAGCGGCGCCACCGGCACCATGGCGCCGCGGCCGAACTTGGTGTGGTCGGCCACGATCATCACCCGGCGCGAGACCTCGATCATCTTCCGCTCCGAGCCGACCACCAGCGGGTTGTTGTTGCTGAAGCCCTTCTCGGTGACGCCGCCGATGCCCATCACCGCCACGTCCGCCGCCAGCTCCCCCAGCATCTGCTCGCAGACCGGGCCCAGCATCACCCCCCACTGCCGGTCGAGGTAGCCGCCGGTCAGGGTGACGTCCACCCCGCGCGCCTCCTCGAGGACCTCGGCGATCGGCAGCGAGTTGGTGACCACCCGCAGCGTGCGCTCCACCAGCTCCCTGGCCACCGCCGCCACCGTCGAGCCGCCGTCGAGGATCACCGTCTGGCCGTCCTCGATCAGCGACGCCGCCAGCCGGGCGATGCGCGCCTTCTCCTCCGGCAGGCTGCGGCTGTGGGAGGCGAAGTCCGCCTGCGGCTTGCCGGTGCGGCGGGAGAGGGCCCCGCCGTGCACGCGCCTGAGCAGGCCCTCGCCCTCGAGGGCGATCAGGTCGCGGCGCACGCTGGACTCGGAGCTGTCCAGCAGCCGGCAGAGGGTGGAGAGGTCGACGAACTCGCTGCCCTCCAGCAGCTCGCGGATCCTCAGCCGGCGGGCGGGGGCCTTGAGGGCGACGGGCATCGGCCGCCTCTCGCCGCCTCTCGCCCTACCGCCCGTAGAGCGGGCCGAAGTTGGCGCAGGCGCGGAAGTCCGCCCCCTGAGGCTCGTGCGCCCCGAAGGCGGTCCAGGCGCTGGGCCGGAAGACCTCCTCCTCCGGCACGTTGTGCATGCAGACCGGGATGCGCAGCATGGCAGCGAGCGTGATGAGCTCAGCGCCGACGTGGCCGTAGCTGATGGCGCCGTGGTTCGCGCCCCAGTCGTTCATCACCGCGTAGGCGTCGCGGAAGGGCCCCCGGCCGTCGGTGCGGGGGACGAACCAGTGGGTCGGCCAGGTGGGGTCGGTCCGCTCGTCGAGCGTCTGGTGGACCTCGGCCGGCAGGTCGACCGTCCAGCCCTCGGCCAGCTGCAGCACCGGCCCCTGTCCCTCGACCAGGTTGACGCGCGACATCGTCACGGGCATCCCGCCCAGGGTGAGGAACTGGGAGGAGAAGCCGCCGCCGCGGAAGTACTCGAGGTTGGCGGGGTACCAGGTGGTCGCCTGCAGGCAGGCCTCCACCTCCTCGGGGGTGATCTCCCAGAACGGCTTCATCGCCGGCTGCCCGTCGCGGGTCGACCGGCCGGTGGCGTCGAGCGCCGCCGCCCCGGAGTTGATGAGATGGATGATCCCGCCCGCGGCGCGGCCGGCCAGCGTGTGCCCGGTGACCCGCTTCACCGCAGCGGGGCTCCAGTAGGTGCGCACGTCGGCGAAGACCTGGGCGGTGCCGGTCAGCAGGTGGCCCAGCAGCATGGAGACGCCGTTCAGGCTGTCGTTCTCGGTGGCGAAGACGAACGGCTGGCGGATGCCGTTCCAGTCGAACGAGGAGTTGAGGACCGCCTCCATGAAGTCGCCGTTCGGGAAGTGGTCGGTCCACTGACGCTGGCCCTGGAAGCCGCCCAGCAGGGCGTTGCGGCCCAGCGCCTCCTCGCCCCAGCCGGCCTCCTCCAGGGCACGGTTGCCGACCATCAGGTCCCGGGTGGCGAGCGTCATCTTCACCGAGATCTCCCAGTCGGCGTCCTTCTGCGCCCGCGTCCGCTGCCTGGTCGCCTCGTTGTGGTCGCGCCCCTCGCGGCAGTGCGTCCTGACCCAGGCCAGGGCCCTCCGCAGCTCCTCCCGGTCGAAGATCTCCTCCTCGATCCTCCGCACCAGCTCGGACATGTCGACCGCCTCCACCCGCATGCCCAGGTAGTCCTCGAAGAAGTCGGGGTCGACGATGGAGCCGGCGATGCCCATGGAGGTGCCGCCCAGCGACAGGTAGGACTTGCCGCGCATGGTGGCGACTGCCAGCCCGGCGCGGGCGAAGCGCAGCAGCTTCTGCTCCACGTCGGCGGGGATGCTGGCGTCGCCGCGGTCCTGCACGTCGCGGCCGTAGATGCCGAACGCCGGCAGGCCCTTCTGGTTGTGGGCGGCCAGCACCGCGGCCAGGTAGACGGCCCCCGGCCGCTCGGTCCCGTTGAAGCCCCACACCGCCTTCGGCAGCGGGCTCATGTCCATGGTCTCGGCGCCGTAGCACCAGCAGGGAGTGACGGTGATCGTCAGGCCCACGGCCTCCCGCTCGAAGATGGCGGCGCAGCGGGCGGCCTCGGCCACCCCGCCGATGCAGGTCGCGGGCAGCACGCACTCGACCGGAGACCCGCAGGGGTGACGCAGCCTCGACTGAAGCAGGCGCGCCACCTGTCGCGCCATCTCCATCGTCTGGCCCTCCAGCGACTCGCGCACGCCCCGGCGGCGGCCATCGATGATGGGGCGGATGCCGACCTTGGGCAGCGACCCGATCAGGCGGTTCACGGTCACCACCGCCTGGGGTTCTTTCTGGGTGGTCGTCGCCATCGTCTCCTCCGGTCTGCCGCTATCGGCCGCTGCCCCGGGCGAGCGCCTTCATCACCGCGTCGGTGACGGCCTGCACCACCGACTCGACCTCGGCGCCGCTGGTGGCCGGCCCGCTCGGGCCCGGGCAGGGGCCGGGCGGCAGGGCGATCGTACCCGGAATGTCCCCGGTGTCGCACAGCTCGCACTCGCGCATGTCGAGGCGGACGTCCGGCAGGCCCATCCGCTTCTTGAGGGCGAGCAGGTCCTTAGCCTTGTCGGGCGGGATCTGCGTCACCGGGGCGCCGAGCTGGGCCGCCAGCATCAGGGTGTGGCAGTAGTTGTCGACCACCTCCGCGTACCACTCGGCGTGGGTCACCGTGTCGGCCCAGCAGGCGATGCCGTGGTTGGCCAGCAGGATGGTGTTGTGGTTCTTGACGTAGGGCAGGATGGCCTCGGCGAAGGCCTGGGTGCCCGGCGTCTGGTAGGGGGCGAGCGCCACCTTGCCGATGAAGACCTCGGACTCCGGGATGACGCAGGTGATGGGCACCCGTCCGGTGATCGCGTAGGCGGTGGCGTGCGGCGGGTGGCAGTGGACGACCGCCCGCGCTTCCGGTACCGCCTTGTAGATCTCCAGGTGCATCAGGATCTCGCTGGTGCGGGGCCGGCAGCCCGCCAGCTGGTTGCCCTTCATGTCCACCAGGCACAGGTCCTCGGGCAGCAGGTCGGCCTTGCTGACCAGGGTCGGCGTGCAGAGGACGGCCGCGTCCGTGAGCCGGTAGGAGATGTTGCCGCCGTTGCCGTCGACGTAGGCGCGCTGCCAGAGCTTGCGGCCGACGGCCACGATCTCCTGCTTGATGGCCTCCGCCTCCGTCGAGTGGAAGAGCCGCTCGGGCTCGCTGGCCGGGGACCGGCCGGCGCGAGGGCAGCCGGCGCAGGCGCCGTGGCTGCCGCGGCGGCTGCAGCTCGAGGCCGGTGACGGCACGGCGCCGTACGCGCCCTGCGCCGTCGCACCGCCCGCGGCCGCCGCCGGCTGGCCATCGGTCCCGGCCTGGCCCGGACGGCGGCCGTTGCCGTCTGCCGTGTGCAGGACCAGCCCGGCCTTGCGCAGCGCGTCGCGCGCGGCGGGGGTGACGATGCCGGAGGCGGAGACCTGCAGCTCCCGTGCGCCCGCGCGCACGGCGGCCTCCACGTCCCGCACGGAGACGACCTTCTGTCGGCTCAGGTCCAGGCTGCTCATCCTTCGACCTCGACGCCCAGCGCCGGCTCGCTCGCCGGCAGCGGGTGATAGTCCGTCGCCTTCACGATCAAGGCGCAGTAGGCGTCGACCGGCGCCCCGGCGCGGCCGTAGGGGTTGGCAGCCTCGCGGCCCTCGACGAAGCCGATGGTCTCGCCGACCCCCGGCGCCAGGTGGTCGGCGACCACCAGCATCTTGCCGCCGCCGCGGCCGTCGCCCGCCGCCAGGTGCTCGGCCGTCACCGGCTCGACGATCAGCAGGCGTGTCCCCGCCAGCGACGGCACCGCCAGGCTGAGGACGACGTGCCCGCGGACGATGCCGAGCCTCACCGCCCAGCCCCGAGCGTGACCCGGTCCACCAGGCCGACGACGCTCAGCCGCGCCGGCACGGTGTCGCCGAGCAGGCGTCGCACCACGTCCCCGTCGGTCGAGACGATGACCGTCGAGCCGTGGCGCGCGCCCAGCCGGTCGAGGACCACCACCGGCTCCGCGGCCAGCCAGTCGCCCTCGATGCGCCGCGCCAGCAGGAAGCGGCAGGCGACGAGGGTCGGGTGGCGGATGGTGGCGGTCAGCGTCCCCTCGATGCGGGCCAGGTACATGGCGTCAGACGATGCGCAGGGCGCCGGCGAGCGCGATCTGCCGCTCGCGGGTGAAGGTGAGCGGGGTGGTGACGCCCTCGCCGGTCGGGGTGGCGATGCTGAAGCTGAGGTAGCCGGCGCCACCGGAGCCGAGCGCGGCGATGCAGGGCCCGTTGTGCACGAACAGCGTGGTGTTCATCGCCCGCGCCATCCTCGTGACGTTGCCGACGTCGCGCGAGTGGATGAGCGCGGTGTGCCGGTAGCCGTGCTCCGCCCGCAGGGCGGCGGCGACGGCCGCGTCGAAGTCGGGGACGCGCACCACCGGCAGGAACGGCATCATCTGCTCCTCCTGCACGAAGGCGTGGTCCTCGCCGGTCTCGCCGAAGAGGAGGAGCGTCGCCGGCGGCACCCGCACGCCGGCCGCTGCCGCCAGCACCGAGGCGTCCCTGCCGACGAGGTCGCGCTTGAGGTGCGCGCGCCCGCAGCCGCGGGCGGCCCGCTCGTCCTCGAACTCGAACGCCGCCTCCGCCAGCCGGGCGATCGCCGCCTCGTCGAGCTGCACGGCCCCGGCGCGGCGCATGGCCGCCAGGAACTCGGTGGCCACGGAGGCCACCACGAACACCTCCTTCTCGCCGATGCAGAGCAGGTTGTTGTCCCAGGAGGCGCCCTCGATGATGGCGCGGGCGGCCGCGTCGAGGTCGGCGGTCTCGTCGACCACCACCGGCGGGTTGCCGGGGCCGGCGGCGATCACGCGCTTGCCGGCCGCCATCGCCGAGCGGACGACGGCGGGCCCGCCGGTCACGCACAGGAGCGCGATGCCGGGGTGGCGGAAGAGCTCCTCGGCCGAGCGGATGCTCGGCTCGGCGACGGTGGTGAGCGCGTTGCGGAGGCCGGTCTCCCGCTCGATCCCCCGGTTGAAGAGCTGCAGCGCGTGCTTGGCGATCCGCGCGGCCGCCGGGTGGGGGCTGAAGACGGCGGCGTTGCCGCCGGCCAGCACGTTGACGGCGTTGCTGGCCAGGGTGGGCGCGGAGTGGGTGGCCGGCAGCACCATGCCCACCACGCCCCACGGCGCCCGCTCGATCACGGTCAGGCCGCTCTGGTCGCTGCGGGCCTCGATGCGCAGAGCCTCCACGCCGAGGACGTTGCGGATCGAGCGCAGCTTCT
Organism: Vicinamibacteria bacterium; assembly: GCA_035542035.1. Classification (GTDB taxonomy): domain Bacteria; phylum Acidobacteriota; class Vicinamibacteria; order Fen-336; family Fen-336; genus DATBSL01. The sequence goes on along the minus strand of DATKME010000075.1, from coordinate 206,199 downwards.
CCACCTTCTGCTCGATGCGGCCGATCTTCGTTTCCTCCAGCTCGCGGCGGCCCAGCTCCTCGGCCTGCTCCTCGCAGATGGTCCGGATCACCTCGATGGCCCGCCCGCGCTCGGCCAGGCTCATCGCGGCCAGGCGCGTCTGTGCGTCAGCAGCAGCGGACACGGCCTCGTCGACGGTGGCGAAGACGCCGTCACCGAGGCCGGCGCTGCCGGCCGCCGCACGGCGTGGGCCCGACGGTGAGACCGCGGGCCCCTGCTGGAGGCGGGCCAGGACCTCCTGCGCGATCTCCGCGACCAGCGCCTGGTCGAGCACCTACGGCCTCTCCAGGACGCGGCCGCCCACCTCGACGCAGTCGACGATGCCGACGATGACCGCGTCGACGGGCGCCTCCTTGGTGGCCGGGGTCAGACGCGCCGAGCTGCCCTGGGTGAAGAGCACCAGCTCGCCCTCGCCGGCGCCGACGCTGTCGACGGCGACGATCGAGCTGCCGGAGGGCACGAGAGCCTGCTCGTTCGTGATGTAGGGCTGCACCAGCAGCAGCTTCATCCCCTGGAACTTCGCGCTCTTCTGGGTGGCGACCACGTTGCCGACGACCTTCGCCATGAACACGGGAGGCCTCGCTGTGGCGCGCCCGCTAGCGGGGCAGCGCCTTCTGCACGTCGTCGTGCGGACGCGGGATCACCTGCACGCTCTTGATCTCGCCGTTCGCCGCCTTGGCCGCCGCCACCCCGGCGTCGACGGAGGCCTTCACCGCCGCCACGTCGCCGGTCACGAAGGTGGTGACCAGACCGCTGCCGACCTTGCGCCAGCCCCGGAACTCGACGTTCGCGGCCTTCATCATCGCGTCGGTCGCCTGCACCAGCGCCACCAGGCCGCGGGTCTCGATCATGCCGATCGCCATCTGCGCCATCGTCCTCTCCTCCCGCTACTCGACCAGGCCGTCGACGGTGCCCTCGTGGGGGCGGGGCACCACGTGCGCCGAGACCAGCTCGCCGCAGGCCTTCGCCGCCTCGGCCCCGGCGTCCACCGCCGCCTTCACGCTGCCCACGTCGCCCCGCACCAGCACGGTGACGTAGCCGCCCCCGATCTCCACGGTCTTCACCAGGCTGACGTTGGCCGCCTTGCACATGGCGTCGCTCGCCTCGATCAGGCCGACGAGGCCGCGGGTCTCCACCAGACCGATCGCCTGGCTCATGACGCCTTCTCCTTCTTCGCGGGCTGCACGAAGGCGGAGAGCGCCTCGTGCGGCCGCGGGATCACCTGCACGCTCACCACCTCGCCCACCCGGGCGGCCGCCTCGGCCCCGGCGTCGGTGGCGGCCTTCACCGCGGCCACGTCGCCCTCGATGAAGGCGGTCACCAGCCCCGATCCCACCGGCTCCCAGCGGGCGAAGGTGACGCTCGCCGCCTTGAGCATCGCGTCCGTGGCCTCGAACATGGCCACGAAGCCGCGGGTCTCGATCATCCCCAGCGCTTGTTTCATCGCACAGCTCCCTGCTTCGTCAGCTCGAACTCCTGCGTGAGGCGAAGGCCGCACGCGTTGGCCTCGTCGGTGTCCATGTGCACGTCGAGACGGCTGGTCGGCTCCACCCGCACGTGCACGCGCTCGAACGTCACCCCGGCCTCTCCGCCCACCCGCAGGCGCATCAGGTCGCCCTGCCGCACCCCGAAGTGCGCCGCCTCGGTCGGGTTCATGTGCGCGTGCATGGCGGCGCGGATCAGGCCCTCCTTCAGCTCGACGATCCCCTGCGGGCCCATCAGCACCGCCCCCGGCGTGCCGTCGAGGTTGCCGGAGAGGCGGATGGGGACGTCGTCGAACCCCAGCGAGATCGCGTCGGTGAACGCCAGCTCGACCTGCGTCCGCGAGCGCAGCGGCCCCAGGATCCGCAGGTTCGAGATCAGCCGGCTGCGCGGACCGATCAGCGTCACCGTCTCCTTCGCCGCGAAGTTGCCGGGCTGGTACAGCGGACGGTCGATGGTCAGCTCGTAGCCGGGCCCGAAGAGCGCGTCCGTGTGCTCGCGCGAGAGGTGGATGTGTCGCGCGGAGGCGTGGACGGCCAGCGTCGGGGCCGCCAGCGCAGCCCGCGCCCCGAGCCGCCGCGTCACCACCTCGCGGACGACCGCCTCCACGGCGGCGCGGTCCAGGCTGCGTCCCTCGACGCGCTGTCGCGTGCCGCCGGATTCTGAACGAATCTGCATGATTCTGGTGGATTCTATTCGGGATCTGTCCAGACCCGTCAATGGATCCGTTGATCTACTCGGGCCAGACGGAGTAGCGGAGTACACGGTCCGTCTCCGTATGATGCGTAGAGTGGATCGCTACGAACCGATATGGCGCACTTCAGACGATCGGCGCAACCAGCGCCTCGGGCAGGATCGCCTTCACCACGGCCCGGCGGAAGTGCGCGAGGTTGCGGGTGACGATGAGGTCGCAGCCGGCTTCCTGGGCACAGGCGACGGTCACGGCGTCCTCGAAGTCCCCCAGGTTCATGGCCAGCGCCAGCCGGACACCCGAGTCGGTGGTGGGTGCGACGCGAAGGCGGGAGAGCAGCCGCACGAGCGCCGCGCTCACCGCCGCCTTCCTCTCGCGCCGGACGAGGTACGCGATGGTGGTGATCGCGTGACCCGAGACGAAGCCCTCGACGCGTCCGTCCGCGGCCAGGTCCAGAGCGGCGGCGGACGCTGCGAGGTGGGGCTCGCGTACGAGAAGCACGTCCAGGATGACGTTGGTGTCGTAGAGGACGCGCCGGCTCACCGGTGGCGTGCGGCGACGTGCTCAGCGTGGTCCCGACGAACCTCCGCGTCGGTGGGTGACACACGTCGCTGCCGCCGGGCCATGCCGATGAGCGACCGCGTCCACTCCGACAACGGCCGCTCCTCGCGGGCCGGGAGGCGGTCGAGGACGGACTCGACGGCATCCGAGAGGGACACGCCGCGGCGGCGAGCCCAGGCCTTGGCGCGGACGATCACCCGCTCGTCGACTCGGAGCGTGAGCTTCCTCTGCATGCCGTATACCTCAAGCAGGATTGTACGGCAGAGGGTCGGGTACCGCCAGCCCTTGGGGGGCGAGCGTCCTCTGGATCACCTCGGCCGTCGCCCGGGCCACGATCCGCTCCTCGTCTGCCGGGAGGAGAAGGATGCGCACCGCGGCGCCGTCGGGCGACAGGACCGACTCGCCGCGCGCGTCGGCGTTGCGGGCCGGATCCAGCTCGATGCCGAACCCGGCGAGGCCTTCGCAGACGGCGGCACGGACGCGCGGGCTGTTCTCGCCGATGCCGCCGGAGAAGCTCAGCACGTCGAGGCCTCCGAGGCGCACCAGGAAGGCCCCGAGGTAGCGCCGGGCGGCGTCGACGAAGACGTCGAGCGCGAGCTGCGCATTCGTGTTTCCGCCCGCAGCCGCCTCCTCCAGGTCGCGCAGGTCGCCGCTGGTCCCGCTGATGCCGGCGAGACCCGAGTGCCCGGCCAGAAGGGCTGCCATCTGGTCCGGGTCCAGCTCGAGCTTCTTCATCACGAACAGCGCGGCGAACACGTCGAGGTCGCCGGTGCGGTTGTTGTGGGGGAGCCCGGACTGCGGCGACATGCCGAAGCTGCAGTCGACGGCCGTGCCGTCGCGGATCGCCGCCAGGCTGGAGCTGCCGCCGAGGTGGCAGGAGACGTGACGCAGGTCGCGGCGGCCGAGGAGAGCCTGCGCCCGCTCGCTGGCGGCGCGGTGGCTGGCGCCGTGGAAGCCGTAGCGGCGGACGCCCAGCGCCTCCTTCCAGGCGAGGGGAACGGCGTAGGTCGTCGCCGGCTCCGGCACGCACTGGAAGAAGGCCGTCTCGAACAGGGCCACCAGCGGCAGCTCCGGGGTCCGCCGCTGGAAGGCGCGCATGGCCGCGACGTAGGGCGGGTTGTGGGCCGGGGCGAAGAAGGCGAACTCCTCCATGGCCCGCAGCACCGCCTCGTCGACCTGCCGCGCGCCGGTGAGCGGGCCGGCGTGGACGGCCTTGAACCCGACCGCGGCCAGCTCGCCGAGAGAGGCGAGCGGCCGGCCCGGGCCGACGATCTCGCCGAGGCAGCGGGTGATGGCGCTGTCGTAGTCGGGGCAGTCGCCGCCAGAGCGGCCGATGCGCTCGACCTTCCCCTGCGCGAGCACGCCCTCGTCCGCCATCTCGAACAGCCGGTACTTGAAGGAGGTGCTGCCGATGTTCGCGACCAGGACTCTCATGGCCGCCTTCCTTGAAGCCGCCGGGGCGATTCTCTATAGTCGCCGACCGGAGTCAATTCGGTTCACGCGATGAGCGATCGGCTGGTCGAGAACGGCGTCGTGGGCGCGGGCGGCGCTGGCTTTCCGACCGCGGTCAAGCTGCAGTCACGAGTCGGCACGCTGATCGTCAACGGCGCCGAGTGCGAGCCGCTGCTGCACAAGGACAAGGAGCTGCTGCGGCACCAGGCCCGGCCGATGCTGGCGGGCCTGCGCCTGGCCATGGACCGGGTGGGCGCCTCCGCGGCGGTGATCGGCATCAAGCACAAGTACGAGGACGTGATCGAGTCGCTGACGCCGCTGCTGCCGAACGGTGTCCGCGTCCGCCCGCTGAGCGACAGCTACCCGGCCGGCGACGAGTTCGTGCTGGTGCGCGACGTCACCGGCCGGGTGATCCCGCCCGGCGGCCTGCCGCGCGACGTGGGCGTCACGGTTCTCAACGTGGAGACGCTGGTCAACGTCGGCCTCGACCGGCCGGTCACCCACAAGTTCCTCACCGTGGCCGGCGCCGTGGCCGCGCCGGTGACGCTGAGGGTGCCGGTGGGGACGGCGATCGGCGAGGTGATCGCCGCGGCCGGCGGGGCGACGGTCTCCGAGCCGGCGGTCCTGCTCGGCGGCGTGATGATGGCGCGGCTGGCCGCGGGCCTGGACGAGCCGGTCAGCAAGACGACGGGCGGGGTGGTGGTGCTGCCGTCCTCCCACCGGCTGGCGCGGCGTCACGCCGGCACACCGGCCGCTGCGGCGCGGATCGGCCGCTCGGCCTGCGACCAGTGCCGGTTCTGCACCGAGCTGTGCCCGCGCTACCTCCTCGGCCACCCCATCGAGCCGCACCGCGCGATGCTGGCGCTCGGGTTCACCGCGCCCAAGGACCCGCTGCTGGCGGGGACGCTCTACTGCTGCGAGTGCAACCTGTGCAGCCTCTATGCCTGCCCCGAGGAGCTGGACCCCCGCCAGGCCTGCGTCGACGCCAAGCCGGCCGCCCGCGAACGGCAGCTGGTGTGGAAGGGCCGGCCGGAGGAGCTGTGGCCCCACCCGCTGGCCGAGTCGCGGCGGGTGCCCATGCGGCGGCTGGTGCTGAGGCTGGGGCTCGACGGCTTCCGCAACGTCGGCCCGCTGGAGGACCGGCCGCTGGCGCCACCTCGCGTGGTGCTGCCGCTGAAGCAGCACGCGGGCGCGCCGGCCGTGGCGGTGGTGAGGGACGGCGAGCGCGTGCGGGTGGGTGACGTGGTGGCGGCGCCGGTGGATGGCGCCCTCGGCGCGCGCATCCACGCGAGCATCGACGGTGTGGTGCGCTCGGTCGACGGCACTGTCGTCATCGAGGCGGGGACCTGACCCCTGGGAGGGGACGTGAGCGAGCTCAAGGCCATCGGGCTGGTCGAGTTGACGAGCATCGCCCTCGGCCACCTGGCCGAGGACGCCATGCTGAAGGCGGCGCCCGTCGAGCTTCTGCTGGCGCGGACCATCTGCTCGGGCAAGTTCCTGGTGGTCGTCGGCGGTGACGTCGCCTCGGTCGAGTCGGCGGTCGACGCCGGCGCGCAGGCAGCGACCGGTGCGCTGGTGGAGAGGCGGGTCATCCCGCAGGTCCACCCCGGTGTCTTCCCGGCGATCGCGGCCACCGTCGAGCTCGACGCCGGCGAGGCCCGCGCGCTCGGTGTGGTCGAGACCTTCTCGGCCTCCAGCATCGTGGACGTCGCGGACGCCGCCGCCAAGTCGGCGAGCGTGACGCTCGTCCGCGTGCACCTCGCCATGGCCATCGGCGGCAAGGGCTACGTGATGATGGCCGGCGACGTGGCCAGCGTCGAGGCGGCGGTCGCCGCCGGGGCCCAGGTGGCAGCCGAAGAGGGCATCCTGGTCGGCTCGACCGTCATCGCTGCGCCCCGGCCGGAGCTGTTCCGCGAGTTCGTCTGAAGGGCTGCCGGAGCCGGCTCAGGCCGGCTCCGGCAGCGCCTTGCGGGCCTCGCGGTCGGGATCGTCGCGGACGGCGCTGGTGTCGTCGAGCACCATCGTCTCGCCCCTCGCCGTGGTGTAGCGGGGCCAGGTCGGCAGGCCGCCGCCGTTCGCCTCGCCGCTGCGCATGAACTGCAGGAGCGTCCCCGCCATCTTCGCGGCCAGCTTCCGCGGGCGCGCGCCGCCGCCGGTGTGGGTGAGCATCAGGTCGGTGTTGGCGAACCAGAAGCAGATGTCGAGGCAGTGGAAGGCGCGCATGCGGCCGTCGAAGAGCGGCGGCTGCCAGCCGAACCAGGCCAGGTAGACGGGGGCCGGCTGCTTCGCCTTCGCGTCGGCCAGCGCCACCGCGCTCTGCCGGTTGCTGCTGACCAGCGACCAGATCTCGACCGGCTTCCTGTCCGGGAACGCCTTCGCGTACGCCTCCACCACCGCCCGCGCCTTGTCCCCGAAGCCCGGCCCGAACCCGGCGCGCACCTTCACCTTCTCCACCACCTGGTCGAGCGTGATCGACTCGAGGGAGGCGTCGTTCCAGCTCGGCGACTGCTCGTTGAAGGTCGAGCAGATCAGCATCGGCACGGCTGCCGCCGTCGGCGCGGGCTCGGGGAAGTACGGGTGCTGCGGCAGCACCACGCCGTCCACCACCGGGTTGAAGCCGCGGCGCAGGCCGCCGGGACCGCCCTGGGCGTTCGCCTTCTCGAGCGCCTTGCCAGCGACGGCCAGGAAGTCCTTCCAGGGCATCTGCTGCAGCTTCTCGATCTCCGCCCTGGTGAGGCCCGCCTCCGCCAGCACGGCTGCGCCGAGCGCCTCGGCGTGGTCCTTCTCGCCCATCTTCAAGGAGGCGCCGCTGAGCACGACCGCCTTGTGGAAGAGGCCCTTCGCGGCGGGCATGGCGGTCAGCGCGCAGACCTTCGCCCCGCCGCCGGACTGGCCCATGATGGTGACGCTCCCGGGGTCGCCGCCGAAGGCCGCGATGTTGTCGCGCACCCACTCGAGCGCCGCCACGCAGTCGAGCATGCCGACGTTCCCCGACGCCGCGAACCGCTCGCCGCCGACACCGGCCAGGTGGCAGTAGCCGAGCGGGCCGAGCCGGTGGTTGATGGAGACGAAGACGACGTCGCCGAGACGCGCGAGGTTCTCGCCGTTGTAGCCGTCCTGCTCGATGCCGTTGCCGTTGGTGAAGCCGCCGCCGTGCAGCCAGACCAGCACCGGCCGCTTCTTCCCGTCCCGCAGCGCCGGGGTGAAGACGTTCAGCCGCAGGCAGTCCTCGCTGACGTCGTCGTAGTTCCAGTGGTCGCGGAAGGAGTAGTAGCGGTCCGCGTAGCGGCGCTCCATGTTCTGCGGCGCCGAGTTGCCCCACCACAGCGCCGGCAGCACCTCCGTCCACGGCTGCGGCTTCTGCGGGGGCAGGAAGCGGTTGGCGCCGGCGGTGTCGGCGCCGTAGGGGATGCCGAGGAAGTAGTGGATCCCGCGCAGGACGTAGCCACGCACCCGGCCGCGCTGCGTCTCCGCGACGGCCACCTGGTCCCCGACGAGCAGGGCGGGAGGATCGTCGCCTGGAGCCGCGGCGGGCGCTGCCGGCGACGCCTGGGCCTCGCCATGGGTGGTGAACGCCAGGGTGGCGGCGCCCATGCCCGCGGTGCGGAAGAACCCCCGCCTGGTCTCGCTCATCTCAGTCCTCCGTCGAGCCTCCGGCGCTCGCCACGCGGTGATCTATACACCCGCGAGGAGCCGCGTGTCGCCGGGCTTGCAGGGGAGCCCCTTGGTCGCCGCGTTGGTGGTGGCGCGGCTCTGGCCCGCGGAAAACGGGGTGGTGGCATTGAGCCCCGAGCACCTGCGGTGTTACGCTCCCGCGGCTCGTTCGTCGGCCGCTCGTGCAGGCCGTCCGCGCTCCGCGGCGGCCGGCCTGGCGGCGCCCAAGGGGAGGCGCCCCGGGTCGCGGACGTTTCCCCGCAGAACAGGGTGCCGCTACCCCCCATGACCCTCTCGCCACTCCTCCTCGCAGCCCAGGCGGCGCACTCGACGCTGACGACGATCGACTGGGTGATGATCCTGCTGTACTTCGCGGTCCTCGGCTGCGTCGCCTGGTGGGTGGTGGCGCGCTCCAAGAAGACGGCGGCCGACTACTTCCTGGCCGGGCGCAACCTCGGCTGGTGGATCATCGGCGCCTCGATCTTCGCCTCCAACATCGGCTCCGAGCACATCGTCGGCCTCGCCGGCTCCGGCGCCCAGGACGGCGTGGCCATGGCCCACTACGAGCTGCACGCCTGGTGCCTGCTGCTGCTGGGCTGGGTGTTCGTACCCTTCTACATGCGCTCGCAGGTCTTCACCATGCCGGAGTTCCTGGAGCGCCGCTTCTCGCCGGCCTCGCGCTACGTGCTGTCGATCGTCTCCCTGATCACCTTCGTGATCTCGAAGATCGCGGTCGGCATCTTCGCCGGCGGCGTCGTCTTCTCCACGCTGCTACCCGAGCTGCGCCTGAACGTCGGGGGGACCGAGATCAGCAGCTTCTGGATCGGCTCGATCCTGGTGATCGTGCTGACCGGCCTCTACACCGCGCTCGGCGGCATGCGCGCGGTGGCCTACAACGACGCGGTGCAGGTGCTGGTGCTGATCACCGGCTCGGCGGCTCTCACCTTCTACGGCCTCTACCAGCTCGGCGGCTGGCACGAGCTGCGCGTGCTGTGCGGCTCCAACATGTTCAACCTCTGGAAGCCGCTCATTCCGGTGGGTGTCCAGAGCTCGTGGGCGCCCGTGCTCGAGAGGAACGCCGCCGGCCAGGTCACCAGGATGGCCTGGTACTTCAACGGCTACTACCCCTGGCTGGGGATGCTCTTCTGCGCGCCGATCATCGGCATGTGGTACTGGTGCACCGACCAGTACATCGTGCAGCGCGCGCTCGGCGCCCCCAACCAGACCCAGGCGCGGCGCGGCAGCATCTTCGCGGCCTTCCTGAAGCTGTTCCCGGTCTACCTGTTCATCATCCCCGGCCTGATCGCCTACGCGCTGGCCAAGAGCGGCAAGGTGCCCGGCCTCGAGGCGATCGCCAGCGACCGGGTCGCCGCCCAGGCGGCGTTCCCGCTGATGGTCGAGCACCTGCTGCCGCCGGGCCTGCGCGGGCTGGTGGTGGCGGGCCTGCTCTCGGCGCTGATGGGCTCGCTGGCCGGCGTGTTCAACGCCTGCTCGACCCTGTTCACCGTCGACCTGTACTCGAAGATCAACCCCGGCGCCTCGCAGGAGAAGATCGTCAGGGTCGGCCGCACCGCCACCTCGGTGATGGTGGTGATCGCGCTCGCCTGGCTGCCGGTGATCCGCGGCGCCCACGGCCTCTACGACTACCTGCAGTCGGTGCAGGGCTACCTGGCGCCGCCGGTGTTCGTGGTCTTCTTCCTGGGCGTCTTCTGGAAGCGGATGAACTGGCAGGGCTGCCTGTGGGCGATGATCGTGGGCTTCACCATCGGCCTCTTCCGCATGGCGGTCGACACCCCGGTCGCGCTCGGCATCGGCGGCTTCACCGGCTACACCCAGGGCTCCTTCCTCTGGATCGTCAACAAGACCTACTTCCAGTACTTCAGCGTGCTGATCACCCTGATCTCGGCGGCAGTCGCCGTCGTCGTCAGCCTGGCGACCGGCGAGCCCGAGTACCAGAGGATCGGCGGCCTCACCTACGCGACCGCGACGGATTCGGACCACGCCGCGACGCGCGCGAGCTGGGACTACCGGGACGTCCTCGGCTCGGCCGTGGTGCTGCTGGCGATCCTGGGGGCGTACCTCTACTTCAGGGGGTGACGCCGGCGAGGCGTCTGGCCAACCTCACTGGGGCCGGCGCAGCCGGCCCCTTTTTCTTCCTCTGCCGTCCTATGCTCGCCGTCAGAGGCCGCTCATGACCCTTCGCCTCTTGCTGATCAGCACCTCGACGGTCTTCGGGACGCGATACCTGGAGCACGCCTTCGCCGATCTGCGCGACGCGCTCTCGGGCGTCGGGCGCGTTCTCTTCATCCCCTACGCGCTCCGGGACCGCGACGGCTACGCGGCGCGCGCCCGCGAGGCGTTCGGTGAGATGGGCTTCCAGCTCGACTCCATCCACCAGGCCGCCGATCCGCGGCGGGCGCTGCAGCGGGCCGAGGCCGTCTTCTGCGGCGGCGGCAACACCTTCCGCCTGCTGAAGACGCTCTACGACGAAGACCTCCTCGAGCCGCTGCGCGAGCGCGCGCGAGAGGGCATGCCGTACACGGGCGCCTCGGCCGGCTCCAACCTGGCCTGCCCGACCATCAAGACCACGAACGACATGCCGATCGTGGAGCCGCCCTCGTTCGCGGCGCTCGGCCTGGTGTCCTTCCAGATCAACCCCCACTACCTCGACCCCGAGCCCGGGTCCACCCACATGGGGGAAACCCGCGAGACGCGCATCCGCGAGTTCCACGAGGAGAACGAGACGCCGGTGGTCGGCCTGCGGGAGGGGGCGATGGTGCGGGGCGAGGGGGATTCCGTGCAGCTCAGGGGTCGCGCCGGCGCGCGCCTCTTCCGTCGGGGCCAGGAGCCGATCGAGGTGCCGGCCGGTTCGGACCTGGCAGCCCTCGTCGCCTAGTGTCGCGCAACCGAGACGCGCTGCTTCTTCCAGACGAAGGAGTCGTCTGCTCGTTCCAGTGCTCGCATGGCGACCGACGGCTTATCCGCTTGCCTCCGGTAACCGCCATCGACGGTGTGGCGCGTCGATGGGCCTCCGCAACAGGTTGTGAGCATTCGGAACCAAGCGGATAAGCCGTGAAGGTGAAGGGCCGATATGGAGCTCTGGCGATCCGACATCGACAGGATTGTCACGGAACACTAGTCCAGCCGCGCGACCCGAAGTCCGCTTCGACCCCTCTCCTCCCACTCGCCGCGCAGGAACGCCAGCGATGTCTCCCGGAACCGGGCGGCCGCCGCTCCGAAGATCGGCCCGTGACCCCCGTTCGGGACGACCCAGAGGTAGGAGCGCGGGACGGCGGCGTGCATCGCGGTGGCCAGGGCGACCGGGTAGAGGGGGTCCCGGTCGCCGTGCACGATCAGCGTGCGCGCCTGGATGGTGGAGAGCAGGAGCGGCGTGAAGTTCATGTCGTCGTAGCTGTCATGGAACGCGTGGGTCATCCGCCACAACGCGCGGATCTGGTCGTCGCCTCGCGGGTGCCACTCGCGCATCTGCTCCCACTCGGCCTCGCTGCGGTTCTCGGGGCTGACCGCCCGCATCGCGGCCCGCGCCTGCTCCGGGAAGTACGGCGCCGCGCTCACCAGGACCATGGCCTCGACCCTGGCGGGCTGCAGCGTGGCCACGTGCAGGAGCGCCTTCGCGCCCAGGCTCAGGCCGATCGCCTGGAAGCGCCCGACCGCGACGCGGTCGAGCAGCGCCAGCACGTCCAGAGCCGCCTGCCGGATGGTGAACACCCCGGGGGGGTTGGTCGATCGGCCGTGGCCACGCAGGTCGGGCACCATCAGGCGGTATCCCTGGGGAGGCTCCTCGAACACGAGACGCCAATTCGCGCCCACGCCGGTGCCGCCGTGCAGGAGGACGAGCGGCTCGCCTTCGCCGCGGGACTCCATGTACATCTCGATGCCGTTCACGGAGACCGTGTCGGAAGACGCCGGCAGCATGGCGACGAGTCTACCGCCGCGGGCGCTCGGCTGGCGGCGCTAGAATCAGGGGACCCGTCCGTGCATCGCCACCTCCCGATCCCACCACTGGTCCGCGCCGCCGCCCTCCGGCTGGGGCTGGCGCGCGTGGTGGCGATGCTGCTCCTGCTCGGCTCCGCGGCGTGCACGCGATCGGCCCAGGCGCCGCATTTCCCGGGCGCCCCCCTGGTGGTCGTCTCCATCGACACGCTGCGCTCGGACCACCTGCCGGCCTACGGTTACCGCGGGGTCGAGACGCCGAACCTCGACCGCTTCCGCAAGGACGCGATCCTGTTCGAGCGCGCCTACGCCCAGGTGCCGCTCACGCTGCCGTCGCACGTGACGCTCTTCACCGGGCTCCTGCCGTTCCAGCACGGCGTCCGTGACAACCTGGGCTACCAGCTCGACCCGGTGGCGCACCCGACGCTCGCCCGCCTGCTGAGGCAGCGCGGCTACGCCACCGGCGCCGCCGTGTCGGCCTGGGTGCTGCGCGGCGCCAGCGGCATTGGCGACGGTTTCGACCTCTACGACGACCGCATCGCCGCGCCGGCGGGCGGCGCCGACGCCGCCGGCCGCGTGCAGCGCAGGGGCGACGAGACGGCCGCCCGCGCCCAGGCCTGGCTCCGGGGGGTGAAGGACGAGCCGTTCTTCCTCTTCCTCCACCTCTACGAGCCGCACGCGCCCTACGAGCCTCCCGAGCCGTTCCGGAGCCGCTACCCGCTCGCCTACGACGGCGAGATCGCGGCGAGCGACGCCTTCGTGGGCGGCCTGCTGGACGAGCTGCGCCGTCTCGGCCTGTACGACCGCGCCGTCATCGTGGTGCTCTCGGACCACGGCGAGGGTCTCGGCGAGCACGGCGAGGACGAGCACGGCATCCTGCTCTACCGCTGGGCGCTGCAGGTGCCGCTCCTGCTCAAGCTGCCCGGGTCGCGTCGGGCGGGGGAGTCGGTCCAGACGCCGGCCGCGCTCGTCGACGTCATGCCGACGCTGCTGTCGCTGCTCGGGGTGAAGCCTGAGGCGGGCCTCCCCGGCCGGTCGTTGCTCGAGGTGGCGCCGCCCCCGCGCCGCATCTACGCCGAGACCTTCTACCCGCGCATCCACCTCGGCTGGAGCGACCTGCGCTCGCTGGTGGACGAGCGCGACCAGTACATCGAGGGCGCGAGGCGGGAGCTCTACGACGTGGTGCAGGACCCTGGCGAACGCCACGACCTCGCCGCCAGCCAGGGGGAGCTGCTGCGGTCCAGGGAGAAGGAGCTGGCCGCGATGCCGAGCGCGCTGAAGGCGCCCGGCGGTCCGCGTTCCGAGGAGCTGCAGCGGCTCGCCACCCTCGGCTACCTCGGCGGCGCCGTCGCCCCGGGCAGCGGCCCGCTGCCGGACCCCCGCGCCAGCCTGCCGGTGCTGGCCGAGGTGAAGAGCGGCTTCCGGCTGGCCGCTGCGGGCCGGGACGGCGAGGCGGTCGCCGTCTTTCATCGCGTGCTCGACCGCTACCCGTCCCTGCTCGACGCCCGCTACGAGATGGGCCAGGCCCTGGCGCGGCTGGGACGCGACCAGGAAGCGTACGACGCGTTGCGCGAGGCGGTGCGGACCTCGCCCTCGCTCGCCTCCGCGATCAGCCCCGACCTCGCCCGCGTCTGCCTTCGTCTGGGGCGGCTGGCCGAGGCCGAAGGCAACGCCCGCCTCGCCGCGGCCGCCAGCCCGTCCGAGGGCCACGTGCTGATGGCCCAGGTGGCGCTCGCCCGCGGCGACCTCGCCGCCGCCGAGCAGGAGGCCCGCGCGGTGACGGCCGACCCCGGGGCGGAGCTGCGCGCGGCGGTCGTGCTGGCGGACGTCGCGATCCGACGCGAGCGCTTCGCCGACGCGGTCGCGGTCACCGAGGCCGCCTTGCGGCAGATCCGCGAGCAGCCCCTCCCGCCGGTGCCCGACCTCGAGTTCCTCCGCGGCGACGCCCTGGCGCGGCTGGGTCGCTACCCCGAGGCTCAGGCGGCGTTCGAGTCGGAGATCCGCAGCTTCCCCGGCAACTCGAAGGCGTACTCGCGGCTGGCGATCGTGTACGGCCTCGAGCACCGCACCGTGCGCGAGGTGGACGCGCTGCTCGAGCGGATGGTGGCCGCGCGCCCCGGCCGCGACACGCTCGAGCTCGCCGCGAGCACCCTCGAGTCGATGGGTGACGCCGTCGGCGCGCGGGCCTGGCGCAGGCGGGCCGTCGCCGGTCGCTGAGGCCCCGCCCGCGCCCGCTCGCATTCGAGATCCTGGACCCACCCTCCAATCCGCTGGTGTCGGGGCGTGCGGTTGGAGCATTCACACAATTGGAGAGTCGTGAAGTCGCTCTATGTATATGGACTTGTCGATATTCAACGATTTGGCTGGTTTGGGATCACTCTTTGCACGGCCGGAACCGGCAGAGCCACGAAACCCCTGGCGCGCATCAGGGCGGCGAGGGGCGACGAACTTCGACAAGGAGCCTGAAGACGATGAAATCCAGGTGGGTCTTGAGCGTGCTCCTGGCGCTGGCGGCTGGGGCTGCCTTCGCGCAGGGCACGCAGACCGGGGTCCTGAGCGGCACGGTCCGGTCGACGGACGGCCAGACGGTCCCCGGCGTGACGGTCAGCATCCAGTCCCCGGCCATGCTGGGGACCCGGACGGCGGTGACCGACGTCAACGGCGGCTACATCTTCAAGGGCCTGCCGCCCGGCGAGTACACGGTCACCTACGCGCTGCAGGGGTTCGCCACCCTGCAGCAGAAGTCCAACGTGGCCCTCGGCGCCGCCGTCCCGCTCGACGCCACCATGAAGGTGGCGTCGGTGACGGAGACGGTGACGGTCACCGGCGAGGAGGCGACGCCGCTCACCACCTCGCAGGTGGGGGCCAACTACACGCAGAAGATGGTCGACGAGTTGCCGGTCGGGCGCAGGTTCGACCAGGTGGCCGCCCTGGCGCCGGGCCTCACCACCAACACCCCGAACGCCCAGCAGGTGCAGATCTCGGGCAGCTTCGCCTACGACAACGTCTTCCTGCTCGACGGCGTCGACGTCAACGACAACCTGTACGGGTCGCCGAACACCGTGTACATCGAGGAGGCCCTGCAGGAGACCCAGATCCTGACCTCGGGCATCTCGGCCGAGTACGGCCGCTTCAGCGGCGGCGTCATCAACGCCGTCACCAAGAGCGGCGGCAACACGTTCTCCGGGAGCCTCCGCCTGAACATGACCAATCCCTCCTGGCGCGACAACACCCCGATCGAGACGAAGCAGGGGATCAAGCGCCAGGACCAGCTCAGCAAGTTCTGGGAGGCGACGCTCGGCGGCCCCATCGTCAAGGACCGCTTGTGGTTCTTCGTGGCCGGGCGCAAGGAGAACTCCAACACCCAGCTGACGCTGCCCGAGAGCGGCCTGCCGTTCAACCAGACCCGCGACCAGAACCGCGGCGAGATCAAGCTGAGCGGCGCCATCACCCCGAACCACACGGTGACGGCGACCTACACGGACGTCTCCGACTCCATCTTCCGAACGCCGTTCAGCTTCGACATCGACCCCTACCACGACGCCTACAACGCCAAGCAGCCGAACAGCCTGTTCTCGGTCCGCTACAACGGCGTCCTGCGGCCGAACCTCTCGGTGGAGGCCCAGTACTCGCAGAAGAAGTTCGAGTTCCAGGACTCGGGCGGGACCAGCACCGACATCATCGACTCGCCCTACATCGCGCAGAGCGTGCTGGCCGCCTACAACGCGCCCTACTTCGACGCCAGCGACCCCGAGTCGCGCGACAACCGCCAGTTCACGGCAGCGCTCTCGTACTTCCTCTCCACCGGCAGCCTGGGCAAGCACGACATCAAGGTGGGATACGAGCACTACGCCTCCACCCGCACCGGCGGCAACTCCCAGTCGGCGACGGGCTATGTCTTCTACACGGACTACCTCACCGACTCCAGCGGCAAGCCCGTCTTCGATTCCAACAACTACGTGGTCCCCGTGTTCACGCCCGGTGTCAGCCAGCTGCAGAACTGGCAGGCGGTCAAGGGCGCGGAGGTCACCCTGACCACGCAGGCTGCCTTCGTCAACGACCGCTGGACGCTCGACTCGCATTGGTCCTTCAACCTCGGCGCGCGGGCGGAGTGGGCCAGCGGCCAGGCCACGGCCGGCATCCAGCCGGTGAGCAACGCCACCCGGATCGTGCCCCGGCTCGGCGCGTCCTTCGACCCCACGGGGACCGGGAAGATCCACCTGGACGCGACCTACTCGCAGTACGCCGGCAAGTACAGCGAGACGCAGTTCGCGAACAACACGAACGTCGGCAACCCGAACGCGATCTACTACCTGTACACGGGTCCGGCCGGCCAGGGCCGCGACTTCGCCCCCGGGATCGACCCCAAGAACTACACGCAGATCATCGGAGGCGCCTTCCCCACGGCGAACATCTTCTACTCGTCCAACATCAAGTCGCCGGTGACCAAGGAGTACACGGGCGCGATCGGTGTCGACCTCGGCAAGGGCGGCTACGTCAAGGCCATCTACACCTACCGCGACGTCAGCGACTTCGTGCAGCAGTTCATCGACCCGGCGACCGGCACCACGGACGTGGTGGTGGACGGCACGGACTTCGGGACCTTCTCCAACCACCTGTACGCCAACGACAACACCGGTGTCCGCAACTACTCGGCGCTGCAGTTCCAGGCCGGCTACCACCCGACCCGGGCGTGGGATGTCGAGGGCCACTACACGCTGATGCTGAAGGACGACGGCAACCAGGAGGGCGAGGCGCCCAACCAGCCGGGAACGCCGTCCATCTTCTCCGGCTACTACCCCGAGCTGTTCGACGAGGCGCGCAGCTACCCGATCGGCCACCTGGTCGGGTTCCAGAAGCACCGCCTGCGCCTGTGGACGACGTACGACCTGCACTTCGGACGGGCGGGGACGGCCAACCTCGGCCTCTTCTACTCGTACGACTCGGGCACGGCTTACAGCATCCGCAGCACCGGCCAGCCGCTGTCGTCCGTCCAGAAGGCGATCGGCGCGGCGCTCTACCCCGACCTGCCCACGGCGCAGACGATCTACTACGCCGCCGGGCGGGGCTCGCAGTTCTTCGAGGGCGCTCACCTCTTCAACTTCGCGCTGACCTACGGCGTCCCGGTCTGGAAGACCGCCCAGCCCTGGGTGAAGTTCGAGCTCAACAACATCTTCAACAAGACGCCGCTCATCAGCTACAACATCTCGACCAAGCCCGACCCGAACAGCCCGAAGGACGCGCTCGGCATCCCGACGGGGTGGATCCCCAGCAGCTCGTTCGGCCAGGCGACCTCCACCTCGAACTACCCGTTCCCGCGGGAGTACCTGGTGTCGGTGGGGTTCCGGTTCTGATCCAGGGACGCTGACCGGGGGCCGCTCTTCTCGAGTCGACGGCTCTTCAGGGGTGGCGGGCGGCGACGCTCGCCACCCCTTCGTGCGTCAGGGGTTGGCCGGCGCCGCGTCCCAGTGCGCCGGCGTCTTTCCCATCTCGAAAACCAGCGTCCCGCCGGCGGTCAGCTGCCGGTGGTCGATGACCGGGCTGCTGAGCGGCTGCCCGTTCCAGCTCACCCGCTGCACGAAGGGGTTCTCGGCCGAGTTGTTGCGGGCCTCGATGACCAGCGTGCGGCCCTCGTAGAAGCGGGGGTCGAGCGCGACCGTGACCCGGTCGAACAGGGGCGTGCCCAGGCGGTACTCGGTCGAGCCGGGCGTCACCGGGTAGAGGCCGAGCGCGCCCCAGACGTAGACCGACGAGGTCTGGCCGGTGTCGTCGTTCCCGGGCAGGCGCAGGGCCTGCCGGTCGAACGCGGTCGCCAGGTCGTGGCGCACCTGCTTCTGCGTCCGCCAGGCCTCGCCGGGGACGAACGTGAACAGGTACGGATAGGCCATGTCGGGCTCGTTGTTCAGGTTGTAGTAGCCCTTGTCGAAGGCGGTCTGCAGGCGCTCGGTGAAGCGGGTGGCGCCGCCCATCAGCTCGACCAGCCGCGGGATGTCGTGGTTGACCATGAACGTGTACTGCCAGGCGCTGCCCTCGACGTAGCCGGGTCCGCCCAGTCCCCACTCGCCGCAGGGGGGCTTCGGGCAGTTCTGCGCCGGGTCGAAGGGGACGAGCCACGACCCGTCGGCGAGCTTCGGGCGGATCTGCAGGGTGTCGGGGTCGAACAGCTGCTGCCAGGCCTGCGAGCGCTCGAGGAACATGGCCGCCGTCTCGCCCTGCCCCAGCCCGGCGGCCAGGCGTGAGGCCGTCCAGTCGGCGAAGTTGTACTCGAGCAGCGTCGAAACGGGCCCCCACACGCCCTTGCCGGTGCCGATCGTCCGCGTGGGCCAGGGGATGTACCCGTAGCGGAGCAGGAGGTTCAGGCCGCTTCGGCCCTTGGAGCGTGCGGTCGGCGGCGGCTCCTGGGTGGCCTGCTTGCTGATCAGGCGCAGCGCCTCCTCCGCGTCGAACCCGCGCAGCCCCTTGATCCAGCTGTCGGCGATCACCGGAACGGAGGGGTCGCCCACCATCACGTTCGTCTCCTGCCCGGCCAGCTCCCAGATGGGCAGCCAGTCGCTCTCGCGGCCCATGCCGACGAGGCTCTTCACCATGTCGAGCTGGCGGCCGGGCCAGGCCAGCGTCAGCAGGGGATGCACCCCGCGGTAGGTGTCCCAGAGCGAGAAGATCGTGTAGCGGGCGTAGCCCTGCGCCGTCCTCACGCCGGTGTCGTTCATTCCCCGGTACTGGCCGTTCACGTCGGAGAACACGTTGGGATGGATGAGGACGTGGTAGAGCCCGGTGTAGAAGAGGGTCTTCTCGTCGTCCGTGCCGCCCTCGACCCGCACCTTCCCGAGCTCGCGGTTCCAGGACTCGCGGGCGGCCGCGCGGACCCGGTCGAAGTCCCAGTCGGGGATCTCGGCCTCGAGGTTCGCGCGGGCGTTGCCGAGCGAGACGTAGGAGATGCCGACCTTCACCAGCAGGGCGCCCTCGGCGGGGTCCAGCCGGAGCCAGGCGCCGGTGCGCACGCCGCTGGAGACGGCGAGGTAGCGCGGTCCGGCCTGCAGGCCGTCCTGCGGCGGCGCGACGCTCCCCGGTGCGGCGACGCCCGGCTTCTCCTCCGGCAGGCTCCAGACACCCTGGCTGGACGCGGGCCGGCTCAATCGCGCCACCGCGTACACCGTCTGCTTCTGACCCGAGCCGCAGAAGTTCCCGCTGCGCGAGATCGCCTCGACCTCGACCGGCCCACCCGCGAGGTCGGGATTGCGGACGCCGACCCAGGAGGCCACGACCGGCGTGAGCGCGTGGCCGGCGTCGAGCAGGAGCGTGGCAGGCCTGCCGGCAGGGACGCGCAGCCGGTACATCGTGGCCCGCGTGGTGGCCGTCGCCTCGGCGCGGATGCCCCAGGTGTCGAGGTCGACCGCGTAGTAGCCGGGCGCCGCCTCCTCGTGGGAGAAGCGCGACCGGTGCGCCGGGACGGGCTGGTCCGGTGGCCTGCCGTCGGGGCCGTTCTGCGGAGGGTCCGCCGTGGTCGCGGCGAGCAGGATGTTGCCGAGGTCGAAGCAGCCGGCGCCGCTGATCTGCACCTGGCCGAAGCCGAGGATCTCCTTCCCGTTCCTGTGGTATCCCGGCGGCGCCCCGGGGTCGGTGTGCGGGACCGCGGAGGCCATGCCCCAGGGCACCAGCGCGCCAGGGTGGGTGTTGCCGTCGGCGGCGGTGCCGATGAACGGGTCCACCCAGTCGGCGGGGGCGCGGGCGCCGGCCGGCGGGGCGGAGGCCAGCGCGGGAGCCGCCGCGATGGCGAGCAGGGTCGCGAGGGCGAGGGGATGCGGGCGGCGATGGGACATGGGGTGATTGTAGGGTGGCCGGTTGCGTTCCGCCGTCCCGGTTCTTAGACTCGGCACCTTCGGCCTGAGGCCGATCGGAGCGCTGAATGCCACTCACCTCGCGAGAGCGACTGCGACGCGTCCTGAACCGCGAGGCCGCAGACCGCATCCCGGTCGACCTCGGCGCGACCTCCGTCACCGGCATCCACGTGCGCATGGTCGAGCTGCTGCGCCGCCTCTACGGGCTGCCGGTCGAGCCGGTGAAGGTGGTCGAGCCGTACCAGATGCTCGGGGAGGTCGCACCGGACCTGCGCGAGGTGATGGGCATCGACGTGGTCGGCATCAGCCCCCGCACCACCCTCTTCGGGTTCGAGAACAGCGGTTGGCGCGAGTTCCGGACCTTCTGGGGCCAGGTGGTGCTGGTCCCCGCGAAGTTCGAGACCTCGCTCGACGAGAACGGCGACCTCCTCATCTACCCCGAGGGAGACCGCGGCGCTCCCCCCAGCGGCCGCATGCCCAGCGCCGGCTTCTTCTTCGACACCATCGTCCGCCAGGACCCGATCGACGAGTCGGCGCTGGACCCGGCCGACAACCTCGAGGAGTTCGAGCCGCTGAGCGAAGCCGACCTGGCCTACTGGAAGGCGGCGGTCGCGGGCCTCGAGGGCTCGAGCGAAGGCGTGATCGCGAACGTCGGCGGGACCGCCCTCGGCGACATCGCCCTGGTGCCGGCCCCCTTCATGAAGCACCCGCGGGGCATCCGCGACGTCGCCGAGTGGTACATGGCCACCCGCGCCCGCCCCGACTACGTGCACGCCGTCTTCGAGAAGCAGGCCGAGATCGCCATCGAGCGCCTGCGAGCCGTCCACGGCATCGCCGGCGACGTGGTGCAGGCCGTGTTCCTGTGCGGCACGGACTTCGGCACCCAGGACTCGCAGTTCCTGTCCCCGGCCGCGTTTCGCGAGCTGTACCTGCCCTACTACCGGCGGATGAACGACTGGATCCACGAGCACACGACCTGGAAGTCGTTCAAGCACTCCTGCGGCTCGGTGGAGCCGCTGATCGCCGGCTTCGCCGACGCCGGCTTCGACATCCTGAACCCGGTGCAGATCAACGCCGCGCGCATGGACCCGCGGCGGCTCAAGGACGACTACGGCGGCCGGGTGATCTTCTGGGGCGGCGGCGCCGACACCCAGAAGGTGCTGCCGTTCGGCACGCCGGCCGAGGTGGAGGCGCACGTGCTGCGCCAGTGCGAGATCTTCGGCCGGGACGGCGGTTTCGTCTTCACCACGGTGCACAACATCCAGGCCAACGTGCCGGTCGAGAACGTGGCCGCCATGGTGCGCGCCCTGCGCCGCCGGAGCGCGCTGCCGGCCTAACGGAGACGAGATGAGCGACGACATCCTGCGGCGGCTTTCGGACTGCGTGGAGCTGGGGAAGGCGAACGCGACGTCGCCCTTCCCGCCACAGCTCAAGGGCCTGCCGGGCGCGGACGAGCTGTGCCAGCAGGCGCTCGCGGCCGGCGTTCCCCCCGGCGACATCCTGGAGAAGGCGCTGGTGGTGGGCATGAGGCGCATCGGCGAGAAGTTCGGCTGCGGCGAGGCGTTCGTCCCGGAGATGCTGCTCTCGGCCCGCGCCATGACCGCCGCCATGGCGCACCTGCGGCCGTTCTTCGCCTCCGGCCAGGTGAAGCGCCGCGGCGTGTTCGTGATCGGCACCGTGCAGGGCGACCTCCACGACATCGGCAAGAACATCGTGGCCATGGTGGTGGAGGGCGCCGGCTGGGAGGTGGTCGACCTCGGCACCGACGTGAAGCCCGAGCGCCTCCTGTCGGCGGTGGCGGCCCACCCCGGCTGCGCGGTGGGCCTCTCGGCGCTGCTCACCACCACCATGGTGAACATGGAGGCGATCGTGCGGGAGATCCGCGAGCGGCACCCCGGCACGCAGATCCTGGTGGGCGGGGCCCCGGTGACCGCGGAGTTCTGCCGGAAGATAGGGGCCAGCCACTACTCGCCCGACCCGCACGGCGCCGTCCGCTATCTCGACTCGGTGGCCGGGGCCTGACCAGGCCGGTGCCGCCCGTCGCCCTCGGGCCGCTGACGCTCCACGGCCGCTACTCGTTCGCCGAGGCGCGGCCGCGCGAGGAGGACGTGCTGAGGGTCATGGGCTACGTCCCCCTGGCGGCGCCGGCGGCGGTCGTGGCCGCGGTGCGCGGGCGGCTGGGCGGCGAGGACGAGGCGCTGTGGGCGATCGAGGGCGGGGCAGTCCTGTTCCCGGCCGCGGCGGTCGATGCGGCGGAGCCGGCCCTCGCCGTCGAGGAGGTCCGCTTCGAGGTCGGTCGCACGCTCGCCGGCCAGCTGGCGGGCGCCGAGGCCGTCGTGGTCTTCCTGTGCACGGCGGGTCCGGGCATGGAGAGGCGGGCGCGCCAGCTGGTGGCCGAAGGCGATCCCTTCACCGGCTTCATCGCGGACGCCCTCGCCTCGCTGGTGGTGGAGAGGGCGGCGGACCTGATCGAGGACCGCGTCCGGGACCACGCGGAGCGCTGCGGCCTGCACCTGACGAACCGGTACAGCCCGGGCTACTGCGGCTGGCGGGTCGAGGAGCAGCAGAAGCTCTTCTCGCTGCTGCCGCCCGGTTTCTGCGGGGTGCGCCTCAGCGACAGCTCGCTGATGCAGCCGATCAAGTCCGTCAGCGGGATCATCGGCCTCGGCCGCACCGTCCACCGTCGGGCGTACGCCTGCCATCTCTGCGACCTCGAGAGCTGCCTGTATCGCCGGTTGCAGCCGGTGGCGCGGGCCGACGGCTGAGCGCGGCCCGAACCCGCCGCCTGACGCGGCGGCGCAGGCCGCCCGCCCGGAGGTGGAACGAATGGGGGAGACAGCGGCGAGGTCGGTGCGAGCGTCGAACCCGGGACAACCGTCTGAAGCGTCTGAAATTCCCTTGTCCTCCGAGCGCACCCCAGGGGGCCGATTGCCAGGGCCGCCCTTGTGCCAAATGATCCATGAAGATGAGAAAGGCGCTCCTTTCGCGCAAGCGCATCGTCCTGTAGCATTCCGCGGCGCCGTTCCTCTCGGGGTCCGCGCTGCACCCGACCCTCCCCAGCGACGACCGCGGGGATCGCAATTCGATGGGGGAAGCCATGTCCAAGCTCGACGCCGAGATGCTCGAACAGATCCTGACCACGCTCCGGGACTACGCGGAGACGAACCTCCCCGGCGCGAAGCTGCTCGAGATCGAGTTCGGGCACGAGTTCCCCGAGAAGATCATGAAGGACCTCTACGACCCCGCGCAGATCGGGCTGCACCTCCTCACCATCCCCGAGGAGCTGGGAGGCCTGGGCGGGGGCGCGTACGACATCTACCGGGTCTCCGAGACGATGGCCTCCATCGACCTGGGCATCGCCACCGGCGTCCTGGCCACGTTCCTGGGCACCGACCCCATCAACGTGGGCGCGACCGCCGAGCAGAAGAAGGAGTGGTTGTCGGAGCTGGCCGAGAAGGGCCAGTTCTACGCGTACGGCGCGACGGAGCCGCAGGCCGGCAGCGACCTCGGTGCGCTCACCACGGCGGCGGCGCGCGTGGAGGAGAACGGGCAGGTCGTCGGCTACCGGATCAGCGGGCGCAAGCAGTGGATCAGCAACGGCGGCGTGGCCGACCGCTACACGATCCTGGCGAACGCGCCGGGCGGGCCGTCCTGGTTCCTAATCGACCGCGGGGCCGAGGGCTTCACCCACGGCAAGCCGGAGGACAAGCACGGCATCCGCGCCAGCAACACCGCCGCGCTCTTCCTGGAGAACGTCTACGTCCCGAAGGACCGCCTGATCGGCGGCGTCGAGGGCAGGGGCCTGGCGCAGGCGCAGGCGGTCTTCGGCTACACGCGCCTCATGGTCGCCGCCTTCGGCCTGGGCGCCGGCTGGGAGGCGGTGAAGCGGGCCATCCGCTACTCGCAGGAGCGGGTGCAGGGCGGCGGGCCGCTCAGCCAGAAGCAGGGTTACACCCACAAGCTGATCGTGCCGAACGCGGTGCGCCTGGAGGCGGCCCGCGCCTACATCGAGTGGGTGGCCGAGCGGCTCGACGCGGGCGAGGACGACCTCGCCACCGAGGGCGCCGTCGCCAAGTACCTGGCCACCGAGGCCGGCAACAAGGGCGCCGAGGACGCGATCCAGGCCCACGGCGGCTACGGCTACACCCGCGAGTACATGGTGGAGAAGATCAAGCGCGACGTGCGCATCACCACCATCTACGAGGGCACCTCCGAGATCATGGAGTGGACGATCGCCCGCGACCGCTGGCAGCTGCACCTGAAGAGCCGCGGCGAGTACTACAAGGAGTGGGCGAAGAAGGCGGAGGCGCGCCACGCCCAGAACCCGGACGTCGGCGCCGGGAACGCAGCGCTGGCGCTGCGGGCGCTGGCGGCGCTGCTGGAGCGTGCGAGGCTCGACCGGCTGACGCGCAACCAGCACCTGCTGTTCCGCCTGGGCGAGCTGATCGCGTACGCGGAGACGGCGGCCAACTTCGCCGAGCGTGCGGCCTGCCAGCCGACGAACGCGAGCGGTCTGCAGCCGACGACGCTCTCGGCGATGGCCCGCATCCACGCGCGCGAGGCCCTGCTGAAGGTGGCGAGCGACGGGCTGCGCTGGGCGCAGGGGGCGGGGCAGAGCGACCCCGGCCTGGCGCGGTCGCTCCAGCTGGAGGCCGCGTTCGCGGCGCAGGCCGGCCTCATCGAGGACATGGACCGGGTCTCGGCCGACCTCAACCAGGCGTTCCCGGCCAAGTAGGGCCGGCGCGCGAGCAGGACAGCGACTTCAAGGAGCGGTGATGAGCGATCGTAGCGAGCGGGCCGTCGCGATCGTGGGCCTGGGGGCGATCCTCCCCGACGCAAAGGACGCGAGGGCGTTCCGGGACAACGTCTGGTCGAAGAAGTACTCGATCACCGAGGTTCCCGAGGACCGCTGGAGCGTCGCCGACTACTACGACCCGGACCCGGCGGCGCCGGCCAAGACCTACAGCAAGATCGGCTCCTGGGTCCGCGGCTTCCAGTTCGACTGGAAGCGCTGGCACATCCCGCCGCGGGTGGCCGGCGCCATGGACGAGGGGCAGCAGTGGGCCATCACCATCGCCGCCGAGGCCCTGGCCGACTACGGTTACCCGCAGCGGCCGCTCGACACCGAGCGCACGGCGGTGGTGCTCGGCAACGCGATGGCGGGCGAGCGGCACTACCTGACCACCCTGCGCATCTCCTTCCCCGAGTACCGCCGCCTGCTGCTGGAGACCCGCGCGTTCCTCGACCTGCCGCCGGCGGTCCGCGAGTCCATCCTCTCCCGCTGGTACGAGGTGGTCGCCCGGCGGCTGCCCGAGATCAGCGAGGACACGATGCCGGGCGAGCTGTCGAACATCCTCTCCGGCCGGGTGGCCAACGTCCTCAACCTGCGCGGTCCGAACTTCACCTGCGACGCCGCCTGCGCCTCCACCTTCGCCGCCCTCGACGCGGCCGTCGACATGCTGGTGGCGGGCCACTGCGACGCGGTGCTGACCGGCGGCGTCGACCGCAACATGGGCACCAACTCCTTCGTGAAGTTCTCGAAGATCGGTGCCCTCTCCGCCACCGGCACCCGCCCCTTCGGCGACGGCGCCGACGGTTTCGTGATGGGCGAGGGCTCGGCGGTGTTCCTGCTGAAGCGGCTCGCCGACGCCGAGCGCGACGGCGACGAGGTGTACGCGGTCGTGCGTGGCCTGGGCGGCTCCTCGGACGGCAAGGGCAAGAGCATCACCGCTCCCAACCCGATCGGCCAGCAGCTGGCCGTCAGTCGGGCCTGGCAGGACGCCGGTCTCGACCCGTCGACCTGCGGTCTGGTCGAGGCCCACGGCACCAGCACCAGGGTCGGCGACGTGGTCGAGGTCGAGAGCCTGGCCAGCGTGTTCAAGGGTGCGGCCAGGGGCAAGATCGCCCTGGGCTCGGCCAAGAGCAACATCGGCCACCTGAAGGCGGGCGCCGGCGCCGCCGGGCTGTTGAAAGCGGTGTGGGCCGTGCACGAGAAGTGCCTGCCGCCGACGCTCCACGCCCACCCGCCCAACCCCGGCATCGACTTCGCCGCGAGCCCCTTCGCCCTCAGCCACGAGCTGCGCGAGTGGGAGCAGGGCGAGGGCACGCCGCGGCGCTGCGGCGTCTCCGCCTACGGCTTCGGCGGGACGAACTTCCACGTGGTGCTCGAGGAGCACGTGCCGGGCGCGCTGACGAAGGGGCAGCGGCCGCTGCAGGTCTCCGTCCCCGCGTCGATCGTCCCCTCGCCGGCTGCCTCGGGTTCCTCCGCCGACGTCGTCCCGGTGAAGGGCAACGGCTCCGCCGCCCGGCCGCCTCTGCGCGGGCTGATCGTCCTCGGCGCCCCCTCGGCGGCAGGCCTCCGCAACCGCGTGGACGCGCTCCTGGCACGGGTGCGCGATGGGCACGTGCCCCCGGTCGCCCCGCCCGACTCCGCCGACCTCTCCGCGCGCGAGCGCGTGGTCATCGACTACGAGGACGGCAGGGAGCTGCTGGAGCGGCTGCAGAAGGCGCAGAAGGGCCTGGCCACGGACGCGCCGGCCACCTGGAAGGCGTTCCAGGCGCAGGGCGTCTTCCGCGGCAGCGGGGAGGCCCCGGGCAAGATCGCCTTCCTGTTCACCGGCCAGGGCAGCCAGTACGTCAACATGGGCCGCGACCTGGCGGCCGCCGACCCCGTGGTGGCGGCGGTCTTCGAGGAGGCCGACCGCGTCCTGGAGCCGATTCTCGGCCGCAAGCTGCGGGACTACATCTTCGTGGATCGGCAGGACCCGGAGGCGGTGAAGCAGGCGGAGGAGGACCTCAAGCAGACGGCGATCACCCAGCCGGCCGTGCTGACCATGGACACCGCCATGTGCCGGCTGCTGGCCGAGTACGGCGTCGAGCCGGACATGGTGATGGGCCACTCGCTGGGCGAGTACGGCGCGCTCGTGTCGGCCGAGGTGCTGACGTTCGCGGAGGCCCTGGAAGCGGCGGCCGCCCGCGGGCGGGAGATGAGCAAGGTCAGCTTCGGCGACAACGGCGCCATGGCGGCGGTGATGGCCCCGGCGGCGTTCGTCATCGAGACGCTGAAGCAGGTGGAGGGCTACGTCGTCCCCGCCAACCTGAACGCCCGCGGGCAGGTGGTGATCGGCGGCGAGACCGCCGCGGTCGAGGGTGCCGTCGCGCTCTTCAACCAGAAGGGCTACCAGGCCCAGCGGCTGGCGGTCAGCCACGCCTTCCACACCAGGATCGTGGCCCCCGCGGCCGCGCCGCTGCGCAAGGTGCTCGACCGCTTCGACGTGCGCCCGCCGAGGCGGCCGCTGGTCGGCAACGTGGAGGCGGACTTCTACCCGAACGACCCCGCGGCCATCAAGGACATCCTCTGTCGGCAGATCGCCTCGCCCGTCCGCTGGGTGGAGGGCGTCGAGCGGCTGTACGCGGCCGGCGCCCGGGCCTTCGTGGAGGTGGGCCCCAAGCGCGCGCTCAAGGGCTTCGTCGACGACGTCCTCGCCGACAAGACCGACGTGATGTCGCTCTTCACCAACCGGCCGCGGCCGAAGGAGCTGGCGAGCTTCAACCAGGCCCTGGCCGGCCTCTACGCCGCCGGCTACGGCGCGCACCCGCAGGCCGCGAGCGCCTCCGTGTCGACTGCGCCCGTCGCCCGCCGCGAGTCGGCTCCGGCGGTCGCCGCACCCGCGCCGGCCGCGGCTGCTGCTCCGCCCGCCCCGGCAACCGGCAGCGTGCTGGAGGAGCTGCGCTCGCTGCTGGCGCGCACGCTCGAGTCGCTGCCGACCGGCCCGGTGGCCCAGCAGGACCTCCCGTTCGATCGCAACCGCGTGCCGCAGGGCTCGATCGTGATCAGCGGCACCGGCCTCGGCCTGCCCGGAGCGGGCAAGTCGGTGATGGACCCGAAGAACGCCGCCCGCATCCTCGCGGGCGAGCAGTTCGTGGGCCCGATCCCGGCGAGGCAGCGCGAGGGCATGGCCCGCCGGCGCATCACCCGGCTGGTGAAGACGGCCGACGGCAGCGGGCACTTCGAGACGATCGAGGACCCGAGCGAGGTGATCAAGCTGGCGGCGCGCCCCGGGTCGTTCGACCTCACGGCCGAGTACGGCGTGCCGGACAAGCTGGTCGAGGCGCTGGACTCCACCTCGCAGCTGGCCATGGCGGCCGGCCTCGACGCCCTGCGCGAGGCCGGCATCCCGCTGGTGCAGACCTACCGCAAGACGACCACCGGCAAGTACCTGCCCGAGCGCTGGCTGCTGCCGGAGGCGATGCGCGACGAGACGGGCGTCGTCTTCGCCAGCGCCTTCCCCGGCTACAACCGCTTCGCCGACGAGGCGCACCGCTACTACACCTTCGAGAAGCGCCTGGCCCTGAAGCAGACGCTCAGCGAGCTGCGGGGCGCGACGGCCGACTCCGAGCTGCGGCGCGAGATCGACCGGCGGCTCGCCGCCGTCGAGGCCGAGATCGCGGCCGAGCCGTACCAGTTCGACCGCCGCTTCCTGCTGCGCACGCTGGTCATGGGCCACAGCCAGTTCGCCGAGTACATCGGCGCGCGCGGACCCAACACCCACGTGAACGCGGCCTGCGCCTCGACCGCGTCGGGCATCGCCCTGGCAGAGGACTGGATCCGCTCCGGCCGCTGTCGCCGCGTGGTGGTCATCGCCGCCGACAACGTCACCAGCGACGCCATGATCGAGTGGATCGGCGCGGGGTTCATCGCCTCCGGCGCCGGCGCCACCGACGAGCGCGTCGAGGACGCCGCGCTGCCGTTCGACCGCCGCCGACACGGGACGCTGCTCGGCATGGGGGCCTGCGCGCTGGTGGTCGAGAGCCAGGACTCGGTCGAGGAGCGCGGGATGCGCGGCATCGTCGAGCTGCTCTCGACGGAGACCCGCAACAGCGCCTTCCACGCCACCCGCCTGGACGTCGACCACGTGGCCCGCGTGGTGGAGAGCCTGGTGGCCTCGGCCGAGCGCCGTTTCGGCCTGGACCGCCGCACGATCGCCCCGCAGGCGGTGTTCGTCTCGCACGAGACCTACACGCCGGCCCGCGGCGGCAGCGCGGCGGCCGAGGTGATGGCGCTGCGCCAGGTGTTCGGGCCGGCCGCCGACCAGATCGTGGTCGCCAACACCAAGGGCTTCACCGGGCACCCGATGGGCGTCGGCATCGAGGACGTGATCGGGGTGAAGATCCTCGAGCACGGGATCGTGCCGCCGGTACCGAACCTCAAGGAGCCCGACCCGGAGCTGGGCCCCATCACCTTGTCCAAGGGCGGGCACTACCCCGTCCGCTACGCGATCCACCTGGCAGCCGGCTTCGGCTCGCAGATCTCCCTGACCCTGACGCGGAAGATCCCCGGGGCGCCGGACCGCGTCGACGACCGTGCCCGCCACGAGCGCTGGCTCGCCCAGGTGAGCGGCTACGAGCAGGCCGCGACGGAGGTGGTCACCCGCGTCCTGCGGGTCGCCGCCCAGGGGGCGCCGGCGCGGAAGCCCGCGCCCAGCACCTGGTCCTTCGGCCAGGGGCCGGTGAGGCGCCTGGCGTTCCCGGGTGACGCCGTCAGGCCGTCGCTGGCCGTGGCGGGCAGCGCGCCCGTCCCGGCTCCGCTCGCCGTCCCGGCGCCCGTCGCGGCGCCGGCGGCCGCTCCCGCCGCCGTGGCCCCGGCGGCTGCCGTGGCCCCGGCGGCTGCCGTGGCCCCGGCGAGCGAGCCGGTCGTCGAGCGCGTGCTGGCCATCGTGGCGGAGAAGACCGGTTACCCGTCCGACATGCTGGAGCTGGACCTCGACCTGGAGGCCGACCTCGGTGTCGACACGGTGAAACAGGCCGAGACCTTCGCGGCGGTGCGCGAGGCGTACGGGATCGCGCGGCAGGAGAACCTGAAGCTGCGCGACTTCCCGACCCTGCGCCACGTGGTGCAGTTCGTCTACCAGTTCCGGCCCGACCTGAAGCCCGAGGCCGCCACGCCCGAGTCGCGGTCCGCGCTGGCAGCAGGCGACGACCACCCGCCGCGGGACGGAGCGAGCGGAAGGGCGCCCCGGACCGAACCGGGCGTCGCGACGACACCGCGGACCTCGGCCCGCCTCGAGGACGCCGACCGCATGCCTCGGCGCGTACCGGTGCCCTCGTTGCGGCCGCCGCTCGAGCTGTGCGTGCGGACCGGCGCGAACCTCGCGAAGGGGGCACGGGTGGTCCTCGCGGCCGACGACGGCGGCGTCGCGAACGTGCTCGCGGACGAGCTCGCCCGGCGAGGCGTCGACGTGCTGCGGCTCGAGGCCGCGACGCCGACCGAGGAGGTCACGCGACGCCTGGGCGGCTGGCTGGCCGCGGCGCCGGTCACCGGCGTCTATTGGCTGCCGGCGCTCGACGTCGAGCCGGCGCTCGCCGAGCTGGACCTCGCCGGCTTCCGAGAAGCGAACCGCCGGCGGGTGAAGAACCTGCACGCGGCCATGCGCGCGCTGTACGAGGCGGTGTCGGCCCCCGGCAGCTTCCTGGTGAGCGCCACCCGGTTGGGCGGGCTCCACGGGCAGTCGCCCGAGGGGGCGGTCGCCCCGCTGGGCGGCGCGGTGGCCGGCTTCACCAAGGCGTACCAGCGCGAGCGGCCGGAGCCGCTGGTGAAGGTCGTCGACTTCGCGCCGGACGCGCCGGCCGCGGAGGTGGCCCAGGCGCTGCTGGCCGAGACGCTGGTCGACCCCGGCGTCGTGGAGGTCGGCCGTCACGACGGGCTGCGCTGGACGATCGGCCTCGAGGAGCGGCCGGCGAAGGACGGCCGCCCCGGCCTCGAGCTGACGAAGGACAGCGTCTTCGTGGTCACCGGCGCCGCCGGCGGCATCACCAGCGCGATCGTGGCCGACCTCGCTGCGGCCAGCGGCGGGACCTTCTGGCTGCTCGACCTGGTGAAAGAGCCGTCGCCCAGCGACCCCCACCTCGCCTTGTTGAGACTGGATCGCAACCAGCTGAAGACGGCGCTGATCGAGGAGGCGCGCGCGCGCGGCGAGAAGCCGACCCCGGTGCAGATCGACAAGCAGATCATGGCGGTCGAGCGACAGGAGGCTGCCCGGCGGGCGATCGAGTCGGTGGAGGCGGCCGGCGGCCGGGTGGTCTGGCGCTCCGCCAACCTGCTCGACGCCCCCGCGGTGGGCGCCGTGGTCGAGGAGGTCCGGGCGAAGCACGGGCGCATCGACGTGCTGGTGCACGCCGGCGGGATCGAGATCAGCCGCAGGCTCTCGGAGAAGGAGGCTGGTGAGTTCGACCTCGTCTTCGACATCAAGGCCGACGGCTTCTTCAGCCTGCTGAAGGCCGCCGACGGCATGCCGCTCGGCGCCACCGTCGTCTTCAGCTCGATCGCCGGCCGTTTCGGCAACCAGGGACAGACCGACTACAGCTCCGCCAACGCGCTGCTGTGCTCGATGTCGAGCGCGCTGCACCGCGCGCGTCCGCAGACGCGGGCGATCGCCATCGACTGGACGGCCTGGGGCGGCATCGGCATGGCCACCCGCGGCTCCATCCCGCAGATCATGGCGGCGGCCGGGATCGACATGCTGCCGCCCGAGTGCGGCATCCCCACCGTCCGGCGCGAGCTGGTCGCCGGCGGCGGCTCCGGCGAGCTGGTGGTGGCCGGCTCGCTCGGCGCCATGACGCAGGAGCTGGACCCGACGGGCGGCCTGGACCCGGAGAAGGCGACAGCCTGGCTGGCCGCGCGCGAGCGGCCCCTGGTGATGGTGGGGACCGTCACCGCCGCCCGCCTGCACGGCGGCCTCGAGGTGCAGACGACACTCGACCCGGAGCAGCAGCCGTTCCTGTTCGACCACCAGATCGACGGCGTGCCGGTGCTGCCGGGGGTGATGGGGACGGAGGCCTTCGCGGAGCTGGCCTCGGTGCTCTGCCCGGACCTGTCACTCGCCGCCGTCGAGGACGAGGTCTTCCTGTCGCCGTTCAAGTTCCACCGCCACCAGCCGGCGACGCTGCACCTCTCCGCAGTGGGCCGGCCTGCCGGCATCGGCGAGGTGCTGGTCGAGGCCACGCTGCGCTCGCTGGTGCAGCCGCGGCCCGAGCTGCCGGCGCAGGAGCGCGTGCACTTCAAGGCCACGGTCCGCATGCGCCGCGGGCGGCTGGAGGCGCCGCAGGTGGCGTTCAGGAAGCCCGCGGCCAAGACGCTGACGGTCCGGCGCGAGGCGGTCTACAAGGTGTACTTCCACGGCCCGGCCTACCGGGTGATCGACAGGGCCGCGGTCGAGGAGGGCTCAGTGACCG
Source organism: Vicinamibacteria bacterium (assembly GCA_035542035.1). Classification (GTDB taxonomy): domain Bacteria; phylum Acidobacteriota; class Vicinamibacteria; order Fen-336; family Fen-336; genus DATBSL01. Next base: position 174,297 of record DATKME010000075.1, on the reverse strand, counting down.
CGCTGATGGCGGACGACCTGGGGCCGAACGCCCGTCCGCCCGAGGCGGCCAGCGTGACCGCGCCGCGGCTGCTGGAGCTGCTCTTCCAGACGGCCGGGCTGTGGCTGCTGGCGAGGAAGCAGACGATGGCCCTGCCGACCGGCCTCACGCGGGCCCGCTTCCACCGCCAGCCGGAGGAGGCGAAGGGGCGGCTGTACGCGGTGGTCGAGGTCCGCGACGACGGCGCGGCCTTCGACGGCCGCGTGGTCGACGAGAAGGGGCTGGTGTACGCGGAGGTCGTCGCCTACCGCACTGTCTCGCTGCCGGAGAGAAGGATGCTCGAGCCGTAACCGCAGGGCAGGGACGACAACATGATACGCAGTTTCAGCCGGGTTGCCGTGGTCAACCGCGGTGAAGCGGCGCTCCGCTTCATCAACGCAGCCCTCGAGCTGAACCGCGAGGGCGAGCGCCTCCACACCATCGCCCTCTACACGGAGCCCGACCGCCACGCGCTGTTCGTGCGCGAGGCCGACGAGGCGTACGACCTCGGGCCGGCGAGCGTCGAGGGCCCTGATGGCCGGCGCCAGGTCGCCTACCTCGACCTGCCGCTGCTGGGGCGGGCGCTGCGGCAGACGGGGGCCGAGGCGGCCTGGCCGGGGTGGGGCTTCGTCGCCGAGCAGCCGACCTTCGTGGACCTGTGCGAGTCGCTGGGCGTCGCCTTCATCGGCCCCTCGGCGCCGGCCATGCGCGCGCTCGGCGACAAGGTGGCCGCCAAGCGCCTGGCCGAGAAGCTGGGCATCCCGACGGTGCCCTGGCCGGGCCGACCGGTGACGGACGAGGCGGAGGCGTCCGCGCAGGCGGCGCAGCTCGGCTACCCGGTGGTGATCAAGGCCGCGAGCGGCAGCGGCGGCCGTGGCGTGCGCGAGGCGGACGGCCCCGAGACGCTGGCGGCCGCCCTCAAGGCGGCGCGGGCCGAGGCCTGGAAGGTGCTGGGGCAGACGACCGTCTTCCTGGAGCGGCGACTGGACGGCGTGCGGCAGGTGGACGTGCAGGTGATCGCCGACGCCTGGGGGGGCGTCTGGGCGCTGCCGCCGCGCGAGGCCTCCGTGCAGCGGCGCCACCAGAAGCTGATGGAGGAGTCGCCCGCCGCCGGCCTGTCGCCGGGCCGCGAGGCGGCGCTGCGGCAGGCGGCCATGCGCCTGGTACGCGCCGCCGGCTACGTGGGGGCGGCGGCGGTCGAGTTCCTCTGTGACGCGGCGGGCGAGGACTTCTGGTTCCTGGAGGCCAACACCCGGCTGGAGGTGGAGCACCCCGTGTCCGAGGCCATCACCGGCCTCGACCTGGTGAAGCTGCAGGTGCACGTGGCCCGCGGGGGCCGGCTCCCCGGCGACGCCCCGCCGGGCCTGGGCCACGCCATCGAGGTGCGGCTGTGCGCCGAGGACGCGGAGGCGGGCTTCGCGCCGGCTCCCGGAACGGTGGCGCGGCTGCGGCTGCCGGGCGGGCCGGGGCTGCGCGTGGACGCCGGCGTGGGCGAGGGCGACCGGGTGCCGGCGGAGTTCGACTCGATGATCGCCAAGGTCGTGGCCCACGGCCGCGACCGCGACGAGGCACTCGGCCGCCTGGCGCGGGCGCTCGCCCAGTCCGCGGTGATCCTGCGCGGCGGCACCACCAACAAGGCCTTCCTGCTGGACCTGCTCGACCGCGAGGAGGTGCGCACGGGCCGGCTGGACGTGCGCTTCCTGGACCGGCTGGTCGCCCGTGGCGAGCAGACCTCGCGCCGCCACGCCGAGCTCGCCCTCGTCCGCGCCGCGATCGAGGGCTACGAGGCGGAGACCGACGCCGAGAAGACGCGCTTCCTCTCCGCCGCCCTGCGCGGGCGGCCGGAGGTGCGGCCGGAGACCTCGCGGACGATCGAGCTGCGGCAGCCCGGGCAGGAGTACCGCGTGCTCGTGCGGCGCGCCGCGGTCGACCGCTACCGCATCGAGGAGCAGGGCCACCGGGTGGAGGTGACGGTGGAGCGGCTGGGCGCACCCCTGCGCGAGCGCCGGCTCCTTCCCTCCGAGTGGCGCCTCTCCTGCGGCGGCTCGAGCTGGCGGGTGGTGTCGCTGGTCCAGGACCGCACCCACGTGGTCGAGGTCGCCGGCGTCCCCCACACCTTCACCCGCGAGGCGCACGGGCTGGTGACGGCGCCTGCGCCGGCGATCGTGGTCTCGGTCGCCGTGAAACCGGGCGACAGCGTGCAGCCGGGCCAGCCGCTGCTGGTGGTCGAGGCCATGAAGATGGAGACCTCGATCGACGCGCCCTTCGGCGGACAGGTGCGCGAGGTGAGCGTGGTGCCGAACGTCCAGGTGGGACCGGGCGACCCGCTGGTGCGGATCGACCCCGAGCCGCTCCGGCCGGCGGCCCCCGGCGGCCGCCGGCTGCACCTCGACGCCCTGGGCGCGGCGCCGGCCGGGCCGCCGGCGGGCGCGCGCCAGGCGCTCGAGGACCTGCGCGGCCTGATGCTGGGCTTCGACCTCGAGGCCACCGGCCTGCGGGAGGCGCTGGCCCGGCCGCTCGATGGCGCCGGCAGCGAGGGCTTCGCCCGCGTCGCGGCGTCGCTGCTCGACATCTTCGCCGACGTCTGCTCGCTGTTCCGCCGCAAGGGCGAGGACGAGGACTGGGACGAGGGCATCGGCGCCGAGGAGTACCTGTTCACCTACCTGCGCAAGCTGGACGACCAGGGCGCCGGGCTGCCCCCGGCGTTCCTGGCCAAGCTGAAGCGGGCGCTGCGCCACTACGGGGTGGTCGAGCTCCAGCGCTCGCCGGAGCTGGAGGAGAGCCTCTACCGCATCTGCAAGGCGCACCAGCGGGAGGAGCAGCTGGCCTCGCCGGTGTCGCTGCTGCTGGAGCGGCTGGTCGAGGGCGAGGCCGCCACCCTGGCGGCGGTGCCCGAGCTGCCCTCGGTCCTCGGCCGGCTCATCGCCGCGACGCAGAGCCGCTACCCGGCGGTGAACGACCTGGCGCGCGAGGTGCGCTTCCGCCTGGTGGAGCGGCCCCTGCTCGAGCGCGTGCGGTCCGAGGCGTTCGAGAACGCACGGCAGGACCTGGCCGCCCTGGCCGTCGCTGCCGGCCCCGAGGCGCGTGCGCAGCGCGTGCGCGGCCTGGTCCAGTGCCCGCAGCCGCTCGCCGGGCTGCTGGCGGAGCACTGGTGCACGGCCGACCCGCCGGTCCGCGCCGCCATCCTGGAGGTGCTGCTGCGCCGGTTCTACCGCATCCGCGAGCTGGAGCAGGTGCACCCGGTCGAGAGCGACGGCCAGCCCTTCGTGACGGCGCTCTACGCCGGCGACGGTGGCAGCCGGCAGGCGTTCCTGACCCACGGCGGAGCGGATGGCCTGGAGCCGACGCTGCTGCGCCTGGGCCAGGCGGCCGCGGCAGCCGGAGAGGATCGCGAGCTGGTGGCCGACGTGTTCCTGTGGCGCCCGGATGGCGCCGGCGACGCCGAGGCGAACGCGGCCTCCTTCCGGGCGGCGCTGGCGGCGGCCCCGTTGCCGCGGGCGTTCCGCCGCATCGTGATCGCGGTGGCCGGGCCGGGACGCACGCAGCACTTCACCTTCCGGCCCGCGCCCGAGGGCGGCTACGCGGAGGAGGCCTTCTTCCGCGACGCCCACCCCATGATGGCGAAGCGGCTGCAGCTGCACCGGCTGCAGCACTTCGCGCTCGAGCGCCTGTCCTCGATCGAGGACGTGTACCTCTTCCGTGCGGTGGCGCGCGGCAACCCCAGGGACGAGCGGCTGTTCGTGGTGGCGGAGGTGCGCGACCTGACCCCGGTGGCCGAGGACGGCAGGATCGTCCAGCTGCCGCAGCTCGAGCGGATGCTGATCGAGGCGGCGGAGGCCATCCGCGCCGTGCAGGCACGGCGCCCGGCCGGCCAGCGGTTGCACGGCAACCGCGTGATCCTGCACGTCTGGCCGGTGCTCGACCTCTCGCCTGCCGACCTGCAGGCTCTCGTCCAGCGCTACGCGCCGGCCACCGAGGGCCTGGGCCTGGACGGCGTGACCATCCTGGGGCGGGTGCCGGGTCCGCACGGCGAGGTGCGGGAGACCTCGGTGTTCCTGGCCAAGCCGCCCGGCCGGCCGGTCGTCGTCCGCTTCGAGGACCACGACAGCGAGCCCATCGCCCCGCTCTCGCCCTACGAGCAGAAGGTGGTACGGCTGGCGCAACGCGGCCTCGTCTACCCGTACGAGCTGGTCCGCATGCTGACGCCGGCGGCCGAGGCGGGGGAGGGCGAGTTCCCCCCGGGCGACTTCGTCGAGCACGACCTCGCCGAGGACGGCGAGCGCCTGGTGCCGGTGGCGCGGCCCTACGGCGAGAACCGGGCCAACGTCATCGTCGGCGTCATCCGCAACTTCACGCCTCGCCACCCCGAGGGCATGGCGCGGGTGCTGCTGCTGGGCGACCCCAGCCGGGAGCTGGGCTCGCTGGCCGAGCCGGAGTGTCGACGGATCGCGGCCGCGCTGGCCCTCGCCCGCGAGAAGCGCTGCCCGGTCGACTGGCTGGCCGTCTCCGCCGGCGCCAAGATCGCTACCGACTCCGGCACAGAGAACATGGACTGGATCGCCCTGGTGCTGCGCCGGATCATCGAGTTCACCCAGCAGGGCGGCGAGATCAACGTGGTCGTCAACGGCATCAACGTGGGCGCCCAGCCCTACTGGAACGCCGAGTCGACCATGCTGATGCACACCCGCGGCATCCTGGTGATGATGCCGGAGTCGGCCATGGTGCTGACCGGCAAGCGGGCGCTCGACTTCTCGGGCGGGGTCTCGGCCGAGGACAACCAGGGCATCGGCGGCTACGAGCGGGTGATGGGGCCGAACGGCCAGGCCCAGTACTTCGCCCGCGACATCGGCGAAGCCTGCCGCATCCTGCTGCGGCACCACCAGCACAGCTACCTCGTCCCCGGCGAGACGCTGGTGCGGCGGTCTGGCACCGGCGACCCGCGCCAGCGCGACGTCTGCCTCTTCCCCTACACGGGTCCGGCCGAGCACGGCTTCGCGACCGTGGGCGAGGTGCTCACCGACGCCGGAAACCCCGGCCGCAAGAAGCCGTTCGAGATCCGGACCGTGATGTCTGCGGTGACGGACCAGGACCACCCGCCGCTCGAGCGCTGGCGTGACTGGCGCGACGCGGAGACGGTGGTGGCCTGGGACGCCCACCTGGGCGGCTGGCCGGTGTGCCTGCTCGGCATCGAGAGCAAGCCGCTCGCCCGCCACGGGGTGCCGCCGGCGGACGGGCCGGAGCAGTGGACCGGGGGGACGCTCTTCCCCCAGTCCTCGCGCAAGGCCGCGCGCGCGATCAACGCCGCCAGCGGCCGCCGGCCGCTGGTGGTGCTTGCCAACCTGACGGGCTTCGACGGCTCGCCCGAGTCGCTGCGGCAGTGGCAGCTCGAGTACGGCGCCGAGATCGGGCGGGCGGTGGTGAACTTCCGCGGGCCGGTGGTCTTCTGCGTGGTCTCGCGTTACCACGGCGGCGCCTTCGTGGTGTTCTCGAACGCGCTCCACGACAACTTCCGGGTGATCGCGCTCGAGGGGACCTACGCCTCGGTGATCGGCGGGGCGCCGGCGGCCGCGGTCGTCTTCTCGCGCGAGGTGGAGAAGCGGACGGCCTCCGACCCCCGGGTGCAGCAGCTGGAGGCCGCGGCCACGGCAGCCAGCGGCCCGGAGAAGGCCCGGCTGCGGGCGGCGCTGCGCGAGATGATGCGCGCGGTGCAGTCGGAGAAGCTCGGGCAGGTGGCGGACGAGTACGACGCCGTCCACAGCGTCGAGCGCGCCCGGCGGGTGGGCTCGGTCCACGAGATCATCCCCGCCTCCCGCCTGCGGCCGCACCTGATCGAGGCGGTGGAGCAGGGGATCGCCAGGCAGCAGGGGCGCGAGCCGGTGCGGGTGTAGACTCGCGCCCCGTGTCCGTGAAGCGCCGCCTCATCCTGGCTGCCCTGCTGCTGCTGCAGCTCGCCTTCGTGGGCGGGGTGGTCGTCTACTGGGAGGGCGGGGTCCTCGACACCGAGGCCACCCTGTTCGTCACGAACTACCTGGACCGCCGGCCGTTCCTCCGGCAGATCTTCGACCCGCAGGGGAACGACTTCGGCAACTACCAGGCCCGCGAGCTCTCGTACGTCTTCGACTGGACGGACGCTCGCTTCCTGGATGCGCTGTTCCGCCACGGGGTGGTGCTGCTGGTCCCGCTGTCGTCGTTGCTCGGCTCTCTCGGGATGCTGGCGGCGCTGCCCTGGGCGGCGCGCCGCGCCTTCCCCGGCCTGCCGGCCACCACCGCCGCGCTCGCGCTGCTCGTCTATCTCAGCCACTTCGTCTTCCTCTCCTCCGCGGGCCTCTTCTACCGCTCGGGCAAGATGCTGCTGGTGCCGCTGCTGCTGCTGCTGGCGGCGGTGGTGGTGGCGACGGCGCGCGAGGGCGAGCCGGGTACGCTCGGCCGACGGCTGCGCCAGGCCGGGGCGGTGTTCGGGCTGGCCTGCCTGGCCAGCCTTCTCGACCGCCAGGGTTTCTTCGAGGTGGTCACGATCGCCGCCATCGTCGCCGTCGCGATGCTGTGGGGTCGGCGGCTGCGAGCGACCTTCGCCGCCCTGGCCGCGGCGGCGGTGCTGACGACGGGCTACAACCTCTGGCTGGCGCCGGCGCTGGTGCGCCGGCTGAACGGCTACGAGCCCACGTTCAGCTACCAGCTGCTCGACCTGCCGAAGCTGGCGCACAAGGCGGTGCGCGTGCAGCAGGCCGGCGAGCTGCTGGGCAGCTACGCGCAGGTCCTGCTCGGCGGCGTTCCAGCCGTCCTGCTGGCCGCGCTGCTCGTCGTCTTGTCGGTGCTCTGGCTGCGGCCGCGGCCGACGCGGCGCTCTCGGGCGTGCGTGCTGGCGCTGGCGGCTCTGGCCCTCGCCGCGCAGGGCCTGATGCTCGTCCTGATGATCCATCGGTTCAAGCCGATGTACGCGTTCCCGGACCACCGCCTCTGCTATTACCCGCTGGTCTTCCAGGGCGTGCTGCTGTTCGGCCTCTGCGGCGTGCTGGCGGCGGTCGTCGGCGAGTGGGGACGGCCGGCACGGATCGCCGTGAACGTCGCGCTCGCTGCCATGGTGGTGGCGAACGTGGCGGCCTGGCCCGGCGACCGGGCGCGGGCGGAGGAAGGACCGTGGCTCCCGGCCCAGGTGCGGCAGTCGACGCTGCTCAAGCGCTCGCTCGAGAAGGGCGCGGCCGAACCCGCGCTCCACGAGTACTACCGCGCGCCGCTCGCCGTGCTGCTGGCGCGGCGGTCCGCGGTCAGGCCGCCGGGCTGAGCCGGGACGGCAGCGCCTGCCGCGGGCCTATTGCGGCCTCCCCAGGTGCTGCCGCAGGAAGGCGATGGTGCGCCCCCAGGCGAGCTCTGCGGCCGCCTGGTCGTAGCGGGCGGCGTTGGTGTCGTTGTTGAACGCGTGGTTCACGCCCTCGTAGCGGTGCATCTGGTAGGCCTTGCCGTGCTGCTCGAGCGCCGCCGCGAACGCGGGGACGCCGGCGTTGATCCGCTCGTCGAGGCCCGCGTAGTGGAGGAGGAGGGGCGCGCTCACCCTCGGAACCTCCTCCGCCGGCAGCGTGGGGCCGTAATAGGAGACGACCGCGGCGAGCGCCGTGCCGGCGGCGGCCAGCCGGTTCACCATGCCGCCGCCCCAGCAGAAGCCGACCGCGCCGACCCGTCCCGTGGACTGCGGGTGTCCGGCCAGGTACGGGACCGCCGCGGCCAGCCGGGCCACCGTCTGCTCGCGGTCCAGGCCCTGGATCATGGCGCGCGCCTCGTCCTCGTCCGCAGGGGTGCCACCCAGCGGCGAGAGCGCGTCCGGGGCGAAGGCCAGGAACCCCTGCAGGGCCAGCCGCCGCGCCACGTCGCGGATGTGCGGGTTGAGGCCGCGGTTCTCGTGCACGACGATCACGCCCGGCGAGCGCGTCGCCTCCTTCGGCCGGGCGAGGTAGCCGGACATGCGGGTGCCGGCCGCGTCGTAGCCGGCGGTCCCGGTCACCAGTCGAGCGTCGCCCTCGGCGACACTCGAGGCGCGGGCGTAGTCGTTCTGCAGCGTCGCCATCAGCGTGGTCGCCGCTGCCGCGTCGCCGGCGAGCTCCGTCAGACGCTCGAAGAACTCGCGCCGGCCGACATCGCCGTGGGTGTACGCGTCCCAGAGCCGGATGGCGCGCTGGTCCATTCTCCCCTCCCTGCTCATGATTCGTTCCTCCTGGCGTGGCGCGGGACGAGGTAGTGCAGCCGGACGACGCCGTCTGCGAACTCACGCACCGACGCGAGCCGGAGCGGCACCAGGCGGTGCTGTGGGGCGAGGAGCGGGATCCCCTCGCCGATCAGCACGGGGACCACGTGCACGACGATGGCGTCCACCTCGCCGACGTCGAGCAGCGAGGCGATCAGCCCGGCGCCGCCCATCACCCACACGTCCCTGCCCTCGCGGGCGCGCAGGGCGCGCATGAACTCGGGCAGCGGCTCGCGCACCAGCTCGAACCCGGGCGCCATCGAGGCCGGCGGGCGGGTGCTGAACACGCAGTTGCGGGCGTGGCCGATCCCGGCCCTGGCCGCCTGGCCGAAGCCCAGCGCCATCTCGTAGGTCTTGCGCCCCCAGAGCACGGTGTCGACCGACCGCATGAAGGCCGGCATGCCGTAGTCGCCCCGGGGACGCGGCCGGTCGAGCCACTCGACGGCGCCGTCCTTCCGTGCGATGTAGCCGTCGGCGCTGGTGGCGACGGAGACGACGACCTTGCGGCCGGGTGTCATTCGCTGGTGCCTCGTTCGGTGGAGGGTCGGCTCGGGGGGAACGCCGAGACGGATTGTATCAGCGCGGAGTGGACCTCGATCGAGCGGCGCGCCCGGCTACAGCGGCGCCGCCAGGTTCAGCTGGACCCAGTAGTCGTCCCGGGGAGGCGGCGGCAACTGCAGGTCGCGGGCTGCCAGGGTCATGCAGGTGCCGAGCGAGGTCTCGTCGAGGTCGGTGAGGACTTCCAGGATGCGGCCCGTCCGCGAGAGGCGCAGGAAGACCGAGAAGGCGGTGACTTCCTCTCCGCCCTCGGGCAGGCATTTGCCCAGGACGGGAACCAGCAGCTTGCCGACCGCCTCGGAGTGGCGCTCCTTCCACTCCTTGCCCGCCGGCGACTCGGCGTTGATACCGGCCGCCCAGCGCGCCGTCTCCAGGCTCGTCGGCTTCTGCTGCGCGAACGCGCCACCCGCCGCGAGCATCGTCAGGACGAAGACGACCGTGCCACCCCGCCTGCTGCTCATGCCAGCCCCTCCCGCGACCGCCAGTATGCCTCGGGTGGCCGCCGAGCGTCGCCGTGAGCGTCAGACGGCCGCGGGCGAGGTCGTAGTCGGCCAGCAGCTCCGGCCAGCTCCTGCCGGTGGCGCGCCCGAAGCCGAACTCGAAGGCGAGGGTGAGGGCGAGCCAGATCACCCCGACCAGGAGCAGCCCGCGCGAGGAGCCACGCGCCCACGGCCCCCGTCAGCATGCGGGCGGTCATGCCCGCGATCATCTCACCCGGGGTGGTCGATTGACGACCCTTCGAGCGAGGACGTATCGTCCGGGGGTCGCCGACGCGAGGAGGGACCCCATGCCCGTCGCCGCCTTCGAGCCCAAGTACATGAAGATCGGGGTGCTCACCGCCGCCCTGCAGGAGCTGACGCCGCGCGCGAAGCGCGACCCCGACCCGGACCTCGCGATCGAGGAGTGGGCGGCGTTCGCCCGCGAGGTGGGCGCCGACTACATGCAGCTCTCGGCGGCGCTGCACCCGACCGAGGCCGACGTGCCGGCCGAGGCCATGCTCGACCCCGTGGCCAACACCCTCGACCTGCGCCAGCCCTTCGACAAGGGCCGCGCGGCGCGCGTGCAGAAGGCGCTGGCGGCGAGCCGGATCGGCCTCTCCGACCTCGGCTATTTCGACAACATGCTGCACGACGACCCGCAGATCCGGAAGAAGAAGCACGACTTCATGCGGCGGGTGTTCGAGGCTGCCAACCTGCTGGGCGTCGACGCCGTCTGCGGGTTCGTGGGCCGCAACCAGAAGCGCTCGATGGACCAGAACCTGGCGGACTTCGAGGAGTGCTTCGTCCCCCTGCTGCAGGAGGCGAAGGACCGCGGGCTCGTCTACCGCATCGAGCAGTGCCCCATGCCGGGCTGGACCACGGGGGACAACTTCCACAACAACATCGCCTACACGCCCGGCACCTGGATCGCGCTGCACCGCATCTGCGAGCGCCACCGGGTGGGCGACCAGCTGCGCATCCACTACGATCCCTCGCACGCCATCCTGATGGGCCAGGACACGCGCTCGCTCTTCCAGTACCTGAAGGACGAGGGCTACAACTTCCTGATCGCCGGCTTCCACGTCAAGGGACAGGTGGTGGACGCGAAGGGCGTGGCCGCCTGGGGCTACGGCGGGCAGACGCTGGAGCGCGGCGACTGGAAGGGCGCCCAGCCCTCGCCGAACCCGGCCGACCAGGCGAACGCCTGGAAGAAGCAGACCGTGCTCTGCGAGCACGAGCTGCCGGGAACCGCCCGCCACGACCCCCTCGCGTACCTGCAGAACCGCACGGTCGACTGGCTGGACCACCAGCTCGCCGCCCGCGAGCTGCTGGAGCTCGACGTGGCCGCCACCCACCTGGTGGTCGAGCACGAGTACCCGAAGGCGCGCATCCAGGACCGCTCGCGCCTCAAGCCGATCCTGGCGGGCTCGATCGCGTTCACCCGCAAGATCGACGAGGCGGCGGCCTGCATGTACGCGCTGCAGCAGGAGGTGCTGAAGGCGCAGGGCATCCCCGTGCAGGGGATCGGCAGGCAGGCCTACCGGAGCTGAGGCGCGAGGAGCGTCAGCAGGCCGAGGGCGACGAGCAGGGCGGCCGCGGCGTCTCCCCGGCCCACACGGCGGGGACGTCCGCGATCATCATCCCCAGCGTGCCGCTGCCGGAAGCGCGTGGCCAGCAGGAGGGCGAGGAGCTGGGTCTTGTCGCCCATCTCCGCGAGGGCCACGATGCCGGTCGAGACCAGGAACGCCGTCAGCAGATGAACCCGCCGTCCACGACCAGGGAGGTGCCGGTGGTGAAGGACGACTCGTCGGAGGCGAGGAACAGGTAGGCCGCCGCCATCTCCTCCGGCGTGCCGAGCCGTCCCATGGGCTGGCGGGCGACCAGAGCCGCCCTCGCCGCTTCGCGGTCCCCGGCCTCGGCCAGCCGCTCCTCGATCCAGGGCGTCATGGTGGTGCCGGGGCAGACGGCGTTCACCCGGATGCCGTCCTTCACGTGGTCGAGGGCCATGGCCTTGGTCAGGCCGACGATGCCGAACTTGGTGGCGACGTAGGCGGCGCGATCCACCACCGCCCGGATCCCGGCGATGGAGCCGGCGTTCAGGATCACGCCCCTCTGGCGGGGGACCATCACCGAGAGCGCGGCGCGCGACATCAGGTAGGTGCCCTTGAGGTTGACCCGCACCAGGCGGTCCCAGGTCTGCTCGTCGGTGGTCAGCACCGTCCCGCTGGCCCCGACGCCGGCGTTGTTGACCAGGACGTCGAGGGGACCCAGCACGGCCTCGGTTTCCCGCACCAGCCGCGCGCAGTCGGCGGCGCAGGAGACGTCCGCGGCGAGCGCGAGGGCCCGGCCGCCGCCGGCGACCGCCTCGGCCGCCACCGTCTCCGCCCTCCCCGCCGAGAGATCGGCGACCGCCACCCGCGCTCCCTCGCGCGCGAAGGCGAGGGCGGTCGCGCGTCCGATGCCGGAGCCGCCCCCGGTCACGATCACCACCCGGTCCCGGAAGCGGCCGCTCACGCGGGCGCTCCCGGGACGCCGTAGAAGCGCAGCGCGTTGCCGCCCGGGATCCCCGGCCAGTCGGAGCCGACCACCACGTCGGGGCGCACCAGCCAGCGCTCGTCCGGCTCGTCCTGCGCCAGGTGGCGGCCGCCCCGCAGGCGCGGGTCGGCGGCGAGGTGCTCGAGCCAGCCGTGGGTCTCCGACCGGTAGCGCCAGATGTGCTGGTGCGCGTCGATCCTCATGGCGGCGCTCCGTCTAGGACGGCGGCACCACGCGCTGGCGCTGGCGGCCGAGGCCGTCGATCCCCAGCTCGACCACGTCGCCGGCCTGCAGGAACAGGGGCGGGTTCCTCCCCAGGCCGACCCCCGCCGGGGTGCCGGTGCTGATCACGTCGCCGGGCAGCAGCGTCATGAACCGGCTCAGGTAGCTGACCAGGGTAGGGACGCCGAAGATCATCTGGTCGGTGTTGCTCGCCTGCATCGTCCGGCCGTTCACCGTCAGCCAGAGGCCGAGCCGGTGGGGGTCTGCGACCTCATCCGGCGTCGCCAGGAACGGCCCCAGAGGCGCGAAGGTGTCGTGGCTCTTGCCCTTGGACCACTGCCCGCCGCGCTCGATCTGGTCCTGCCGCTCCGAGTAGTCGTTGTGCAGGGCGTAGCCGGCGACGCGAGCCGGCGCCTGCTCGGGGGAGACGTAGCGGGTCCGGCGGCCGATCACGACCGCCAGCTCGACCTCCCAGTCCGTCTTCACCGAGCCGCGCGGCAGGACCAGGTCGTCGTCGGAGCCGCACAGCGCCGAGCTGGCCTTGAAGAAGATGATCGGCTCCTCGGGGATCTTCGCGTTCGTCTCGCGGGCGTGATCGGCGTAGTTGAGGCCGATGCAGACGATCTTGCTGGGGCGGGCGACGCAGGGGCCGAGCCGGGCGTCCGCCGCCAGGCGCGGCGCGCGGGCGGCGTTCGCCTCCGCCCAGGCCGCCAGGCGCCGGAGGCCGTCGGAGCCGAGGAAGCGCTCGTCCCAGTCCTCGCCGAAGCCGGAGGCGTCGACCCGCGTGCCGTCCTGCAGGAGCAGCCCGGGCCTCTCCGCCCCGGGCGGCCCGACCCGGATGAGCTTCATGACTCGCCCCTCTGCCTCTCGTAGCGCCAGCGGTCGACCGCCACCGCCACCACGATGATGACGCCGATCAGGATCTCCTGGACGTGGCTGGGCCAGCCCATCTGCTGGCTGCCGTTGCGCAGGAAGGCCATCACCAGCGCGCCGACCATGGAGCCGAGCACCGAGCCCTCGCCGCCGTTGAGGCTGCCGCCCCCGATCACCACCGCGGCGATCACGTCCAGCTCGGTGCCGGCGGCCACGGTGGGATCGCCCTGGCGCAGCCGGGACATCTGCATGGCGCCGGCCAGGCCGAAGAAGAGGCCGGCCCCGCCGTAGATGGCGAGCTTCAGCCGCTCGATGCCGATGCCGCAGGCGCGGGCCGCGGCCTCGCTGGAGCCGAGCGCGAACACCCGGCGGCCGAAGACCGTGCGCCGCAGGACGAAGGCCATCAGCGCGGCCAGGGCCAGCGCGATCCAGACGCCGGGCGCGAAGAGGATCCAGGCCTCCCTGGGCACCGTCACCGCCAGCTCGCTGACCCAGGTCGGCGGCGCGTCGACCACGGTCTGGTGCGCCAGCCACTTGGCCGCGCCGCGGGCGACGCCCAGCATGCCCAGGGTGGCGATGAAGGGGACCACCTTCAGCCGGGTGATGACGAGGGCGTTGACCAGGCCCACCGCGGCCCCCAGCAGGACCGCGGCCAGCACGGCGCCGAGCGGCGGCGCGCCGTCGCGGAGCAGCAGGGCGCACAGCACGCCGGTGAGGGCGATGACCGAGCCCACGGAGAGGTCGATGCCGCCGCCCACGATGACCAGGGTCATGCCGATGGCGCCGATGGCCACGATCACGGTCTGCGCCAGCACCACCCGCAGGTTGTTGGCAGAGAGGTAGCGCTCGGGCGCTCCGCTGGCGATGGCGAAGAAGGCGACCACCAACAGCAGCCCGGCCAGCGGCCCCAGGCGGGCGAGGGGGAGCTTCCTCACGCGCCGATCGCCGCCTCGAGCGCCGACTCGGGCGACCACTCCTCGACCGGGCGCGCCGGCGACAGGCGGCCGCGGCTCATCACCGCGATGCGGTCGCAGACGCCGAGCAGCTCCGGCAGGTACGAGCTGACCAGCAGGACGGCCTTGCCCTGAGCCGCCGCCCGCGTCACGGCCGCGTAGATCTCCACCCGGCTGGCGACGTCGACGCCGCGGGTCGGCTCGTCCAGCAGCAGCACGTCGGCGTCCTGGTGCACGAGCCGGGCGAAGGCGACCTTCTGCTGGTTGCCGCCGGAGAGCGTGCGCACCGGCTGCTGCGGCCCCCGCATGCGGACGTGCAGCTCCTCCGCGCGCGCTCGCGCCTGTCGGGCCTGGCGGTCCGGCTGCAGCACGCCGGCGCGCGAGCAGGAAGACAGGCGGGCCAGGGTCACGTTGTCGGCGACCGAGAGCGGCATCGCCAGCCCCTCGCCCTTGCGGTCCTCGCTGAGGTAGCCGAGGCCGCGCTGCAGGCGCGCCGAGGGCGATTCCAGGAGCCGCGCCCCGCGGCCGCCGATCCTCACCTCGCCGGCCGCCGGCCGGTCCAGGCCGAAGAGGGCGCGGACCATCTCCGTCCGGCCGGATCCCATCAGGCCGAAGACGCCGAGCACCTCCCCGCGGCGCAGGGTGAGCGAGGCCTCGCGCAGCGCCGGCGGACGCGCCAGGCCGTGGACCTCGAGCACGACCTCGGAGGCGCCGCCCCGCGCCCGCTCGGGGAACAGGTCGGAGACGGTGCGTCCGACCATCCGGGCGATCAGCTCGTCGTTGCCAACCTCGGCGAGCGCGCCGGTGGCGACGGTGCGGCCGTCGCGCAGGACGGTGAAGGCCTGCGCCACCGCCCGCGTCTCCTCGAGGAAGTGGCTGATGTAGAGCACCGCCACCCCGCGCCCGGCCAGACGCCGCACCAGGGCGAACAGCCGCTCGACGTCGCCGCGGGGCAGGCTGCTGGTCGGCTCGTCCATCAGCACCACCCGGGCCCGCGCCGCCATGGCCCGGGCGATCTCCACCACCTGCCGCGCGCCGATCGGCAGCGTCCCCACCCGCGCGTCGGGGTCGACCTCGGGGTGGCCGAACTCGGCGAGCACCTCGCGGGTGCGCCTGCGCATCTCGCGCCGGTCGAGCAGGCCGCGGCGCACGGGCTCCTGGCCCACCAGCACGTTCTCGGCCACCGAGAGGTGGGGGAAGAGCGACAGCTCCTGGTGGATGAGGGCGATGCCCGCGGCGCGGGCGTCGCGCGGCGAGCGCGGCGCGTAGGGGGCGCCCTCGAGCTGCATGCTCCCGGCGTCCGGGCGCAGCAGGCCGCCGACGATCGAGAGCAGCGTGCTCTTGCCCGCGCCGTTCTCCCCGAGCAGCGCCCGCACCTCGCCGGCGCGCAGCTCGAGCGAGGCGCCGTCGAGGGCGACGGTGGCGCCGAAGCGCCGGGTGATCGCCTCCAGCCGAAGGACGCTGGTCATTCCCCGGGCGGCAGGTAGGTGGCGAGCGGTGGCGACAACAGCTCCTGCACCTGCGGGGTGTCGAGGTTGGCGGGCGTCACGATCACCACCCCGGTGTCGATCCGTCGCGGGACCGGCCGGCCCCGCAGGTGGTCGGCCAGCGTCTTGACCCCCAGCTCGGCCATGCGGAAGGGCGCCTGCAGCACGAAGGCGTGCATCTGCCCGGCACGCATGGCGGTGACGAAGGCGGGTGTGGAGTCGAAACCGATGAAGCGGATCTTCCCCGCGTAGCCGCCGTCCTGCAGCGCGAGGAGCGTCCCCGAGCCGGTCGACTCGTTGACCACGAACAGCCCGTCCGTCTCCGCGCCGAAGCGGTTCAGCAGGTTCTCCGCCGCGCGCTTGGCGGTGTCGCGGGTGGCGCCCGCGTGCTGGTCGGAGGAGACGAGCGTCACCCCGGGCCAGGCCGAGGCCAGGCGGGCGAGGAAGCCCTCCTCGCGGGCGGTGGTGCTGGCCGAGCCATCCTGGAAGCGGAGCAGGATCACCTTGCCCTTGCCGCCGAGCAGGCGCGCCATCTCGTCGGCGGCCAGCTCGCCGCCCTTGCGGTTGTCGGTGGCGACGAAGCTCACGATCTGGTCGGAGGCGAGGGCGGAGTCGATGATCACGGTCGGGATGCCGAGCCGCTTCGCCTCCTCCACCGGCCGCACCAGCGCCTTCTCGTCGAGCGGAGCCAGCACGATGCCGTCGACGCCCTGGCTGGCGAAGGACTCGACCACCTGCACCTGCTGCTCGCGGTCGTCCTCGCGCAGCGGCCCCTTCCAGATCAGCTCCACCCGGGTCCCCGCCTGCTCGAGGTCGCGGGCGCCCTTGATCGCGCCGGCGTGGACGGTGCGCCAGAAGTCCATGTTCGTCCCCTTGGGGACGACCGCGATCCGCAGCGGGCGGTCCCTGCCGGGGACGCCGCCGCCCTGGTGGCAGGCAATGGACGGCGAGAGGACCGCCGCCAGGGCGAGCGGACCGAGGCGGGCGAGCGCAGCCGGGAGGCGCATCAGGCCTTCTCGACGGTGCCGGCTGCGGCGTTCCACCGCACGCGGGTCCCGCCGGAAAGCAGCGACTGGTTGGCGATGTGGGCGGCGCGGGCGGCCGGGACGCCGACCCGCACCGGCGCGTTCGGCTGCTGGCGGCTGCGGATGCAGTCGAGCCAGTTGCCGAGGTGGGTCGAGGTGCCGTCGGCCTCCGAGCGCACGAGGATCTCCGGCTCCGGCGTGTTGCGCCAGGCCTGGCCCCTGCGCGACTCCTCGGAGTAGACGAGCAGCCGCTCGCGGTCGACCTTGAGCGTGGCCTGGTCGCCGCGGAACTCGAGGCCGCCGTCGTCGATGGTGCTGGCGTAGGTGCCGGTGTGGGTGACCATGAACTCCTTCGGGTACACCAGGGTGGCGGTCACCGTGTCCGGCCACTCGATCGTCTTGATGCGGTAGTTGGCGGCGGTGGTGATCGCCGTCTGCGGGGTGTCGACGCCGAGGTACCAGTGCACGACGTCGATCCAGTGGGTGAGCAGGTCGGTGAGGACGCCTCCGCCGTAGTCGCGGAAGTGCCGCCACTCGAAGAAGCGCTCGGCGTCGAAGGGCCGCTCCGGCGCCGAGCCCAGCCAGCCCTTCCAGTCGAGCCGCGCCTGCTCCACCTGCGGGAAGCCGCCGGGCACCATCCGCTGGTGCCAGTAGGTGTGGACGAAGGTGACCTGTCCCAGCTTGCCGGAGTCGACGATCTGCTTGCCCAGGCGGAAGTGCTCCCAGCTGCGCTGCTGGGTGCCGGTCTGCACCACCTGCTTCGACCCCTCGACGGCCTTCAGCAGCGCGTCGCCGTCGGCGAGGGTGCGCGAGACCGGCTTCTCCAGGTACACGTCCTTGCCGGCCGCCACCGCGTCCTGCGCCATCTTCAGGTGCCAGTGGTCGGGGGCGCCGATCAGCACCGCGTCGATCGAGCGGTCGTCGAGCAGGCGCCGGTAGTCGGGGTGGCGCGCGCAGCCGGCGCCGGCGATCTCCGCCGCCTCCAGCATCCGCGGCTCGTAGGCGTCGCTCACGGCCACCATGGCGTTGCCGGGAAGCTCCTTCAGCAGCCGCATCAGGTAGCGGGCGCGCCCGCCGGTGCCGATCACGCCGATGCGGATGCGGTCGCCGGCCCCGAGAGCGGCCGCCGACGCCGGCCGCGGGCGCAAGGCCACGGCGGCGGCGCCGGCCAGCCCGGCGCCGATGAAATCCCGGCGGTTCCAGCGGTACGGGCTGCGGGCCATGGGCTTGCCTCCTCGGTGGGCTGCGATTATGTGCCGCGCGCGTTCGCCGTCACAACCGCACCGCCGTGTATCATCAGCCGGGGCCGCGCGCGGCCCGCTCCACGAGCCGGGAGGCACCATGCGCTGGGAGGGTCGCGAGGAGAGCGACAACGTCGAGGACCGCCGCGGGTTCGCGATCCCGGGCGGCGGCGCCGGCATCGGCTGCGGCGGGCTGCTGCTGGTGATCGTGATCTCGCTGCTGACGGGAGCGAGCCCCCGCCAGCTGCTGGCCATCCTCGGAGTGGTCCAGCAGGTGGCGCCGCAGCCGACCGAGTCGCGGGTCCGCCAGGGCCAGCCTGCGGCGGACGACCCGCAGGTGCACTTCGTCAGGGTGATCCTGGGGGACACCGAGCGCATCTGGACGGACGTCTTCCAGAGGAACGGGCGCACCTACGTCAAGCCGCACCTCGTGCTCTTCGACGAGCGGGTGGACTCCGCCTGCGGGATGGCCTCGGCGGCGGTGGGGCCCTTCTACTGCCCGGAGGACAGCAAGGTCTACCTCGACCTGTCCTTCTTCCGCGAGCTGTCCCAGCGGTTCCGCTCCCCCGGCGAGTTCGCCCGCGCCTACGTGGTCGCCCACGAGGTGGGCCACCACGTCCAGAACCTGCTCGGCGTCTCCGAGGAGGTCTCGCGGGCCCAGCACGCCGCGCGCTCTCGGGCGCAGGCGAACCAGTACTCGGTGAGGCTCGAGCTGCAGGCGGACTGCCTCGCCGGCGTCTTCGGCCACTACGACGCGCAGTACCTCGATCCCGGCGAGGCCGAGGAGGGGCTGCGGGCGGCCGCCGCGATCGGCGACGACACGCTGCAGAAGCAGTCCCAGGGCTACGTCGCGCCCGAGTCCTTCACCCACGGCTCCTCGGCCATGCGCGTGCGCTGGCTGCGGCGGGGGCTGGAGAAGGGCGACCCCGGCGCCTGCGACACCTTCCGGGCGCCGCAGTTGTAGCGCCGCGACCGCAGTGGCGTGCCGCCCGCGCGGCGACCGGCCGCGGCGAAGACCGCCAACTATACTAACAAATGATATAGCTGGAGCGCCAGCGCTCGGGGAAACCGCCTCTCGGTCCGCAAAAACCGTTGACGTCGACGCGGCCGCGACATAGCCTGACGGCGCGATGCAGGTGCTGGTCCCGACGAAGACCTGGGACGTCTGCATCGTCGGCTCGGGCGCGGGCGGCGGCATGGCGGCCAAGGTGCTGGCCGAGGCCGGCGCCGAGGTGCTCCTGCTCGAGGCGGGTCCGGCCTGGGATTCCGGCAGGGACAGCGCGATGTTCGCCTGGCCTTACGACTCGCCGCGGCGCGGGCGGGGCCACCGCGGCAAGCCCTTCGGCGAGTTCGACGGCTGCCTCGGCGGCTGGGACATCCCGGGTGAGCCGTACACGGTCGCCCCCGGCAGCCGTTTCACCTGGTTCCGCGGGCGGATGCTGGGCGGCCGGACCAACCACTGGGGCCGCATCTCGCTGCGCTTCGGCCCCTGGGACTTCAAGGGCCGCAGCCGCGACGGCCTGGGGGACGACTGGCCGATCGGCTACCAGGACCTCGCGCCCTACTACGACCGGCTGGACGAGATGGTGGGGATCTTCGGGACGAAGGAGGGCCTGGAGAACGAGCCCGACGGCATCTTCCTGCCGCCGCCGAAGCCGCGCTGCTATGAGCTGCTGATCCAGAAGGCCTGCCGGGACCTGGGGATCCCGGTGATCCCGTCGCGGCTGTCGATCCTGACCCGGCCCAAGGGCGACCGCCCGGCCTGCCACTACTGCAGCCAGTGCGGGCGGGGCTGCGCCACCCACTCGAACTTCTCGACGCCGTCCGTCCTGCTGCCGCCGGCGCTGGCCACGGGCCGGCTGACCGTCCGGACCGGCGCCATGGCCCGCGAGGTGACGACCGACGCCGAGGGGCGGGCGACCGGCGTCTCGTACGTGGACACCGCGACCGGCCAGGACCGCCACGCCCGGGCCCGCATCGTCGTCCTGGCGGCGAGCGCGTGCGAGACCGCGCGCCTGCTGCTGAACTCCCGCTCGCCCCGCCACCCGAACGGCCTCGCCAACTCCAGCGGCGCCGTCGGCCGCTACCTCACCGACAGCGTCGGGGTCCACGTCAGCGGCCAGGTCCCGGCCCTCATGGACCTGCCGCCCCACAACGAGGACGGCGTCGGCGGGATGCACGTCTACATACCCTGGTGGCTCGACAACCGGACGCTCGACTTCCCCCGCGGCTACCACGTCGAGCTGGGCGGCGGGCGGGGCCTGCCGCACTACGGCTTCCTGCGCGGGCTGGACCGGTTCAACGGCGGCGGCTACGGCCGGGGGCTCAAGGACGCCTACCGCCGGTACTACGGCTCGTTCGTGGGCTTCAGCGGACGCGGGGAGTGCGTCCCGAACCCGGACAGCTTCTGTGAGCTGGATCCGGCGGTCGTCGACCGCTGGGGGATCCCCGTCCTGCGCTTCCACTGGAAGTGGTCGGAGGCCGAGCTGCAGCAGGCACGCCACATGCAACACACCTTCCGGCAGATCGTGGAGGCGATGGGCGGCACCGTGGCGGAGCCGGAGCCGGGACCCGAGACGGGCTACGGGATCTCCACCGGGGGCGAGATCATCCACGAGTTCGGGACCGTGCGGATGGGGGACAGCCCCCGCACCTCGGTCCTGAACTCCTGGTGCCAGGCCCACGACTGCCGCAACCTGTTCGTCGCCGACGGCGGTCCTTTCGTCAGCAACCCCCACAAGAACGGCACCTGGACCATCCTGGCCCTGGCGATGCGGACGGCGGAGCACGTCGCCGAGGAGCGCCGGGGGGGGAACCTGTGAGCGGCAAGGGCATCGACCGCCGGGAGATGCTGAGGCGCTCCGGCGCGCTGCCGCTCGCCGGGCTGCTGTCGCCGCAGGCGCTGCGGTCCGCCCACGAGCACGTCGGCCGCCAGAAGGCGGCGGCCCGGGAGGGGCCGTACCAGCCGACCTTCTTCACCGCCCAGGAGTGGCCGGCCGTGCAATTGCTGGCCGACGCCGTGCTGCCGGCCGACGACCGCTCGCCGGGCGCCAGCCAGGCCGGGGTGCCGGAGTTCATCGACTTCGTGCTCACGGACCCGCTCGCGGATCCGAAGGAGCGGGAGACGCTGCAGACGCAGGTGCGGGGCGGGCTCGCCTGGCTCGACCGCGAGTGCGCGGGGCGGTTCGGCCGGAGCTTCGTGGACGCTACGGAGAAAGAGCGCGCGGCCGTGCTGGACGCCATCGCCTTCCCGGCGCGGGTGGCCGCCGGCCTGGAAGCCGGTGCCGCCTTCTTCGCCACCTTCCGCGACCTGGTGGCCTCCGGCTTCTGGACGAGCCGGGTCGGCATCGACGACCTGCAGTACAGGGGAAACACGTACGTCGCCGAGTGGAAGGGCTGCCCGCCCGAGGTGCTGTCCCGGCTCGGTCTCGAAGAGAGGTAGGAACGTCGGTGCCGCGACTCGTGCTGGTGCTCGCCTTCGCCGCTCTCGCCCTCGCGCTCGCCTCCGCCGAGTGGCCCACCCTGCAGCCCTACGCCGAGACCCTGCCCGGCTCGGCGGTGCGGCTCTCGATGACGCCGGTGCCGTTCCGGGGCGACGCTCCCGGCTTCTGGATCAGCCGGCAGGCGGTGACGTCGGCCGAGTACGCGGCCTACCTGGCCGAGCAGGCGGAGACCGGTCGCCCCGCCGCCGCCCACCGGCAGCCCGCCTCCGCCGGTCTGACCTCCTCCCCCGACCCTGACGGCGGGGAGGTGGCCCTCGTCTCCCTGGCGGACGCGCTCGGCTACACGCGCTGGCTGGCCGCGAAGACCGGCCACCGCTACCGGCTACCCAGCGAGACGGAGTGGGAGCAGGCCTGCCGGGCGGGCCAGGGGCAAGGCGGCGGGCCCGAGTGGACGCTCGCCGCCGCCCGCGGGCTGGAGCGGCCGCCGGCCCACCTGCTGAAGGCCGGCGCCCAGGCCGATGCCGGGGACGGCTGTGCCGCGGAGCGGGCAGACCAGCCGGGCGCGCTCGGCGCGTTCCGCGTCATGCGGGCCTACGAGGCCGGCCGGCCGTAGCGCGGGCCCGAACGCGTTGCGGCGGCCGACGCCGCCTCTCGTATAATCCGGGCGCCGCGACGCATCCCTTCTCCCGGAGGCCCCCATGAAGCGCGCGCTGGTCGTTCCCGTGCTCGCCCTCTTCACCTTCGTCTCGGCGAGCGCCTTTGCCCAGACGGGCTACACGCCCTCGCCCGAGAACCTGCAGGCGCGACGGTGGTTCCAGGAGGCGCGCTTCGGCCTCTTCATCCACTGGGGTGTCTACGCGGTGCGCGGCGAGGGCGAGTGGGTGATGCAGGAGAAGCGGATCACCATCCCCGAGTACGAGCGCGACCTGCCACCGTTCTTCAACCCCGTGAAGTTCGACCCGGCTGCCTGGGTGGCGATGGCGAAGGCCGCCGGCATGAAGTACATCACCATCACCTCCAAGCACCACGACGGCTTCGCCATGTTCGACTCGAAGGTGAGCGGCTACGACGTGGTGGACCGCACGCCGTACGGCAAGGACGTGCTGAAGATGCTGGCGGACGAGTGCCACAAGCAGGGCGTGAAGATCTTCTTCTACCACTCGCAGCTCGACTGGCACCACCCCGATTACTTCCCGCGCGGCGGCACCGGCCGCTTCGCCGGCCGCGACGAGAAGGGCGACTGGAACCGCTACCTCGACTACATGGACGCGCAGCTCACGGAGCTGCTGACGCACTACGGCGAGGTGGGCGGGATCTGGTTCGACGGCTGGTGGGACAAGCCGGAGGCCGACTGGCGGCTCTCCCGCACCTACGAGCTGATCCACCGGCTGCAGCCGGCCGCGCTCATCGGCAGCAACCACCACCGGCTGCCGAACCCGGGCGAGGACTTCCAGATGTTCGAGAAGGACCTGCCTGGCCACAACACCACCGGCTTCAACGACAAGGTGGAGATCGGCACCCTGCCCTTCGAGATGTGCGACACCATCAACAACAGCTGGGGCTACAACAAGAACGACGACAGCTACAAGTCGACGAAGCAGATCGTGCAGCTGCTGGTGAAGGCGGCCGGCTACGACGCGAACCTGCTTCTGAACGTCGGCCCGCGTCCGGACGGCACCATCCAGCCCGAGTTCGTGAAGCGCCTGGCCGAGGTCGGCGACTGGCTGAAGGCGAAGGGCGAGACCGTGTACGGGACCCGCGGCGGTCCGGTGACGCCGCGCCCCTGGGGCGTCACCACGCAGAAGGGCGACCGGATCTACGTCCACGTACTCGACTGGAACGACGCCGTGCTGCCGCTGCCGCGGCCGGCGAAGGCCGTGAAGTCCGCCTCGATGTTCGGTACGGCGAAGCCGGTGCCGTTCACAGTCGACAAGGACGCCCTGCTGCTGCGTCTCGACCCGAAGGCGATGGACCCGATCGACACCGTCGTCGTCCTCGACCTCGGCAGGTGAGGCGTCGGGCCGGGCGGCGCGGCCTGCGGGTCGCGCTCGCGGCGGCGCTGCCGTTTTCGGCGCTGCTCGTCTCGCCCGGCTGCCACGCCTCGAGGACCCCGGACCGGCCCGTTCTCGGCCGGGTCAACGTCGTCCTCGTGACCGTCGACACGCTGCGGGCGGACCGGGTGGGGCCGGACCTCACGCCCGCGATCTCTGGCCTGGCACGGCGCGGCGTCCGCTTCACGGACGCGCGGTCCAACGTGCCGCTCACCCTGCCCTCGCACGCCTCGATCCTCACCGGCCTCCTGCCGGCCCACCATGGCGTGCGTCTCAACGGCGTACGCCGGCTGAAGCCGGAGACGCCGACGCTCGCGCGGCTGCTGCAGTCGGCCAGCTACCGCACCGGCGCCTTCGTCGGCGCCTACGTCCTCGACCGCCGGTTCGGTCTAGGCCAGGGATTCGACGTCTACGACGACGAGATTCCCAAGGGCGAGGCGGCGACGGGTTCCCTCGAGGCCGAGCGCCGCGGCGACGTGGTCGTGGCCCGCGCGATCGCCTGGCTCCGCTCGCTGCCGGACGACGGCCGGCCCTTCCTTCTGTGGATGCACCTCTACGACCCGCACGCCCCGTACACGCCGCCGCCGGAGTGGCTGGTGCGCGCCCACGGCCAGGCCTACGACGGCGAGGTGGCCTTCGCCGACGCCCAGGTCGGCGCGCTCGTCGACGCGCTCCAGGCCACCGGACGGCGGGAGAAGACGCTGACGGTCGTCGCCGGCGACCACGGCGAGAGCCTGGGAGAGCACGGCGAGGCCACCCACGGGATGCTCCTCTACGAGCCGGCGCTGCGGGTGCCGCTGGTGCTGTCGGCCAGCGGCCTGCCGGCCGCCTCGCGCGACGATGCCGCCACGCTCGTCGACATCGTGCCGACCGTCCTCGGCCTGCTCGGCCTTCCGACGCCGCCCGCACGCGACGGCCGCGACCTGTTCGCCGTCGGCAGCGGCAGCACGCCGCCACCGGTCTTCGCGGAAACGCAGTACCCGGAAGCCGCCGGCTGCAGCCCGCTCCGCTCGCTCGTCGAGGGGCGGTGGAAGCTCATCGGCGGCCCTGCGCAGCCTGAGCTCTACGACCTCGGCCGCGACCCGGCCGAGACCCACGACCTCGCCGGCGCGAACCCGGCGCTCGTCCAGGCGATGGCGCCGCGCGCGCTTTCGCTCGCCGGCCCGAGCTCGACGGGCGACGCAGCGCCGTCGGCTGAGGTCGTGGAGCGCCTGCGTGCGCTCGGCTACGTCGCCAGCGCGCCCTCACGCTCGGCCGGCGAGGTCCTGCCCTCGCCGACGGGGATGGTCCGGCAGTGGACCCGCTTCGAGGAGGCATTGGCCGACCTCAACGGCGGGCGATCCGAGAAGGCCGCGGCGACGCTCGCGGCCCTGGTGCGCGAGCGGCCGCAAGCCCGCGTCTTCCAGGCGACCTGGGCTCGCGCGCTCGCCGACTCCGGGCACCTGCCGCAGGCGCTGAGCGCGTATCGCGGTGCGCTGAGGCAGTGGCCCGAGGACACGATGCTGCTCCACGGCCTGGCCGTCGCCGCGCGCAAGGCGGGGCGGGTCGAGGAAGCGGCCAAGGCCGAGCAGGCCGTCCTCGCCATCGATCCCACCGACGCCAACGCCCACAACGGCATGGGCCTGCTGCTCGCGCAGGCGGGTCGTCCTGCGGACGCCCGCGTGGCCTTCGAGCGGGCCGTGGCCCTCGACCCGAGCGCGGTCACCTACCGGGTGAACCTCGGCAATGCGCGGCTCACCGCCGGCGACACCGCTGCCGCGGAAGAGGCCTACCGCGAAGCGCTCCGCCTCGACAGCACGTCGCTCGACGCCGGCAACGGCCTGGCGCTGGTCCTCGTGAACACGGGCCGGGCAGCGACAGCGATACCGCTGCTCGAGCGCATCGTCGCCCTGGCGCCGGACTTCTACGGCGCCTGGCTGCACCTGGGGATGGCCCGACAGGCGACGGGAGACACAGCCGGCGCCGCCGAAGCGTACCGCCGGGTGCTCGCCGCCCCGCCGAGCGCCGCCGCCCCGCGTGAAGCCGCGGCCCAGCTTCTCGCCGGGATCTAGCGGCGCAGGTCTTCGACGCGACAGCCTGCCGGTCGGGACGTCAGCTCCGGATCACCCGTGAGCAGGATCGCATCGTGCGCAGCAGCGGTCGCGACGGCGAAGGCATCACCGTAAGCCAGCGGATGCACCGCCTTGATCCGAGCGGCCGCCATGACCCGCTCCGGCGTCGCGGCGTCGAGCGTCAGGAGCGGGCGAAGCTGAGCGAGCGTCGCTTCGGCCTCGACAGCCCCAGCAGTCCGGTGAACGGTGTAATACACCTCGCCGAGGTTGATCCAGCTCATTACGGGCCGACCGTTCCGCATCACCTGTCGCACCCGGCGGGCGGCCGCGGTCGAGCCCTCGAGGAAGCGCAGCACGGCCCAGGAGTCGAGGCAGTAGGTCCGCGTTCGCTCCGCCATCAGCGGCGGCGCTCGGCCTGGCGATCCTTCTCCAGCGCCTCCACCAGGCGGTAACCGGTCAGGCGGCCCATGAGGGCATCCGGCGAGACCACACGCTCGACCCGGAGAGCGTTGCCCTCCTGTGAGAACGTGACCTCGTCTCCAGGCTCCAGCCGGATGGCCTTCCGAAAGGCTTTCGGGATGACGACCTGACCCTTGCGGCCCACGCGGTGAGTCATACCGCGAAGTATAACCGCGGGGCGAGGGCAAGGCCAGCCAGCGCCGGCGTCGAACTGGCTTCAGCGAGCGGCGAGCACGAACGCTTCGTGGCGCAGGATGCGGTCGTCGGTCGTCTCGTCCGACACCTCGAGCAGCAGCTCGTAGTCGCCCTCCGTCAGCCCTTCGAGCGACATGCCGACCGTCCGCACCAGGCGGCCGTCGCGGTCCGGGACGATCGGCGTTGGCGACGCCTGCCGCACCGTCTGGCCGTCGCCCCGGCGCAGCTCGAAGGAGGCCGTCACCCGGGGAGCGGCGCCGCCGGGCCGAGCGGCGCCGAACACCTCGTACCGGCAGTAGAGGCCGCCACCAGGCGTGAAGACGCGGTGCGCCGCGAGCGCGGGCCGCGGAGGCTGGCCCGGTGCGCCGGGCTCCACGCGGTCCGTCAGGATCGGCGTGGAGAGCCGGAACTCGCCGGGGAAGGGGATCTCCAGGCGCTGCAGGAGCGAGCCGATGGCGCCGCCCGCCGGGTCGCGGACCACCAGCCGGAGCTGGGCGACGCCGGGCGGCACCTCGAACTCGCGGGTGAACGCCCGCCAGGCGGGGCCCTCGCGGGCGCCGGCGACGGTCACGGCCGCATCCTTGCGGTAGACCCGGCCGCTGTCGCGCGCCGCGATCTGCGCGCTCGCCTCCAGGCGCGCGGCGCCGCCACTCGCGGCGACGGTGGCGGCGTCCAGCTCGGCGGCGACCAGGACGTGGACGAGATCGCCCGGCCGCGGCTCCTGCAGGTAGGCGATGGCGCGCAGCGGAATGCCGGCGGCGGTGTGAGCCGAGTCGAGCGCGTGGACGACGACCGGCGCCACCTCCGGGCCCTTCTTGGTGGGAGGCGCAGGGGACGCTGCCGCCATCTCCGAGCGGAGTGTGTAGCCGCGGCGGGCGCGGACGGTCAGGCCGGGCCGGTTCACCTCGACGTGCAGCTTGCGCCACTCGCCCGGGCCCTTCTTGCCTTCGGCGGGGTAGAAGCCGAGGAGATAGAAGACCCGCGACTCGGCGGCGATGCGCCAGACGCCGGCCGAGAGGTCGTTGGTGTTGCGGACGGTGAATCCGCCGGTGTCGTCGGCGAGCCCCGCGGCTCCGGCGGACTCGACGGTCGCCTCCTCGAACGCCACCGCCGTGCGCTCGCGCTCGTCGGGCGGGGGGCCGACGTCGGCCGCGGTGCCGTACGCCGGCAGCGCGACCAGGCCTCGCGCGTCGATGAAGTACACCGCGGTGTTGGCCTCGCGGGAGGCGGCGGCCACCGCGCGGGCGTCGCTGCCGGAGTCCTGCAGGAAGCCCTCGGAGAGGAGGAGCAGCGACTTGCGGCCGCGAACCGGCGCCAGCGCCTCCAGGGCGCGGCGCACGCAGCCCAGCGTGAGCTCGAGGCGTCCCCGGCGCGCGGTGTCGATCTCGGCCGCGCGGGCGCGGACCAGGGTGTCGCAGTACGTGGGGACGCACATCTGGGTCCGCTGCCAGCGCTGCTTGACGCGCTCCTTGATGCTGCCCGGGGGCAGTGGCTCCGGGGCGCTGCCGGAGCCGGAGCTGGTCGCACGGCCGGGGAGGTCGATGCTGGTCCCCGGCGTGAGCGGCGTCAGCGACGGTGTCCCCTCGTGGTTCGCGATCCAGAAGGCTTCGTAGTCCGTCATCTGGTCGAGCACCGGGACGTCGACGTGGCGTCCGCGGACGCGGGACAGCACGGCCTCCAGGTCCTCCCGGCCCTCGGGGATCCGGGCGCTCCACCACACGTCGCCGCTGCTGGTGGCGACGGTGACCAGGTCGCCCTCGCGGACGAAGCGCTCGAGGAACCGCGTCGCCGTCTCCCTGGCCGCCGGCACGTGCGCCGGCGCCATGCTCAGGTCGTCGAGGACGATGGCGAAGGCACGGCCGGCCCCGCGCGGCTCGTTGCTGGCGACGACGGCCGGCGGCGCGGGCTCCTCGGCGAGCGCGCCCACGTCGAAGGCCTCGAAGCTCGCGATCTCGCGCGGGCGCCCCTCCTCCTTCACCACGAAGTCCTCGCGGGTGAGACCGGGAACCGGGCGGCCGTCGCGGTCGAGGACGACCGCGTCCACGGTCACCAGCTCGATGCCGGACTGGAAGGTGGGCGGGGCGGTCGGCGCCTGCGCGGCAACAGGGCCGCCCAGCGGGACGGAGAAGCCGACGGCCAGAACGGCGATGAGACCGGAGAAGGGCCGCAGGCGGAGCGTCCGCGGGGGCATGGGCCAGTATCCTCCAGAAAGACGAACGGGCTGCGGGCCCGCAGGCCCGCAGCCCGTTCAGGCGAGAGGCGGCCTCAGAACTGCAGCTTGATGCCGAACTGCGCCTGCCTCGCGTCGCGTGTGGCCGACGCCTGGCCGAAGCCGACCTGCGGGGTGTAGCCGATGATCTTGGTCGCCGTCTTCGGGTTGCCGGTGTCGAAGGTGGCGTCCAGCGGCGAGATCGTGGCGTTGAGGCTGCCCTGCAGGAAGTTGACCGTGTTGAAGATGTTGAACATCTCGAAGCGCAGCTGGGCCTTCACTCTCTTGCTGAGGTTGATGTTCTTGTAGAGCGAGAGGTCCGTCTGGAAGAACCCGGGCCCTTCGCAGACGCCCCGGCCCGAGTCGCCGGTGGTGCCGAGCTGGTAGCCGACGAGCGTGAAGGCGTCCGGGTTGAGGATCTGCTCCTTGTTGCCTCCGCTCGCCTGGCAGGACACGCCCGGCACGCGCATTGGCCGCGCGTTCCCCGAGTACCCGGTGCCGTTCAGCGAGGCGAGGCTCGGCGGGTTGTTGGCGTACACGGTGATCGACTGGCCCGACGTGGCCTGGACGATGCTCGCGAGCTCCCAGTCGCCGAACACGTTCTTGACGAACGAGGACCTGTTCTCGAGCGTCGGAAGCATCAGCACCAGGCTGGCGTTGAACATGTGGGGCCGGTTCATCTTCGTCGGCCCCCAGTCCAGCCTGCGGTTCGTGAGGTCGCTGACACTGTTGTCGGCGCCTGCGCCGCCGCTGTCGTCCAGGGGGACGTTGCCGGTCGACTTCGACCAGGTGTACGAGGCCTGGAACTGCGAGCCGCGTCCGAACCGGCTGATGAACTGGCTCTGCAGCGAGTGGTAGTTCGAGCTGCCCCCGTGGCTCCACATCCAGATGTTCGTGTTGCCGAAGACCCCGTAGGGTCGGACGGCGGCCTGGATGCCGCTGTTGCCGGTGGCGTGCGTGAAGTCCAGGCGGTCGTCGACGCCGTTGTGGTTGATGTCCCCCGGCTGCACCTGGTTGATGTCGTAGAAGAGGAGCTGGTCGAGCTGCTTGGTGCCCACGTAGCTCAGCTCGAGGGTGGTGTTGTGGAAGAGCTCCCGCTCCAGGCTGAGGTTCCAGGTCCACGAGTTCGGGTACACGGCGTTCAGGTCCCTGGCGCTGTGAGGCGAGCCGGCGCCCACGCTGAACGCGCCCGCATACGGCTGGGCGGTCGAGTCGAGGTAACGCAGGCCGGTCTGGGTGGCGACAAAGGGCGGGTTGGCCGCGTAGTTGAGGCCGCCGCTCAGCCGCTCGCGGAGGTAGAAACGACCGAGGCCGAGGCGCAGCGCGGTCTTGCCGTTGCCGAACACGTCCCAGGCGAGGCCCAGCCGGGGTGCGATGGCGTCGTACTTCTCGTCCTGCAGCGAGCGGTTCGGCCCGGCCGATCCGCCCGCGAATCCCTGGGCGGCGCAGGGGTTCGTTCCCGGCACCATCAGCAGGCCGTTGCAGGGGTCGTTGCCCAGGGCCGGGTTGAACAGGGCCGGGTCGAAGCTCGTCATCGAGTCGTCCTTCAGGTAGTAGTTGAAGAGCAGCGAGTAGCGCACCCCGTAGTCGACCGTCACCCGCGGGCTGAGCTTCCAGGAGTCGGCCGCGTAGAACTCGAGGTCGTGCCAGCGCTGGGGCACGTTCCTGGAGCCCGAGTACTCGGTGAAGCCGAAGGTCATGTCCTTCAGCAGGAAGTCGGAGAGGACGTTCCCCGTGCTCCCGTTCCAGCCGCCGATGCCGGCGCCGGGCCCGTAGAAGTTCCAGTTCTCCGAGGAGCCGTTGCCGGTCGTGTCCTCGTTCTTCTTGTTGCTGCTGGCGAGGACGCCGGCCTTGAAGAGGTGCTTGCCGAAGACGGCCGAGTAGTCGTCCTTCAGCACGAAGAGGTCCTGGTTGTTGTTGAAGGGCGCCTCGTTCCACAGCGAGGCGTAGCCCTGCGCGCCCCAGAAGACCGGGTGGCCGACGTCGCTGCCGTACTCCTTCTGGCTGAGCGGGTAGAGCGAGGGCATGGCGGCGACGATCTGGCTGTTGAGGTCCTGGCCGGCGCCGCGGGTGACCTCGATCTTGTTGGCCGAGTACGAGAAGCTCAGGCTGTTGACGCCCTTGGCGCCGATGTTGTGGGTGAGCTGGATCATCGCGGACTTGGCCGGCTGGTTCCAGTTCGAGTCCACTCCGGGGAACTGGTCGTCGCCCCAGAGCTGGGCGTACGCGCTGGGGGCGTTGTTCTGCCAGGAGTCCTGGGTGTAGCGCGCCATCAGGTGGACCGTGTTGCTGAGCGTCCAGTCCAGGCGGATGTTCTCCTGCCGGTAGTTGATCGGGGTGTTGAACGAGGCGACCCAGTTGTTGCAGCTCCCGGCCACCGGCGTGGTGTTGGGGAGCGGGTAGAGCTGCATGTAGAGCTGCCCCGCCGGGTTCATGCGATTCGCGGGGATCCTGTTGCCGGGGAAGGGCTGGCCGGTGAGCGGGTCGTTCGGGGTGGGCGGCGAGCAGCGGTCGCCGCCGGCGTTGTACACCGGCTGGGAGAAGTCGCCGTTGCGCTCGGCCTCGGTGGGCACCAGGCCCGTGCGGACCGTGCCGCGCATCTCCCGGTTCCACTCCTGCGAGGCGAAGAAGTGCAGCTTGTCCTTGACGATGGGACCGCCCACGGTCCAGCCGAAGTCGTTGCGGTCCAGCTTGTCCTTGGGCTGGTGGGCCTGCTCCAGGAAGTAGTTGGTGGCGTTGAGCGCGTCGCGGCGGCCGAAGTAGTAACCGCTGCCGTGGAACTCGTTGGTGCCGCCGCGGGTCACCACGTCGATCTGCGCCCCGCCCGCCTGGCCGTACTCGGCGCCGTAGCTGTTGCGGTGGACCTTGAACTCCTCGATCGCGTCGACCGAGGGGTACACCAGGATGGTGCGGTTGGAGCCGACGTCGTTGTTGTTGGTGCCGTCCACGGTCCACAGGTTCGCGGTGGAGGCGGCGCCGCTCACCGAGAGGTCGGAGCCGCTCATCAGCCCCTTGTCCTTGGTGTTCAGGCCGTCGGGGGCACTGACGCCCGGCATCAGCATGGCGAGCTGCAGGAAGTTGCGGCCGTTCAGCGGCAGCTCACGGACCTGCTGTCCGGTGACCAGGCCCGCCACCTCGCCGCCCACCGTCTTCACGGCCAGCAGGTCCGACTCGACGCTGACCGACTCGGCGATCGGCCCGGTCTCCAGCTTGAAGTTCGCCACCCGGTCGTCCGCGACGTTCAGGACGATGTGGGTGAGGGAGGCGGACTTGAAGCCGGGGAACTCGACGGCCAGGGTGTAGCTGCCGACGGGCAAGTCGGCGAACACGTAGATGCCGTCCCTGTTCGTCGTCATCGTGCGGGTGAAGCCGGTCGCCTCGCCCTTGACGGTCACCTTGGCTCCGGCGATGACCGCGGCGGTGGGATCGGTCACGACTCCACGCAGGGTCGCCGTGCTGCTCCGCTGTGCGAAGCAGGGAACGGCCGCGAGGAGGAGGAGAAGGAGGGGAGCGACCCACGACGAACAACACCTTCGCATCAGCGGGCCTCCGGGATCGTTGTCGGCCGCCGCCGGATGCTGCAGCGGCCTCGCCTTGACAAACGGTTACACCACGTCTGGAGGCGCATAGAACCACCGCACCCGGCATCTGTCAAGACATTTTTTAAGACTTTGCAAATGTCCCTGACAGGTGCGATAACATGGCGCGGCCGTGGCGAGACGGAAACCTGGCGGGCAGGATCGGCGGTCCGGAGCGGAGCCGCCGGTACGCCCGGGCGGTCGGGGCTCGACCCTGCGCACGGCCGTGCTGCTGGCGGCGCTGGCGGCAGCAGCGGTGATCGCCGCCTGGCTGCTGCGGCCCCGCGCGCCGCGCCGCGAGGCCGGCCTCAGCGTCCTGCTGGTCACGGTCGACACGCTGCGGGCGGACGCGGTCGGCGCCTACGGCAACCGCGCCGCCGCCACCCCGTGGATCGACCGGCTGGCCGCCTCCGGCGTGCGCTTCGACGCCGCCCACGCCCACAACGTCACGACGTTTCCCTCGCACGCGAACATCCTCTCGGGCCGCTACCCGTTCGACCACGGCGTCCGCGACAACATGAGCTTCCGCTTCCCGGCCGGGGTGGAGACCATGGCGACCCTGCTCGCGGCCCGCGGCTACCGGACGGGCGCCTTCGTCAGCGCCTTCCCCCTCGCCTCCCGCTTCGGTCTGCGGCGCGGGTTCGAGGTGTACGACGACAGCTTCGTCGGCACGCTCGCGCGTCCGGCGTTCCGTCTCGAGGAGCGGCGCGGCACCGAGACGGTGGCGCTCGCCACCCGATGGATCGCGCAGGCGGGCCGTCCGTTCTTCTGCTGGGTGCACCTCTACGAGCCGCATTACCCCTACGAACCGCCCGAGCCCTTCGCCTCGCGCTTCCGCGACTCTCCCTATCACGGCGAGGTGGCGGCGGCCGACGCGGCGCTCGGCCCGCTGCTGGAGCCGATCCTGGCGGCGGGCCGGTCGGGGCGGACGCTGGTGGTGCTGACCGCCGACCACGGCGAGTCGCTCGGCGAGCACGGCGAGGCGACCCACGGCATCTTCGCCTACGAGGCGACGCTGCGCGTCCCCCTCGTGCTGTACCAGCCGCGTCTCTTCCGTCCCCGCGTGGTCGGCGAGCCGGTGCGGCACGTGGACCTGCTGCCGACCGTCCTCGACGCCCTCGCCCTGCCGGTCCCCGACGGCCTTCCCGGCGCCAGCCTGCTGCCTCTCGCCGCCGGCGCGGCCCCTCGTCCCGCCACCAGCTACTTCGAGGCGCTCGCCGGCCAGCTCGACCGCGGCTGGGCGCCGCTCTACGGCGTCCTGCAGGAGCGCACGAAGTACGTCGACCTGCCGCTCCCGGAGCTCTACGACCTCGCCTCTGACCCGGGCGAGGCGCGGAACCTGGCGGCGAGCCGCCCCGGGGAGCTGGAGACGATGCGCGGCCGGCTGGCGCCGCTGCGGGCGGCCGACCGCGGAACGGCGCCGAAGCGGGAGAGCGCCGAGGTGCTGGAGCGGCTGCGCAGCCTCGGCTACCTGTCCTTCGGCCCCAGCGCGGCCAAGGAGCGCTACACCGACGACGACGACCCCAAGCGGCTGATCGAGCTCGACGCCCTGATGCGCGAGGTCCGCAGCCTCTACCTCGAGGGCGACGTCGAGGCGGCGCTCGAGCGCTGCCGGGAGCTGGTGCGCCGCCGGCCGCAGATGGCCGTCTCGCTGCTGTACCTCGCCCACCTCGAGCGGGACGCGGGTCACCTGGCGGCGGGCATCGACGCGCTGGAGCGGGCGCTGGCCCAGAACCCCGGGGACCCGACGACGCTGTCGCTGCTCGGCGCCTACCTGACGCAGGCGGGCCGCGCCGGCGAGGCCGTCGCCCTGCTCTCCGCCCCGGCCCCGGGGTCGGAGCCCGACCCCGAGGTCCTGCGGACGCTCGCCCAGGCCCTGGGCCGCCTGGGCCGCGGAGGAGAGGCCTTGGCGACCCTCGCCCGGGCGCGCGAGGTCGACCCCCAGAACGTGCAGCTGCTCGTGGATCTCGGCACCCTCCACCTGATGGCGGGCGAGGCCGGACCTGCGCGCGAGGCCTTCCTGGCGGCGCTCGCCCAGAACCCCGACGTGGCGCGCGCCCACAGCTCGCTCGGCTTCATGGACGGGCAGGCGGGCAACGCCGTCCCCGCGCTCGAGCACTGGAGCAAGGCCCTCGCCCTCGACCCGCGGGAGTGCAAGACGCTCGTCGCCTTCACCTCCCTTCTCTCGCGCCGGGCGGGACCCGCAGCGGCGGGCCCCTACCTCCGGCTGCTGGCCGATGCCCCTGCGCCCTCGCCCTGCGCCGCGGCCAGATAGAATCACGCGACGATGGGCCTCCCCTTGGTGACGCTGGTGGCCGCGCTCGCGGCGGCCGCCTCTCCCCCGAAGCCCGCGCCCGTCGACCCGCTGGCGCCGATGCTGTCGTCGATGGCGGCGGCCGAGAGCGCGTTGAAGGAGGGCGAGCTGGAGAGCGCGGAGAGCCGCTACCGCGACGCGCTGATGGCGGGCTGGCTGCTGCTGGGGACCGCCGCCGGCGTCGAAGGACGGACGCGCGAGGCGCACGACGCCTTCCTGGCCGCCTCTTCCTCGGCCGTCGAGAACAGGCTCGCCCTGCAGGCCCTGGTGCTGACGGAGATCCAGCTCGGGCAGGCGGCGCAGGCGGTGGACCGGCTGGCCGGCCTCCTCGCCAGGAACCCGGGAGACCGCGGCCTGCGCATGCTCCTCGCCCAGGCCGACGTGGCCAACGGACAGCCGCAGCAGGCCGTGCTCGAGCTCGAGGAGGCGTTCGCGAGCGCGCCGCAGGACCTCCAGCTGGCCTTCGCCCTGGCCGGGGGCTACCTGCGGCTCGGGCGGACGGAGCCCGCCGAGAAGCTCTTCGCCAGGATCGCCGCCTCGCGCCCCGGCGCCGCCACCCACGTGCTGATCGGCAGGACCTGGCGCGACTTCGGAAAGTACGACCGCGCCCGGGCCGAGCTCCAGGCCGCGCTGGCGATCGACCCCAGGGCGCGCCGCGCCCACTACTACCTCGGGATGATCCACGTCACCGAGGGCGGGGTGAGCCGGCTGGACGAGGCGATCGCCGAGTTCCGGCAGGAGCTGGCGGTCGACCCCAAGGACCCGCTCAGCAGCCTGCAGCTCGGGATGGCGTACGTCGAAGCCCGCCGCTACGAGGAGGCGCTGCCGCTGCTGGAGTGGGCGGCCGCCTCCCCGCCGCCCCAGGGTCGCGCCTTCTACTACCTGGGGCGCTGTCAGCTCGGTCTCGATCGCGCCGACCAGGCGGTCGCCTCCCTGCGCCGGGCGCTCGAGCTGGCGACGCAGCAGGGCGCGGGGGCCGTGCAGCTAGGCGGCATCCACAACCAGCTCGGCCGGGCGCTGCGCGAGACGGGGGCCGCGGAGGAGTCGGCCGCGCACTTCGCCGAGGCGTCCCGCATCGCCGGCGAGCGGGCCGAGGCCTCGCGCGAGCAACTGGCCCGCTACATGGCCTCGGCACCCGACCCCGAGACGGGGCCGGCGGCGGTCGGCCTCCTCTTCCAGGACTCGGCGCTCGCCACGCTGCCGCCCGCCGGCCGGCAGGCCCTGGAGCACCGCGCGCGCACCGAGCTGGCCCGGGCCTACCTCAATCTCGGCGTCATGCAGGCCCGCGCGGAGCGGTTCGACCGTGCCGCGGAGCACCTGGAGCGTGCGGCCGCGGCCGACGCCCGCTTCCCCCAGGTGCAGCGCTCGCTGGCCGTCGCCGAGTTCAACGCCCAGAGGTTCGACAAGGCGACCGCTCCGCTCGCGCTCGCCCTGGCGGCCGCGCCCGAGGACCTGGAGCTGCGGCGCATGCTGGCGACGGCGCTGATCCAGACCGAGGAGTACGCGCGCGCCGCCGAGCTGCTGGCCGCGGATCCCGGACGCGAGGACGACCCGCAGCTCCAGCTCGCGTACGGGCTGGCGCTGATGCGCAGCGGCCGGCCGGCCGAGGGCGAGCAGGTGTTCTCGCGCCTGCTGGCGCGCCACGGCGAGTCGGCCGAGATCTCCGTGATGCTGGGGCAGGCGCGGGCGCAGGAGGGGGACTTCCCGGCGGCGGTCGCGACCCTCACCCGCGCGCTGCAGCAGGACCCGGAGGTGGCGGAGGCCAACGCCACGCTCGGCGTCATCTACCTCAGGCAGGGGAAGCTCGACGACGCGGAGCGGGCGCTGCGAGCGGAGCTCAAGGCGCGGCCGAACGACATCAAGTCGGCGAACAACCTGGCCACCGTGCTCGACCTGCAGGGTCGTCCCGACGAGGCCCTGCCCCTGCTGCGCGCGGCGCTGAAGACGAAGCCCGACTACGCGGATGCGCGCTACCTGCTGGGCCGACTGCTGCTGGCCAGGGGCTCCGCCGCGGAGGCGGTCGAGCACCTCGAGGCCGCCGCGCACGTCGCCCCCGGCGACGCCAACATCCACTACCAGCTCGGCCGCGCCTACCAGGCGCTGGGCCGGAGCGCCGATGCCGGGCGCGAGTTCGAGCTGTTCCGCGAGATCAAGGCGAAGAGCCGGGAGACGCATTGAGGCCCCTGCTCGCCGCGCTCGGCCTCGTGCTGCAGGCGGCCTCCGCCGCGCCCCCGGCCCCCGCCGACCTGGCGGCCATCGTGACGCGGATCGAGAAGGGCGACACCGCCGGGGCCGAGCGCCAGCTTCGGCGGATCGTCGCCGCCAGCGGCGACCCGGCGGCCCGGCAGCTGCTGGCCCGGCTCTACCTCGACCAGAAGCGCGAGGCCGAGGCGGTCGCGGAGCTGCGCCAGGCGGCGCTGGTCGGGCCGCTGCCCCGGGACCTGGGGCTGCGGCTCGCCGCCGCGGAGATGGCGGACGGCCACCCGGCGCTGGCCGAGCAGCAGCTGCGCTCCGTGGCCACCCGCTACCGGTCCGTGCGGGCGCTGCTGCAGCTCGCCCGCCTGCAGACGCGGCAGAAGGACGCGGCGGGGGCACTGGCGACCCTGGAGCAGGCGCGGGATCTCGCTCCCAACGCCGAGGAGGTCCTGAACGCGTTCGCCCAGGTGTCGCTCTCGCTGCGGGCGCCGGTGCCGGCCCTGCAGGTGCTGGAGCCTCTGGCCCGGATGTACCCCTCGGTCGCGCAGTACCGCTACATGCTCGGGGTCGCGCTGATGCAGGCCGGCGACGTGCAGTCCGCAGTCTCTCCGCTGCGCGAGGCCGACCGCCTCGAGCCGGACCGGCCGCTGACCCTGACCGCGCTCGGCCTGGCCCTGAACAACCTCAGGACGTACGCCGAAGCCAAGCCCTGCCTGGTCCGCAGCCTGGACCTGGACCCGGACGCCGTCGACACGCTGGCGGCCCTGGCCGAGTCGGAGCAGGGCCTGGGCGAGCTCGAGGCCGCGGAGACGCACGCGTTGCGTGCGCTCGCCCGCAGGAGCGACCACGCGATCGGCAACCTCGCCCTGGGCATGGTCCGCATGAAGCAGGAGAGGTACGAGGAGGCCTGCGCGGTCCTGGAGAGGGCCCTCGCCGCCGACCCGGCCTCGCCGACGGCGCCGTACCAGCTCTCGCTGGCCTGGGCCCGCCGGGGCGACGAGGCGCAGTCGAGGAAGTACCTCGAGCTCTATCGCCAGAAGGTGCGGGAGCTCGACCTGCGCGTCGCGGAGGTGCGGGCCAAGACGGGCCTGTCGGGCGGCGGGATGAAGCGTTGAAGGCAGGGCCCGCCATCGCCGGGCTCGCCCTGATCGGGGCCGCGGCCCTGGCCGTCGCCCAGGCGCCGCCCGCGCCGCAGGTCCTCTTCCGCGACGTGGCGCGCGAGGCGGGCATCCGGTTCCTGCACCAGGCGGCGCCGGAGAAGAAGTACATCATGGAGTCGATGAGCGGCGGGCTGGCGCTCGTCGACTACGACGGCGACGGCCTGGTCGACCTCTACATCACCAACTCGCTGACGGTCGACACCCGCAACGATCCCAACGCGGCCCGCAGCGCGCTCTACCACAACCTGGGCGGCTTCAGGTTCGAGGACGTGACCGACAGGGCGGGTGTCGGGCACCCCGGCTGGGCGATGGGCGTCTGCACCGGCGACGCCGACGGCGACGGCGCCGTCGACATCTACGTCACCGGCCTGGGGCGCAACTACCTCTACCGCAACAACCGCGACGGCACCTTCACCGACATCGCCGAGCAGGCCGGGGTGGCGGGCGGCGGCTGGTCGATGGGCTGCGGCTTCGCCGACTACGACCGGGACGGCCGCCTCGACCTCTTCGTCAGCCGCTACGTCTCGATCGACCTCGACCACCTCCCCGAGTTCGGCAAGGGCGGGGCCGGGATGAAGGGCGAGGGCCGCGGCGCCACCTGCCAGTACCGGGGCGTGGCGGTGCAGTGCGGCCCGCGCGGGCTCCCCGGCGAGTCGGACCTGCTGTTCCACAACGACGGCAACGGGCACTTCACCGAGGTGAGCGCGAAGGCGGGCGTGCGCGACACCCATGAGTACTACGGCCTGGGCATCGCCTGGTTCGACTTCAACGGCGACGGCTGGCCGGACCTCTACGTGGCGAATGACTCCCACCCCAACTACCTCTACGAGAACCAGCAGGACGGCACCTTCAAGGAGGTGGGCTTCCCCATGGGCGTGGCGGTGAGCGAGGACGGCTCCGAGCAGGGGAGCATGGGGGTGGCGGTCGGCGACTACCTGAACGGCGGCCGGCCCAGCCTGCTGGTGACCAACTTCGCCGAGGAGTACGACGACCTGTTCCGCAACGACGGGACCCACTTCACGGACGTGTCCTACCGCGCCCGGGTCGCGCCCCCCAGCCTGCCGCTGGTCATGTGGGGCGACGCCTTCCTCGACTACGACAACGACGGCTGGCTGGACCTGATGGCGGTGGCCGGCCACGTCTACCCGCAGATGGACCAGGTGAACACGGGGGCGGCCGCCGGCTACCGGCAGCCGAAGCTGCTCTTCCACAACGAGCACGACGGGACCTTCGCCGAGGTCTCCCGCCGCTACGGCCCGGTCTTCACCGACAAGCGCGTCAGCCGCGGTCTCGTGGTCGGCGACCTCGACGACGACGGGCGGCTGGACGCGGTGGTCACCGACCTCGACGGCCCCGCCCAGGTGCTGCGCAACGAGCTGGAGCCGACCGGCCACTGGCTGATCCTCCGGCTCCTGGGGAAGGGCGGGAACCCCCAGGCCCTGGGGGCGGTGGCCACGGTCCAGGCGGGGCCGCTGCGGATGACCCGCTACGTCCAGAGCGGGACCGGCTACCTCTCGCAGAGCGACGTGCGCCCGCACTTCGGTCTGGGCGCGCAGGCCCGCGCCGAGCGGGTGGAGGTCCGCTGGCCCGACCAGACGGTGACGCGTCTCGAGGACGTGCCCGCCGACCAGGTGCTCGCCGTCCGGCAGCCGTAGCGCGAGCCGCCGCTTCCCCGATCAGTCGACGGCGAAGTCCACGTCGCGGTGCGCCGTCGTCTTCGCCGCCCGGTCCGCCACCACGATCCGCAGCTGGTAGCGGCCAGGCGTCAGGCCCTGCAGGCTCATCATGCTGCTCTGGGGCAGGAGCACGCCGTCCCTGCGCTCGACGGTCACCGGCTGCGGCTGGGAGGCGGCGATCGGCTTCCCCGCGGAGAAGATCTGCGCCTGCAGCACGACGTCGGTCGGCGGGTCGGGGGCGTTGTAGACGTAGAGCTGGAAGTACAGGCGGTCGCCGGCGCCGAACCGGCGCAGCGCCTGCACGTCGCGCAGGGTCTCCGTCCCGGTCCCGGCGGGGGCGGCCGTGCCGGCCGAGGCGGAGAGGAACACGCTGCTGAGCGTCAGCCTGCCCTGCTTCAGGTCGGGGACGTCCAGCGGCTGCACGGCCCCGCCCACCGCCGCGCCGCCCGGCTCCCGGACCACCGCCCGCACCTCGAAGTGGCCGGGCGCGAGCGCCACCCGGTTCTGGTACTGCAGGCCGGTCTTCAGCGCCTGCTCGTACTCGGCAGCCGACAGGTCCAGCGCGAAGCGCTTGCCGAAGGGCGACCCCACCGGCATGCCGTACTCGTCGTACACGCCCGCCAGCAGGTCGAGGTCGAGGCGGCGGCGGCCCTCCTGCTCGCGCCAGCTGGCGCCGGCGAGGTTGACGTGCGCGCGGACGATGGCCTGGCCGCCGGTGGGAGGCAGGTCCAGGTAGTCGACGATGAGGCCCACCGGCACGCCGTTCGCGGGCAGAGGCGCCCCGAGCACGGCGCGAGCGTCCTTCTCCTCGATCACCGGAGCCGCGGCGGCCACCCGCATCGCCGGCCGGGTCGTGACCCGGTCGGCCTCGTGCCGGCGGTCGTCGGGGGCGAGGTAGCCCTTGCGGGTTCGCACCACCAGGCCCGGGTGGCCCGGCAGCCGGACCTCGATCCGGCGGAACTTCCCGTCGCGCCTGGTGTTCGCCGGCGCATACGCCATCAGGTAGTACGCGTCGTCGTCCTCCAGCATCCGCCGCAGGTCCTGCGCGAGCTCGTTGGTGTCGCGCACCAGGAAGCCGCCGGTGTCGCCGGTGAGACCGGAGAGCGTCTCGCGGAGCTCCTGCGCCGACAGACGCTCCACCCGCTCGCGCAGCCCCGACGGCACCGGGGCGCCCGCGGCGGAGGAGTCGCCGCCGGTGGTGGTGAGGCCGTGGGCTTCGAGCGCGTACACCACTGCACCCGACCGGGTGGCGGCGTCGATCACCGAGCGGATCGGGCGCGTCCGCTCGTCGCTGGTGCCCCTGCCGACCAGGAAGCCGTCCGAGACCAGCAGGCAGATCTTGCGGCCGGGCAGCGGGGCCAGGCTGCGCAGCACGTCGTCGAGGCGGGCGAGGGTGATCTCGGAGAAGTGCAGGTCTTCAGCGAGGATGCCGCGGGCCTGCCGCAGCACCTCCTGCGCGGCCCCCCGGTCGGCCGCGTCGAAGACGCTGGCGGGGTTGGCGCCGCCCGCCGCCTCCACCGCCGCCTGGGGCCCCTGGCCGGAGACGACGCTGCCGGGCTCGTCCTTCATCAGCCGCGTCGCCAGCTGCAGCGCGCTCTGATCGCCGCGGAGGATGAGCTCCGCCTGCACCGGCGTCATCTGCGAGCCGCGGGCCGGGGCGACGGCCGCCTGCCGGACGGCGAGGTGGTCGATCGTGGCGGCGAGGGCGGCGTGGTCGAGGGTCAGCTCCTGGACTCCGCCTGGTCCACTGCCCGTGACCAGCGCGACCCTGTCGTCGGGACCCAGGCACTCGGCGACGAGGCCGTGCAGCGCCACCTTCGTGCGTTCCAGGTGGCCGGGGGCGATGTGCAGGTCGTCGACGAAGATGACGACCGAGCGCCCGGGCGAGGCGGGCGGCTCCGGCGGCACGGCCGTCGGCGTTGCCGCCCGGAGCGGGCGCATCACCGCGAGGAAGTTCGTCAGCGGCTGCGGCTTGCCGTCCTCGAGCACCTGGAAGTCCTCGCGGGCGAGGTCGCGGACCAGCCTGCCGTCGCGCTCCGTGACCACCACGTCCAGCCGGACCACCTCGGCCCTGGTCTCCGGGACCTTCTCCTGCGCCCCCGTCGCCGCCGAGAGGACGAGCGCGACCGTCGCCGACACCGCCAGGATGCTGCAGCGCATGGCAGACCGCCTTCCGGCCGGTGATACTAGCACCGCGCGCCTGACCCGCCTGCCGCCCGCGCGGCCGCGCCCGGCTGCCTCCGGCGGAGAGCAGCTATAATGCGGCCTCTGCCCGGGCCCGGACCGCGGTTGACGGTCCCACGCCGGTCCCATCGGGGAGATCAGCTCTGGACCGACCGACCTCGATCCTCGCCGCCGTGCAAGCGCTCGTCCTGCTGCCGGCCGTCTTCGCTGCCGCGGCGCCGCCGACCGCGGCTCCCGCCGGCCCCGCGCCGAGCCTGCGCGGGGTGGTGACGGTCACGGGCCAGAAGACCAATGCCTGGGCGGTGGTCAGCCTGGAGGCGCCGGGGCTCAAGCTCGCCCCTCCGCTCGAGCCGGTGAAGATCGACCAGAAGGGCTTCCGCTTCATCCCCCACGTGGTCGCGCTGCAGACCGGCTCGACCATCCGCTTTCTCAACAACGACCCCGAGCCGCACAACGTCTACTCGCCCGAGGGCCGCTACAACCTCGGCACCTGGCCCACCGGCGACACCAAGGACTACACGTTCAAGCGGGCCGGTGTCTACAGCCAGCTCTGCAACATCCACCCCGACATGCTCGCCTTCGTGGTCGTCCTCGACACCCCGTACTTCGCGGTGACCGACGAGGCTGGCAACTACGCGATCCGCAACGTGCCGCCGGGCAAGTACACTCTCGTGGTCTGGCACGAGAAGAAGGACGGGCTGGAGCGCGACGTCACCATCGAGGCCGGCAAGCCCCTGAAGCTGGACCTGGTGGTCGAGCAGTGACGCCGCACGACCCCGTGCCCGAGCCGCCGGAGACGACCCCGCGCCGCCGTTTCCTCGCCCTGGCCGGCGCCACCGCCCTGGTGGCCGCCGGCCTGGGGCTCCTGGCCACGCTGCTGCGCTCCGTGGTGCCCGAGGTGCTGTACGAGCCCGCCCGCCGCTTCCCGGTCGGCCGTCCGGCGGACTTCCCTCCCGGCAGCGTCACCTTCGTCGGCGAGCGGAGGCTGTTCGTCTTCAACACGCCCGCCGGCTTCTACTCCGTGTCGGCCGTCTGCACCCACCTCGGCTGCAACGTCGCGCACCAGGAGGGCAGGGGCTTCGCCTGCCCCTGCCACGGCAGCACCTTCGACGAGGAGGGCCGGGTGCGCAAGGGCCCGGCGGCCTGGCCGCTGCCGCGCTACGCGATGAGCGTCTCCCGCCGAGGCGAGCTGGTGGTCGACACCCGGCGCACGGTGGGGCCCGGGTTCAGGCTGAGGGCATGAGCGCGGGCCTGCGCCGGCTGTACCGCTCGGTGTTCCGCGTGGGCTGGCCGCGGACGCCGAAGCAGCGGCTGCAGGCGATGCTGTCCAGCCTGCTGCTGCACCTGCACCCGACGCGGGTGCGCGTGCACGTGCTGCGGCCCTCCTACACGCTGGGGCTGGGGCTGGCGAGCTTCTTCCTGTTCGCCGTGCTCACGGTGACGGGACTGGCGCTGATGCTCTACTACGTCCCGCACCCCGGCGGTGCCTACCGCAGCATGCTGGACCTGCGCTACGCGGTGGCCTTCGGGCCCTTCCTGCGCAACGCGCACCGCTGGGCGGCGCACGGCATGGTGGCGGTCGTCTTCCTGCACATGTGCCGGGTCTTCTTCACCGGCGCCTACAAGCCGCCGCGGGAGTTCAACTGGGTGATCGGCGTCCTGCTGCTGCTGCTGACGCTGGCGCTCTCCTTCACCGGCTACCTGCTGCCCTGGGACCAGCTCGCCTTCTGGGCGATCACCGTCGGCACCAGCATCGTCGCCTACTTCCCGCTGCTGGGGCCGCAGGTGCGCTACCTGCTGCTCGGCGGCTACGAGATCGGCCAGGCGGCGCTCCTGCGCTTCTACGTGCTGCACTGCCTGATCCTGCCCCTGGCCATGGCCGGCCTGGTCGCGCTGCACTTCTGGCGTGTGCGCAAGGACGGCGGCCTCTCGGCCCCGGCGCACGCCTCGGAGCGCCGGGTGATGGCCTGGCCGCACCTCGTCTTGCGCGAGCTGCTGGTGCTGGTGGTGGTGCTGGTCCTGGTGAACGCCTTCGCCGTCGCGGTGAACGCGCCGCTCGAGGACATCGCCGACGCCACCCGCACCCCGAACCCGGCCAAGGCCCCCTGGTACTTCCTGGGCCTGCAGGAGCTGGTGCACTACGGCGCCATCTTCGGCGGCGTGGCGGTGCCGACGGCCCTGGTCCTGGCGCTGCTGCTGCTGCCCTACGTGGACACCGACCCGCGCGGCGTGGGCCTGTGGTTCTCGCCCGAGCGCCGGGCGGCCAACGCCCTGTTCGCCTGCCTGGCGCTGGCCGTGGTGGCGGTGACGGTGATCGGCACCTTCTTCCGCGGCCCCAACTGGGCCTGGGTCGTGCCGTGGGCCCGCTGAGGGCGGACCGCGGGCTGGGCCGCCGGCTCTCCTCCGGCCTGCAGTGGGCGTTCGCGCTCGCCTCGCTCGCGCTGGTCGCCACCGTCGTGCTGGCCGTGGTCGCCGAGTACCGCGCCGAGTGGCGGGTGTGGCAGCGGCGGTTCGCGTCGCTGCCGTCGCACCTGGCGGCGTCGTCCGCCGGGGCCGACGAGGCCGAGAGCCCGGGCATCCAGCAGATCTGGCTGCCGGACATCGACCGCGTCGACCGCTGCACGTCGTGCCACCTGGGGATGAGCGGGGCGTCGCTGAAGGACGCGCCGCGGCCGTTCGGGTCGCACCCCGGCCGCTGGCTGGAGACGCACCGGCCCGACCGCTTCGGCTGCACGTCCTGCCACGGCGGCCGCGGCGAGGCCACCACCTTCCGCGGCGCGGCCCACCACGGCGACGGCGACACCGCCGAGCCGATCGCCTCGCGGGAGCTGATGGAGGCGCGCTGCGGCGCCTGCCACCGCGAGCGCCGGCCGCAGGCCGCGCCCTGGCTGGCGCGCGGCCGCGCGATCATCGCCGACCGCAACTGCACCGCCTGCCACGAGCTGCCGGGCTACTCGACCGCCGACGTCCGCGCCCCCCGGCTCGACGGCCTGGCGCAGAAGGTGCGGCCCGCCTGGCTCCGGGCCTGGCTCAAGCAGCCGCGGGCCTACTACCCGAAGACCAGGATGGGCGAATTCCGCCTCTCCGACCGCGACATCGAGGCCCTCACCGCGTTCCTGCTCGGCCAGCCGCCGCAGCCGGCGCTCGCGCTCGACGCCCCCGAGTGGGCCAAGGCCAGCGCCGAGAAGGGGGGAGAGCTCTTCCGCCGCTCGCGCTGCGTGACCTGCCACGAGGTGAACGGCAAGGGCGGCACCGTCGGTCCCGCGCTGACCCACGTCGGCGCGAAGGACTCTCGCGACTGGCTGTACTCCTGGGTTCGCGACCCGCACCGCTTCCAGCCGAAGACGCTGATGCCGCGCTTCCGCTTCACGGACGAGGAGGCGCGCGACCTCGCCGCGTACCTGTCCACCGAGCTGGCCGAGCCCCCGCCGAACTTCACCGGCAGCGAGGCCGCACCGAGGGCGGAGCTGGCGCGGGAGGGCCGGCAGGTCTTCGAGAAGCGCGGCTGCTACTCCTGCCACGACCTGGAGGGCTTCCCCAAGCTGGCCCGCATCGGGCCCAAGCTGGTCGGCGTGGGGGACCGGGTGCTGGAGCCGCTGCCGCTGGCCGCGCGCGGGCTGAAGCAGGACCTGCCCAACTGGATCTACACCAAGGTGCGCACGCCGGACGCGGTGCTGGAGGGCGCCCGCATGCCGACCTTCGGCTTCTCCGAGG
Organism: Vicinamibacteria bacterium; assembly: GCA_035542035.1. GTDB lineage: Bacteria > Acidobacteriota > Vicinamibacteria > Fen-336 > Fen-336 > DATBSL01. The sequence goes on along the minus strand of DATKME010000075.1, from coordinate 129,440 downwards.
AGGACGGCGCGGCGCTGACCGTGGCTCTGCTCAGCCTGCGAGCGAAGGAGATGCCGCCGGCTCGCACCACCGGGGACCCGGCGCTTCCCGTCCGCGAGCCGCAGGGGGAGTTCGGGGCGCTGGTGCGCCGCTACCGCTGCCTGTCGTGCCACCTGCTCCAGGGCGCCGGCGGCACGCTGTCGACCGTGGTGTTCGACCGCATCGGCTCGCAGCTCAGGCGCGAGCACATCGAGAGCTTCGTGCAGAAGCCGTACGGCATCCGGGTCGGCCTGGCCGAGCGCATGCCGCAGCTCAACCTGCAGCCCGAGGAGGCGCGGACGATCGCCGACTACCTCTCGCGGGTGATGGTCGACGACGCGGTGGAGGGGACGGTCGCCTCGGACGCGGCGACGGTCGCCCGCGGCCGCGAGCTGTTCGACAGGGACGGCTGCGTCGCCTGCCACATCGCCGGCGAGAAGGGCGGCTACGTCGGGCCCGAGCTGAACGGCATGGCTGCGCGGCTCAAGCCCGGCTGGACGGTCGCCTGGCTCATGTCGCCGCAGAAGTGGAAGCCGGGGACGCTCGAGCCCGACCGCGGGCGCTCGCGAGAGGAGGCGCAGGCGCTCGCCGCGTACGTGCTGAGCCTGCCCGCGAGGAAGGCGAAGAAGGTGAGCCGGTGAGCCTCGACAGGGCTTGGCCGGAAACAACCCGAGGGAGAGGTGGAGGGGCTGGAAGAGGACCGGAGGGGCGGGGAGCCCCCCCTGGGTGGCTGCTGCGGTTCACGACGACCTCGCTGGTGGCCGTGGGCCTTGTGGTGCCGGCGGCGTGCAGCCGTGGCCCGGCGATGCCGCCGCGCGACGCGGTGCAGGAAGCCTTCCGCGACGACGCCCTGGGCGCCGCACAGGCACGCGGCCACCGCGTCTTCGTGCAGCGCTGCGCCACCTGCCACGGGCCGCAGGGCCACGGCGACGGCCAGAACGCGTACAACCTGACGCCGCCGCCGCCGGACTTCCGACAGTCGCTGCCGCGGCTCTCGGCGGCCGATCGCCGGAAGGTGGTGGAGAGCGGGACGGCGTCCCTCGGCCGCTCGGCGCTGTGCCCGCCGTGGGGCCGGTCTCTCTCCGTCGAAGAGATAGACGCGGTCGTCGCCTGGCTCGAGGCCGCCGCGCGACAGCCGCCGGACGAGCCTTCGCCGGCAGTGCGTCGGCGCCACCGCGTCAGGCAGTAGGGGCCGAGGCGAGGCTCAGGGGCGGGGGGGAGCCGGCGTCCCGGCGGCTCCCGGCTGCTTCGCCTGGTTCACCCACAGGTCGACGGTGGTGTCGGCCTTGAAGCCGGTGTCGCTCTTGGTGAAGGTGAAGCCCACGAAGTTGCCGGTGACGATGTCGATGTCGCCGTCGCCGTCGAAGTCGCCGACGTCGAGGGTGGTGTGGGTGAGCTTGCCGGTCTCCAGCGGGTGGGGGACGAAGACCCCCTTGGCCGTCTGCTCCAGCCAGCCGATGGAGGTGAACGGCGCCAGGTCGCCCTGCCGCTCGAGCAGCTGGAACGCCGGGTGCTCGGCGTTGGGCAGGAAGGCGGCGCAGACGATGTCCAGCTTCCCGTCGCCGTTCATGTCGACCGCCTGCGCGCGGTGCACGCCGGGCATCGCCACCAGGTCGTGCTGCAGCCAGGGGAAGGTGCCCTGGTTCTCGAACCAGCGTACCCCGTGGAAGGGGCGCACCGTGAAGTCGTCGAGCGAGTCGCCGTTCGTCATCAGCAGGTCGAGGTCGCCGTCGCCGTCGATGTCGGCCAGCTGGATGCCCGAGGAGCCCCAGACCGGCGTGATCGCCCGGAAGATGGTCTCGGGGCGGAAGCCCTTGCCCGGGCCGCGGTTGAGGTAGGCGACCACGTGCTCGTACTGCTGGGAGATGAGGCCCACGAAGTCCATCTTCCCGTCGTGGTTGAGGTCGACCGGGATCACGTGGATGCCGCCCGGCCGCGCGTCGACCGGGTAGCCCTCGAACTGCGGGTGGTGGACGTCGGGCGAGTGGTTCTCGTAGACGTAGATCCCGCCGACGGTGTGCCAGCCGAAGGCCGCCACCACCAGGTCGAGCTTGCCGTCGCCGTTGAAGTCCGCCGCCTCCACGTCCGCGGTGCGGGCGAGGTGGTCCACCAGCACGATCTTCTCGAACTGCAGGTGGTCGGTCTGCCGGAGCAGCACCACGCTGCCCTTCTCGTGGTCGCCCGGCATGAAGTCGCCGAGGTCGGCGATCAGCAGGTCCTGCTTGCCGTCGCCGTCGAAGTCGACCATCGCCGCGTGGTCGGGGTTGGGGATGCGGGCGATCTCGCGCAGCTCGCCGGGCTTCTTGAAGGGCTCGCCCAGGTACACGATGCCGTGGCCCATGTCGCAGGCCACGATCTCGGGAAGGCCGTCGCCGTCGAGGTCGAGGAAGCGCGTGTTGGCGATGACGGGGATCTGCCCGGGGTCCTTCGGGTTCATCAGCTGGTGCGTGAACCTCAGGCCCCCGTCTCCGGGAGGCCAGGGGTCCGGCAGCGGCAGCGTCACCGGCGAGCGGGCCTCGAAGTAGCGGACGAACTGCGAGGTGTCCATCTGCCACAGGACGCTCTCCTCGCCGGGGGTGACGCCGGTGCCCATCAGGCTGCGCTGGGCCATCTCCTGGATGCGCAGGCGCCACATCCCGCGCGGCAGGTACTGGGGGAGCGGCACCACGTGGCACTTGGAGCACTGCTGCTTGACGGTGGCGCCGAAGGCGGCGTCCGGCAGCGGGTCGGGCTTGCCGTTCAGGTCGAGGATCACTCCGGGCGGTGTGGCCTGCCCGGCCGCAGCGGGCGGTGGCGTCGCCGGTTGCGTCTGCTGCGCCCGCGCCACGCCGAAGGCGGCCGCGGTCGCCAGCGCCATCAACAGGCAGAGGCCGATACCCCGCATCATGCTCCCCCGAGTCTAACCGCTGAGCGGTATCATCGTGGTCGGCCGCCCCGGCCCCGCATGCTGCACCGTCTCCTCCCGCTCGTCGCCTTGCTCGCGGCCCTGTCTTGGCCGGCCGCCACCGCCCGGGCCCTGACGTCCCCGCAGGCCTCCTCGGCCGCACCCGCGGCGGAGAGCGTGCCGCAGCTCGTCTCCCGTGCTCTGGCCCTGCACCAGGCGGGCGACCTCGAGGGCGCGGTGGCGGCGTACGAGGCCGTGCTCGCGCAGGGCGGGGACAGCCCGGCCCTGCGCTCCAACCTCGGCGCGGCCTACGCGCAGCTCGGCCGCTACGACGACGCCATCGAGCAGTACCGCCGGGCGCTGGTGGCGGACGCCGGCAACCTCGCCATCCGCCGCAACCTGGCCCTCGCCTACTACAAGACCGGCCGCATGAAGGAGGCCGCCTCGGAGGCGGAGGCGGTCGCCTCGGCGCAGCCGGACAACGAGGCCGCCCAGGTCCTGCTGGCCGACTGCCTCTTCCGGCTCGGCCAGACCAGGCGCGTCGTCGAGCTGCTGCAGCCGCTCGTCGCCGGCAGCGGCGACCGCGCCGTCTCCTACCTCCTGGGGATGGCCCTGATCGGCGAGGGGCGCATGCAGGAGGCCCAGGGTGCGATCGACCGCGTGCTGCGGGACGACTCGCCCGAGGCGCACGTGTTCCTGGCCATGATGTACATGCGAGACCACGACTGCGACAAGGCGCTGCCGGAGATCAAGAGGGCGCTCGCCGGCAACCCGAAGCTGCCCCTCGTCAACCTGCTGAACGGCGAGTGCCTGATGGACGAGAAGCGCAGCGACTGGTCCGGCGCCATCGAGGCCTTCCGGGCGGAGCTGGCCACAGACCCCAACCAGTTCGCGGCCAACCTCTACCTGGGCGACCTGCTGCGCGAGGGCGGGCGCCACGACGAGGCGCTGCCCTTCCTGGAGCGGGCGGCGCGCCTGCGGCCCGACGACCTGGCGGCGCGCTTCTCGCTGGGCGCCGTCTACGTGGCCCTCGGCCGGACCGAGCAGGCGCTGCCCCTGCTCGAGCAGGTGGCGAAGGCCGCACCCGACCACCTGCCGACGCACATGCAGCTGGCGGTCGCCTACCACCGGCTCGGCCGCACCGCCGACTCGGCCCGCGAGCGCGCGCTGGTGGGCAAGCTGCAGAGCGAGGGCGAGACCCGCTTCTTCTCGGGCGTCGACAGCGCGCTCAACCGCCTGCTGGGGAAGACGGACGCGGCAGGCGAGGGCACCGGCAGGAAGCCGCAGTAGATCGGCGGCCGCTCGACGCGAGGCCTACGGTCGCTGCAGCCGGTTCGCCCACAGCTCCACCCAGCCGTCCGCGCGGAAGCCGGTGTCGGTGCGGGCGAAGGTGAAGCCGACGAGGTTGCCGGCGACGAGGTCGACGCGGCCGTCGCCGTCCACGTCCCCGGCGTCGAGGCCCAGGTGCGAGAGCTGCCCGGTCTGCAGCGCGTGGGGGACGAACACGCCCGGCGCCGTCTGCTCCAGCCAGCCGAGGGCGGTGAGCGCGCCGCGGGCGTGTTCGGGATCGGGGAGGAAGGCCGCCACTGCCACGTCGAGGTCGCCGTCGCCGTCGAGGTCGGCGGCGACCGCCCGGTGCGCGCCGGGCAGCGCCGCCAGCTCGTGCTCGACGAACGGGAAGCCGCCCCGGTTCTCCAGCCAGCGCACGCCGTGGTACGGGCGGATGGTGGCGTCGTCCAGGGTCTCGCCGTTGGTGATCAGCACGTCGAGGTCCCCGTCGCGGTCGAGGTCGACGATCTGGATGCCGGTCACTCCCCAGGCCGGCGTGCGCGCGGCGAAGATCGTCCTCTGCTCGAAGCGGCCCCCGCCGCGGTTCAGGAAGGCGACGACCGACTGCTGCTGCTGGCCGAAGAGCGCCACGAAGTCCGGCCGGCCGTCGCCGTCGAGGTCCGCCACCGGCACCTGCAGCGCGCCCGCGCGCGAGTCGAGGGTCAGGGTCTCGAAGCGCGGCTCCTTCCAGTCGGACGTGCGATTGAGCATCAGCTGGATGGATCCCCGCTCGTACAGCCCGGCGTTGGCGACCAGCAGGTCGGGCTTGCCGTCGCCGTCGAAGTCCGCGACCTCCACGTCCATCGTGCGCGGCAGCTTCTCCGCCAGCACCACCTTCTCGTAGCCGCCGTCGGGCCTGCCGCGCAGCCAGACGACGGCGCCCTTGGTGTCGTTCTCGGGCAGGAAGAACCCGTCGTCGGCGATCAGCAGGTCGCGGCGCCCGTCCTGGTCGAGGTCGGCGAGCGCCGCGCGGACAGGGTTCGGGACCTTGGCGATCTCGCGCAGCTCGCCCGGCTTGCGCGCCGGGTCGCCCGCGAAGACCAGCCCATGGCCCATGTCGCAGGCCACGACCTGCAGGCGGCCGTCGCCGCCGAGGTCGAGCATCCGGACGTCGGCGACGATGGGAACCGGCGCGGCACGGGGCGGGCGCAACGGCAGGCGCTCGAAGCCGGGGTCGGCGGCCGGCGGCGGCCAGGGCTCGGGCTGCGGGAGCGTCTCGGGCGCCCGTGACTCGAAGTAGCGCACGAAGGGCTCGAGGTCCTCCTGTGCCAGGCTGGCGGGGGCGTCCTCGGGCAGGCCGACGCGGGTCAGGCTGAACCGCTTCATGTCCTGCAGGCGCTGGCGCCACTGGCCGCGCGGCAAGTCGGCGGGCAGCGGCAGCACGTGGCAGGCACGGCACTCGCGGCGGACGTTCTCCACGAAGCCGGCGTCGGGCTGCGCGTCCGGCCGGCCGTCGAGTCCGAGCACCGCCGGCGGCGCCGCGGGCGGGGCCGCGCGTCGCGACGCCGCGCAGGCGACGACGAGCGACACCAGCAGGATCGCCGCGCAGAGCCGGGACATCACCGGCGAGTCTAGCGCGGGTGAAGGAGCTCGGGCCGAGGGTGCGAGGGAGCCGCGCCCGGGAGACCCGTCCCGGCTGGGCGGGGGCTAGAATGCCCGGGTGGAGCTCACGGACACCGACCCGGAGGCTGCGCGGGTCCAGCTGGCGCTGTTCCGGCGCGCCTCTCCGTCCAGGCGGCTCGCGCTCGCCCTCTCGCTCAGCCGCAGCGTGATCGGCCTGTCGCGCGGTGGCCTGGCCCGGAACCTGCCGAGCGCGACCGACCAGGAGATCGGGCTCCGGTTCGTCGAGCTGCACTACGGTCGTGAGCTGGCTGAGGAGCTGCGCGAACACCTGACCCGTCGGCGATGAGCGACAGCGAGCTGCTCTCGGCGCTCACCCCGGTGCTGCGGGTGCTGGGGGATCTGGGCGTCCGCCACTACGTCGGCGGCTCGATCGCCAGCTCGGCTCACGGCATCTCGAGGGCCAGCGTCGACGCCGACGTGATCGCCGAGCTTCAGCCTGCGCAGGTCCCGGCTTTCGTGTCGGCCCTGGCTGCGACGTACTACGTCGCCGAGCAGCGCGTGCGCGACGCGGTCCTTCGCCGCGGCTCTTTCAACCTGATCCACCTCGAGACCATGCTGAAGGTGGACGTGTTCGTGGCGAAGGATCGGCCGTTCGAACACCGCGCTCTGGAGCGGGCGCGCGAGCAGGCGGTGACAGGCGCCGACAGCGTGCCGATTCCGCTGGCGACCGCGGAGGACGTCGTCTTGGCCAAGTTGGAGTGGTACCGACGCGGCGGCGAAACCTCCGCTCGCCAGTGGGGCGACGTCCTGGGCGTCCTCCGCGCGAGCGGTCCGCGACTCGACCGCCGCTATCTCGAGGACGGTGCGCTCGAGCTGGGCGTCGCCGACCTGCTCGCACGGGCACTCGCCGATTCCGCCGAGGACTAGGCCTGGCGATACACTGCTGGAATGGCGAGCTCGCTGACGCGGACGAACGCCCCCGGGGCGGTGATCCTCATCCGGATGCTGGTCGGCGCCGTGTTCCTGGAGGAGGGGATCCAGAAGTTCCTGTTCCCCGAGCTGCTGGGGGAAGGACGCTTCGCGCGCATCGGCATCCCGCTACCGCACCTGGCGGGCCCGTTCGTGGGGGCGGTGGAGGTCGTCTGCGGCGCGCTGCTGCTTCTGGGGCTGCTGACCCGCCTGGCCGCGCTGCTGCTCTTCGTCGACATCTCGGTCGCCATCGTCTCCACCAAGATCCCGATCCTGCTGGGCCACGACCTGTGGCGCTTCCATTTGGCGAGGCTCGCCCGCTACGGCTTCTGGAGCATGGCCAGCGAGGCCCGGACGGACGTCTCCATGCTGCTCGGCTCCCTGTTCCTGCTGGTCGTGGGCGCCGGCCCGTGGTCGGTGGACGGACTCCTGGGAGGGGGCCGCGGCCGGCGCTAGCCTCGTCAGCGGGCAGCCGGCCGGCCCCGGGAGCGCCGGGTCGGTTCCGGTGGAGCGGTACCGAGGCTGGCGTGATAATGGAGGCTCCTCCAAAGGCAGGGTTCCGGCCATGACCGAGACACCGTTCGACAGCCTCGAGGGCGCGTTCGACTACGTGTCGCTGCTGCTCGAGGCGGTGCGCGAGACCCGCGGCCACGTGGCCGAGGACCTGCAACAGGCCGGCGCCGCGGGAGCGGTGCGGGAGGCCGAGGCCCTGCAGCTGGTGGCCTGGAAGCTCGAGCGGCTGGAGTCGCACCTCGCCTCCGGCCGGCACCTGCTGAACGACCTCCGCCGCCTGCGTCGCGTGCTGGTGGGCGACGCGAGTGACGTCCTCGAGGAGAAGGCGGACCCGACCGGGAAACCGGGCGACCTGCACTGAGCGCGCATCTGCTAGGCTCTCTCGCGTCCGCCGCCGGGAGGAACGCCCATGGCTCCACTGCTGCAACTGGCGCTGCCGCTGCTGGTCGCCGCGCCCGCGCTCGTCTCCGACGAGCGGGCCCTCAACCTGCCGATCGGCGACCCCGCCCGCAGGGACAGGCAGCTGGCGCTGACCGTCGATGGCATCAGCGACGCCTCCCGCGGCGACCTCGTCGCTCCCCCAGAGCTGGCGGCGCGGCTCGAGCCGGTGAAGCTGCTGTTCGTGGGCGAGAGCCACGTGGACATGGACTTCCACCGCGTGCAGCTGCGCGTGCTCCAGGAGCTGCACAAGCGCGGACGGCAGGTGCTGGTGGGCCTCGAGATGTACCCGGTGGGGGAGCAGGCGGCGCTCGACCGCTGGCACTCGGACCCGGCCCTCGGCGAGGAGGCCTTCCTCGGCGAGTCTCACTGGTACCGCAACTGGGGCTACCACTGGAACTACTACCGTGACATCTTCCTGTTCGCGAAGGCCGCGGGCATCCCGATGTTCGGCGTCAACGTGCCGCGCTCGGTGGTGCAGACGGTGAGGACGAAGGGCTTCGCGGCCCTGACGCCCGAGCAGAAGGCGATGCTGCCGCCGCGGATCGACACCGACAGCGCCGAGCACCGCCGGCTGGTGCGGGCCTTCTTCGGCGGGGAGGACTCGGCGCACGCCGACCTGCCCGAGGCCATGTTCGACGGCATGTACCGCGCGCAGTGCACGTGGGACGCGGCCATGGGCTGGAACGCGCTGCAGGCCCTGCGGGCGCACGGCGGCGACCAGGCGATCATGGTGGTGCTGGCGGGCTCGGGCCACGTCGCCTACGGCCTGGGCGCCGAGCGGCAGGCGCGGTTGTGGTTCCAGGGGCGCACCGCCTCGCTGCTGCCGGTCCCCGTCGTGGACGACGACCACCCCGAGCCGGTGAGCGCCGTGCAGGCCTCCTACGCCGACTTCGTGTGGGGGCTGCCGCCGAGCGCGCCGCTGCCCTACCCGACGCTCGGGCTCTCGCTCGCCGAGCAGAAGAGCGAAGACCACTACAAGGTGGTCGTGGTCTCGCCCGACTCTCCGGCTGCCCTCGCGGGCTTGCGGGTCGGGGACGCGCTGATGGCGATGGACGGGGTGACGCTCGACGACAAGGAGACGGCGAACCGGCTGATGTCGGAGAAGCGCTGGGGCGACGCGGTCAGCTGCCGGGTGCTGCGCGAGGGCCAGGAGCAGACGATCGTCGCCTACCTTCGCCGTCAGCTGCCGAAGGCGCTCCGCGCCGGAAGGACGAAGGAGCCGAAGATCGCGCCGGGCTCCATGCCGCCCAGCGCGATCCCCGGCAAGCCCCCGTCGATGCCGGTGAAGCCCCCGGCCGGCGGCGGCTCGTAGTGAGCCGGCCGCTCGGCCTCGCGTTCCTGGCCGCCGTCGCGGCTCAGGGCCATGCGGCGCCGCCCATGGCGGCGCCACCGGGGCCGACGGCGGCGCACGTGCGCCACGCGCTGCGAGTGAGTCTCGACCCGGCGAGCCACCGGCTGTCGGTGGTCGACGAGATCGGCCTCCCGGCTGCGAAGACGACGCCGACAGGCGCAGGGGCGAGGGCGGTCGAGTTCGTGCTGAACGCCGCGCTGGCGATCGGCAGCTCGCAGCCGGCCGTCTCCGAGGTCCCGCTCGATCCCCTGGCGGCGGGCCGCCTCGGCCTGGAGGCCACGGGAGACGCGCAGCGGCCGAGGCTGAAGCGCTACCGGGCCGTCCTGCCGGCCGGAGGACGGCTGCGCGTCACCTATGCCGGCGCGATCGACTTCGGCCTCTCGCCGCTGGGCGTCTACCTCGCTGCCGGCGGCTTCTGGTACCCCCGGCTCGACGGCGACCTGGTCGAGTTCTCGCTGGAGGCGACCGCACCCGAGGGATGGCAGGTGATCGCCCCCGGCAACGGCACCTCCCGCGACGGGGCCGGCCTCGCGCACTGGGACTCGCACGGCCCCGTCGACGAGATCACGCTGGTCGGCGGGCCGCTGCGGCGCTACGCGGATTCCGTCGGGACGGTCGAGACGCTGGTCTACCTGCGCCAGGACGACCGTGCCCTCGCCTCGAGGTACCTGCAGGCGACGGCCCAGTACCTGGAGATGTACCGCGGGCTGATCGGCCCGTACCCCTACGGCAAGTTCGCTCTGGTCGAGAACTTCTGGGAGACGGGCTACGGGATGCCTTCCTTCACGCTCCTCGGCTCGCAGGTGATCCGCTTCCCGTTCCTCCTGACCTCCTCCTATCCCCACGAGATCCTGCACAACTGGTGGGGCAACTCCGTGTTCGTCGAACCGAGCGGCGGCAACTGGTCCGAGGGCCTGACCGCGTACATGGCCGACCACCTGATGCAGGAGCAGCGCGGGCAGGGCGAGGCGTACCGGCGCGACACGCTGCAGAGATACCGGAGCTACGTGCGCGAGGGTCGCGACTTCCCGCTGGCCGAGTTCCGCTCGCGCCACAGCGCCGCCACCGAAGCGGTCGGCTACGGGAAGACGATGATGCTGTTCCACATGCTCCGGCTGCAGCTCGGCGACGACGGCTTTCGCCGCTGGGCGCAGCGCTTCTACGGCGAGTACCGCGGCCGTCGGGCTTCGTTCGCCGACATCCGCCGCACGATCGAGGCCGTCGCCGGGGCGGACGACGGCCGCTTCTTCGCCGACCACGTGGACAAGCCCGGGGCGGCGCGGCTGGAGGTGGCGGTGAGCGGCGTGCGGGAGAACGGCGGGCGCTTCGCCGTTTCCTTCGTCCTGAAGCAGGCGCAGCCGGGGCCCCCGCTCCTGCTGGAGGTGCCGGTGCTGGTGCAGACGGCGGGCAAGGCGGTGCTGTCGGTCGTGAAGAGCGACACGGCGGCGACCCCGTCCACCGTCACCGTCGACGAACGGCCGTTGGCGCTGCAGGTGGACCCCTCTTTCGACGTCTTTCGCCTGCTCGACCCGCGCGAGATCCCGCCGTCCGTCGGCCAGATCTTCGGCGAGCCGGGCGTGCTGGCGGTGCTGCCCTCCGCGGCGGCGCCGGCGGAAGTGGACGGCTATCGGGCGCTGGTCGAGGGCTGGCGCAGCGAGTCGCAGCAGCCGGAGATCCGCACCGATGTCGAGGTCACGGCGCTCCCCAAGGACCGCGCCGTCTGGATTCTCGGCCGGAGCAACCGGCTCGCCGAGGGGCTGTTCGCCTCCGGCACGGACTTCACCGTCGACAGCTCGCGCCTCCTGGTCGGGAGCGAGTCCATGCCGCTCGCCGGCCACACCCTCGTGCTCGTCCGGCGTCACCCGGCGAACCCCGAGCGGGCGATCGGCTGGATCGTCGCCGACGGCGTCGCCGCGCTGCCGGGCCTGGGCCGCAAGCTGCCGCACTACGGCAAGTACTCGTGGCTGGGCTTCGCCGGAGACGAGCCCACGAACGTGACGAAGGGGCAGTGGGCGGCCGCCGACTCGCCGCTGCGGGTGGACCTGCGGCCGGCCGGCGAGCGGCGCGCGCCGCTCGCCAGCCCCGTGCTGCCGCCACGCAAGGCGTTGGCCGATCTGCCGGCACTCAGCAGGTAGCGGTCAGGCCTCTGGGTCGAGCGTCGCGCCGTCTCGCCGTCGCGATGCTCGAATGCAGGACCTGACCCCTTCTTGATAGTCTCGCCGCCATGACCAGTCACGGCTCGAGTTCCATCCCGGCACCGGTCCTGCTCCTCGCCGCGCTGCTGCTACCGCTGGCGGCGCGCGCCGCCGCTGCCGACTTCGCCCGCGGCCTCGACCAGCGCGACCCGGCGCGGCCGCCGCGGGTGGCCGTCTTCCGCTCGCCCGGCTTCCCGACCGCAGACGCGCCGCCGATCGACGACCCCACGCTGTCGAGCGCCCTCTCGGGTCTGAGCACCGACACGCTCGACTCGCCGTCGGCCCTCACGCAGCGGCTCAGGCTGCACGACCACGACGTGCTGGTGCTTCCCTACGGCAGCGCGTTCCCGGTGGACGCCTGGCCGGCGATCCGCGACTTCGTCCGCGCCGGCGGCGGGCTGGTGGTGCTGGGCGGCGCGCCCCTGCAGCAGCCGGTCCGCGTGGAGCAGGGTGCCTACGTGATGGGTCTGCGGCAGCCGACCTACGCCCACGAGCTGCTGATCGGACCGGCGCAGGAGCTGGACCTCTCCACCTTCGCCGGCCCGCTGAAGACGGTGGCGACCTCCGGCTCGGGGTGGGCCGGCCCGCTGCCGGAGGCGAAGCACACCTGGGCGCTGACCGTGCGGCTCACGGACACGGCGGACATGCCCGGGCAGGACGGTTCGGCCGGGCCCCGCGAGGGCACGGCCCGCCCGCTCGTGCACGTGCTCGACGGCGAGGGCCTGCCGCGGGCCTGTCCGCTGCTCGAGATCGACCGCCTGCGCGGCCCGGGGCAGGGCGGCCGCTGGGTGTTCGCGACGAGCGACGCCGCGCTGCCGCCGGAACTCATCCGGGCGATGGTCGCACGGGCGCTGGACGGTGCCTGGGAGCTCGACGCGCGGCCCGTCCGCGCGGCCGTCGAGCCGGGCGAGACGGCCGTGCTGCGGATCCTGCTGCAGCGCCCGCTCGGCCGGGCCGGCGAGGTCGCCACGATGGCCACGGTCGACGTCCGCGACGAGGGCGGCCGCAGCGTCTGGAGCGGCGAGGTCCCGCTCCTGGGTCCCCCGGAGGCGCGCAGCGGCTACGCGCGCGTGACGCCGCCCGCTCCGCTCGGCCCCGGCCTCTACCGCGCGAGCGTCCGGGTCGCGGGCGTCCCCTGGCAGCCGCGCACGGTCCTGACCGGCTTCTGGGTGAAGGATCAGAAGCTTCTCGCGGCCGGGCCGAAGCTGACGGCCTCGCGCGACTGGCTGAGGCGGGACGGCGCGGTGATGCCGGTGGTGGGCACGACCTACATGGCCTCCGACGTCCACCGCAAGTTCCTGTTCGAGCCGAACCCGGCGCTGTGGGACCGTGACTTCGCAGCGATGGCGAAGCAGGGCGTCAACTTCGTCCGCACCGGGCTGTGGACCGCATGGAGCCGGGTGATGCTCGACCCCGGCGCCGTCGACGAGAACGTCCTCTCCGCGCTCGACGCCTACGTCCTGAGCGCGGCCCGCAACCAGGTCGTCGTCTGCTTCAACCTCTTCGCCTTCATCCCGCCGGCCTTCGGGGGCACCAACCCCTACCTCGACCCGCGCTCGATCGAGGGCCAGCTCGCGTTCGTGTCCGCCCTCGCCAGCCGCTACCACGGCAGCGGCTGGATCCACTGGGACCTGATCAACGAGCCGTCCTACGCGCGGCCCGAGGACCTGTGGAAGAACCGCGCCATCGGCGATCCCTACGAGCGCGCGGCCTGGACGGCCTGGGCCAAGGCGAAGCACGGGGACGACCCGGAGCGGATCCGCGAGCTCTGGCGCGACCCGGGCGACGATCTCTTCTCCGTTCCGCGCGGGGACGAGATGGACTACGCACCGTTGCGCGAGGGCCGACGGCCGCGCAAGGCCCGCGACTTCGGAGAGTTCACCCAGGAGGCCGCCGCCAGCTGGATGCGCAGGCTGCGCGCGGTCCTGAAGCAGGCGGGCGGCCCCGAGGTGCTGGTCACGCTGGGGCAGGACGAGGGCGGCACCGGCACCCGCCCGGCGCCGTCCATCTACTACGACGCGCTGGACTACACCTCCGTCCACACCTGGTGGAACAACGACGACCTGCTGTGGGACGGCGTGATGACGAAGGCCCCCGAGGTCCCGAACCTGCACCAGGAGACGGGCCTCATGAGCCTGGAGGACACGGACGGCTTCGCCTGGCGCACGCCCGAGGCGGCGGCCGACCTGCTCGAGCGCAAGTTCGCCTACGCCTTCGTCGGCCGGGGCGCGGGCGTGGTCCAGTGGGCCTGGAACGTCAACCCATACCAGCCCATCGACAACGAGGCGACGATCGGCCTGTGGCGGCCGGACGGGACCGCCAAGGCCGAGCTGCGCTCGCTGCCGGCCTTCGCCCGGTTCTTCGCCAAGGCCACGCCGTACCTCGACGACTTCGCGCCCGACCCGGTGGTGATGGTCATCCCGCACTCGCGCATGTTCATGGGCCGCCCGGGCGGGGCCGACGGGACGAGGCGCGTCGTGCGGCTCCTGGCGGAGCGATTCGGCGTCGTCCCCACCGCGCTCTCCGAGGTCCGGCTGACGCCCGAGCGGCTGAAGGGCGCGAGGCTGGTGCTGGTGCCGACGCCCGAGGTCCTGCAGGAGAGCGCGGCGGCGGCGCTGCTCGCCGCCTCCAGGGCCGGGGCGAAGGTCCTCGTCACCGGCGCCGTCGAGGGCGACAGCTACGGCCGGACCACCGGGTCGCTGAGGGCGCTGGGCCTCGTCGACGCCGGCCGGCCGCTGGCTCTCCACGAGCCAACCGGCTGGGGCGGCGCCTCCACCCTCACCTTCGAGGGACTGCTCCAGGAGAAGATGCGCCGGGCCTCCGGCCCTTCGCCGGCCGCGCTCACCGGCAACCTCTGGCACGAGCCGCTGCCGATCGAGCTCGCGCGCGAGACGGAGCCGCTGGTGGCTCTCCTCGGTGCGGCGCTCGAGGCCGCCGGCGTCCCCACCCACCCGGCGGAGGGCGGTGTGGCCGCCCGGCTGCTGGTGGCGCCGAAGGCGATCCTGGCCGGCGTCGTCAACGAGACCACGTCGCCGGCGCGGCGGCGGCTCACGGTCGAGGGGAAGGCGGTCGAGGTCCCGGTCGCTGCCTGCCGCGCGCGCCTCGTTCTCTTCGAGAGGGGCACCGCCCGGGTGCTCGCCGCGACACCCGGCGATCCCATCGCCCTGGGACCCGGGTCGCGCTCGCGCTAGCCGGCCGGCTCACATGCGGGCGATCCGCGCCAGCTTCTCGCGTTGGCCGAGGCGGTAGAACCGCCTCGCCTCGCGGGCGAGGTCGGCGTGGCGGCCGGGCCGGACGAAGGCGGCCTCCAGCCAGCCGCAGTAGCGGTCCGCCAGCTCGCTGGCGGCGCGGTAGCGCTCCACCCGCTCCGGGGTGAGCCCGTCGACCAGCCGGTAGCGGCGGAAGAGGGCCTGGCGGAGCCCCGGCGCGAGCGCGCCTTCGTGCTGCAGGGCGAAGAAGGTGGCGGCGGTGAGGTACTTGTCCACCTCCGCCTGCAGCTCCAGCTCCAGCTGCGTCACCGAGCGCTGCGCCTGGGCGCAGAACAGGAGGTAGACGAAGTGGCTCACCTCCTCCGTGAGCGTGGCGAAGGGGCCGAGGTTCGAGCCGTCGAGCCGCACCCGCGGGTCGCGCTCGCGCAGCCCCCGGGCGGTCGCCTCGTCGAGCACCACGCCGACCGAGATCTCGTCGCCGTCCTCCTTGATCAGCGTCCGGCTGCCGCCGCCCGGGTACTGCTCCGCCTCCTCCTGCGGGATCACGAAGTCGGTCACCGGCGCGTGCGGCTCGAGCGCGTAGAAGGCCTCCAGCCGCCGCTGGACGTCGACCAGCAGATGTCCGGGCAGCGTCAATGGACCTGCCCTTCCCCGGGGTCGACCGGGCTGATGCCGTGCTCCTCCAGCAGGCGCGCCGCGCGCCGGCTGCCTGTCTGCAGCCACCTCTCGTAGAGGCGCAGCACCGAGCCCGCGCTGGCGAGGTGCGTCTTTTCCGACACCTCCTGCAGCACGTCGACGAAGGCCTGGAAGCGCGCCGCCAGCTCCGAGAAGACGTCGGAGCCGAGCCAGGTCCGCTCCCGGCCCAGGCGGGCGTAGGCGGAGCCGCCGAGGGCCTGGTAGTAGCGCAGGTCGGCCACCTTCTCCAACAGGCTGTCGGCGAAGAAGCCGGAGACGAAGAGCGCGGTGTCGCCCGTCTCGCGCAGGCGCCGGGCCCGCTCGTGCGAGGCCGCCCGCAGCGCGCGCAGGTACAGCAGCGCCAGCGGCACGTCGTCGAACCCGGGCTCGGCCGGGGGGAGCGCGTCGGCCCGGATCGAGCGCGTGAGCAGGTCCACGAGGTAGTGCGCGGCGAAGCCCGAGGTCTCGAGGTGCTGGTGCTCGATCGCCTTCTGCACCTCGTCCCGGAAGAACTCGAGCGGCGTGTCCCTGTCGACCAGCGTCCGGCTGCCCATGCGGCCCCCTCCTGCGGGCAGGCGCCCGATGAAGTCGCGCCAGCCACGCGAACGGGCGATTCAGCCCGTGCCGCTCTCAATGCACGAACCGTGCGAGCAGTTCAGGCCGGCGAGTGCTGACGAGGGAAGTCCCGTGACGCGAGTGCCTTGACGCCGATGGCCTCCCGCCGAGGACGTCCGCCGACACGAGTCTCCGGATCCTGACCGTCCCTGCAATGGACAGGACCTGTCGTGCCGCGTGTGCACCGGCGCCCGCTTCGGCAGCGGGCCGCGGTGTGGCGCCTGCGCTTGACGCCGGCCGCCGGTCGCTGATCCACTCTCGCGATTCGTGTCTGGGCTGCCTGCGGCGGGGGCCGCGACCCCGCAGGCGTGCCGCAGCGAAAGGGGGCTCCATGCTGCTCCGCGTCGTGATCTCCCTGGCAGTCGCCGCCGCCGCCGCCGGCCAGCCGGCCCTCGCCGCCGAGGAGCCGTGGCTCGGCGCGGCGTTCGCGGCGGAACCCCGGGCGATGCTGGCGGCCGCCGAGCGGCTCCCGGCATCACCGAACGCCCCCGTCCTCGTCCTCACCGAGGAGGGGACGCAGGTCCTGGACGGCGCCGGCGCGCGCACGTATCGCTACCGCATCGTCTACCGCGTCCTCAGCCCGCAGGCGCTCGAGTCGTGGGACTCCGTGCAGGCGACCTGGGCGCCCTGGCACGAGGCGAGGCCGGAGCTCGAGGCGCGGGTGATCACCTCCGAGGGCGGCGTCCACCTGCTGGACGCGGCGACGATCGCCGAGTCGGGGCTGGGTGAGACCTCGCCGGCGGTCTACTCGGACACGCGCAAGCTCCAGGCGCCCCTGCCGGCCGTCGCCGTCGGCGCGGTCGTCGAGTACACGATCACCTGGCGCGAGAACCAGCCGCCGTTCGCCGGCGGCCGCCACGGCTCGTTCCGCTTCGGCTCGCGGGTGCCGACCCGCCACGTGCGATTCGTGGTGGACGCCCCGGCGGCGCTGCCGTTGCCGCACGTCGCCCGGCTGCTGCCGGCGCTGCAGCCACGCCGCAGCGAGGCGAACGGGCGCGTGCGCATCGCGTTCGAGGGCGGCCCGTACGAGGCGCTGCCGGACCCCGAGCCGGGCATGCCCCCGGACGAGCCGCGCCGGCCGTACGTGGCGTACTCGACCGGCGCCAGCTGGGCGGAGGTGGCGGCTGCTTACGCGCGCCTGGTCGACGCCCGCCTGGCGGGAGCCGTGCTGGACGTCAGGGAAGCGACCGCGGGCGCTCGGGATCGCGGTGAGGTCATCGACCGGCTCCTGGCCGGCGTCCGCCGGGACGTGCGCTACACCGGCGTGGAGTTCGGCGAGTCGACGATCGCCCCGCAGCCTCCCGCGGAGGTCCGCCGGCGGCGCTACGGCGACTGCAAGGACCAGGCGGCGCTGCTGGTGGCCCTCCTGCGCGCGGCCGGGATCGCCTCGCACGTCGCGCTGCTGCTGACGGGCCCCGGCGAGGACGTCGACGTCGAGCTCCCCGGCGTGGGCGAGTTCAACCACGCGATCGTCTACGTCCCCGGCCCGACCCCCGGCTCGGGCGACCTGTGGATCGACCCCACGGACCCGCAGGCGCCTGCGGGCGAGCTGCCCGACCCGGACCAGGGGCGGATGGCGCTGGTGGCCATGCCGGCCACGCGCGCCCTGCTGCGCACGCCCGAAGCGTCGGCTGCCGACAACCAGCTCCGCGAGCTGCGGGACTTCCAGCTGGCCTCGGTCGGCAAGGCGAAGGTGGTGGAGACGACGGAGCTCACCGGCAGCTTCGCCCGCAGCTACCGGTCCGACTACGGATCCGCGTCGGCGGGCGAGATCCGCAAGCGGCTGACCGAGTACGCCCGCTCCGAGTACCTCGGCGAGCTGTCGCGGGTGGAGCACTCGGACCCGCAGACGCTCGCCGGGCCCTTCCGGCTGCGGCTGGAGATGGCGAACGCGGGCCGCGGCGCCACCGACGAGACGCTGGCGGTGGTCGCCTTCCATCCCTCGGGCTTGACGGAGGAGCTGCCCGAGGTCCTGCGCCGTGAGGCGGCGGACGCCACGCCGCGACGGAAGGACTACGTGGTCGCGGTGCCGTTCGTCTGCGAGCGCCGCTACCACGTGGTCCCGCCCCCCGGCTTCGTCGCCGACAAGCTCCCGCCCGAGCGCGAGCTGAAGCTGGGGCCGGCCCGGTACACGGCGCGGTTCAGCCCGGCCCCGGGCGGCGCCGTCGACGCGGTGCTCCGGTTCGAGAGCGGGAAGCGGCGGCTCACGCCGGACGAGTACGCGGCGCTGCGCGAGGGCGTCCGGGCACTGCGGGCCGAGCCGGTCGCCTTCATCCGCTTCCCTCAGGTCGGCGAGGCGCACCTGCAGGCGGGCCGCATCCGTGAGGCGATCGCCGAGTTCCGCGCCCTGGCGCGCAGCGCGCCGAAGTCGGCGAACCCGCACGTCAGGCTGGCCCGTGCGCTGCTGGCCGGCGGCCTCGGCGAGGCGGCCAGGGCGGAGGCGAAGCGGGCGACGGAGCTGGAGCCCCGCTCCGCCCTCGCCCACCAGACGCTGGGCTGGGTGCTGCAGCACGACGCCGTCGGCCGGCGGTTCGAGAAGGGCTTCGACCTGGCCGGCGCGGTGGCCGAGTACCGCCGCGCCCGGGAGCTGGACCCGCAGAACGCGATCGCCCGGGCCGACCTCGCCATCCTGCTCGAGCACGACGCCGAGGGGGTGCGTTACTCGCCGCGGGCGCGGCTGGCCGAGGCAGCGGCCGAGTACCGGGCGCTGCGCACCGAGCTGAAAGACCTGCGCTTCGACGACAACTGGCTGCTGTGCCTGGCCTGGGCGGGGGCGTTCGAGGAGCTGGCGCGCGAGGTACGGAGCGTCGAGGCCTCGCCGCTGCGCGACGGTCTGCGGGTGCTGTCGGCGGCGGCGACCGCCGGCGCGCCGGCGGCGTTGCAGGAGGCGGAGCGCTCGGTCAGCGAGGCCGAACCGCGCCGCAAGGCGATCGAGTGGGCCGGCTCCACGCTGGTGCAGCTGCGCCAGTACCCGCTGGCGGCGAAGCTGCTGCCGGAGGCCGCCAAGGGGGCGCCCAACGCGGCCGCGCTGCGCGGCCAGGCCGACCTGCTCGCCCGGGTGCGTCGATTCGAGGACCTGCGCTTCGACCCGGCGGATCCCTCGTCGCTGCCGCGCCGGCTCACCATCGCGGTGCTGGCGCCCGGCCGGTCGCGGTCGGAGATCGACGGTCTGATGTCGCGGCGGCTGCTGACGCCGAGCGGCCGTGACGAGGTGGCCGGCGTAACGCGGGTGCTGACGCGCCAGATCCGTGCGCAGAAGGTGCCGGTGGAGGTCGCCCTCGACGTCGGCCTGGCGATGACGCGCGTCGAGAAGGACGGCGACGACGCGGTCGGCTACCGCCTGCGCGTGATCAACGAGGGGCCACAGCCCACGAACAGCCGTCTCTTCGCGCTGCGGGAGGACGGGCAGGTGCGGGCCATCGGCTCCAGCCAGTCGCTGGGCGAGCCGGTGGCCGAGGGCCTCGCTCGGCTGGACGCCGGCGACCTCGCCGGCGCCCGGCGGTGGCTCGACTGGGTTCGCGAGGAGATCCCGTCGCCGGCCGGCACCGACCCGCTCGCCGGCTCGCCGTTCGCCCGGCTCTGGCAGGTCGGCCAGCAGGGCAGCGCCGCCGAGGTCCGGCGGGCCGCCGCCAGCCTGCTGGTGCTGCAGCCCGCACGGCGGGCCGCCGCGGCGGCCTGGCTGGCCGAGGCGCGAGGCCGGGCCGAGGACGACGCGGTGCGGCTGGCCTGCGACGACGCGCTGGCGCTGGGGAGCCTGTTCGCCGACGACTGGAAGGGGCTGCTCGCCGTGAGCGAGCGGCTGCCGGTCGGCGGCTCGCTCACCGCCTTCCGCTACCGCGCGGCGGCGCTGCGCAACCTCGGCCGCTGGGAAGAGCTGGAGCAGCTGGCGCGCCGTCGGCTGGCCGAGCGTCCCGGCGACGACGAGGCGCGGCGGACGCTGGCGCGCGTGGCCCACGGCCGCGGCGACCTGCTGGCCGCCAGCACCATCCGTCGGCAGCTCGAGTCCGAGGGCCGCGCCGATCCCGTCGACCTGAACGAGATCGCGTGGGACGCGCTCTTCCTGCGCGAACCGCTGGAGCCGGCGATCGCGGTGGCACGGAGGGCGGTCGACGCCACCCACCGGGGCGAGGCTGACGTCCTGCACACGCTCGCGACGCTCTACGCCGAGGCCGACCGCGCGGCCGAGGCGCTGGAGACGATCACCGAGGCGATCGGTCTCTCGCCCGACGGCCAGCCGCGCGCCGTCGACTGGTGGGTGTTCGGCCGGCTGGCCGAGAGCTACGGCGTTCCGGAAGAGGCGGCGTCGCTCTATCGTCGCGTCCAGGGCAGCGGTGCCGAGGCCACCGATGCCAGCTCTACCTGGCGCCTCGCCCAGCGCCGGCTGGCGTCGCTGCCGCCCGTCCGGCCGTGACGTCGCGAGCTAGGTTCCGGTGCCGAGGGCCGGCCGAGCGGTGACCCGCGTCGGCGCCAGCCGGCGGCGCAGGTCCCACCACAGCAGCGCGAGCGCCGTCCAGATGCAGAGGAAGGTGAGGGCGTGCGCGCGCGTGAACGGCTCGTGGTAGACGGCCAGAGCCAGCAGGAACTGGAGGGTCGGCGAGAGGTACTGGACGAAGCCGAGGGTGGACAGCGGCAGGGCCCGGGCGCCGTGGGCGAAGAGGGCCAGCGGCAGCGCGGTGACGGCGCCGCCCAGGACGAGGAGCGCCGTCGTGAGCGGCCGGGAGCCGAAGGCCCCGCTCCCGCGTGCCTGCAGGACCAGGAGCAGCGTCGAGGCCGCGGGCGCCAGCAGCGCCGTCTCCCAGAGCAGGCCGGAGACGGCGTCCGCGTCCACGGTCTTGCGCACCAGCCCGTAGAGGCCGAAGGTGCAGGCGAGGGCCAGGGCGATCCAGGGGAAGCGGCCGTAGCCGAGCGTCAGCACCGCCACCCCCGTGGCGGCCAGCGTCACCGCGAGCTTCTGGGCGCGGGTGAGGCCCTCGCGCAGGACGAGCACCCCCAGCAGCACGTTCACCAACGGGTTCACGTAGTAGCCGAGGCTGGCCTGGACCACGTGGTCGTGGATCACCGCCCAGACGTACAGCAGCCAGTTGAGAGCGATGAGGGACGCGCTCGTCGCCAGCACCAGCAGCGTCCGCGGTCGCGCCGCCACCGCCCGTGCCGCCGGCCAGCGCCCCTGGATCGTCACCCACGCCGCCACCGCGAGGAAGCCCCAGGCCGTGCGGTGGGCGACGATCTCCAGGGCCGGCACCGCCGAGAGATGCTTCCAGTAGAGGGGGAACAGGCCCCACATCAGGAAGGCGGCCGCGGCGCTGGCGAGCCCCGCGCGAGGGAGCCGGTCAGGCGCTTCGCTCACATCGACGCGTCCTGGACGATCTCCCAGCCCCGGCCGCGCGGCCGGAGCACCAGCAGCGTCAGCCCGCTGGCGTCCGGCTGCGGCGGCCGCTTCAGGGTCCAGCGGGCGACGACGCTCACCGACTGGACGCGACCGGGTACCGCGTCCCCGAGGAGCGACACCTCGGTGCCCCAGGCCGGTCGCGCCTCCTGGACCTCGAGGGTGAGGGTGCCCATGGCCTCGCGCCCGGGATAGCGGTGCCGGTAGCGCTCGAGCACCTGCTGCCGGCCGCGGGTGAGGCCCGTCGGCGACACGAAGACGGCGTCCTCGGCCCAGGCGGAGCAGAAGGCCTCGAGATCGCCGCGCGTCCACGCGGCCGCCTGCTCGTCCAGCAGGCGCGCGACCTGCAGCCGCGCGTCGCTTTCGCGCCGGACGGCACCCAGCCGGTCCCACAGCGAGAAGCCGTGGGTCGCCGGCAGGCGCGGAAGCTCGGCGAAGACGGGGTCGGCGAGGACCTCGTCCGCGCTCGCGAAGCGGTGGCCGGTCTGCTCCAGCCAGGCGAAGAGCGCGTCCCAGTTCGCCGAGCCCACCTCGTTCGCGTGCAGCAGCAGCACCTGAGGTGAGGTGCGACCGAGCAGGCGGTCGCCGTTGCCCTCGTGGTGGCGGACCATCAGCCGCAGCGCCGAGAGGTAGTCCTGGCTCACCGCCGCCGTCGCGGCGGCGTCCCCCTTGCGCCGGGCACCGACCCACGGCTCCTCGAACGACCAGTCCTGGTCGTCGATGGTGACCGTGAGGTTTCTCTGGCCGGTCCCTGAGAGCCACGCGCGGACCGCGTCCACCTTGGCCTCGGTGTCCCCCTCGCACAGGAAGGGGAAGCGGTAGAAGCGGAGCCTGTGCCCGCGGGCGGAAAGGAAGGCCGCGAGCCCGACGCGCGCCCGCTCGCCGTCGGCGATCCAGGTCGCGGCGTCGGTGGCGGTCAGGTCGAGGTGCCGATCGGAGTGGCTGCCCAGCTCGTGGCCGGCCTTCAGCCACAGGTCGAGCAGCGACTCGTCCGCGCCGTCGCGGACGTGGCTCCAGATGACGAAGCCGACGGCAGGGACGTGGTGCCTGGCCAGCGCGGCCAGCAGCCCCTCGGTGATCCGGCGTCGCTCGTCCGCGCCGGCGTGCAGGCTGCTGGCGACCGGCAGGTCGTCGACGGTCACCAGCAGCGGCCGGGCGGCGGCAGCTTCAGGCCCCGCGGCGGGCGCGATGGGAGCGACGAGAGTCGCCGCGGCGGCGAGGGACAAGCGGGCGAGGCGGGCGGTCTCGGCCATGGTGGCCAGGATCTCACGAGATCCGCCCGCCTCGCCGGTGCTCAGCCCTTCAGCACCGCCTCGATCTGGTCGACCGCCCAGTCGAGCTCGTCGCGGGTGATCACCAGCGGTGGAGCCAGGCGGATGGTGTGGGTGTGGGTGTCCTTGCAGAGCAGGCCGCGATCCTTGAGGGCGTGGCAGTACCCGCGGGCGCCGCCGGCCTCCGGCTTCAGCTCCACCCCGGCCCACAGGCCGATCGAGCGCGTCTCCTTCACCAGCGGTGAGCGGATCGCCGCGAGCCGGGCGGCGAGATGCCCGCCCAGCTCGGCCGCGCGCTCCACCAGCCTCTCCTCGACCAGCACGTCCAGGGCGGCGATGGCGACGGCGCAGGCGAGCGGGTTGCCGCCGAAGGTCGAGCCGTGGATGCCGGGAGTGAAGACCTCCATCACCTCGTCGCGGGCCAGGAACGCGGAGACCGGGTAGAAGCCGCCGGAGAGCGCCTTGCCCATGGTGACGCCGTCCGGCCGGATGCCCTCGTGCTCGAAGGCGAACAGCTTCCCGGTGCGGCCGAGGCCGGACTGGATCTCGTCGAGGACGAGCAGCACACGGTTGCGGTCGCAGACCTGGCGCAGGGCCTGCAGGTACCCCTTCGGCGGGATGATCACGCCGCCCTCGCCCTGGATCGGCTCGATCAGCATGGCGCAGGTCCGGGGCGTGACGGCCGCAGCCGCGGCCGCCGCGTCGCCGTAGCGGACCAGGCGGAAGCCCGGGGTGAACGGCCCGAAGCGCGAGGTGGAGTCGGGATCGGTCGAGAAGCCGACGATGGTCGTGGTGCGGCCGTGGAAGTTGCCCTCCGCCACGATGATCTCGGCCTCGGGGTAGGGGATGCCCTTCACGTCGTAGCCCCACTTGCGGCAGGCCTTGATCGCGGTCTCCACCGCCTCGGCTCCGCTGTTCATGGGCAGCGCCCGGTCGAACCCGGTCAGCCGGCACAGCTTCTCCAGCAGCAGCGGCAGCTTGTCGTTGCGGAAGGCGCGGGAGGTGAGCGCCAGCGTGCGCGCCTGGGCGATGAGCGCCTCGGCGATGCGCGGGTGGTTGTGGCCCTGGTTCACCGCCGAGTAGGCGGCCAGGAAATCCATGTAGCGCTTGCCGTCGACGTCCCACAGGAAGACGCCTTCGCCGCGCTCGCAGACGACGTCGAGCGGGTGGTAGTTGTGCGAGCCGTAGCGGGTCTCGGTGTCGATCAGGGCCTGGGCCCTGGACGAGGTGGCAACGGTCATCACGGAACCTTCGCGGTCTGGAAAGCTCCCGTCGGGGCGGACCGCGCTGCCACGGCCGACGGGCGGGGGAGCGGCGTCCGGTCGGCTAGAGGTCGTAGTACAGCTCGATCTCGTAGGGGTGCGGCCGGTCACGCACCGCCCGCTCCTCGCTCCGCTTGCGGGCGACCCAGCGCTCGATCATCTCCGCGCTGAAGACTCCGCCCTCGAGCAGGAAGCCGTGGTCGCGCTCCAGCGCCTCGAGGGCCTGCTCCAGCGAGGTGGGCAGCGCCTGGATGTGTGCGCGCTTCTCGGCGGGCCAGGAGAACACGTCTTCATCATAAGGCCCGAAGCCGAGCGCGGTGGGGTCCAGCCGCCGGCGCACGCCGTCGATACCCGCCATCAGCTGGGCGGCGACCGCCAGGTAGGGGTTGGTGGTGGCGTCGGGTGGACGGAACTCGAGCCGCGCGCTCTCCGGACGGTTCGCGTACTTGGGGATGCGGATGGCGGCGCTGCGGTTGCCGAGCGAGAAGATGGCGGAGACCGGCGCCTCGTACCCGGGCACCAGGCGACGGTAGGAGTTGGTGGAGGGGTTGGTGAGCGCCATGACCGCCGCCCCGTGGCTGAGCAGCCCGCCGATGTAGAAGCGGGCGGTCTCGCTCAGGCACCCGTAGCCGGGCCCGAAGAAGGCGTTCTCGCCGCCCTTCCACACCTGCTGGTGGAAGTGCAGGCCCGAGCCCGCCTCGCCGAAGAGCGGCTTCGGCATGAAGGTGGCAGTCATGCCCATGCCGCGCGCGCTCATGCGGGCCACGTACTTCGCGATCAGCGTGGCGTCGCCCGTGCGCACCATGGGCAGCAGGTGGGTCTCGATCTCGCACTGGCCCGGTCCGCCCACCTCGTGATGGTGGTACTTGATGGGGATGCCCATCGCCTCCAGCGTCCGGCAGATCCGGGTGCGGGCGTCGTAGAGGTGGTCCTGGGGCGGGATCGCGTGGTAGCCGCCGTGGCGGGGGATGGTGTAGCCGCCACCCAGCTCGTGGCTGTTCCAGTCGGCCTCCCTCGACTCCACCCGGTAGGCCGCCACGTTCATCCCGTTCTCGTAGCTCACCCCGTCGAAGAGGTAGAACTCGAACTCCGGTCCCCAGCGGCTCTCGTCGCCGATGCCGGTCGAGCGCAGGTAGTCCTCGGCGCGGGCGGCCAGCATCCGCGGGTCGTAGGGATAGGGCGCCTGGCTGTCGGCTTCCAGCGTGGCGCAGAGGAAGCTGAGCGTCGGCGTCTCCCAGAAGGGGTCGACGAAGCCGGTGCCGAGCTCGGGGACCAGCACGAGGTCGCCCGACTTGACCGTCGTCAGGCCCAACGCGGAGCCGTCGAACCCGACGCCCTGCTCCATCAGGGCGGGGCCAAAGCGCGTGGCGGGGAGGGTGACGTGGCGCCAGCGGCCCCACAGGTCGCAGAACTTGAGGTCGACCATGGCCACCTGGTTGTGGCCGATGTACTCGGTGGCGTCCTCGAGGGTCTGGAACATGGTGTCGCCTCCGAACCGGCAGCATAGCCCCGGGACCGAAGTGGCCGTATGGACCGGACGGCCCATGCGGCCCCGGGACCTCAGGCGGCGGCCGGGGCGGTCAAGGTGCAGCGGCCGCCGTCGCCGCTGGCTTCGGGTGGTAGTTCGGGTACGGCGGGCGCTTGTGCTGTGGCGGCGGGTTCTTCTCGAGCGCCGCGAGCGCCACCGCCACCGCCTTCTCCAGCTGCGCGTCGTGGCCCTGCCGCCACAGCTTCGGGTCGAGGTCGACGGTGACGTCCGGCGAGATGCCGACGTTCTCGACCTCCCACTGGCCCTCGGTGCCGTAGAGCGCGATCCGCGGCGCCGTGACGTGGCCGCCGTCGAGCAGCGACGGGTAGCCGCCGATCCCGACCAGACCGCCCCAGGTCCGGGTGCCGATCAGCGTGCCCAGCTTCGCCTTGCGGAAGTACCAGGGCAGGGCGTCGCCGCCGGAGCCGGCCGACTCGTTGATGATCATCACCTTGGGCCCGTCGATGGCCGCGGGCATCGAGAACACGGTGCCCTCCCGGGTCACCGCGTGGCTCGTCGTGGTGCGGCGCAGGAAGTCGATGATGTAGTCGGCGAGCAGGCCGCCGCCGTTCCAGCGCTCGTCGAGCACCACACCCTGCCGGTCGACCTGCGCGAAGAAGTAGCGGTTGAACGCGGTGTATCCGCCGCCTGCGGTGTCGGGCAGGTAGACGTAGGCGAGGCGGCCCTTCGACAGCTCGTCCACCCTGCGGCGGTTGCCCTCGATCCAGGCGAGTCGGCGCAGGCCCGACTCGTCGTCCACCGGGACGACCGTCACCTCGCGCGCGCCCTTGCCGTCCGGCGTAGGGCCGACGCGCAGCACCACCGCCTTGCCGGCGGTGGCCTCCAGCGGCTGGTACGGGCTCTTCGGCGGCCGCAGGTCCTCGCCGTTCACTGCCAGCAGGTACTCGCCGGCAACGACGTTCACGCCCGGCTGGGTGAGAGGCGCGCGCAGGTCGGGGTTCCAGCTCTCGCCGTCGTAGACGCGGGCGAAGCGATACCGGCCGTTCTCGACGGCGAAGTCGGCGCCCAGCAGCCCGCCCTTCACCTTCGGCGGCTCGGGCCCGTCGCCGCCGCCGACGAACACGTGGCCGAGCGTCAGCTCGCCCAGCATCTCCTGGAAGAGCTCGTTGAGGTCGGCACGGCTCGCCAGGCCGTCCACCCACGGCGAGTACTTCGCCTCGGCGGCGGCCAGGTCGAGGCCGTGGAAGTTCGGGTCGTAGAGGAAGTCGCGCTCGATCCTCCAGGTCTCGTGGTACATCTGGCGCCACTCCGCCTTCGGCTCCACCCAGACCTGTGCGTCCGCCACCTTGAGACCGCCCTCGCCGGCCTTCGCTGGCGCGTCCGTCCCGGCGATGAACCAGGCGTCGTCCTTCTTGTAGAGGTACTTCTCGCCGTTCGCCGCCAGGCTCAGGTCGCTGATTCCGGAGACGAGCGTCTCGGTCTTCCTCTTCTCGAGGTCGAACTTCACCAGCTCGAAGGTGGCCGGCCCGTCGAGAGGGAAGACGCGCGGCCCCTTCACCAGGAAAACCTGGCCGTCCTTGCCGGTCATGAGCGCGACGTAGTTGTCGGCGGGGATGGGAAGGGCCAGCGTGCGCTGGCTCATGCGGTCGAGGTCCACCCGCACGGCGGCGGGTTTCTGGTCCTTGCCGTCCGACTTGGCCGCCGCGGGCTTGCCGCCGTCCTTTTCCTTCCCCTTGTCCTTCTCTTCCGGTTTCTCCTCGTCGCTCTCGGGCGCGAGAGGCGAGGGCAGCGTCTTGTCGAGGACGATCGCGTACGCCGTGCGGGTGGTCGGCCGGTTCATCCCGGCCATGCTGATCGCCCCCGCCGCCGGGCCGACGTCGGTGCTGGCCGTGAAGTACAGGTACTTGCCCCCGTGGTCGAAGGCGGGGGAGCGCGTGTCGCTCATGCCGTCCGTCACCTGTGTCGCCCTGCCCGTCTCCAGCGAGTACACGAACACCGCGGCCAGGTTCGTGGGCAGCCCCTTGGCGTAGGCGAGCCACTTCGAGTCCGGCGACCAGACCGCATCAGGGGCGTCGAAGATCCCGACGAGGTCCTTGTCGACCTTGACCGGCGGCGTCGCCTTCTCGAGGTCGACGTACCAGAGGTTCTGTCGGGTGTCGCCGAGCGCGATCTTCCTGCCGTCCGGCGACCAGCGCGGGTGGTAGAAGAAGGACGGCGGCGTGCCGAGGCCGATCTTCTTCACCTCGCCCAGGCCGCCCTGGTCGCGGATGTGCAGGGCGTACTCGCCCGACTCGTCGGAGAACCACGCCAGCTTCTGGCCGTCAGGGGACCACGATGGCTCGCGTTCGGCGACCGCGGGCGAGCGGGTGAGGTTGCGGATGTCGCCCTTCTCGGCCGGGACCGTCAGGATCTCGCCGCGGGCCTCGAAGGCGACCCGCTTGCCGTTGGGCGACAGCGCCGGGGCGCTCAGCTTCTTGTCCACCTTGGCGAAGCGCGGGCGCACCTCCGGGAAGTCGCCGGCGAGACCGATCTGCAGGGCCTTGCTGGTCCCGGCGGCAGGGTCGTAGAGGAACAGCGCGCCGAACTGCTCGTAGGCGAGGACGTCGGGGCCGGCGGTCAGCCACTTGAAATCGAGCCCCTCGTTCTTCACCACCTGCGAGACCAGCTTCGTCTTGGTGTCGTAGGCGAAGAGCGACACCGGGCCGCTGCGGTCGGAGAGGAAGTAGACGCGGTCGCCCAGCCAGACCGGGAAGTTGTCGTTCGAGTTGTCGCGGGGGACCGCCTCGACCGAGGAGTCGGCGAGGTCGGCGATCCAGACGGGCGTCGTCTGCCCGCCGCGGTAGCGTTTCCAGGCACGCTGCCACTGGTTGACAGGCACGTAGGCGAGCCGCTTGCCATCGGGAGAGAACGAGGCGCGGACGCCGCGCGGCAGCGGCAGCTCCTGCGGCAGGCCGCCCGTCAGCGGGACCGTGTAGAGCTTGTCGAAGTAGTGGAAGCTGCCGCGACCCGAGTGGAACAGCACCGACTCGCCGTCCGGCGTCCAGCCGGTGACGTGGTCCTCCGCGGGATTCCAGGTGAGCCGCCGCGGCACGCCGCCCGAGGCCTCCACGACGTAGACGTCGACGTTGCCGTCGTACTCGCCGGTGAAGGCGACCAGCGAGCCGTCCGGAGAGAAGCAGGGCTCGGTCTCGCGTCCTACGCCGCTGGTGAGACGCCTCGCCTCACCGCCCTCGCGCCCGACGATCCACAGGTCGCCGGCGAACGAGAACGCCACCTGCGTGCGGCTCACGCTGGGCTTCTGCAGCAGCAGCGGCGCGCGCGGCGGCGCGGTGGCGGCGGACGGCGCCTCGGCCGCGAGGACGGTGATCGAGAGCGCGGCGCACGCGAGGGCTGCGATGGCACGCACGACGCGTCGGGCGTTCAACATGTTGGATCCTCCTTCCGGCATGAACGCGCCCACTCTACATGGCGGTCAGGTCCTGCGCTCACTCACGAGGCCGCGCAGTCTGCCGGCTCCGGCGGCGGTCAGGACCCGTCGTCGCCGGCGAGCTGGTCCGCCCTGCGGGCGCCCTGGATGGCGGTGAGCGCGGCCCGCGCCTCCGCCGCCACCTCCGGGTCGGGGTCCGCCAGCAGGGGCCGGACCGCGGGCTCGGCGAGACCGGGCGTGAACAGGGGCAGGAGATCGACGCCGGCGCGCCGGGCGAGCGGCTCCGCATCCTGCAGCAGGGCACCGGCGGCCGCCCAGCCCCGGGCGGGCTCGACGAGGCCGCGAGCCAGTCGCCGCTGCAGCGCCTGCGCCGCCGCGACCTTGGCGGGACCGCCGCCGGCCGCGATCTGCGTCGCGATGCACTCGTTCGCCCCCGCTGTCGTCAGCTGGCCGACGGCGAGAGCGGTGGTCGCGCGGACCTCCTCGCGGCCGTCGCCGAGCCGCGCGCACAGCGCCGGCAGCGTCGCCGCCGGCAGGCCGGCGAGCACGGAGGCGGCGTTGCGGCGCAGCCGTCGCGTCACCAGTCCGTCCTCGCCGGAAAGCGGGGCCCAGTCGAGCACGTCGCTGATGACGTCGGGGGTGCCGCGCGCGGCGAGGCAGGCGACGTCGTGCGCGTCCGGGTTGCCGCTGCGCAGCGCCTGCAGGTGGCGGTCGTACTCGTCGGCCGGGCAGCCGCGGGAGAACGCCGCGACGTCGATCAGCTCCCCGTCGCCGCGCAGGTTCGAGGCCAGCGACGACAGCCGCAGCTGCGGCGGCCGCCGGTGCCAGGAGAATTGATAGCTGACGAGGGCGGCGGCGAGGACCAGCGCGGCGAGCGTCACCCACTTCCACGGCACCCGCCGTGCCGCCCGTCCGGCCGCGCGGGTTGCCGCCCGGGGGATGGCCACGGGCGCGATCGCCGCCGTGCGCTGCAGGTCCTCGCGCAGCGGCAGGGGCCGCAGTGACGCCGCGGGGGGTGCCGCGCGGAGGGTCGGGGCGAGGCTGGGTGCCGTCGTCACCGCGGTCAGCGCCTCGGGCTCCGGGTCCCAGTCGAGGTGCCACACGCGCGCGAGGCGGTCCCCGCCCGCGCTCAGCAGCAGCGTACCGGAGGCGGCGAGGCACACGCCCAGGACGGCGTCGGGGTGCGCGAGCGGGCGCGGCGTGTCGTGGCCGCGCAGGTCCCAGGTGCGCACCGTCCGGTCGCGGCTCGCCGAGGCGAGGAAGCGCCCGTCCGGGGTGAACGCGAGCCCCGTCACCGCAGCCTCGTGGCCTTGCAGCACCCGCAGCATGCGGCCGGAGCGCGGCTCCAGCAGGCGGACGGCTCCGTCCTGCCCGGCGACGGCGAGCTGCCGGCTCCGCGGGTGCCAGGCCAGCGCCGTCGGGTCCTCCGGCCCCTGGAATGTCGCCAGGGGACGTCCGTCCCCCGCGTCCCACAGTCGGACCGTGCCGTCCCAGCCGGCGCTGGCCACGACGTGCCCGTCGGCGGAGAAGCGCACGGCGGCGACGTTTGCAGCATGGCCGCTCAGCACCTGCAGCGGGGCCTGCCGTTCCAGGTCCCACAGCCGCACGGCGCCGTCCCAGCCCGCGCTCGCCGCCAGGCGGCCGTCGCAGGCGACGTCGAGGTCGGAGACCGTCTCGGCGTGGCCCTCGAGCGTCGCCAGCGGCTCGCCGCTGGTCGTGTCCCACAGCCGCAGCGTGCGGTCGCGGGAGCCCGACAGGAGGCGAGCGCCCGCTGCGGCGAAGGCGACGGCCGTCACCGCGGCGGCATGGCCGTGGAGCGCGTGCTGCAGCCGCCGCGTCGCGAGGTCGAAGACGCGCGCGGCGCCGTCCAGGCTCGCGGTCGCCACGCGGGCGGCCGCCGGATCGACGGCCACCGCCAGCACCGCGTCGCGGTGTCCCTCGAGCCGGCCCTCCTCCCAGGCCGACAGCAGGGCCCGCCTCGGCAGCCGCGCGCACAGGTCGTCCCACACCGCCATCGCCGGCCCGGCCCGCGCGCGGCCGGGAATGGAGCGCGCGCCACGGACCAGGCGCAGGGCCGCCGCCACGTCGCCCGACTGCAGCGACCGTCGCGCCTCCACCACCTGCGCGTCGAAGCTGGCCGCGCGCGACTCCTCGTCGCTCGCCGAGGCGGGGCGGCACAGCGCGAGCGGCGGCAGCGTCAGGGGCGGCGGGACGGCCCCGGTGACGGTGGCGCCGTGCGCGGCCCACAGTGTCCCGGCGGGTCCCCAGGCCAGAGAGTGGACGGCCGCCTCGACGCGCCACAGGGAGAGGACGTGGCCGGTCGCCGCGTCGAAGATGCGCACGGTCGAGTCGGCGCTTCCGGAGACGAGCCGGCCGCCGTCCGGCGAGAGCAGAAGCGCGTGCACCGGCTGCGCGTGCGCTCTGAGGCTCAGCCGCGCCTGGCGCGAGCCCAGGCTCCACAGACGGATGACGCCGTCCTCGCCGGCGGCGGCCAGCAGGTCCGTCCTCTCGGAGAGCGCCAGTGCCAGCAGGCGTCCGGGCGTGCTCAGCACCGCCAGGCAGCGGCCGTCTTCCGGCGACCACAGGCGGACCGTCCCGTCGCGCGAGGCGGAGGCGAGCACGCCGGCGCCGCCCGCGACGGCGGTGACCGCGTCCGTGTGCCCGGGCAACTCCAGGACCGGGCGCCCGGTCTTCTGGTCCCACACCCTGACCGCGCGGTCGGAGCCGCCCGACAGCACGCGCCCGCCCGGCAGCAGGGCGAGGCTCGCCGCGAACCCGGGCTGGCGGGCGAACGTGCGCCGGGGCCGCCCGGAGACCAGGTCCCACGCGGCCAGGGGGCCGCGCTCGCCGGCGACCACGACCGAGCGTCCGTCGGGCAGGGGGGCCACCGCGCGCAGCGGACCGTCCGGGACGGCGACCGCCGCGACGAGCGCACCGTCGGCGGCGCTCCACGCCCGCAGCTCCGCTCCGCTGCCGGCCACCACGAGCGCACCGTCGCGGCCGCTGGCGAGCGCCGCCACCGTGCCGGCGAGCCCGCGCAGCGTCCGCCCTGGTGGGCACCCGTCCGCGACGTCCTCCGCCCCGTGTCCCAGCAGGGCCTGCAGCCGGCCGAGCAGCTGGGGCGGGTGAGCCGCGGACGCGGTCCGCGGGCTGGCGGCCTCCACCTGGCGCACCAGCTCCGGGTCGCTGAGGCGCGCGCCGCTCCAGGCGCGCAAGGCCGAGTTGTAGGTCGCCTCGGGGTGCAGCGGCTCCGCCGCCAGCGCCTGCTGCCAGAGCGCGTCCGCGTCCGCCTCCCGGCCCAGGTCGACCAGGGACGCAGCCCGGTTGTTGAGGGCGTCGGCCGATCCCACCCCTCCGCTCGGCCGCCGCCTCGGGTAGGGCATCCCGGTGGCGGCCTGCCAGGCGTCGCACAGCTCGCCGGCGATCGCCGCCAGATCGTGCGGCCGCTCGTCCGCGTTCTCGCGCAGGCAGCGCGCGAGCAGGTCGGCGACCGCCTCCGGCATCGCCGGCCGCCCCGGGCCGGCGCCGGCCGCCCCGGCATCGGCGCGATAGGCGGCGAGCGTCTCGGGCACCGCCAACCCCAGCGTCCAGGTCCTGCGGCCCAGGAACATCTCGAGCACGGAGACGGCGAAGCTCCAGGCGTCGGAGCGACGCGTCATGGCGTCCCCCCGCGCCTGCTCGGGCGAGAGATAGGCGGGCGTCGCCCCACCTCCGCCCTCGACCGTGATCGTCCCCGCGACCTCGCCCGTCGTCTGCGCCGTCACCGCGGCGGAGCGGGCGCGCGCGAGGCCGAAGTCGGTGACCTTCGCCAGGCCGTCCGAGGTCAGCATCACGTTGGCGGGCTTGACGTCGCGGTGCACGAGCCCCTGCTCGTGCGCGTGGTGCAGCCCCCAGGCGAACTGGACCGCGACGTCGAGGATGGCCTCCACGCTGGCGAGCCGCCCGCCGCGGATCGCCTCGTGCAGGCTGCCGCCGTCGGCGTACTCTGCGAACACCAGCGGCAGGCCCTCGAACCTCCTGACGTAGTGGCAGGCCACCACCTGAGGGTGCAGGCCCAGCTGGACCCAGGCTTTGGCCTCGCGCTCGAAGTGGTCCGCCCCGCCGGCGGCCTCCAGCGCGGCGGCCAGCGGCACCTTGAGCGCCAGGTCCAGGTTCCAGCCGCGGTGCCGCACCCGGTACACGCGGCCCATGCCGCCCTGGCCCAGGACGCCCAAGACCTCGTAGAGGCCGAGGATGAGCTCCCCCGGGCGCCACTCGGGCGCCGCGGCGGCGAGCGTGCGCCGCAGGGCCTCCTCCGGCACCGTCGGCACCACCACCTCGGCCTCCGGGACGGTGGGGAGCGGCTCGGTCGGCGTCACCTTGAACCGGGCGGCGCACTTCGTGCAGCGGACCACGCGTCCCCTCAGCTCGGCAGGCACCCGGTCCGAGGTGGTCCCGCAGGTGGGACAGGCGACCGTCAGGAAAGAGGGCATCTCAGCGCACCGCCGCCAGGGCACGCAGGAGCTCGCCGCCGTGCTGGTAGCGCCAGCCCGCGTCGTCCGCCAGCGCGCGGTCGAGCACCGCGGCGAGCGCCGCAGGCACCGCGGGGTCGCGCTCGCGCACTGGGACCACGGCGCCGCGCAAGATCACCGCCAGCGGATCCTCTTCCGGGGAGCCGTCGCGGACGTGGCAGCCGGTGAGCAGGAAGTAGAGCGTGGCGGCCATGCTCCACACGTCGCTCACCGGACGCACCTCGCGGAACGCGGTGAGCTGCTCGCGCGGCATGAAGGCGAGGGTGCCGCCGATGGCGCCGGTGGCGGTGAGGCCGGACAGCCCCGCCTGCTCGAAGCTCTTGGCCAGGCCGAAGTCCGCCAGCCGCGCGGTCCCCTCCTCCGACAGGAGCACGTTCTCCGGCTTGATGTCGCGGTGGACGAACCCGCGCTCGTGAGCGTAGGCGAGCCCGGCCACGGCGTCGCCGGCGATCCGCAGGACCGCCTCCACGGCCAGGCTCCCCCCGTAGTCGTGGCGGAGGGCCTCGACGCTGCCCCCGGCGCAGTAGTCGAGGGCGAAGTAGAACTGCCGGCCGTGGCGTCCCACGCCGTGCAGGCGCACGATGTTCGGGTGGCGCAGCGCGCGGGTCACCTCGATCTCGCGCAGGAACATCTCGCGGGCGGCTTCGTCGAGGCTGGCCTCCGCCCGCATCAGCTTGAGGGCGACGGGCGCGGCCTCCGGCGAACCCGCGCGGGCGAGGTACACGACGCCCATGGCGCCGCGCCCGAGCGGGCGCTCGACGACGTACGGTCCGACGTTGGCGCCCGGACCCAGCAGCGGCTCGCTGTCCTCGGCCTCCGGCATCGCCGCCGGGGGCGGCGCGGGCGGCGCGCCGGCGACCTCGACCGCGATGACCGTGGCGCCGACCCGCACCTCGTCGCCGTGGCGCAGGTCCACCTCGGCACCGGCCCGCTGGGCGGCCGGGCGCGGGCTCTCGTCGGCGGCGCGGCCGCCGTGGCGGACGCCGTTCACTCGCGTGCCGTTCAGGCTGCCCAGGTCGCGCAGGCGCGCCTGCGGCGGGTTCACCTCGAGCAGGAAGTGATGGCGGGAGGCGGAGACGTCGTCCGCGGCGAGACGGCCGTGGCAGTCGGCGGCCCGGCCGAACAGGAAGGTGTCGTGGCCGGTGAACTCGAACCGCCGGCCGCGCAGGGGCCCCGCGGTGACGACGAGCGCGACCGTGGCGGCCATGGCCGCGGCGATTATAGTTGGGCAGCCGGTGCCGCGGCAGTGCGCCGTTGCGCTATGCTCGGCCCTCCGGTCGGCCCGGACTGGAGCGGCCGGGGCAGGAGCGGACCGGACAGGGAGGCCCCATGAGCGCTCGATGGCTGGTGTTCGCGGTGCTGGCGGTGACGGTCCTCGCCTGCGAGGACCCCCGCAAGAAGGCCATCGAGCAGGTCGGCCAGGACGAGGCCTTGCTCAAGGAGGTGAACGGCAAGGTCAACGAGGTGATCCGCAACTCCGCGGACTGCGACGCCGCCAAGCCGCTGATGCTCGAGGCCGACCAGAAGATCGAGGAGGTGCGGCCGCAGCTTCACGCCTCCGCCTCCGCGCAGACCCTGGACGCGCTGAAGGCACAGCTCGACCGCATCAAGCAGGTCTGCCCGTGAGCTGCGCCGGTCCCCTCTGGCGCCTGGGGTTGCGGAACACGTAGCTCCAAGAGCCGTGGGCGCGCAGGACCCGGCCGCCGCGGGCGGTCGCGGCGAGAGGCCGGACTCGCTCCGGGGCGTGCTCCCGGCCCGCTTCGCCACGAGATCCTCGCCGGTTGGCCGCTCTCCCGTTCGCGCATAGCATCCAGGTCGGACATCAGGAGGTGCCCGTGCGCCCTCGATCCCTCGCCGTCCCCGGCCTGCCGCTGCTGCTGTTCGTGCTGTCGGCGCCCTCCGCCGCGGGCACGCGTGTCAGCCTGGACGGCCCCTGGCAGTTCCGGATCGACCACGACGGCACGGGCGAGAGGTCCGGCTGGGCCAGGACGGTGCCCGCCGACGTCGAGACCGTCGACGTCCCGCACACCTGGGGGGTCGGCCGGCACGCGGAGCACGAGGGGATCGCCTGGTACTGGCGGGTCGTCCGGGTCCCGCCGTCGCTGATCGGCCACCCGCTGGAGCTTCACTTCGGGGCCACCTTCTACGAGGCTCGCGTGTTCGTGAACGGCACCCTGGTGGGCGAGCACGAGGGCGGGCACACCGCCTGGCGGATGGACGTGACCCGGGCGCTGGGCCGAGGCGGGGTGATCGCCGTGGAGCTGGACAACCGCCCCGGGCTCTCCACGATCCCCGGCTGGGCGATGCGGCTCAAGGACACCGGCTCGGTCTGGTACGACTGGTGGCACTACGGCGGCATCGTCCGCGACGTGGCGCTGGTGGCGCAGGAGAGGGTGGCGATCCGCCGGCAGGAGATCCGGCCGAAGGTGGACGCAGAGGCGGCGACGGTGGTCGACCGCGTGTTCCTCGAGCGCCTGCAGCCCGGCGGCGGTCTCGAGGTGCGGGCGGAGGCGTACGACCCGGGCGGCCGTCCCCTGGCGCTGGCGCGGCAGCAGGTCGAGGGCGCGTCCGGCCCGGTCACCGTGCCGTTGAGCCTGCCGATCGCCCAGCCGAAGCTCTGGCATTTCGACCAGCCGAACCTCTACCGGCTGGTGGTCGAGGTGCGCGACGCGGCCACCGGCGGCGTGCTCGACCGCCGCGAGGACGCCTTCGGCCTGCGCACGGTCGAGATCCGCGACCGCGGCCTGTGGCTGAACGGCGAGCGCGTGCGGCTCACCGGCATCACCCGCCACGAGGAGTCGACCCAGGAGGGCCTGGCCGAGACCCGGGGGACGATCCTCTACGACTGGAACGACCTGAAGAACCTGAACGTGGTCCTCACCCGGCCCGTCCACTACCCGCAGCACCCCGACGTGCTCGACTACGCGGACCGCGACGGCGTCCTGCTGGTGCCCGAGATCCCCATGTGGCAGTTCAGCGAGGAGCAGATGAAGGACCCGAAGGTGCTGGCGCTGGCGAAGCGGATGATGCAGGAGATGATCGA
The DNA here is from genome assembly GCA_035542035.1 of Vicinamibacteria bacterium. GTDB lineage: Bacteria > Acidobacteriota > Vicinamibacteria > Fen-336 > Fen-336 > DATBSL01. The sequence goes on along the minus strand of DATKME010000075.1, from coordinate 93,289 downwards.
GCAGGCCGGCAACCACCCGAGCGTCCTCGGCTGGAGCGTCTGCAACGAAAGCGCCACCAGCACCGCCGGCGGCCGCGCCTACGTCGAGGCCATGGTCGACCACGTCAAGGCCCTCGACCCCGGCCGCTTCGTCAGCTACGCGGACGACGGGCTCGCCTACCTTACCGACCCGGCCCTGGACGCCAACCAGTACACCGACTTCATCATGATGAATCAGTACTTCGGGAGCTGGGCCGGCCCGGCGCAGGATCTCGCGCCCGCGCTCGAGCGGGTGGGGAGGATGTTCCCCGACAAGATGGTCGTCATCTCCGAGTTCGGCCTGGCGGGCCCGTTCGCCCCGGACGCGCAGCAGGCCGACGTCATGCGCACCCGCATCATGAAGGACCAGCTGGCCGAGTTCGCGCGGCACGACTTCGTCGCCGGTGCCGTCTTCTGGTGCTACCAGGACTACAAGTCGCACCGCAACCTCTGGCCGGGCGAGACCTCCGGCTACGTCAACATGGGCCTCGTCGACCAGGACCGGCAGCGGCAGCCGTCGTACGAGGCGTGGAAGGAGGAGACGAGCCCCGCGCGCCTCGCCTTCGACTGGACCCGCAGCGGCTACTACGCGCCGCCCACGGGCTTCAAGGTCACCGTCGCGCGGAGGCCGCCGACGGAGCTGCCGTCCTACGACCTGCGGGGTTATCGCCTCGAGTGGCAGGCGCGCGACCACGACGGCACGGTGCTGGCGAGAGGAGCCAGGGACCTGCCGACCATCGGCGTGCCGGTCGAGGTGGATGGCTCCTGGCCGGCGACGCGGTCGCGCGAGATCCGCGTCGCCCTGCGCGTGCTGCGGCCGACGGGGTTCGTGGCCGCGGAGCGCACGGAGCGCTGGTGGGAGCCGCGCTCGGGGGGCTTGAGCCCCGAGGAGGCAGCGACGAAGGGCCTGGCGACGCCGCGGCCCTAGCAGGCCGTCGCCGGCCCCCGGCGGTTGCCAGGAGACACCCTCGCGGGGACAATCCCGCCGTGCGCCTCGCCGCGCGTGCCCTCCTGGTGGTCGCCTGCGCCCTGCTCGCGGCGGGGGCGGTGGCGTGGGTGGCCGGTGGCGGCGCCTGGCGGCTCGGGCCGCTGACGATCGGCCTGCACCAGCCGACGCGGGCGGTCGTGCTCGGTCTCGCCCTGCTGCTGGTCCGGGAGGCCCTCGCCAGGGGACCGGTGCCGTGGTGGCGAGGCGCCGCCTGGGTGGGGGCACTGGGCCTGGCCGTGACGGCCGACTCGCCACTGCGGGTGGTGGGCGACGGACACGAGTACGTGGCCATGGCCGTCAACCTCGCGGCTGGAAGGCCGCCGGCGCTGAGCGACGCCGAGCGCGGGCGCGTGGAGTCGGAGATGGGCTGGACGCCCGGCGTCCTCTCGGCGCTGCCCGGCCGCGCCGCCCTCGTCGGTGACGACGGCCGGCAGGACTTCTACCACTTCTGGCTGTACCCGCTGCTCACGGCGCCAGCCGTGGCGGCGGTGCGGGCGGTCGGCGGGCGCGTGCTGGCGGGCTTCGCGGCGACCAACCTGGCGCTGCTGGTGCTGGCGGCTCTTCTCGTGCAGCGACGGGCCGGGGCCGGCTCCATCGCCGTCCTCTTCGCCTCACCGCTCCTGTGGTGGGTCGACAAGCCGCACCCGGAGGTGTTCTTCGTCGCCGTGGTGGCGATGGCCCTGGCCCTGGCGGACGAACGACCGCAGTGGGCGCTGCCGCTCGCTGGCCTCGTCGCCGCCCAGAACGGGGCCTTCCTGCCGCCTCTGGCGATCGCCACGGCGTGGGCCTGGGTCCGTCAACGCCGGAGGCCTTTTCTGCTCTCCTCGACGGCGATCGCCTGGGGTCTGGCCGCCGTGAGCCCTCTCTACTACCTGCTGCACCTGGGCAGGAGCTCGCCGCTCGCCGCCACCGTGCTCGTGCACCTCCCGGGGCCGCGCGAGCTGTGGGCCGTCCTGGGCGACCCCAACCTGGGGCTGTTCCCGGCCTGGCCGTCGATGGCGATCGTGGCGCTCGCGGGCCTGGGGATGGCCGTCGCGTCGCTCCGCGAGCGCCCCGGAGCGGCCTGGGACCCGCTGGCGTTGCTGCTATCGATCGCCACGCTCCTCGTCGTCTTCACCCAGCCGGGAAACCTCAACCACGGGGCGACGCGCGGGATGAGCCGGTACGCGCTGTGGCTGGTGGCCTTCGCCGTGCCCGTGCTGGCGAGGCTGGCGACCCGCGCGGACGCCCGCGCGAAGCTGGCCCTGGCGGCGCTGGGAGCGCTGTCGGTGGCGAGCCTGGTGCCCGAGTACCTGCCTTCCCGGCCGGTGCGCTACCTCGAGCCGACGCCGCTCGCCCGCTGGCTGTGGACGCGCCACCCGGGGCTGGACCATCCGCTGCCGGAGGTGTTCGCCGAGCGCGCCTGGGGCTATCCGCCGCTGGGCTCGGTGCCAGCGTCGACACCGGTTTGTGAGAAGGCGCTGCTGAGCGGCGACGGCACCGCCGTCGGCAAGTGGCCCCTGGCCTGCGCGCCCGCGGAGAAGCCGGACCCGTGCCGGCGCGAGGGCGCGTTGTGCTACGCCGACGGCGGGCCGGGGCGCTACCGCTTCGTCACCGCGCCGGCGCAGCCGACCTGGCGCGAGCCGGAGAGGCGGCGCTGGTACTGGAGCGGCGCGCCGGCAAAGGCGCTGGCGAACGAGCTGCGGGCGCTGCCCTGGACCGCGCTGGGGATCGTCGACCCGGACGACGAGGGCGTCTTCTTCGCCGGGCGCCATGCAGCCGGCCGGGTGCAGCTGCGGACGGCACCAGGGGCGTACCTCGCCTGGTTCGACGGGCCGAAGGGAGGCGCCTGGGTCGTGCCGCGCGTGCGCCAGCCCGCCGTGGCGGTCCTTCTCGACCCGCTCACCGGTCAGGAGCTGTCCCGCACGCGGGTGTTGCCCGCGGCATCGGAGCCTGTCCCGCTACCAGGGGGCTCACCGGTGCTGCTGGTCGTCGAAGACGAGGGCTGAAGTCGACGACGAGGGCGGAGGTCGACGCCCGTGAAACCCGAACCAAGGCGGGCGCCCCGCCGTAAGAGGAGACGACAGGAGGTCTCATGCGATCCCAAGCCTGGCCGCTCGCCGCGGCACTCCTGCTCGGCCCTCCGGTCCTGGCCAGGGCGGAGGAACCTGCCGCCACCCTGGCCGGGGCGATCGACTCCGTCTTCCTGCCGAGCGCGGGCAAGCCGATGCCCGGCGCCGCCGTCGTCGTGCTGCGCGACGGGAAGGTCGGCTTCTCGAAGGCGTACGGCCTGGCCAGCCTGGAGACGGCCGAGGCGAACACCACCCGCACGCGCTTCCGGCTGGCCTCGGTGTCGAAGTCGTTCACCGCCCTTCTCGTCCTGCAGCTGGTGGAGCAGGGGCGACTGGGCCTCGACGACACGCTGGAGAGGTACGTGCCCGGCTTCGTGGGCGGCGACAGGATCCGCATACGTCACCTGCTCTCCCACACCGCGGGGATGCCGGACTTCGTGTCCGTCGAGCAGGCGATGAAGACGCCGCCCGAGTGCGCGCCCGGCGAGCGGCTCAACTACAGCAACGTCGGCTACTCGGTGCTGGCCCGCGTCGTGGAGAAGGTCACCGGTCGCAGCTACGAGGCGCAGCTGCGGGCGGCGATCCTCGACCCGCTGGGGCTAGGGGACACCGGCGTCGACCACGAGGGGCCGGCCGCCAAGGGCGCCGCGGCCGGGTACCTGTTCACCGACCAGGGCGGCGTGGTGCCGGCCGAGTACTCGGCGGTGTCAGGGACGGACGCGGCCGCCGGCGGGCTGCACTCCACCGCCGAGGACATGACCCGCTGGCTGCAGGCGCTGCTCGCCGGTCGCATCGTCAGGTCGGAGACGCTGGCCCTCGCCACGGCGCCGGTGACGCTCGCCGACGGGCACCGGGGCGGCTACGGCTACGGCTTCATGACCATCCCCTGGCGGGGCCTGCGCGAGTTCGGTCACGGCGGCGACATCAGCGGCTTCAACACCTACTTCGCCGTCTACCCGGAAGAGCACCTGGCGGTGATCGTGCTGTCGAACGTCGGGATGCGGCCGCCAGGCCCGCTGCCCACGGCCGGCGACATCGCGCACAAGGCGGTCGCGGCCGTCGCGGGAGGCCGGCTGGGGCCGGAGTTCCCGCCGATCGCCGAGGTCGAGCTCTCCGTCCTCCAGCGCTACACCGGGCGCTACCGCCTGGTCGCCCCGCCGCCGGTCGCCGCGGTGATGGGCGACACGCTCGAGGTGCGGCTCGAGGGCGGGCACCTCCTCGCCTCCGCCAAGCAGGGCCAGGCCGAGATCTACCCGGAGTCGCAGACGGCGTTCTTCTCCAAGCTGAGCCCGGTGCGCATCACCTTCGTGCCGGCGAAGGACGGCACCTGCAGCGAAGGCGTGCTGAGCCTGATGGGGCTGCGCGAGTTCCGCCTGGCGCGCGAGCGCTAGGTCGCCTTCTTCCCGTCGAGCGCCTTGCGGCCGACGACGCCCAGCACCGGCGCCACCACGATCAGCAGCGCGGCCATCAGCGCCGCCACCTTCAGGCTGCCCTGGACGGTGCCGGCGACGCTGAGGTTGCCGATCCACTTCGGCACGAAGGTGCCGCCCAGCAGGCCGATGGCGAAGATGATCCCGAAGATCGAGCCGTACTGGCTGCTGTCGAACTTGGCGAAGGTGACGCCCACCACGGTCGGGAAGATGGGGGCGAAAGCGAGGCCGGTGAGGACGATCGCCAGGATCGCCAGCGCCGCGGAGTCGGTCCACATCATGATCAGGATGGCGACCAGAGAGACCACCGCCGCCCCGGCGACGACCCGCACCCCGATGGCGGTGAGGTTCTTGACCGCCGAGCTGAGGAAGCGGCCGGCGGCCATCGACAGCCCGAACAGGCTCAGCACCATCCCCGCCCAGAAGCTGGCGTCGGCGGGCGCCTGGCTGCGCCCCAGGATCTCCTCCATCACCCTGCGGATCCAGGACCCCATCGAGATCTCGAGCGAGATGTAGCAGAAGAGAGCCAGCGCCGCGACCAGCACGGCGGGCTGTGACAGCAGCGCCGCCGCCTTGCCGAAGCTGAAGCCGATGGGGACGTTGGGGTAGGAGGCGGTCAGGCTGAACACAAGGAAGAGCAGCGTCAGCGCGCCGAAGACGGAGAGGGAGACGCCGTAGCTCATCCCCAGCTTCTGCAGGAACAGCGTGAACAGGAAGGGCACGGAGACGTAGCCGAGGCCGAAGAAGGCGTTGCCGAAGTTGCTGGCGCGCGCCGGGTCCTGGCCCTCGAACAGCACCACCGGGATGAGCGTGTTGCCGACGGTATTGAGCGCCATCGCCCCCACCCCGAGCAGCACGCAGGCCGCGAAGGCGGTGGCGAAGCTGGAGGCGAAGGCGAGCATGAAGATGCTCGCGCTCGTCACCACGAAGCCGAGCACCGCCAGCGGCTTGTACCCGAAGCGATCGACGGCCGGTCCGACGAAGAGCTGCACGATGCAGCAGGTCAGGAACAGCGCCATCACCAGCGAGCCGAACTGGGCCGCGTCGAGGTTCAGCGCCCTCATGATGTCGGACGAGACCGAGCCGAGCACGATGAAGCAGACGGCGACGGTGAAGACGGCCATCAGCGCGACTGCCGCGGTCCTCTTGTTCACGATGCAGCCTCCTTGCCTGAGGTCGAGCCGGACGAAGCTGCCGACGCCGGCGCGTATTGTATGCTCCCCCGCGGTCCGGGAGGCGAGCCATGCCCGTGGGTCTCTTGGCCGTGGCGACAGCGGTGGCGGCGGTGGCGGGCGGAGGCGAGCGGCCGGCGCTCGTGCCCTGGCCGGCCTCCATCGAGATGGGCGCGGGCGAGCTGGCGGTCGGCCCGGGGTTCACGGTGGGGGTGAGCGGCCGCGGGGGAGCCCTGGTCGAGCGCGCGGCGGCGCGCTTCCTGGCGCGGCTCTCGCGGCAGACGGGCATCTACCTGCCGGACCCGGTGACGGAGGCGCCGGCCGCGGACCTGTCCATCCGCTGCGACGGCCCTGGCCGGCCCTGGCCGCAGCTGGGCATGGACGAGGCCTACGCCCTCACCGTCACCCCGCGGGGCGCGACGCTGCAGGCGGCGGAGCCCTGGGGCGTGCTGCGCGGCCTGGAGACCTTCCTGCAGCTGATCGCGCCCGGCGCGTCGGGCCACTTCCGCGCGCCAGCGCTGGTGATCCGGGACCGACCGCGCTTTCCCTGGCGCGGGCTGATGCTCGACAGCGCCCGCCACTACCTCTCGCCGGACACGGTGCGGCGCACGCTCGACGGCATGGCCGCGGTGAAGCTCAACACGCTGCACTGGCACCTCACCGACGACCAGGGCTTCCGCGTCGAGAGCCGGCGCTACCCGGAGCTTTCGCGTATGGGCTCGGACGGGCTGTTCTACACGCAGCCGCAGGTGAAGGACGTCATCGCCTACGCTGCGGAGCGTGGCATCCGCGTCTACCCCGAGTTCGACATGCCGGGGCACACCACCTCCTGGTTCGTCGGGCGCCCGGAGCTGGCGACCGCTCCCGGCCCCTACCGGATCGAGAGGCGCTGGGGGGTCTTCGACCCGGCGATGGACCCGTCGAAGGAGGAGGTCTACCGGCTGCTCGATGGCTTCCTGGGCGAGATGGCGGCCCTCTTCCCGGACCCGGTGCTGCACATCGGCGGGGACGAGAACAACGGCAGGGCATGGGACGTCTCCGAGCGGGTGCAGGCCTTCAAGCGGCGGAAGGGACTCACCGCCAACCGCGACCTGCAGGCCTACTTCAACCAGCGCCTGTCGAAGATCGCGGCCGGCCACGGCAAGCAGATGATGGGCTGGGACGAGATCCTCCACCCGGACCTGCCCAGGGACACGATCGTCCACTCCTGGCGGGGCCAGCAGTCGCTGGGCGCGGCGGCGAAGGCGGGCTTCCGCGGGGTGCTGAGCTACGGCTACTACGTCGACCTCATGTGGCCGGCGGCCGAGCACTACCTGGTCGATCCCTGGGACAGGGGCCTGGACCAGCTCCCCGAGGCCGACCGCGTGCGCATCCTGGGGGGCGAGGCGACCATGTGGTCGGAGTTCGTGAACGACGAGACGGTGGACTCGCGCATCTGGCCGCGCACCGCAGCCATCGCCGAGCGGCTGTGGTCGCCGCGCGAGGTGAGGGACGTGGACGACATGTACGCGCGGCTCGAGGTCACCAGCCGCTGGCTGGAGTGGCTGGGACTGGACCACCGCGCCGGCTATCCGCGGATGCTGCAGCGGCTGGCTGGCGCCCGCGCCGGCGAGCTGCGGCTGCTGGCTGACGCGGTGGAGCCGGTCAGGAACTACCAGCGCGGCCGCACCCGCGCGTACACGCAGCAGACGCCGCTCGTCGCGCTGGTGGACGCCGCCCGACCCGAGAGCGACTCCGCCCGGGAGTTCAACCGGCTGGTGGACGCGTTCCTGGCCGACGCGGCGCGCGCCAGAGGCGTCGAGGCGATCCGGGCGCGGCTTCTGGAGTGGCAGGAGATCGAGGCCCGGCTACGGCCGCTTCTCGAGTCGAACGAGCTGCTGCGCGACGCGGTGCCGACCGCCGAACGGGCCTCGGCGCTGGCCTCGGCCGGCCTGGAAGCGCTCGGCTTCCTGGAGCAGAACGTCCCGGCGCCTGCGGCCTGGGAGAGCGAGAGGACGTCGCTGCTGGCCGCGCCGAGGGCGCCTTCGTCCGCGCTGGAGGTCGGCTTCCGCCCCGGCGTGCAGAAGCTGGTGAAGGCCGCGGCGGCGCCGCCCCGGTGATGGTCAGCGCCCGTCCAGGAACGTGGCCAGGCTCGCCTGCTGGGCGTCGCGAGCGGCCACGCACTGGTCGATGCGCTCGAGGGCCTGGGCCAGGACCCGCGGCGAGGTCGCCGCGGCGACCGCCGGCGCGGCGAAGAACGCGGTGACCTCGCGGCGCTCCTGCGCCGTGCACAGTCCGGCGACCATCAGCGGGAGGTACGCCGTCGGCGACAGCATCCCCGTCGGCAGCCGCGCCGTGATCGCCTCGCGGTTGGCGACCACGTAGTCGAAGGCCAGCCGCCGCGTCTCGCGGCCGGCGGACAGCGCCCACAGCAGGTCGATCGACTCGCGGGCGTCGATCCTCGGGTCCAGCACGAGGGCCAGCACCTCGGAGGCGAGCGCGGGGTCACGCACGGACCCGAGCACCTGCAGGAGCTTCTCCCGTCGCTGGCGGTCCGTCTCCCGGAGCGCCTCGGACCGCAGGCGTTCGACGAGCGCGCGGTCGCCGGAGCCGGCGGCGATCGACAACGCCGTCTCGATCATGTCGGGGTCCGCGGCGGCGGGGTCCTCCAGCCATCGCCGGGCGAGCTCGACTGCCTGGGCCTGGAGCTGCCGGTCGCGCCCCAGGCCGGCCGCGGCGGTCAGCAGAGAGCGGCGCAGCAGCCTCTCGTCGTCGGTCTCGCCGGGGCGCGGGGCGAACCCCATCCGGCTCGCGGCCGGAGCGAACACCGAGCGGACGAACTCGCGGTAGCGGGGGAGCCGCTGCTCGTCCACCAGCCGTTCGAGGTCCGAGGTCAGCTGGGACGCGGCCTGGACGACCCGGTGCTCACGGTCCGCCGCCAGCGTCGGGAGGAGCGCGAGCACCTCGCCGGCGGCGAGGTCGCCGGAGGCGACCAGGGCGCCGAGCTCGCTGGCGAGGGCCAGCCGCTCCGCCGCCGGGAGCGCCTCCTGCCCGAGCGCCCGCTGCGCCTCGGCGGGGTCGAGCAGGGTGCGATAGTACCCCGCGCCGCCCGCGTTGGCGTACGACCAGGCCGGACAGCCGCCGCCGAGCGGGATCTCGCCCTCGGGCCCGCCGAGGAGCGTGCAGGCCGGCTCCTGGCGCGAGGCCACGTGCACGCAGACGGGCAGCTGCCAGGTCTTCGCCTCCGCCCTCGATCCGAGCGCGTGGTAGGGGCGCTGGCGCAGGAGCAGGCGCGGTGCGCCGTCGCAGCGAGCCTCCGCCCAGACGATGGGCGCGTTGGTCTGGTCGAGGAAACCCGAGAGCACCGCCGAGACGTCGCGCCCCGCGGCTGCCGTCAGCTGGGAGGCGAAGTCGGCCGCCGTGGCATTGCCCCAGGCATGGTGGTCGAGGTACGACTGCACGCCCCGCCGGAAGGTCTCCTCTCCCAGCCACGACTCCAGCATCTCGAGCACGGCCTCGCCCTTCGCGTAGGTGATCCCGTCGAAGGCGTCCTCGATGTCCTGCTTGGCGGCGATCGGCTGGCGGATGCGGCGGGCGGTCGACAGGCTGTCCGCCTCCAGCGCCTCGGCCCGGGCGGCGACGCGCCGCAGCGCCACGCCCCACTCGGGGCGGAAGCGGTCCGTGACCTTCTCGCCCATCCAGCTGGCGAAGGACTCGTTGAGCCAGGTGTCGTCCCACCAGGCCATGGTGACGAGGTCCCCGAACCACTGGTGCGCCAGCTCGTGGGCGGCGACGGACACCCATTCCCGGCGCGTGTCGAGCGTCTGCTCGCGCTCGCGCTGGACGAGCAGCCCCATGCCGTAGGTGACGAGGCCGGGGTGCTCCATGGCGAAACCCACGCCGGGGATCGCCAGCTGATCGAGCTTCTCGTAGGGGTAGGGGCGGTCGAGGTACTGCTCCAGCAGGTCGACGATCCGCGGCGTCGTCTCGCGGGCCCAGGCGGTGTCGCCCCCCCGGCCCTTCGGCACCACCAGGCGGGCCGGCGTGCGGCCGCGCCCGACGGCGCCGACCTCCACCGTGTCGAACGGGCCCACGGCGAAGGCGACCAGGTAGCTGGGCAGGGGGCGGGTGGGCGCGAAGCGCACCACGTCCCTGCCGTCCTCCGTGGAGCTCGACACCACCGGAGTGTTCGAGAAGGCGGAAAGGCCGCGGGGCACTCGCAGCGTGACCTGCCAGGGGATCTTGGCGGCCGGCTCGTCGAAGCAGGGGAAGGCGCGGCGGGCCGACACGGCCTCGAACTGGGTGAAGAGGTACCAGTCGCCTTCCTCCTTCATGGCGAAGACGCCGTCGTCGCGCTGGCGCGAGACCGCCCCGGCGAAGGAGGCGCGGAGGAGGGCGCGGCCCGGCGGCAGCGGGCGGTCGGGGACGAAGCCGACGAAATCGGAGCCGTCCGCGACCACCCGGACCGGGGTGGAGCCGAGCGTCGCTGCCCGCAGCTGGAGGCCCTCGGCGTTGACCCACACCACCGGCGTCTGCTGCACGACCTCGAGCTCGATCTCGACGGTGCCGGTGTAGGGCTCGGCGTCGGGGTCGAGGACGAGCTCGACCGACTGCCGCAGCGGCCGCACGCCGGCCGGCAGGCGCAGCCGTGGAGGGGACAGGTCCGGCGCGGCGGGCGCGGCCAGCAGGGCGGCGGACAAGGCCAGCGCGGCGAGCATGGGCATCCTCCCGATTGCATCCCAAAAAAGAGAAGGCCCCCGGCGGCCGCACAGGCCGCCGAGGGCCTCGCTCAGGTCAGGGGGGCGTGGCTACTTCGAGCTGTTGGGCAGGAAGCGGAAGCCGCCCCAGATCTGGTAGTTGTTGGCCACCTCAGTGTGGCTGAAGAACGGCAGGCGGCCCTGGGCGACCAGCTGCCATTTGCCTTCCTTGTCCAGGTCGACCCCGCCCTGGTACAGCAGGCCGACGCCGCCCGAGTCCTTCCCGATGTCCCACCAGGTGAGGCCGCCGCCGAAGAAGCCGCGGGTCAAGACACGGTTGATGGCGCCGTCGACGTAGGGGGCGGTGTGCGCGTCGTTCGCCGTGTGGATCTTCAGCCCGACGCCCAGCTCGACCTGGCCGTGCTCGCTGATCATCGGCTGGACGCCGACCTCGAAGCCGATGAGGGGCGAGCAGCGCGAGAACGGCACGACCTCATCGGGGTGGTCGGAGGCGTCGTCGTGGGTCAGCCGCTCCTTGCCGCCGTACGCGCCGGCGAAGATCGGGAACGCGGACTTCACGTCGACGTCCGTCTGGCAGGCGTTGGTGGAGACCTGGCCGGCTTCGTCGGTGACCGTCGCGCGCAGCGTGTGCGGGCCCGACTTCTTGATCACCACGTCGCTGCGGGAGAGCGTCGGCGCCGTCAGCTCGACCGTGCTCTCGGGCTGCGTCTTGTCCTTGCCCAGCACCTCGACCTTGGCCGAGCGGATGCCGCCCTTCACGCCGGAGGCGACGCGCGAGCTGGTGAGGTCGACGGTGACCGGCTTGCCGGCCTTCGCCGGGTTGGGGCTGACGGTGATGCCGCAGGTCGGCAGGCAGGGCTTGACGGTGACGGTGGTGCGGCCGGTGACGCCGCCGGAGGTGGCGGTGATCTCCACCGGGCCGGGCTGCGTCAGGCCGGGGAAGGTCGCGCGGAAGCTGCCGTTGCTCAGGCTGCCGGACTGCAGCTCGCTGCCGTTGGCGCTGACCGTCACCCGCAGGTCCGCCGGCGGGTTCTGGACGTTGACGGTGATGTCGACCGGCTGCGTGACGCAGGCCTCGCCGGGCGAGGTCACGCTGACCACCGGCGGCGGAGGCGGCGCCGGCGCGCACTGCTGGCTGGTGGTGTCCTTGCCGATCTCCTCGAGCCAGAAGTTGCCGCAGGCCTTCGGCACCACGACGCGGTAGCGCACGCAGTTGGAGGTCATCTCCAGCGCATACGCGTCGATCGGCTTCTTCCCGGCCCACAGCACGTCCATGAGGGCGTGCGGCTGGTGCTTGCGGGTGCGCTCGCGGGACGCCATGAAGGGCAGGCGGGTGCCGGGCTGGATCTGGACCTCGGTGATGTCGGCGCTGGCGACGGCGCGGTCGAAGTCCTCGGCGTTCCCCTTCCAGCCGACCTGCCGGAGGACTTCCATCACGTCCGCCTTGTTCTTGTCGCTGCGCAGGAGGACCCGCACGTCGTCGGCCTTCTTCGGCGGCTTCTTGGCGAAGCGGGTCGCGGGGTTGCCCAGCCGGACGGCCCGGTGCTGCTGGGCCTCGGCCGAGACTGCGATCAGGCCCACGGCGAGCGCCGGGACCAGGACGGCGAGTCTGAGTTTCATCTTGTCGTCCTCCGGTACGTCACCACGCGATGCTCGGGAACGCCCGGCTGCGGAAGAGCCCCACGCTCCCGGCCGTCGATGAGAACCCTGGGCCGAAACGGCCCGATTCGGAGCCTATCACACGCAAAGGCCGTGCAAAAAGCGGACGAACGGGCGACGCGCTCAGCGAGCCGTCGTCGCCCCCCCCGAACTCGAGAGCCGTCTTCGGCGGACACCGACGCGCGTCCACAGGCGGTGAGCCGACTCCATCGGGAGGTGGAAGGCCCGGCCCTCGGTCGCGGTCCCGGGCCGGTCGAAGGAGGCCGAGCCGCAGACCCCGCGGACGTATCCCCCGGGGTCGCGCCTTATTGAGACTGAGTCTCAATAAGCAGGGGCTGATAGTCGAACCAGCCGAAGTGGGCCGCGGCCGCGGCCGGCCGGCCGTTGCCGCTGGCGTAGAGGCCGAGGTAGACGCCGGTGAAGCCGCCGGCGACCTCCGAGGAGAGATAGCGGGCCGCCGCCCGGCCCAGCGGCTGCGTGGTCTCCTGCGCGCTCCCGCCGACCGCGACGCCGTAGGAGAACGCGTACTCGGTCGGGCTGGCCTCCACCTGCAGGACCACCGCCTCGTCGCCGGCGAGCGGGGCCGTGGCGGTCACGGCCTCGAGGTCGGGTCCGATGCGCTGGCGGAGGAAGACGCGGCGCTCTCCGCCGACGCGGTCCACCGCGAGCTCGTAGCGGTGGTCCGGGCTCATGTAGACGCTGAGGCCGGCCTCTTCCCCGTCGCGGGCGGGAACGAAGTCGACGAGCGTGCGGGCGAGACAGGCGAGGTGCTCCTGCCGCCGGCCGACCCAGGTCGGCGAGGCGGCCGCACCCAGGGCCGTCGCCTCGCCGTGCAACGTCAGCCAGCCGCGCCGGGCCTCGAGCGAGTAGGCCTCGCGCTGCGGGTTCCTGAGGTGGTTCCACTCGGGACCGAGCGGCGCGTCGAACCCTGTCCGCACCGGCGGCGCCGGAAACGGCTGATCGGGCAGCGGGTGCTCGGCCTGGGATTCGACCGTGATCGGCCGGCCGCCGTTCACCACCGGCCAGCCGTCCGCGTCCCAGCCCACCGGAGCGAGGTTCGTCTCGCGCCCGAGGTGGTGGAAGTAGCCGCCGATCGGCCGGAAGGCCAGGAAGACCAGCCACCACTGTCCGAGCGCGTCCTCGACGAGGTCCGCGTGACCGGTGCCCTGGATGGGCACGTCCATCTCGGTCTGGCGGTTGCTGAGGATCGGGTTGCGTGGGCAGGGCTCGAACGGGCCCCAGGGCGAGCGACCGCGGGCGATCGCCTCCATGTGGCCGTACTCGGTACCGCCCTCCGCGATCATCAGGTAGTAGCGGCCGCGGATCTTGTAGAGGTGCGGCCCTTCCGGGTAGCGGCTGCCGGTGCGCTCCCAGAGCAGGCGGGGTTTGGCCTTGATCCTGCCGGCCGCGAGGTCGAGCTCGGCCTGGTAGATCCCGCGGGGCGCGCCGCCGCCCCCGCCGGGGCCGGTGACGTAGGCGACCCCGTCGTCGTCGAAGAAGAGCGAGGGATCGATCCCGCCGAAGTCCCGCAGCCACACCGGCTCGGACCAGGGACCGGCCGGGTCCTTCGCGGTCACGTAGAAGTTGCCGCCGCCGTCCACGTTGGTGGTGATCATGTAGAAGGTGCCGTCGTGGTAGCGCAGCGTCGGCGCGTAGATGCCGCCCGAGGGCCGGGCCTTCTCCAGGGGCAGCTGGCTGTCGCGCGTGAGCACGTTGCCGATCTGCCGCCAGTGCACGAGGTCGCGGCTGGTGAAGATGGGGACGCCGGGGAAGAACTCGAAGCTGCTCGTCACCAGGTAGAAGTCCTGCCCCACCCGGACGATGCTGGGGTCGGGGTGGAACCCGGGGATCACGGGGTTGCGGTACGAGCCCGGGGTCGCGGCCAGCAGCGCGAGACCGGCCGCGGCGACCACGAAGAGGCCACGGCCTCCCAGGGGGGTCACAGGGGGGACGGAGTCCCCCCTGAACAGGGACGCCAGAAACGGGCCGAGGCTTCTTTCGCCCTTGTTCCTCACCCTCGGCGCCCTCCGCTGATGCGTTCCATGCCGCTATCCCTCTTCCTGGTCAATCCACAGTGCTGTGAGAACGAGCCGGAGGCTGCTGCCGAGGCTGGTGCCTCGAAGTCCCGGGTCTGCCCTCGCCTCACCTCACCCCCCGCGGCGCGGTGATCCCCGGCCAGTCGTCGCTGCGGAACGGCACCGCGGGCAGTCCCTCGGCGTCGCACAGCGTGACGTCGGGGTTGTCGGCCCAGCCGTAGCGCACGGCCACCGGCTGCGGCACCGCCGGCGAGGAGACGACCACGGTGTCGCCCTCGATGCGGGCCTGCGCCCACTGCCAGCGGTGGTCGGCACCAGCGAGGGCGAAGCCGCGCGGGGGCGTGCCGTCGGAGGTGGTGAGCGCGCTCGCGTGCTTGAAGCGGACACGCACGGCGGCTCCCTCGATGGCGAGGTTCTGGAAGAGCGGCCCGCTCTTCAGGGCCGGCCGGCCGTAGGTGTCGGCGAGGGCCCACAGCGAGAGCCGCCGGCCCACCTCGCGCTTGTTGCGTGGGTGGATGTCGTTGCCGTCGCCGATGTCGATGGCCACGGCCATCCCCGTGTCCGGCACGGCCAGGGCCATCGTCTGCGCCTCGCGCAGCTCGGCCCACGCGCTCTCGCCCGGCAGCGCGGCACGGGCCATGTAGTTGGCGAGCTGGACGTACAGGAAGGGGAAGTCGCCGATGCCCCAGGCCCGCCGCCAGTCGCGGATCAGGGCCGGGAAGAGCGTCCGGTACTGGTACGCGGCGGCGGCGTTCGACTCGCCCTGGTACCAGATGACCCCGCGGATGGCGTACGGCGTGAGCGGCGCGATCATCGCCCCGTAGAGCACGGTCGGGCTGTTCGGGTTGTCGGGCGAGGGCGCGCGCGGCTGGGAGCCGAAGTCGGGTGTCGCCGGGGGCAGCGCCCGCTCCACCTTGTAGTCCCAGGGCCCGGCCAGCGCGATCGGCGTGGCGGAGGCGTCGGCGGGCGCGATCCACAGCTCCGGCGCGCTCCCTGCGAACCCGCCGCTACCGAACTGGTCGAACACCCGCACGGCGATCAGCTGACGCCCCGGCGCCACCAGCCGTGCCGGCACCGTGTACTTGCGGGCCACGGCCCAGTGGCCGGGCGTCTCCCGGCCGGTGCGTCCCACCTCCGCGCCCGCGAAGTAGGTGACGTCGAAGTCGTCGAGGGCTCCCAGCGAGAGCCGCAGCTCCTTGCCCGCCCAGGCCGAGGGGAGGTCGACGAAGCGGCGAAACCAGACCGCCCCGTCGATGTTGAGGCCGATCTTCTCCCACTGCTGCGGCAGGTTCATGGTCTTCCAGTCGGCGGTGGCTGTCTCCGGCTTCTGCCAGCCCTGGGCGGCGCCTTCGTTGCCGGTGTCCTGCGCGTAGTTCGCCTTCTCCCAGGCGGCCAGCCGCTCGGCGAAGGCCTTCTGCGCCTGCGGTTCGGAGAGCGCGGTGTCGAAGTCGGCCACCATCGGCCGCAGGGAGGGCTCGGCGGCCAGCCCCTCGCGGCTGGTCCAGGCCTCGGCCGGGGTTCCGCCCCAGGACGAGTGGATGAGGCCCACCTTCACCCCCAGCGCCTTCGCCAGCGCCTGGCCGAAGTGGAACGCCACCGCGGAGAAGGCCGGCGCGGTCGAGGCGTCGCACAACGTCCAGCGCCCGCCCACGTCGTCCCGGGGCCGCAGCGAGGTGGCCTTGGCCACGGTGAACAGCCGCAGGGAGTCGCAGCCGGCCTTGACGTCCTCGGCCCCGCCGCTGGCCTGGGCCAGAGGGAACTCCATGTTGGACTGGCCCGAGGCCACCCACACCTCGCCGAACCAGACGTCCTCCAGGGCGATCGTGTTGCGGCCGGTGAGCGTCATCTGGAACGGACCGCCGGCCGGCTGCGGCGGCAGCGCGACGCTCCAGCGGCCGTCCGCGGCGGCCGTCGCCTGCCCGCCGGCGCCTCCGACGCTGACCCGGACCACCTCGCCCGGGGTCGCCCACCCCCAGACCCGCGCGGGCCGGTCGCGCTGCAGGACCATGTGGCCGCCCATCAGCGCGGGCAGCCGCATGTCGGCGATCGCCCCCGTGGGGAGGGCCAGGAGCGCGGAGGCGAGGAGCAAGGGAACGGAGCGGAGTCTCATGGCGACCTCTGGAGTTCGCGGGCTAGAAGCCCACCTTCGGGACCTCGCGGGCCTCGCGCGCGAAGGGCGGGAGGCGGCCGCTCATCACCTCGTACAGCGCCTCGTGCGTCGTGATCGCGGCCTCCACCAGCTCACGGTAGGGGCGGTGGCAGACATCCACGAAGCCGATCTGGAAGTTCTCGCCGTCGAAGCGGCCGAGCACCTCCTGGTCGTTGAGGGTGAAGTAGTGCGTGCCGACCACGTCCGGGTTGGCGGCGGCGGCCTCGACGTAGCGGCGGTAGGCGACGCCGCGCTGCTCCTGCGAGGCCACGCCGCGCAGGCCGGTCGAGGGCAGGCCGCGGTCGAGGGCGCCGAAGTGGAACTCGCCGATCAGCACCGGCTTCCTGGTGCGCCGGGCGATCTCGGCGACGACGTCGGCCGGCGGCACCATGCTGTACGAGTTGAGGGTGAAGACGTCGAAGCTGTCGGCGGATTCGTAGAGCAGGTCGGAGGAGATCCAGGCGTAGCGCAGGCCGAGGTTGAGGTGGTTCGGGTCCGCCTTGCGGCACTGCTCCGCCGGGATGCCCACGTAGGCCTTCACCATCTCCTTCGAGAACAGCCACAGGTCGTCGCGGGCGGCGGGGGAGCGGTCAGCCGCGCGCGGCACCACCGCCGTCTCGACCTGCTCGAAGCCGGTGAGCCCGAGGCCCCAGGCCTGCGCCCAGGCGGCGGCGTCCTTCTGGTAGCGCTCGCGCAGCCAGCGGGCGAGCGCGCGGCGGGTGGCGGTGCGCGGGTTCGCCTCCAGCATCTCCGCGGCGAGGTTGTTCGGTCCGAAGGCCCAGTTGGGCTCGTTGCGCATGAAGTAGCCGAGGAGCGCCGCGTCGTCGCGGTACGCCGCCAACTGCTGCGCCCAGCGCCGGGCGGACGTGCGGAACTCGTCGGCGAAGACGTCGGGGAAGTCGCGGTAGAGGAGCACCGCCGTCGTCGGGTACTCGGACATCGGGATCACGTAGGGCAGGGCCGGTGCAGCCCGCTGGAAATCGGGGTCCGACCAGTTGCCGACGGTGTTGAAACGCCAGGCCACCAGGCGGCCCCTGGTCAGCTCGGTCCAGCGCGCGCGCCACTCGGGACCGAACGCGCGCACCAGGTTGGCGAGGCCGAAGGAGAAGGAGTCGAGGTCCAGGCGCGGCGAGCGCTTCCCCCAGGCGGCGGCCAGGGCGCCGCTGCGCGGCGGCAGCGGCCCGAACAGCGCCTCGGTGCCGTGAACGATGCCGGCCGTCTCGCCGGGCCGCACGGAGTCGAGGCCGACGCTGAAGAAGCCGTTGCCCTCGGGGTCGACCAGCCACCACCGGCGGCCGTCGTGCTGGGTGCGGAAGAAGCCCGTGGCCTCGAAGCGCTTGGTCCGGGTTCCGCCGAAGCGGCTCCACGCCTCCGGGTAGGCGGCCTTGCGCGCCTCCAGGAGCGCGCCTCCCAGGTCGGCCTGCAGCTGGGCCTCGTCGGCGGTGCGTCCCGGCCAGTCGCGACCCCTCCACTGCCCGAGCGCGTCCACCAGCGGCTGCTGCGGCAAGGGGAACTCCGGCTCCTTGTCGGCGAGCCAGAGGCGGCTCACGAACAGCGACTGCGCGGCCGCGGTCTGCTTGAGCTGCAGCTCGACGCGGTGGACGTCTGCGGCGGCCAGCCTGCGGCCGGAGACGACGCCCTTGAGTCGCCCCGGCGTCCGGGGCAGGAAGATGGTCTGGCCGTCGAGCGCCGACAGCGGCAGGCACAGCCGGGTGGCCAGGCCAGGCAGCAGGCCGAGCGAGACGCTGATCCGCGGCTCCTTCTCGCCCCTGGCGAAGAAACGGAGCAGCACCTCGCCAGAGAGATCCCCGTCGGACAGCGCGTCCATCACCAGGAAGCGGGCGCGCGGCCAGGGGAAGGTGCTCGGCAGCGTGAGCGCCTGCCCGACCGCCGTGGCCGGCAGCTTCAGGGCGGCGCTGCCGAGCGGGGAGCTCTCGTCCAGGGTGGCGCCCTCGATCCCGCGGGCGAGAGCGGTGAGCGCAGCCGGGCCCAGCCGCGGCAGGGTCGGTGGCTTGTGAGCGGCGAGGGCGTGCTTCCGCGGCGCCTTCTCCGCGGAGGCGGCGCGGGAGCACGGGAGCGGGGCGACGGCGAGGACGAGCAACCCGACGAGCGCCCTGCGCAGCGCGTGCATCGGCACCTCCCCGGTGTCGGCGCAGCCTACGCCAGCAGCCACCGCCCTGTCACGCCTCGGCGGTCGCCGGCGGCTACGGCCGGACGGCGTCGATGGTGAGGCGGACGGCGGCGGCCGGGACCTTCACCGCCTTCGCCGAGCCCTCCAGGTCGCCGCGGGCGGGGATGGCGTCGCCGGAGCGGGACACACGCGCGACCAGGTCGACCGGCCCCTCGAAGTCGATGCCCGGCGTCATGGCGTCGGCGCCGGAGATCTCGAAGGCGAGCGGGAAGCGCGGGCTCTCGATGCGGCGCACCGCCAACGTGCTGCCGCCCTTCTTGGCGATGACGTACAGCACGTCCTTCGGGCCGACCTGCAGCTTCGGGGAGAGGGCGATGGTGCCGGCGATGCTGCCGGCCGAGCGCGTGGGGCCGGCGGCGGCGGCGTTGCCGTGCGGGTCGCCTGCGCCGCCGATCGGCGGGTGGCCGGGGGGGAGCGTCGGCTGCGCTCCGGGCGCCAGGGGCTGCGGCGCGCCAGCGGCCGGGGGCGGCGGGGCGGCGTCGCGCGAGGACATCGGCTGGAGGCTGTCGTCGGCGACTCGCGACGCGGCGGGGGTCGCCACCGGCGGCGGCGGGCTCTGCGAGCCGCTGCAGGCGGTCACCGCGACCAGCGCCAGCAGCAGCGGGAGGCGGCGCGGGAGGGTGTTCACGGGTTTCTCTCCTGGGAAGGCGGGCCCCCGGCGGCGTTGGCCAGCAGCCCGGACAGCTCCTGGACGAACGCCGAGCGCGCCAGCACCCGGGTGGCGCCATGGGCGCGCGCGGCCTCCGCGCGGTCTCTCCGGACGTGGCTGAGGAAGGCGACCACGGGCACCTCGGCCAGCGCCGGCTCCGCGCGCAGACGATCGAGGGCGGCCGGCCAGGGCAGCCGGTCGGAGTCGGCGTCGACCAGCACCAGCGCCGCGCCCCCGGCGGCCGCGGCGGCGACCTCCTCGATCCCGCGCAGCGCGCTCACCTCCAGGCCGCTCCCTCGCGCCGCCTCGCGGATGCGGCTGAGGAAGAGCAGGTCCTCGACGAGGGCGATCACGCGCGGCATCGAACGCCCAGTATAGCCACAATGGTCGGGGAGACGCGCGACGACCTGAAGGCGGCGCTCGACGAGGGCTGAGGTCTGAACTAAGCTTGCCAGCGGCCCCGCGAGGGGCCGGGAGGCGGCCATGGCCAGCGACGATCGCGACACCTCGGGTCTGATCCTGTCGTTCATGCTGGGAGCGCTCTCCGGGGCCGCGCTCGCCATCCTGTTCGCGCCGCGCTCCGGCCGGGAGACCCGGGAGGCGATCGGCGAGAAGCTGCGCCAGACCGCCGAGCGCAGCCGCCGGCTGGGCGAGCAGGCCGTCGAGAAGACGCGGGAGGTGGCCGAGGACGCCGGCGGCTACCTCGACCGGCAGCGCGAGGCCCTCGAGCGCCGCCGCGACCGGCTGGCCGCCGCCGTGGAGGCGGGCCGGCAGGCCTACCACGAGGAAAAGCAGAAGCAGTAGCCTCCCATGCAGACCTGGGGCGTCGTCTTCCTCGGCGTGATCGCCTTGGGCTCGCTGCTCCAGGGCGTGTTCCTGGTGGCGCTGATGCTGTTCGGCCGCCGGCTGTCGAGACGCATCGACGCCGTGCAGGAGCGCATCGACCGCGACGTCACCCCCGCGCTCGAGAACTTCGGCCGGGTGAGCCGCGCCGCCGCGGAGATCGCCGATCTCGCCGCGCTGCAGGCGCGACGCGTCGACCTGCTGCTGGCCGACACGGTCGAGAAGATCGAGCAGACGACGAGCCTCGTCCAGGAGTACGTCGTCCGGCCGCTCAAGCCGATCGCCAGCCTGCTCGCCTTCCTCAAGGGACTGCAGCGCGGGATCGACGTCTTCCTGCAGGTGAGGGGCGAGCCCCGCGCGACGGGCCGTCGCCGCGGCCACGAGGACGACGAGCACCTCTTCATCTGAGCGCCGCCTAGAATAGGGCGCGGATGCGCGAGGTGCTGGAAGCCGCACTGCGGGCGGAGGCGGCGGGCGAGCCCGCGGCGCTGGTGACGGTGGTCTCGACCACCGGCTCCACGCCGCAGAAGGCGGGCGCGCGCATGCTGGTCTTCGCCGACGGGCACATCGTCGGCACCATCGGCGGGGGCTGCCTGGAGGCGGAGATGGGCTGGCGGGCCCGGGAGGCGATCCGGGGCCGCCAGCCGAAGCTCGTCTCCTACGACCTCACCCCCGAGCAGGCGGGGGAGGACGGTCTCGTCTGCGGTGGGAGGATGCAGGTGTTCATCGAGCCGATCGAGGGCACGCCGGTGCTGTGCCTCTTCGGGGCCGGCCACGTCGCGCAGCCGCTCGCCCGCATGGCCAAGGCCTGTGGCTTCCGGGTGGAGGTGGCGGACGACCGCATCAAGTTCGCCAACCCCGAGCGCTTCCCCGACGCCGACGCCATCGTGGTCGACGACTTCGCGGCTGCCGCCGGGAAGATGACGCTGGGGCCGTCCACCTACGCGATCGTGGTGACGCGCGGCCACAAGGGGGACGCCGAGGCGCTGCAGGCCGTGCTCGGGCGGGGGCTGCGCTTCGTGGGCCTGCTCGGCAGCCGCCCCAAGGTGGTCCACATCTTCGCGGCCCTTTCGGAGCGTGGCGTCGCGCGCGAGGAGCTGGCGCAGGTCCACGCGCCGCTGGGCCTCGAGATCGGGGCGCAGACTCCAGACGAGATCGCGGTCAGCATCCTCGCGGAGATGATCGCGGTCAGGCGCGGCGTCGACCCGGCCTCGTCGCGCTCCATGAAGATGGACCTGCCCGGGCGCATGAGCCCCGAGCGCCGGTAGGATCGCGAAAAAGCGCAACATTTTGTTGCGGTCTGCCGAGCCGTGTACCATATATGATCGGGTCCTGCGCGTGAGAGGTCTTTGGGCGGTCAGCCTCGTCTGGCTTCTCGGCCCTGTGGCGCCGTCCGCCGCCGGAGAGAAGAAGCCTCCCCCGGTCGATCTCCCGTCGGTGCACACGAACGACTCCAAGACCGTGCGCTTCCGCACCCCCGCCAGCTGGCAGGTGGCGACCCGGCCCGGCCAGCCGGAGGTCACCGAGGCCCGCGGTGACGGCCTGATCGTCCGCGTTCTCCACCGCGACGCCGAGCTGGGCCTGGACAGCCTCCACGTCGAGTGCATGCTGGTGCGCCTCGCTCCCGAGGCGCAGACCAGCTTGGACGTCAACTACGAGTACGACTTCGTCGGCGGTGAGATGGGAGAGCGCAGGGTGCTCGACTCCGCCTTCGTCGTCCACTACGACGAGCCGATCGACGGAAGCCGGGACTGGCGCCAGCGCAACGTCAGCCTCGTGGGGGGTGGCGAGTCCGTCTGCGCCATCGGCTACAGTCCCGCAGCGGCCTGGAAGAAGTCCAAGGTCACGCGGAACCTGTTGAACGCCGTCCTCGCGAGCGTAGAGTTCCGACCGTGGCACTGACCGTGGCGGAGGCACTGCCCGGCTCCACCGTCGCCCGCCGTGAGATCTGGTCCGTCGGCGGCGGCAAGGGAGGCATCGGCAAGTCGCTGATCGCCGCCTCGGTCGGCTGGCAGCTGGCCCGGATGGGGCGGCGGGTGGTGCTGGTGGACGCCGACCTGGGCGGGGCCAACCTGCACACCTGCCTGGGGCTGCCACCCTCGGGACGCTCGCTCGCCGACTTCATCCAGCGCCGGGTGGGGAGCCTCGAGGAGGTGATGGTCGAGGCCGGCGCCCCCAACCTGCGCCTGATCAGCGGCGCCTCCGACCTGCTCTCGGCCGCGAACATCAAACACCTGCAGAAGCTGCGGGTCATCCAGCGGATCCGGGGGCTCGAGGTGGACGTGGTGCTGATCGACCTGGGCGCCGGGACCTCTTTCAACAGCCTCGACTTCTTCCTGCTGTCGGACGTCTCCATCCTGGCCGTCGTGCCCGAACCGACCTCGATCGAGAACGGCTACCGCTTCATCAAGAGCGCCCTCTACCGGCGACTGCGCACGCTGGCGCGCACCGACTGGGTGAGGGCCCTCGTCGACATCGCGCTCGACCCCAAGAACGAGGAGGGCATCCGCACGCCCCTCGACCTGCTGGCCTGGGTGGAGCGGAAGGACCGGGAGGCGGCCGACGAGCTGCGGCGCGGGATGGCGAGCTTCCAGCCCCGCTTCGTGGTCAACGAGGTGCGGGACGAGGCGGACGTCAACATCGGCTTCCAGCTGGTGGCGGCCTGCGCCCGCCACCTCGGCCTGCGCGCGACCTACGCCGGCTTCGTCCACCACGAGGACGCGGTGTGGCAGGCCATGCGGCGGCGCCGGCTGTTCATGACCGACGCGCCGACCTCGCGGGCGGCCGAGGAGATCCGGCGGGTCACGCGGGCCCTGGTGAAGGGCGAGAGCCTTGGCCCCGGCTACTGAGGCGGCGAGGCCCGACGACCTCTACGCCGTCCTCGGCCTGCAGCCGCGTGCCTCCGCCGAGCAGGTGGAGCGGGCCTACCGATTCTGGGTGGAGCTCTACGGCGAGGGCACGCTGGGCACCTACTCGCTGCTCGAGCCGGAAGAGGCCGAGGCTCACCGCTCCCGCGTGCGAGAGGCCTACGAGGTGCTCGGCGACGCCGAGAGGCGGCGCGCGTACGACGAGAGCCGCGGCTACGAGCCGCCGGAGCCCCTGGCCGAGCCCGGCCGGGCGGCACCGGGCCGGCCCGGCGGGCCGGTGGCTCCCGTGGAGGTCACCGGGGCGGCCCTGCGGCGCTACCGCGAGGCGCGCGGCGTCTCGCTGGGGCAGATCGCCACCGTCACCAAGATCGGCCAGCGCTACCTCGAGTACATCGAGGCCGACCGCTTCGACCTGCTGCCGGCGGCCGTGTACCTGCGCGGCTTCCTCCAGCAGTACGCGCTCTTCCTGGGTCTCGAGCCCCGGGCGGTGGCGCAGGACTACATGAAGCGGTTGCCCAAGGCCTGAGCGGCCTGCTGGACCTCGTCCAGGATCCTGACGCCGGAGCTGGTGCCGAGGCGGCTGGCGCCGGCGGCGATCATGGCGCGCGCCGCGGCCCAGTCGCGGATGCCGCCGGCCGCCTTCACGCCGACCCCCTTGCCGACGGTGCGGCGCATGAGCGCCACGTCGGAAGCCGTCGCGCCGCCGGGGCCGAACCCGGTCGAGGTCTTGACGAAGTCGGCGCCCGCCAGGCGGGCGATCGCGCAGGCGCGCACCTTCTCCTCGTCGCTCAGCAGCGCCGCCTCGATGATCACCTTGAGCAGCGCCGAGGCGGTGCGGCAGGCCTCGGCAACCGCCCGCACGTCCGCCTCGACGGCGGGATGGTCGCCAGCCTTGAGCGCGCCCACGTTCATCACCATGTCGACCTCGCGCGCGCCGTCGGCGATCGCGCGGGCCGCCTCGGCGGACTTCACCTCCGGGAGCGAGGCGCCCAGGGGGAAGCCGGCGACGCTGGCCACCGCCACCGCGCTGCCGGCGAGCTCGCGGGCGGCGAGCGACACCCAGACGGGGTTGACGCAGACGGCGGCGAAGCCGTGCCGGCGCGCGTCGGCGCAGAGCGCGCGCACCTGGTCGGGTGTCGCGTCCGGCTTCAGCAGCGTGTGGTCGATGAGCCGTGCCACCGCCCGCGCGTCCGGCACCGTCTCCAGCGGCGCCAGCCCGGGCGCAGAGGGCGGTCGATCGGGGCACAGCGGCGCCGCCACCTGGTGACAGTCACAGGCCGGCTGCTCCGGGGCCAGCTCGCCGGAGACCGCGCGCAGGATGTCCAGGACGTCGGTGCCGCTCACGCCGTCCGCCGTCGCAGTCCCAGCCCCGGCCGGTCGGGCAACCGCAGCCGGCCCTCCTTCACGGTGACGCCCTCCCAGGGGTCGTTGGCGATCAGCAGGTTGCCGTCGAGGTCGGCGAAGTCCACCAGCGGCGAGATGTGGGCGGCGGCGGTCGTGCTCACCGAGGTCGACACCATGCAGCCCAGCATCACCTTGAGGCCGCAGGCGCGGGCGACGTGGATCATGCGGACGGCCTCGCGGATGCCGCCGGCCTTGTCCAGCTTGACGTTCACCCCGTGATAGGCGCCCGCCAGCCCCGGGATCGCGCTCGCGCGCAGGCAGGCCTCGTCGGCGAACAGGGGGATGGGCGAGCGCTTCTTGATCCAGGCCGTCTCCTCCAGCATGGCCGCCGGCAGCGGCTGCTCCATCATCTCGACGCCCTTGCCGGCCAGCCACTCGATCTTGCGCAGCGCGGTCTCCTTGTCCTTCCAGCCCTCGTTGGCGTCGACCCGCAGCGGCTTGTCGGTCACGCTGCGCACGGCCTCGATGGTGGGCTCGTCGGTGGCCAGGCCCACCTTGACCTTCAGCACCGGGAACTCCGCTGCCTCGCGCACCTTCTGCCGCGTGACCTCGGGGGTGTCGATGCCGATCGAGAAGGTGGTGATGGGCGCGGCGTCGGGGTCGAGGCCCAGCAGCCGGTAGAGCGGCACCCCCAGGCGGAGGCCGGTCCAGTCGTGCAGCGCGATGTCGAGCGCGGCTCGCGCCGCGTACTGGTTCTCCAGCTGAGGAAAGACCTCCGCCTCCAGGCTCTCCAGGCGCCAGGGGTCGCCGGCCAGCACCTGGGGCCGCGCCGCCTCGAGGGCCTTCTGCCCGCCCAGCGCGTCCTCGTGGTAGCGCACGATCGGCGCGCCTTCGCCCAGGCCCGTGGTGCCCTCGCGGGAGAAGCGCACGTGCAGCGTGTCGCGGTACTCGCTCGAGGACATCGTGGTGGTCCAGGTGTGCCGCAGCCGGAGGCGCATCACCTCCGTCTCCAGGGTCGACGGGCCCGCGGAAGCCGCCGTGCCCACCTGCGCCGCCGCCTCGCGTCCGAGCGCCGCCGCGCCGGCCGCCGCCCCCGCCGTCCTCATCCACTCCCTTCGCCTCATGAGGTTCCCTCGCCGGGGGGCGAGCCTATCACGCCGCTCGCGGCCCGCGCCGGCGCCGCGCGTTCGTCTATGATGACGCGGCCGTGATGGCGCGGCCGGATGCGGCCGCTTCGCGGCGAGAGGAGCGGCTTGGCGGCGATCGGCGCGCTCGCGTCGCGGCTGGTGCTGACGGCGAGCGACCTCCTGTTCGGCCCCTGGACGATCGCGGCGCTGTTCGGCGCCGGAATCTTCCTGACCGTCCGCTTCCGCCTGGTTCAGCTCCGCCATCTGCCCGATGCCGTGCGCTCCGCGCTGCGGCCGGCCGGCGCCTCGGGGGGCGGCGCGCTCACGCCGTTCCAGGCGTTCACCACCGCGCTCGCCGCCTCCATCGGCACCGGCAACATCGCCGGCGTCGCCACCGCCGTCGTCTCCGGCGGGCCCGGAGCCCTCTTCTGGATCTGGGCCTACGGCTTCGTGGCCACCGCCATCAAGTTCGCCGAGGCGGTGCTCGGCGTGCGCTACCGCGCGCTGGGCCGCGAGCGGCTGTCGGCCGGCCCCATGCACTACCTGCGGGACGGGCTGCACGCGCCGCGGCTGGGGTGGCTCTACGCGCTGGTGGCCGGGGTGGCCGCCCTCACCACCACCCCGTTCACCCAGCCGAACTCGATCGCCGTGGTGATGGCCAGCCAGGGCGGGGTGCCACCGCTGGCGACGGGGACCTTCGTGGCGGTGCTGACCTGGCTGGTGATCATCGGCGGCGTGCGCTCGATCGGCCGCGCGGCGCAGGCGCTGGCGCCGGCCAAGGTGGTCCTGTACCTGGCCGGCGGGCTGCTGGTGATCGCCGTCCACGCCGACCGCCTGCCGGCCACCCTGGCTCTCGTCCTCGCCGAGGCGTTCTCGACGCGCGCCGCGGTGGGCAGCGCGGCCGGCGTGGGCATCATGATGGCGATGCGCTACGGCCTCGCCCGCGGCATCTACGCGAACGAGGCCGGCTACGGCACCGCCGCCGTCGCCTACGGCGCCGCCCGCTCGGACCGGCCGGTGCTGCAGGGCTACGCGGCGGTGATGGAGGTGTTCGTCATCTCCTTCCTGACCTCGACGATCAGCGCCCTCACCATCCTGGTGACCGGCGTGTGGCGCTCGGGGCTCACCAGCACCGCCGCCGTGGGCGCGGCCTTCGATCGGGCGCTGCCCGTGGCCGGCGGCTGGGTGGTGGCGTTCTGCGCGTTCCTGTTCGGCTACACCACGCTGATCGGCTGGGCCTATTACGGTGAGCAGTGCCTCGAGTACATACTGGGCCGCGGCGTGGTGCTGCCGTACCGCTGGGTCTACTGCGGCCTGGTGGTGCTGGGCGCCACCAGCAAGGTCGACGTGGTCTGGGCCTGGGGCGACCTGATGAACGGGCTGCAGATCTTCCCGAACCTGATCGGGGTGCTGGGGCTGTCCGGGGTGGTGGCCTCCCTGCTGCGGACGGCGGAGGCGCGGGGACGCGTCGCCGGAGGAGCGGGGGAGGCGTGAAGGGAGGCAGGAGCGAGTGACAGGTGCTTCGCGGGTGGCGGGCGAGCTGCGCGTGGACGGGGTCTCCCTCGAGGAGCTGGCGGCGGAGCTCGGCACTCCGCTCTACGTCTACAGCCGTGCCGCGATCGTGCAGGCGGTCGAGGCATACCGTCGGGCGTTCGCGGCGGTGCCGCACCGGCTCTGCTACGCAGTGAAGGCCAACGGCAACGGAGCGATCCTGCGGCTGCTGGCCGCGCTGGGGACGGGCGCCGACATCGTCTCCGGCGGCGAGCTGCTGGCCGCGCTGCGCGCCGGCTTCCCGCCGGAACGGCTGGTCTTCGCCGGCGTCGGCAAGTCGGACGCCGAGATCGCCCTCGGCCTCGAGCACGGGATCGGCGAGATCAACGCCGAGAGCGAGGACGAGATCCGGCGGATCGCCGCGATCGCCGCGGCCGGCGATCGGCCGGCCCGCGTCTCGCTGCGGGTGAACCCCGACATCGACGCCCGCTCGCACCCGTACATCTCCACCGGCCTGCGGGAGGCGAAGTTCGGCGTGGACATCGCCCTCGCGCGCTCCATCCTGTGCCGCGCCCGCGTGCTGCCGGGCATCGAGATCGGCGGTCTGCAGTGCCACATCGGCTCCCAGATCACCGACCTCGAGCCGCTGGCCGCCGCCGCCCGCGCCCTGGCCGGGCTCAGCCGCGAGCTGCTCGACGAAGGCTTCCCGCTGCGCACCATCGACCTGGGCGGCGGCCTCGGCGTCAGCTACGACGGCCGCGGCGCGCCGGACCCGTCCGGCCTGGCCTCGGCGGTGGTGCCGGCGGTGGAGCGGCTGCCGCTGACGCTGGTGCTGGAGCCCGGCCGCTCGCTGGTGGCGCACGCGGGGGTGCTGCTGACGCGGGTGCTGTACGTGAAGGAGGGCGTCGCCCGCCGCTTCGTGGTGGTGGACGCGGGCATGAACGACCTGCTGCGCCCGGCCCTCTACGACGCCTACCACCGGGTCGAGCCGGTGCGGGAGCGGGGGCGTCCCCAGGAGCTGGTGGACGTGGTGGGGCCGGTCTGCGAGACGAGCGACTTCCTGGCCCGCCGCCGCGAGCTGGAGCGGGCGGAGCCCGGCGAGCTGCTGGCAGTGCGGGAGGCCGGCGCCTACGGCTTCGCCATGGCCTCCAACTACAACATGCGCCCGCGGGCGGCCGAGGTGCTGGTGGAGGACGGCCGGGCGCGGCTGGTCCGCCGTCGCGAGACGTTCGAGGACCTGGTGCGCACGGAGGTCTAGCGAGGAGCCGTCCGTTCCTCCAGCGCTCGTCCGACCGGCGAGGACCGCGCCAGCCGGTCGAAGGTGTCGTAGATGGCAGCCGAGAGATCGGTGATCGCCCGCTGCCCGTCGGCGTCGCGGGCGAGGTAGGTGGTCATGATGGCGGCGGCGTACGGCCGGCCGGGGAGGTCGACCCAGGCGGCCTCGCAGCGCACGCCCTCCAGCTCCCCCGGCTTGCTGATGGCCTTCTGTTCCGGCGGCAGCCCGCGCCGGAAGGGCGACGCCTCGTCGGCCACGGTGGCCACGGCCCGCAGCTCGGCGGCGCGTGCGGGCGAGAGCCCCTCGCCGGCGGCCACCAGCGCGGCCAGCCGCGCGATCTCCCGCGGGGTGGAGATGTTCTCCTCGCCGCGCCGCGCTGCCGGGAGGTCCATCATCTGCCGGCGCAGCCGCGTGTGCGTCAGCGACAGCGTGTCCAGCCGGCTGTTGACGGCGTCCATCCCCACCCGGCGGATCAGCAGGTTGGTGGCCTCGTTGTCGGACCAGCCGATCATCAGCACCGCCAGGTCGCGCCAGCTCAGGCTCACGCGGTCGTCCAGCTCCTGCAGCACCCCGCCGCCGCGCACCCGGCCCGCGGCGGGCGGACGGGTCACCTCGGCGAGGTCGAGCCGCCGCTCCTCGGCCTGCCGGAACAGCTCGTAGAGGATCGCCAGCTTGATCGACGACGCCGTGGGGAACACCTCGTCGGCGTGGTGCTCGACCGTGGCCTGGGTCGACAGGTCCTCCACGTACACGCCGAGCAGGCCGTCGAGCCGGTCGTCGACCGCCTGGACGCGCTGCCGGAGCTTGTCGAACAGCCGCTGCTGCCGGGCGCCCGCATCCGTCCCCGCGCCTTCGATCGCCGCCGCGGCCGGCGGACCACCGCCGAGGACGGCGACCGAGGCGGAACAGAGCAGCAGGGCGACGGCGGCGCCTGCGGACCGGAAGCGGCTCAGCGTTGTTTCCATGCCTTGTCGAACCTCAGGATGCCGGTCGGGCCGATCACCAGCCCCTGCACCTCGCGGCGGTGGGCCGTGAAGACGGAGGCGTGGAACAGCGGCACGAACGGCATGTCGCGCTGGAAGAGCTGCAGCGCCTGGCGGTAGAGGGCGAGCCGAGCGGCGGTGTCCGGCTGGCCGCGCGCCCGTGCCAGCAGCGCGTCCATCTCCGGGCTGCGGAAGCGGCTGCGGTTGGTGGTGCCGACGGCGTCGGACTCGAGCAGAGCGCTCAGGAAGTCGTCGGGCTCGAGGGTGTCGGCGTGCCACCCGAGCAGGGCGGCGTCGTAGTCGCCGCGCGAGGTGAGGGCGACCTGGTCGTTCCAGTCGAGCTCGCGGACGGTGGCGGCGAACCCGACGGCGACGAGGTCGTCGCGCACGCGCGCGGCCACCCGCAGCGGCTCGCTGAGGTAGGGCCGGGGCTGGCGCGACACGGAGACCACCAGCGGGGTCCCCGGGCGCACGCCGGCCGCGGCCAGCATCTGCCGAGCGGCCTGTGGGTCGAGGGCCAGCCCGCGGCCCTGGAGGTCGCGGCCGAGCACGGACGGCGGCAGCGGCCCCTGGGCTACGGCGGCGTGGCCGCCCAGCAGGCGCACGAGCGACACGCGGTCGACGGCCCGGGCGATGGCGCGCCGTACCCGCGACTCGCCGAGCGGCGGCCGCTCGAGGTTCAGCGCCAGGTAGACCAGGTTGAGGCCCGTCTGCGAGTCGAGCAGCAGCGACGGCTGCTGGTGCAACGCGGCGGCCTGCCGCGGTGCGATGCCGGAGGAGACGTCCGCTTCGCCGGCCGCCAGGCCCCGCACCAGCGCGTCGGCGTCGGGGAAGCGGAGGAAGCGCACGGCCGAGAGGCGCGGTGGCTCGCCCCAGTAGCCGTCCCAGCGCCGCAGCTCCAGCGGGCCCGGGCGCTTCGACTCCAGTCGGAAGGGGCCCGTGCAGACCGGCGAGCCGCCGCCGAGCTGCCGGGGGCTCTCGATCGAGAACCGGGGCTGGGCGAGCGTCGCCAGCAGGGTGGCGTCCGGCCGCTCCAGCGCCAACTCGAAGACGAGCGGTCCCACCGCGCGCCCGCGAGCCGGGAAGCGCAGCTCGCGCCGCAGGTACTCGAAGTTGGCCACCACCGCCTCGGCATCGAGGGCAGCGCCGTCCTGGAAAAGGACCCCGCCGCGCAGGGTGAAGGTCCAGACGCGCTGGTCCGGGGTGGCCCAGGCGCTGGCCAGCGCGGGCTCCGGCCGGCCCGACCCCGGCCGCGGACGGACCAGGGTGTCGCACACGTTGGCGACGACCTCCTGGCCCACGAAGTCCGTGACGCGGTGGGGATCGAGGGCGAGCGGGTCGGCCAGGGTCGCCACCACCATGGTCTGCTCGCCTGGCGTCGTTGGCTCGACCGCGGCTGGCCGAAGGTCCGGCGCGAACAGGACGGGCGGCGGCAGCAGCACCGCGAGCAGGAGGGGCGTCAGCGTGGCCGTCGCGCTCCCTGGTAGATCGTCGTCCAGTGCGGGTTGGCGAGGCGGTCCATGCGGACCATCGGGGTCTCGTAGGTGGTGGCGTTGATGAACCAGCCGGCGCCCGTGTAGAGCGCCACGTGCGAGATGTGCTTCGCGTCGCGGCCGAAGAACAGCAGGTCGCCGGGCTGCAGCGCGGAGCGCGCGACCGGGACGGCGTTCGGGTCCTCGAACTGCAGGTCGGCGTCGCGCGGCAGGGTGACGCCGTTCGCGTGGTAGACGCGGCTGGCGAGGCCGGAGCAGTCGATCCCTCGTGCGGTCATCCCGCCCCACAGGTAGGGCACCCCCAGGAAGCGGCGGGCGGTGGCGACGATCTCGCGAGCCGTGCCGCGCCGCCGCGGAGCGGCGGGGTCGACCGCCTTCACGTCGCCTTTCTGCACGAAGCCGGTCTGGCCGGAGGGCAGGTGGACCGCCAGCCAGCGGTCTTGCGCCGCGGTCCCCGGGCTCGTGCTGACCTCCAGCCGGGTAGCGAGCGGCGCCTGCAGCAGCGGCCGGGCCGTGGTGACGTCCGCCTCGCGGTAGACGTTCGCCATCAGGCTGGTCACCTCGACCACGCTGCCGGCGCGGGCGTAGCGCGGCGCCGCCTCGTCCGCGTACTCGGAGGAGATCGCGGTGAGCGGGATCCAGCCCTCGTAGCGGTCGGGCGTGCGGATGCGGGCGAAGCCGTCGCGGGAGTCGAGCACCTCGACCACCTGGCCCAGCGTCGCCTGGCTGACGACGTCCCTCGAGTCGTCGGCGGCCGAGTACATGTTCTCGACGGTGACCACCACCACCGCCTCGCCGGCGGCGGGTGCGGCCGCGGCCGGGGGGGCCTGCGCGAGGCCGGGCGACGACGCCGGGACGAGGGCGAGAACCAGCGCGGCCAGGAGACGGGCGAGCCTCATGGCCGGGGATTCTACCTGTTACTCGTAGCGCAGCGCCTCGATGGGGTCGAGGGTGGCAGCCTTCCTGGCGGGGTAGTAGCCGAAGAAGATGCCGACCCCGGCGGCGAAGACGAAGGCGATGACGATCGCCTCCGCGGTCACCAGCGTCGGCCAGCCGAGGACCCGGGTGAGCATCTGCGAGACGACCGTCCCCAGCACGATGCCCACCACCCCACCCAGCACCGAGAGGCTGACCGCCTCGGTCAGGAACTGGCTGAGGATGTCGCGCGTCTTGGCGCCGACGGCCATGCGCAGCCCGATCTCCCGGGTGCGCTCGGTGACCGAGACCAGCATGATGTTCATGATCCCGATCCCGCCCACCAGCAGGCTGACCGAGGCCACGCTCATCAGCAGCCCGGTCATGGTCTGGGCCAGCTGGGTGCGCATCTGCGCCATCTCCTCGACGGTGCGCACCTGGAAGTCGTCCTCGTCGGGGTTCTGGATGCGGTGCCGCTGCCGCAGCAGGCGCGTCACCTGCACGGCCGTCGGCTCGACGGTGTCCGGCCGGGTCGCCGAGATCATGACCTGCTGGATCCAGGTGATGCCCAGCAGCTTCTTCTGGATGGTGGTGAACGGCGCGATCACGATGTCGTCCTGGTCCTGGCCCCACTGCCCCTGGCCCTTCGGCGTGAGCACACCCAGCACCCGGAAGGGCAGGTTCTTCAGCCGCACCACCTGGCCGACCGGGTCCTCGCCGGGGAACAGCGTCTTCGCCACCGTCTCTCCCAGCAGGCACACCTTGTCGGCGACCAGCACCTCGCGGGGGCCGAAGTTGGTGCCGCTGGCGATCGGCCAGTTGCGGATGGCCAGGTAGTCCTCGTTGCCGCCCTCGATCGAGGTGTTCCAGTTCTGGTTGCCGGCGACCAGCTGGGCGCGCCCGCGCGCCACCGGCGACAGCTTGCCCACGGTTGGCACCTGGTCCCGAATGGCGGCGGCGTCCTCCAGCGTCAGCGTCTGCACGCTGCCGATGCCGCCGTGGGCGCCGCCGGGGCGGTTCCAGCTGCCGGCGGAGACGTAGACCACGTTGGTGCCGGTGCTCTGGATCTGCACGTCGATGGCGGCGCGCGCGCCGGAGGAGAGCGCGATCATGGCGATCACCGAGCCCACGCCGATGATCACGCCGAGCGCGGTCAGCGCCGAGCGGACCTTGTTGCGCGACAGCGCCCGGAACGCGATGCGCAGGATGTTGAGGACCTCGCGGATCACGTGACCTCCTCGACGGGCGGCAGCGCCCTGATCTCGGCCGCGGCGTCCCGCCTGCGGGCGACCTGCTCGTCCCTCACCACCCGGCCGTCGCGGAAGGCGATCACCCGCTCGGCGTACTCGGCGATGTCGGGCTCGTGGGTGATCAGCACCACGGTCAGCGCGCGCTCGCGGTTCAGCCGCTGCAGGATCTCCATGATCTCGACGCTGGTACGGCTGTCCAGGTTGCCGGTGGGCTCGTCCGCCAGGATCAGGCCGGGGTCGTTCACCAGCGCCCGGGCGATGGCGACCCTCTGCTGCTGGCCGCCGGAGAGCTGGGCGGGCGTGTGGTGGGCGCGGTCGCCGAGCCCCACCGCCTGCAGCAGCTCCCGCGCCCGCTGGTGCCGCTTCTCCGTCGGCAGGTGAGCCCCGTTGTAGAGGAGAGGCAGCTCCACGTTCTCGATGGCGCTGGTGCGGGGCAGCAGGTTGAAGCTCTGGAAGACGAAACCGATCGTCTTGTTGCGCAGCTCCGCCCGGCGGTCGCGGTCGAGCCCCGACACGTCCTCGCCGCCGAGCAGGTAGCGCCCCGCCGTCGGCTGGTCGAGCAGGCCCAGGATGTTCATCAGCGTCGACTTGCCGCTACCCGAGGCGCCGATCACCGCGACGAAGGAGCCGCGGGGAATGTCGAGGTCCACGCCGCGCAGGGCGGGGACCTTCTGCTCGCCGACCTGGTAGTCCTTGCGCAGGCCCTCCGCGCGGATGAGGGAGTCAGCCACCATCGTGCCGCTCAGCGGGTCCGCGGCTGGAAGCGGCCGGGCTGGAACGGGTTCGTGGTGGCGGGCGAGGCGGCGGTCAGCGGCCGCGCCCCCGGCTCCTCGGTACCGGTGATGACCCGCGCGCCCTCCTGCAGCCCGTCGGTGACCTCGACGAAGCGGCCGTCCGAGATGCCCAGTTTCAGCCGCACCGGCTGCGGCTGCCCGTCGGGCCCCACCACGAACACCAGGCCCGGGCGCGGGCCCGAGGCGGTCGTGCTGCCCTGGCCGGGCCGTCCCTGGCCGCCGGGTCGGCCGGTGCCGCCACCGAAGCCGCCGCCCTGGCCCTGGCTGCGTGCGCGCGCCGCGCCGGCGGCGCCGGGACCGCCCTGGCCACCGGCCTGCTGCGCGCCGCCGCCGGTCGCGCCGGCCGCCGTGGGCGTGCCGGCCTGCGCCTCGTAGCCCTCGGGCCGGAAGCGCAGGGCCGCCGTCGGGATGCGCAGCGCGTTGTTGGCCTGGCGCACGGCGACCGACACGGTGGCCGTCATGCCGGGCATCAGCTTCAGGCTGGAGTTGTCGACGCTGATGATCGTGTTGTAGGTGACCACGTTGTTCGTGGTCACCGGCTGCAGCCGGATCTGCTCCACCCGACCCTTGAAGTCCTGGTCGGGGAAGGCGTCCACGGTGAAGGTCACGTCCTGGCCGACCCGCACCCGGCCGATGTCGGCCTCGTCGATGGAGGCGTTCACCTCCATCTGCGAGAGGTCGTTGGCGATCACGAACAGCACCGGCGCCTGGAAGGAGGCGGCCACCGTCTGGCCCACGTCCACGTTGCGGGCGAGCACCACTCCGTCGACGGGGGCCGTGATCACGGTGTGGTCGAGGTCGACCTGCGCCTGGTTGAGAGCCGCTTCCGCCTGCTTGACGGACGCCAGGTCCGACTGGTGCTGCGCCACGGCGCCGTCGTAGGTGGCGCGCGCGGTCTCCAGGTCCGTGGGCGGCACCAGGCTCTGCTTCGACAGCTCGAGCGCCCGGTCGTACTTCTGCTTGGCGTCGGCGATGGCGGCGGCGGACCGATCGACGGTGGCGCGAGCCGAGGCGACGTTGGCCTTCGCCTGGTTGAGGCGGGCGACGAACAGGGACTGCTCGAGCCGCGCCACCACCTGGTTCTTCTTCACCCTCGAGTTGAAGTCGGCGTTCAGCTCGGCGATTGTGCCGGAGACCTGGGAGCCGACCTGGACGGTCACCACCGCCTGCAGCAGGCCGGTCGCGCCCACCACGTCGACGATGTCGCCGCGGTCGACCGGCACGGTGGCGTAGCGGGTGTTCTCCCGACGGCTACGGACGTAGAGGAAGCCGCCGGCCAGCAGGACGATGAGGGGCAACAGCCACAGGAGGGGGCGTCGTGGTGCACGCATGACCGCGCCATTCTAGACCAGGGCCGCAGCCGGCGTGGCCTCGGCGCGAAGAAAGGGGGGCCGGAGGGCCCCCCTTTCTGAAGCGATCGTCAGGGCGACGAGCTCAGAACCCGCCGGTGCTGCCCACCGACGCCGCTGCCGCGCTCGAGCGGATCGCCGCCGCGGCCTGGTTGCTCGAGGCGCTGGAGCTCAGCACCGCCACGTTGCCGGCCGCGGTGAGCCCGGCCTCCTGCGTGCGCTGGAAGTTGACGATGCTCTTGTGGTAGTTCGAGATCGCCGTCAGCTCGATGACCCGCTGCAAGGCGAGGTCGCGCTGGGCCTGGGTCACCAGGAAGTTCGTGGACATGCCGGCCGCGAACTTCTTCTCCTCGGCGTCGAGACGCTGCTCGGCCAGGATCCGCGCGGCCTTCGAGGACTCCACCGTCTTGAAGCCCGTCTCCACGGCGCGGCCCGCGGTCCGCACCTCCGCCGCGATCTGCAGCTCCAGCCGGCGGAACGCCGCCTGGGCCTGGTCACGGCTGATGCGCGCCGAAGCCGCGGCTGCCTTGTAGCTGCGGTTGGGGATGGAGTACGAGATGTTCGCGCCCACGGTCCAGGTCGGGAAGTCGGCCCCGAACACCTGGCTCACGGCGTCGCCGTACCCGCCGGGAATCGGGGGCACCAGCGGGCCGTTCGCGTCGCGGATCTGCGGGCCCCCGGCGCCCGCGGCTCCCCAGGCGGCGACGAGGTCGAGCTGCGGCAGGAGCTGGCTCCTGTTGTACTTGACGTTGTAGTCGGCGATCTCCAGGTTCTTGCGGGCGTTCACCACGTCGGTCCGGTTCTGCAGCGCGATGCGGACCGCGGCGTCGAGGTCGACCGGGACCGGGTCGGCGCCGGGATGGTCCGTGGGCTGGATCTGGATGGCCCAGGTGGCCGGGTCGTTGGCGGGGAAGATCGCCTGCTTCAGGTTGTCCTGGGCCTGCGCCAGCTGGTTCTCGGCGGTGATCACGTCCGTCTCGCGGGCGGCCACCTCGGACTGCGCCTGCACCACGTCGAGCGGGGCCATGGTGCCGACCTTCACCCGGATCTGGTTCTCGTTGAGGAGGCGCTGGGCGAGGCCGAGGTTCTGGCGGGCGGCGTCCAGGTTGTCGAAGGCATAGACGAGGTCGTAGTAGTAGCCCTTCACCGTCGCCACCGTGTTGATGATGGTGGCGTGGAACTGCACGTCCGACATCTCCCGGTTCTTCTTGGCGATGTAGATCTGCTGGCGGGCCGAGTCGTACTGCAGGTTGCGCAGCAAGGGCTGGG
Source organism: Vicinamibacteria bacterium (assembly GCA_035542035.1). Classification (GTDB taxonomy): domain Bacteria; phylum Acidobacteriota; class Vicinamibacteria; order Fen-336; family Fen-336; genus DATBSL01. The sequence continues at coordinate 57,248 of DATKME010000075.1, read as the reverse complement.
TCAGGCTGAGGTTGAGGCCCGAGCTGTAGGTCGGGTTGAAGAAGCTGAAGGTGCTGGTGGTGTCCTGCTTGTTGTTGTTGAACGTCACCTGGAAGGTGGCTCCGGTCGGCTCGATGGGCACCGCGCCGCCGAAGTTCCAGACGTCCCGCGTGGTGTCGACCTTGGTGCCGCCGCTCAGGAAGCTGGTCCCCGGCGACTTCTGCGAGGCGTAGCTCAGGTTCGAGAAGAGGTACGGGTCGTAGTAGCCCTTGGCCGCGACCACGTTCTGCTGGCTCAGCTCGGGGTCGTAGCGCGAGACTGCGATGTCGGTGTTGTTGTCGAGGGCCCGCTTGACGGCCTCGTCCAGGCCGAGCTGGAGCTGCGTCTGCGGCTGGACCGCCGGGGGCGCAGCCGGCGGTGGCTGGACCTGCGCCTGCACCGAGGAGCAGGTGAAGAGGGCGATGACGGCGAGCAGGCCCGCTGCAGCCCGAATCCTGAGTCTCATGTCGGTCGTGTCCTCCAGGCTTGCCTTGGCGCGATGTGGCCGGCGGCGGCCGATTCTACCCCACGGCCCCGGAGGCATAGATCCTCACCCGCCCCCGGACCCGCGGGCATCACTCCTACAAACGACCGGCCGGCGGCAAAAGATCCGCTGATTTGCAGGCTTTGCAGGTGGCCCCCGAGAAAACGGCCGGGCGGGGTGCCCCGCCCGGCCGTGTCGGCGGACGGCCGCGCTGCGCGGCCGCCGTCTCCTTCCTAGTTGAAGCCGTACCGGAGGCTGAACTGGATCTGGTAGACGTCGCTCAGGAACGCGGTGGACTCGAGCGAGTGGTTCAGCAACTGGCCGTTGACCACCCGCAGGTTGTAGGTCGGCTGGCCCTGCGCGTCGACGCCGACGTTGGTCAGCGGCTGAGTGGCGTACGGCCCGGACGTGTTCATGCCCACCAGGCGCTGGCCCACGCCCCAGTTGTGGTTCAACAGGTTCGAGAAGTTGAAGAAGTCGGCCCGGAACTGCAGCGAGTGCTTGTTGCTGCCGAGGTTGCGGAAGAGGTCCTGGGCCACGCTGAAGTCGAGGCGGAAGACCATGGGCAGCATCACCCCGTTGCGCTCGGCGTACTGCCCGCGACGCTGGCTCAGGTAGCTGTCCTGGCTGATGTAGGCGTCCCAGGCCGCCGCCTGCTGGGCCGGGCTGTAGGTCACCCCGCCCGAGGTGAGTGGCTTGAAGTTCATCTCCGAGGTGTTGCGCGGGACGTAGATCAGGTCGTTGCTGGACCCGAGGTCGTTGTTGAGGTCGCCCGCGTACACGTAGCTGGCGACACCGTTGGTCTGGCCCTGCCAGAAGAACGAGAAGGTGGTCGCGCCGAACTTGAGGTAGTCGAGCCGGTAGGAGCCGGTGAGGAACACGCGGTGGCCCGGGTAGTACTCCGTGTTGGCGACCGGCGGGTTGTTGGGATCGCCGGAGATCTGGTTGCCCGTCCAGGAGCCGAAGGCGATGGAGCCGGGGTCGACCGTGTTCCTCGAGGCGCCGTAGCTGTAGGCGGCCTTGAGGAATCCCTGCTTGAAGCGCTTCTGCAGGCTGGCCGAGGCGTGCCAGGAGTACCCGGTGTTCTGGTTGCCGAGCACGGTGTTGTCGGCGACGTTCGCGTTGATCTTGTTGCTGGTCCAGCGCGGGCGGTTGTCGGGGCCGACGAAGCTCGTCTGCGCCGCCGGCAGGTTGGCGTTGATGTACGAGATGCCGTTAACGTCCTTGCTGTAGATGAACTCGCCGGTGGCGACCAGGTCCCAGGGCAGGCGGCGATCCACGGCGATGTTGTTGCGCCAGACCTGCGGGAACTTGAAGTTCTTGTCGGTCACCGCCAGCTCGTAGCTGGAGGCCGGGGCGCCGGTGACGCTGGCCGGCTTGTAGGCATCGGGGTTCGGGTTCCAGGGCCGCGCGGTGGTGTTGCTGAGCTGCGCGAACCCGGTGAGCATGCCGGTGTTGCCGACCTGGTTGGAGATCCAGACGTAGATCGGAGGGCCGCTGAAGATGCCGGTGCCGCCACGGACCTGGGTCGTGTGGGCGCCGTCCACGTCCCAGTTGAAGCCCGCGCGCGGCGACCACAGCACCTTGGCGTCGGGCAGCTTGCCGGTGTTGTACTGGATCGGGTTGCCGGCCGCGTCGCGGAAGGTGAGCGCGTCGGCGGCCGGGTTGTCGTAGCCGGTGTTGCCGAAGGACGACACGTCCGCGCGCAGGCCGTAGGTCACCTTCAGGTTGCGGGCCGCCTGCCACTCGTCCTGGGCGTAGAGCCCGCCGTACCACACGTCGAGGGGCTGCAGCGGCTGCGTCTGGCCCGGGATGTTGTTCCAGCGCACCTGGAAGAGCGACAGCGTCACCGGCGAGGTGGTGCGGTTCGGGTGGGCCAGGTAGTCGTTGGCGTCGGTGTAGAAGTCGGAGAGCGAGTTGTAGACGTAGACGCTCTGCGCGCCGGGGAAGAAGACGTTGTCCGAGTGGTAGCGCTCCACGGTGCCGCCGAAGGTGAAGGTGTGGGGGCCGCGGTTCCAGGTGAAGCTGTCCTGGGCCTGGAAGGTGTGGTAGCGCAGCTGGTTGTCCGGGGTGAAGGGCTCGAAGCCGAACGAGGTGTAGACGGTGCTGTCCTTCAGGATGTCGACGAAGGGGAACAGCGGCCCGTTCTGCGGCCGGCTCTCGTCGTTGGTGGTGTAACCGGCGATGAAGCTGTTCGACTTGTTGGAGCCGAGGATCGAGTTCCACTCGGCCACACCCGACTTGATGTTCTCCAGGATGGCGTAGTTGGAGTTGGCGAAGTTGAGGCCGGTGGTGTTGCTGCGACGGTTGCCGCGTCCGAGCGAGCTCGAGTTCGACAGCAGCGTCGGGGCCGAGGAGTCGAGCTGCAGGTACCGCACGCTCACCTTGTTGCGGTCGTTCACGTTGTAGTCGAGCTTGCCCAGGTAGCGCTTGGCCGGCGTCTCGAAGGAGTAGCCCTGGTAGGGGCCGGTGTCGTAGCCGAAGTTCGTCTTGAGATAGGAGCTCAGCTGGTCGAGGTCGGAGGCGAGCACGCGGGTGACGTTGCCGCCCACCGGCTGGCTGCCGCTGTTGGCCACGAAGGTCGTGCCCGGCTGCGTGAACTTGTCGTTCTCGTAGCTGCCGAAGAAGAACAGCTTGTCCTTCAGGATGGGGCCGGACAGCCAGGCGCCGTAGCGTTTGTAGTCGAAGCTGCCGGGGTTGTAGGTGTTGCCCTCGGCCTTGGTGCCGACCAGGTTGTCGCCGCGCCACCAGTAGTAGCCGGAGCCGTGGAACTGGTTGGTGCCGCTGCGGGTGACCATGTTCACCCCGGCCCCGACGAAGTGACCCTGGCGGACGTCGTAGGGCGCCGCGTTGACCTGGATCTCCTCCACCGCCGCGGTCGAGATGGGCGTGACGCCGGTGCGGTCGCCGGGCTGCCCGGCCAGGCCGAACGAGTTGTTGAAGTAGGAGCCGTCGACGGTGATGTTGTTGAGCCGGTTGTCCTGGCCCACGAAGGACCCGCCGAAGGGACCGCCGGAGTACTGGGGGCTGAGCCGCGCGTAGTCGTTGATGCGGTCGTTGATGGTGGGCAGGGTCTGCAACGTCTCGCGGCCGATGTCGGTGGCGGCGCCGGTGCGAGCGGAGTTGAACACGTCCGACGACTGGGCGACCACCGTCACCGCCTCGCTGACGGCCACGTTCTTCAGCGTCAGCTCGAGGTCGGTGGCGCCGCCGAGGCTGACGGTCACGTCCTTGACCGAGGCGGGCTGGAAGCCCGAGAGGGTGACGCTGATGGTGTAGGGACCGCCCACGCGCATGCCGGGGATGGAGAAGCGGCCGTCGGCACGGGTGAGGGCTTCGTACTTGGTCCCGGACGGCTCGTGGGTGGCCACCACGCTGGCGCCGGGGACCGGCTGCTTTTGCGGGTCCGTCACCACGCCGGTGACCGACCCGGTGGTCACGCCCTGCGCGAGCGCTGGGCCCACGGGCCAGCACAGCAGAAGCGTCGCGAACAGGGCGACTCTCGAGCGGACGATCAGCTTCATTCGGTTTCTCCTGGGCCGTTGTTGGATGGCAGCGCGCCCGTCTGGGCGCCCGGGCAGCGCCGAGCCAGCCTTGGGGAGGCGCTCACGGTCTCGACATCCGAAGGGGGACTCCTGGACGGCTGGGCCGCGAAAGACGGCGGATCCTATTCCGCCGGCATCCCGCGCGTCAACGGATTCCGCCAGCGCCGTCCTGGCGGCACGCGCGGCAGCGAGGTATGATCGCCGCCTTTGCGGGAGCCCGCGTGATGAAGGTGTTACTTTCCTTCGACCAGATCCAGGCGCGCATCCTGGAGATGGGGCGACAGATCGCGGCCGACTACGCGGGGCGCGAGCCGCACCTCGTCGGCGTGCTGAAAGGCGCCTGCCCGTTCATGACCGACCTGGCGCAGGCCATCGACCTGCCGCTCACCCTCGACTACATCGCCGTCTCCTCCTACGGCAAGGCCACGAAGTCCTCGGGCGAGGTGAAGCTGGTGAAGGACCTCGACCAGGGGCTGGAGGGGCGCGACCTGATCGTGGTGGAGGACATCGTCGACACCGGCCTCACCCTCAACTACCTGGCCAACCTGCTGCGGGCGCGCGGCCCGCACTCGCTGAAGGTGGCCACGCTCCTGTCCAAGCCGGCGCGGCGGCTGGTCGCCGTGCACGTGGACTACGTCGGCTTCACCATCGAGGACGAGTTCGTGATCGGCTACGGTCTCGACTACAACGAGAAGTACCGCAACCTCAGGGACATCATGGTCTTCGGCGGCTAGGGCCGAGGGCCTGCCGCAGCAGCCCGCCGCACCGACGGAGCCGCTCGCGCGCCGCCTCCGCCGGGAACCCCAGGCGGGCCATCACCACCGCCGTCTTCACCTCGCCGCCGGCCGCCACCAGCAGCCGCGCGGCCTGCCCGGGGCCCACGCCTGCCGCCGCCGCCACGATGCGCCGGCTGCGGTCGGCCAGCTTGGCCGAGGTCGGCTGCACGTCCACCATGAGGTCCTCGTAGACCTTGCCCAGCCGCACCATGGCCGCCGTGGTGATCGCGTTCAGCACCGCCTTGGTGGCGGAGCCGGCCTTGAGGCGGGTCGAGCCGGCCAGGACCTCCGGGCCGGTGGGGACCGCCACCACCACGTCGGCCGTCCGCGGCTGCGCGCCCGCCGCACAGGTGACCAGCACCGTGCGGGCGCCACGGGCGCGCGCCCCGGCGAGCGCGCCGCGCACGAAGGGGGTGACGCCGCTCGCCGAGATGCCGACGAGCAGGTCCTGCGCGCGCAGGCTCTCGCCCTGCGCGCGCCCGGCGGCCTCGTCGTCCTCGGCGCCCTCGCGGCCGAGGAACACCGCGTCGCGTCCGCCGGCCATCACCGCCCGGATCCGCCGCGGAGGGACGCCGAAGGTGGGCGGGCACTCGGCCGCCTCCAGCACGCCCAGGCGGCCGCTGGTGCCGGCGCCGAGGAACACGACGTCGCCGCCGTTCGCGAGGACGCCGGCCGCGAGGCGGGCGGCGCGGGCGACCTTGGCGCGGGCGCGGCCCGCGGCGACGAGCGCGCGCCGGTCCTCGTCCAGGAGCAGCGCCACCGCCCTCTCGGTGGGCAGGGCGTCGAGGCCGCGGCTGCGCCGGTTGCGGCCCTCGGTCGCCAGGGCGGCCCAGCGTCCGGCCCGCGCCCCCGTCGCCGGCATCAGAGGTGGCCCGAGTCGAAGGGCATGGGGAGCAGCTCGCGGAGCCGCAGCGTGCGCGCTCGCCCCTTGAGGTCGACGAGATGCACGGTGATGTCGCCGCAGTACTCCCACAGGATCTGCCGGCAGGGACCGCAGGGTGGCGTGAGCCGCCTGGAGTCGGCGGCCACCGCCACCGCGTCGAAGTCCGAGAGGCCCTCGGAGACGGCCTTGAACACCGCCACCCGCTCGGCGCACATGGTGAGGCCGTAGGAGGCGTTCTCGATGTTGCACCCGGTGACGATCTCGCCGGTGCGGGTCTTGAGCGCGGCGCCCACGCGGAAGCCGGAGTAGGGAGCCTGCGCCCGCTCCCGCGCCTCGACCGCGAGCGCGGCCATCGCCTTCAGCATCGAGCGGGTCGGTTTCGGGGGGCGGGTCTTCATGTCGCGCCATCCTCCGCGGCGGCGGCGACCAGCCGAGCGAGCACCTGCACCAGCGCGCTGGCCGCGCGGGCGCCGGTCGCCAACACCTCGGCGTGGTCGAGCGTGCGCGGCGAGACGCCGGCCGCCAGGTTGGTGATGCACGACAGCGCCGCCACCCGCATCCCCGCGTGGCGGGCGGCGATCACCTCGGGGACGGTGGACATGCCCACCGCATCGGCCCCCAGCACCCGGGCCATGCGGATCTCCGCCGGCGTCTCGTAGGACGGGCCCGGCATGGCCAGGTACACGCCGCGGTGGCCGCGGACGCCCGCCGCCGCGCAGGCCTCGAGGGCCCGCTCGCCGAGCCGCCGGTCGTAGGCGAAGCTGAGGTCCGGGAAGCGCGGGCCCAGCGCCTCCTCGTTCGGCCCCAGCAGCGGGTTGCCGATGAAGTTGATGTGGTCCTCGATCACCATCAGGTCGCCCGGCGCGAACAGGGTGTTGACGCCGCCGGCGGCATTGGTCAGCAGCAGCGTGCTGACGCCGAGCCGGGCCAGCACCCGCGCCGGGAAGACGACCTCGGCCAGCGTGTACCCCTCGTAGAAGTGGACCCGGCCCTTCATCACCGCCACCGGCACGCCCCCGCAGCGGCCGAGGACCAGCGCCCCGCCGTGCCCGGCCACCGTCGAGGCGGGGAAGTGCGGGATCCCGGAGAAGGGGATGCTCGTGGCCTCGACCAGCGCGTCGGCGAAGGCGCCCAGACCGGAGCCGAGGACCACTCCCACCGAGGGGGAGAGCGCCGTCCGCGAGCGGATGAGGCCGACGGCCTCGTCCAGCTGCTGCAGCAACGGGCTCACAGCAGCGCTCCGGCGATGCAGGCGGTCATGAAGTTGGCGAAGGTGCCGGCCAGCATGGCCCGCAGCCCCAGCCGGGCGAGGTCGTCGCGCCGCTCGGGGGCGAGCGCGCCGATGCCGCCGAGCTGGATGCCGATCGAGCTGAAGTTGGCGAAGCCGCAGAGAGCGTAGGTGGCGATGGTGAAGGTGCGCGGGTCGAGCGAGGCCTTGAGGGCGCCGAGCTGCGAGTAGGCGATCAGCTCGTTCAGCACCATGCGGGTGCCCAGCAGGTTGCCGATGGCGAAGGCGTCCTTCCAGGGCACCCCCATGACCAGCGCGAACGGCATGAACGCCCAGCCCAGGATGGTCTCCAGGCTGAGGGGCGTGTGCAGCAGGCCGCCCAGCTTGCCCAGCAGGACGTTCGCCAGCGCCACCAGCGAGAGGAAGGAGACGAGCATGGCCGCCACGTTCAGCGCCAGGTGCAGCCCCTCGCTGGTGCCGCGGGCGGCGGCCCCGATGAGGTTGGCGTCGCGCTTCACCGCGTCGAGGGTGACGGTGCCGGCGGTGTCGGGCCGCTGCGTCTCCGGCACCAGGATCTTGGCCAGCAGGATGGTGCCGGGCGCGGTCATGATCACCGCCGCCAGCAGGTGCTTGGCCTCGACCCCGAAGGCGATGTAGGCCGCCATGATGCTGCCGCTGACGTGCGCCATGCCCGCCGTCATCACGCACATCAGCTCGGACACGGTCATCCGGTTGAGGAAGGGCCGGATGGTGAGCGGGGCCTCCGTCTGTCCCATGAAGATGGAGGCGGCGACGTTCAGGCTCTCCGCCCCGCTCGCCCCCATGAGGCGGGTCATCACCCTGGCGATCGCCTTCACCAGCAGCTGCATCACCCCGAGGTGGTACAGGATCGCGAAGAGCGCGGCCACGAAGATGATCGTGGGCAGGATCTGGAAGGCGAACACGAACCCGACCGCCGCCAGGCCGGCGGTGCCGTTGGCGGTGACCGGCAGCTTGCCGCCGCCCTGGATGCCCAGCGCGCCGAACACGAACTCGGACCCCACGAAGGAGAGGTTGAGCAGGCGCGTGATCCTGTAGCCGACCCAGGCGAACAGCTCCTGGCCCAGCGGGGTCTTGAGCACGAAGAGGGCGAGGGCGAACTGCAGGCCCAGGCCCCACAGGATCGTGCGCAGGCGGACGGCGCGGCGGTTGGTGGAGAGGGCCCAGGCGATGCCCATGAACACGAGCAGGCCGAGAAGCGAGAGCAGTCGTTCCATCAGCGGGGGGGACTCCGTCGGATAGGGGCGGTCACGTCAGCAGGTCGAGCACCAGCGGGCCGCGCGCCGGCGCCTCCGAGCCCACGGCGATCGCCTCGCGCAACCGGAGAAGCGCCGCCTCGCGGCGGGACGGTGAGCCCACGCAGACGCTGACGATCGGCTCGCCGACGGCGACGGGGTCGCCGACCTTCTTGTGGAAGACGAACCCGACCGCCGGGTCGATGGCGTCGTTCACGGTCTCGCGGCCGGCTCCGAGCAGCATGGCGGCGTGGCCGATGGCCCTGGCGGCCAGCCGGGTCACCCGGCCGTCGCGCTCGGCGCGCACCACCACCGTCTCCCGTGCCTGCGGCAGCAGCGAGAGGTCGTCGCAGACGCGGGGGTTGCCACCCTGCAGCTCGACCACGCGGCGGAAGCGCTCGAGGCCGGCGCCGGAGGCGAGCGCGGAGCGGACCCTGGCCCGCGCGGGGTCGAGGGTCGGGCTGAGGCCGGCCAGGTGCACCATCCACGCCGCCAGCTCCACCGACAGCGACTCCAGGTCCTTGGGCCCGCGGCCCTTCAGGGTCTCCACGCACTCGGCCACCTCGAGGGCGTTGCCCACCGAGCGCCCGAGCGGCTGCTCCATGTCGGTGAGCAGCGCGGCCACCTTCTTGCCCATGCCCTTGCCGATGTCGAGCATGGTCTGGGCGAGCGCCTTCGCCTCCTCCCGGCTCCTCAGGAAGGCGCCGTCGCCGCACTTGACGTCGAGCACCAGGGCGTCGATGCCCTCCGCCATCTTCTTGCTCATGATGGAGGCGGAGATGAGCGGCAGGCTCTCCACGGTGGCGGTGACGTCGCGCAGGGCGTAGAGCTTGCGGTCGGCCGGCGCGATCTTCGGGGTCTGGCCGATCAGCCCCAGGCCGCAGCCGCGCAGCACCCGGCGCAGCTGCTCCAGGCTCAGGCGGACGTCGAAGCCCGGGATCGACTCCAGCTTGTCGAGGGTGCCGCCGGTGTGGCCGAGGCCCCGGCCGGAGATCATGGGCACGTACACGCCGCAGGCCGCCGCCAGCGGTGCCAGCACCAGGCTGGTCTTGTCGCCCACGCCGCCGGTCGAGTGCTTGTCCGCCTTGGGACCCGGCAGGTCGGAGAGGTCGAGCACCTCGCCCGTCCGCATCATGGTCTCGGTGAGGGCGACGATCTCCGCCGGGCTCATGCCGCGGAAGAAGACCGCCATGGCGAACGCCGCCGCCTGGTAGTCGGGGATCTCGCCGCCGGCGTAGCCGCGGATCAGGAACTCGATCTCCTCCCGCTGCAGCTCGCCACCGTCGCGCTTTCTCTGGATGAGGTCGACCGCCCTCAAGGTCAGCTCTTCTTCTGCTGCTTGATCCGCTCGACCTCCGCCCACAGGTCCCGCCTCCTGCCGGCGGCCGGCGCCAGCGGCGCCGGCGGAGGCTCCGGCGGCTTCGGCAGGGTGGCGAGCACCTGCTCGATGAGCGCCCTGCTCTCGTCCTTCTTACCGGGGCGTCGGCGGGCCGGCACCTGCGCGTGGCGGTAGTCGTGCGTGTTGTGGCAGGTCCGGCAGGTCACCTTGGCCACCTCGCTGCCGAACAGGCTGGTGACGTCGTGGTTCAGCAGCAGGCGGCAGCGCGGGCAGTAGTCGTCGATGACGTCACCGAGCCTGGGGGCGCGATCCGGCATCTCGGATCCTCCGCGTGGGCGAGCGGAGTATAGCGCGAGCGGCTAGAATTTTCGCCCTGAGGAGCCCCCATGCGAAACGCCGAGGTCATCCGGCAATGGAAGATCCTTAAGACCATCGAGGCCGGCCGCTTCACCAGCACGGCGAAGCTGGGCGCCGCCTACGGTGTCACCGAGAGGACCATCAGGCGGGACATCGAGGCGCTGCAGGAAGCGGGCTTCCCGATCTACGACGACCGCGTCGACGGCAAGAAGATCTGGCGGCTGGTGGAGGGGTACAGGCAGCGAGTGATCCAGGGCTTCACGCTCGCCGAGCTGGCCGCTCTGCACTTCAGCCGCAACCTGCTTTCCTTCCTGGGCGGCGCGCCGTTCGCCCAGGACCTGGAGTCGGCCTTCGTGAAGATCCGCGAGTCGCTGCCGGCGAAGAGCCTGCCCTTCCTCTCGCGGATCCAGGACCTGTTCCTGGCGCGGCCCGACCCCTGGAAGGACTACTCGAAGAAGCAGGACGTGATCGGCGGGCTGATCGACGCCACCCTGCACCAGCGCCAGGCCCAGATCGCCTACTACTCGTTCAACAGCCGGCGCACCAAGGGCTACACGGTCGACCCCTACCGTCTCGTCTACTACCGCGGCGGCCTCTACCTGTACGCGCGCGCCCACGAGTACGGCGAGGTGCGGACGTTCGCCGTGGAGAGGATCCAGAAGATCGAGGTGCTGGACCAGGGCTTCGAGATGCCGGCCGACTTCAGCCCCTCGGAGTACGCACGCTCGGCCTTCGGCATCTTCGGGGGCAAGCCGCAGACGGTGGAGCTGCTGTTCGCCGCGGAGATGGCGGGCTACATCCGCGAGCGGAACTGGCACGAGAGCCAGCGGCTCGAGGACACGCCGGACGGCGGCGTGCGGCTGACCATGGAGGTGACCCCGGGGTTCGAGCTCAAGGCCTGGATCAAGGGGTTCCTGCCGCAGGTGACGGTGGTCCGCCCGGCCGGCCTGCGCGACGAGATCGCGCGCGAGCTGGCGCAGTCGCGGCACGCGTTCCCCTACTAGGCTGCGGCGAGCGCTTCCGGAAGGCGACCACTGCCGATGACGATCGCCACCGCCCTCGCGATCCTGGCGGCGCTCGGCGCGACGAGCCTCTTGGCCGGGCGGCTCGTGGCCGGGGCCTTCCGCCTGAGGTGGCTCGATCCCTTCGAGCCGACGCGGGCCGCGGCCTCCGCCGTCGTCGGGACCATGGGCCTGACCGTGCTCTACGGCCGTCTGTCCGATCGGGGGCTGGCCGCCCCGCGCATCCTGGCCCTGTGCGCCCTGGCGCTCATGGGCCTCTTCGTCGCCACGCTCGTGCAGCGGCGCCTCCACGTGCTGCGACCGGTGGGGCGGCCCGCCCGCTGGTTTTGGCTGGGCGTCGCGCTGGCGTTGGCGGCGGCCGCCTCGCTCCTGCCGCTGCTCCTCGCAGGTGGCTACGACGCCGGCAACGACACCTACACCTACTGCGCCTTTAGCGAGTGGCTCCAGGGGCACGGGTTCGGCGAGCCGGCCACCGCGGATCCCGCGTCGCCGGTGACGGCCCTCTCCGTCAACCAGCAGGGTCGGGGGTTCCCGCTGGGCGCGGCCTTCGTCCTGGCGCTGGCGAGAGCCGCCCGCGGGGACAGCTCGCTCGTCCTCTACCCGCTGGTCAGCGCCTGGGGGGTGATGCTCGTCGCCTGCGCGCTGTGGGTCGCAGCGCGATGGTGCCTGGGCCTGTCCTGGCGACTCGCTGCCGCCGGAGTGATCGCCTTCGCCCTGCTCCCGCACACCGTCTACTGGGCGCACCACCACGGCTTCCTCTCCCAGACGTACGCCGAGGCGGCCCTCGTGCTCGCCCTCGCCGTGCTGGCTCGCCGCTGGACCCGCCCTGCCGGCGGCTTCTCCGGGGTCGTCCTCCTGGCCCTGGCCGCCGCGTACCTGGTGACCGTCTACCTCCCTTTCGTCCCCGTTCTGGCGGCGGCCACCCTGGTGTCACTGGCGGCCCTGGAGGCTCGTCGTGGCGGATGGACGGCGAGTGCGCTGCTGTCGCGCGTCGGAACCTTCAGCGCGCTCTTCCTGCTGTTCGCCGGCTTCAGCCTGTGGTCGCGTTTCAAGGGACTGTTGATGCTGGTCGGTGTGACAGTGGGCGGGCTGGTCCCGTTGCGCTGGGGCGACTGGCTCAGCGTCGGTCTCGGCACCGCGGCCTGCGCGAGCCATGGCCGGCTCGTGGGTTCCCTGCCCGGGCTCGTCACGCCCGCCACCGCGGCGGCGCTGGGCCTGCTGGCCCTGGGCGTCGCCTCCACTGCCGCCAGCCGGCGCGCCTCGGGTCTGACGGCTGCGCTCGCGGTCTTCGCCGCGCTGGTCGGCTACTACGCGCTCTTCGTCCTCGACCCCTGGACGGGGCAGCGCGGGCACACCTGGAGCGTCTTCAAGTCCGTTCAGTGGGCCTACCCGCTCGTCTTCCTGCTCCAGCTCCGCGGGCTGTGCGCGGTGCGTCGCCTCGGTCGTCTGCCCCTGCTGGGGGCGGCCGCCCTGGTCGTGGCTCTCGCTACCGCGCACGCCCCCTGGAGCCGTGCGCTCGGACGAGAGATGCGCACGGTGATCGTCTCGGAGCACCCCTATCAGGAGGCGACCCGAGTCCGGGAGCGGCTCGCCGGCCTGCCTCCGGGAGAGCTCCTCCTCCTCGGTCGGCCCGCGGGCCGGTCCGTCTGGCTGGCGGCGGTCTCCGCCCTGCTCGCCCATCCCCGTCCCATCGTGGCCGACTGGCAGGACAGCGCCTCCCTCCACGCCAGCCAGTCGAGTTCCGCCGCGGAGGCAGCGCTCGAGGGATTCCTTCGCCGACCCGAGGACTCCGGCATCATCCCCCTGCTCGCGGGGTTCGAGCCCTTCGATGCCAGCGGTCTCGAACCGCTGGGCGGGGGCTTCTTCCGGGTGCGGGACACGTCGCGGCCCCTGCTGGTCCAGGTCCTGGCCCCCAGGGGGCAGGACGACCGCCCGGTCCTGACGGACGAGGGCCGCACCAAGCTGGTCTTCCTCTCCCTGCATGCGTGCGCGGCGGAAGTGCGCGTGAGCACGGCAGGCGCGGTCCCCGCCCTCCGCTACCAGGTCATCGCGGGCCTCGTCGGCGGCCCTGCCTTCCGGGCCGCGGTCCGGCAGACCCCCCCGGCGCGCACCGTCGCCGGCCCGGCCCCTTTCCGACTGCGGGTGGACCTCGCCCGCGGGTTGACGACCCTGGCGCTCACCGCGGATTCGCCCGTTCCCATCGTGGAAGTCCAGGTGAGCGCAGCTCGGTAGCCGCCGCCGCGCAGGCTAGAATGAGCGCGGCATGGCCGTCCTCGAGACCTTCCCCAACCGCCACCCCGGCCGAGACTACCTGATCCAGCACACCTGCCCCGAGTTCACCTCGCTGTGCCCCAAGACCGGGCAGCCCGACTTCGGCACCATCCGGATCTCCTACGTCCCGGACCGTCTGTGCGTCGAGCTGAAGAGCCTCAAGCTCTACGTGCAGGGCTTCCGCAGCCAGGGCATCTTCTACGAGGACGTGGTCAACGTCATCCTCGACGACCTGGTGGCGGCGGTCGTGCCGCGCAGCATGACCGTGCAGGGCGACTTCCGCGTGCGCGGCGGCATTTCCTCGGTGGTGACCGCCAGCTACGAGGCAGAGCGGCGCGGCGGCACCAGCAGACGGCGCAACAACAGGAGGCGACCACAACGATGAACCCCCTCACCATCTTCGCGCGGCGTTTCGTGGCCGGCGAGCGGCCGCAGGATGCGATCCGCGCCGGCGAGCGGCTGGCTGCCCGCGGCATCAAGGCCACCTTCGACAAGCTGGGTGAGGACGTCAACGACAGTGCCGCCGCGCGGCGGGCGACCGAGGCCTCGCGGGAGCTGCTCCAGCTCATCCCGCAGGGCCTGGAGCGGAACATCTCCATCAAGATGTCCTCGATGGGGCAGCGGATCTCGCGCGAGCTGTGCCTCGAGAACGTGGCCTCCATCCTCGACCGCGCCCGCTCCGTCGGCGGCTTCGTGCGCCTGGACATGGAGGGCTCGGACCTGACCCGCGACACGATCGAGGTCTTCCAGCGGCTGCGGCGGGACTACGACAACGTGGGCATCGTGCTGCAGGCCTACCTGCACCGCACGCCGGACGACGTGGCCGAGGCCGTCCGCCGCGGCGACCGGGTGCGGCTGTGCAAGGGGGCCTACCGCGAGCCCCCCGAGGTCGCGCTGCAGGACATGGCCGCCATCCGCCGGCAGTACCTCGCCTGCGCGCACCGGCTGCTCGAGGGCGGCAGCTACCCGGCCATCGCCACCCACGACGAGGCCCTGATCGGCGACACCCTGGCCTTCGCCGGGACGCAGGGCATCGCCGCCTCGCGCTTCGAGTTCCAGATGCTGTACGGCCTGCGCCGCCGGCGCTGGGACGAGCTGGTGGCGGCGGGGCACAACGTCCGCATCTACGTCCCCTTCGGAACCCACTGGATCCCGTATTTCTACCGCCGCCTGCGGGAGCGCCGCGAGAACGTGCTGTTCGTGCTCCGGAATCTCTTCCGCTAGTCGGATCGGGGGCATCGGGCTCCGCCTTCGCGTGCAGGGGGCGCAAGCCCTCCTCGTGCGCGACCTCGTGCGATACTGCTCCCTCGTGCGCATGAAGGCGGCCGTCTACCACGGCCGGGAGCACCTGCGCGTCGAGGAGATCCCGGTGCCGGAGCCGGGGCCGGGCGAGATGCTGGTCCGGGTCGAGGCCTGCGGCATCTGCCCGACCGACCTCAAGAAGATCCGCAACGGGCTGCTCCCCGGCCCGCGGGTGTTCGGCCACGAGATCGCGGGGACGGTCGCCGCGCTGGGCCAGGGCACCCGCCGCTGGTCGGAGGGCCAGCGGGTGGTGGTCCACCACCACGTCCCCTGCGGCGCCTGCTTCTACTGCGAGCGGCGGGCCTACGCGCAGTGCGCGCACTACAAGAGGAACGGCACCACCGCCGGCTTCGAGCCCGCCGGCGGCGGCTACGCGGAGTACGTGCGCGTGCTCGACTGGATCGTCGAGCGCGGGACGGTGGCGATCCCCGACGACGTCGCGGCGGAGGAGGCAGCCTTCGTGGAGCCGGTGAACACCTGCCTGAAGGCCGTCGAGAAGGCCGGGCTCGTCCCGGGCGAGACCGTGCTCGTGGTCGGCCAGGGTCCGATCGGACTGCTGCTGGGGCAGCTCGCCCGCGGCAAGGGCGCCACGGTGGTCGCCTCCGACCCGCTGCCAGCGCGCCGGGCGCTGGCCTCCGCGCTCGGCGCCACCGCCACCCTGGACCCGGCGGCGGAGGACGTGCCGGGCGCGCTGCGCGCACGCACCTTCGGCCGGGGCGCCGACTGCGCGATGGTGGCCGCGGTCGGCCCGCAGGCGATCGCCCAGGCCATCGCCGCCACCCGGCCGGCGGGGCGCATCCTGAGCTTCGCTGCCACCTCGCCCGGGGAGACGGCGGAGATCGACCTCGGCCCTCTGACCACGGGCGAGAAGGACATCCTCACCGCGTACAGCTCCTCGATCGACCTGCAGGAGGAGGCCGCCCGCCTGGTGTTCTCGCGGGCCGTGCGGGTCCGGGAGCTGATCTCCCACCGGCTGCCGATGGAGAGGGCGGCCGAGGCGTTTGAGCTGGCGCTTCGGCCCGGGCCGGGCACGCTGAAGGTGGTGCTCCAGATGGACAGCAGGACGGCCGCGTGAGCGGCCGGATGAAGGCGGCCGTCCTCTACGGCAGGGAGGACGTGCGCATCGAGGAGGTGGCCGTCCCCCGCCCGGCCGCCGGGGAGCTGCTGCTGCGGACGCAGGTCGCCCTGACCTGCGGCACCGACGTCAAGGTCTACCGGCGCGGGTACCACGCCCGGATGATCCAGCCCCCGGCCGTGTTCGGGCACGAGGTGGCGGGGGTGGTCGAGGAGGTGGGGCCGGGGGTGGAGTGGCTCCCGCCGGGGACACCGGTCGCCGTGGCGAACTCGGCTCCCTGCGGCGAGTGCCCGTACTGCCGCGCCGGCCGGCCCAGCCTGTGCGACGACCTGCTGTTCTGGAACGGCGCCTATGCCCAGTTCGCGCTCATCCCCGAGCGGCTGGTGCGCGGCAACCTGCTGCCGCTGCGGCGCGGAATGAGCTTCCGCCAGGCGGCCATGGTCGAGCCGCTGGCTTGCGTCGTCCGGGGCGTCGAGCAGAGCCGGATTGCGGCCGGCCAGACGGTGGCGGTGGTGGGCACCGGGCCGATCGGGCTGATGCTGGTGCGGCTGGCGAAGCTCTCGGGCGCGGACGTGATCGCCGTCGGCCGGAACCTGGCGCGGCTGGAGACGGCCCGCGCGCTCGGCGCCGACGACACGCTCGCCATCGGTTCGGGTGGAGACTTCGCGGCCCGGCTGCGGTCCATGGCCGCGCACGGCCAGGGACCCGACGTCGTGATCGAGGCCGTCGGCCTGCCGCAGACGGCCGAGGCGGCGGTGCGCGCGGTGCGCAAGGGGGGGCTGATCAACCTGTTCGCCGGGTGCCCCGCCGGGGCCCGCATCGCGGTGGACGCCGCGCACCTGCACTACCAGGAGCTGACGATCCTCTCGACGTTCCACCACACCCCGGACAGCGTGCGAACCGCGTTCCGGCTGATCGAGGAGGGGCAGGTGGACCCCGACGCGTTCATCGGCGGGGAGGCCGGCCTGAACGACCTGCCGGCGGTCCTGGCCCGCCTCGCCCGCAGCGGCGGCTCCCTCAAGACGGCGATCCTGACCTGGGGCGAGGCCTGAAGAGGCCGAAAAGGCGGAGAGGGCGCCCCGGGGGCGCCCTCTCGACGGCTCGGCGAAAAGTGCCGTCCGGCCCGGCTAGCGCTTCTTCCGCTTCGCGGCGCGCTTCGCGGCCTTGCGACCAGCTTTCTTCGCCGCCTTCTTGACGGTCTTGCGGGCTGCCTTCTTCGGGGCGGCCTTCTTGGCGGCCTTCTTCGCGGCCTTCTTCGCGACCTTCTTCCTGGCCGCCTTCTTCTTCTTCGGAGCGGCTTTCTTCGCGACCTTCTTCGGCGCGGGGACCGCGGGGGCGGGGGCGGTGGGCGGCTTGATCTCGGGGGTCGTCGGCTCCGCCGGGGGGGTCGCGGGCCCGGCGCCCGTGGTCGTCTCCTCCTGCATGCGCTCTCCCTCCAGACTGGTTTGGTGCCGGCTCGCTGTCGCGCCGAATCCGCACGTCGCGGAAGAGGCGCGAACTTCCGGCGAATCTTGTTCCCGTCGTGGTTCGCGCGTCAAGGCAAAAGCGCACGGCGGGCGCGTCGATGCGCGCTGAAAGCGGTGTCGGGGGTCTCGGCGACCGCGGGGTGGCTAGTTCAGCGTGAGGTCCGTCGGCAGGTCGGCGAGGACGCCGCAGTCGTCACAGAGCGTGTACCCCCGCCCCAGCTCGGGGCCGATCTGGATCGGGTGCAGGTCCTCCTCGAGGACGGTGCCGGTCCGGCCGATGGAGAGAACCGGCGCGCCGCAGAGCGGGCAGCAGGCCTGGATTGCCGCGACCGAGGTGGCCATGACCGCTCCTTTCTGAGAGCGGCGGGCGTCTCTTCGCTCTCATCGGATTGGACGCCGGCCGGGGCAAAAGGTTCGCCGGGCGTGGTCTGGCTCACATCGTTTTGCCGGCTTCCGGGTCGGCCTCGAGCACCCAGAGGGTCACGCTGAGCGGCGGAACCGACAGGGGCTCCTCGGCCGAGCAGGTGCTCTCCTGGACCGTCACCCCGCGGGGCCGGCCGGGGGCGTTGTGCGCCAGCGGGCCGCTGCCGGTGAGGACGAACCGCTGGCCGCGGCGGCCGAGGCGGGCGCCGACGGCGTCCAGCCGCAGCGCGCGCGGGGCCGTGGTCGGGTTCACCACCGCCACCGTCAGCGCGGTGCGGTCGGCCGTCCACGCCGCGGCGACGTCGAGCGGCGCCGGCTGCTCGCGGACGGCGACCGGCAGGGTCCCGAACTGCCGCCGGTAGAGCGCCAGCACCAGCCCCGTCGGCTCCAGCTCGGCCTCCGTGGCCGTGGTCTTGATGGCGCCGATCACGTTGACCGTCTGCGCGTAGTTCGCCATCTCGAACACGTCGGCATCGCGCTCCAGCTCGTGCAGGCCCGCCGCGATGCCGAGCGCGTCCTTCAGGAAGTAGCGGGTGCCCAGCTCGCCGTACTCGTTGGGCCCGTACCAGTAGTTCCACTCGTCGAGGGCCACCTTGACCGGCCGGCGCTGCAGGGCGGGGATCGACCGGCGGTAGGCGCGGTGCGCCTCGGCCACGCGGCGGATGGCCTCGGGGACCTGGGCCACGTGCGCGAGCAGGTCGTCCTTCGACTGCCAGTACAGGTGCTCGCTGATGAGGCTCATGTCGGAGCCGGCCTGTGCCAGCATGGTCCGGCTCCACTCGCCGGCCGCGCCCACGCCGACCGGGTGGACGGCCGGGTCGACCGCGCGCATGGCCGCGACCACCTCGCGGTGCTTCGCCACGTACTTCTCGAGGGGCAGGTGGCCGAGCTGCCAGTCGCCGTACATCTCGTTGCCGACCGCCCACAGGCGCACTCCGAAGGGCCGGGCGTGGCCGTTCTCCGCCCGCAGCCGGCCCATGGGGGTGGCGGGGGCGCCGTTCGCGTACTCCACCAGCTCGGCCGCCGCGCGGGCCCCGCCCAGGCCGGTGTTGACGGCCACGTAGGGCTCGGCGCCGATCAGCCGGCAGAGGTCCATGAACTCGTGCAGGCCGACGTCGTTCGTCTCGACCCCCTTCCAGGCCGGGTTCTTGCGCGGGGGGCGGCGGTCGGGGTCGCCGATCCCGTCCTTCCAGTCGTAGCCGCTGACGAAGTTGCCGCCGGGCCAGCGGTAGACCGGCGCGTTCAGCTCCCGCAGGCGGGCGAGGGTGTCGGCGCGCCAGCCGAGCACGTTGTCGGCCGGCATCAGCGAGACGGCGCCGACGCGGAAGCTGCCGGCGCCGCGGCCCAGGAGCTCCAGCCGGCCGTTGTCGGTGCTGCCCAGGGCCCGGAAGCGGAGCGACACCGTCTTCCACTGCGGCCCGAGCTCGGTGACGCGCAGCGTCTGGCGGTCGCCGGCTCCCCCTCCCCAGGCCAGGGTGACCTCGATCGGGGCGGCGGCTGAGTCGCCCGAGAGCACGATGCGGCCGGTGTACTCGCGGCCCTCCCGCAGCGCCAGGCGCTCCTGGACCAGGCCCGCCGGCGCCTTCGGCCCGGCGACGGCGATGCGCGGGCTGTGCTCGCCGGCGAGGGCCTCCTCGCGCTCCATGGTGACCGACCTGCGCTCACCCAGGATCAGCCACGGCGAGCGGACGAGCAGCTCGTAGGGGTGGCCTTCGCCCTCGTACGTGCTCGGCCCAGGGGTGAACATCTCCCAGGGCGGCGCCTGGCCGGTCACCGGGTAGTAGAACTTGCGGTCCTCCAGCATCTCCGCCCACGACCCGCCGTAGATGCTGCGGCCGAGGTGCTCCATGAACTGGCCGTACAGCAGCGGCGAGAGCGGCGGTCCCGGCGAGCCCGCCTCGAGGACGACGCGCGCCTCCTCGGCAGCGGAGCCGGGAGGCGGGACGGCGACGAGGCTCAGCAGGGCGAGGCCGAGGACGAGCACCGGGGACAGGCGCATGGGTCTTCTCCGTTCACGCGCATTCTAGGCCGGCCGCCCGCCGCGGGGTCGCTGGGTTCGGGCGGTGCGCACGGCGTGCAGGAGGAGCAGCAGCAGCGACAGCCCGACCAGCGCCGGGCCCAGGGCCTCCAGCCCCAGGCGGCTCATCAGGACGCCGACCAGAGCCGGCAGGGTGTCCGCGCCCACGGTGGCGGCAGCGATCTGGATGCCGACGGCGTGGGCCGCGTGGCGCTCGCCCACCCTCGACGGCGTCTCGGCGATGAGGAGAGGGAAGATGGGCGCCAGCAGCAGCCCCAGCCCGAGGAGGGCGGCGGAGGAGCCGAGCGGCGAGCGGGTGGCCCAGACGAGCAGCGCCAGCACGGGCACGCTCGCGGTCGCCACCTGCAGCAGCCGGACGGGCCGGACGTGGTGCGCCAGCGCGCCGAACGCGAGCCGGCCCACCGACAGGCTGCCCCAGTACGCGGAGGCGATCAGCCCCGCCGCTTCCGTGCCCATGCCGCGCGACTCGGTCAGCAGCGTGTACGCCCAGCGGCCGGCGCCGCTCTCCACCCCCGTGTAGAAGAAGAACAGCACCGCGTTGGCGCGCACGCCCCCCTGGCCGAGCGCTTCGAGCAGCGAGGCCCCCGAGAGCGTGGCGGCGCCGATGTCCTCCCGCGGCGGCGTCTCCCAGAGCCCGCGGGTCAGCCAGAACGCCAGCGCGGCCGGCAGCACCGCCGCCGCCAGCTCGGCGTAGCCGACCCGCCAGCCCTGGCCAGAGGCCAGCGTGGCCGTCATGGCCAGCGGTCCCAGCATGGCGCCCAGCCCCCAGCAGGCGTGCACCCAGGTGGTCGCGCGCGGGCTGAAGTGGGCGGCGGCGTACGCGTTCAGGCCGGCGTCGATGCCGCCCGCTCCCAGGCCCCAGAGCAGCGCCCCCAGCAGGACCGGAAGCCAGACCGGAGTGACCGCCCACACGGCGGCGCTCGCCGAGATGAGGAGGGCGCTCGCCATCACCAGCCGGCCGACGCCCAGGCGCGCGAGCAGGATGCCGCCCCCGAAGCTGGACACCAGCCGTCCCGCCATCACCGCGAGCAGGATCAGGCCGAGGTGATCGACGGGCCGCTCGAAGCTGCGGCGCAGCCAGGGCCAGGCGACGCCGAGGACGCCGTCCGGCAGGCCCAGGCTGACGAAGGCGAGGAACGCCAGCGGAACCAGCCAGCGGCTGCGGAGGGGCACGGTGGATTGTACCGGCCCGGTGCGCTCGGCTGCCGGCGGCCACGCCGGTAGAATGACGGGACCCACGGAGGAGGCTCCCTTGAACCGTCGCCTTTCGCCGCCAGCGCTCGTCCCGATCGCGCTCCTGCTCGCCGGCTGCGGCAGCAGCAGCGACAGCACGCCGACCACCACCCCCAGCACGCAGGAGCTCGTCATTCAAGACCTGGTGGTCGGGACCGGCCCCGTGGCGACGACCGGCGACACCCTGACCGTCAACTACGTCGGCCGCTTCACCAACGGCACCCAGTTCGACAGCTCCTACGACCGTGGCGTCCCCTATACGTTCCAGCTCGGCGCCCACCAGGTCATCGCCGGCTGGGACCAGGGCCTCGTGGGGATGCGCGTCGGCGGCACCCGCCGGCTGACCATACCGCCCGCGCTGGCCTACGGGGCCTCGGGCAGCGGCGTCATCCCGCCGAACGCCACCCTGGTGTTCGACATCGAGCTGTTGTCGATCGCCGGCAAGTGAGGCGCCGCCCTTCGCGTTGACACGCCTGAGCGCGGGTTGCTATGCTGGCACCTGTCGGCGTGAACTGACGCGGGGTAGAGCAGCCAGGTAGCTCGTTGGGCTCATA
Organism: Vicinamibacteria bacterium; assembly: GCA_035542035.1. Lineage (GTDB taxonomy): Bacteria > Acidobacteriota > Vicinamibacteria > Fen-336 > Fen-336 > DATBSL01. Next base: position 35,960 of record DATKME010000075.1, on the reverse strand, counting down.
ACCCAAAGGTCGGAGGTTCAAATCCTCCCCCCGCTACCAGCATTCATCCAGATGTGAGCGATGAACCCGAGGCCGCGAATGCGGCCTCGGGCTTTTTTGTGGCGTCCGGACCGCGGCGGGCGCGCCGTGGTGGGAGGCTCCGTGGCGAACCGTCTGGCGCGTGAGTCGAGCCCGTACCTGCTCCTCCATGCCGAGAACCCCGTCGACTGGTATCCCTGGGGGGAGGAGGCGTTCGAGCGGGCCCGCGCCGAGGACAAGCCGATCTTCCTCTCCGTCGGCTACTCCACCTGCTACTGGTGCCACGTCATGGAGCGGGAGAGCTTCTCGAACCCGGCCGTGGCCCGGGAGATGAACGAGGGCTTCGTCTGCATCAAGGTCGACCGCGAGGAGCGCCCGGACGTCGACGAGATCTACATGACGGCGACCCAGCTGATCGCCCGCGCCGGCGGCTGGCCCAACTCCGTCTTCCTCACCCCCGAGCTCAGGCCGTTCTTCGCCGGCACCTACTTCCCGCCCCGGGACGTGGCCGGCCGGCCCGGCTTTCCCCGCGTGCTGCAGAGCCTGCGCCAGGCGTGGCTGTTCCGCCGGCCGGAGCTGATGCAGCAGGCCGACACGGTCGCCCAGGCGATGGAGCAGGCGATGGCGGCCTCTCGGGCGCCGGCTGCGGCGCCGCCGGCGAGCGACCTCGCGGGCGAGGTGCAGCGGGCCCTCGCCGCGCGCTTCGACCCGCAGTGGGGCGGCTTCGGGCCGGCACCGAAGTTCCCCTCGCCCGCCAACCTCCGCTTCCTGTTGGAGCGCTCCGCCGACGAGGAGGCGCGGGGGATGCTGCTCACGACCCTCGACCACATGGCGCGCGGCGGCCTGATGGACCAGCTCGCCGGCGGCTTCCACCGCTACTCGACCGACGAGCAGTGGCTGGTCCCGCACTTCGAGAAGATGCTCTACGACAACGCGGCGCTCGCCTGGGTGTACGCGGAGGCCGCGCCGCTCGAGGGGACGGCCGGGTTCGAGCGGGTCGCCCGCACGACGCTCGACTTCGTGCTGCGGGAGATGACGGGCGAGGACAGCGGGTTCCACTCGGCGATCGACGCCGAGACCGGCGGCGAGGAGGGGGCCTACTACACCTGGACCGCCGAGCAGCTCGACGCGGCGCTCTCCGGGCCGGACGGCGAGCTGTTCATGAACGTCTACGGCGTGGAGGGCGCTCCGCCGTTCGAAGGCGAGCGGTACGTGCTCCACCTGCCGGTGCCGCTGTCGGAGGCGGCGCGCACCTCGGGCCTGGCCGAGGCCGAGCTGCTGCGGCGGCTCGAGCGCGGCCGCCGGGCCCTGCTGGAGGCCCGCTCCCGGCGCGAGCGGCCGCTCACCGACGACAAGGTGCTGGCCGACTGGAACGGGATGATGATCGGGGCCATGGCGCGGGCCGGCGCCCGCCTCGCCGAGCCGCGCTACCTCGACGCGGCGCGCCGGGCGGCGGCGTTCGTCCTGGACGCGCTGGTCGACCCCGCAAGCGGCGTCCTGCTTCACTCCTGGCGCGACGGCCGCGGCCAGGTGCAGGGCTTCCTCGACGACTACGCGTTCCTGGTCGAGGGCCTGCTGGAGCTGCACGGAGCGACCGGCGAGGTCGAGTGGGCCGAGGAGGCCGCGCGGCTGGCGGAGGAGCAGGAGGAGCGGCTGGGGGACCCGGAGGCGGGCGGCTGGTTCGCCGCCGGCCGCGACCCGCGCCTGCTCTTCCGCGCCAAGCCGGCCTTCGACGGCGCCGTCCCCTCCGGCAACGGCGTCGCCACCCTGAACGCGATCGAGCTCCTCCGCCTCACCGGAGACGCGACCTGGGCGGAGCGGGCCGGGAAAGCGCTGCGCGCCTTCGCCGGCGTGATGGAACAGGCGCCGGTCGCGCACGTGACCCTCGTTCGCGCACTCGGGCGCTACCGCGAGCTCGTGCAAACGGTGGCCGGGACGGCGGCGGGTCCACAGGAGGCTTCCTCGTCGGCCGCGGACGCCACCTCCACGGCGGCGGCCTCGCCCGAGGAGGAGGCCGAAGGCGCCGTCGAGCTCCACGGCAGCCTGGGCCGCGGCGAGGACGAGGACTGGAAGCCGTTCCGGGTGGAGCTGGAGGTCCATCGCGGCTGGCACACCAACGCCAACCCGGCGGCGGAGGGGCTGGTGCCCACGACCGTCACGGGGGTTCTCGGGCGGCTGCGCAACGTCCGCTATCCTTCGGGCGAGCCCTGGGACGGCGGCGGGGGCCCCGTCCCCGTCTACCGCGGCCGGGTGGCGATCGAGGGCGAGGTCGAGCATCGCGGCGGTGGAGCGCCCGCGGTCGAGGTCGCCTACCAGGCGTGTGACGACGCACGCTGCCTGCCGCCCGTCACGCGTATAGTGCGTCTCCGGTAGGCCCATGGAACGGCTCGACCCCAGCTCCCTCGAACGCTGCGACTCGTTGTTCATCGGCCCCCACGGCGACGACGTCCTGCTCGCCTGCCCGACTCGGGTCCAGGCCGAGGTGGAGAAGGGACGGCGCGCCCTGGTCCTGGCGCTCTTCGAGCCGCTCGGCACCGGCACGAAGGCCGCCGAGTGCGCCCGGTCGCTCGGTGCGGCGTACGCCGCCGGCGGCCTGCTGCCGGCGAGCGTCCGCAGGAGGGGCCAGAAGCCGACGCCCAGCCCGCGGCTGCCGGAGGACGACGCGGCCGCGCTCGAGGCCGCCCGGCTGCTGGCCGACATGGTGCCCCGCACGCAGGCGGTGCACATCTTCGCCCCGCTCGGCCTCGGTCCCTCGATCGACCACCTGCTCACCTACGAGGCCTCGGTGCGGGCGTTCGCCACCGGCCAGGGCCGCAACCTGTTCCTCTACGAGGAGCGCCCCGAAGCCTTCGTGCCCGGCGCGGTGCGCACACGGCTGGCGCTGCTGGGCGCGCGGCTGCCGCCGGCCGCCCAGCGCGCCGCCGAGCCGGCCAGCCTCTGGCGCCACCTGTGGTGCCTGAGCGAACCGCGCCGCCTGCGGGGGGAGAGCACCACCTGGCGCGAGCGTCTCGCCGCCCTGGCTGTCGCGCGCCGGGCGTTGCGGACCGCGCGGCCGTGGAACCCCTTGCGCGCCTTCGGACCGCGACTGCAGCCGGTCCTCCACTCCGCGGAGGAGGAGGCGATGCGGCGGGCGGCCGCCGTCGTGGAGACGCTGCTGCCGGCGGACGGCCGGCGGTCGCGCGCAGCCAGCCGCTTCAACGCGCGGGCGGCGGCGGCGGCGAGGAAGCTCGGCGGCGTCTACCACACCGAGCGCTTCTGGCTGTTCCTGCCCTCGGGCGACGGCCTGCCGGAGGTCCAGCACCCGCTGGAGCACTCGCTCGCCTGACCGATCGCTGGACCGCGTCCGCGGGCGGTGTCATCCTTGCGTGACGGGCTGTCCGTCCTCCGCGCCGCGCCATCCGCCCCCCCGGAGGAGTCGCAGGCCGCATGCAGTCCACGTCGGCCGGTCCCGCCGAAGCAGGTGAACGCCGCAGCCGGCTGCCCGAGCTGACCGGCCTGCCGCTGGTGCTGCGGCTCCGTGGCGGCTGGCGCCACCTGATCGCCGTGGTCGCGGCCGCCGCCGCCTCTGTGGTGCAGCTCGCGCTCCTGCCTCGGCCGGGGATCGCCCCCTTCGTGTTCTTCTCCGCGGCGGTGGCGCTCGCCTCCTGGTTCGGGGGGATCGGCCCCGGCCTGCTCGCGGTGGTGCTCACGGCGGCGGTCGGCAACTACGTGTTCCTCGAGCCCAGCCCGGGCTGGTCGACCTCGGCTCCCGAGTTGCGGGCGACGGTCCTCTTCGTGGTGGCCGCGTCGCTGGTCGCCGTGCTGTGCGCCTCCTTCCGCCGCTCGCTCTTCCAGCTGCAGCGGACGGCAGGCGCGCTCCGCGAGGTCGAGCAGGCCCTGCGCGACGCGGATCGGCGCAAGACCGAGTTCCTGGCCCTGCTCTCGCACGAGCTGCGCAACCCGCTGGCTCCCATCACCAGCAGCCTCCACGTTCTGGAGCAGGCGGCGCCGGGCGGAGAGCAGGCCCGCCGCGCCCGGGAGGTGATCGGCCGACAGGTGGCCCAGCTGGTGCGCATGGTCGACGACCTGCTGGAGGTCACCCGCCTCACCCGCGGCCGGATCAAGCTCCAGAGGCGGCCGCTGGAGCTCCGCGACCTGGTTCGCCGCACGATCGAGGATCACCGCTCGCTGTTCGACGGCTCGGGCATCGGCCTGCGCTTCGAGGCGGCGGCAGGCCCCGTGCGGGTGCACGCCGACGAGAACCGCATCGCCCAGGTCGTCGGCAACCTGTTGACGAACGCGGCCAAGTTCACGTCGCGTCTCGGCCGGGTGACCGTCTCCGTCGCTGCCGACGCGGCCGCGTCTCGGGCGGTCCTGCGGGTGGCCGACGACGGGGCCGGGATCGCGCCAGAGATGCTGCCCTGGCTCTTCGAGCCGTTCACGCAGGCGGACACCACCCTCGACCGCAGCCGCGGGGGGCTCGGGCTGGGCCTGGCGCTGGTCAAGGGCCTGGTGGAGCAGCACGGAGGCACCGTCGAGGCGGCGAGCGACGGTCCCGGCAGGGGAGCCGTGTTCACGGTCCGGCTGCCCCTGGCGCCCGACGCGGCGGCGACGGACCGACCGCCGGCTCCGCCTCGGCCGGCCAGCCGCCGGGTGCTGGTGATCGAGGACGGCGTCGACGCCGCCGAGAGCCTCCGCGAGCTGCTGGAGATCGAGGGCCACTGCGTCGCCGTCTGCTACGACGGTGCTGCCGGCATCAGGAAGGCCCGCGAGTTCCGCCCGGAGCTCGTGCTGTGCGACATCGGCCTGCCGCAGATGGACGGCTACGAGGTGGCCCGGGCCTTCCGTGCCGATGCCCAGCTCGCGAGCGCTCGGTTGATCGCGCTCACCGGCTACGCGCAGCCCGAGGATCTCGAGCGTGCGGCCGCCGCGGGCTTCGCGCGGCACCTGGCCAAGCCGCCGGACGTGACGCGCCTGCGCGAGGTGCTGGCCGGCCTCTGAGCTAGCCGGGCGTCCCGGCCTCCACCCACTCGACGGCGTGCTCGAGCGCGGCCCAGCGCTCGGCGTCCTGCAGCAGCAGGGTGTTCAGGTAGGTGAGCACGTGCTCTCGCGGGAAGCCGGACAGGGCCGCCACCGCCTGGCGAGCGGCCTCCTCCGTCACCGGCGGCGCCGACTCCGCGTCTTCCTCGAGCAGCCCCTCCTCGTGGGGGAGGCCGAGCGCGTCGAGGAAGGCGCCGAGCAGCGGCCGGCGCTCGGAGAGGTGCAGCGCCACCAGCAGCCCCTGGGCGAGCGGTTCGCCCGGGTCGAGGGTGGAGGCGAGGATGCGCGCCTGCGCCTCCGGCGGCAGCTTGCGCGCGGCCTGCGGTCGCATGTGCCGGGCCTTCGCCAGCGCGCCGAGGGCGATCGCCGCCAGCTCCGCGGGCGTGTTGGCGAAGAACGCGTTCGCCGCCCGCCGTCGCTCGTCGGGCGGCAGGTGCTTCCACAGGCGCGTCGCGGTGGGTTGCAGCGTCATCGCGCCATTAAAGCAGGGGTCAGGTCTCGAGTGCTAGCGCCGCTGACCCCGGGCCGTCCACCGGCACCAGCGCGCCGGTCACCGGCGCCGAGTCGGGCGAGAGCAGGAAGGCGATCGTGCGCGCGACCGCCTGCGGCGGCGTCCACGAGGAGCGGTCGGCCTTCGGCATGGCCGCGCGGTTGGCGGCGGTGTCGATGGTGCCCGGCAGCACGGCGTTGACCCGGACGCCCCGGCCGCGGTTCTCGGCCGCGAGAACGCGGACGAGCGCGTGCAGCGCCGACTTGGCGACGGCGTAGGCGGCCATGCCGGCGCCGTCGGTTTCGGCCGCCTGCGAGCCGACGGCGACCACGCTGCCGCCGCCGCGCAGCAGCACCGGAAGCGCCGCCCGGCAGACGTGGGCGGCCGTGTCGAGGTTCTGGCGCAGCATGGCGGTCCAGTCCTCCTCGGGCGCCTGCTCGAAGGGCACCCCGCCGGCCCACCCGCCTGCCACCAGCGCCACGGCATCGATCCGTCCACCGAGCGCCGACACGGCCTCGCCGACGAAACGCCGCGCGTCCGCGGCCTGGTCGACCGCGGCCTCGAGCCCCACCAGCCGGGGCCCCGCAGCGGTCGCCTCCCGCAGGCGCAGCCACGCCTCGCTCCCGCGGTACGGGACCGCCACCCGCGAGCCGAGCGCCAGCAGCTGCCTCACCACCGCGCCGCCCAGCGCGCCGGTGGCGCCGGTGACGATGGCGGCGGACGGGCCCCTCATCGCGGCCTCCCGGGCCGCACGCCTCTCACCCTCATCTGCGGGAGCCTCCTCCCGGCCTTATAGCACGAGGTCGGCGAGCAGGCGCTCGACGCCTTCGGCGAAGTCGTCCGCGGGCGTCAGCAGGCTGAGCACGAGGTACGCCTCCCGGGGGAAGTCGAAGAAGTAGCCGGGGTGGACGAGGAGGTCGCGCTGCTCCAGCAGCCGCAGCACGCGCTCCTCCTCGGAGATGGTGGCCGGGACGCGCAGGACGGCGTACCAGCCGCCCTCCGGCGCCAGCAGGGTGGCCGGAGAGCCGGGCAGCCGCGCGCGCAGCCGGCGCAGGTTGGCCGCGGTCCGGACGCGGATGGGGGCCTGCAGCTCCGCGCGGCGGGCGAGCAGCTCGGGTGCAGCCACCTGCACCGGCGTGGACACCGACAGGTAGCTGTCGGCGATCACCTCCAGCCGGGCGAGCGCGTCGCGACGGAGCGCCGCCGGCCCGGCGACCGCGGCCCAGGCGAGCTTCAGTTGAGGCAGGGCGCAGCTCTTGGACAGCCCGCCCAGCGCGAAGGCGAGCGCGCCCTGGACCGAGGCCACGCTGGCCTCGCGGCGGGGATCGTCCCCGAAGGCGAAGTCCGAGAACACCTCGTCGGACACGAGGGCGAGCGAGCGCTCGGCGCACAGCTCCTCGAGGGCCCCGCGCTCGTCCCGCTTCAGGAAGACGCCGGTGGGATTGTTGGGGTTCACCACCACCAGCGCGCGCGTCCGCTCCGACACCGCCGCGCGCAGGGCGGACAGGTCGAGGTGCCATTCGCCGTCGTAGGCGAGCGCATAGCCCCGCGTCCTCACCGACTCGAGGCCGGCCAGGAAGTCGAACAGCGGGTACCCGGGCCGCGGCACCAGGATCTCGTCGCCGGGATCGGCCAGCAGCTTGAACAGGAACGCGTAGGCTTCGCTGGTGCTCGCCGTCAGCAGGACCTCGTCCGGGCCGACCGTGTAGCCGCGTCGCGCGAAGTCGGAGGCCACCGCCTGCCGGGCGCCCGGCAGCCCGAACGGCGACGGGTCGTAGCGGCGAGCCTCGGCCCCGGCCAGCGGCTCGAGGACGTCCGCCGGGTGCTCGATCCCGGCGCGGGTGGGATTGGACGCGGTCAGGTCGAGCAGCCGTACGCCGGAGGCCCGCCGCGCCGCCACGCGCTCGGCCAGCCGGTTCGGCCGCAGGTCCCAGCCCGTGCGCGAGGAGAACATGGCGCGGAGATGCTAATGCAGCAGGCGGCGATTTGACGCCCCCCGCCCCCGCGACCTAGCCTGTCCCCTTGCCCCTGACAGCGGCCGTGCGCGTGCGCGACCTGTGCAAGAGCTACGGCCGGGTGGAGGCCGTGCGTGGCATCTCCTTCGAGATCCAGACCGGCGAGTGCTTCGGCCTGCTGGGGCCGAACGGGGCGGGCAAGACCACCACCGTGGAGATCCTGGAGGGGCTGCTCGAGGCGAGCTCCGGCGAGGTCGAGGTGCTCGGCCTGCGCTGGGGTCGCGACGACCTCGACATCCGGGAGCAGCTGGGCGTCTGCCTGCAGCAGACGGTGCTCTCGGAGAAGCTCGAGGTGGGCGAGACGGTCGCGCTCTTCCGCGCGTTCTACCGCAGCGGCCTCGACCCGCGGGAGGTGGTGGAGGAGGTCGGGCTGCAGGAGAAGCACGACGCCCGGGTGGGCACGCTCTCCGGCGGGCAGAAGCAGCGCCTGGCGGTGGCCTGCGCGCTGGTGGGCGACCCGCAACTGCTGTTCCTCGACGAGCCGACGACCGGCCTCGACCCCCAGTCGCGGCGGCAGGTCTGGGACATCGTCAACGGCTTCAAGCGCCGGGGACGCACGGTGGTGCTCACCACCCACTACATGGACGAGGCCGAGAAGCTGTGCGACCGCATCGCCGTGGTCGACCTCGGCCGCATCATCCAGACCGGCACCCCGCGGGAGCTGATCCGGACGCTGGGCGGCGACCACGTGGTGGAGATCGCCCTCGAGGACGGCGAGGGACGGCCCTTCGCCCCGGAGGAGCTGCTCGACCTGCCCGCGGTGCGCGCCGCCCACGCGGAGGCCGGACACCTCTTGCTCACGGTCACCGAGCCGCACCTGGCGATACCGGCGCTGCTCGAGCGGGTGGACAGCCGCGGGCGCAGCCTCGCCAGCCTGGCCACCCGGCACGCCAGCCTGGAGGACGTCTTCGTCTCCCTCACCGGCAGGCACCTGCGCGATGACTGACAGGACGCGGACCCGGGCGACGGCCTTCCTGGCGCTGTGCGGCGCCCGGCTGCGGGAGTTCTACCGCGAGCCGGAGGTGATCTTCTGGGGGTTCTTCTTCCCGGTGATGCTGACCGCGGCGCTGGCGGTCGCCTTCCGCTCGCGGCCGGCGGATCCCTCGCGCGCGGTGGTGCTCCTGGGCCCGGGGTCGGCGCCGGTCGAGGCCGCGCTGAAGCGGGCACCGCTGGTGAAGGTGGAGGCCGCGGAGGAGGCGGAAGCGGCGCGTGCCCTGCGGGTGGGGAAGGCCGACGTCGTGGTGGTGCCGCCGGCCGGACCGGGACAGCCGGTGACGTTCCGGTTCGATCCCTCCCGGCCGGAGGCGACGGTGGCCCGCGCCCGCGTCGACGACGCGCTGCAGCGCGCCGCCGGCCGGGCCGACCCGCTGACGTCGCGCGACCTGGCCGTCAGCGAGCCGGGCGGGCGCTACGTCGACTTCCTGGTCCCCGGCCTCGTGGGCATGAACCTGATGAACGCCGGCCTCTGGGGCGTCGGCTACGCGCTCGTCGACATGCGCATCAAGAAGCTGCTGCGCCGCCTGCTGGCGACGCCGATGCGCCGGGGGGACTTCCTGGCCGCCCAGCTGGCGACGCGCGAGCTGTTCACCGTCCTCGAGGTCGGCTTCCTGTTCGGCTTCGCGCACCTCGCCCTCGGCGTGCCCGTCCGCGGAGGGGTCGCGGCCCTGCTGGTGGTCTCCATCGTCGGCTCGCTGTCCTTCTGCGGGCTGGGGCTGCTGGTGGCCAGCCGCGCGCGCAAGCTGGAGTCCGTCAACGGCATCATGAACCTGCTGCTCTTGCCGATGCTGGTCGGCTCGGGGGTCTTCTTCTCCATCGAGCGCTTCCCGGCGGCGGTGCAGCCCGCCCTGCGCGCGCTGCCGCTGACGGCGCTCGTCGACGCGCTGCGCTCGATCGTGCTCGAGGGCCAGGACCTGGCTGCGCAGTGGGCGCGGCTGGCGGTGCTCGCGGCCTGGACGGTGGTGAGCTTCCTGGTCGGCCTGCGGATCTTCCGCTGGACCTAGCGGTCAGCCGCGCGGGTCGTCAGGCCCCGGCCAGCCGCTCCAGCGTCTCCTCGTCGCGGACCAGGAAGCCGTCCCGCTCGGTGGAGACGACGCCTTCCTTGCCCCAGCGGCTCATGATGCGGATGCAGGTCTCGGTGGTGGTGCCGGTCAGCTCCGCCAGCTCCTGGCGGCTGAGGGGCATGGGCACGAAACGACCCTCCGGCCGCCGCTCGCCCACCCGCTCGGCCAGCTTGAGGAAGAGGTGGGCGAAGCGCGTCTCCACACGCCCCCCGGCGACCTCGGGGATCCGTCGCGTCAGCTCCACGATGCGCTGGGCCATGCCGGTGAGGAAGCCGCGGACGAAGGACGGGTGTCGCTCCAGCAGCGCGAAGAACTCGGAGCGGCGGACCAGGATGCAGGAGCAGGGCTCGAGCGCGACCGCGGAGGCGGGGTAGGGCCGCCCCTCGTAGGCCACTACGGCTCCGACCGGGTCTCCCGGGCCGAAGATCTCGAGGATGATCTCCTTGCCCGAGGGGATCATCTTCACCACCTTCACGCGCCCGGAGGCGATGGTCACCAGGAAGTCGGGCGCCTCGCCCTCGCCGAAGATGGTGTCGCCCTTGTCGTAGCTGCGGGCGAGGGAGACCTGGGCCAGCCGGCGCAGGTCCTCCGCGGAGAGGTTGCGGTAGAGGGTGCTGCTGCGGAGCAGGTCCTCCACCTTGGCCATGCTCCCCGATCATAAGGCCGGGGCGGAGGACGATGGGGCGTTCAGCGGGTCCTCTGGATCTGCACCCGGTAGGTGACGGGCTGGCAGCCGATGACGGCCGTCATGCCGATGGCGGGTGGCTCAGGTGTCTGCCTGGGCGGAACAGGCCGGAGGCCAACCGCCGTCCGCAGGCGTCGAGGTCGCGCAGGGTGGCTACGGTCTCCACGCCGGGCCTGGCCGTGGGCGCCCCCTCGCCGCCCGCCAGCAGCACCACCCGCCGCGGCAGCGCCTCGCGCAGCTTGCGCAGCGCCGCGGTCGAAGCCGGCCCGCGGGTGGCGATCGACAGGCTGACGGCCACGGCCCGCGCGGAGAGGTCGCGCGCCAGCGAGGCGACCTGCGGGGGCGGCACCTCGGTGCCGAGGTACAGCCCGCGGCAGCCGACTGCCGCCAGCACCAGCGCCGCCATCTGCAGCCCCAGGCCGTGCGACTCGCCCGGCAGGGTGGCGTAGACCACCAGCGGGCCGGTCGCCCGCTCCTCGAGCGGCAGCCGCAGCGAGCGCAGCAGGTCGCCGATCCGCTCGGAGAGGAAGTGCTCGTGCCGGATCTCCAGGTCCCCTCGCCCCCAGCCCTCGCCGACCGCCCGCACCAGCGGGGCGATGCGGGACTCCAGGAACTCGACCGGCCCCATGCGCGCCCAGTCGCCGAGGAAGACGCGGGTGAGCCGCTCGCCGTCGAACGCCCTCACCAGCCGCAGCAGCGCCGGGACGTCCTCGGCCGGCCCGATCGCGGTGGGGACCCCGGCAGCGGCCGCAGGCGGCGCGCCGCTCGTCTCCAGCAGCCGCGCCAGCGCCTCGTCGGAGGCGGCCACCACCTGGCCGGCGCGGTGGCCGTGGGAGAGGGCCTGGGCGATCCGCCGCAGTCGGGGAACCGCGGACACCGGATACACCCGGTGACCCGAGGGCTTGCGCACCGGCGTGGGGAACCCGTAGCGGTTCTCCCAGGTGCGCAGCGTCTCCACGGCGATTCCGGTCGCCCTGGAGAGCGCCCCTATGGAAAGCCACGGCCCTTCGTCGTTGCGTTGTTTCGCCGGCACCACTTGGTTTCGCGCCCGTCGCTGAGGCGGTGCTTGAATGATAGCGCCGTCCCCGGAATACCTCGTCAGGCGCGCAGCCGGCCGGGGAAGCGGGCGATCGTCCCGCGGCGGACCGCGGCCAGGAACTCCAGGCGGAGCGACGGGTCGCGCTCGAAGTCGCCGCGCCAGGCGGTGGTCACGGTGTGCGACTGCTGCTTGCCGATGCCGCGCATCATCATGCAGAAGTGCTCTGCTTCCAGCATGACCGCCACCCCGCGGGGTGCGATCGCCTGCTCGATCGCCTGCGCCACCTGATGGGTGAGTCGCTCCTGCAACTGCAGCCGGCGGGCGAAGACGTCCAGCAGCCGTGGCAGCTTGGACAGGCCGATCACCTTTCCGTCGGCAGGTAGGCGAGGTGGGCCCGGCCGTGGAACGGCAGCAGGTGGTGCTCGCACAGCGAGTAGAACTCCACGTCCTGCACCAGCACCAGGCCGCGGTGCGACTCGGCGAAGATCGCGCCGTTCAGCACGTCGGCGGGGCTGAGGCTGGAGCCCGAGTTGAGGAACCCCATCGCCCTCGCCACCCGCTCCGGGGTCTTCTGCAGGCCCTCGCGGTCGGGGTCCTCGCCGATCGCCCGCAGCAGCCGGAGCACCGCCTCCGCCGCCTCGCCTGCCTCGTCCGTCCACACCGCCGCCGCTGTCGCCAGCGAGCCCTCCGCCCTGCTACTGCGTGATGAAGGGCGCCCCCGGCGGGCGCCGGGGGCGCGTGCCAACCGCTCTTGCCTGCTACTCCGGCAGGATCACCGAGTCGATCACGTGGATGACGCCGTTGGAGGCGATCACGTCCGCCTTCACCACGTTTGCCCCGTTCACCTTGACGCCGTGACTGGCGTCGATCCTCACCGGGTGCCCCTCGACCGTCTTCGCCTCGGTCAGCTTGACCACGTCCGCAGCCATCACCCGCCCGGGCAGCACGTGGTAGGTGAGGACCCGGACCAGCTTCGCCTTGTCGGCCAGCAGCGCCTCCAGGTCAGCCTTGGGGATCTTCGCGAACGCCTCGTCGGTGGGTGCGAAGACGGTGAACGGCCCGGCGCCCTTCAGGGTCTCCACCAGACCCGCGGCCTGCAGGGCCTTCGCCAGCGTGTTGAAGCTGCCGGCGGCGACAGCGGTGTCGACGATGTCCCTGCTTCCGGCGGCGGCAGGGACGGCGTGATCGCCGGCCCGCAGGGCGGCGGGCGCGGCGAGCGCCGTGACGGCGGCAGTGACGACGAGAACGCGCTTCAGCATCCTTTCCTCTCCTCTTCTCCTGGAACCCGTCCGCCGGCGGGACGCCTCACGGACGTGACGAGGACCAAGATAGGAGGGGTCCAATGTTTTGTCAAGGGTCTGAATAGATTTTGAAGGAGCCAAGCGGAGCCGGCACCCCCGGTTGCGGGCAAGTCCAATGCTGGAAATGAGTTTCAGGGTTGAGAGGCCGGGCCTCGCCGGCTACGAGCCCGGGCGTCGCCGGCTACGAGCCCGGAACCTCTACCAGACGCCGGGGACCAGGGCCACCCCCGTCGGCCGGACGCCTACCACCCGCTTGTCCGGGCGCCGGTTGTGTGGTGTCCTTGTTGCGGAAGCGATTCGGGTCTGGTGACCTGCGCGGCCTTCAAAGCCGTCCGGCTCCGGGCTGACCCCCGGAGCGGTAGGTTCGATTCCTACCCGCTTCCGCCATCTAACTGCCAGCCGATCAGTAGGTTAGCGGATCCGCCCACCCTCGATTGTGCGCATTTTGTGCGCAATCTCGTTCGGCTGGTGGAACTCGGCCACGTTGCGCGCCTGCGGCTGTGTCTCGCGCCAGGTGTCCACCTGCACGAGCGCCGCAGCTGTCTGCTCCGCGGTGAGGATGTTGTACCGGCGGAACATCGTCGCCGTCTTGTGGCCGGAGACGAGCATCGCGGTTTGCTGATCGACGCCGGCTCTGATGAGATTCCGCACCGCACTGCGGCGCAGGTCATGGAAGAGGAGCCCGGCGGGCAGCTTGGCCGCCACCAGCGCGCTGCGCCATGCCTTGTCGAGCGCCTTGATGGGCACGCCGACCCGGCCCTTCGAGGTGCGGTGGAAGATGAACGGGCAGTCGAGGCGCTGGCGCTTCAGGCGGCGCTCGATCACGGCACGTGCGGTGCCGCCGATGCCGATGGAGCGCGCCTTAGCGTTCTTCGTGACGGCGCCGGGCACCTCCAGCGTCCACGGGTCCGCCGTGCGCCGCAGCATGTCCCACGTGAGGGACGCAGCCTCTCCCTTCCTCATGCCAGTGGCGTAGGCCCACTCGATGAAGTCTTTGAGATCCTGGTCGCCTACCTGCGCGAGCAGTGCGGCCACCTCGGCGGGCTCAAGGAACCCGCTGCGAGCGTTGTCCACCGCCAGGTACTCGATGGCCGGCATCCGGTCGGCCGTGAGCAGCTTGTCTCGCACCGCCTGCCTGTAGGCTCGGACGAGGACTTCCAGCTCTCGGTTGACGGTCGCAGGCGCCCGGCCATCCTTGCGCCGCTGGGCGGTGTAGCGGGCCACCGCCACGCTGGAGAGATCGACGGCGTGCTGCAGGCCGAAGGCGCGCCGGAGAGGCTTGGCGTGGCACTTGATCTTCTTGAAGGAGCGCAGGCCCTTCGTCTCCGCGCGCAACTCGATGGCGTCCAGCAGGTCGGCCACCGTGAGCCGCGCCGCCGCCGTCGTCAGGTGGTGGCCGCCCCGGACCTCACCGATGCGCGCCTTGAGAAACCGCAGCGCCTCCTGCTCGCTCTTCGCTGGCCTCAGCTGGCCCGCCTTGGCGAGCACCGTCGCGGGCCTTCGGATGTCTTCTCCGCCGGCGCGGTACCTGGCCCACCAGCGGCCGCCACGTTGATAGACGAAGCCATCGCCCCTCATCGCACGCCTGCCTTCCTGGCCTGGCGCCCGGGCCTACGCTGTGGATTCGCGCCAGGCGCCGCACGCTTGACGCGCCGCCTGTACTCGAGGTGATAGTCGCGCTTCCTGCGCGGTGCGAAACGGCTCCACCTGTCCTGCGCCGCACAGGTGGCGTCGTGGTACTGCTGGCGGCCATGGCGCGGCAAGAACCACGCCTGGCAGTGGCGGCAGCGGCGCAGCTGCGGGTACCACTGCGCCACCAGCTCAACCGCGGCGGACCGTAGCGCCTCCGGCGGATCGAGGCGCGCGTACACCAGACGCGCGGTGCCGTCGGGCTGCTGCTGGAGATGCGTCAGGGTCCTGGCGAGTGGCGGCCGCACATCCCACCGGCCGTCCGCCGCGAGGGCCTCCAGGCCCTGGCGCAGCTCGCGCTGCAGACCGCGCGCGGCCTCCTCGAAGTTCGGCCAGCTCATCTGCCACCCGAGGTAGACGGCGGCTTCCGACACGGCGTTCAGCCAGTCGCCCGGCCGGAGCGCATCGGTGTCGCGCTGGAGAAACGACAGCAGCCACGCCAGGCGGTCGCGGGCCGCCGGCTCCTGCGGCTGGTGGGCCGCCCGTGCCGTGCGCGTCTTCTTCATCGGGTACCTCCTGTTTGCATTTACGGCAACGCCAAACGGATGGTAACGCCACCAGCACCACGGCGCAATTATCCGACAACGGCAGCGGAAGCAGTATTGATATACGTTGCCGCTCTCGCCTACGCTTGCGCGGAGAGCTGACGTAACGGGCTCGGAGGACCGCAGATGACTCGGATCGAAGCAGAGCGTCGGCGGCGCGGCTGGAACCAGACCACGCTCGCTTTCCACTCCAGCACCACGCAGGCGGAGATCAGCCGCATCGAGTGCGGGCTGCTGCGCCCCACGCCCCGCGTGGCCTCGCGGATCGCGGGCGTGCTGGGCCTCCCGGCGGACCGGCTGCTCGATGAAGTTGGCGACGGAGAGGCCGCGAGGGGCTGATGCCCACGCCGGATCCTTTCGGCACGCTGGACGCTGCCATTGCGAAGGCGGCCACACCGCAGGAGAGAGCGGCGCTACTGGTGCAAGTCGCGGCGCGCCTCGCGGCGCTGGGCGCTGGCATGGTCGAAACCGCGTCCGCTACTGCGCCGGCCGAAGACCAGCAGCTGAGCGTGCAGCAGGCGGCGGCCCGCATCGGCGTCTCAACGAGCTACGTCTACCACAACGCGAAGCGGCTGCCCGGTGTGGCGCGGATTGGCCGGCGGCTGGTCATCAGCGCTCGGGCCTGCGACCGGCTGCTCGAACGGAACCGCACGTGAGCGAACCAAAAGTCCCGAGCGGCGGAGTGGGCAACGAGTTGGCTGACGCCTGGGCGTTCGGCAGCGGCGGCTTCGCCAAGCTCTACGGCGACCGTCTCGCGCAGTCGTCCCTGTTGGACCGCGCCGTGGCGACACGGTGGGTCTTCGTCTTCATGTTGTCGCAGGCCGACGCCGAGGGCCGCTATCGCTGCGCCACGGTGGCGGGCCTGGCGCGCGCAGCTGCGGTCACGCTGGAGCAGGCAGAGCAGGCCGTCGCCGAGTTGGAGGAGCCGGACCCTGCCTCGACCACCGACCCCGACGACGGCAGGCGCCTGCGGCGCATACCTGGCGGCTGGCAGATCGTCACGTTCCAGCGGTACCGGGAGTTCAGGACCGCCAGGCAGGTGGCGGATGCCGCCCGCCAGCGCCGGCACCGGGAGCGAGAGCGTGACATGTCACGTGACATAACAGGCAGTCACGCATCAGAAGGCAGAAGGCAGAGGGCAGAGGGCAGAGAACGGAACAGCGGATCTGCGGCGGCTGCGCCGCACGCCGTCGTGCCGGCCCCGGCGCCCTCGTGGTCAGCCGAGGCGTGCCAGGACTGGATGGCCAGGTTCGGCGGCACGGCGCCGGGTGGGCGGATCGGCGGGGCATTGCGGCCGCTGGTCGAGAGGTACGGGTGGGCAGCTGTGCGCACCGCCTGGCAGACCTACCTCGCGCAGGCCGAGGCGGAGTACGCCTCGCCCCAGCGTTTCGCTGCGACGTACGGCCGGTGGAACGGCACGGCGCCCGCGGTGGCGAAGGACACGGCATCCGACCGCACCATGGCCGCCGCCCGGCGGTTCGTCCAGCGTGGGGCGAAGCGGTGATCGACCACGGGGCCTTTGCCGAGGGCCTCACGCGCATCGGCGTCGCCTGCCGCACCGAGGTGACGGAGCCGATGTTCAGCGTCTACTTCGACGCCGTAGCGCCGCAGACCACGGCGGGCGAGTGGAGCCAGTTCGCGACCGCCGTCGTCGCTGCCGGCCGCTGGGAGCACTTCCCTTCGGTGCGCGCGATCCTCGACGCCCTCTGCGAGTACCGCGGCCAGCGTGTGCCCGAGGCAGAGGCCATCGAGGCATACGAGCGTGTCATTGCCGCAGCCAACTGGACGCCGGAGGCGGGCGCGAGTTGGAACTACCGAGACGTCCTGACACGCTGCGGTCGCGCGAGCGCAGAAGCCTTCCTCGCCGCTGGCGGGCACAACGGGTTCGTGTCCTGCTGGGACGAGGTGAAACGGCGCACGGCCTTCGTGCGTGGGTACGCCACCGCCGTACGTGATGACCCGAGCACGCAGTTGCTGCCTGCCGCGGCGGTGCCGCAGCTGCCACCTGGCGACGATGGCCAGCACCACACCCCGCCCGACGAAGCCCGCGCGCTGCTGCAGCAGATCGCAGGCACCGCGCCCAGCAGGCCAGAGGCGCGCCGGGTCGTGCACATGTCGCAAGAGGAATGGAACGAGCGCCTGGCGGTACTGCGGCGCCAGGCGGAGGAGATGCGGTAGCGGCTGCTCGATACGTGGGATACCAAATATCTGAAGGGAGCGAGAGATGAGCGATGACACAGAGAAGAAAATCCAGCAGCACAAGTCGATGGCGGCAGCGCACGAGCAGCACGCGCGCGAGCTGTTGCAGTTCAGGGACGCCCGTGCGGCCCTGCGTGCGCAGCCGCCGACCGAGGAGCAACAGGCGATGCTCGTGCGCTGGGGCTACTGGCGGCCGGGCATGACGGCGGGGGAGGCGGCCGACGTGATCCGCTCCGTCGGGACGGTCAGCGAACGGGGCGGTGGCGCCTGAGCGCACGGTGGCCAATGTGTTGAGCACAAAGCGGAGCGCCCGGCAGACAGGGGGGTCCCTAGGGAGGGCAGGCCCGAGCGGGTCCCCCGGACGCGAAACGCCCCCGGGCGGTAGGAGCCGTCTAGGGGGCCATGGGTTTGAGGAGGTGGTGATGCGGACGAACTTGCGGTTGCAGGCGCCGGGCCTGGCGGTGGTGGCGGCGGCGCGCGGTGGCCCGCGGCTGTCGCCGGAGCAGGACCGGGCGCTGCGCCAGGCCGAGGCGCTGCCGTTCGACGTGGGCGCGATCTACCGCGAGCTGGCACAGCGTGCGGCGGAGGCACGGGCAGCGGCGGAGGCGGAAATCGGTACCGGCGAGCAACCGATTTCTGACCGCGGCGTCACGGCGCCGCCCACGCTGGATGGCCTGGCGTCGCTGTACTACGCGGGCGGGCTGCGTTGAGCGCCGGCGTGGTGCCGGTTGTCACCGCCCGCCCCCTCGTGGCGCAGCTGCAGGCCCTGCTGGGCGCGCTGTACCCGGCGGGCGGCGGGCTGGTGCGCATCCGCAGTGACGACGACGAGTGCCGGGCGGTGGCCGATGGCTTCCGGCTGCTGCCGACCGTGCTGTTGCGGTGGCTCGCCTACGACCCCGCGGCCGAGGCGCGGGTCGCCCTGGCCAGCTGGGGCGCGGCCGACGATGCGCTGCAGGTCGCCGCGGTCGGCGCCGAGTTGGTGCTGCCGATGGTCTTCGACCGGCGCGAATGGCAGCCGGATCCGGCGGCGCTGGACGGGGCGGTGGCGCGGTTGTCGGCCTTTCCGCTGCCGGTCAGCGCGTTGATCGACCAGGCCACGGGCCTCGCGGCTCTGTGGCTGTTGTCGGAGCCGGCGCGGGTGGACCAGCGCATCCAGGCATTGCAGGCGGCGCTGGCGCAGGCGGTGGGCGGGCGCACCGGCCGGGTGAAGGAGCGCGTGCCGCAGCGCACCGGGCGCAGGCCCGGCGAAGCGGTGGCAGTAGTGGAGATGGAGGCCACGGACCCGCGGCGGTTCTGGCTGCGCCTGCCGGGCTCGCACAACTTCGAGAAGGGCGGCCGCGGGCTGGTGGTGCAGTTGGTGCACGCGGACCCGAGCGTCCGCTACAACATCACGGAGTTGGAGGCGGCAATCGGCGGTGCCGAGAGGGTACTGCCAAAGAACCAGGCGCCGACGCGGCGCAAGGGAGCGTGAGATGGGCGCTGCGGAACAGGTGAAGGCCGAGCACGAGGCGCTCGACGATAGGGCCAGCGCCGACGTGGCGCTGGCGGAGATCGACCGCGAGCTGGGCAGCCTAGGCGGCTGGCTGCCACCGGAGGAAGTCGTCGAGGAGCTGGTCGCCGTCTTCGTTCGGGCGAACGAGAGGTACGCGCGTCCCGACCGTGGGCTAGGCGACCCGCGAGCACTCGACCTCGTGGCCCGGGTGAGCGGCGACGATCACCCGGTGCGGCCGGAGGACGTGCCGTGGTGGTGGGGCCTGTCGGAGCAGCAGCTGCGCGAGCGGTTCACGGCCGGCATGGCCCGCGTTCGGTACGAGAGCGGGCCATCGTCCGCCGAGCGGGCGCGGCGCCGTGTTGAGGCCGAGGCGCAGCGGCCGCAGCACCTCGCCCGCCACCGCCACGCGACCGAGAGGCTTGCGGCTCTGGGCAACACGAAGCCACACCACCCGGACAACCAGAAGCTGATCGAGGCCGAGGATGCGCGTGTGCGCGACGAGGCGCAGGCGCTGCGTCGTCAGGAGCTGCTGGGCTCGGAGATCGACCAGCGCCACCAGGCGGAGAAGCGGAAGACGACGACGGTGCACCTGGACCAGCCCAGCAGGACGACACACTCGCAGTACCTGGCGCGGGGCAGGCGGGCAGAGGACGGTGACGACGTGCGCGTGCCATAGGCCACGTCGCGCGGGCGGGAGCCGGGCTACCCGCCACGGCCGCGCCTGGGTAGCTCCCTTCGGCACGGCCCAAAGCCCGGCCAGCTGCGCCCGTGCAGCTGAGGAGGTTCGCCAGCTGTCCTTTCCTGGCGGGCTCGCGGGTATTTGACGCCATTGGAGCGTGCAGTGGGCGCGCTCTCTATGGATAGCGCGCCTACGGCGCGCCCTTCTCCGCATCGCGCCTAGCGCGAATGATCAGGCACTCGTCCTCTGACATTGCGAGCCTGGCGGCATCGATCCGAGTGTCGAGCAACTCCCTGTCAAGCCGCCGTTTGTGTGACTCAAGCGCGCCCACGACTGCGTTCCACCGATCCTCGGGCACGTCTGGGAATGGCACCAGCAGCCGATCCATAGCTTCGACAGTCGTCTGCCTACCTCTCGCGTCGGCGAGGAGACGTACCTTCCAGATGCCCATGAGAAGATTCGCGCAGTAGTGCGGCGAGCAACCCGCCTTGACGAGGCTCTCCGCGATGGTTCTGATGGCCGCGGCGCAGCTAGTAGTGATGTCGTCGAACCCGGCATCGCAGTAGTGCATCGCAGTCACAGTTACCTCGTCGACCACCGACTCTGCCCACAGTTCTTTCGCGGAAGGCGTCTTCTGGAACGCGACCCACAGACACGACACGTACCACGACACACCGTGGGCGAGCTTAGACAGCTGCTCTTTGTCGTCCGTCAGCGGCTTAGCGAGCAACTGACCGTAAACCTCGGCACAGTGAGCCACCATCTTCCCAAGGTAGAACATCAACCCTGAGCTGCCACACCCCGGCGTCTGCGCGAGTTCCCGGAGGTGACGCCAGATGACCTCGTTCACCCTTGTGAACTTCGAGTACGGATCAACCCACGGACGGTCATCATCCTTCCGCGCACGCCGCGCCGACACCTCTACGAAGTAGGGCAGGCTATACTCCGAGGCGAGATCGTACGCTGTAGAGAGTGGCAGCCGCACCAGACCCGCCGCCTGAGCCCGCGTCTCTTGTTCAAAGACAATCGGCGCCAACGCTGTCAACTCGCCCAGACTCTGCGCGAGGCATTCATCAAGCTGCCAGTGGTCCTGCTTGAGCAGTACCCAGTTGATCCGGACCAGATTGCCGATGGGATCGCGCGCGATCTCTCCCTGCCCAGCCGCGAGGAATCCGAGAGCGATCTCCCGCCAGGCGTGGATGATGAAAACGTGCGCTTGGATGATGCCGACCTGGGGCGGCAGGGCGGTCGCTAGGCGAAGAAGGGAGCGACTTCCCTCCAGAGCAGACTCGGTGAGACCTCCGCGCTGAGCACTGCGAATGCACCCTGTTAGGTATCCCAGTGGTAGGTAGGCTAGAGCGCCCCTCCGGTCCTCGAAGGGCCGTCCGTCAAGTGCTGCAACCGCCAGAGTGAGGTCCGTCAGGCTCCTGATGGCAGCGGTGGCGACGCCTTCGTGTTTCTTGGACACGGCGCGCAGCACCAGTTGATTCAGACTCTCGAGGGCTGGCGTCAGCACCTCAAAACCGTCGCTTTCGAGACTGTGGAGGTCGACAGGGCGCAGCTGGAGGTTGTTCTTACGGCGAACAAGATAGTGGGCCGCGACGCCGGCTATCGCCGATGCCGCCTGGCGGGTGGCGAGGTCGTCGCCGCGGTCGAGGGCTTTTAGCGCAATCTCAGTGAGGCTGTCC
Organism: Vicinamibacteria bacterium; assembly: GCA_035542035.1. Lineage (GTDB taxonomy): Bacteria > Acidobacteriota > Vicinamibacteria > Fen-336 > Fen-336 > DATBSL01. The sequence goes on along the minus strand of DATKME010000075.1, from coordinate 15,041 downwards.
AGCCAATGGAGCAGGTTCGTCTTGTGGGAGCGGTCGCCCAAGTAGATCCGAAGCTCCACGTCTTCAACGGCGTGTGCGTCCCGCTGCTGCTGCGGCATCGACCTTCGGAGAAGCCGCGCTCCACGCGCGATGTTGTGCTGGAGGTCGTCGATCATACCGGTGGCTCGAGCGGTCAATCGGGAGATCGCTTCCCACGGGTCCAGGAGACGGGTGGTCCGTCTGTGGTGCCAGCGCATTACGTCGAAGGCGGCGGCCACAACGGCGAGCGGGAGGCCAGGCCAACCGGGCGGCTGACCCACGAGAAGCCCCCGAACCGCGAGGGCGAACAGAAGCACTGAGAAGCAGGAAAGGAGGACGATCAATCCGGTGGTGACTGCGTCCTCACGAAAGAGCCGGAGAACAGCGGAGGCGTACCGATCCGCCGCCCTCTGAACGGGGATTAGCGAGAGATTGACGGCCAGAGCGACCATCGTGCCGATGAGTGTGGCAGCACCGGCGTACAGCGGCATGGCGAACCGCTGCGAATCGACAGGTAACTGCGTGCTGCGCGTTATCCAGATGAACAGCGCCACGCCGAAGGCTGTAATCGCCCAGTGGCTCACCGCATGAACGGCACCGCGTACGCGGAGAGTCACCGACCGCCAGAATCGGAGTAGCCGAAGCCTCGCCATGGCGTTGGCCCGCGCAAGCCGATCTCCCAGGCCCACCACGACGGCCGGTAGCCATCTCATGGTTTGGGATTATAGAGACGAGGGAGCCTACGTGTAGGCTGGAGAGTCCGTCGCGTTCGTGCGGTTTGAGTCGCTGCCCACGGCGGCATGTCGGGCGCAGTCTCGCCGGCGTCCTCCTCATGCGGTGGCCGGCGGACTGGACCTCTCTCGGGAGGGGGCGATGCCATACTCGGCTCGGGAGGAGACCCCTCGATGGCCGAGATGGCGCAAGCCGAGCGCGACGAGTGCCGAGCGCCTAAGTGCGCCCCGGGACCGCGAGAGCTATGCCGGAGCTAGAGGCGCGGATTGCTCTCCGTCGACTTGAGGTCGGGCTCCGCGAGTACTGCAGCGGCATAGACGCTGCGCTGGAGAAGCTCAGCCACGGGCAGGAGGGGCTGCTCACCAAGGTTCCGGCGTGGTGCCTTGCTCGCCGGGAGATCAGGATGGGCGCCAATCGCGAAGGGCGTGGCGTCGCGATCCGCATCCTACCGCGGCCGGACCTCCAAGAGGATGTCGTTTCGTTCGAGGAGCTCCTGACGCGCGGAGACCAGAACCGGTTCATGGCCCCCTGGCAGTCCGAGGGAGAGCCCTCGATGTGGTCGCAACCGGGGTTTGTCATGTTCTCTGGCATGCAGCTCGTCAGCCTCGAGGATCCCTTCGAGGCGCCGCGCCTCGACGAGCCGGGCGTCATCGGGTGGGGGAACGTCCGCAGTGCGGAGGAGATGTTCAACAGGGAAAAGGGCGCAGACGATGCCGTCCACATCTGGAGCACTGTCCTCGCTGGTATGCCGCCGGGCGGATCGTTCATCGACGGCGCAAAAAGGGTGTTCGACCGGTTTGCGGCTAGCATCCGGATGCGGTTGTTCCGGGAACGGAAGATCCACCGGCTCCTTCGGGCACACGCTGGACTCCTCATGCCGCCCCACAAGCGCCTGCTCTTCGAACACGAGATCTATCTTGGTGACGATGTACGGAAGGCCGACTTTATCTTGGAGCGAGAACAGGGCGCGCCGGCACTCCTGGTGGAACTAGAGGCGCCGGTACACAAGGTGTTTCGTAAAGACGGCAACCTCACGCAGGAGGCGACTCATGCCCGAGAGCAGATTGTCGAATGGGCATCGTTCATCGACCAGGATGCGAAACGAAACGCCAGCGGTGACCTGAACTTCCTAGCGGGCCCAAAGGAGCGCCTCGTCGTCATTGGCAGAGGTATTGAGCAGCGCGAGTTGATGCTGCGGCAGCGGTGGTCCGATACGAACATCTGGACGTACGACGTGCTGCTCGCCGAAGCACGAACCCGGTGGAACAACACCGTCGCCGAGCAATGCCGGCTGCTCGGCCGACCCGAAACGCGACCGTTCTAGCGTCGGCGGGCGCCCTCGGCGCAACACGATCAAACCCGCCGCCAGTCGGCTACACCGTGGGGGAGGAGCGGACGATGGAGCTGGCGTTCTGGTTCGCTGCCCAGCACCTGGCAGCCTACGACGAGGAGGTGCGCCGGGGCGTGGCGAGCTAGGCTGGGGATCCGCTGCGTCGCACCGCCGGCACCAGCGCGCGCGAGGGCGGACGCTCGCTCGTGGCCTATTCCTTCCGCTCGGGCGGCTGACTCGCCGACGCTTTGTCCTTTGCGTTCCAGATCTCGCCAAAGGCTCTGTCCGCCGCCTCCAATGCCGGAGCGAGGCCGTCGGGATGGAACCGTTTCTCTTGCAGCTGCAGCATCACCATCAGAATCGTATGGGCATGGAACAGAGCGTGATCGGCCTCCGTGTGCTGAGCTTGGAAGTCAAACGTCCAGGCATCGTCCTCTTGTCGGTGGATGAACGCTTCAACTGAGTGCGGCGTCGCGTGTGCGTGGAGCATGCCGTAGTAGTAGCAGCCACCGAGTAGCGCCTTCAGCGGACCATCCGCCTTCGCCATTGAGACGAGGTCAGGGCCCCAGCCTGGGCTCGGTCGCGGGTGGCCGCACTTCTCACATCGGATGACGTAGTCGTCCTTGAGTTCGCGCGCTGCGACGACCGCCTTTTCGAGCGTCTCGATGCGGTCTTTGGGTATCCCGTCGCGGAACATCTCCAGCCACACTCGCGCGAGCTTGCCCTTTTGGATTTCCGAGTATCGGAGGTATCTCTCCGACTCGTCGGGATGAGCATCGAGGTAGCTGGCCGTAACAGCGCGCTCATACATGCTTCTGATCAGCCTGGCCGCCGCAATCCCGTATCCGTTCCCACAGAGGAGCAGAATCTCAAGGAATTCCTCGGCGCATACTCTGCCGATGCCGTGTACCAGCGCATCCGTGAGGCACGTTAGGCGCGCCCTTCGAAACGCAACATTGCAGGCATCCTCCAGGGCCGGAAACAGCTCAAGGAAACGCTGTTGCCGGGCTTCGAACGCCTTCCACTCTGCCGGGAGGCCAACGGTCAGCATGCTGGAGCCTACTCCTGATGGGGAAGGCACGACCAGTGCACGCGAACGGCAGCGTGCTGCGGCGGTGCCAGCGGCTACTCTTCCATCGCACCGCGCGCCGTCTCGCACGGCGTGCACTCGCAGTCCCACGGCACCCCGGCCGCCCTGGCCTCCTGGCGGTGCAGCTGCGCCACCCGGGCCCAGCGCACGGCAGCAGCACGCTGGTAGTAGGCGCGCCCGCCCCGCACCTTGGCCGCCGCGCGGCCTGCCCGCCCCATGGCTGCAGCTGCCAGCTGCACCGCCGTGCGCCTGCCCGCCTTCGCCTTGGCCATCTCGATCCTCCCGCTCAGAACACCAGCGGCCGCCCCGTACGCTGGCGGCCGCGGTGCCCGGCTGGTACTGCTAGGCGGCCTTCCGGCCCTTGCGGGTGGTGGCCTTCTTCGCCCGCGCCTTCTTGGTCACCTTGGCCGGCGCCTTCTTTATCGCCTTGGCGGCGGCTGCGGGCTTGGCCGCGCGGGCGGCCTCGCGCTCTGCACGGGCCTTGAGCCGCGCCTGCACGCTGGGCCGCTGCCGCCACTTCGCCAGCGCCGCCCGGCCCTCCGGCGTGTCCGCCTTGCGGAGATCCCGCGCCGCCTGCGCCTCCGCCCGCCACTTCGCCAGCTGCGCTTCCTTCTCCGCCTTGGTCATCTTGTCGTTTGGCATCGTTGTGCTCCCTTCGCCGCGGACAATTGCACAACGTTGTGCAGCCGTCGAGCGTAATCTTCCCGAGTGCCAGCTGTGGCGCCGCGCCACATGGTGGCCGGGTGGGTAGCGAGGCGCCGCGCCGCTACGTGGCGGGGACCCCCGGCACATGGCCCCGGTCGCTGCGTGACCGCCCCGGTCACGGGCCCGGCGCCGGCGACCAGGTGAACGGGTGTCCGGGGCGCCCGGGCGCGCCTGGCGGCCTGCTAGGGCCCTGACCGGGGGTGCCGGCGGCCAGGCGGCTGCAGCTGCCGGGCCAGGGCCACCCGCAGGCGGTCAGGCGCGCTACCGCGGAACGTGGCACCCGTGCCGGCCAGGAAGGCCGCCGCCTGCGCACGCACCGCGGCCGGCTGCCGGCTGTCTCGCATGTCTGCCAGGGCCTGGCGCAGCACGGAGGCGACCAACCGCTGCTCGGGGTCAAGTGCAGCCATTGCCTCGGCCAGTGTCTCGTCTGTGCCGACACGGGAGAAGGCGCCGGGCACTACTGGCCCCGCTGGCGGCGGCGCTGCACCACCAGCTGCACCACGCTGGCCGGCGCCCACAGGTGCAGCCGCGGGTGCTGCCCACGCCTGGCCAGGTGACACTGCGCCCGGTGCGGCTGCAGGGCCCGCCAGGCGGCCAGGCGGCTGCAGTGCAGCAGCTGGGCCACCTCGGCCACCGTGTACCAGCTGGGCGCCGCCACGGCCGACGATGGTACCTTGGGGCGCGAGCACGGCAGGCGCGCTGTGCGCTTTCTGTGCGCAATCGTGGAGACAACCGGGGCAAAACGGGGCAAACGACGGCTCTGTCAGGCCGCGTAAGTCATTGTCCACAGTGCACCGAGTGTATGGCGTGAAACTGCGGCAGCGGTTCGATTCCTACCCGCTTCCGCCACCCAGAGCTTTGAAGCCGCGCAGTCGCGGCACGGCGCGGGCACCGATCGCGGTGACTCTACGGACGGAGCCACCCGGGCGGTACGTTCTCGCGTCGGGCGCGCTCCTCGAGCGCAGACCACTGGTCCTTGGCCTGCTGCAGCACGTCCTTCGCGGCCAGGGCCCTGGCGCGTGCCTTCTTGGGTCAGCCGCCGGTGGGGACGATGAGGCCGCGCCCGCAGGTCTCGTCGTAGGCGCGCTGAGTAGCCTCGACACGCTGGCGCGTCGCGGCCGCGAGCTGTCTCCAGTAGCTTTCGCGTTGCCTGCGATCGGTTTCCTCACGATCGAGTTGGGCCCGCACCGGGTCGACCAGGGAGGCCGGCGCCCCCGCGAGAGATCGCGGGAGGGCCGTGTCGCCTGGCGCGACTCTGGCGCGACGCTCGGCTGACGCCGCGGGATTGGTGTTGGCGGTCGAGGCCGGGACCGGTACCGTCACCGGCTCGGTGGCCAGCAGGTCGGCATCGGTGTACACCTTCGCGGAGTGCTCGCCGCTCGACCTTTGCCTGGCCTGCCGGCTCGCCACCTCACCCAGCGACTGCGGTGTCGACAGGGCCGGCACCAGAGTCAGCGCAGCGGCGGCGACCAGGACTCGCATTCGCGCGCTCCCGTCCAGATACTACGGGCCGCGGGTCATCCACCGCGCGTGATCCGCATCACACGAAGCTCGAATCGATTGGGCACCGGATGCTCGCAGGCGATCTGCGATGTTCGACAGACACCCACGGCTGGAGCAGGATCGGGTCCGGAGTTGCGGCAAGCCACGGCGGTTCCGATGGGAGGCATAGAACCGAGGGCGCTGATCTTCCTGAGACGGCGACTTCTCCCGGAGCTTCCTCCTGGAAGGAAGAGAGGACGTCAAGCTCCGGCGGCTCTTCGATCATGGGCTCCGTCAGCAGCTCCTACGCCTCGCCGGGACACCCATCACCATCGAGGGTGATCGAGACGTCCTTCTGCTTTCGACCTTCGACGTCGTTCGCCCGCAGGCCGCACGCGAGCTCGCCAGCCGGGCGGTACGTATTCAGCGGGACCGGTGTCCGGCGTCCGCCGACTCCTCGCGCTCGCAGACGGTGCCGTCCTCGTGCTGGTAGCGCGTCACCCGGAGGTTGCCCACGATGGTGAGGCTGGCGCTCGCCAGAGGCCGCCGACACATCGGACAGAGGTTCGTCTGGCCCGCGCATTCGGTCGGTCGAGAGTCGTGCAAGTCGGGGAAGGTTAGTACGCAAGGATATTGCAGCGCTTGATGCAGACGGACTAACGGCTTCGAAGGACGGTCCAGTCCAAGTCTTTGAACAATCGACCGTGGGGGCGGTGATCCTGGTGCTCCCGGCGAAGGCGATCAAGCGCCAGGTGCGCGAGGCGGCGGCTCGGCGCCCGCCAGGCGGCGGCGCTCGGCGGGTGGAGGTGAAGCGCGCGGGGTAGACTCGGCGGGCGCATGCCAGGGACTCCCCCGCGACGAAGAGGGCGGATGAGGGCGGTGCTGGCCGGCCTCGCGCTGTCGGCCGGGATCGCCTCCGCCGTGCACGCCCAGGAGACGGACGCGAACGCACGGCGGCCGCGTGTCGCACTGGCGCTGAGCGGCGGCGGTGCGCGCGGACTGGCGCACGTGGGGGCGCTGCGGGCGTTCGAAGAGGCCGGGATCCCGGTCGACGCGATCGCCGCCAACAGCGTGGGTGCGGTGGTCGGCGCGTTGTACGCCTCCGGCCACGACGCGGCGCAGATCGAGGCGATCGTCCAGGGTATGGACTGGGAGGCGCTCTTCAGCGGCCGGCCGGACCGGACCACGCTGCCCCTTTCCGCCCGCCAGGACCGCTACGCCCCTCTCGGCGGCGTCAGCCTCGACTGGAAGCACGTGCGGCTGCCGGCCGGGCTGCTGGCGGAGCACCGCATCAACCGCTTCCTCATCGAGAAGCTGGCGCCGGCGGGTTTCGCGGCCGGGGAGGACTTCGACCGCCTGCCCGTGCGGTTCCGGGCGGTGGCCACGAACCTCGCCACCGGCGAGCCCGTGGTCCTCGCCCGCGGCGACCTCGCGCGGGCGGTGCGCGCCAGCATGTCGATCCCCCTCGCGTTCCCGCCGGTCGAGTGGGGGACGGCCCGGCTGGTGGACGGCTACATCGTCGACAACCTGCCGATCGACGTGGCGAAGGCGTTCGAGCCGGCGGTGGTGGTCGCGGTGGACGTGGGCAGCCCCGGCCTGGAGCCAGCGGACTACGAGAGCGCGCTGGGCGTCCTCTCCCAGGTCGACGACCTGCTGCTGCGCCGCCGCAACCGCGACTTCCAGGCCGAGGCCGACGTCCTGGTGCGCCCCGACCTGGGCCGCCACTCCAGCACCGACTACTCCGGGTTCGCGGAGCTGGTCCGCAAGGGCTACGAGGCGGCGCGGGCGGCGGTGCCGGGGATCCGGGAGCGGCTGGCCGCCGCCGGCGCGAAGGAGCTCCGGCCGCGCGCGGCAGCGCCCGGCGGGCCGTCGCTCGAGGGTGCTCCCATCCGCGAGGTCGTGGTCCGCGGCAACCTGCGGCTCGACGACGCGCTGCTCAAGCGCACGTTCAACATCCCGGTCGGGCCCCGCTACGACATGAGGAACGGGCTGCGCGCCTTCGACAAGGTCGCCGCCACGGGGCTGCTCGAGCGGGCCTGGCTCTCGTTCGAGCCGGAAGGCGACGGCGTGCGGCTGGTGCTCCAGGTTCGCGAGGCGCCGCCGAACCGGGCGGAGCTGGCCCTCGGGTACACGGAGTGGGAGAAGGCCCGGGTGGCGGTGCGCCTGCGCAACCAGAACACGTTCGGCTTCGGCGAGCGGGTCGAGCTGCTGCTCGGCGCCAGCGACGCCGAGTCGGTGGCGACGCTCGGCCTGTCGGGCGACCGGCTGGTGGTGAGCGGCCTCGGCTACCTCCTGCGCGGCTACGCGCTCGTCGACAAGCCGCGCTTCTTCGACGCGGACGGGAACAGCGTCAACCGCGCCACCTTCGAGCGCAGCGGCGTCGAGCTCTGCCTGCGCAGCGACCTGCGCCGCTGGGTCGGTGTCGAGGCCGGCCTGCGTCTGGGGCAGGTGAGGACCCGCCAGGAGGCGGGCATCGACCTCCCGGACGCCCGCGACGCGGTGCGGACGGTGTTCGCGCTCGCCGCCTACGACACCCTGGACAGCCTGTCCTGGCCCGAGGACGGGGAGCGCCTGGCGGCGACCGGCGACTGGAGCCCGAAGGGTCTCGGGGCCACGCTCGAGTACCGCCGGCTCGAGGCGGAGGGCCGCCTGGCGCGGCGCCTGCCCTCCCGCCTGACCGTGCAGCTCGACGCCCGGGCCGGCTTCTCCGACGGCGCCCTGCCCGTCTACGACTGGCACCGGCTGGGCGGCCCGGTCTTCGTCCCCGGCTACGCGCACGAGGAGCTGAAGGGCGCCCAGGCCCTGGCCGGGGCGGCCAGCCTGCGCTGGAAGGTGATCGGCGACCTGCGCTTGCTGGTCCGGGCCGGGGCCGGGAACGTCTGGGCCCGGGCCGGCGATATCCGTCTTGCAGGCGTCCACTACGGCTTCGGGGTGGGGGCGATGCTGCCCACCCGCGTCGGGCCGGTCTCGGTCGAGCTGGGGTTCGGCGACAGGGGGCACACGCTCGTGAGCGTCGCGGCGGGCTGGGACTGACCGGTCCACCGCCGGCCGGGCCGTTGGCTAGAATGGCGCCATGGCGCGCCCGGGGAAACAGGGCGGGACGGAGGTCGTCGAGAAGCCGAAGGCCGTCACCAGGCGGCCCCAGCTCTTCCACGTCGTCCTCCTGAACGACGACTACACGACCATGGAGTTCGTCGTGCACGTCCTCGAGGGCGTCTTCGACAAGGGGCCGGCCGAGGCCTACCGCATCATGATGGAGGTCCACACCAGCGGGCGGGGCGTCTGCGGCGCATACACGTACGAGGTGGCGGAGACGAAGGTCGCCACCGTCCACGAGATGGCCCGCTCGGAGGGATTCCCCCTCCGCGCGGGCATCGAGGAGGCCTAGTTGTTCAGCGCGTCGCTCGAGCGGGTGCTCAATGTCGCAGCCCGGGAGGCGATGGTCCGCCGCCACGCGGACCTCACCGTGGAGCACCTGCTCTTCGCTGCCGCCCACGACCCGGAGGGGGAGGAGATCCTGGAGGCCGCGGGGGCGGACGTCCCCCGCCTGCGCAAGGAGCTGGCCGACTTCCTCGAGCAGACCATGCAGAAGCTGCCGTCCGGCTCGCGGCGGCCGCCCCAGCAGACGCTGGCCTTCCGCCGGGTGCTGCAGACGGCGGTCGTGCACGTGCAGAGCGCCGGCAGGGACGAGGCCGGGGTGGGCGACATGCTGGCCGCCCTGATGCGCGAGGTGCGCTCCCACGCGGTCGAGCTGCTCACCGCCCAGGGGGTCACCCGCCTCGACCTCCTCAACTACATCTCCCACGGCACGCGCAAGGTCGGCCCCGCCCACGAGCGCGACGAGGAGGGGGCAGCGGCCCCCGGGGGCGAGGGCGAGGAGGAGGCGGCGGGCTCCTCCCGCGACCCGCTGGCGGCGTACGCCAGCAACCTCAGCGAGCGCGCGAAGGAGGGGCGTCTCGACCCGGTGATCGGCCGGCTGAAGGAGATGCACCGCGCGCTGGAGGTGCTGTGCCGCCGCCGCAAGAACAACCCCGTGTTCGTGGGCGAGCCGGGGGTGGGCAAGACCGCGATCGTCGAGGGCCTGGCCCAGAAGCTGCTGGAGGAGGGCAGCCCCGAGGCGCTCAAGGGAGCGGAGATCTTCGCCCTCGACACCGGGGCGCTGCTCGCCGGGACCCGCTACCGCGGGGACTTCGAGGAGCGCTTCAAGGCGGTGATCCACGCGCTGAAGAAGCGGCCGCTGCCCATCCTCTTCATCGACGAGATGCACACCATGGTCGGCGCGGGCGCCACCACCGGCGGCACCATGGACCTCGCCAACCTGATCAAGCCCATCCTGACGGAGGGCGAGATCCGGCTGATGGGCTCGACCACCTTCGAGGAGTACAAGCACATCGAGCGGGACCGCGCGCTGGCGCGCCGCGTGCAGAGGATCGACGTCGACGAGCCCAACGAGGCCGACACCGTCCGCATCCTGCAGGGCCTGCGCTCGCGCTACGAGAACCACCACCAGGTGAGCTACACCGACGGCTCGCTGGAGGTGGCCGCGCGGCTGGCGCGGCGGCACCTGCGCGACGCCCGGCTGCCCGACAGCGCCATCGACGTCATCGACGAGGCCGGCGCGGCGCTGCGCCTCCTCCCGCCCGAGGACGGCAGCCGGGTGGTCGACAGCCCCGAGGTGGAGCGCGTCGTCTCCCGCATGGCGCGCATCCCCGAGACCCAGGCCACCACCTCCGACCGCGAGCGCCTGCGCACCCTGGGCGAGGCCCTGAAGCGCGTGGTCTTCGGCCAGGACGACGCCGTCGACCAGGTGGCCTCGGCCATCAAGCGCGCCCGCGCGGGCCTCGGCCCGCCGGAGCGGCCCTCCGGCAGCTTCCTGTTCACCGGGCCCACCGGCGTGGGCAAGACCGAGCTGGCCAAGCAGCTCGCCCGCCACCTGGGCAACGAGTTCCACCGCTACGACATGAGCGAGTACGGCGAGAAGCACTCGGTCTCGCGCCTGATCGGCGCGCCGCCGGGCTACGTGGGCTTCGAGCAGGGCGGGCTGCTGGTCGACGCGGTGCGCCAGCACCCCTACTCGGTGGTGCTGCTCGACGAGATCGAGAAGGCGCACCCCGACCTGATGGGCATCCTGCTGCAGGTGATGGACCACGCCACCCTGACCGACAACACCGGCAGGAAAGCCGACTTCCGCCAGGCCATCCTGATCATGACCTCGAACGCGGGCTCGCGGGAGATGAGCCAGGCCGCGATCGGCTTCGCCGGCGACCGCCAGCAGGACGCCAAGACCCGCGGCAAGCAGGCGATCGAGCGCTTCTTCACCCCGGAGTTCAGGAACCGTCTGGACGCCATCGTCACCTTCAAGGCGCTGACGCCGGCCGTGATGGAGACGATCGTCGACAAGTTCGTGCTGGAGCTGGAGTCGCAGCTGCGCGAGCGCAAGGTGGCGATCGACCTCAAGCCCGAGGCGCGCGCGCACCTGGCGACGAAGGGCTTCGACCCGGTCTACGGCGCCCGGCCGCTGAGCCGCCTGGTGCAGACGGAGCTGCGCAACCCGCTGACCGACGAGATCCTCTTCGGCCGGCTGGAGCACGGGGGCACCGTCCACGTCGGCTTCGACGGGACGCGCGTCACCTTCGAGTACGACTCGCTGCCGCCGCCCCTGGCGGCGCCGGGGAAGACGCCGCAGCCGGCCGGCTCGTGAGCGACGCCGCCCGGCGGCTCGCCGTCGCCCTGCTGCTGGCGCTGATCGGCGCGCAGGCAAGGGCGCCGGGCCGCCGGAGGACCCCGCCACCGCCGCCCGCGGCGGCGGTTGTGCTGGTCTCGATCGACACGCTGCGGGCCGACCGCCTGGGCGTCTACGGCCATCGGCCGTCGGTCACCCCGGCCATGGACGCGCTGGCGCGGGACGCGGTCCTGTTCCGCTGGGCGATCGCCCAGGGGCCCTCGACGCTGGTCTCGCACGCCTCCATGTTCACCTCGGCGGTCCCTCAGCACCACGGGGCGTCGATCAACCGGCACACTGCGCTGGTCGCGGACCGGCCGACGATCGCCGAGACCCTGCGCGCGCACGGCTACCGGACCCTCGCCTTCCACGGCGGCGGGCAGCTCGACGCGGTCTTCGGGATGGGGCGCGGCTTCCAGCGCTACCAGGTGGAGACGGGCCGCTTCGCCGTGACCGTCGACAAGGTGCTCCACTTCCTGGAGCGGGCGCGCCCCTCGCGCTTCTTCCTGTTCGTCCACACCTACCAGGCCCACCACCCCTACACGCCCGAGCCGCAGGACCTCGCCGCGCTCGACTCGGACTACCGCGGCAGCCTGCCCGGCACCATCTCGATCGAGCTGCTGGACGCCATCAACGGCAACCAGCAGACGCCGATCTCGGCGGCGGACCTGCGGCACGTCGAGCACGCCTACGAGGCCGGCGTGCGCTCGGTGGACGCCGCCTTCGGCGGGCTCGTCCTCGGCCTGAAGCGGCTGGGCATGTACGACAGCAGCCTCCTCATCCTCACCTCCGACCACGGCGAGGAGTTCTTCGAGCACGGCAAGGTCGGCACGCACGGGCACACGCTCTACGACGAGCTGCTGCGGGTGCCGCTGCTGGTGAAGTACCCGGGCTCCTGGGCGGCAGGCTCGGTGCTCGACGCGCAGGTGCGCAGCATCGACATCGCCCCGACCGTCCTCGCCTCGTTGCGGCTGCAGGCGCCGGCCGGGTTCGAGGGGGAGGACCTGACGCCCTACGTCGCGGGGGGGCCGCCGCCGCCGCCCTTCGCGGTCAGCGCCATCGACGGCGGGGGCAGCTCGCTGCGCACGCCCTGGTGGAAGTGGGACCGGGGGGCGCTGTACGACCTGCGCCGCGACCCGGCCGAGCGCTCCGACGTCTCCGGCGGGAACGCCCGGCTCGCCACCGCCCTGCGCCTGCAGAGCGAGCGCCTGGCGGCCGTCGCCGCCCACGCCCGGGCGGTGACGGTGGACCCGGCGCTGGTCGAGCGCCTGCGGGCGCTCGGCTACGTCGACGTCCAGTAGCGGCGGACGGCTGCGGCCGCCTGCTACACTGGTCGGCTGTGGACCAGGATTTCGGCCCTCGCCACGACGCGCTCCTGCGCGAGCTGGAGAGGCGGATCCTTGTCCTCGACGGGGCGATGGGGACGCTGCTGCAGGCGCGCGGCCTGTCCGAGGGCGACTACCGGGGAGAGCGGCTGCGCGGCCTCTCGCGCGAGGTGCGGGGCAACCACGAGCTGCTCAACCTGAGCCGGCCGGACGTGGTTGAGGCGGCCCACCGCGAGTACCTCGAGGCGGGCGCCGACATCGTCGAGACCAACACCTTCAACGCCAACGCCTTCTCGCAGGCCGACTACGGCACCCAGGGCCTCGTCCGCGAGATCAACCAGGCGGCCGCGCGGGCGGCCCGCCGCGCCGTGGACGAGGCGATGGCACGGGAGCCCGGCCGCACCCGCTGGGTGGCGGGGGCGCTGGGCCCGACCAACCGCACGGCCTCGCTCTCTCGCGACGTCAACGACCCCGGCGCCCGCTCCGTCAGCTTCGGCGAGCTGGTGGCCGCCTACCGCGAGCAGACGCTGGGGCTGCTGGAGGGCGGCGTCGACCTGCTGCTGGTCGAGACGATCTTCGACACCCTCAACGGCAAGGCGGCTCTCTTCGCCATCGAGGACGCCTTCGAGGAGACCGGCCTGCGCCGTCCGGTGATGGCCTCGGTGACGATCACCGACCTCTCCGGCCGCAACCTCTCCGGCCAGACCGTCGAGGCCTTCTGGATCTCGGTCTCGCACGCGCCGCTGCTCTCGGTCGGCATCAACTGCTCGCTGGGGCCCAAGGAGATGCGGCCGTACCTCGAGGAGCTGTCGACCGTCGCGCCGCGCCACGTCAGCGCCTACCCCAACGCGGGCCTGCCCAACGCCTTCGGCGGCTTCGACGAGACGCCGGACTCGATGGCCGCCCACCTCGGCGAGTGGGCGTGGGCCGGGTTCCTCAACCTCGTCGGCGGCTGCTGCGGGACGACGCCCCTCCACGTGCGGCGGATCGCCGAGGCCGTGCGCGGCCTGTCGCCGCGGAGGGTTCCCGAGGTGCCGCGGCTGACCCGCCTGTCGGGCCTGGAGCCGTTCGTCATCCGGCCCGAGTCGAACTTCGTCAACGTCGGCGAGCGCACGAACGTCACCGGGTCGCCGCGCTTCGCGAAGCTGGTGCGCGCCGGCCAGTACGGCGAGGCCCTCGCCGTCGCCCGTCAGCAGGTCGAGGGCGGCGCCCAGCTCATCGACGTGAACATGGACGAGGCGCTGCTCGACTCGGCGCGGGCCATGCGCACCTTCCTGAACCTGCTGGCCGCGGAGCCCGACATCGCGCGGGTCCCGGTCATGCTCGACTCCTCCGACTGGAGCGTGCTGGAGGCGGGGCTCGAGTGCCTGCAGGGCAAGGGCGTCGTCAACTCCATCTCGCTGAAGGAAGGCGAGGCGGCGTTCCGCGAGCGGGCCCGCAGGGTGCGCCGCTACGGCGCCGCCGTGGTGGTGATGGCCTTCGACGAGGAGGGCCAGGCCGCGACGGTCGAGCGCCGCGTCTCCGTGCTCGCCCGCGCGTACCGCATCCTGACGCAGGAGGTCGGCTTCCCCCCGGAGGACATCATCCTCGACCCGAACGTGCTGACGGTCGGCACCGGCATCGAGGAGCACGCCGACTACGGCGTCGGCTTCATCGAGGCGGTGCGGCGGCTGAAGCAGGAGCTGCCGTACGCGAAGGTGAGCGGCGGCATCTCGAACGTCTCCTTTTCGTTTCGCGGCAACAACCCGGTGCGCGAGGCGATGCACGCCGCCTTCCTCTACCACGCGATCCGTGCCGGGCTCGACCTGGGCATCGTCAACGCCGGCCAGCTCGCGGTGTACGAGGAGATCCCCAGGGAGCTGCTCGAGCACGTGGAGGACGTGCTGCTCAACCGGCGGCCCGACGCCACGGAGCGCCTGATCGCCTTCGCCAGCCAGGTGAAGGCCGAGGGGAAGGGCCCGGCGGTCGAGGAGGCCTGGCGCGGCGGCAGCGTCGAGGAGCGCATCACCCACGCGCTCGTCCACGGCGTCGACACCCACATCCAGGCGGACGCCGAGGAGGCGCGGCTTCTCTGCGGCAGCCCGCTGGCGGTCATCGAGGGACCGCTGATGGCCGGGATGAACGTGGTCGGCGACCTCTTCGGCTCCGGCAAGATGTTCCTGCCCCAGGTGGTGAAGAGCGCCCGGGTGATGAAGAAGGCGGTGGCCTGGCTGACGCCGTTCCTGGAGCAGGAGAGGCAGCGAAGCGGCGCCCGCACCGAGGCCAAGGTGGTGCTGGCCACCGTGAAGGGCGACGTCCACGACATCGGCAAGAACATCGTGGGGGTGGTCCTCGCCTGCAACCGCTACGAGGTGATCGACCTCGGGGTGATGGTCTCCGCGGACCGGATCCTGAAGGCGGCCCGCGACGAGAAGGCCGACCTCGTGGGCCTCTCCGGCCTCATCACCCCGTCCCTCGACGAGATGGTGCACGTGGCCCGGGAGATGCAGCGCGAGGGGCTCACCATCCCCCTCCTCATCGGGGGGGCCACCACGAGCAAGGCCCACACCGCGGTCAAGATCGCGCCCGCCTACGCCTCGCCGGTCGTGCACGTGCTCGACGCGTCGCGGGCGGTGGGAGCGGTGGGCCGGCTCAAGA
>DATKME010000074.1:0-44310 GCA_035542035.1 Vicinamibacteria bacterium | reverse complement strand
TGGTGATGCCGGGGGACAACACGCAGATGACGGTGGAGCTGATCACGCCGATCGCGATGGAGAAGGGGCTGCGCTTCGCCATCCGCGAGGGCGGGCGCACCGTCGGCTCCGGCACCGTCAGCGAAGTCATCGAGTAGGCGGGGAAGGCGACGATGCGCGACAACATCATCCTCCAGTGCCCGGAGTGCAAGCGGCGCAACTACCACACCACCAAGAACAAGAAGAAGACGACCGAGCGGCTCGAGCTCAGCAAGTACTGCCGGTTCTGCCGGAAGCACACGCCGCACAAGGAAACGAAGTAGGGAGATTTGGAGTAAGCTAAGGGTTTCGGGGATCGGACCGCTGGCCAAGAACCCACAGACACGCGCCGCAGGCGCACGGGGCGATGGTGCGCTTCCGGCGCGTGTGCGTCCGGAGACGCGCCGCAGGCGGTCCCCGGCGCGGGGGTCTGGGGCGGCGTCCCGGTCAGGGCCTGCGACCCCCCCAGGAGAGAGAAGGCGTAGGCCAGTAGCTCAATTGGTGGAGCACCGGTCTCCAAAACCGGGGGTTGGGGGTTCGAGTCCCTCCTGGCCTGCCAACACCGCCGCAGCACCAGCCGCTCCAGTCACGGGCATGGTGCCCGGGAGAGTCGAATCCGATGTCCGTGGTTGACGAAGAGAAGATCGAGAACGCCGGCAGGAGCGAGAAGCCGGAGAAGCCGCGGCCCGAAGAGGACCGCCCCGCGGCGGGCCTGGGCGGCGCCATCGGCTGGCTGCCGCGCAAGATCGGCGAAGGCCGGTCCTTCCTGTCCGAGGTACGGACCGAGCTGAAGAAGGTCACTTGGCCGTCGCGCAAGGAGGTCTACTCCACGACGCTGGTGGTGATCGCCACCTCGATCTTCTTCGGCTTCTACCTGTGGGGCCTCGACCTCGCGCTCTCGCGCGTGCTGTCGTTCGCCCTCAAGAGGTAGCGCGTGACCACGACGACGACCTCCAAGCAGTGGTACATCGTCCACACCTACTCGGGCTTCGAGAAGAAGGTGGCCGAGGCGCTGAAGCAGCGGGCCAAGGCCTACAGCCTCGAGGACCAGATCGGGCGCATCGAGATCCCGACCGAGGAAGTGGTGGAGATGAAGGCGGGCCGCAAGGTGCAGACGGCCACCCGCTTCTTCCCCGGCTACATCCTGGTGGAGATCGAGACCGAAGAGGGGACGGACGGCAAGAAGATCCCCGACGGCACCTGGCACCTGGTCAAGAACACGCCCAAGGTCACGGGGTTCGTGGGCTCGGGCAACCGGCCGGTGCCGCTGTCGCAGGACGAGGCCGACCAGATCTTCAACCAGGTGAAGGAGTCGATCGAGAAGCCGAAGCCGAAGTACACCTTCGAGCGCGGCGAGAGCGTGCGCATCATCGACGGCCCGTTCGCCAACTTCCAGGGGGTGGTGGAGGAGGTCAACGTGGACCGCAACACCCTCAAGGTCATGGTCACCATCTTCGGCCGGTCGACGCCGGTCGAGCTCGACTTCCTCCAGGTCGAGAAGCTGTAGCGGGGAAGGTCGCGGCAGGAGAGAGCGTTCAATGAAGAAGGTCGTCGGACAGATCAAGCTGCAGATCCCGGCCGGCAAGGCGACGCCGGCGCCCCCCGTGGGCCCGGCGCTGGGCCAGGCCGGCGTCAACATCATGGACTTCTGCAAGGCCTTCAACGCGAAGACCGCGAAGGACGAAGGCCTGATCATCCCGGTGGTGATCACGGTCTTCGCGGACCGCTCGTACACCTTCATCACCAAGACGCCGCCGGTGGCGGTGCTGATCAAGCGCGAGGCCGGCATCGCCAAGGGCAGCGGCGAGCCGAACCGCAACAAGGTCGGCAGGATCACCATGAAGCAGGTGGAGGCGATCGCCAGGCTGAAGCTGCCGGACCTCAACGCCAACGACCTGCCGGCAGCGGTGCAGACGGTGCTGGGCACCGCCCGCAGCATGGGCGTGGAGGTCCAGGGCTGAGTCGGAGGCCGGGACCTGCCCGCCGCGACCACCACCAGCGGCGGAGCGGGCAGCAGGAGAGACGGTGGGAGCGCCCGCGGGCGCGAAGGGAGTGAGATGGGCCGAGTCGGGAAGAAGTACCGGAAGGCGCGGGAGGCGGTGGCCGTCAAGCCGCACTACCCGCTGCCCGAGGCGGTGGCCGCGGTGGCGAAGAACGCCTTCGCCAAGTTCGACGAGACCGTCGAGGTGGCCATGCGGCTGGGCGTCGACCCCAAGCACGCGGACCAGATGGTGCGCGGCACGGTGGTCCTGCCACACGGGCTGGGCGGCAAGAGCAAGAAGGTGCTGGTGATCGCCTCGGGGGAGAAGCTGAAGGAGGCGCAGGACGCCGGCGCCGACCACGTCGGCGGCGACGACATGGTGGCGAAGATCCAGGGCGAGAACTGGCTGGACTTCGACGCGGTGGTGGCGACCCCGGAGATGATGAAGTCGGTCGGCCGCCTGGGCAAGATCCTGGGTCCGCGCGGGCTGATGCCCAACCCCAAGACGGGGACGGTCACTTTCGAGGTGGGCAAGGCCATCCGCGAGATCAAGGCCGGCAAGGTGGAGTTCCGCGTCGACAAGACGGCGATCGTGCACGCCCCGGTGGGCAAGGTCTCCTTCGGTCCCGACAAGCTGCTGGAGAACGCCCGGACGCTGATCGACAGCGTGATCAAGGCCCGCCCGGCGGCCGCCAAGGGCAAGTACGTGAAGTCGATCGCGCTGTCGTCGACCATGGGTCCCGGGGTGCGGGTCGACCTCGCCTCGGTCGAAGGGCACGCCTAACCGGCGCCGGGTGAGAACATGAACCGCACCGAGAAGCAGCAACTGATCGACGAGCTCCACAAGGAGTTCCAGGCCTCGCCCCACGCCGTGCTGGTGGACTTCAAGGGGCTCGACGTCCCCTCGGTCACCGAGTTCCGCCGCAAGGTGAAGGCGGCCGGCTCCCGTTACCGGGTGGTGAAGAACTCGCTGGCCCTGCGCGCGGCCAAGGGCACCGCCCTGGAGAAGCTGAGCGACAGGTTCCTGGGGACCACCGGCATCGCCTACACCGGCGACGACCCGGTGGCGCTGGCTAAGGCGCTGGTGGACTTCGCCAAGGACCACCCGGCGCTCGAGATGAAGGTGGGGGTGGTGTCGGGGAGCCAGGTCCTCGACGTCGCCGCCGTGAAGAGCCTCAGCACCATGCCCGGCCTGCCCGAGCTGCGCGCCCGGCTGCTGGGGCTGCTGCAGGCCCCCGCCTCGCGGCTGGTCCGGCTGCTGGCGACGCCGGCCACCCAGCTGGCGCAGGTGATGAAGGCGCACCAGGAAAAGGAAGAGGGCAGGTGAAACGAGATCCCCTCCGGAATGGGGAGGGGCGCGGCTTCGTTTCGTATCGTCACTGACGAGAGAGGAAGAAAGAAGAGATGGCTGACATTCAGGCGATCGCGAACGACCTCAGCGGCCTCACCGTGCTGCAGGTGGCCGAGCTGGTGAAGACGCTCGAGGAGAAGTGGGGTGTCTCGGCGGCGGCCGCGGCCCCGGTGATGCTGGCGGCGGCGGGCGCGCCGGCGGCGGGCGCGCCGGCGGCGGCGGCCGAGGAGCAGACCGAGTTCGCGGTTCACCTCGTGAGCGCGGGCGACAAGAAGATCAACGTGATCAAGGTCGTGCGCGAGGTCACCAGCCTCGGCCTGAAGGAGGCCAAGGACCTGGTGGACGGCGCCCCCAAGGTGGTGAAGGAGGGCGTGTCCAAGGAAGAGGCGGCCAACATCAAGAAGAAGTTCGAGGAGGTCGGCGCCCAGGTCGAGGTCAAGTAGCCGTTCAGCGAGGTCGCTAGAACGGGTGGTCCGATCCCAGCCAGCTCCGGCGTTCCCGTTCCGGGGGGAGGTGTCTCTCTCCGGGGTGGAGCACGTTCGGGCGGCAGGCGGGGAGGGACCGGTACGGGGGGGGACGCCGGCCGCTCTGGCGCGGCGGCGATTGGGCGCGGCCACTGGCCGCGTGCCTGAGGGTTGCTGACGAACATGTATACGGCGACCAGGAACATTTACCGGGACCGCATCGACTACGCCAAGATCAAGACGTCGATCCCGATCCCCAACCTGATCGAGATCCAGAAGAACTCCTACGAGCGCTTCCTGCAGATGCGGGTGCTGCCGCAGGACCGCGAGGACGCGGGCCTGCAGTCGGTGTTCAAGAGCATCTTCCCGATCACCGACCTGCGGGAGAACTGCTCGCTCGAGTTCGTGGACTACTCGATCGGGAACTGGGAGTGCAAGTGCGGCCGGCTGGTGGGGCTGGACAAGCTGGGCCGGCCCTGCACCTTCTGCGGGGCCACCATCATCACCGACCCCCGCGGCGACCGCGAGGTCCACTGCGCCAAGTGCGGGCACCTGAACGAGAACCGGCCCGTCACCTGCGAGACCTGCGACGAGCCGGTCGGCCTCAAGCTCAAGTACGACGTGGACGAGTGCCAGGAGCGCGGCATGACCTTCGCCGTGCCCCTCAAGGTCACCATTCGCCTGGTGGTCTGGGACAAGGACGTGGAGACCGGGGCCAAGACCATCCGCGACATCAAGGAGCAGGAGGTCTACTTCGGCGACATCCCGCTGATGACGGAGAACGGGACCTTCATCATCAACGGCACCGAGCGCGTCATCGTCTCCCAGCTCCACCGCTCGCCGGGCGTCTTCTTCTCGCAGCCGGAGAAGGGCCTGTTCGCGGCGCAGATCATCCCCTACCGCGGCAGCTGGGTGGAGTTCGAGTACGACTCCAAGAACCTGCTGCACGTGCGCATCGACCGCAAGCGCAAGTTCCTGGCCTCGGTCTTCCTGCGGGCTCTGGGGATGAAGTCGGACGCCGAGATCCTCAAGCGCTTCTATCGCTGCGACCGCATCCTGGTGCGCGAGGGCCGGCTCCTGTGGAAGACCTCGCCGCACCTGGTGGGCCTCAAGCTCTCCAAGAGCATCCTGGGACCCAAGGACGCCAGCGGGCACCGGCCGGAGATCGTGCACGCCGGCAAGAAGATCACCCAGGCGCACCTGGCGGAGGTGCAGCGCGCGGACGTGCAGGAGATCGAGATCACCGAGGCCGACCTGGAGGGCGCCTACACCGTCTCCGACATCGTGGACCCCCGCACCGGCGAGGTGGTGCTGGAGGGCAACGAGCCGCTCTCTCCGCGCGTGCTGTCGGTGGTGCTGGCCGAGGGCAGCCAGATCGACGCCTTCGAGGCGTTCTTCCCCGAGCGCGACGAGATCGGGCAGATGCTGTCCATGACCGTCAAGAAGGACACCATCAAGACGCCCGAGGAGTCGCTGATCGAGATCTACCGGCGCATGCGTCCGGGCGACCCGCCGACGCTCGACTCCTCGCGGAACCTGTTCGAGGGGATGTTCCTCAACCCGCAGAAGTACGACTTCTCGCGGGTGGGCCGGCTCAAGCTCAACACCAAGCTGGGCCTCTCCACCGCGCTCACCGAGAAGATCATCCACCTCGAGGACATCATCGCGGTGGTCGCCTTCCTGCTGAAGCTGCGCCGCAACCCCGCCGACGTGGACGACATCGACCACCTGGGCAACCGGCGCGTGCGCAGCGTGGGCGAGCTGCTGGAGAACCAGTTCCGCATCGGCCTGGTGCGCATGGAGCGCGCCATCAAGGAGAAGATGAGCGTCTACCAGGAGATGGCCACGGCCATGCCCCACGACCTCATCAACGCCAAGCCGGTGATGGCCAGCATCCGCGAGTTCTTCGGGTCCAGCCAGCTCAGCCAGTTCATGGACCAGACCAACCCGCTCTCCGAGATCACCCACAAGCGGCGCCTCTCGGCCCTGGGGCCGGGCGGCCTCAGCCGCGAGCGGGCGGGGTTCGAGGTGCGCGACGTCCACCCCACCCACTACGGCCGCATCTGCCCCATCGAGACCCCGGAAGGCCCCAACATCGGGCTCATCTCCAGCCTCTCCTGCTTCGCCCGCATCAACGAGTTCGGCTTCATCGAGAGCCCCTACCGCAAGGTGAAGGACGGCCGCGTCCTCGACTACGTGCAGGTGATGGAGGCGGGTGACAGCCAGTACAAGGTGGGCGACATCGTGGAGCGCGCGGAGATGGAGCGCGAGAACGAGGCCATCGCCGAGAGCAGGAAGCGCCCGGCGGAGGTGGAGCCCTACTGCTTCTACCTCTCCGCCTGGGAGGAGGACCGCTACGTCATCGCCCAGGCCAACGCGCGGGTGGACGAGCAGGGACACCTGCTGGACGAGCGCGTGGAGGCACGCAAGATCGGCGACTCGGTGCTGGCCAAGCGCGAGGAGATCGACTACGTCGACGTCTCACCCAAGCAGCTGGTCTCGGTGGCCGCATCGCTGATCCCCTTCCTGGAGCACGACGATGCCAACCGCGCGCTGATGGGCTCCAACATGCAGCGCCAGGCGGTGCCCCTGCTGCGCTCGGAAGCGCCCCTCGTCGGCACCGGCATGGAGCACATCACGGTCAAGGACTCGGGCGCGGCCGTGGTCTGCCGCCGGGCCGGTGTCGTCGACTCGGTCGACTCGCGCCGCATCATCGTCCGGGTGGAGGCGCAGGACGGACCCGACAAGGGCAAGGAGATCGGCGCCGACATCTACAACCTGACCAAGTTCAAGTGCTCGAACCAGAACACCAGCATCAACCAGAAGCCGATCGTCAAGGTCGGCCAGCACGTGGGCAAGGGCGTGATCCTCGCCGACGGCCCCTGCACGGACATGGGCGAGCTGGCGCTGGGCCGCAACGTGCTGGTCGCCTTCATGCCCTGGCGCGGGTACAACTTCGAGGACGCCATCCTGGTCAGCGAGAAGCTGGTCAAGGAGGACATGTACACCTCGATCCACATCGAGGAGTTCGAGATCGAGGCCCGCGACACCAAGCTGGGCCCCGAGGACGTCACCCGCGACATCCCCAACGTCTCCGAGGGCCTGCTGGCCAACCTCGACGAGAGCGGCATCATCCGCATCGGCGCCTCGGTCAAGCCCGGCGACATCCTGGTGGGCAAGGTGACGCCCAAGGGCGAGACCCAGCTCACCCCGGAGGAGAAGCTGCTGCGCGCGATCTTCGGCGAGAAGGCCGGCGACGTGCGCGACGCCTCGCTCTACTGCCCGCCCGGCATCGAAGGCATCGTGGTCGACGTCAAGATCTTCTCCAGGAAGGGCGTGGAGAAGGACGACCGGGCCCGGCAGATCGAGGAAGCCGAGCTGTTCATGATGGAGAAGAACCTGAAGGACGAGATCCGCATCCTCCAGGACGAGCGCGACAAGCGGATCGAGAACCTGCTCGACGGCCAGACCGCCGCCTCGGACCTGGTCAACTTGCGCGGCGAGAAGATGATCCGGAAGGGCCAGGAGCTGACGCGGGACGCGCTGTCCAAGCTGCGCCACTCCGACATCCTCAAGCTGCGGATCCAGCCGGGCGACGGCGAGGACGTGGAGGAGGCTCTCAACGACATCGTCGACAAGACCGAGCGCCAGATCGAGGTGCTGAAGACGCTGTTCGCCGAGAAGGAGAGCCGGCTGAAGCGCGGCGACGAGCTGCCGCCGGGCGTCATCAAGCTGGTCAAGGTCTTCGTCGCCATGAAGCGCAAGCTGTCCGTGGGCGACAAGATGGCCGGCCGCCATGGCAACAAGGGTGTGATCGCCCGCATCCTGCCCGAGGAGGACATGCCGTACCTCCCCGATGGCACGCCGGTCGAGATCGTCCTCAACCCGCTGGGCGTGCCCTCCCGCATGAACGTCGGCCAGATCCTGGAGACGCACCTGGGCTGGGCTGCCCAGGCCTGCGGGCTGCACGTGGCCACACCGGTGTTCGACGGCGCCACGGAGGACGAGATCAAGGAGCTGCTGGAGAAGGCCAACGAGGCCGAGCAGCAGCGCAACCCGCTGCGGCCGAACCTGCTGGAGGCCGGCAAGAGCACGCTGATCGACGGCATGACCGGCGAGGCGTTCGAGCAGAAGGTCACCGTCGGCTACATCTACATGCTGAAGCTCTCCCACCTGGTCGACGACAAGATCCACGCCCGCTCCATCGGCCCCTACTCCCTGATCACCCAGCAGCCGCTGGGCGGCAAGGCGCAGTTCGGCGGCCAGCGCTTCGGCGAGATGGAGGTCTGGGCGCTGGAGGCCTACGGCGCCGCCCACATCCTGCAGGAGCTGCTGACCGCGAAGTCGGATGACGTCTACGGCCGCGCCAAGATCTACGAGGCGATCGTGAAGGGCGACACCGCGTACACCCCGGGCATCCCCGAGTCCTTCAACGTCCTGATCCGGGAGCTGCAGAGCCTGTGCCTTGACGTCGAGCTGATCAAGGCCAAGCACTGAGGTCGCAGGGGCAATCGTTCAAGAAAGGTCGGACAAGACGATGAGCGTGATGATTCCGATGAGGCCCAACCTGGAGCCGGGTCGGTCCATGCTGGACTTCGACGCGATACGGATCCGTCTCGCCAGCCCCGAGAAGATCCGGTCCTGGTCCCACGGCGAGGTCACCAAGCCGGAGACCATCAACTACCGGACCTTCAAGCCGGAGCGGGACGGTCTGTTCTGCGCCAAGATCTTCGGCCCCATCACCGACTGGGAGTGCCTCTGCGGCAAGTACAAGCGCATGAAGCACCGGGGAGTGATCTGCGACAAGTGCGGCGTCGAGGTCACCCAGTCCAAGGTGCGCCGCGAGCGCATGGGCCACATCGAGCTGGCCTGCCCGGTGAGCCACGTCTGGTTCTTCAAGGGGCTGCCCAGCCGCATCGGGCACATCCTCGACATCTCGCTGCGGGACCTGGAGCGCATCCTGTACTTCGAGAGCTTCGTGGTGATCGACGTGGGCGACTGCCCCGAGGTCAAGCGCCACGAGCTGGTCTCGGACGAGCGCTACCGCCAGCTCCGTGAGAAGTACCCCCGCATGCGGGCCGCGATGGGCGCCGAGGCCATCAAGGAGCTGCTGCGCCGGGTGGACGTGGACGAGGACTCGCTGGAGCTCCGCGAGCGGATGAAGAGCGAGAACTCGGTCCAGAAGAAGATCAAGTTCGCCAAGCGGCTGAAGGTGGTGGAGGCCTTCCGCAAGAGCGGCAACAAGCCGGAGTGGATGATCCTGGACGCGATCCCGGTGATCCCGCCGGAGCTGCGGCCCCTGGTCCCTCTGGACGGCGGCCGCTTCGCCACCTCGGACCTCAACGACCTCTACCGGCGCGTCATCAACCGCAACAACCGGCTGAAGAAGCTCATCGAGCTGCGGGCCCCCGACGTCATCGTGCGCAACGAGAAGCGCATGCTGCAGGAGGCGGTCGACGCCCTCTTCGACAACGGGCGTCGCGGCCGCGTGCTGCGGGGCGCCAACAACCGCCCGCTGAAGTCGCTCTCCGACACCCTCAAGGGCAAGCAGGGCCGCTTCCGCCAGAACCTGCTGGGCAAGCGCGTCGACTACTCCGGCCGCTCGGTGATCGTGGTCGGGCCCGAGCTGAAGCTGCACCAGTGTGGCCTGCCCAAGAAGATGGCCCTGGAGCTGTTCAAGCCCTTCATCTACAACAAGCTCGAGAAGGAAGGACTGGTCACCACCATCAAGGCGGCCAAGGAGATGGTGGAGCAGCAACGGCCCGAGGTGTGGGACTTCCTGGAGGAGGTCATCCGCGAGCACCCGGTGCTGCTCAACCGCGCGCCGACCCTGCACCGCCTCGGCATCCAGGCCTTCGAGCCGATGCTGGTCGAGGGCAAGGCGATCAGGATCCACCCGCTCGTCTGCACCGCCTTCAACGCCGACTTCGACGGCGACCAGATGGCCGTGCACGTGCCGCTGTCGCCCGAGGCGCAGATCGAGGCCAGCGTGCTGATGCTGTCCTCGAACAACATCCTCTCCCCGGCCAACGGCCAACCGATCGCCATCCCCAGCCAGGACATCGTGCTCGGCTGCTACTACCTGACCAAGGAGAAGAAGGGGACCAAGGGCGAGGGCCGCGCCTTCTGCTGCACCGAGGACGTGCTGATCGCCCTCGAGCACAGGGAAGTAGAGACCCTGACGCCCATCCGCCTGCTCTACAGCGGCGAGCTGATCGACCTCACCACCGTCTACGACGACCAGGACGTGATGCACACCGAGCCGCAGACGGTGAAGTCGCAGGTGGTCAACACCACCGTGGGCCGGGTGATCTTCAACGACGCGCTGCCCGAGGGGACACCCTACGTCAACGGCCTCCTGCGCAAGAAGGGGCTGCAGCAGCTGGTCAACTACTGCTACCTGCGCTACGGCCTGGAGAAGACGGTCGAGATGCTCGACGCCATCAAGGACCTGGGCTTCTCTTACGCCACCCGTGCCGGCATCTCCATCGGCATCGACGACCTGATCATCCCCGAGGGCAAGGAGAAGATGGTCGGCTCCGCCCAGAAGGAGGTGATCGAGGTCGAGAAGCAGTACCTCGACGGCGCCATCACCAACGGCGAGCGCTACAACAAGGTCATCTCCATCTGGTCGGCGGTCACCGAGCGGGTGGCCGACGCCATGTTCAAGGAGATGGAGAAGCAGGACAACGAGGGCATCGAGTTCAACCCCATCTACATCATGGCCGACTCGGGAGCCCGCGGCTCCAAGCAGCAGATCCGCCAGCTGGCCGGGATGCGCGGCCTGATGGCCAAGCCCTCGGGCGAGATCATCGAGAACCCGATCACCTCCAACTTCCGCGAGGGCCTCACCGTGCTGCAGTACTTCGTCTCCACGCACGGGGCCCGCAAGGGCCTGGCCGACACCGCTCTCAAGACCGCCGACTCCGGCTACCTCACCCGGCGCCTGGTCGACGTCAGCCAGGACGTGATCATCTCCGAGCACGACTGCGGGACCGTGGACGGCATCGAGATCCGGCCCATCATCGAGTCGGGCGAGGTGATCGAGCCGCTGCGCGACCGCATCATCGGCCGGGTCAGCCTGGAGAACATCAAGGACCCGATCGACGGCACCGTCATCGTCAAGGCCAACGAGGAGATCGCCGAGGAGACGGCGAACGCCATCCAGGCGGCCGGCATCGAGCGGGTGCGCATCCGCTCCGTGCTCTCCTGCGAGTCGGCGCGCGGCGTGTGCGCGCTCTGCTACGGGCGCGACCTCGCCACCGGCAAGCTGGTCGAGATGGGCCTGGCGGTGGGTGTCATCGCCGCCCAGTCGATCGGCGAGCCGGGGACGCAGCTGACCATGCGGACCTTCCACATCGGCGGCACCGCCTCGCACACCACCCAGCAGACCACCCTGGAGGCGAAGAACGCCGGCAGCGTCAAGTTCCACAACCTGAGCACGGTCAAGGACAAGAAGGGCGACCTGGTGGTGATGAACCGCTCGGGCGCGCTCATCATTCACGACGCGAAGGGCCGGGAGAAGGAGCGCCACGCGGTCGTCTACGGCGCCCGGCTAAAGGTCAAGGACGGCGCCGAGGCGAAGCAGGGCCAGCTGATCGTGGAGTGGGACCCCTACTCCTTCACCATCCTCACCGAGGACGACGGCATCGCCCACTTCCGCGACGTCATCGAGGGCCAGACCTTCCACGAGCAGGTGGACGAGAACACCGGCATGTCCGCCCTGGTCATCATCGAGTCGCCCGACGAGAAGAAGCAGCCGCGGATCGAGGTCCGCGACGACAAGGGCAAGATCCTGCGCAAGTACCTGCTGCCCTCGGGCGCGCACCTGATGGTGGAGGACGGCCAGGAGATCTCGGCCGGCGACGTGCTGGCCAAGATCCCGCGGGAGACCGCCAAGACCAAGGACATCACCGGCGGCCTGCCGCGCGTGGTCGAGCTGTTCGAGGCGCGGCGTCCCAAGGAGCCCGCGGTCATCACCGAGATCGACGGCGGCGTGAAGTACGGCGACGTGCAGAAGCAGTACCGCAAGATCTTCGTCACCGGCGACGACAACGAGACCCGCGAGTACCAGCTGCCGCGCGGGGCCCACATCAACGTGCAGGAAGGCGAGCGCGTGCGTGCCGGCGAGCCGCTGATGGACGGCCCCATCGACCCCCACGACATCCTGCGGGTGCGAGGGGAGAAGGAGCTGCAGCGCTACCTGGTCGACGAGATCCAGGAGGTCTACCGCCTGCAGGGCGTGAACATCAACGACAAGCACATCGAGGTGATCGCCCGGCAGATGATGCGCTGGGTGAAGGTGGAAGAGGTCGGCGACAGCGAGTTCCTGATCGACGAGGTGGTCGACCGCTTCAAGTTCATGGCCGAGAACGCGCGGCTGGTGTTGGGCGGCAAGAAGCCGGCCAGCGGCCACCCGCTGCTGCTCGGCATCACCAAGGCCTCGCTCTCCACCGACTCGTTCATCTCGGCGGCCAGCTTCCAGGAGACGACCCGCGTCCTCACCGAGGCGGCCATCAGCGGCAAGGTGGACCACCTGCGCGGGCTGAAGGAGAACGTCATCATGGGCCGGCTGATCCCCGCCGGCACCGGGATGGAGTTCTACCGGAAGATCAGGATCCCGGAGGAGGTCATCGAGCGCACGGGCGAGCCGGGCCTGGATGGCGAGTTCGCCCCCGAGTACCTGATCGAGCCCGAGCACATCCGGGAGGGGATGGCGGAGGCGTAGCTCCCCTCGTTTTCGAAGGGCCGCCCGCGTCGTCGGACGCCGGCGGCCCTTCGTGTCTTCCGGGTGCCTGTCCACCGCCTCCCGGCGGAGGGGCATAATCCGGCATGTCGCCGCGGCGGGCCCTGTGGAGCGACCCGATCATCCTCTCCGGCGCGGCGGTCCTGTCGGCGATCGCGCTCTGCTACCTGCTGCCGGGGATCGCGCCGGGCGTGCGCCAGTTCGTCGCCATCTACCTGTCCAACCTGCTCCCCCTGGCGCTGACGATTGCCGCTCTGCTCGTGGGCCTGGACCGGCTCGAGCCTTCGGAGCGCACCGTCTGGCGGTTCTGGGCCGGAGCCTTCTCCCTCTGGCTCGTCCAGGACAGCCTCGGTTCTCTCTCCGTCTACCGCCCGAGCCCCCTCTCCTCCTTCCTCCAGGACGCCCTCCACGTCGGGTTCTACCTTCTCCTCGTCTTCGGCCTGCAGCGCGAGCCCCACCGCGGTGGCATGCCCGGGGCCCCGGTCCTGCTCCGACGCCTGCAGGCGGCCGGCACCGCGCTCTTCGCCTTCGGCCTGCTCTCCTACCTTCCCGGGATCCCCCTCCTCTTCGAGCGGCCCCTCTTCGCGACCCAGGTGCCCTCGCTCATCCTGTACCTGATCCTCGACGCCGACCTTCTCATCCGCCTGCTCGATGCCCACCGGGCGGCCGCCCGCTGCCCTCGCTGGCGGGCGATCTACGCGTGGCTCGTCGTGACCGCCGCACTCTGGATCGCGACCGATGCCGCGGAAGCGATGGGCTACGTGAGTCTGCTGGACCTTCCGCCCGCCGGCCCGGCGGACGTCGTGTGGCTGCTGCCCTTCGCCACCTTCCTCGTGGCCGTCCGTATCCGCGAGCCCGTCGGTGGCCAGGCGGCGCCGGCGTCCCCGAGGGAACCGCGAGAGGCGACACACCCGGCGGAGGTGTTGGGCGCGCTCTGGGGCGACGCGCTCGTCGCCTACACGGCGGCCTTTCCCCTGCTGCACTTCGTCCTGCACGGCTCCGGAGCCCTCGCTGCGGCCTCCCCGCCCGCCCGCGAGGCCCTCACCCTCGTCCTGCTCACGCTGCTCGCCGGCCTCGCCCTCACCTACCAGCGGCTGCTCCTGGCCGAGAACCGACGGCTGGAGGCGGAGCGCCTGCAGGCGGTGCGCCTCGAGCACCGCGCCTACCACGACGCCCTGACCGGCCTGCCCAACCGCTACCTGCTCCTGGACCGCCTCCACATCGCCCTGGCGCGCGCCCGCCGCGCTCAGACCCGGATCGCCCTCTTCTTCCTGGACCTGGACCGCTTCAAGGTGATCAACGACACGCTGGGTCATACCGCAGGCGACGCGGTGCTCCAGCAGGTGGGGATCCGCCTCGCCCGCCACGTGCGCCAGGGGGACACCCTCGCCCGCCTGGGCGGTGACGAGTTCATCGTCCTGGTGGAGGCGTTGCGCCGGGCCGAGGATACCGCCAGCATCGCGCACAAGCTGCTCGAAGAGCTGCACGCCCCGTTCACCTTCGAGGGCAAGGGCCTCTTCCTCACCGCCAGCGTCGGCGTCAGCCTCTTCCCCGACGATGCCGAGGAGGAGGCGGCGCTCTTGCAGCACGCCGACCTCGCCATGTACCGCGCGAAGGCGGGCGGTGGGGACGGCTTGCGGTTGTACCGCTCGGACATGAACCTCCGCTCAGAGGAACGTCTGAGCCTCGAGAGCAGCCTGCGCAAGGCCGTCGGCCTCGGCCAGTTCGCGCTCCAGTTCCAGCCGATCGTGGACCTCGCCGGCGGCGGTCTCGCCGGCTGCGAGGCCCTCCTGCGCTGGCGGCACCCCGAGCGCGGGCTCCTCCTCCCCGCCTCCTTCATCGAGGTCGCGGAGATGACGGGGGTGATCTCCAGCCTCGGGCCCTGGCTGCTCCGAGCTGCCTGCCGCGAGGCGCGCGCCTGGCAGCACCCGGCCCGTCCGCCGCTGCCGGTGGCGGTGAACGTCTCGCCACGACAGTTCCAGGAACCGGGCCTCCTGAGCGGGATCCGGACGATCCTGGAAGAGGAGGGGTTGCCCGCTCCCTGCCTGGAGCTCGAGATCAGCGAAACGCTGGCCATGCAGAACCCCGGGCGAACCACGGAGATCCTTCAAGCCCTGAAGGAGCTCGGGGTGGCCGTCTCGATCGACGCCTTCGGGACTGGCTACTCCTCCCTCGCCTGCCTCAAGCGCTTCCCCATCGGCACCCTGAAGATCGACCGCTCGTTCGTGAGCGGGATCGACCAGGACCCCGCCGACGCCACGATCGCGGCCACGGTGATCGCGATGGCCCGGCGCCTCGACCTTCGGGTGGTGGCGGAGGGAGTGGAGCGAGAGGAGCAGCGGGAGTGGCTGCTGCGGGAGGGCTGCGACCGGGCCCAAGGCCACCTCTTCTGTCCGCCCCTCTGGCCGGCGCAGCTCGCGGCGCGGCTCGCGGAAGCGGAGGGCGGGCGCCCTTTCCGGGCCGCCGCGCGTGAGGGTGTCGTCCCGCCGAAGGACGCGCCCGGAGGTTGAGACCTCGGTCGACCGTGTACGCAGCTCGAGCGAGAACGAGCACGTCGTGGGTGCGGCGCGAGCGCCGCCTCGCCCTTCAACGGCGAACGGGGGGGCAGGTGACCGTCATCACCGCCGTCCGCCACTGTACGTTCGAGGGCGTCGGTATCCACGCCGCCAGGATCGAGGACCGGTTCGACTGCGAGCGGACCGTCGCTTCCGCCCCGCAACGACGGAGGAGGGGCGTCAGTTCCGGGTCCCCTGTCACGAACAAGCGACGGACTCGAGCCAGCGGGGACGGGGGAGGGTGCCGGTGCCTGGCGTAGACGACCACGAGACGGGGCGGCTGCCAGGGATGGGCCTTGAACTCAGATCCGAAGAAGGTGAGCGCCTGGTGGTGAAAGACTGGAGTCTGGGGTCCCACCGTGCCGAGCGGAAAATCTCGCGGCAGCCCTGCGGCGAGGCAGCGGGCGAAGCGCAGTTCGTCTTCGTGCAGCCGCGCGATCGGCTGGCCTCTGCCGCTCATCAGCGACCGGAGATTGGCGCGCTCCAGCACGTGGTAGTTGATGCGCCATGCCAGAAGGGCGCTCCAGCCGGCCCAGCCGGCAGCAATCGCCGCCATGGTCACGGCCAGCAGCCGGCGCCGCGTCGCGCCACCCCAGGAACACGGGCGGAACAGCGCGGCGGTGATCGTCAGGCAGGCCGCCACCAGCGTCAGCACCGTGGCCATCCTCGGCGCCCACCAGACCTCGACGAACCCGTACAGGGCCGAGGAGACGACGAGGGCGGGGAGGAGCGCCACGGAGCCCGCGGCGAAAAGCAGCAGATGGACCGGCAGGCGGCGCAGCAGAGGCAGACCGCATGCGAATGCGAGCAGCGCCCAGCCGACGAGGCCGCGCCCCAGCCGAACAGACCACTCTCTCGGGCCGCGGCCGCTGAGGGCCGTGGCGGTGTTGTGCAGGGCCTCGGCGAGGCGTGCAGTGCTCGTGTCCTGAGGCAGCGCCTGGCTCCTGCCGACGAGGTGCAGCAACGCGAGACCCGCGAGGAAGACGAGCAGGCAGACCGCCAGGCTGGCGCAGGCGCCTCGCAGCAGTCTCGTCGCGGAGGCATCCCCGACCATCAAGCGCGCCAGGAAGTAGGCGACCAGGACAGCGGCGACGAGGACCGCCCCGTCCTCCTTGACCAGGATGAGCGCGAGGCCGAGCAGCACAGCCGCCGGCCGGCGCCTCTCCAGCAGTGCGAGCGTGAACAGCACACCGAGAGGCGGGTTGCAGAGCTCCACGTGGAAGCCCCATCTCGGGTCGTCGAGGATCCAGAACGCCATCGGCGAGAGCACCGCGCCCAGCACGGCCAGCCGCCCCCAGAACGAGAGCACGGGCGTCCGCAGCAGCCTCACGATGGCCAGCGCGTACAGGACTAGCAGCCCCACGATCAGGCCGTAGGCTCCGAGAGGATACGTGAGCGGAAAGAACAGGAGGAGCAGATAGTTGTTGTGGATCGCCGCGCCGTACCCGTAGATGTTGTCGTACAGCAGCACGCCGGTGTAGCGGAAGCTCTTGGACATCTGCAAGGCGGAGTAGAAGTCGCTGCCGCCGTATGCCAGGTCGGCAAAGAGCGCCAGCTTGCATGCGGCCCAATAGAGGAGGCCGGCGGCCGCGGCTGCAGCGAGCGCTGCGGCCCAGGCGCTCGGGACCGTCGGCTCGAGGCCTGCGGCTCCGACGGCCGACGCGGCTGTGCGCCCTGGGCTGAGGTTCTTCATGGGCCGGGCCGCGATGCTATCAGGGATTCCGGCAGGGCCCGACGAGTACTGCGCTCACGACCCGCTGGCCCTCCCCTCGGTCAAGACCGACGGCTCCTTCTCCTGTCCCTGCCTGTTCGGCATGACCGGCCGGACCGAGTGGCGCCCGGTCGACCGGCCTCGCGGCTGAGACTGTCGCGGCGGCGCGGATCGTCCGATAATCGCGCCCGGAGAGGAGACCACCATGGCAATCGTCCGTCGGTCGGCGGTGGCGGCTGCGCTGGTGCTGGCGGTCGGGGCCGGCTTCGCCGCGCTGGGCCTGGGCGCGAGCGCGGACCCGTCGCCCGGCACGCAGCCGTACGCCTGGAGGAGCGTCGCCTTCGTGGGCGGCGGGTTCGTCACCGGGATCGTCTTCCACCCCACGGCGAGGGACGTGCGCTACTGCCGGACGGACATCGGCGGCGCCTACCGCTGGAACGCCGAGACGAAGCTCTGGGAACCGCTCCTCGACTGGCTTCCCTACGAGGACCTCAACCTGATGGGCGTCGAGAGCCTGGCCATCGATCCCTCCGACCCCGACCGCGTCTACCTCTCCTGCGGCACCTACACGAACGCCACCACGCCGAACGGGGCGATCCTCCGCTCGACGGACCGCGGGCGGACGTTCCAGATCGCGCGCGTGCCGTTCAAGATGGGCGGGAACGAGAACGGCCGCGGCAACGGCGAGCGCCTGGTCGTCGATCCCAACGACGGCCGGGTCCTCTTCCTCGGCACGCGCCACGCCGGCCTCTGGAAGAGCGTCGACGCGGGGGTCACCTGGACCCGGGTCGCCAGCTTCCCCGACGTGACCGAGGTGCTGCCGCCGAAGCCCAGGGACGAGCCACCCTGGGTGCAGCGTGGCGGCAGCGGCGTGGTCTTCGCCGTCTTCGACCCGCGCAGCGGGCGGCGAGGGACACCCAGCTCCACCCTCTACGTCGGCGTGTCGCTGATGAACCGCGACCACCTCTTCTGCAGCACGGACGCCGGCCGCACCTGGCGGGCCGTCCCGGGTCAGCCCACGGCCTACCGGCCGAACCACGCGGTGCTCGCCGCGGACGGCACGCTGTACGTTTCGTACGGGACGAACCCCGGTCCGTGGCGGATGGAGGACGGCGGCGTCTGGAAGCTCGACACGGGCAGCGGCCGCTGGACGGACATCACCCCGGAGAAACCCGTCGCCGGCAAGCCCTTCGGCTACGCGGCCGTGGCTGTCGCGGCACGGGACCCGCGGGCGCTCATCGTGAGCACCTTCGGCCGCCCGGCCGGCCACGGCGAGGACGAGATCTTCCGCAGCACCGATGCCGGGAGGACGTGGAAGCCGGTCTTCGCCGCCGGCGCGGGCTTCGACTTCTCGCTGGCGCCGTACGTCTCGGTGACGCCGATCCACTGGCTGTTCGACGTCGAGATCGACCCCTTCGACCCCGACCACGCGCTGTTCACCACCGGCTACGGCGGGTACGAGACCTTCGACCTGGGGGACGTCGATGCCGGTCGCGCGACGAGTTGGAGCGTGATGAGCGCCGGCATCGAGGAGACGGTCGCCCTCGACCTGCTCAGCCCGCCGCGGGGCGCGCACCTGCTGACGGCGATCGGCGACTACGGCGGCGCCGTCCACTGGGACCTCGACCGACCGGCGCCCGAGGGCAGCTACGACCACCCGCACTTCGGCAACACGACGGGCCTCGCCTGTGCCGAGAACGCCCCGGACGTCCTGGTGCGGGTGGGGCGCGCGTCGCACCACCGCGGAGGCGGGCACATCGGCTACTCGCTCGACGGTGGCCGGACCTGGCAGCCCACCGCGACGACACCCCGACCCGACAGCCAGCTCGGGCAGGTGGCCGTCTCCGCGGACGCGGCCACCTGGGTCTGGACGCCCGAGCGCAGCGCCGTCAGCTTCACCCGCGACCGCGGCGCGACCTGGTCCGCGTCAAGGGGTGTGCCCGAGAGCACGCGGGTGATCGCGGACCGCGTCGACCCGCAGGCCTTCTACGCCCTGGCCCTCTTCGACGGCCAGCTCTTCGTCAGCAAGGACGGCGCCGCGACGTTCACCGCGCAGCCGCTCGTGCTGCCCGACGGCCTGCCAAGGCGTGGCGGGTTCCGCGGGGACGATCGTGGCGGACAGGATCGGCTCTACGCGACCCCGGGGCGAAAAGGCGACCTGTGGCTCGCGGCCTGGCACGGGCTCTACCACACCACGGACTCCGGCGCCCGCTTCGAGCGGCTGCCCGGCGTCAGCGAGATCCACGGCTTCGGCTTCGGCAAGGCGGCACCCGGCCAGGACACACCGGCGCTCTTCCTGGTCGGCGTCGTCGCCGGCCTCCGGGGCGTCTTCCGGTCCGACGACGCCGCCGCGAGCTGGGTCCGCATCAACGACGACCGGCACCAGTGGGGCCTGGTGCTGCAGGTCACCGGCGATCCGAAGGTCTACGGCCGCGTCTACGTGGGTACCCACGGCCGGGGCACGCTGTACGGCGACCCGGTCGGGCGCTGAGAGGGGACGCTAGAACGAGACCACCTGGCGGCTGCCGTCGTAGGTGAGGACGCGGTCGGGAGCGGCGGTGGCTTCGCCGCCGCTGCCGTGGCCCGCGCGCACGAGGACGACCCGGAACGTGCGGCTCTTCGACATGCCCGGGAACTGCCCCTCCCGCGCCTCGAGCGTGAGGCGCCGCCGCGCGTCGTCCCAGCTCAGGCCGATGGTGGCGTGGACGCCCTTCTCATAGGCGTAGCCGTCGTTCTCGTCCTCGTACAGCGTGAAGCGGCCGTCGGCGCCGGGGTAGACGCGGAGCTCGATGGGGTCGGCGGGCTTCTCGGTCGCGTACTGGAGGTCGGGCCCGAGCGGGACGATCGAACCGGCGCGGACGAAGAGAGGCAGCGTCTCGATCGGCGCGGCGGCCGTGATCGTCCGCCCGCCGCCCTGCGAGGTCCCCGTCCAGAAGTCCGTCCAGGACGACCCCGCCGGCAGATAGACGCTGCGGGTCCGCGGCCGCGCCTCCTTCACCGCCTCGCGGGCGAAGATCCCGGGCGTCTTCCAGTGGAGCTGCATGCGCAGCGCGCCGGAGGTGGCGTTCTCCAGCTCCACCCGGATCGGGTAGGCGTGGCCTGCCTCGAGCGTCACCATCTCCGTGTACGGCTCGTTGCCGGGCCAGTCGATCTTCAGCTCCCGGCCGTCCAGGAAGACCCGCTTGGTGCCGAAGGCCTTGACGTGGAACTGGTGCGGGCCCGACTCCGTCGGGACGAGCTGGCCTTCCCAGCGGATGGAGAGCGTGGAGTCGGTCACGTAGTCGGGGCGGCCCGTGTACCAGAAGACGTCGACGTTCGGGTCGACGGTCGCCTTGCCCAGCACCTGGAACGCCGTGTCCTTGTAGTACCGGGCCACCAGCCCGGACCTGCCGTCCGGTGTGCGGAAGCAGGAGGGCGGGACGAGCACGCTCGGCTCGGGCGGCCGGTGGAGCTGGTACTCGGTCACCGGCGACACCATCAGCGCCGGGCCGAAGAGGAACTGGTCCGCGACCCCGTGGGTCGCGTTGTCGGCGGGGAAGTCCATCGGCAGGCCGCGCAGGATCGTGTAGCCCTGGCTGGTGACCTGCCAGGCCAGCGAGTACGTGTACGGCAGCAGGCGGTAGCGCAGGCGGTCGAACTTCACCAGGACCGGGGCGAAGTCGCCCATCTCCCAGACCTCGCGCGGCGTGTCCGAGCCGTGGGAGCGGAAGATCGGGCAGAACGCGCCGAACTGGAACATCCGGGTGTAGAGCTCCTGGTACGCCGGGTCCTTTCCCCCGCGCGAGAACGTCCCGCCGTAGCTCGCGATCACGAAGCCGCCGATGTCGAAGGTCCAGTACGGCATCCCCGCCATCGAGAAGTTGACGCCGGCGGCGATCTGCCGGCGATAGATGTCCCAGCTCGACCCGATGTCGCCGGACCAGGTGGTGGCGCCGGTCCGCTGCTGCCCAGCGAAGGCGGAGCGGGTGAGGATGTACACGCGGTGCGCGTCGTCCGTGCGGCGGAGCTTGTCGTGGAGCGCGTCCATCATCGCCAGCGAGTAGGAGTTGAGGTGGCGGTACCAGGACCCCAGGTGGTGCCGGCCCATCTTCTTGAGCTCGTACTCGCTCGACTCCTTGGTGAGCGCGTTGATCACGTCGGGCTCGGTGGAGTCGACCCACCAGGCGTCGATCCCCTTGGAGCGCAGGCCCCGGTCGAGGTAGCGGAACCACAGGGCGTCGGCGTCGGGGTCGAACGCATCGTAGTACCTGAACCCCGCCCAGCCCACCGGGTCGTACAGGAACCCGCTCGCCGCCATCTCCTTGTAGATGGCGGTGTCGGGCCCGAGCCCCGGCCAGACGGAGATCATCAGGTGGTAGCCGAGGTCGTGGAGGCGCTTCACCATCTCCTCCGGCCGCGGGTAGCGTTCCGGGTCGAACGTCATCGCGCCCCACTGCCGTAGCGTGCCCCAGTAGTTCCAGTCCTGGACGATGGCGTCGATGGGGATGCCGCGGCGGCGGTACTCCTCGGCCACCGCCAGCAGCTCCGACTGCGTGTGGTAGTGCTCCTTGCTCTGCCAGTAGCCGTACGCCCACCTGCCGTAGAGGGGCGCCTGCCCGGTCAGCCGCCGGTAGCCGCCGACGACCGCGTCGAGGCCGGGGCCCATCAGGAAGTAGTAGTCGACGTCGTCGCCGACCTCGGACCACAGCCCGGCGCCGTCCGCACCGTCCTCGAACTGCGTCTTGGAGTCGTTGTCCCAGAGCAGTCCCCAGCCGCGGGTGGAGACGAGGACGGGGGTGACCGCGTCGGTGTTGGACTGCACCAGCTTCACCGCGTGAGCGCGGTAGTTCATGAGCCCGTCCTGGTGCTGGCCGAGGCCGTAGAGACCTTCCTCGGGCGTCAGCCTGAACGACTGGGCGACGCTCCACGTCTTCTCGTACGGCGTGACGAGCGGCGTGAAGACGGCCGGGCGCGCCTCGGACAGGACGCCCCCGCCCTGCGGCGTCTCGAAGCGCACGACACCGTCCGCCCTCGAGACGCGCACCCGCACCCTGGCGGAGACGAGCGTCACCGCCTCCGCGGTGTCCTGGCGCGTCACGGCGGCGCCGGGCTCGGGCGTCGTCCTGACCACGAGGCTCCGTGTCTCCGATCTGCCGCCGGCCGTCCACTTCAGCACCCGCACGATGTCGGGCGCGTAGAACTGCACCCGCACCGTCTGGTCGCGGGTGGCGACGTCCACGCTCGCAGGTGCGGCGAGCGCGGCGAGCAGCAACAGAGGGCTGACCATCGGCGGCTCCTCGGTGACGGCTGACTAGACGATCTCCTCCTTCGCCGGGTCCCAGCGGACCTTGGTCTCCCGCCGGTAGGACTCGACCGACATCAGCAGCGTCACCGCCTCCTGGAAGGCCCGGTCCACGTGGCAGCGGGGCAGCTCCCGCGAGCGCACGCAGTCGAGGAAGTTCTCCATGTGCGAGGAGACCCGCATCTCCCCTTCGTGGTAGCTGTAGTCGGGCACCACCGTCGGCGGGGGCGCCGGCACGCCCATCTGCTTCGCCGCCTTGCGGGTCTCGTCCGCCAGGCTGCGGGCGGCCATCAGCCGCTCGTATCCGCCCGGCTTCCAGTCGGGCGTGTAGGTGCGGCAGAACTCGCTCCCGCACTCCAGGGTCAGGTCGCGGCCCAGGAACTGGATCAGCTCGCCGACGTGGCGGTTGTGGAAGCTGCAGGCGAAGGTGACCGCCAGGTCCTTCTGCGGGTAGTCGAAGAGGACGTGCCACATGTCCGGCACTTCGCGATCCTCCTTCCAGAAGTACTTCCCGCCCTGGGTCATCGCGGTCTCGGGGATGCCCATCTCCATCACCCCGTTCACCGCGTCCCAGATGTGGCTGAGCAGGTCGCCGGCGATGCCGGTGCCATAGTCCCAGTAGCGTCGCCAGGTGAAGAAGCGCTCCGGGTCGAACGGCCGCTCAGGGTGCGGCGAGTTGGCCACGAACCGCCTCCAGTCGATCGTCTGCTCGTTGGCGTCGGCCGGGAGCTGCTGGATGTCGTAGTCGGTGTAGAACTGCCACTCCGGGAAGGTGTTGGTCCGGTCGATGTACGTCCGCACCAGCGGCGTCCTGCCGAGCGCCCCCGAGCGGAAGATCTCCCGCGCCTTCACCAGCGTGGGCAGGCTGTTGAAGTGGTGGCCCAGCTGCATCACCACCCTGTTGTCCTTGACCGCCGCCCGCATCCGCTTCGCGTCCTCGAGCTTCGTGCACCAGCCCTTCTCGACGTAGATGTCCTTCCGGTTGTGGGCGGCGCCGACGGTGATCGGCGCGTGCCAGAAGTCGGGAGCCGCGATGATCACGGCGTCGACGTCCTTGTCCTCGACCACCCGCTCCCATTCCTTCACGATGCGGACCTTCGGGTTGCTGCACAGCCCCTGCGCCCGCTTGATGTTTCCGCTGTAGAGGTCGCAGACGACCCGGATCTCGGTGTCGGGCACGCCCTGCGCGCTCTGCAGGAGGCGGTGGCCCTGGGTGCCCACACCGATCGAGGCCAGGCCGATGACGCTGTTCGGCCTCGCCTGGGCGAGGACCGCCGGCGCGCGGTTGGCGGCGACCGCCAGGGCGGCCCCGGCGGAAGCGGAGTTCTTCAGGAACGTCCTTCGGCTCGTCGGCCTGGCCTCTCGGCTCATGCGATCTCTCCTGCGAGCAGCAGTCCGCGCGGCTGGCGCCCGGTTGTGCGCGGCGGCAGGCTATCTCCCGGTCCGAGGTGCGGTCAACTCACCCCCGGCCGGGTGCTACACTCCGCGGGCGCGCGAAGGAGACGAGCCATGGCCATTGTGCTCGACGGCTCGGGACTCACCATCGACAGGCTGGAGCGCATCGCCCGCGGCCGCGAGCAGGTCACACTCGACCCCGGCGCGCTCGAGCGCATCAGGGCCTGCCGGGCCATGCTGGAGGACAAGATCCGGGCCCACGAGATCATGTACGGCGTCAACACGGGCATCGGCGAGTTCTCCGAGGTCGTGCTGAACGACGAGCAGATCGAGCAGTTCCAGCGCTACCTGATCTACAACCACGCCGCTGGCATCGGCGACCCCGCGCCCGTCGAGCACGTCCGCGGCGCGATGGCCAGCCGGGTCAACGTGCACGCCCGCGGGTACTCCGGCTGCCGCCCCGAGATCACGCTCACCCTGGTGGAGATGCTCAACCGGGGCGTCACCCCGGTGGTCTGCCAGAAGGGCTCGGTGGGCGCCTGCGGCGACCTCGCGCCCATGTCGCAGATGGCCCTGCTCCTGCTCGGCGAGGGAGAGGCCTACTACGAGGGCCAGCGCCTCCCGGGGGCGGAGGCCATGCGCCGGGCCGCGATCCCGGTCCCCGGCCTGCAGGCCCGCGACGGGCTGGCGACGATCAATGGCTCCAACCTGATGACGGCGATGGGTGCGCTGCACCTGTGCGAGATCGACCGCTGGCTGACCCAGGCCGAGATCGCCTGCGCCATGAGCCTGGAGGCGCTCTTCGCCAACCTGAAGCCCTACGACGTGCGGCTGCACGAGCTGCGGGGCTTCCCCGGCGCGGTGCGCGCGGCAGGTGCCATCGGCAGGTGCATCGAGGGCAGCGACCTCGTCACCGGCAAGCTGAAGACCAAGGTCCAGGACGCCTACTCGATGCGCTCCTCGCCCCAGGTGATCGGGGCCGCCCACGACGCGGTGGACTACGCCCGCAGGCAGGTGGAGATCGAGCTCAACGGCGTCGGCGACAACCCGATCTTCCTTCCCGAGTTCAGGCTGACCCTGACCGGTGCCAACTTCCAGGGCTCGCCGGTGTCCCTGCCGATGGACATGGTGGGGGCGGCGGTGACGATGGTGAGCGTCCTCTCGGAGCGGCGGCTCAACCGCCTGACCAACCCCGCGCTGAGCGTCGGCCTGCCGGACTTCCTGACCCGGGGGGCGGGGATGTTCTCGGGCATGATGCTCAGCCAGTACACGGCCGACATGCTCATCGTCGAGCAGCGGATCCTGTCGATGCCGGCGAGCATCCAGTCGATCCCCGCCGCGGCCGACCAGGAGGACTTCGTCTCCATGGGCATGAACACAGCCCTCAAGAACGCCCAGATCCTGGACAACGCCTGCGGCGTGCTGGGGATAGAGTTCATGGCCGCTGCCCAGGCCCTGGACTTCCGCGACTTCACCCCCGGCCGCGGGGTCCGGGCGGCGCGTGAGGTCATCCGGCGGCACGTCCGGCACCTCGACGAGGACCGGCCGCTCTACCCGGACCACAACCGCATGAAGGAGCTGGTGCGGTCCGGCGAGATCCTGCGCGAGGTGGAACGGGCGGTGGGGAGCCTCCGCCAGCTCACCGGGTGACACGTCCGACGACGGCATGAGCCGGCCGGTCCACGCGTGCCGGGCAGCGGGGCTGCGGCGGCGACGAGGTCAGCGGCGGAACGCCCAGGCGAACCAGGGCTCGTCCCGGGCCGCCCGCGCCACGGCGGCGACGTCGTCCTTCGGCACCAGCAGCTCGTCCTCGAACGGGTACCACCTCCAGGTGCGCTGACGCGGCGCTCCCAGGAACAGCCCACGTCCGTGTGCCTGGCCGAGGCTTCCGACGCCGAGCGCGGCCGCCAGGGACTCGCTGTGCTCCGTCACCACCACCTCGGCCTCGCCGCGGTCGAAGCCGGACGGCCATTCCCTCTGGAACTGCAGCCGTCGCAGCTTGCCCTGGCGGTCGAAGCCGAGAATGCGGTAGCACTGGCGGCACCTTCCGAAGCCGTTCATGCGCAGATCGAAGCGCTCGCGCCCCACCCACAGCTCGCTGCGGCTTCCGACCACGCGGATGTCGTCAGGGAACAGGGGAGTGCTGCGGACCCGGGTCAGCAGCACGCTCGCCACGTTCTCCTCGGTGAGACCGGCCTGCCGGACGTAGCCCTGATCGTGCGAGAGCAGCGAGTGGCCGAGGGGGAACTCGAGCGGCGCCGCGAACCCGGCGAGCTCCAGAAGGGTGGGCGCGACGTCGAAGTGGGTGCCCTCGGCGTGATTCACACCCGGCACGATCGACCCGCCGAAGACGTCGAACAGCAGCCGGCGCTCGCCGTGGCGGAGCCGGCCGATCAGCGTCGCGTCGTCCATGGCCAGGTGGTCGGACAGCAGCACCAACACCGTCTCCCGCCAGCGTGCCGACGAGCGCATCTGCGAGAGGAAACGGTCGAGCACCAGGTCGGCGCAGCGCACGACGTCCATGTAGCGGTCGTCCTGCCTCGCCACGGCGCCGCAGGACGGCCCGGGCATGCCCGCGGGCGGGTGGGTGTCGATGGTGGCCGCGCCGACCAGGAAGGGGCGCTCGTCCGCCGCCGCCTCCTTCACCTCCTGCCAGGTCAGGTCGAGGATCGTCTCGTCGTGGTAACCCCAGCCCCAGCGCGTCTGCCGCAGCTGCGGCGGCACCCGGGAAGCGAGCTGGGCCGCGCCCTCGACGCGCTCGAAGCCGTGCCCGAGCAGGAACTGGCCCGTGCCCGAGAACTCGGCCGAGCCGGCCTGCAGGAAGCTGGTGCGATACCCGCTCGCCTGCAGCACGTCGCCCAGGCACACGAAACCCCTGGCCAGCCCGTTGGCGCTGGCGAACACCTGGTTGCCGCCGAAGCTGCCGGTGGAGAGCGGGAGGCCGCACTGGGAGGCGAAGGTGCCGGCGAGCGTCCAGCCGGTACCCGGCATCTGGCGCATCTCGTCGAACACGAGGCCCTGCTTCTCGCTTTCGCGCAGGCGGGGCATCAGGTCGCGCCCCATGCGCTGGGTGTCCTGCCAGGAACGCTCGAGAGATTCGAGGTACAGCACCACGACGCTCCGGGGTCGCGCCGGTGGAGCGACCTGCGCCAGCTCGACGAGGCGGGAGCGCGCGAGTCGCTCGATGGCATTGTCCTCGCCGTCCCCGAGATGGAGATGGCGGTACGCCTGACGAAACGCCGGATTCGGCAGGGTCCCCAGCAGGACGAGCAGCCAGGGGAGCAGGCGTCGGCCCGCGGGCGTGGGGCGCAGCACCAGCGGCAGGCTGCTGACCGCCACCGCGACCAGCCCTACCGCGGCCGAGATGTACGGGTACGCCCTCGCCCCCTCCAGAATCGACACCGGTTCGAGGTGCCAGAAGAAGGCGTCATCGAAGCCATGGGCACCAAGCAGGAACGCGAGCGAGTGCGCGAGGCCGAGGCCCCCGAGGACGAAGAAGGACAGCGCCCGCAGGGTGTCGCCGCCCGTTCCCTTCGGCAGCCGAACCGTCGTGAGGCCGAGCGCGGCGACCGTCGCCAGCGACACGGTCGGCAGCTGGTGGCGGTCGAAGAAGAGCGCCGGCAGCCAACAGGCGGCGAGGCCCGCGGCGCAGACCAGGCTGGGTTTCGTGTGCATCGCTGGCATGTCGGAGCGCACAGGCGCCGAGATGATCCGCGACTTCGCACTCCCGCGGCTCGCCTCCTCGACAGAAATCTGATATATCAGCAGGGCGATGGTCGACGGCCGGCCGGCGGCGAGCCCGCTGGTCCTGAAGTCGCTCCGGCAGCAGGTGTACGACCACCTGCGGCGTCTGCTGAACTGCGGCGAGCTGCGGCCGGGCGGCTTCCTCGACCTCGGCGCCCTGGAGTCGCGGCTGGGGGTGAGCCGGACGCCGCTGCGCGACGCGCTGCTGCAGCTCGAGGCCGAGGGCTTCGTCAACATCCTGCCCCGGCGCGGCGTGCAGGTCCGCCCTCTCACCCGGGACGACGTCCGGCACCTGTACCAGATCGTCGGCGCCCTGGAGGGGGCCGCCCTCCTCGCCGCCTTCCCGCGCCTGGGGCCGCCCGAGCTGGCCGCCCTGCGCCGCCTGAACGCGGCGATGAAGCAGGCCCTGGCCGCGGACGACTTCGACGGCTACTACGACCGCAACCTGGCCTTCCACGACGTCATCCTCGCGCGCTGCGACAACGCCCGCCTGGTGGAGCTGGTGAGGGCGCTCAAGCAGCGGCTGTACGACTGGCCGCGCCGACGAGGTTTCGTCAAGGCCTGGGAGCTCGCCTCCGTCCGCGAGCACGCGCGGCTCGTGCGCCTGGTGGCGGCCGGAGACGCCCGCCGGGCAGCCGACCACCTGCGCGACGTGCACTGGTCCTTCGCGGTCCAGGAGCGCTACATCGAGCAGTACTACTTCGCGGGCGAGCCGTGAGCGGCGCCCCCCCGGCGAAGCGCGGCCGGGTGTTCGACGTCCAGCGCTACTCGGTCCACGACGGGCCTGGCATCCGTACCACCGTGTTCCTGAAGGGCTGCCCCGCCCGCTGCCCCTGGTGCCACAACCCCGAGAGCCAGTCGTTCGCCCCGGAGGTGCTGGTGGTGGAGACGCGCTGCATCTCCTGCGGCACCTGCGCGCGGGTGTGCCCGCGTGGCGCGCCGCCGCCCGGCTCGTCTCTCTGCACC
The DNA here is from genome assembly GCA_035542035.1 of Vicinamibacteria bacterium. Classification (GTDB taxonomy): domain Bacteria; phylum Acidobacteriota; class Vicinamibacteria; order Fen-336; family Fen-336; genus DATBSL01. The sequence goes on along the minus strand of DATKME010000074.1, from coordinate 16,098 downwards.
GCCTGCGGCGCCTGCGTCGAGGCGTGTCCGGCGGGCGCCCGCCAGCTCGCGGGCCGCGAGATCGCGGTCCCCGAGCTGATGGAGGAGATCCTCTGCGACCGGATCTTCTACGACGAGTCGGGCGGCGGCGTCACCTTTTCCGGGGGCGAGCCGCTGGCGCAGCCGGAGTTCCTGGCGGCTCTGCTCGCCGCCTGCCGTGCGGCCTCGCTCCACACCGCCGTCGACACCTGCGGCTTCGCGCCCCGCCCCCGCCTGCTCGCGCTCGTCCCGCTGGTGGACCTGTTCCTGTTCGACGTGAAGCTGGTCGACGACGCCCGCCACCGCGCGCTCACCGGCCTGCCGGCCGCCCCCATCCTCGACAACCTGCGGGCGCTGGCGGCCGCCGGCGCCAGGCTCTGGATCCGGGTGCCCGTGATCCCCGGCCACACCGACGCCGAGGCGGATCTGGCGGCGACGGCGGCCCTGGTCGCCGGGCTGCCGGGGGTGGGGAAGGTGTGTCTGCTCCCGTACCACGCCACCGGCGTTCCCAAGACCTCTCGCCTGGGCCGTGCGAACCCGCTGGGGGAGCTGACCCCGCCCCCGGCGGGCCGCCTCCAGAGCCTCGCCGCCGTCTTCCGCGAGCGCGGTCTCGCCGTGCAGATCGGAGGCTGAACGTGAATGCCCGAACCGACGCCCTCCGCCGGTGCAGCCTGCAGACGCGGGCCTCCCTCTCGGCCGAGCGGGCCGTGCTGGTGACCCGCTTCTACCGGGAGAACGAGGGCCGCTTCTCGGTGCCGGTGATGCGGGCCCGCGCCTTCCTCGACCTCTGCCAGAGGAAGGAGCTCTACCTCGGCGCGGGAGAGCTGATCGTCGGCGAGCGCGGGCCCGCGCCCAAGGCGGTGCCCACCTTCCCGGAGCTCACCTGCCACAGCCTGGAAGACCTGCTCATCCTCGACTCGCGGCCGAAGACGAGCTACGCCGTCGCCCCCGAGGTCCGCCAGGCGTACGAGCGGGAGGTGATCCCGTACTGGCGGGGACGCTCGCTCCGCGACCGGCTGTTCGCGGCGCTGCCGCCGGAGTGGCACGCGTTCTACGAGGCGGGAGTGTTCACGGAGTTCATGGAGCAGCGGGCGCCCGGACACACGGTGCTCGACGACAAGATCTACCGGCGGGGCCTCCTCGACTTCAAGGCGGAGATCGCGGAGGCACGCGAGGCGCTCGACTTCCGGAAGGACCCTCTGGCCTGGGCGCGGGGCGAGCAGCTCGCGGCCATGGACCTGGCCTGCGACGCCGTCATCGCGTTCGCCGCCCGCCACGCCGAGGCGGCCCGCCGGGCCGCCGACCGGGAGCCGGACCCTGCCCGCCGGGCCGAGCTGCGGAGGCTCGCTCAGGCCTGCGCCTGGGTGCCCGCCCATGCGCCACGCGACTTCCACGAGGCCCTCCAGTCCTACTGGTTCTGCCACCTCGCGGTGATCACGGAGCTCAACGGCTGGGACTCCTTCAACCCCGGTCATCTCGACCAGCACCTGCGTCCGTTCTACGAGCGGGGCCTCCGCGATGGGTCGCTGACCCGCGAGGGCGCCCGCGAGCTGCTGGAGTGCTTCTTCGTGAAGTTCAACAACCACCCGGCCCCGCCCAAGGTCGGCGTCACCGCGGAGGAGAGCGGCACCTACACGGACTTCGCGAACATCAACCTCGGCGGCCTGCTGGCAGACGGCAGCGACGGCTCCTCGGAGGTGACCGAGCTGCTGCTCGACGTCGTGGAGGAGATGCACCTGCTGCAGCCGTCCTCCAACCTGCAGCTGTCTCGCAAGACTCCCGAGGCCGTGCTGAAGCACGCGCTGCGGGTCGTCCGCAGGGGCTACGGCTTTCCCTCGCTGTTCAACGCGGACGCGGTGGTGGCGGAGCAGCTCCGGCAGGGCAAGACGCTGGAAGACGCCCGGGCCGGGGGCTGCTCCGGGTGCGTCGAGACCGGAGCCTTCGGCAAGGAGGCCTACGTCCTCACCGGCTACTTCAACCTGCCGAAGGTGCTGGAGCTGGCGCTCCACGACGGCGTCGACCCGCGCACCGGCCGGCGGCTGGGGCCACCGACCGGTGCGCCCGGGACGCTCGCGACCTTCGACGCCGTCTTCGCCGCATTCGAGGCGCAGTTGCGCCACGCCCTCGACGTCAAGATCGCCGGCAACGAGCGGATCGGCCAGATGTACGCGCGGCTGATGCCGGCGCCCTTCCTCTCGGTGCTGACCGACGACTGCATCCGCAACGGCAGGGACTACAACGCCGGCGGGGCGCGCTACAACAACACCTACCTCCAGGGTGTCGGCATCGGCAGCCTCACGGACGCCCTCGCCGCCATCCGCACCGCGGTCTTCGAGGGGGGGCGGCTCGGCCTCGCCGACCTGGTCGAGGCGACCGACGCCGACTTCGCGGGGAACGAGGAGCTGCGCGCGCGGCTGGTGCACCGCATGCCCAAGTACGGCAACGACGACGAGCGGGCCGACACGCTGATGCGTCGCGCCTTCGAGGTTTTCTTCTCCGCGGTGGACGGCCGGCCCTGCGCCCGCGGGGGGTGCTACCGCATCCAGATGCTGCCCACCACCTGCCACGTCTACTTCGGCTCGGTCACGGGGGCGACGGCGGACGGCCGGCGTGCCGGGCGGCCGCTCTCGGAGGGCATCTCGCCGGTCCAGGGCGCCGATCGGCGCGGGCCGACCGCGGTCGTCCGCTCGGCGGCCAAGATGGACCACCTGCGGACCGGCGGCACGCTCCTGAACATGAAGTTCGCCCCCTCGCTGCTGGAGGGCGAGGCGGGGATCGAACGGCTGGCGCACCTCGTGCACGGCTACTTCCGGATGGACGGCCACCACGTCCAGTTCAACGTGGTGCGGGCGGCCACGCTGCGCGAGGCCCAGGCGCGGCCCGACGAGCACCGGGACCTGATCGTGCGGGTGGCGGGCTACAGCGACTACTTCTGCGACCTCTCCCCCGCGCTGCAGGAGGAGATCATCGCCCGCACCGAGCACGAGGGGTTCTGAGCCGCCGCGCGGGTTCAGTCGCGGCAGTACGCCTTGATGAAGAAGCGGCCGGAGCCGATCTCGCGGTCCGGCATGGCGGCCCGGCCGAAGGCGCCGCAGACGTGGAAATGGCTCTCGATCCACTCCGCCGTGCGGCGGTCGTAGTCCTGCCCGAACGCGCGGAGGCCGTACTCGTGGGTCGGCCGGTTGGTCAGCAGGATCACCCGCGTGCCCGAGGCCTCGAGCCGAGCGATGGCCCGCGGCTCGTTGAACAGCCCGGTGACGGCCTCCTCCTCGTTGAGCGGGTTGCGGCGGTCGGTGAGGAACAGCAACGAGGTCCCCTCCGGCAGCACCGCCACGGCGTCGCCGGGACGTGTCTCGCGCTCGAGAAAGCGGATGGCGGCGGCGAAGGCGGTCCCGTGGCCGATTCCGGCCAACATGGTGCCGCGACGAGTGGCGACGGGGTAGACCGCGCGGGCGGCGGCACGCTGTGCCGCGATGGCCCCGTTCGTCACCGCCCACCCCAGCATCGCGGCCGTGCCCAGACGCGCCGCCCAGCGGACGGCCGACGGCCTGCGGAGGCGCGCCGGCAGCCACCAGGTGCTCACGTACGTCAGCACCACCAGGGCGGCGGGTAGCAGGAACGTCCCGTACGAGTTCGTCCGCACGGAGAGGACCGTCCGTCCCAGACAGGCGAACGCCAGCACCGCGTAGACGAGCACCACCGCCTGGCGCGGCGCCACCCGCGCGCGCATCCGCCACTGGCGGAGCGCCCGGGGCAGCGAGACGAGCAGCACCGCTGCGGCGATCAGCGGCAACCCGCCCATCGCGTCGAACCACGGGGGCATCCAGTGCCAGCAGAGCAGAGCGGCCGCCACCGGCAGCCAGGGCCCATAGCGGAGGGCGGATCGCCGTAGCCCCGGCGGCCCGGGTCGGGCCAGTCCGAGCGCGACCAGGGCGATGGCGCCGGCCAGCCCGGCGAGCGCGCCGGCCACCAGTACCTCCCAAAACAGGGCGAGCCACGGGCGCTCGAAACCGCACTGCCGGCGCAGGAAGAAGAGCATCGGCGGGGGCAGGTGGAGGAGCAGCGCGCTCTCGGACCTGAGGACGTCCTTGCCGAGCCGGGCTACCAGGATGCCGTAGACGACCGATGGCACCGCCAGGGCCGGGACCGAGAAGGCGAGCAGACGCCGCAGCGCGGGCCCGACGCGCAGGGCACCGAAGAGGATCGCCGCGGTGACGCCGCCGGCGAGCGCGGCTGCGCCCAGCTCGAGCTTCGTGAGGCACGCCAGGCCGGCGCACAGGCCCGAGAGCGCCAGCGGCGCGGGGCGGCGGCGCTCGAGGAAGCCGACCGCGAACGCTGCCGAGGCCAGCACCAGCGCGGACCCGTATACCGCGGAGTAGGAGTACGGCAGCACGAAGTTGCCGGCGGGCGCGAATGCGCACAGCCAGGTGACGGCGAACGCAGCCGTTGCGGCCCCCCTGCGGCCGCAGAGCCGGCGAGTCAGCCGGTAGACGAGCGCCACGATGAGGACCGTGGCGCCGGCGCCGGCCGCACGGAGCACGTCCAGGTGCACGCCGGACAACCGCAGGAGGACGGCGTTCAGGTGGGGGGCGAGCGGACCGTAGAGGTGCTGCACGTCGGCGTACAGCCGTTCCCCGCGCAGCAGCCGGACCGGCTGGTTCATCTCGCGGCCGCAGTCGACCAGCAGGTCGCCGAAGCTGTACCAGCCCGAGGCCAGGCCCACCACGAGCGACAGCGCGACCAGTCCCAGCCACGGCAGGTCGCGCCGGCTCACGGTGCGGAGTATATCCGGCCCGGCTGCAGCGGCCGGGTCAGCGGCGGTCGGACTGAGGTAGAGTGCCCTGCCAGCACGGGAGGGACCGATGAGCAGCTTGTCGAGACGGGCGTTCCTGGAGCGGTCGGCGGCGGGCGCCGCCGCGGCCGGCATCCTCTCCGCCGCGCGGGGCCTCCGCGCCAACCCCCTGGGTCTGCCGATCGGCAGCCAGACCTGGCCCCACCGCCAGCGTATCCGCGCCGGCGACCTGGCCGGGCTGTGCAAGGACCTGGCGGCCCTCGGCGTCGGCACCGTGGAGCTCTGCTCGCCCGGCTACCCGGAGTTCACCGGTCTCGCCGACGGCAAGCAGACCCGCAAGATCATCGAGGACCACGGGCTGAAGTGCCCGAGCGCCCACTTCACCATGGAGGAGATGCGAACGAAGCAGGAGCAGATGATCGCCTGGGCGAAGGACATCGGCATGACGCAGATGGGCGTCGCCAGCCTCGCCGACGGCCCGCAGGGCGGCAAGACGACGATGGACGTCGTCAAGCGCGCAGCCGACGAGTACAACCGGATCGGCGAGACGGCGGCGAAGGCCGGCCTCGTGCAGTTCCTCCACGACGAGGAGTTCGAGGCGGCGCACGTCGAGGGGAAGCTGGTGTACCAGCTCCTCATCGAGCTGCTCGACCCGAAGTACGTGAAGTTCCAGTACCAGATGAGCGCGATGCCGCAGGTCGGCGACGTGGTCACCTACTTCACGAAGTACCCCGGCCGCTTCATCTCCATGCACCTGCAGGGCGTCCCCCAGGCCGAGCAGCCGAGGGCGCAGATCGCGCTGGGGAAGGACAGCGTGGACTGGACGAAGGTCTTCACCGCCGCCAGGACCGGCGGGGTGCAGAACTACTTCGTCGAGCAGGGCTGGAACGCCACCGTGCAGAGCGTGGCGTTCCTCAAGACGCTGAACGTGTAGCCGGGCGCTCGCCCGGTCGGGCTACCTGGGGCCGGTGTACAGCTCGATGCCCTGGCTCCGGCCCAGGTTGCGCGAGTACTTCTTGTCCACGGCGTTGTTCCAGTGCTCGTGGACACCCAGGCTGCGGCAGCGGGTGCCGTCGCCCTCGGGGTCGTAGACCGTCTTCGAGGGCGGGTTGTCGGCCAGCGCCGCCTCGACCATGTAGTCGTCGCAGTACGAGAGGTCGGCGAGATTCGGCCACTCCGAGCGCAGGAAGTCGAGCGAGACCGAGTCGAGGGCGACCCCGTCCTGGGAGGCGAGCAGGCTCGACGGCCACTGTCCGTGGAAGGGCGCCATCTTCCACTTGAGGTGCGGCGGGTCGTCGACCAGGTCGTTCGCGTAGAGCGCGTCCATCAGGAAGAGCACGGTCTTCTCGCCCATGTCCTGGTGGCCCAGGAAGTCGGTGAAGGCCGAGTAGGCCGGGGTGCCGTCGCGTCTGGGGTCGAAGCCGTGGTGGGCGTTCTTGTGCCAGTCCGGGTCGATGCTGGTGAGGCCGAAGAAGTTCTTGGCCGAGAGGGTCACGCCGGACGAGACGTGCCCCTTGAGGACCGAGGCGTCGATCAGGTAGGTGGCCTCGACCGCCGCGGTGGCGACACCGGTGGCGTTGCCCCCGTGCTCGGAGAAAGGGATCGCGCCAGCCTTGAACTCGGCCTTGACCCGGCCGTCGCCGCCCGCGTGGTCCACGAAGACGACGTCGGGGTAGGGGCCGTGGATCTTGTCGTAGAGGTAGGCGGGGACGAAGCGGCTGGGATCCAGGACCGTGATCGCCGCGGGTGCGATGCCGGCAGCGACCAGCTGCTTCACCAGCGACAGCGTCAGGTGCGGCGAGGTGTTCAGCCGAGGCAGGGCGCCGTGGCCCGTCGTGTTGTTGAGGTTGACCTTGATCGCGATCTTCTCGCCGGCCCTGTAGCCCGCCTCCCCGCGGCCGTGCGTCCGGTTGTAGTAGTGGAAGAGCGCGTCCCAGGCCCGGCCGTCGGTCTCTTCGTTCGTCAGCCACTGCACCGCCCGCGACAGCATGGCGTCGATCGCGGCCTGGTCGTTGTAGGCGTCCTCCCACCAGGCCCCTGCCATCTCCCAGCGGACGGCACCCGGGTCGTGCACCCAGGCGACGCGTCCCGGCGCGATGCCGCGGGCCACGCCGACGGGCTGCAGCGGGCCGTCGAAGAGCACGTAGGGCGGCGCGGTCCTCGCGTCGGCGCCGAGTCGGGCCGGCAGGCTGGTGAGCGACCAGCCGCCTGCGGCGGCGACCGCGGCTCCGACCGCCAGCCAGGCGACTCGTGAGCTGGAGGGGGCAGCGAGGGCGCGGGCTCGGCGGAGGGCGAACGCAGGGGCGACGAGCCCGGCGAGCCAGGCGAGGAAGCCGGCGGCGACCGGCGCCGCCGCCCGCTGGCAGGGGTAGACGGCCCGCGTCGGCTTGGGGAGCACCCGCACCAGGAACCAGGCGAGCGCCACGAAGCCGGCGACCGGCAGCAGCCAGGGTCGGGTCCGTCGCGGCCACGTCCGAGTCGGATGTTCCATGATCCTGCTCCTCACCTCGGATGCCGAGGCTGCCACCGTCGAGCCGCGGGCGCAACCCGCCCCGGCAGCTGTTGTATGCTCGGTCGCCCAACCCGGAACCGCCCATGCTGCCCGGCGTCGAAGGAGTCGCGTAGGCCGTGAGGGTGCTGCTCGTCCACCCCGACCCGGGCGGCGCCATTGGCCGCCTCATCCGCCTGCCGCCGCTGGGCCTCGCCTACGTCGCGGGTGCTCTCAGGGCCGCGGGCCACCAGGTGCGCATCCTGGATGCAGCGGTCTGCGCCGGTTGGCGGAGCGAGCTCCAAGCGGTGCTCGCCGGCTGGCAGCCTCGGGTGGTGGGCATCTCCGCCTCGACCGCGGTGATCGACTCCGCCCGGGCGCTGGCGGCGCGCATCAAGCAGGCCGATCCGGGCACCCTGGTCCTGCTCGGGGGGGTGCACGCCACGCTGTTTCCGGGCGAGGTGCTGGCCACGGGCGAGTTCGACCTCGCGGTGCACGGCGAGGGCGAGCTGACCGCCGTGGAGCTGCTGGCTGCGGTGGAGGCCGGCCGGGAGCCGGACGGGATCCCCGGGGTCGCCCACCGCAGCGGCGGCAACGTGCGGGTCAACGCGCGGCGTCCGCCGATCGCCGACCTCGACGACCTTCCGCCGGCTGCCTACGACCTGCTGCCTCAGGGGCTCTACTCCACGCCGTTCTCGAGCAAGCGCCACGTCACCTCCCTGGTCTCCAGCCGGGGCTGTCCCTACTCCTGCTCGTTCTGCGACGCGTCCGTGGTCCATGGCAGGCGCTACCGGACCCACTCGGCGGAGCGGGTGGTCGGGGAGATCCGGCAGCTGGCGGACCGCTTCGCCATCCGTGAGGTCCTCTTCAAGGACAGCGAGTTCACCCTCGACCGCGCCCGCACCGAGCGCTTCTGCGACCTGCTCGTCTCGGGCGGGCCACGGGTGGCCTGGACCTGCAGCGCCCGGGTGGACCGGGTGGACGGGCCGCTTCTCCGGAAGATGGCGGCGGCCGGCTGTCGCGTCATCCAGTTCGGCGTGGAGTCCGCGGACCCGGCCGTGACCGCCGCCCTGAAGAAGAGGATCACGGTCGAGCAGGTCCGCGGGGCGTTCCGGGCCTGCCGGGCCGCCGGCATCGAGACGGTCGCGAACCTGATGGTGGGCACGCCCGAGGAGACGGAGAAGTCGATCGCGTCGACGCTGCGCCTCGTGCGCGAAATCCGGCCCGACCACCTCAACGTGCAGCGCCTGGTGCTCTACCCCGGCACCGAGCTCCACCGGACGCTGCAGGGGCGAAGCCCGGTCGAGGACGGCGAAGCGCGGCGCCGGCGACGACGGCTCCTGCGCGCGTTCTACCTTCGGCCGACCCGGGTCCTCGCCAGGCTGTTCTCGACGGACGCCCGGCTCTGGCTCGAGAACCTCGCCGCCGCGGCGCAGCTGCTGGCGGGCGGCGACTGATCTAGCGGCGAGGCCCGCTCGCCGGCAGCGGGCGCAGCTCCACCAGGCGGACGCGCAGGACCGCCAGCTGCGGCGGCGGCGGAAGGCGGCCATCGGCCACCGCGGGGAGCGTCTGGTAGCGCAGGTCCAGGTCGAGGCGGGGCAGCGGGCGGAACCGTGCCCCGAGCGGCCCGCACCCCTGCGCGCCCGCCGGGAGCAGCAGGAACACCCGCCGACCCCTTCCCACCTGCCGGTCGAGGAAGGACCCCATCACCGGCTCCAGGCGACGGGCCGGCTCCCCGGCGAGCGGCAGCAGCAGGACGTCCCTGCCCGCCGTGAAGGCGAGGGCGGTCTGCAGGTGGGTGCCGGCGTCGGCGTCGGGCACGACGACGAGCGCCCCCGGCGGAATCGCCCTTGCCAGCCGGTCGACGGAGGCCGAGGCGAAGCCGCCGGGTCCGGTGGAGACGAGGCTCGCGGAGACGCGGACGAACGCGGCCGCGGTCGCGATCACCAGGCCGGCGTAGAGGGCCCTCGCCAGCGTCGCCCGCCGGCCGCACAGGCGGACGAGTCCCGCCCTCCAGCCGTACGCGCAAAGGACGAACAGGAGGGGGAAGACGATGGGGACGAACCTCCTCATCACCCAGGGCTGGAAGGCGAGCACCATCGGGTTCACCAGATAGCAGACGGCCGGACCGGCGAACAGGACCAGGCTCGCCCGGGCGGCCGGCGGACCTCCGCGTCGCACCGACTCGGCAACGGCCGTCGCCAACCCGATCCCCAGCAGGACCAGCACGAGCGGAGTGGCGTACAGGGCGATCCACTGCAGGTGCCTCGCCACCAGGCCGGGCTCGAAGGTCCTGAGCACGACTGCGAGCGTCACCGCGGAGCCGACGGCTCCGATGGACTTCAGCGCCAGCCGGAGCCGGGCGGCGCACGCCGGAGCGCCGCTGCAGCGGACGACGAGCGCTCCCGCGGCGGCGGCGCCGGCGAGCAGGGCGGTGCCGAGCCAGCGGCTGCCGGCCAGGAGCGCGGTCACGGCGGCGGCTCCCGCGTGGCCGACCGGCCCGACGTAGTCGATCCCGTTCGCGAGCTGGTGATAGAGGGCCGCCAGCCCGAACGGGACCGTGACCAGCATGGGGACCGCCCAGTCACGGGGCCGAATGCCGGCCCTCGCCGGCAAGAGGGCCATTCCGGTGAGGCCGAGCCAGACCAGCGGCAGCCCGTCCACCCGGCAGAGGCTCAGCGCACCCCACGAGAGCCCGGCGAGGACCCGCGCCCCGTCGGTCTCGCGGCCCAGGCCGCGCAGCAGGGCGAAGGCGCCGGAGACGAAGAGCGCCTGGGCCAGGAGCTCGGACAGGGGGAGCCGGCTGTAGAAGACCTGCGGGTAGAACGAGGCGAGCAGCACGCCGGCCACGGCGCCGAGCGCCGGCCCGCCCAGCCGCGCGCCCACGAGGGCCGTCGCGAGCAGGCCCAGGCAGGCGAACAGGGGCATCAGCCCGAGGTACGAGCGACCGACCGTCTCCAGGCCGACGGCCAGCCAGACCGGATGGAGGTGATAGAAGTAGAACGTGACCCGGCTCCCTTCCGGGGAGATGAGGGGTACCCCACCCGGCAGCCGGGCCCACGGGCCCGTGTGGTCGCCCGGGAAGCGGTTGGCGAAGAGCGCCCGCCGCTCCTCGACGGTCATCTCCTCGACCAGCGGGTCGCGGTGCTGCAGCCCCCCCTGACGGGCGAGCTGATGGGCCGCGGCCAGGTAGATCGAGCCGTCGCTGCCCGCGAGCGTGCTGTCGATCGGAGGCAGCAGCGCGCCCCACAGAAAGGCGCCGGCGAGAAGGCCTGCGGCCAGCAGGAGATCGAGGACGAGCCTCCTCGCCGTCACGCGGAGAGGTTCCCGTCGCCGGCCCGCAGCGAGACCGAGCGCCAGCAGGGCGGCGACGAGCGCCGCGACGGCGCCCCTCGAGAGGTGGCCGAAGTGGGCGAGAACGAAGAGACCTGCGGACAGGACCGCGAAGCCCGAGGCGAAGGCGCAGAACGAATCGCCCAGCCAGGCCGTCCACCCCGCGTGGCCGGAGACGGGCGCCGGAGTGTCGGTCTCCAGGAGCCGCCAGACCGCGCGGCCGACCACGGCGATGGTCGAGACCAGGGCGACCCAGGCGAGGAGGGACGAGTTGCCGGCGGCTGTCAGCACAGGTGTGCATTTCTACCGCAAGGCGGGCACTCCCGGGAGCCGGCGCTGTAGACTCTCGGTTGGATGCGGAAGCTGACGGTTCTCGCCGCCGGGCTCGTCCTGCTCGTCTCGGGCTGCCGGGCGAAGGAGAGGCCGCCGGACGTGGACCGGCTGATGGCCGACCTGCGGAGCGACGACCCGCAGAGGAGCGGCGCCGCACGGCTGGAGCTGATCCGCCTGGGCGAACCGGCGGTGCCGGCGCTGTCGCGCCTGCTGCGCAGCGGGAGCGCCTCCGAGCGCATCGCCGCCGCGAACGCGCTGTGGGCCATGGGCCCGCGCGCCCGCGGCGCGGTGGCCGACCTCGCCCTGGCGCTCGGCGACCCCGACGCCACCCTGCGGCTCTCCGTCGCCATGGCGCTGCAGAACCTCGGCGCAGCCGCGGCACCAGCCGTGCCTGCGCTCGTGCGCGCGCTCGAGGACCGTGACCCTGCCGTCCGGCAGGCGGCGGTCAGGGCGATCGCCGCCGTCGGCCCCGGCGCCAGCGCGGCGCTGCCGGCGCTGACCAGGGCTCTCAAGCGGGGCTCGTGGCCCGAGGCCGAGGAGGCCGTGCGGCGGATTCGCGGATCGGACAGGTGAAGGAGGACCAGGCATGAGCTCGCTCGTCCGCACGATCGCCGCCCTCGCCGCGGGTGTCGCTGCCTCGTTGGCCCTGGCGGCGGCGCCGAACCGCACCATCGGCCGCATCGAGCGCAAGGATCCCCGCCTGGACGCGCTGGTGCCGCCCGGCGCCGTGATCGAGGTGCTGGCGGAGGGCTTCAAGTGGGCGGAAGGGCCGGTCTGGGACCGCGCCCACGGCCGGCTGCTCTTCTCGGACGTCCCCAACGACGTCGTCCACGCCTGGAGCGAGAAGGGCGGGGTGTCGGTGTTCCTCAAGCCCAGCGGCTACAACGGGCCCGAGGGCGGAGGCGGGCGCGAGCCGGGGGCGAACGGCCTGACCTTCGATGCACAGGGCCGGCTGGTCTTGTGCCAGCAGGGCAACCGCTGCATCGCACGGCTGGAGGAGCACCACAACACCCGCCCGCTGGCGAGCCGCTTCGAGGGCAAGCGCTTCAACAGCCCGAACGACCTCGTCTACGCGCGGGATGGTGCGCTCTACTTCACCGACCCGCCGTACGGGCTGACGAAGACGTTCGAGGATCCCGGCCGGGAGATCGGCTGGAACGGCGTCTACCGCCTCGGCCCCGACGGCACGCTCACGGTGTTGGTCAAGGATCTCAAGGCGCCCAACGGCATCGGTCTCTCGCCGGACGGGAACACCCTGTACGTCGGCCAGTCCGACCCCGATCGGCCGGTGGTGATGGCCTACGATCTCCACGCCGACGGCACGGTGACGAACGGTCGCGTCTTCTTCGACACGACACCCCTGCGCTCGATGGGCCCGGGCGCCCCGGACGGGATGAAGGTGGACGCCACCGGCCACGTCTTCACCACGGGTCCCGGCGGCGTGCTGGTGCTGACGCCGAAGGGCGAGTACCTGGGCACGATCGTCACCGGCCAGCCGACGGCCAACCTCGCCTTCGGCGACGCGGACGGCGGCACCCTGTACATCACCGCCAACCACAGCCTCTGCCGGGTGCGGACGAGGACCAGGCTCCTTCGTTATTGAGCCTCCTTACTGAGACTGAGTCTCAATAACGAAGGGTCTGGCCGGTCCGCGGCTCTGCGTTTCCTTCCTCCCGGCCGGGAACGCCTTTCCCCCTGGCTCCCATCCCAGCCTTGACAGCGGGTGCTTTTCGGGTAGACTTGAAAGGTTGCTCTAGTGGGGAACGAGTGCCTCGGGCGAGGCAGACCTTCCCTGCGGCTTCGGTTCCAGCGGAGGCAAGGTAGTGCCCACGGTCAACCAGCTCGTCCGGGTCGGTCGCAGCAGGCTGCGCTCGAAGACCGACAGCCCGGCGCTCCAAAGGTCCCCGCAGAAGCGGGGGGTGTGCGTCCGCGTCTTCACCTCGACGCCCAAGAAGCCGAACTCGGCGCTGCGCAAGGTGGCGCGGGTGCGGTTGACCAACGGCATCGAGGTGACGGCGTACATCCCCGGTGTGGGCCACAACCTGCAGGAGCACTCGATCGTGCTCATCCGGGGCGGCCGGGTGAAGGACCTGCCGGGCGTGCGCTACCACATCGTGCGGGGGACCCTGGACGCCGTCGGGGTGCAGGGACGGAAGCGGAGCCGGAGCAAGTACGGGGCGAAGAGGCCGAAGGCCTGAAGCCCCGGTCTTGGCGACGTTCCCGGGGGCGGCGATGGAGAGGCCCCGGGGGAGGAGTGGAGAAGTGATCTCCGGCGGGGATCGCCGGAAGGACACAGTCGGGGAGATCGGGCCCGTCTCGCGCAGGGGGTAGGGCCAGGATCCTCGAGGTCGGGCGGACGTGGGGCCCAGACGGACGCCGGCCGGGAACGGCGGGAGCCGTGACCCGGGGCGCCGTCTGTTGTCGTCTTGAGGAGTGGGTATCTATGCCGCGTCGGGGATTGATCGCGCGTCGGGAGGTCCAGGCGGACCCGCTGTACAACAGCGCCCTGGTGACCAAGTTCATCAACAGCATGATGTACGGCGGCAAGCGCGCCACCTCGCAGGGGATCATGTACGACGCCCTCGGCGTGGTGCAGCAGAAGACGCAGGACGACCCGCTCAAGATCTTCAAGAAGGCCGTGGACAACGTGAAGCCCACCCTCGAGGTGAAGAGCCGGCGGGTGGGCGGCTCGAACTACCAGGTCCCGGTCGAGGTCAACGCCACCCGCCGCACCTCCCTGGCCCTGCGCTGGCTGATCGGCTTCGCCAGGAAGCGCCCGGAGCGGACCATGGTCCAGAAGCTGGCCATGGAGATCATCGACGCCGCCAACATGCGCGGCGGCGCGATCAAGAAGAAGGAAGACACCCACAAGATGGCCGAGGCCAACAAGGCCTTCGCCCACTACCGCTGGTAAGGACCGCGGGAGAAGCAGGACAGCAGCGTGCCCAGGACGACCCCACTCGAGCGGACTCGGAACATCGGGATCGCGGCGCACATCGACGCCGGAAAGACCACGACTACCGAGAGGATCCTCTACTACACCGGGGTCAACTACAAGATCGGCGAGGTCCACGAGGGCACCGCCACCATGGACTGGATGGAGCAGGAGCAGGAGCGGGGGATCACCATCACCTCCGCCGCTACCACCTGCTTCTGGCACGAGCACCGCATCAACATCATCGACACGCCCGGGCACGTGGACTTCACCGCCGAGGTGGAGCGCTCGCTGCGCGTGCTGGACGGGGCCATCGCCGTCTTCGACGCGGTGGCCGGCGTGCAGCCGCAGTCGGAGACGGTCTGGCGCCAGGCCGACAAGTACCGCGTCCCCCGCATCGCCTTCATCAACAAGATGGACCGGGTGGGCGCCGACTTCCTGCACTCCATCGAGACCATGCACGAGCGGCTGGCCGCCAGGTCGGCGGTGGCCATCCAGCTGCCGCTGGGCCAGGAGGACAAGCACGCGGGGGTCATCGACCTGGTGGAGATGCGGGCCATCCGCTACCAGGACGAGGCGCTGGGGGCGAAGTACGACGTCTGCGAGATCCCCGCGGAGATGCAGGCCGACGCCCGGCACTGGCGCGAGGTGCTGATCGAGAAGGTGGCCGAGGCCGCCCACGACGCCGGCGACGACACCCTGTTCGAGAAGTACGTGGCCGGCGAGACGCCCAGCGTGGCGGAGATCAAGGCCGCCATCCGCTTCGCCACCGTGCGCATGAAGCTGTTCCCGGTGGTCTGCGGCTCCGCCTTCAAGAACAAGGGCGTGCAGCCGCTGCTCGACGCCGTGGTCGACTACCTGCCCTCGCCGCTCGACATCCCGGCGACGATGGCGAACGACCCCAAGACCGGCGAGCTGGTGGAACGGCCGGCCAGCGACGACGCGCCCTTCAGCGCGCTCGTCTTCAAGATCATGACCGACCCCTTCGTCGGCCAGCTCGCCTTCATCCGCGTCTACTCGGGCTCGATGAAGACCGGCGACAGCGCCCTGAACACGGCCAAGGGGCAGCGCGAGCGCATCGGTCGTCTCCTCAAGATGCACGCCAACAAGCGCGAGGAGATCAAGGAGGTCTGGGCCGGGGACATCGCGGCGGCGGTTGGCCTGCGCAACGTCACCACCGGCGACACCATCTGCGACCCGAACGCGCCAGTGGTGCTGGAGTCGATCCAGTTCCCGGCCCCGGTCATCGCGCTGGCGGTCGAGCCGAAGACCAAGAGCGACCAGGAGAAGCTCAGCAACGGGCTGGCCAAGCTGATGCAGGAGGACCCGACCTTCAAGGTCGAGACCGACAAGGACACCGGCCAGACCAAGATCTCGGGGATGGGTGAGCTCCACCTGGAGATCATCGTGGACCGCCTCAAGCGCGAGTTCTCGGTGGAGGCGAACGTGGGCAAGCCCCAGGTCGCCTACAAGGAGACGATCAAGCGCGGCGCGGGAGCGGAGGGGCGGTACATCAAGCAGACCGGCGGCCGCGGCCAGTACGGGCACTGCAAGATCGAGATCGAGCCCGCGCCCGGGGAGAGCTACGTCTTCGTGAACGACATCACCGGCGGGACCATCCCGAGGGAGTACATCAAGCCGATCGACGAGGGTATCCGGGAGGCGATGGAGCGCGGGGTCCTCGCCGGCTATCCGATGGTCGACGTCAAGGTGCGCCTGTGGGACGGCAGCTACCACGACGTCGACTCCTCGGAGATGGCGTTCAAGATCGCGGGCTCGATGGCCTTCCAGGAGGCGGCCAGGAAGGCCCAGCCGGTGCTGCTCGAGCCGATCATGAAGGTGGAGGTGGTGACTCCCGACGACTACACGGGGGCAGTGACGGGCGACCTCTCCGCCCGCCGCGGGCACCTCGAAGGGCAGCTCTCGCGGGGGGGGTCGCAGATCATCACCGCGATGGTGCCCCTCTCGAACATGTTCGGGTACTCCACGGACCTGCGGTCGCGGACCCAGGGCCGGGCCACCTACTCCATGCACTTCGAGCGCTACGCGGAGGCCCCGCGCAACGTCTCGGAGGAGGTGGTGGCTCGGGTCACGGGCAAGGTCGCCAGGGAGCAGTAGCAGTCCGCATCCAGCGCGAGGCATAGAGAGATGGCCAAGGAGAAGTTCGACAGGACGAAGCCGCACGTGAACATCGGGACG
>DATKME010000073.1:0-63711 GCA_035542035.1 Vicinamibacteria bacterium | reverse complement strand
CTGTCCCTGACCGACGGATCCACGCGAGAGGTCGACCTCGGACGCTACCTGAACGGTCCCGTCTTCGAGCCGGCTCGGAACAACCGCGCCGAAGGCGTGGAAGGTGATCGCCACGATGCGGTCGATCGGGGCTTTGCCGCTTCTCAGCAGCGCCAGGATGCGGCTGACGAGGACGGTTGTCTTGCCGGAGCCGGCGCCGGCCTCGACCAGCAGCGTGGTCTTGAAGTCGGTGACGACGCGGTCGCGGGCCTGGTGGTCCCTGGGTGCGGGGCGGGTGGAGCTCATGGACACGCCCTCGCGAGAGCGCGGTTCGACGGAGGTAGACTGGGACAGCCCCGGCCAGGAAGCGGAAGCTGATGCCCGACCATCCCCTCACGCTCGCGGAGCTGATGCAGTTCCACCGGGAGGTGTTCCTCCCGGACTTCGAGCGCCTCCTGGGCGAGCGGGACAACGCTCTGGTGGAGAGGCTGGGGAAGACGCTGGACGGGCACTTCGCCGAGATGCATAGGCGCTTCGACCGGCTCGACGCGCTGGTGGCGGAGGCGCGGGCGACCATGGAGCGGATCGCCCGGTAGCGTCGGCGCGTCCCTCCGCTTCCTGGCGGACCCAGCCCTCGGAGGGTCGACCAACGGGGTCTTGCGCTCTCCCAGACCGGACCTTCCCTGTCCCCTGCCGCGGCTACCTTCGGGCCATTCAGCGTGGCCGCCGGGTCGGCACGCCGGAGGTAGACTATGTCGATGCAGGTGTTTACGGCTCGGGTGCGAGACGGGGTCCTCCTTCCGGAGGACGGCGTCACGTTGCCGGAAGGCTCGACCGTCACGGTGATCGCGGACGGGAACGCCGAGCCGTTCCAGACGACTCCTGATGAAGAACGTGAGCTGCTCGACGCAATCGCCGAGGTCGAACGGGGTGAGACCGTTCGTGCGGCAGATCTGCTCCAGCGGCTCCGGCGGTGAGACCGCCGCGACTCGAGGTCGTCGTCCGCAAGCGGGCCGCTCGACAGATCGAAGATGCCGCCGGGTGGGGTGGATCATGCGATCCCCCGGATGGCCAGGAATGCCGCCAGGCGCGGGTCGGCCTTCTTGCGGTCGAACCGGCCTTCCCTGGTCCGCGGCTGGCCGCACAGGGCGCTGAAGTCGCAGTACGCGCAGGTGTAGTCGGGGTCGTCGGGGACCGGGGCGAAGACGCCGGCGCGCGCGGTGTCCTCGAGGACGTCCAGGATGGCCCGGAGCGACTGGCCGATCTCCTCGGTGGCCGGGCAGGCCTTCGTCTTGAACCGCTGGCCCGAGGTCGCGAAGTAGTAGCGCGCCTCGGCGACGGCGGCGTCCGGGTAGAGCTGCCTCAGGGCCTCGTTGTAGAGGGCGAGCTGCAGCTCGCGGCCGCCGCGGAACTGCTCGCCGTCCTTCCAGTTGTACTTGCCGGTCTTGTAGTCGATGACGCGGACGGTGGGCGGCTCCGGCTTCTGGTCGATGCGGTCGAGGTAGCCGCTGAAGGTGACGGTGCGGCCGGGGGCGATCTCGATCGGGAGGTCCTCGTAGTGCTGCTCGAAGGCGATCGGGACGAAGCCGTCGGCGGCCGCGTCGGCCTCGCGCTCGAGCAGCTCCGCGACCTCCATGCGGAGCCGGCCCTTCGCGGGCTCGATCAGGGCGGGGTTGAGGATGTCGCCCCTGGCGACGGCCTCGGCGGCGACCTCGTCGACGATGCGGGCGGCCTGCTTCTCGGCCTCGGCGACGCGGCTCGGCTTCAGCGGGAGCGCCTTCTCGTCGCGCAGCCACTCGAAGAGGCTCTGTACTACTGAGTGATACAGTGAGCCCCAGGTCCGGCCGTCGACCTGGTAGACGTGGTCGGGCTCCTGCCACTTGCGGAGGCCGAAGCCGCGGGCCAGGAGGTGGCGGTAGGGGCAGCCGGCGAGGGTCTCGACCTTCGAGGCCGAGGCCTGCTGGCCGGCGAGGACCAGGCGGTCGAGCCGGCCGCCGTCGCTGGTGAGGTCGAGGAGGCCGTCGTACGGCGTCAGCCCGGGCTGACTTGCCGCCCGCTCCTGGGCGATCGCCCTGCTGACCGTGCCCTCGCTGTTCAGGTGGGCGGCGGCGCCGGGGACGCCGCTCGCGACGAGGGCGAGGTCGCGCTCGATGCGGTCGATGGCCTTGTCGGGCTCCCTCGGGTACGCCCGGCCGAGGCCCGTCTCCCCCGCCTTCGCCATCCGTCCGAGGTCGTCCGCGGTGACCCTCGCGCCGGTCGCCGCCTCCGCCGCCTGCAGCAGGAAGGACGACGGGAACCGGGCGCGGCCCGAGGCCGTGTCGAAGCGCGGATAGGAGAGGACGATCCTCTCCGACGCGGTCGCCACCGCGTCCTTGAAGAGAAGGCGCTCCTCTCTTGCGGCGTCGCGGGTGGTCTCGAGGTCCTTCGACAGTGCCGCGCGTTCCTCGTCGAGGAGGAGCGGGTCGGGGCGCGCCGGCGGCGGGAAGCTGCGCTCGACGAGGCCGGGGACGAAGACCAGGCGGTAGCTGAGGCCGCGAGCGGCGGTGATTGGTGCGACGAGCACCCGCTCGTCGCCGAGCTCGCCCTCGCGGTAGGTCTGGGTGGCGATCAGCTCGCGCACCCTGCTTAGGAACTGGTCCCGTGTCGGGCGGGGCGCGTGGGCCGCGAGCGGGCCGAGGATGCGCTCGAGGCGCTCTCGCGTCAGCGCGCCGCGCTCGATCCAGGTGTCGAGGAGCTGCAGGGTCGCTCTTTCGAACTCGGCCCAGCCGCCTTCTTCGGGGAAGCGGGCCAGGTCCGCCGCGAGTCGTTCGATCACGGCGCCCAGGCTGTCGATCATGCGGACCTGGTCGTCCCACTGCCGCTCTTCGGCGTTGTTGCGGGTGGCCTTCAGCCGTTCGCGCCAGCTCTCGAGGCCGGAGACGATGCCGGCCTCGGCCGAGAGGCGATCCCAGTTCGCGGGGCTGATGCGCGCGTCCTTGCCGAGGAGCGCCTCCCAGCGGACCTGCGCGGTCGTCAGGAACTCCATGACGGCGCGGCGGTCGAGGTCGCCGCCGACGAGGTCGAGCAGCAGGCCGAGCGCGCGGGCGGCGGGGTCGACCCGCGGCACGCCGTCGAGGAAGTAGCCGTCGATGCCGGCGCGTTCGAAGGCGGAGGCGAGGTGGGCCGCGTAGGCCCGGGTGTCGTGGAGGAAGACGGCGATCTCATTCGGTCGCAGGCCGTTCTTCGTCGCCTGGCGGATCGCCCGGGCGATCTCGACGGCTTCCAGGCCTTCGCCGGCGGCGGCGAGGATCGTCACCGTGTCGTCGAGAGGCGTGGCGGGTCCTTTGCCTTTGCCGGGTCCGGGTCCGAACAGCCGGGCCTTCGTGCGTGCGAGCGAGGTCGTCGGCGGCGCCTCACCCGGCGTCTCTTCCTGGCGCAGGGCGACGGTGGTCGTCGGGTGGGTCCGGTTCAGCTCGTCGAGGAAGGCCCGCGCTGATGGTGGCGCCTCGCCGTCATCGCACACCACCAGGCCGCCGATGGCCGCGCTCGGAAGCGCGCGGGCCGCCTCGTCATAGAGCGAGGCCCGGTCGACGAGCCGCTCCTTGGCCAGGCGCTCTTCGAGGCCGCGGGCGAGCCGCGCGAGGAGCTTCAGGCGCTCGGGGTCGACGGCCTTCGGTGCGGCGTCGTCCACCCGCGTGGCGCTCACCTGCGCCGAGGCGAGGTCGTGCAGCGTTCGCAGCGCCGCCGGGCCGAAGCCGCGCATCGCCGTCGCATCGCGCAGGTAGTCGGGCGTGCCGGGGGCTTTGACGGCCTCGGCGGCCGTCGCCAGGAGGAGGGCCAGGTCGACGTTCTCCGGGACGGGCCCCCTGCCCTGCGGCAGCAGCTTCGGCTCGGCGGCACGCCACGCGAGCTCCGGCAGCAGGACGAAGTCGATCGCCAGGTGGCCGGTGTCCGCGAAGAGCCGCGGGTTGAGCCAGTGGCCGAGGAGGTGCGAGGGGACGACGACCGCGACCGGCAGCAGCGGGTTGCCGGCGCGCACGCGGCGGACCGCGTCTTCGATCAGCCGCACCGACGGCGCAGCCGTCACGATTCCGGTACCGACGTGCGGCGCACTCGCCCGGCGGCCGGCTCACGCTCTTCCAAGGAGGACGGCCCCTCCTGAGTGGCGAGTGGTGTATATCGGAGAGCCACTCTCCTCGCAACGATCATTCGCATCATCCCTGCCGCTTGGACGTGCTGGGTCAACAACTTGACTCCGCGGCGTCGGTACCTTTCCACCGAGCGGACCGACCGCGGCCGCAAGCTCCGCATCGACGACGGCAGTGTGGACGGGCCCCCCTGACAGGCGGTGTCAGGTTGCAAGGACAGCGGCTGACGGTCGAGCGGAGCAGCCATGGTGCACGTCAACAAGCCATCCGTGACCGGTCGACGAGCCTACGTCAGCGGCGAGCGCACCTCCATCCGGCTGATCAGGCGGTAGACGCTCACCGCCACAGGCCGGCCGCGGTAGCGCACGGGCTCGAACCGCTGCTGGCGGAGCGCGTTCATCAGCGACGCGGTGCCGGTGGCGTCGCCCTCCAGCAGCGTGACGTCAGCGACCGAGCCGTCGCGGGCGACCAGTTGCTCCAGGAACACCGACTCGTCGCCGGACAGGGCCTCCGTCGGCAGCGGCACCGACGTGGTCTCGCGCGGGAGGTCGATCCCGGCCGACGGGAAGACCGGGTTGCCCTCCGTGCCCAGCGCGGGTGTCGCGCCCCAGGCGCCGCCCGGGGCGAGGTGGACCTCGGGCAGGGGGCCCGAGTCGAACAGCAGCACGCCCGCCAGCACGGTCACCACCACCAGCGTGGCGGGCACCAGGCTCGGCAGGATGAAGGGACGGGTGGCCGAGAACCCGCGGAACAGGAAGCCGAGGGCGGGCCGCCGCGCCATGTCCAGGCGGTCCACCACGCTCGCCGCCAGCGATTCGGCGGCCGAGAGGGCCGGCAGCTCCGAGACCAGGCGGCTGACGGCGCGCAGCTCGCGCGCCCGGCGCGCGCAGGCCGCGCAGGCGGCGAGATGCGCCTCCAGCCGGCGAGCCGCCCCCGCCTCCAGCTCGCCGTCGAGCCAGCGGGACAGCCGCCTGCGGACGACACCACAGCTCATGACGGATCACCTTCTTCCAGCAGGCCCGCGAGGCTCTGCCGCAGCGCCTCGCGCGCCCGCGAGAGGCGGCTCTTGACGGTGCCGTCCGGGATGCCCAGCGCCGCCGCCACCTCCTCGCACGAAAGCCCCTCCACCTCGCGCAGCACCAGCACCGAGCGCTGCGGGAACGGCAGCCTCAGCAGCGCCTGCTGCACCGTCCGCGCCCGCTCCTGCGCGCAGGCCTCCTCGTACGGCCCCGGCGGGCGGCGGCCCGGCGCTCGCGGCGCCGCGAGGCGCTCGTCCAGCGGGTCCTCCCGGTCGCGACCGTGCCGGTGCCAGAAGCGCCGGCGGTTGTGACACTGGTTCACCACGATGCGGTAGATCCACGTCTTCAGGCTGCTGCGCCCCTCGAAGCGGCCCAGGCGGCGGTAGACCTGCAGGAACACCTCCTGGGCCACGTCGCGCGCCTCCTCGGCGTCCCCCAGCAGCCGGGCCGCCAGGTTGAAGACCATGCGCTCGTGGAGCGAGACCAGGCGGGCGAAGGCCGCCGTGTCGCCCTCGCGACAGCGGGCCACCAGCTCCCGGTCCCGGGCCGGTCCCGCCAGCGCCTCGACCTCGAGCGGAATCTCACCCGCGCCCATGGTGAACTCCGGTCGTCTCATTGGACACCGAGCCCGCCCCAGCGGTTCCGTCCCATGGTACCCCCCGAGGCGACGGCTATTGCGCTCCTTCGGGCGGGCTGGGGGCTCCACGGCGAGCGACGAGGGTGGCCGCCGTGGCGAGGCCGACCAGGCCGGCCAGGACCAGGACGCCGACGATCGCCGTCCACTCGCCGATCCGGGCCGGGTGGACGAGCGCCCGCAGCGCCGGAGCGACGGTGAAGCCGCGGTGGGCCCGCACGCCCCCGAGACCTCCGACCAGGGCGACCGCCGAGACGCCGGCCAGGAGCCCGCAGCCGCCGCCCAGGACCGAGCGCAGGACGAGCGCGGAGCGAGAGAGCGGCGCCCGCCGCACCGGCTCCTGCACCTCGAACTCCACGTCCCGCACGCCCCAGGGCAGGAAGCGCGCCAGCATCACCAGCCCGGGGATCCCGAACAGCGGCGTGCTGAGGAAGAAGTTCCGCCAGCCGATGGTGTCGGCGAGGACGCCGGCCACCGGGCCGGCCAGGATCCGCGGCAGCGTGAACAGGCTGGAGAGCAGCGCGTACTGCGTCGCCGAGAAGCGCTTCTGGGTGAGGCGCAGCAGCAGCACGCCGAAGGCGCCGGCGGCGAGGCCGCTGGTCACGTACTCGAGCGCCTGCGCCGTGTACATGACCGGCCGGTTGACGCCGACCTGCGCCACCGCGGCGTAGCCGAGGTTCGCCACCAGTTGCACGACGCCGAAGATCCACAGGGCCCGGCCCAGGCCCATGCGGTCGGTGAGCACCCCGCCGGCCATGGTGCCGAGGATCATCGCCACCTGGCCGATCGTCGCCGTGGCGATCCCGACGTCGACGTCGCCGAAGCCCACCTGCACCAGGAACGGCCGGGTCAGCGACATGGCCAGGTTCTCGGCGAGCTTGAAGAGGACGACGAAGGCCAGGATCTCGAGGGCGCGGTGCTGGCCCAGGAAGCCCACGAAGGGCCCCCACACCGCCTCGCGCAGGCTCCGCGGCGGAGGCGGCAGCGCCTCGGGCTCGGGCGCCCGCCAGGTGACCAGCATCATCGGCAGGTACAGCAGCGCCAGAGCGACGTTGACGAACGTCCACGAGGTCCAGGCCGCCAGGGTGATGGCGACGCCGCCGGCCAGCAGCATGGCCGCGCGGTAGAGGGCGGTGCGCGCGCCGGTGGCGATCCCCTGCTCGTCGCGCTGCAGGACCTCGACGGCGTAGGCGTCGATCGCGATGTCCTGGGTGGCCGAGGCGAACGCGATGGCGAGGGCGAAGGCGCCGATGACCCAGACCGCCTCCGGGTGGCGCGCCACCCCGGCGAGGCCCAGGCCGAGGGCCAGCAGCGCCACCTGCGCCAGCAGGATGAAGCCGCGCTTGCGCCCCAGGAACGGCGGCGGGTAGCGGTCCATCGACGGCGACCACAGCAGCTTGAAGGACCAGGGAGCCTGGGCCAGGGTGAAGAGGCCGATCACCTTGATGTCGATGCCGGCCCGCGCCATCCAGGCGGGGATGGCGATCCAGACCAGGCCCAGCGGCAGCCCCGAGGAGAACGACAGCAGCGCCACCGAGGCGAGACGCCAGCTCCCGCTCATCGAGCGCAGGCTCTGCCAGGTGCCCGGCCGGCGCTGCGTGCTCTCCTCGCGCGTCCGCGTGCTGCCCGTCGTCGGCGCCCCCGGTCTGGTGCCCGCTCTCGCCGCGGGCCGGCGAGCATACCACCTCAGGCGGCGCCGACCAGCCCCCGCAGCCGCCGCAGCTTCGCGCAGAGCGCCTGCCGCGTGATCCCCAGCTCGGCGGCGGCCCGCGCCTGCACGCCGCCGTGGCGCTCGAGGGTGCGCCGCAGGATCTCCGACTCGATGCAGCGCATGGCCGCGTGCAGCCCGCCGGCCGGCGAGGCCGTCGTCTCCGCCCCGGCGATCTCCGGCCCCAGGTCACCGCCGCGCACCTCGCGCCCGGGCGCCAGCACCACCAGCCGCCGCATCTGGCTCTCCAGCTCCCGCACGTTGCCCGGCCAGGGGTAGCGGCGGAGCAGGGCCTCGGCCTGCGGCCCCAGCACCGGCTGCGGACGGCCCAGCGGCTGGCAGAACGCGCGCAGGAAATGGCGGGCCAGCAGCAGCACGTCGTCGCCGCGCTCCCGCAGCGGCGGCACCAGCAGCCGCTCCTCCACCAGGCGGAAGTAGAGGTCCTGCCGGAAGCGTCGCTCCTGCACCAGCCGCGCCAGGTCGACGTTGGTGGCGCTGATCACGCGCACGTCCGCCCGGCGCGGGCAGGTCTCGCCCAGGCGCTGGTACTCGCGCTCCTGCAGGAAGCGCAGCAGGCGCACCTGCGCCAGCGGGCTCATCTCCGCCACCTCGTCGACGAACAGCGTCCCGCCCTCGGCCTCGGCCACGTACCCCTCGCGCGACGCGGTGGCGCCGGTGAAGGCCCCGCGGGCGTGGCCGAACAGCTCGGAGACGAACAGCTCGTCCGAGAAGCCGGCGACGTTGACCGGCACGAACCGCCGCCGCGCGCGGGGCGAGAGGTCGTGCAGCGCGCGCGCCACGCACTCCTTGCCGGTCCCCGTCTCCCCACAGACGTGCACCCGCAGCTCGCTGGAGGCCACCCGTCCGATCCGCTGCCGCAGCGCCTCCATCTCCGCGCAGCGTCCCACCAGGCCGTCGACCGCACCCGCTGTCGCCATGCTCTCCTCCCTCCTCCCCGCTGCGACCGCGCCCCGCGGTCGCCGGGCAACGGCGTGGAGGGTACGGTCGGTGATCGGTGCGGCGACGCACCGTTGTCACAGATCCGCGACCGTCACAACGCGGCTTTGTTGACAGCACGGAATGCGTGCCGCAGGATGCCCGCGTGCTGCGCTTCCTCACTGCAGGCGAATCGCACGGACCGGCACTGACGGTGCTCGTGGACGGCTTGCCCGCGGGCGTCCCCGTCTCCCGCGAGGCGATCGACGCCGACCTGCGGCGCCGCCAGGGCGGCTACGGCCGCGGCGGGCGCATGCAGATCGAGACCGACAGCGCCGAGATCACGGGCGGCGTGCGCCACGGCCTCACCCTGGGCAGCCCGGTGAGCCTGCTGGTCCGCAACCGCGACCACGAGAGCTGGCGCGACGTGATGTCGCCGGAGCCGCAGCCCGACGCGGCCCGCGAGCGGCGCCGGCTGCGCTATCCGCGGCCGGGCCACGCCGACCTGGCCGGGGCGCTCAAGTACGGGACCGGCGACCTGCGCAACGTGCTCGAGCGCGCCAGCGCCCGCGAGACCACCGCCCGCGTCGCCGCCGGCGCCCTCGCCCGCTCGCTGCTGCGGGAGGCCGGGATCGAGGTCCGCAGCCACGTGCTGCGCATCGGCGCGGTCGCGCTGCCGGCCACGGTGTCGACGGCCTGGGACGAGCTGGCCCGCGTCGAGGCGAGCGCCGTGCGCTGCCTGGACCCGGCCACCGGCGAGGCCATGATGGCGGAGATCGACCGCGCCAGGAAGGACGGCGACAGCGTCGGCGGGATCGTCGAGGTGGTGGCCCGCGGGGTGCCGCCGGGCCTCGGCTCCTTCGCCCAGTGGGACCGGCGGCTCGACGGGCGCATCGCGCAGGCGCTGATGTCCGTCCCCGCGGTGAAGGCGGTGGCGCTGGGCGCGGGTTTCGCCGGCGGCGAGACGCGCGGCTCGGCCTTCCACGACGAGATCCTGTGGAGCGCCGGCGCGGGCATCGAGCGGCCGACGAACCGGGCGGGCGGCCTGGAGGGCGGCGTCAGCAACGGCGAGGAGGTCCGGGCGGCCGCGGTGGTGAAGCCGATCCCCACGCTGCTGACGGCCCTGCGCTCGGTCGACCTGGCCACCAAGCAGCCGCAGCCGGCCTCGGTCGAGCGCAGCGACACCTGCGTGGTGCCGGCCGCCGGCGTGGTGGTGGAGGCCATGCTGGCGCTGGTGCTCGCCGACGCGCTCCTGGAGAAGACCGGCGGCGACTCGCTCCCCGAGGTGAAGGCGCACCTCGAGACGACGCGGGCCGCCCAGCGGGCCCTGGCCGGTCCTTTCGATCAGCGATAATCGGGGGCCATGGCCATACGACCGATCGTCCGCTACGGCGATCCCGTGCTGCACGCCGCCGCCCAGCCGGTCGCAGTCGTCGACGACGCCGTGCGCGCGCTGCTGCGCGACATGGTGGAGACCATGTACGCCGCGCCCGGCGTCGGCCTGGCGGCGCCGCAGGTGGGCGTGCCGCTGCGGGTCATCGTCATCGACACCTCGGTCGGGGCCGAGCCCGGACAGCTCATCCAGCTCGTCAACCCGGAGCTGCTCGAGCGCGAGGGCGAGCAGCGCCACGAGGAGGGCTGCCTCTCGGTCCCGGGCTTCGGCGGCGCGCCGGCCCGCCCGGCCCGGGTGGTGGTGCGCGGGCTGGATCCCGAGGGCCACGAGCGCGTCCACACCGGCACCGAGCTGCTGGCGCGCGCCTTCTGCCACGAGATCGACCACATCGACGGCCTGCTCTTCGTGGACCGGCTGTCGCCGCTCAAGCGCGACCTGATGAAGCGCAAGCTGCGCAAGCGGGTGCGGGAGGGCTGGGAGGAGTAGTTGCGGATCGTCTTCCTGGGCAGCGGCACCTTCGCGGTCCCCAGCCTGCTGGCGCTCGTCGACGCCGGGCACGAGGTCGCGGCCCTGGTCACCCAGCCGGACCGCGAGAAGGGCCGCGGCCAGGCGCTGGCGCCGCCGCCGACCCGGCCGGTCGCCGAGAGCCGCGGCGTCCCCGTCCTGCAGCTCCGCAGGGTGCGCGACCCCGAGGCCCAGGACGCGCTGCGCGCGCTGCGGCCCGAGCTGCAGGTGGTGGTGGCCTTCGGCCAGATCCTGCCGCGGGCGGTGATCGACATCGCCCCCCTCGGCACCGTCAACGTGCACGCCTCGCTGCTGCCGCTCCTCCGCGGGGCCGCTCCCATCCAGTGGGCGATCGCCTCCGGGCTGGCCGAGACCGGCGTCACCACCATGCTGATCGACGAGGGCCTCGACACCGGCCCCACCCTGCTGCAGCGCGCGCTGGCGATCGGCCCGGACGAGACCGCCGCCGAGCTCTCGCCGCGGCTGGCGGCCCTCGGCGCCGCGTTGCTGCTGGAGACGATCGAGGGCCTCGCCGCCGGCCGCCTGCGGCCGCAGCCGCAGGACCAGGCCCGGGCCACCCTGGCGCCGCTGCTCGCGAAGGAGGACGGGCGCGTGGACTGGACGCTGCCGGCGCGCACGATCGCCAACCGCGCCCGCGGCTTCACCCCCTGGCCGGGGGCGTTCGCCTTCCACGCGGGCCGCCTGCTGAAGCTCGTCCGCGTGGCGCCGCTCGACGCCGCCGCGCCCGCGCAGGCGGGGCCGGGCGAGGTCGTGGCCGTGCGGCCGGAGGTGGTGGTGGCCTGCGGCGGCGGGACCCGCCTGCGGCTGCTCGAGGTCCAGCCCGAGAGCCGGCGGCCGATGCCGTCCTCTTCCTGGGCGGCCGGCGCCCGCGTGGCTCCGGGCCACCGCCTGGACTGACGCCGTGCCCTCGCCGGCCCGCGCCGCCGCGCACCGGGTGCTCGCCGAGGTCGCCCGCGGGCGCGGCACGCTCGCCGACGCTCTCTCCGCCCCGCCGGTCGCGGCGCTCGGCCCCGAGGACCGCGCGCTCCTCCACGAGCTGGTGCTGGGCGTGCTGCGCCGGCGGGGCTGGCTCGACCACGTGATCGCCGGCCTGTCCAGCCGCCCGCTCCGCCGCGTCGCCCCCGGCGTCAGGGACGCGCTCCGCCTCGGCGTCTACCAGCTCCTCTTCACCCGCGTCGCCCCGCACGCCGCGGTCTCCGAAGCGGTGGACCTCGCCCGCTCCGTCGAGGCGCCCGCGGCGGGCTTCGCCAACGCGATCCTGCGCCGGCTGCAGCGCGAGGGCGCCCCCGCCGAGCCGGACCCCGTCGCCGACCCGCGCGGCTGGCTGGTCAGCTACGGCTCGCTGCCCGGCTGGCTGGCCGAGCGCTGGCTGGCGCGGGAAGGCGCCGAGCCGGCGGTCGCGCGGGCGCGGGCGCTGCTGCAGCCGCCGCCCGTGCACTTCCGCCTGAACCCGCGCGTCCCGGACGCCGCCGCGCGGCTGGAGGCGGCCGGCGTCCGCGCGCGGCCCGGCCGGCTCGAGGGCTCCTTCGTGCTGGCCGAGGGCCGGCTGACGCCGCTGCTCGAGGAGGGGACCGCCTACGCCCAGGACGAGGGCTCGCAGGCGGTGGCGCGCCTCGCCGCGACCGAGGGCCTGGTCCTCGACGCCTGCGCCGCGCCGGGAGGCAAGAGCCTGCTGCTCGCCGACCTCGGCCAGGGAGCCACCCGCGTGCTGGCGGCCGAGGCCTCGCTGCGGCGCGTGCGCTCCCTCGAGCGGCTGCGCCGGCTCTGGCGGGCCGCCGAGGTGCGGGTGGTGGCGGCGGACGCGCTGCGCCCGCCCTTCACGCGGCCCTTCGACGCGGTCCTCCTCGACGCACCCTGCAGCGGGCTGGGGACGCTCGCGCGCCACCCCGACCTGCGCTGGCGCGGCTCTCCCGCCGAGCTGCGGCGCCAGTCGGCGCGCCAGCGCGCGCTGCTCGAGTCGCTCGCGCCCCTGGTCAGGCCGGGCGGACGGCTGGTGTACGCGGTGTGCTCCACGGAGCCGGAGGAGAACGAAGAGGTGGTGGAGCCGTTCCTGGAGAGGCACCAGGAATTCGAAGTCGAGGGAATGCCCGCCTGCGTGAAGGAACACAGCGACGAACAGACCCGGGCCGGGCCATTCCTGCGAATCGGGCCCGGCCCGGTGCGGTTCTTCGCCGCCCGCCTGCGGCGCGGCCGCTGAAATGGTACGCTTCGGGTTCCGCCCGGTGCGGTGAAGACACCTTGAGGCTCAAGAACGCGCTCCACTTCGTCGGCCGCCACGCCCTGCTCGGCGCCGGCCTCCTCGCCACCGCGGGCCTGAGCGCGTTCGTGACCATGCGGGTCGTCCTCTCCTCCCGCGACGTCGCGGTGCCGGCTCTCGTCGGGCGCACGCTGCCGGAGGCCGGCAGCCGGGCCGCCGAGCGCGGCCTGGTGGTCCGGATCGAGGGCCGCCGCAACGACGCCGGCGTGCCGGCCGAGCACGTGCTCGCCCAGGAGCCGCCGCCGGGGGCAGCGCTCAAGGCGCACCGCGCCGTCCGCGTGTGGGTGAGCCTCGGCCCGCGCCGGGTGAGCGTGCCCGCGGTCGAGGGCGAGTCGGTGCGGACCGCCCGCATCACGCTGGAGCAGTCGGGCCTGCCGGTCGCCCGCGTGGTCGAGGTCGAGGACAAGGCCGCCGAGGGGACGGTCCTGGTCCAGCGGCCGCCGGCCGGCCCCGCCGAGGCGCAGA
This sequence comes from Vicinamibacteria bacterium, assembly GCA_035542035.1. GTDB lineage: Bacteria > Acidobacteriota > Vicinamibacteria > Fen-336 > Fen-336 > DATBSL01. Next base: position 50,668 of record DATKME010000073.1, on the reverse strand, counting down.
GCGGCGCGTCGCTGCTGGTCAGCCTCGGCAGCCCCGGCCCCAGCTACGTGATGCCGGACCTCATCGGCCGGGACGCCGCCCGGGTGCTCTCGGAGCTGCAGGCGGCCGGCCTGCAGATCGGCGAGGTCCGCTACCGGACCTATCCCGGCGTGGCCCCCGGCATCGTGCTGCGGCAGGCGCCCGCGGCCGGCCACCGGGTGTGGGCGCGCACGCCGCTGGCGCTGGACATCAGCAGGCCCGCCTCGTGATCCTCGCCCCCTCGGTGCTGGCCGCGGACCTCGGCCGTCTCGCCGAGCAGGTGCAGGCCGTCGCCCGCGGCGGGGCCGGCATGGTGCACGTAGACGTGATGGACGGCCGCTTCGTCCCCAACATCTCCCTGGGCCCGGTGGTGGTGGAGGCCCTGCGCCGCTGCTGCAGCCTGCCGATCGACGCCCACCTCATGGTGGAGCGCGCGGAGGACTTCCTCGACGCTTTCGTCGACGCCGGGGCCTCCTCGCTGAGCGTCCACGTGGAGGCCGTGCACCACCTGCAGCGCGCGATCGCCCACCTGCACGAGCGCCAGGTGCGCGCGGGGGTGGCCCTCGACCCCTCGACGCCCCTCGGCGCGCTGGAGGAGATCCTGCCGGAGGCGGACTTCGTGCTGGTGATGAGCGTCAACCCGGGCTTCGCCGGCCAGAGCTTCCTGCCTTCGGCGCTCGACAGGATCCGCCGCCTCCGGCGGGCGATCGAGGATCGAGGCCTGCGCGCCACCATCCAGGTGGACGGGGGCGTCCACCTGGGCAACATCCGCAGCGTGGTGCAGGCCGGGGCGGAGACGATCGTGGCCGGGCACGCCGCCTTCGCGAACGGCGACCCGGAGGCCGCCTGCCGCGCGCTGATCGAGGCGGTCCGTTGAGCCCTTCCGTCGAATACTCTTTTGACCCCGCGCGCTACCGGCGCCGCCCGGCAGCGTGTATAACGGACAGGGCATGAAGCGCGTCCTCCTGGTCGGGCTCGCGGTGTGGGCGGCAGCCTGCGGCGGCAAGAGCATCGACATGGCGGCGCTGTCGAGCCCGTCCGACCAGGTGGTGTGGGAGGCGGGCAAGAAGGCGCTCGCCAGGAAGGAGTGGTCTTCCGCGCGCCAGTACTTCAAGCGCATCGTCGACGCCTTCCCCCAGAGCGAGCACCAGGCCGATGCGCGCCTGGCCACCGCCGACAGCCACTTCCAGGAGGGTGGCACCGCCAACTACGTGCTGGCCGTCTCCAGCTACCACGAGTTCCTGACCCTCTACCCGCAGCACCCGCGCTCCGACTACGCCCAGTTCCGCGCCGCCGAGTCCTACTTCAAGCAGCGCAACAGCCCGGACCGCGACCAGACGCAGACGGACAAGGCCCTCGAGGAGTACGAGAAGCTGCTCGACATCTACCCCGAGTCGAAGTACGTCGAGGAGGCCCGCAGCCGCATCCACGAGTGCCGGCAGACGCTCGCCCGCTCGAACTACCTGGTGGCCTACTTCTACCAGCGCGGCCGGCAGGCCTGGCGCTCCGCCATCGGGCGCTACGAGACGATCCTCAGGGACTATCCCGACTACGACCACCTCGACGAGGTGCTGTTCCACGACGCGGAGTGCCTGGCGGCCGCCGGCCGCTACGCCGAGGCGCTGCCGCAGATCGGGCGGCTGGAGCGGGACTACCCGCAGAGCCCGTTCCTCGACGACGCGCAGAAGCTCCGCTCGACGTTCCCGCCGACGTTCGCACCGGCCCTGGCGCCGGCCCAGGCCTCGGCGCCCCAGGGCGGCTCGGCGCCGGCCAAGGCAGGGGGCCAGCCGGGCACGACCGGCCAGCCCGGCGGCGAGCTCTCGGGCAAGCCGCCGGCGGCCGACAGCATCGTGCCCGCCACCCAGGACGGCACGCCGCAGGCGCCGCCGACGAAGCCGCCCGGGGGACGCTCCTGACCTCAAGTTTCACTTTGAGGACGGCCCAAAAAGGCGCTTGACGTCTGGCCTTTTCTCCTGATACCGTCCGCCCGAGCGGCTCTGGGCACGGTGTGGCCCGGGGATGGCCGTCACAGTCGCGAGCACTCGGTTCGGGTATGTTCCGGACCCGTTCGGGAGGAGAGCCTGTGGCACCGAAGCACATGCTGGCCGGCTTGGTGACGTTGTTGCTGACGGGCGGGACGGTCCTGGCCCAGGACGTCCCGGAAGGGCTCAAGGTGGGTCCGGCGACAGTGGCTCCCCACTGGACGAAGAACCCGGGCTTCCCCACCGCGGTCCCGGAGGGCGCGGCCTACTACGTCGTCGTGCGCGGCGACACGCTGTGGGGCATCGCCGGCCGCTTCCTCAAGAACCCGTACCTGTGGCCGCAGATCTGGGAGGGCAACAAGTACATCAAGAACGCCCACTGGATCTACCCGGGCGACCCCGTCCTGCTGCCGAAGCTCAACGTGGTGGCCGAGAAGGCGGGCCAGGCGCCGGCAGGCGGAGAGGGGACGGAAGGTGCGGCGGGCGCAGAGGAGTCGCAGGCCGGCGCCGCGGCGACGGCCGCCGGGGGCGGGGCCAACCCCGCCGACGCGCTCGCGCCCGTCACCGAGGAGCTCTCGCTGCAGTGCGCCCAGTACGTGGTGCCCGGGACCGAGGACGAGAGCCTGCGCATCATCGGCTCCGAGCTGGGCGAGGACAAGAGCGCGCTGTCGCAGAACGACGTCGTCTACCTCAGCAAGGGCAGCAACTCCGGGGTGAAGGCGGGCGACGTCTACACCCTGCACCACCGCGCCTACACCATCCACCACCCCGTCACCGGCAAGGGCCTGGGCAACAAGATCGAGACCACCGGCTGGGTGCGCGTGATCCTGGTCGAGGAGAACGTGGCCAGCGCGGTGGTCGAGCAGTCCTGCCCCACCGAGGTCCACGCCGGCGACTACCTGAAGCCGATGGAGAAGGTCAGCGTGCCGATGGTCGCGCGTCACGCCGCCGCCGACCGGCTCACGCCGAAGACCGGCAAGGCCAACCGCTACGTCGTCGACCTCCAGGAACGCACCACGATGGCCGGCACCGGGAGCTACCTGACCATCGATGCCGGCACCGAGGACGGCGTGGCCCCCGGCTCGATCTTCACCGTCTACCGGATCATGTACCCGTCCGTCCCCACGCCGCGCAACGTGGTCGGCGAGGCGACGGTCGTCTCGGTCCGCGAGCGCACGGCCACCGCCAAGGTGACCTACGCCAACGCCGAGGTGGTCGTGGGCGACCAGGTGGAGATGCGCTAGCGCGCCCCGGGGCGGGCGTCTCCTACTTCGCGCCCAGCGGGGGGCCGGCGGCAGCCTCCTCGCCGCGTCCGGGCGGGCGCACCACGTCCCGCCAGAAGCGCAGGAAGTAGTTCGCCCCCGAGACGAGGGCCAGCAGCACCACCACCCCCACCGCCACCAGCCCCGCCGGCCGCAGGACCGGCAGCGGCCGCGAGAGCAGCAGCAGGAGGATGGCGATCACCTGCGAGGCCATCTTGCCCTTGCCCAGGCCGGAGGCGCGGATCAGGACCCCCCGGCCGGCCGCCACGTTGCGCAGCCCGGTGACCGCCAGCTCGCGGGCGAGCACGATCATCACCACCCAGGCCGGCACCACCCCCATCTCCACCAGCGAGAGGAAGGCGGCGGCGGTGAGCAGCTTGTCCGCCAGCGGGTCGAGCAGGATGCCGAGGCGGGTGACCTCGTTGCGGCGGCGGGCGAAGAAGCCGTCGAGGTAGTCGGTCAGCACCGCCACCAGGAAGATGGCGGCGCCGAAGTAGACATGCCCCTCGATGCGCGTGAGCAGCACCACCACCAGCAGCGGGACCAGGAAGATCCGCAGGAGCGTGAGCGCGTTCGGCAGGTTCAACCCGCGAAAGGTAGTCGCAACTCCGCGGGACAGTCAAGGATGCCTCCGCCCCGCGTGCTATGATCGTCCTCCGCGTGCGCCAACGAGCGGGCTCTTCCTGATGAGAGCGGTCATCCTGGCCGGCGGCGAGGGCACCCGCCTGCGGCCGCTGACGCTGTCCACCCCCAAGCCGGTGGCGCCGGTGGTCGACCGTCCCTTCCTCCGGCACCAGCTGGACCTGCTCGCGCGCGCCGGCGTGCGCGAGGTCGTCTTCTCCGTGGCCTACCGCCCCGAGCGCGTGCAGGCCGTGTTCGGGGACGGCGCCGCGCTGGGCATGCACATCCGCTACGCGGTCGAGGACACCCCGCTGGGGACCGGCGGCGCCGTCCGCAACGCCCTGGAGCACCTCGACGAGCGCACCGTCGTCCTGAACGGCGACGTCCTCACCGACGTCGACCTGGCGGCGGCGCTGGACCGCCACCAGCGCGAGGGGGCCTCCGCCACCATCGTGCTCACCCCGGTGCCCAACCCGGAGGCCTACGGCCTGGTGGAGACGGACCCGTCCGGGCGGGTGCGCCGCTTCCTGGAGAAGCCGCGCCCGGAGCAGATCACCACCAACACGGTCAACGCCGGCATCTACATACTGCAGACGCGGGTCCTGGAGCTGATGCCCCCCGGGGTCAACCTCTCGATCGAGCGCTTCTTCTTCCCCGCCCTGCTCGAGCGCGGGGACGTGGTGCTGGGTCCGGTGCACCGCGGCTACTGGATCGACATCGGCACGCCCGAGAAGTACCTGCAGGTGCACCGCGACATCCTCAACCGGCGCTTCCCGGTCCCGCTGGAGGGCGAGCCCGTCGCCGAGGGTTTCGTGCACCGGCGAGCCGAGGTGTCGCCCGAGGCGCTGCTGGACGGCCACTTCTACGTCGGCCCGGGCTGCCGGGTGGCCGCCGGGGCGCGGCTGGGACCCGACGCGGTGCTGGTCGCCGACGTCCGCGTGGAGCCGGGCGCCTACGTCCGCGACAGCGTGCTGTGGCGGGGCGTCCACGTCGAGCGCGACTGCGTGGTGGAGGGCAGCCTGGTGGGACCGGCGGTGAGGCTGGGCCGCTCCAGCGTGCTGCGGGACACGGCGCTCGGCGAGGGCTCGGTGGTGAGCGACTTCTCCCGCACGCTCTGAGGCGCGTCGCCCCAGGAGGCACATGACGGCCATCGACCCCGGCATCTTCAAGGCCTACGACGTCCGCGGGGTGGTCCCCGGCCAGCTCTTCCCCGAGGTGGCGCGCCGCATCGGCCGCGCCTTCGTGGACTACCTGGGCGGGCGCACCGTCGCCGTGGCACGCGACTGCCGGACGTCCTCTCCCGAGCTGGCGGCCGCCTTCGTGGAGGGCGCACGCTCGCAGGGGGCCGAGGTGGTCGACATCGGCGTGGTGGGCACGGACGTGCTGTACTACCACGTCGCCTGCCGCGACCTCGACGGCGGCGCCATCGTCACCGCCTCCCACAACCCCAGGGAGTGGAACGGCCTCAAGATGGTCCGCCGCGGCGCGCTCGCCCTCTCGGGCGACGCCGGCATCCGGGAGATTCGCGACTCGCTGCTGGCCGGCCGCTTCGCCGACGCCCCGCCCCCGCGCGGCGCCCTGCGCCGGGAGACGGTGATCGAAGACTACGCCCGCCACTGCCTCTCCTTCGTCGACACCTCCCTCGTTCCACGGCTCAAGGTGGTGCTCGACACCGCCAACGGCATGGGCGCGGTGGGCGCCGCCGCCATCTTCGAGCGGCTGCCGGTCGAGACCGAGCGCATGTACTTCGACCTCGACGGCACCTTCCCCAACCACCCGGCCGACCCGCTGCTCGAGGAGAACCGGCGCGACGTGGTGGCCCGGGTGCGCGCCCGGGGCGCCGACCTGGGCCTCGCCTGGGACGGCGACGCCGACCGCTGCTTCGTGGTCGACGACACCGGCGAGTACGTGCCCGGCGACTTCGTGACCGCCCTGCTGGGCGAGGCCTTCTGCCGCCGGGAGCCGGGGGCCAGGGTCGTCTACGACGTGCGGGCCTCCCGCGCGGTCGCCGACCGCGTCCGGGCCGCCGGCGGGGTGCCCCTGATGAACCGCGTCGGCCACGCCTTCATGAAGAAGCGCATGCGCGACGAGGGGGCGATCTTCGGGGGCGAGGTCTCCGGCCACTTCTACTTCCGCGGCAACTGGTTCGCCGACAACGGCATGATCCCGGCCCTGCTGGTGCTGGAGCGCATCGGCCGCGAGGGACGAAGGCTCAGCCAGGTGGTCGCCGACCTGCGCGCCCGCTACCACATCTCGGGGGAGATCAACTCCCGGGTCGAGGACGTGGAGCGGACCACCGCCCGCATCGCCGAGCGCTACCGTGACGGGCGCGTCAGCCGCCTGGACGGGATCTCGGTGGACTACGACGACTGGCACTTCAACGTGCGCCCCTCCAACACGGAGCCGCTGCTGCGGCTCAACCTGGAGGCCACCAGCCGCTCCGAGATGGAGCGCCGCCGGGACGAGGTGATCTCGGTCATACGCGGCGGGGCGTAGCCTTGTCGTGCCTTGACGTGCCCGCAAGGGCCTCTGCTATCATGCCGTACGTCGAGCGCGAGCGAGCGGGCGTAGCTCAGTTGGTAGAGTACGAGCTTCCCAAGCTCGGAGTCGCGGGTTCGAATCCCGTCGCCCGCTCCAGCGCCCACGCCGGCCTGCGAGCGCGCCATCCCAGGAGGAATTGATGGGAATCTTCGGCAAGACCGACAACCGGCCCGGGGAGCCCCCCCGGCCGGCGACCGCCTCCACCCCGCCCGCCGCGGCCACCATGCCGATCGCGCACGGTGCGGCACCGGCGCCCGCCCCGGCGGCGCGCCCCGCCGCCGCACCCGCCGTGGCGCCGGCCGCGGCCACCACCTGCGTCATCGGCGCCAAGACCCGGATCAAGGGCGAGATCACCGGCGACGAGAACATCACCGTCGACGGCAACGTCGAGGGCACCATCAAGATCACCCGCGACCTGCGGGTCGGCCCCTCGGGCACCGTGCGCGCCAACGTGGTCGCCCAGAGCATCGTCGTCGCCGGCGAGCTCTTCGGCGACTGCCAGGCCTCGCAGCGCGTGCACATCGAGGCGACCGGCAAGATCACCGGAAACCTCCGCGCCCCCCGGGTGGTGATCGTCGAGGGCGCCACCTTCCGCGGCAACAGCGACATGTCCCGCCGCGAGGGGGAAGCCTAGGCCGGAAGACGGGAGGAGCGCGCCGATGTCCACCAGCTTCGGGAACTACATCGACGGCGAGTGGACACCCGCCGCCGGGGGCCGCACCTTCGAGAACCGCAACCCGGCCGACACCGGCGAGCTGGTCGGCCGCTTCGCCGACTCCTCTCCCGAGGACGTGGAGCGGGCGGTCGCCGCCGCCCGCGCCGCCTTCCCCCGCTGGAAGGCGCTGCCCGCCCCCAAGCGGGGCGAGATCCTGTTCCGCGCCGCAGAGCAGCTGGTGCGCAGCAAGGAGGAGCTGGCGCGCGACATGACGCGCGAGATGGGCAAGGTGCTGGACGAGACCCGCGGCGACGTCCAGGAAGCTATCGACATGACGTACTACATGGCCGGGGAGGGCCGCCGGCAGTTCGGGCAGACGACCCCGTCCGAGATGCCGGACAAGTTCCAGATGTCGGTGCGCCAGCCGGTCGGCGTGGCCGGCCTCATCACCCCCTGGAACTTCCCGATGGCCATCCCTTCCTGGAAGATGATGCCGGCCCTGGTGCTCGGCAACACCGTGGTGATCAAACCGGCCACCGACACGCCCCTCTCCGTCGTCAACCTGGTCAAGATCCTGGAGCAGGCCGGGCTGCCCCGGGGTGTGGTCAACCTGGTGACGGGCAGCGGCCGCAACGTCGGCACGCCGCTGATGAAGCACCCCGACGTCGGCATCGTCTCCTTCACCGGCTCCACCGAGATCGGTCGGGCGGTCTCCGAGGCCTGCGCCCCCGGCTTCAAGCACTGTCACCTGGAGATGGGCGGCAAGAACGTCATCATGGTGATGGAGGACGCCCGGCTGGACCTCGCCGTCGAGGGGGCGCTGTGGGGCGGCTTCGGCACCACCGGCCAGCGCTGCACGGCGGCGAGCCGCGTGGTGGTGCACGAGAAGGTGTACCGCGAGTTCCTCGACCGCTTCGTGGCCGGGGCCAGGGGCCTGCGCGTCGGCAACGGGCTCGAGGCCCGCACCCAGATGGGCCCCTGCATCAACGAGTCCCAGCTGCAGACGGTCGAGCGCTACGTGAAGGTCGGGGTCGAGGAGGGGGCGAAGCTGCTCTGCGGCGGCCACCGCCTCGCGGCCGGCGCCCACGCCCGCGGCTGGTTCCACGAGCCGACCATCTTCGGCGACTGCTCGCCGCAGATGCGGGTGGCCCGCGAGGAGATCTTCGGCCCGGTGGTCTCGGTGGTCCCGGTGCGCTCGCTGGAGGAGGCCATCGCGGTCGGCAACTCGGTCGAGTACGGGCTGTCGGCCTCGGTCTACACCCAGGACATCAACCAGGCGTTCACCGCGATGCGGGAGATGTACACCGGCATCTTCTACGTGAACGCCCCCACCATCGGCGCCGAGACCCACCTGCCCTTCGGGGGGACCAAGGGCACCGGCAACGGCCACCGCGAGGCCTGCGTGCAGGCGCTCGAGGTGTTCAGCGAGTGGAAGTCGATCTACATCGACTTCAGCGGCCGCCTGCAGCGCGCCCAGATCGACTGAGGGCGGCTCGGCTATAATCGTGGCCCAAGCATGGCCGCCACGGCACTCGACGAGCGCAGGCGCGACGTCCTGCGGGCCCTGATCCAGCTCCACATCGAGACCGGCGAGCCGGTCGGCTCCGAGAGCCTGTCGCGCGCGCTCAGGCGCTCCCTCTCCCCGGCCACCCTGCGCAACCTGATGGCCGACCTGGAGGCCCTCGGCTACCTCGACCACCCCCACACCAGCGCCGGCCGCGTCCCCACGGACGAGGGCTACCGCCTGTACGTCGACAGCATGGGCCGGCAGCCGCTCGACCCCGGCGAGCGGGAGGCGATCGACGCCGCCCTGCGCACGCGCGAGGCCTCGGCGGAGCAGACGATGGAGCGTGCCTCGCAGCTGCTCTCCCGCCTCAGCCGCCACGTGGGGTTCGTGTTCGCCCCGGACATCGCCCGCACCAGCTTCCGCCACGTCGACCTGGTCCCCCTCGCCTTCCCCCGCATCCTGGTGGTGATGGTGTCGGCCACCGGCCTCGTCACCCACAAGGTGATCGAGTTCGACGAGAAGCTGCGGGCGGAGGAGCTTTCGGCCTGCGCCAACTACCTGAACGCGCACTTCTCGGGGATGACGCTGGCCGACATCCGCGCCCGCCTGCTCGAGCTGATGAGCGAGGAGAAGGCACTCTACGACTCGCTGCTGCAGAAGGTGGTCGCGCTGGGCGGGCTCGCCTTCCAGGACGAAGGGGAGGCGAACGTCTACCTCGAGGGCACCTCGAACATCGTGGGCCGCCCCGGGTTCGAGGACCTGGAGCGCCTGCGCGGGCTGGTCGCGACCTTCGAGGAGAAGGGCCGGCTGGTCCGGATCCTCAACGCGTGCCTGTCGGGGGACGGCATCCGGGTCCTCATCGGGCACGAGAACCCCGACCCGGACCTCAGGGACCTCTCCCTCGTCACCGCCCGCGCGCCGATCGAGGGCGACGAGGGGCTGGGCCTGGGGGTCCTGGGATCGACCCGGATGGAGTATGCGCACGTCGTGGCGCTGGTCGACCATGTGGCCCGCGCGGTGTCCGACGTGCTGCGGAGGCAGCGCGAATGAGCCGGCGGGGACACAACGGCAGGGACGGCGAGCCGGAGACGGACGCACCCGAGGGGGCGGGCATGGCGGCGGCCGAGCCCGCCCGGGAGGACGAGCTCGCGGCCCTGCGCCACGAGTGCTCCGAGCTCAAGGAGGCCCTGCTGCGGCGACGGGCGGAGTTCGAGAACTTCAAGAAGCGCAGCGAGCGCGACCAGCGGGCGCTGGCCGACGACGTGGCCAGCGACATCTTCCGCCGGCTGGTGGACACGGCGGACAACCTGGAGCGCGCGCTCGCCGCCGCCGGCGGGGAGGACGGGCTGCGCCAGGGCGTCGAGCTGACCCTGCGCGAGCTGCAGGCGACGCTCGAGTCGCACGAGGTGGCGGCGGTGGACCCGGTCGGTGAGCGCTTCGACCCGCTGCGCCACCAGGCGCTCCTGCACGAGCACGTCCCCGGCTACGAGGCGGGAACCGTGGCGGAGGTGTTCCGCAAGGGATACACGTACAAGGACCGGCTGCTTCGCCCGGCGCTGGTCAAGGTGGCGAGCGGCGAGGCGGAGGCGAGCAGCGCGGGCGCCGACGGCGGCAGCGACGTGCCGCCGGAGGGCGGCGAGGGCATCTGAGGGCCCGGAGAGCGAGGTCCCACCCATGGGCAAGATGATCGGCATCGACCTGGGCACGACGAACTCGTGCGTGGCGGTGATGGAGGGCGGCGTGCCGCAGGTGATCCCCAACCAGGAGGGCGCCCGCACCACCCCCTCCATCGTGGGCTTCACCACCAAGGGGGAGCGGCTGGTGGGCCAGATCGCCAAGCGCCAAGCCCTCACCAACCCGAAGAACACGGTCTTCGCGGTGAAGCGGCTGATCGGGCGCAAGTTCGGCTCCCCCCAGGCCACCGAGGCTCGCAAGTTCCTGCCCTTCCACCTGGTGCAGGCGCCCAACGGCGACGTGCACATCCAGATCGAGGAGAAGGTCTACTCCCCTCCCGAGATCTCCTCCTTCGTCCTGCAGAAGCTCAAGGCCGCGGCCGAGGACTACCTGGGCGAGGCCGTCGAGGAGGCGATCATCACCGTGCCTGCCTACTTCGACGACGCCCAGCGGCAGGCGACCAAGGACGCCGGCCTCATCGCCGGCCTCAAGGTCTCGCGCATCATCAACGAGCCGACGGCGGCGGCCCTGGCCTACGGCCTCAAGACGGCGGCCAGCGGCGGCCGCTTCGTGGCCGTCTACGACCTGGGCGGCGGCACCTTCGACATCACCATCCTGGAGATGGCGGAGGGCCTGTTCCAGGTGCGAGCGACCGGCGGCGACACCTACCTGGGCGGCGAGGACTTCGACCAGCGGGTGATCGACTGGCTGATCGGCGAGTTCCTGCGGGAGACCTCGATCGACCTGCGGCAGGACCGCATGGCCCTGCAGCGGCTGAAGGAGGCCGCCGAGAAGGCGAAGTGCGAGCTCTCCTCCGCGCAGCAGACGGAGATCGTGCTGCCCTTCATCTCCGCCGACAGCTCGGGGCCCAAGCACCTCAACACCGTGCTCACCCGCCAGAGGTACGAGGAGCTGACCAACGAGCTGCTGGAGAAGACCACCGAGCCCTGCCGGCGCTGCCTCTCCGACGCCGCGCTGCGCGCGGAGCAGATCGACGAGGTGCTGCTGGTCGGCGGCCAGACCCGCGCCCCCAAGGTGACGGAGGTGGTGCGCCGGGTCTTCGGCAAGGAGCCCAACCGCGCCGTGAACCCCGACGAGGGCGTGGCCATGGGCGCCGCCATCCAGACCGGCATCCTGCAGGGCGACGTCAAGGACCTGGTCCTGCTCGACGTCACCCCGCACACCCTGGGCATCGAGACCAAGGACGGCACCTTCACCGCGCTCATCGACCGCAACAGCACCATCCCCACCCGCAAGAGCCGCGTCTTCACCACCGTGGCCGACAACCAGACCCGGGTCGAGGTGCACGCGCTGCAGGGCGAGAGCGACATGGCCGCCTACAACAAGAGCCTGGCCAAGTTCGAGCTGACGGACATCCCCCAGGCGCCCCGGGGGGTGCCGCAGATCGAGGTGACCTTCGAGATCGACGCCAACGGCATCGTCTCCGTGAGCGCCGCCGACCAGGCCACCGGCCGCAGCCAGTCGATGGTCATCCACCCCTCCAGCGGGCTCAGCCAGGGCGAGGTGGACCGGCTGGCCTCGGAGACGCGCGCCCGCGACGCCGAGCAGAAGGCCAGGAAGGACCAGGAGGCGGTGGTGCGCCAGCTCGACGGCCTGGTGACCAACACCATGCGCTCGGTGCAGGCGCTGGAGGGCAAGCTGACGCCCGACGAGCAGCGGCGCATCCTGGACGCCATCGAGAAGGCCAAGAAGGCGCGCCCGGACTCCGCGATCGACGACCTGCGCGGGCGGCTGGCGGAGATGGAGAAGGCCGCGGCCCTGATCGGCCAGGCGATGATGCGCACGTAACCTTGCCTCCCCGCGACTACTACGAAGTGCTGGGCGTGCCGCGCAACGCCTCCGAGCAGGAGGTGAAGTCCGCCTACCGCAAGCTCGCGCTGAAGCACCACCCCGACCGCAACCCCGGCGACAGGCAGGCGGAGGAGCGCTTCAAGGAAGCGGCCGAGGCCTACGGTGTCCTGGGTGACCCCGACAAGAGGCACCGCTACGACGTCTACGGCCACGCCGGCGTGAGCGGGGCCGCGGGCGGCGGCTTCGACCCCACCATCTTCGCGGACTTCAGCGACATCCTCGGCGACTTCTTCGGCTTCGGCGACATGTTCGGAACCCGCCGGCGGGGGCCTCGCCGCGGACAGGACCTGCGCTACAACCTCGAGCTGCCGTTCGAGGAGGCGGCCTTCGGCACCGAGACCCAGATCCGCATCCCGCGGACCGAGAGCTGCTCCGCCTGCGGCGGCAGCGGGGCCGCCGCCGGGACCAAGCCCGCCACCTGCCCCACCTGCCGCGGCGCCGGCCAGGTCACGTTCCAGCAGGGCTTCTTCTCGGTGGCCCGCACCTGCAGCCAGTGCCGCGGCGCCGGCCGCATCGTCGAAGAGCCGTGCAAGACCTGCAGAGGCAGCGGCCAGGTGGCGGCCGAGCGCACGCTGCAGCTCAAGATCCCGGCGGGCGTCGACACCGGCAGCCAGCTCCGCATCTCCGGCGAGGGCGAGGCGGGCACCCAGGGCGGCCCGTCCGGCGACCTCTACGTCGTCGTCCGCGTGCAGAACCACCCCTTCTTCAAGAGGGACGGCACCAGCCTCTTCTGCGAGATGCCGGTGAGCGTGCCCCAGGCGGTGCTCGGCGCCAGCCTCGAGGTGCCGACCCTCGACGGCGGTACCTCGAAGGTGCATCTGCCCGAAGGGACCCAGTCCGGCACCGTGCTGCGCGTGCGCGGCCAGGGCGTGCCCCACCTCGGCGGCCACGGCCGGGGCGACCTGCACGTGCTGGTCCGGGTGGTGGTGCCGAAGCACCTGACCGCCGAGCAGCGCAAGCTCTTCGAGCAACTCGCCAGGACCCTGCCCCTGCCCGACCCCAAGGACAAGGACAAGTCGCTGCTGGAGCGGATGAAGGACCTGCTGGGGTAGCGCCGTTCGACCGCCATGCGCGCCTTCCGCCTCCGCCTGCCTGCCGCAGACGAGGACGCCGCCACCGCGGCGCTCTGGGAGAACGGGACCCTGGGGCTCGAGGTCCGGTCCGCGAACGGCTGGCTCGAGCTGCTGGCCTACTTCCCCGACTCCGTCGCCCCGGCCACGATCCGCGAGGCGCTGCCACAGGCCGAGGTGCAGCCCACGCCCGTCCCGGAGGTCGACTGGGTGGCGCGCTTCCGCGAGGGCTTCCGGCCTTTCCCGGCCGGCCGCTTCCTGATCGCCCCCGCCTGGGAGGCGCCGGCGCCGTCGCCGGACGTGCTGCTCGTCGATCCCGGCCGCGCGTTCGGCACGGGCACCCACGAGACCACGCGCCTGTGCCTCGGCGCGCTCGAGGACCTCGCCGCGCGCCGCCGGCTCGGCCGTACGCTCGACCTCGGCGCCGGCACCGGACTGCTGGCGATCGCCGCCGCGCGCCTGGGCGCCTCCCCGGTGGTGGCCAGCGACCTCGACCCGGAGGCGGCCGCCTCGGCCGTCCACCACGCGGCCCTCAACGGGGCGCGGCTGGGCGTGGTGCGCGCCGACGGCGGGCGGGGCCTGCGCCCGCGCAGCTTCGACCTGGTGCTCGCCAACCTGATGGCCCTGCTGCTGGTCGACCGCGCCGCCGAGATCCGCACGCTGCTCGCGCCAGGCGCGGCCCTCGTCCTCTCCGGCCTGCTGGTCGAGGACGTGGCGTTCGTGGCGGAGGCCTTCGCCGCCTGCGGCACCCCGCGCCGGCGCAGGCTCGGGGAGTGGGCCGCGTTGCTGTACGAGGGGACGCCGTGATCCCCCGCTTCCACGTCGAGGAGGCCGCGCCCGGCGCCCGCGTCGACCTGCCCGAGCCCGCCGCCCACCACGCCCGCGAGGTCCTGCGCCTGCGGGCAGGTGCGCCGGTGCGGGTCTTCGACGGCCGGGGCGGGGAGTTCGAGGCCGTCCTCGAACAGGTCTCCCGCCGCAGCGTGTCGGCGAGGCTCTCCGGCCCCGTCACGCCCCGGCCGGAGTCGCCGCTGCACCTGGTGCTGGCCCTGTCGCCGCTCAAGGGCGACCGCATGGAGCTGGTGCTGCAGAAGGCCACGGAGCTGGGGGTCGCGGAGATCCGCCCGGTGGTCACCATGCGCACCGACGCGGCCGCGCGGCCGGCCCTCCACGGCAGCCGCGACCAGCGCTGGCACCGGGTCGTCTGTGGCGCGGCGGAGCAGTGCGGCCGGGCGGTGGTGCCGCGCCTGGCGCCCGCGCAGACGCTGCCCTTCCTGATCGCCACGCCCTTCGACGGCCTCCGGGTCGCGCTGCTCGAGACCCCCGCTCACCCGCCGCTCACGTCCCTGCCGGTGGCCGCCGGCTCCTCGCTGCTGCTGCTGGTCGGGCCCGCCGGAGGGTTCGAGACCTCGGAGACCGAGGCCCTGCACGAGGCCGGCTTCCTGAGCGCCTCGCTGGGTCCCCGGATCCTGCGCGCGGAGACCGCAGCTATATCAACGATTACTATAGCGCAGGCGCTGTGGGGCGACCTCCGCGCTGACGCCGCTTCCCCCCCCGGGTAGAATCGGTCGCGCCGTGGGCACCGGGACCGACGCCATCCGCATCGGCCGCTACGAGATCCGCCGCGAGCTGGGCCGCGGCGTGATGGGCGTCGTCTACGAGGCCTGGGACCCCAACCTGCACCGGACGATCGCCCTCAAGACCATCCGGCCCGTCGCCGCCTCGCGGTCGGAGCGCGAGTCCTGGGAGGCGCGCTTCCTGACCGAGGCCCGCGCCGCCGCCCGTCTGTCGCACCCGGCCATCGTGGTGGCGCACGACGT
This sequence comes from Vicinamibacteria bacterium, assembly GCA_035542035.1. Taxonomy (GTDB): domain Bacteria; phylum Acidobacteriota; class Vicinamibacteria; order Fen-336; family Fen-336; genus DATBSL01. Next base: position 35,649 of record DATKME010000073.1, on the reverse strand, counting down.
GGGCCGCGACGCCGAGAGCGGCGTGCTCTACCTCGCGCTCGAGTACCTGAAGGGCCAGACCCTGGCCGACCGCCTCGCCTCCAGCGGGCCCCTGCCCTGGCGGGAGGCCCTGCGCATCGTGGGCCGGGTGGCGGAGGCCCTGGCCCACGCCCACGCGCAGGGCGTCATCCACCGCGACATCAAGCCCGCGAACATCATGCTGCTGCCGGCGGGGGAGCCGAAGATCCTCGACTTCGGCGTGGCCCGGCTGGACGCGGGCTCGCTGACGAGCCCCGGCGACCTCTGCGGGACGCCTCTCTTCATGTCGCCCGAGCAGGCCGCCGGCGAGCCGCTCGACGCCCGCTCCGACCTCTTCTCGCTGGGCGCGGTGGCCTGGGCGCTCATCACCGGCAAGAGCCCCTTCGACGCGCCCTCCGTCGCGGCCATCCTCACCCGCGTCATCCACCGCGCGGCGGACCCCGTCTCGGAGCGGGTCCCGGGCGTGCCCCAGGAGGTAGAGGCCATCGTGGCACGGGCGATGGCCAAGCGGCCGGAGGAGCGCTACCCCGACGGCCGGGCGCTGGCCGAGGACATCGAGGACGTCCTCGCCGACCGCCCGCCGCGGCACCGGGCCGAGTGGCAGCCGCCCCCGCGCGCGGAGCACACCGTCGTCTCGCCGCTGGCGGCGGACGTGCTCGAGAACCTCGACCTGACTCCCGCCGATCTCACCCGACGTCCGGCGCCCCGGCCGGCGCGGCCCGGCGGCCGCCGCCGCTGGTGGCTCCGGCCCGTGCTGGTCCTCGCCCTGGCCGCGGCCGCGACCGCCTACTTCGCCCTGCACCCCGAGGACGCGGCGTTCTGGACAGCCGTCCTGCAGCCCGCGGCCGCCCGCCTGCAGGCCCTCGTCGCGCAGTACTCGGGCCGATTCGAGCCTGCGGCACCGGCCGCGGCCCCCACCGCGCCGCCGTCCACGACGGCCGCGGCCAGCCCCTCGCCCACCGCCACGGCCGAAACGCCATCCCCGGTCCCGACGGCCCCCGCGCCGACGCCCTCCGCCACGCCGAGCCCGACGCCTGCGCCGGCTCCCGCCGGGCCGGCGGCCGCGAGCACCGCCGCGCCCGCTCGACCGGCCGCGCCCTTGCGCCGCGTCGAGCCGGCCTACCTCTCGGTCGGCTTCGAGCACGGCCTGAAGTCGGGGACGCTCGAGGTCTGGGTCGACGGCCTCCGGGTGGCGGAGGAGACGCTCGACAGCCGGGTGACCAAGAAGATGCTCATGCTGGAGCTGCGCAAGGGCAGCATCCAGAGAACGCTGCGCCTCGACGCCGGGACGCACCGCGTGAGCGTTCGCGTCCGCTCGGGCGGCGAGATCCGGACCGCGCGGAGCTCCGCCACCTTCAGCCCCGGCACCACCCGCAGGCTGGAGGTGCACGTCTCGCTGCTGTCGCAGAAGCTCTCGCTCGAGTGGAAGTGAGGCCGCGCCGGCGGCCGACGGCTATCCGATCGCCTGCAGGGCCGTGATGCAGGCGACGTCGGCGAAGTCCTGCACCGAGCAGCCGCGCGACACGTCGTTGACCGGCTGGTTGAGGCCCTGGAAGATGGGACCGATGGCGGCGGCCCCGCCCAGCCGCTCGGTGATCTTGTAGGCGATGTTCCCCGCGTTGAGGTCGGGGAACACGAAGACGTTGGCCTGCCCGGCCAGCGGGCTGTCCGGGCACTTCTTCTTCGCCACCTCCGGCAGGATGGCGGCGTCGAACTGCATCTCGCCGTCCACCAGCAGCGTCGGCTCCTGCTTGCGCAAGAGCGCCACCGCCTCCTTGATGCGGTCGACGGAGACGTCCTTGGCGCTGTCGCGGGTGGAGAAGGAGAGAAAGGCCACCCGCGGCTCGTACCCGAAGGCCCGCGCGCTGTGGGCCGTGGCCCGGCCGATCTCCGCCAGCGTCTCCGCGTCCGGCGCGATGTTCATCGAGCAATCGGCGTAGAAGTAGACCTTGTCCGCCCAGGCCATGATGAAGACCGACGAGGCGCGCTTCATCCCCGGCTGCATCTTCACCACCTCGAAGGCGGGGATGAAGGGCTTGGTCTCGCTGTTGAGGCCCGAGACCATTCCCTGAGCCTCGCCGGCGCGCACCGCCAGGGCGCCGAAGAAATGGGGCTGGCCCACGCGCTCGCGCGCCCGCTCCGCCGTCATGCCCTTGTGGCGGCGCAGCTCGAGGTACTCCGCCTCGAACGCCGCGCGGCGGGGGTCGCTCGCCGGGTCCCGGAGCTCGATTCCGTCGAGCGCGACTGCGAACCCGGCCGCCCGCTGGCGGACCTCGCTGCTCGGCCCGATCAGCACCGGGACCACCAGACCGTGGTCGCGCAGCCAGCCCGCGGCGCGGATGGCGCGCTCCTCCCGACCCTCCGCGTAGACGACCTTCGCCCCGCGCCCCTTCACCTTGTCGTACACGCTCTGCATGAAGCTCATCTCGCGCTCCTCGCCGTCGCGCATTGTACGGGACCGGCATTGCGCCGCCATGGGGCATCCGGATCAGGCGCCGGCGGTCGCCGCGGAGCGGATGCTATACTCCGCGCGCGCGACATGTTCCTGCTGGGGCAGACGGTCGGCAAATACCAGATCCTCTCCAACCTGGGCTCCGGCGGCTTCGGCACCGTCTTCCTCGCCCGCGACTCCTGGATCGACAAGAAGGTCGCGATCAAGGTCCCCCACCGGCAGTCCGGCGACTTCGACGAGCTGCTGCAGGAGCCGCGCCTGCTGGCCGCCCTCGACCACCCCAACATCGTCGGCATCCTCACCGCCGAGCGCGTCGAGGGGACCTTCTTCATCGTCATGGAGTACGTCAAGGGCGAGAGCCTGGAGGCGGTGCTCGACCGCGAGAAGTCCCTCGACCCCCCGCGCGCGCTCAACTACGTGGTGCAGATCCTCAAGGGCGTCGAGCACGCGCACGAGGCGCAGATCCTGCACCGCGACCTGCGCCCGGCGAACGTCCTCATCTCCGAGAGCGGCGCGTGCAAGGTGGCCGACTTCGGCACCTCGCGCTTCCTGGAGAAGTCGCACGCGACCACCGTCATCGGCAGCCCCCCCTACATGGCCCCCGAGGCCTTCCAGGGCCGCGCGGTGCTGGCCTCGGACATCTACTCGGTCGGGGTGATCCTCTACCAGATGCTCACGGGCACCCTGCCCTACTTCAGCCCCAACCCCGCGCAGATCGAGCGGCTCATCGCCCAGGGCCGCTGCACGCCGCCGCGCTCCAGGAACAGCCAGGTCCCGCGCGAGGTCTCCGACATCGTGATGAAGGCCCTCGCCCCCGAGCTGGCCGAGCGCTACCAGCACGCGTCGGAGCTCCTCGACGACCTGGCCACCGCCGCCGAGATCGACCACAACGCCACCGCCATGGAGGACATCCGCCGCCGCCTGCGCGCGCGCGAGGTCCCCCGCCGCGGCTTCTGCTGGCACTGCCGCAAGCCCCTGCACGCGCGCTCCGACACCTGCGCCTTCTGCGGCGAGAAGCAGTAGACGCACCGGGGGAGCGCGAGGGGGGTGGAGCCCCCTCGCAAGGCGGACCGGCACGCAATCCAACTGGATGAGGACTGGCGACCAGACGGACAAGCGGCCCGCCGCCAGCGTCCTGGGACGAGGGGGCGTTTGCCCCCTCGAGCACCCCCGGGTTCCGCGGCTAAAGTTCCGCTTTTCAGTTACTTCGCTGCCGCGTTTCATTGACACTCGCCGCGCCGGACGGCTATGATGCATAGGCTATGGCCTCTCCGCGCTCGGACCTCATCTGGATGAGCGGGCGTCTCGTCCCCTGGGACGACGCGAAGATCCACATCGGCTCGCACGTGATCCACTACGGCTCGGCCGTGTTCGAGGGGATCCGCTGCTACAAGACCGCGCGGGGCTCCGCCGTCTTCCGGCTGGACGCCCACACCGAGCGCCTCTTCAACTCCGCCCGCATCTACTGGATGGACGCGCCCTGGACAGAGGAGCAGGTGAACGCGGCCGTCCTGGAGACGATCGCCGCGAACAGGCTGGAGGCCTGCTACATCCGCCCCGTGATCTACCGCGGTGCCGGGCAGCTCGGCGTCAACCCGCTCGGCAGCCCGGTCGAGATGGCGATCATGGTCTGGGACTGGGGCAAGTACCTCGGTCGCGAGGCGCTGGAGCAGGGCGTCGACGTCTGCGTCAGCTCCTGGACGCGGATGGCCCCGAACACGCTGCCCGCCATGGCCAAGAGCGCCGCCAACTACATGAACTCGCAGCTCATCAAGGTGGAGGCGGTGAAGGGCGGCTTCGTCGAGGGCATCGCACTCGACGCGCAGGGCTGCGTGTCCGAGGGCAGCGGCGAGAACCTCTTCGCCGTCCACAAGGGTCACCTGGTGACGCCGCCCCTCGTCTCCTCGGTCCTGCCGGGCATCACCCGGGACAGCGTGCTGACCCTGGCCCGCTCTCTCGGCATCCCGGTGGAGGAGAAGGCGCTGCCGCGGGAGATGCTCTATCTGGCTGACGAGCTGTTCTTTACGGGGACTGCGGCGGAGATCACTCCCATCCGCTCGGTGGACCGTCACACTGTCGGCAGGGGGAGCCGAGGAGAGGTGACGGCCGCGCTGCAGAAGGCCTTCTTCGACGTGATCGAGCGTGCGGACGACTCGCACGGCTGGCTGACGTTCGTGCCCGCCCTCGCGGGGGCGGCCAAGGGCGGGGCGAGGTAGCCCCCCGGCGGGGAGAACGATGCACATCAACGACCTTCTGAAGATGGCGTCGGAGCGCAAGGCCTCCGACCTCCACCTCAAGGTGGGATCGCACCCGGTGCTGCGCATCAACGGCGAGCTGATCCCGCTGGTGGAGACCAAGCGGCTGATGCAGGAGGACACCATCGCCATGGCGTTCTCCATCATGAGCAACCGCCAGAAGCAGAAGTTCAAGGACAACCTGGAGATCGACATCGCGTACTCGGTGCCGGGGCTGGGCCGTTTCCGCTGCAACGTCTTCCAGCAGCGCGGCACCGTGGGGCTGGTGCTCCGCGTGATCCCGGTCAAGATCATGACCGTCCGCGAGCTGGGCCTCCCCGTGGTGCTGGAGAAGATCTCCCAGGAGCAGCGCGGGCTGATCCTGTGCACCGGGACCACCGGCTCGGGCAAGTCGACGACGCTCGCCGCCATGATCGACTACATCAACTCGCAGCGCTGCGAGCACATCATCACCATCGAGGACCCGATCGAGTTCCTGCACCGCGACAAGAAGTCGATCGTCAACCAGCGCGAGGTGGAGGTCGACACCCGCTCCTTCGCGGCCGCGCTGCGCTCGGCGCTGCGCCAGGACCCCGACGTCATCCTGGTCGGCGAGATGCGCGACTACGAGACGATCGAGACCGCCATCACCGCCGCCGAGACCGGCCACCTGGTCCTCTCCACCCTGCACACCCTGGACGCCACGGAGACCATCAACCGCATCATCTCGGTCTTCCCGCCGCACCAGCAGAAGCAGATCCGCCTCCAGCTCGCCGGCGTGCTGAAAGCCGTCATCTCCATGCGCCTCATCCCCCGCGCCGACGGCCACGGCCGCGTGCCCGCGGTCGAGGTGATGATCACCACCCCCTTCATCCGCGACTGCATCATCAACAAGGACAAGACCAAGCTGATCCACGAGGCGATCGCGGCCGGCGTCTCCCAGTACGGCATGCAGACCTTCGACCAGTCGATCTTCCAGCTCTACAAGAAGGAGCTGATCAGCTACGACGAGGCGCTGCGCCGGGCCAGCAACCCGGACGAGTTCAAGCTGAAGATCCAGGGCATCCAGTCCGCCTCCGACATGGCCGCCGAGGAGATGGAGCGGACGATGCAGTCCTTCGACCTCGAGCAGTAGGAGAGGAATGCCCGGACGACAGGCGGGCGTTCCCCCTGCTGCCTACCGCCGAGCGATCCTGCGACTGGCCCGCCGCGACCACAGCCAGGCGGAGCTGCGCCGGGCGCTGCTGGAGCGCGGGTACCCGCAGGACGAGGTGGACGAGGCGATCGCCCGGCTGGTCCGGGAGCGCTGCCTCGACGACTCCGGCTACGCCGCCCGCTTCGCGCGCAGCCGCCTGGCCCACCACGGCCTGGGCCGCACCCGCATCCGGCAGGCGCTCCGCCAGCGCGGGGTCGGCCGCCGGGAGGTCGAGGCGGGCCTGCGCAGCGCCCTCGCCGAGGTGGACGAGAAGGCGGTGGTCGACTCGCTCGCCCGGAGGTACTGGAAGGCGCACGCGCGGGTGGAGCCGGAGAAGCGGCTGCCCCGGCTGTGGGCCTTCCTGCTGCGCCGGGGGTTCGCGCCCGCCCTGGTGAAGGAGCGGCTGGCGGAGCTGTGGCCCCGCTGGTCGGACGCGCTCGAGGGGCTCGAGCCACTGGAGGAGGGAGAGGGGCGTTGAAGACGGCCGACGACATCCGGGCGGGGTTCCTGCGCTACTTCGAGGAGCGCGGCCACCGCGTGGTCCCCTCCTCGCCGCTGGTGCCCCAGAACGACCCCACCCTGCTCTTCGCCAACGCCGGCATGAACCAGTTCAAGGACGTGTTCCTGGGCCGCGAGAAGCGCGACTACAACCGCGCCGCCTCCTCCCAGAAGTGCGTCCGCGCCGGCGGCAAGCACAACGACCTGGAGAACGTCGGCCGGACCGCGCGCCACCACACCTTCTTCGAGATGCTCGGCAACTTCTCCTTCGGCGACTACTTCAAGAAGGACGCCATCGCCTTCGCCTGGGAGTACCTGACCGCCTCGCTGGGGCTGCCCGAGGAGCGGCTCCAGGTCACCGTCTTCAGGGGCGAGAACGGCATCCCCCGCGACGCCGAGGCCCACGCGTTCTGGCTGAAGCACGTCCCGGCGGAGCGGATCCTCGAGCTGGGGATGAAGGACAACTTCTGGGCCATGGGCGACACCGGACCCTGCGGCCCCTGCTCGGAGATCCACTTCTTCCAGGGCGACGCCCTGCCCTGCCCCGAGGAGGCGCAGGGTCGCTCCTGCCAGGGCGTCGAGTGCGAGTGCGACCGCTGGCTCGAGGTCTGGAACCTGGTGTTCATGCAGTACGACCGCGACGAGCAGGGCCTGCTCTCGCCGCTGCCGGCGCCCTGCGTGGACACCGGCATGGGACTGGAGCGGGTCGCCGCCGTGGTGCAGGGCGCGCTCAGCAACTACGACACCGACCTCTTCGCCCCGCTGCTGGAGGCGGTGGCGGCCCGCGCCGGCAAGGCGTACGGGAAGGACCCGGCGGACGACGTGTCCCTGCGGGTGATCGCCGACCACCTGCGGGCGACGACCTTCCTCATCGCCGACGGCGTGCTGCCCGGCAACGAGGGCCGCGGCTACGTGCTGCGCAAGATCATGCGCCGCGCCCTGCGGCACGGGGCGAAGCTGGGCATCGAGGGCCCCTTCCTCTCACGCCTGACCCGCGCGGTGGTGGAGCGGATGAAGGGGCCCTACCCGGAGCTGGTCGCCCACGAGCCGACGGTGGCGCGGGTGGTGCTGGTGGAGGAGGAAGGATACTCGTCGACGGTCAGGATCGGCCTTCAGAACCTCGAGCGCTCGGCGATGCAGTACGTGAACAGCCCCGGCTACCTCGCTGATCCGCGGCCGTTCCCGGGCCCGGAGGCATTCCGCCTCTATGACACCTTCGGGTTGCCCCTCGACCTGATCGAGGAAGAGCTCGCCGAGCGCGGCCTGACCGTCGACACCGCCGGATTCAAGGCGGCGCTCGCCGAGCAGCAGGAGCGCGCCCGGCAGGCGAGCCGCCTGGGTGTCGTCAAGGGCGACCCGGTGTTCGCCAGCCTGCTGGAGCAGGGTCGCACCACGTTCCTCGGCTACGACACGCTGGTGGTGGAGGACGCGCGGGTGCTGGCGGTCCTGCACGACAACGCCCCCGCCCGCCGGCTCGAGGCCGGGCAGGCGGGGCTGCTGGTGCTCGACCGCACCCCCTTCTACGCGGCGGCCGGCGGACAGGTCGGCGACCGCGGGACCCTCGCCGGCGAGGGCTCCTCCGCCGAGGTGGCCGACACCACCAGCCCCCTGCCGGGGCTGCACCTGCACCACCTGCGGGTGACGGACGGCGGCTTCGAGGCGGGCATGCGGGTGCGGGCGGTGGTCGACGCCGAGCGGCGGGCGGCCACCATGCGCCACCACACCGGCACCCACCTGCTGCACGCGGCCCTGCGCGAGACGCTGGGGCCCCACGTGAAGCAGGCGGGCAGCCTGGTGGCTCCCGACCGGCTGCGCTTCGACTTCAGCCACTACGCCCCCGTGTCCTCCCGTGAGCTCCGGCACATCGAGAACCGCGTGAACGGCGAGATCCTGCGCGACGCCCGGGTGGAGAAGAAGGAGATGGGCCGCGAGGAGGCGCTCGCCTACGGCGCCCTGGCGTTCTTCGGCGACAAGTACGGCGAGCGCGTGCGGGTGGTCGAGGTGCCGGGCTTCTCGAAGGAGTTCTGCGGCGGCACCCACGTCGACCACACCGGCGAGATCGGCCTCTTCCTGCTCACCGGCGAGCAGGGGATCTCGGCGGGCACCCGCCGCGTCGAGGCGCTCACGGGCGAGGCCGCGGTGGCCCGCGCCCAGCAGGACCAGGGCATCCTCGACGAGCTGGAGGCGTTCGCGCGCGTGGACCGCCGCGAGCTGGTCGACGAGTACGCGCGCCTGCGCGACCAGCTGAAGGCCCGCGAGCGCGAGGTCCAGGCCCTCAAGCTGAAGCTGGCCACCGCCTCCCCCGGCGCCGCCTCGCGGACGGACGAGGAGGAGGTCAACGGCACGCTGTTGTGGACGCCGCGCTTCGAGGGGCTCGACCGCAAGGCCCACGCCGCGGTGGTGGACGACTTCCGCAACCGCCACCGCGACCGGCGCTTCGCCCTCGTTTCGGCCGCTTCCTCCGACGAGGGCACGAGCGTGATCGCCGCCGTCTCGCCCTCGCTCACGCCGTCGCTCCAGGCCCCGGAGCTGATGCGGCGGCTGGAGCTGCGCGGCGGCGGGCGGCCCGATTTCGCCCAGGGCGGCGGCGTCTCCCCCGGCGAGATCGACGCGCTGCGCCGCCGGGCCCGGGAGCTGCTGCGCTCGCTGGCGGAGGCTCTGCCGCGTGCGTAGCGCCGCGCTGCTGGCCGCCGCGGTGCTGCTGCTGCCGGCGCCGCTCCTGGCGCAGGTCTACACCCGCATCAACGCCAACGGCGTGGTGGAGGCGACCAACGCCCCGGCCTCGCCCTCCTTCCGCCTCACCTACCCCGGCAAGGGCACGCTCATCCACTCCCGCTCCTTCCGCCCCTCACGCTACTCCGGCCAGTTCGACCCCCACGTGGAGGAGGCCTGCCGGCTGCAGCAGGTCAGCCCCGACCTGGTGCGGGCGGTGATCGCCGTGGAGTCGGAGTTCGACCAGTGGGCGGTCTCCTCGAAGGGCGCCCGCGGCCTGATGCAGCTGATGCCCGCGACCATGCGCCGCTTCGGCGTGAGCGACGCCTTCGACGCCCGCGCCAACATCCTGGCCGGGACCCGCTACCTGCGCCTGCTGCTCGACCAGTTCGCGGGCGACGTCGAGCTGGCGCTCGCCGCCTACAACGCGGGCGAGAACGCCGTCGCCCGCTACGGCGGGGTGCCGCCGTTCAAGGAGACCCGCGGCTACGTGGCGAAGATCCAGGCGCTTCTCGGCGGCTTCGCCCTGGCGCCCACGACGGCGGTGGCCGGCGCCGCCTCCTTCTTCACCCCCTCGCTCGGACTGCGGCCGCCGCAGGCCTCGCCCCGGCCCGCCCCCCGGCCGGGGCGGCTGGAGCCGGCGCGGCCGCGGACGTACTATCGCTGGCGCGACCCGCAGGGGGCCACCCACGTCGCCGAGGCACCGCCCGCGGAGGGAACCGTGTACCAGACGGTGCGAGCGCTGGACTAGCGAGGAAGGATCATGCCCGACCCGATCCCGCGCGGTCCGTTCGACGAGGGCCTCTTCCTCACGCAGCTCAACAAGGGGCGCGAGGCGTTCGAGGCCCGCAAGTTCGAGGAGGCGGAGCGCCAGCTGGAGGAGGCGTACCTGCTGCGCCCGCGGGACCTGCGGGTGCTGAACCTGCTCGGGCTCGTCTACTTCCGTGGCGACAAGCTGGCCAAGGCGGAAGAGGTCTATCGCAAGCTCATCACCCAGAGCCCGGACGTCGCCACCCTGCACCAGAACCTCGGGCTCGTCTGCTACAAGCTGGGCCGGCTCGACGACGCGGAGCAGGCCTTCCGCAAGGCCCTCGAGCTCAGCCAGGGCAACCCCAAGATCCACTTCTACCTGGGGTCGATCTACGAGCGCATGCAGCGCTACAAGGACGCGATCTTCCAGTACCGCCAGGCGGGGGCCAACCTGATGGTGCAGCGGCTGGAGGGCCGGCTCGACCACCCCGGCAGCCCCGCCGTGGGGACCACCACCCTTCCCCCGACCTCCGCCCTGTCGGTGCCGATGCCGCCGGCGCACGCCCCCGCCTCCGCGGAGGAGACCCTGCCGCCGCGGCGCATGGGCCCGACCACGGGGGCCGTCGCCGCCCTGGTCGCTGCGGCCGCGGCAGCGGCCGCAGCCCCGCCGACCCCGCCTCCCCGCGAGTCCGACGAGCCCGACCCCCTGCTGCTCGCGGCCGGCAAGCAGCTGCGGCCGGTCAGCCCCACGCTGCTCACGCCCGACACCGGCGAGCCGGCGGAGAAGAAGCCCGCGAACGAGGCGGAGCCGCTGTCGCTGCCCCCGCTCACCCCGGCGGAGGCGGGCCGCGACGTCTTCCGCGTGCTCGAGCGGGGCCTGCTGGAGGTCGATTTCTCCGGGAAGGTCTACATCCGCCAGGGCACGATCTATTCCTACACCGGCAACCTCACCTTCTGGGTGAAGGACCGCCGGCCCGGCGGCCAGGTCTCGCTCGCGATCGTCACCGGCACCGGCCGCCTCATCCTGAGCTCCGGCGACCGCGAGATCAGCTTCTTGCCGGTGGGCGGTGAGCCGGTGTTCGTCTCGCCCGATCGCCTGCTGGCCTGCGAAGAGGGCCTCTCCCCCCGCTTCGTCCGCATCGGCGAGCCCTCGCCGGTCGAGCTCGTCGCCCTCGACGGCGCCGGGACGGCAGCGCTGGCCGTCGCCAGCCGGCCGCTGCCGCTGGCCGTCCGGCCCGGGGTGCCCGTGTGCGTGCCCGCCGCCTCGCTGATCGCCTGGACCGGCGCCCTTCACGCCGAGGTGGTCCAGGACCCGCAGGTCTACGAGGTGGTGCTGCCCTCGACGCAGGGTGGCGCCCGGCTGCTCCGCCTGGAGGGCAACGGCCGGGTGCTGCTGGAGCAGGCGGCGGTCTGAGGCCGGCGCGCTCCGCCGAATCGAGCGGGACGGGACGCGCCAGGCGCCCCGTCCCCAGTCGGTCCCGGCTCCGGCTGCTTCGGCCTAGACCCAGTTGCGGGCCATGGGCCCGATCACCGGCAGCTCGAACTCCTCGCCCGAGTTGGCCTTGATCATCAGCACGATCGTGAGGGCCAGCAGGCCGAAGCCGACCACGATCTGCACCAGCGAGAGCAGCAGTCCGATGAAGCCGAGCCCGGTGAACGCCAGCGCCACGCGCAGCGCCGAGGCGCCCACACCGAGGACGATGGCCGCCGCGTGCAGGAGCAGGCTCTGGAAGGCGTGGAAGCGCACGAAGCGGCTCTGCTTCTCCACGATCACGGCCACGATGGAGAAGATGAGCCCGATGCAGCAGGGGACGTAGCACAGGAGCCCTGCCACGTTAGGGGCCATCCCCAGATTCGTCTGATTCCCGGCACCAGGCGGTGTCGAAGTCGCCATCTCTCCCCCTCGGCTCGAACCGCGGGCCGACACTTCTCGGTCGGCCAACGCCTGATCCGCGTCCGTGCTCGTGTCCTGGGACTCTATCCCGACGGCCGGCGAAGTCAAGCCTGACCAGGCCGGATCCTCGAGCGCGGGGCGGGCGGTCGCGCCCAGCAGCGACCCCAGCAGCGCCGCGTCGTCGGCGGAGGCCAGCTCCACCGCGTCGCCGTCGCGACGGAGGGCGAACGCGCGTGCGCCCTTCTCGCCGAAGGCCTCCCAGCCGGCCACCCCCCCGGTCGCGGCGTGGTGCCGCGCGAAGCGCCGGCGCAGCGCCTGGTGGAACTCGCCCGCATCGGACGGGCTCGCCCACTCGCTGCGCCAGAGCAGAGCCGTCCGCCCGCCCACGTCCCACAGGCGCCAGCCGTCGCCGGCCCAGCCCTCGGCGGCCGCCTGGTCGCCCTCCACCAGGGTCCGCAGCAGCAGCTCGCCGAAGACGCCCTCGGAGACGAGCCGCGCGCCGCCCGGCGGCGGCAGCCTCGGCGAGACCGCGCGCGGCAGAAGGTGGGCGAAGAAGTGCGCCGGGTGCAGCACCTGCTCGGTCGACGCCGGCGGCGCGCTCCAGGCCCCGCGCAGGGCCTCCGCCCCGCCCCGCTCCCACAGGGCGCGGGCGAACGCCAGGCCCGTAAGGTAGGGCTGCACCAGCTGGTCGCGCACGATCGGCGGGGCGCCGGGCACGTCGAAGAGCCCCGGCATGGCGAGCGCGGCGGCTCCGGCGTCGTCGGGACCTCCCTCGCCACCGCCGCCCCCGAGCCCGGACCCGAGGCTGCCCAGCCGCTGGCGCAGGAAGCGCTCCATCACCAGCGTGGCGTCGCCCTCGAACAGCGCCATCACCGCCAGGCGGCGGTCGTCGAAATCCGACCGCGAGTCGCTCACCAGCGCGTGCAGGTCCGCGTACTGGTCCTGCAGGGCGTGGCGCATCTCGTGGGCGAGCACGATCTGGTTCATCGGCGTGAGCGAGCGGCTCTCGCTGACGGCGTAGAGCTGCTGCTTCCCGGGCCGGTCGTCGTAGAAGCCGGCGACGTTCTCCTCCAGCACCCGGGCGCGCAGCGCCCGCAGGTCGGTGCCGGCCGGCAGCAGGTCGAAGGCGCTCAGCAGCCGCTGGTCGGCCAGGGCCTCCGCCTCGGGGTACTCCTCGTCGAACAGCTCGCGCAGGTAGCCCCCGAGCTGCGCGTGGGTGAGGAACGCCACCGGCACGTCGCGGCGGAAGCGGATGCCGCCCGCTTCCTCGACCTCCTTCTGCAGGGTCGCAGCGTCGGTCGGCCCGGCGCCCATCAGGCCCCCGAGCAGCGCGTCGACCATCTCCTCCAGGTCCGGCGGCTTCCCGGCCTCCGCCGGCGGCGGGGCGGGCGGCGTCTGGGCGGCGGCCGCGGCCGTCCACAGCAGCCACAGCCACAGCGCGGCGGCGAGACGCCTCATCCCGCCACCAGCGTGCGCAGCCCGGAGACGAAGCCGCGCAGCGAGAAGAGCGTCTCCACCTCGGCCCGCGAGGCGTAGAAACAGGCACGGCAGTCGTTCGCGGCGGCCGCGCGCTGCAGCGCCGGCCGGATCTCGGCCAGGCTGCTGTCCACCAGGCAGCCCACCCGGTCCTCCGGCGCCCGGAACTCGAGACAGCGACTCACCTGCCCCCGGTGGTCGACGTTGAAGAAGGCGCGGCCCGCCAGGCAGCCGCCGACGCCGCCGCACAGGGCCTCGCCCGTGCGCTCCAGCAGCGCGGAGGAGGTGCGGAGGTTCGGGTGGCTGCGCTTGAGGGCCCGCAGCTGCGAGACCAGGGCGGCGGCCTCGCCGTCGAGCCGCGGCAGGGGGTACGCCGCCTCCAGGCTGACCGTCGCCCCGTGGCCTGACGCCAGCGCCAGCAGTGCCTCCAGGCCGTCGGCCGCGGCCTCGCGCAGCCGGGTCCTCACGTTGACGCGCTGGGAGCGCCGGGTCCGCTCGCCCGACAGCGCCGCCAGCCCCGCCACCGCCCGGCCGTGCGACCCGGGCAGGCCGGTGACGCCGTCGTGGCGTGCAGGGTCGGCGTGCTCGAGCGAGACGCTCGCCACCTCCAGCCCCGCCTGCCAGACCTCGCGGGCGCGGGCCGGGCTGACCAGCCAGCCGTTCGTCACCAGCAGCGGGAAGTGCCGACGCGCCACCGCCGCCACGACCTGCGGCAGGTCCTCGCGCAGGAACGGCTCGGACCCGGTGAAGCTCACCAGCAGCGACCCCTCGGCCGCCAGGGCGTCGGAAACGCGCGCGCAACCCGCGGTGTCCAGCTCGTCCCCCGCCGCGAAGGCGCGGTGCTCGCAGAGGTGGCAGAACGACTCGCAGCGAGGCGAGAGCTGCCAGGTGCAGTGCACCGGGGCGCCCCGCAGGTACGCGCGCACCAGCCGCGCCTTGCGCGCCGCCGGCTTCAGCGCCGGCAGCGGGCGCGTCAGCGGACCCAGAGCGGGTCTCCCCAGAAGGCGCCGGGGACCAGCAGGACGACGAGGACCACCAGCAGCAGCACCAGGTCGTAGGCGAGGCTGCCCCGGGCGTAGTCCCACAGCAGCAGCCGCACGGCGGGGCGGAGGGGTCCCGCGGCGCGCGGCGCCACGCCCGCTGCCGCCGGGATCGAGGAGGCCTGCACCGGAGCCGATACTACCCCACCCGCGGCACGCGTCACGGCCAGCGCCCCACCTGCAGGCCGCCGGGCCCGCCGCGCCGGCCCCACGTCTCGCAGGCGACCTCGAACGTCCGCAGGAGCTGCGCCGCCGTCTCGAGCTGCGCGGTCACCTCCGAGGTCACCAGCCGCCCGCCGCCGCCCGCGATGGCCATCGGCACCGCGAGCTGGTCCGCCAGCCAGGGATCGACCACCGCCCCCTCGTCGTCGAGGAAGCGGAGGAGCCGCCGGACCGCCCGCTCGCCCATCAGCTCGGGCCGCACGCTCCGCTCGCCGACCGCGGAAAACGCCGCCCGGCCGTTCTCGAACACGGCCTCGACCTGCAGGAAGGAGCCGGGCGAGGCGCTGCGCAGCTCGACCACCTCCCACTCGGACTCGATGCGCCGGGCCTCCCACAGCAGCGCCCGCGCCGCGTCCGCCGCCCGCTGCGCCACCTGGCCCCTCAGCTTGCCCGCGCCGGCTATGCCCCGCACCGCCAGGAGCGGGCCGCGGGCCGACAGGTCCAGCGTCGCCGGGCGCTGCCAGGCCCGCACGCCGCAGGAGATGCGCCCCTCGGCCTTCGGCGCGAAGCCCGCCTGCAGCAGCTCCGGCCGCAGCCGCAGGCCCAGCCTGCCCACGGTCGCGGCCCAGTGCCGGGCCAGGAAGTGGTAGGACGGGCTGTGGGCCAGGTGGGTGCCGCCGAGCACCGTCACGCGGCTGGCCGCCCCCGCCGTCGCCAGCACGGGAGCGGCCGCCGACAGCAGCAGCGTGGACGCCCCCGCGGTCCCGATGTCGAAGGTGAACTCGCCGGCCGCCGGCGGCCCCGGCACGAAGCGCAGGTCCGGCGAGCCCTCGAAGGCGCCGTGGACCTCCGCCCCGCAGCACAGGGCGAGCGCCCGCACCGCAGCCAGGTGTCGCGGCCGCAGCCCGGGCCGCAGCTCCCCGGCGCGGATCCGCTCCATCCGGAACGGTCGCCCGCTGACGGCCGAGAGCGCCAGGGCGCCGCGCAGGAAGAGCCCGCCACCGCCGGCCCCGGCGCCGTCGATGGCGATCGGTTCCAAGCCGCTAGCGCGCGGCCTCGACCGGCTCGGGGTGGAAGCAGCGGCGGCAGCGCGCCTCGTACTCCCGCGCGCCCCCCACCACCACGCGGTCCTCCGTCGCCACCAGCCGCTGCGAGCGGTTGGCGGGCGCGCCGCAGCGCATGCACACCGCCAGGGTCTTGTCGACGTACTCGGCGATCGCCATGAGCTGCGGCATGGGCTCGAACGGCTCGCCCCGGTAGTCCTGGTCGAGCCCGGCCACGATGACCCGCAGCCCGCGGTTGGCCAGGGTGTCGGCCACCTTCACCAGCGAGGCGTCGAAGAACTGGCCCTCGTCGATGCCCACCACCTCGGTGTCCGGCTCCACCAGCGCCAGGATGTCGCCGGCGCTCGTCACCGCCTGCGAGGGCATCTTCATCTCGGAGTGGCTGACGATCTCGCCGCTCGAGTAGCGCTCGTCCAGCCGCGGCTTGAACAGCTGCACCCGCTGCCTGGCGATCTGGGCGCGGCGGACGCGGCGGATGAGCTCCTCGCTCTTGCCGCTGAACATGCTGCCGGTGATCACCTCGATGCTCCCGGGGCGGCCCGGCGGCGGGGCTGCAGGCACGGGCGCCTACTTGTTGACGCGCTCGATGTAGGAGCGGGTAGCGGTGTCGATCCGGATCACGTCGCCCTCGTTGATGAAGGCGGGCACCTGCACCACCAGCCCGGTCTCCATCTTCGCCGGCTTGCCGACGTTCGAGACCGAGGCCCCCTTGATGCCGGGCTCGGTCTCCATCACCTTCATCTCGACGGTGAGCGGCAGCTCGATGCCGACCGGGCGGCCCTCGTAGAACTCGATCGCCAGCTTGATGTTGGGGATGAGGTAGTCGACGGCGTCGCCCAGGACCTCGTTGGAGAGCCCCACCTGCTCGTAGGTCTCGTTGTTCATGAAGTGGTACAGGTCGCCGTCCTGGTAGAGGTACTCCATCTCGGTCTCGTCCAGGATCGCCCGCTCCACCATGTCGACCGAGCGGAAGCGGTGCTCGCTGATGGCGCCGGTCCTCAGGCTGCGGATCCTGGTCTGCACCAGCCCGCGAAGATTCCCCGGCGTCTTGTGCTGGGCGTCGACGATCCGGTAGAGATCGTTCTCGTGCTTGATGCACATCCCCTTCTTGAGCTGCGTCGCCTGAATCATCCCTTCTCTCACCTCGCGGAACCCGGCATTATACCAGCGCTCAGTCGTAGGCCTCGAACAGCCGTCCCCAGGGTGTCGTGGCGAGGGCGGCCATGCGGCGACGGCCATAGGCCGGCCACCAGTAGCGGTCGAAGTAGAAGCCGGAGGCCCAGCTGAAGACGTGGACCAGGGGCGTGCGGAAGAACAGGGCCTGGATCCGGGCGAGCGGCGTGAACCACAGCAGCCGCGCCACCGCGCTCTGGAAGTGGTGGGTGACCCGGAAGCCGAAGTTGAGCTCGCGGACGTCCTCCCCCACCACCTCGATCTCGCGCACGTCGCCCACGCCCAGCCCGCGCTCGTGCGCCATGCGGATGCAGGCCACCTCGCCCAGGGGGTCGAAGCCCATCAGCCAGGCGCTGACGGCGTCGATCGCCACCATGTCGTCGCTGGCCAGCATCAGGTCCTTGACCACCGGCTCCATGGCCCGGGGGCCCGCGCCGTTGCCGCAGATGGTCCCGTCCATCACCGCGAACATCCCGCCGTGGATCTGCTTCTGGACGGCCAGGAGGTCCACCAGGGTGGCGTGGATGTCGGTGTGGGCCCAGTGCCGGTTCTCCCGCAGCAGCCCGCCGAAGGCGTTCTTCATGGCCCCGGTCATGGTGGTGTAGACGTGGGTCTTGACCGTCGGCAGGTGGACGACGTTGCTGCCGATCAGCACCTCGGGGACTCGCACCTCGCCGAAGATGCGGTCGAGCACCAGCAGCTTCTCCCTCGGCTCGATCGCCACCCAGCGGCAGTCGGGCGAGAAGTTGTCGACGGTCGGCACCTGGTAGCGCCGGTAGACGCCGGCGAACTTGTTGAGCTCGTCGCCCTTGTGGGCGTCCGTCACCACCGTCTGGTTGTGCAGCCCCAGCAGCTCCCGGTAGCCGTCCTCGCGCAGGGTGCGCAGCACGCCCTCGATCTGCCAGGGTGTGCTGTTGGCCGACAGGTACGGCAGGTGCCAGGAGATGTTGTCCTTGAGGATCGTCCGGCGGTCGCGCGGCAGGGCCCGCGTGTAGTCCAGTCGGCGCATCATCGCCGCCACGTCGTCGAGCACCGTCTCCGGACGGGTGCGGACGACGGCGACCCGCGCCCGCGTCCTTCCCGCACCGATCGCCTCCCGCCGGCCCGCACCTGGTGAACTCGTCACCCACTCCCTCCCCGTGTGACGACCGCCCGACCTGCTAGTATAGGCGGCCGGCCGGCCTCAGGGCCACGACGCGATGGTCTGTCCCCGCTGCGGCGCCACCACCGAGACGGGCCCCGACTGCCCGCGTTGCGGCGTGGTGCTCGCCAAGGCGCGCGCGCCCCGCTCGAAGCCGGCGCCGCCCGCGCGGGCCGCGGAGGAGGCGTCCGCCGCCGGCGTCTGGCTCCCGGTGCTCGGCCTGGCGGTCGTCGTCGCGGCCGGCGTCTACTGGGTGCATCGCGAGCGCGGCGCCCCGACTCCACCCCGACGGACGGCGGAGTCGCGGGCCCCGGACCCGCGCACCCCCCCGACGCCTTTCCCCAGCGAGGAGCCGCCGGCGGTGAGCGTGACGGTCCCGCTCCCCGACGGCTCCGCGGCGCGGGCGGCGGCCATCGACCCCGGCGACGCCGCGGAGCTCACCCGCCTCCTGCAGAAGCTGCAGGCGAGGGCGCCCGTGTCCGCCTCCGACCTGCGCAGCGCCGAGCGCCTCTACGCGGAGTACCCGAACGGCGTCCGCGACCTGCTGAAGGCGGTGCTGCTCGCGCTCGCCGACCAGGAACGCATGGCGCGGCGCTACGGCCCCGCCAGCGACCTGGTCGGGCGTGCGATCGCCCTGGCGCCCGGCGACGCGGTCCCGCGACGGATGCGGCTGGCCCTCGACTCCGCCCTGGCCGACTGGACGGCCGCCGAGGCCTCCGCTCGGGAGCTGCTGAGGCTGGCGCCGGGCGACGGAGAGGCCACCCGGGCCCTCGCCTACGCGCTGCTCAGGCAGGACCGCACGCGCGAGGCGATCGAGGTCCTCTCCTCCTACCTCGAGGGCCGCGAGGACCCGGAGGCCCGGACGCTGCTCGCCCAGCTGCAGCACGACAGCGCGCCGGAGGCGCAGCTCACCAACCAGACCCTGTCCCACTTCCACGTGCGCTACGACGGCGCCGCCCACGAGGACGTCGGCCGGGAGGTGCTGCGGGTGTGCGAGCGGCACTACGCCACCCTCGCCCGCACCTTCGACCACGAGCCGGCGGAGCCGATCCCGGTGGTGCTGATGTCCGCGCAGAGCTACTACGAGAGCACCGGCGCCCCGGCCTGGTCGGGAGGCCGCTACACGGACTTCGACGGCAGGGTGCGCATCCCCATCGGCGGCCTGACCACCTCCCTGCCCGGACAGCTCGACGCCACCGTCCTGCACGAGCTGACCCACGCCTTCGTGGCCGACTGCTCCCGCGGCACGGCGCCGCGCGAGCTGCACGAGGGGCTGGCCCAGCTCATGGAGGGCCATCACCTCTCCGAGGTGGGCGAGGCCGGGATGCGGGCGCTCGCCGACGGCCGCCTCGGCGGACCGCAGGGCTTCTACCTCTTCGCCCTGGGCTGGACGGAGGACCTCGTCGCCCAGCGGGGCCAGGGCGGCATCAACGACCTGCTGGCGGCCATGGCCCGCAGCGGCGACGTGGACCAGGGGTTCAAGGAGGTCTACGGCCACGACCTGGAGACCTCCAAGAAGGACTGGCTGGCGCGGCTGCGCCAGCAGCACGGCAGCTGACGTCAGCGGACGGCCAGCTCGAAGGGCAGGCGGGCGATGGGGCCCGAGTCGCCGAGGGCCTGCGCCCAGCGCAGCAGGGTGGCCGCCCGCGGGCCCAGCGCGCGCGTCAGCACGTCGTCGTCCTGCCGCTCCAGCAGCGTCTGCAGGAATCCCTTGCGCTCGGGCAGCACCACCAGGCTCACCTCCTGCCCGCGCCGCAGGTGCGCCTTCTCCCGGGCCAGCGCGACCGCGACGTCGAGCCCGCCCAGCCGGTCGACCAGGCCCGCGCCGCGCGCCTCCGCCCCGGTCCACACCCGCCCCTGCGCCACCGACTCGATCTCCTCCGGGCTGCGGTGGCGCCCCTCCGCCGCCTTGCTGACGAAGGTCTGGTAGAAGGCGCGGTTCAGGCTGCGTACCTGCGCGCGCTCCTCCTCGCTCCAGGGAGCCGACATGGAGAACAGGCGGGCGAAGCGCCCGCGCTGCACCACGCCCTCCGCGAGCCCCAGCTTGGCGTACAGCCCGCGCAGGCTGAACTTGCCGGAGAAGACGCCGATGGAGCCGGTGATGGTGCCCGGCTCGGCCACGATCGCGTCCGCGTTCATGGAGATGTAGTAGCCGCCGGAGGCGGCGTAGTCGCCCATCGAGGCGATCACCGGCTTGTGGCGGCGCGCGAGGCCGACCTCGCGCCAGATGGCGTCGGAGGCCGTCCCCGACCCGCCGGGGCTGTCGACCCGCAGGACGATGGCCCGCACCGCGTCGTCCTGCGCGGCCTCGCGCAGGCCGCGCACGACCGTGTCGGCGCCGACCAGGCCGCCGGTCAGCGGCCCCGACTGGCTCTCGCCGGGCATGATGGTCCCGACCGCATAGACGAGCGCCAGCTTCGGCCGCGAGTCGAACCCCACCCGCGCGCTGCGCGCGTACTGACCGGGTCCGATCCTGTGCTCGGCGCCGACCCGGCCTTCGACCTGGTCGCGGTAGAGGACCTCGTCCACCAGTCCGGCGGCCAGGGCGCGGGGCCCGTCGAAAGGGGCCTGGTCGATCAGCTCGCGCACCCGCGCGGGCGCGAGCCCGCGGGCCTCGGCGACACCGTTCACGTAGGTGTCGAACAGGCTTCCGACGAGCGCCTCCATCTGCTCCCGGTGCGGCTCGGTGAAGCCCGCCTCCGTGAACTGGTTGGGCGCGTTCTTGTACTTGCCGACGCCCTCGAACTGCGCCTCCACCCCGAGCTTGTCCAGGGTCCCCTTGAAGAAGGTCACCTCCGCCGCCAGGCCGGAGACGTCGAGGAGCGCGGTGGGCGCCGCGGCGATCTTCCCGCAGCCCGTGGCCAGGTAGTACTCCTGGTTGCCGGCGGACTCGAGGTGGGCCCAGGAAGGCTTGCCGCTCCTGCGGAAGCGCAGCAGCGCGTCGCGCAGCTCCGCCACCCGCGCCCAGCCCGCGTCGAGCGAGCCCACCCGCAGCAGCAGACCCTTCACCTGGGGGTCGCGGGCGGCGCGGTCGACGGCCTCGACCAGCCGCCGCAGCGACGGCGGGCGGTTCTCCAGGAACCCGGCGAAGCCGGGGGGCGACTCCTCCGGCAGCGCGTCGACGTCCAGCGCGAGCACCTGCGCGCCGCCCGGCCAGCCGACGACGGGGGCGCGACCGCCGCGCAGGACCAGCGCCACGACGCCGACCGCGGCGGCGCCCAGCGCCAGCGCCGCCATGCCGGCGGCCAGCACCCAGGCGGTGCGCCTCTTCATCGAGCGGGCCCCGTCCCTAGCCCTGCGCGCTCTGCAGGTAGTCCGCCCGGCTGCGGGCCTGGGCGGCATAGACGCTGGCCGGGAACTCCTCGTAGAGCCGGCGGTAGGTGGAGCGCGCTTCGGCGTAGCGCCTCGCATCCTCCAGCGTCTGCGCCGCGCTCAGCAACGCGAAGTCGCGCGGCAGGCTCGCGTTCGGGTTGCTGGCCAGGCCGCGGTACGCCTCCACGGCCTTGTCGACCTGCCCGCTGCGCCGATACAGGTCCGCCAGGGCCGCGCGGGCCAGCTCGGGCTCGATGCCGGAGCCGCGCGACTGGACCTCCTGCAGCCCCTTCTCCGCCTCCGGGTACTGCTTCAGCTCGATGCGGGCGAGAGCCTCGTAGTACCTGGCCCGCACGCCCACCCTCGAGGAACCGTATCGCCTCTCCACCGCCTCGAAGGCGGCCGCCGCGGTCCTGTACTTCTCCTCGGGCGTCGCGAACACCTGGCCGCTCGGCCGCTCGGCGCCGGGCGCGACCTCCCCGGCCACCGGGGCCTCGTAGGTGGTGAGCGCGTCACGCAGGGCGCGGTCGGCCTCGCGCGAGCGCTGCGCCTGGTAGTAGCCGACCGCACCGGCGGCGGCCAGCAGCACGACGCCCACGCCGATGCCGATCCGCAGCTCGTCCTTGTGCGCGCCCGTCCAGGCGACCGCCTGCTCGAGGCCGCTCGCGAACTCGTCCTGCTTGATCTGCTCCCGAAGTTCCTTCTTCAATGGCTGCTCCTGTCCGCGGTGGCGCGCCTGGAGGGACTCGAACCCCCAACCTCGAGCTTAGGATGCTCTTGCTCTATCCAGTTGAGCTACAGGCGCCTTCCCTATCAGCAACTTGGTGCGCATTCGCAGGCCGGGCTACCAGGGGGCTGCCCGAGGGCACGGGGAGCTTCTGGAGCGGGGCGCGCGGGTCAGCCTCACACCGCGAGTATAACCGCATGCCGCCTCGGACCCTGCGGCAGCGCCGTCCACGGCAGGCACCTGGCTTAGAATCGCCCTCCTCATGAGCGCCGCCTCGTCCACGACGCCTCCTGCGCCACGCCCGCTGCTGCCGCTGGCCACCGCCGCGTTCTTCGCCAGCGGGCTGGCCGCCCTCGTCTACCAGGTCGCCTGGCAGCGCATCCTGGCGCTCCACAGCGGGGTCGGAATCTACTCGATCGCCATGATCGTCGCGGCATTCATGGCCGGCCTCGGCATCGGCTCGCACCTGGGAGGTGTCATCAGCGGCAGGCTCACCGCGAGGCGGGCGCTGGTCGCCTTCGGGTTGCTCGAGCTGCTGACCGCCCTGTTCGGCCTGGCCTCGGTCCCCCTCTACTACGACCTCCTCTACCAGCGCGGTCACCATCTCTACGGGTCACCGTGGGTGGCGGGCCTGCTGCATCTGGCCGCCCTGCTCCCGCCGACCGTGCTGATGGGCATGTCGCTGCCGTTCCTGGCACGGGCGCTGGTGCTGGACGCCGAGACGGCCGGCCGGACCATCGGCCTGCTCTACGGCATCAACACGCTCGGCGCCGCGGCGGGGGCGCTGCTCGCCCCGTGGGTGCTCATCCGGCAGCTCGGCATCTCCGGCGCGGTGGAGGCGGCGGCGGCGGCGAACGCGCTGGCGGCGCTCGTCGCCCTGCTGCTCGCGCCCCGCGCGGGGGCGCGGGTGCAGGCGGGCGACGAAGCCCGGCGTCAGGCCGGCATCGGCGAGCCGCGCCGCAGCCTCCCGTCGTGGCTGGTCCTCTATGCGGCCTCCGGCTTCGCGGCGCTCTCGCTGGAGATCCTGTGGTTCCGGCTGCTCGACGTGGCCACCCGCTCCACCGCCTTCACCTTCGGCACGCTGCTCGCGATCTACCTGTCCGGGTCCGCCGCCGGCTGCCTGCTGGGGGCTCGCTGGTCGCGGCGGGTGCGGCGGCCGCTGCGCGCGTTCCTGCTGTGCCAGTGCGGCCTGCTGCTCTACTCGGGGCTGGCCGTCCTCGCCCTCGTGTCACTGCCGCCGACGGTGCCGGGCCTCGCCTCACTTCACGCCTACTGGAAGGCGGGCTCCACGTTCCAGCTCGGCCGCGTCTGGGACCTCGGCCGGGTCCTCGGACTGTGCCTGGCGTTGCCGCTCATCCTCTTCGGGCCCCCGACGGCCCTCATGGGCCTCTCCTTCCCGGTGCTCCAGCGGGCCGTCCAGGACGACCCGGACACCTGCGGGCGCAAGGTCGGCTTCCTGCAGGCCGCGAACATCGCCGGGTGCGTGGCGGGAAGCCTCGTGGTGGGGCTGGCCGGGCTCAGCTGGCTGGGCACCAGCGGCTCACTGCGCGCGCTGCTCGCCTGCGGTCTCGTCTTCGCCGCCACCGGGCTGCGCGAATACGGCGCGCGCAGCCTGTTCGCGCCGGCGGCGGTGGCGATGGCGCTGCTCGCCGCGGCCCTGCCTTCGAACGACAGGCTGTGGCCCGGCATCCTCGGCGAGGTCTCGCCGCCCACGATGGTCGACGAGGACGCGACCAGCGTGGTGGCGGTGCTGCGCAGCCGGGCCGCCTGGTCGGTGGCGGTCAACGGCAAGCGGCACAGCTGGCTGCCCTTCGGCGGCGTGCACACGAGGCTCGGTGCCATCCCGGCCGTGATCCACCCGGCGCCCCGCGACGTCGCCATCATCGGCCTCGGCTCCGGCGACACCGCCTGGGCCGCCGGCTGTCGGACGGAGACCCGCCACCTGACCGTCTTCGAGATCGCCGCCCGCCAGCACCTGCTGCTGGAGCGGCTGGCGCACGAGCAGGACCTGCCCGATCTCGCGAGCTTCCTGCGCGACCCGCGGCTGCGGATCGTCGCCGCCGACGGCCGCCACGCTCTCGGGCAGGCCGGACCGCTGTACGACCTCATCGAGGCCGACGCGCTGTGGCCCTACGCGGCCTACAGCGGCAATCTCTACTCGGAGGAGTTCTTCCGCGAGTGCCAGCGGCGGCTCCGGCCCGGAGGGCTCATGTGCACTTGGGGCGCGACCAGCCGGGTGGTGGCCACCTTCGCCGCCGTCTTCCCTCACGTCGTCGCCGTGCGGAACCGTCAGGTCCTGGTGGGCAGCAGTGAGCCGATCCCCATCGAGCCCGGCCTCTGGCGGGAGCGGCTGCTCTCACCCGAGGTGCAGCGCTACCTGGGGACGGCCCGGGCCGAGGACATCCTCCACCCCATCGAGAAGGTCGGTCCCGTGGGCGTCTCCACCGATGACGCTGCGACCCTGAACCACGACCTGTATCCCCGGGACGAGTTTCTCTCGCCCTGAGACGGACACCCGGGGCTCCAGGGCGAACAGTGCGCAGGCCAGGGCCGCGGCTGCACCCACCAGTGCCACCGCCTCGAACTCGGCGGTGGTCTCGGGAGTCGCGCGGCGTCTCCAGCGCAGCCCGGCGCCGGCCGCCGCCCCGATGATGAGCGCCGCCCGCGCCAGGTCGCGGACGGTGGCGCGCCCTCGCGCGGGCAGGTCCCGGGTGAAGTTCTGGGCGGGGGTGGCGAAGAGGCCACGGTACGGGTTGAACGCGAAGCGCCAGTACGACGCCGTCCGCACGGTGATCGCCAGCGACAGGCTCGCCAGCAGCAGCAGGGGCAGCAGCACGCGCGGGCGCGGCCCGATCTGCCGGACACCCAGGGCCAGGACCAGCATCGGCGCAAACGCGACCGTGATGAAGAGGCGGGCCGGCGGACCCAGGGAGACCCCCCAGTGTACGGCCGACGTCGCCCAGACCGCGGCGAAGACCGCGCACAGCTCGAGGGTGGTCCGGCGGCGTGCGCAGGCGGCCGCCGGTAGCGCCGCCACCGCGAGCAGCAGGACGGGAGCGAGCAGGAGGATCCCGTCCCTCGCCCCGACGAGCCCGGTCGCCAGCCCGGCGAGGAAGTCGATCGACAGCGGCGACGGGACTCCCCGGTACTCCTGGGCCTGACGTACGTAGAGGCCCTCGGGGCGAAACAGGCCGGTGAGGCGGTACACGTACAACAGGGAGCTGACGGCCGCGACCGCGAACGCCGCGGCAAGCAGCAGGCGTGTCCGCGCGCTGGCCCTCGGGCCCAGCAGGCCGATGGCGAGCAATGCCAGAGACGGCACCACGAACTTCGGATGGATCCACCACAGCCCGCCCGCCACCAGCCCCGCCGCCACGGCGCTCGCGGGGCGGAGCGGCCTCCCGGAAGCGTGCACCCGTCGGAAGCAGAACGGGACGAGGAGCATTCCCACGCTCTCCGGGTACAGGTGGTAGCCGCCGACGAAGACGGGCGCCGTGGCGAACAGGAGTGCGGTCGCACCGAGCGCGCCCGGGCGCGAGCCGAGGACTTCCCGCGAGAGCCTGTACGTCTCGACCGCCGCCAGGATCCAGCACAGCACCAGGAAATCGGCGGCCAGGCGACGCGGGCTGCAGCCGGGGAAGATGGACTGGCCCGTCCCGATGAAGACCGCGAGCAGCGCGGGGAGCCCCGGCGGCTGGACGTGGTACTCCCCTCCGTGCAGGCCGTAGATGCTCCAGTTGCCGGCGTCCCAGCGATGGTCCGAGGGGACCGGCGTTCCCTCGACGAGCGAGACGAGCGCCTCCTGCGTCGAACGCGCGACCCCCGCCAGCTGCCGCAGCCGCAGCCGCAGGTCGGGCGGCGAGTCACGTCCGCCGGAGACGTCGACATCGCTGTCGTTCACCAGCGACATCGCCATGCGCAGGTACTTGGGCTCGTCGCCCGTCAGGTCGAGGAGGTCGCGGCGCAGCGGCGGGACCCGCGCGTAGCCGACCACCGCGAGCACCGCGACCAGCAGCCACCCCAGGAGCGCCGGTCGCCGGTCGGCGCCGGCCACCAGCGTCTCCCACGCGCGTCGCAGCCGTGCGCTCCGCGGTGCGAGCGACACGCCGAGCGTCACCAGAGCCAGCACCACGAACCAGTGGCAGCCCGGGCCCAGCACGAAGGCCAGGAACGGCGGGAGCGTGACGCGGTTCGCGGCGGACGGCAGCACCCGGGCGACGGCGCACGGCAGCGCCAGCACCGTGGCGACCGACAGGGTGCGGACCCAGGGCCTCCCTTTCAGCAACGCGCCGTCGGCCATCAGTAGCACAGCAGGCAGCGCACCTCGTGCGCGCCCAGCCGCCGACGGCCGTCCAGGAAGCCGAGCTCGACCAGGAACACGAAGGCGCTCACCAGCCCGCCGGACTCCTCGACCATCCTGCCGACGGCCGCCGCGGTGCCGCCGGTGGCGATCACGTCGTCCACGATCAGCACCCGCTCGCCCGCGGTCACGCCGTCCTCGTGCATCTCCAGCGAGTCGGTCCCGTACTCGAGGGTGTAGCTGGCCTTGCGCGCCTTCCAGGGCAGCTTGCCGGGCTTGCGCACGGGGACGAAGCCGGCGCCGAGGCGGTGGGCCAGGGCCCCGCCCAGGATGAACCCGCGGCTCTCGATGGCCACCACCTTGTCCACCGGCAGGTCGCCGCAGAGCACGGCCAGCATGTCGATCGTCCGGCGGAAGAGCCGCGCGTCCTGCAGCAGCGTGGTGATGTCCTTGAACAGGACGCCCGGCTTCGGGAAGTCGGGGACGTCGCGGATGGCGGACTTCAGCGACTCGATCTGCGGCCGAAGGTCCATGGGGGCGCTCCTAGCGGACGTGGAAGCTGCCGTCGCCGCGGGACACCGCCGTCTCGCGCTCGACCTGGCTCACCTCGGAGAAGGAGGGGCCCTCGCGCAGCCTCGCCTCCAGGTCGGCCAGCGCCTGCTCGCTGCCCTCCGCCACCACCTCCACCGAGCCGTCGGCGCGGTTGCGCGCGAAGCCCGTCACGCCCAGGGCCTCCGCCTGGCGCCAGACGAAGTAGCGGTAGCCGACGCCCTGGACGCGTCCGTGCACGAGGTAGCGGTACGCGGGCACCCCTTCTCCCTGGCGGCCGAGACTACCACAGCCTTCTCGCCGTCACGGGCGCCCGCGCCGCTCGACCTCCGGGTTGTGCGCACCCTCGCGGCGTGATATCCACGTTCGTGCTCGGCCAGGGTTCCTTCCGCCTCTTCCGCCTTGCCGGGATCGAGGTCTACCTCCATTGGACCTGGTTCCTGGCCGCGCTGTACGAGTTCCAGCAGCGGGCCGGCACCTACGGCTCGCCGGCCTGGAACGTCCTCGAGTACCTGTCGGTCTTCGCCATGGTGACGCTCCACGAGTTCGGCCACGCGCTCGCCTGCCGCAGCACCGGCGGCCACGCGGAGAGGATCGTCCTGTGGCCGCTCGGCGGCCTCGCCCTGGTGAACCCGCCGCAGCGGCCCGCGGCTACGCTGTGGAGCGTCGCCGCCGGTCCGCTCGTGAACGTGGCCCTGATCCCCGTCCTGATCGCCGCCGCCGCGATCGCCCGGGCGGCCGGGGTCCAGCCCGGCAGCGACCCGGCCCACTTCCTGTACTGGTTGACGGGCATGAACGTCGTGCTCCTCGCGTTCAACCTGCTGCCGTCCTACCCGCTCGACGGCGGCCAGGTCCTCCGGTCGCTGCTGTGGTTCGTGGTGGGCCGCGCGCGCAGCCTGGTGGCGGTCGCCGTCATCGGCTTTCTCGGCGCGGCCGGGCTCGCTCTGCTCGCCGTCGCCAAGGCCTCCTTCTGGTTCGGCCTGCTCGCGGCGTTCATGGCCTTCAGCTGCTGGCGGGCCCTGCAGAACGGCCGCGCCCTGCTGCGGCTCGAGCGGCTGCCCCGCCGTCCGGCGGTCGCCTGTCCCGCCTGCGGCGCGGCGCCCCCGCTCGGCGCTCTCTGGAAGTGCGGCCGCTGCGGTACGGCCTTCGACACCTTCGAGACCGGAGCCACCTGCCCGTCCTGCGGCGCGCGCTTCGCTGCCACCCGCTGCGTGGACTGCGGCGCCTACTCGCCGATCGAGGGCTGGACGGCGCCGGCGCCGGTCGTGCCCGGCAGCGGATCCGTTCCGGCCTGACCGTCCCGCCGACTGCGACACCGCGGCTCCCGACACCGCGGCTCCCGACACCGCGGCGGCGGATGACGACCGCTCGTTCCGGGTCCTGGACGATCGTTCCCGTTGCGGGACACGCGCTCTCGCGCGCGAGAGCGCGTCAGTGCACTCCCGGAGCCTCGGAGTGGATCACCACCGCCTCGTCACCGAGCTGGAACGCGACGGCCCAGCCGCGGTTGTCCAGGGCCAGCACCGCGGCGTCGTGCAGCGCCTGCTCCCTGTCGGTCTCCGCGGCCAGCTCGAGGATCAACGTCCGCCCCGACTTGTACGCGGCGACGAAGCTCCGCGTCTCCGTGAGGGTGCCCGTCTGGGCGTACTGCTCGCGGGCCGCGCGATAGCGCTCGGACATCTGGTTCGTGAGATCCCGCAGCTCTTTCAGCTTCCGGATGTTCTGCTCCCACTTGGGCTTCTTCGGATCCCTGGGGTCCATCAATGCCTCTCTCCGCCAGCGGATAATGCAAGGCCGGTGCCAGCGGGGTTCGTACGCATCGTGTGTCTGATTACCACATTCGTCGCCAAGCGACGGTGCAGTCCATCACAGTAATTGACTCCAGCGGGATGAGGCGCATAGCTTCACGGATCGCAATGAAACGCGGCGAACGAGCGACGAGCGATGCGGTGTGGCGGCGCGGGCTCGGCTGGATCGAGGCGAGCCGAGGGCAGTTCGCCCTGGCCGCTCCGGCCACCGACCGCGACGACCTCTTTCCGCTGAAGGCGCTCGCCGAGCTGGCGCGGGTCGCCGACGTGCTGTTGCGCCAGGCGGCGCTCGACGCGCCGACGCGCGCTCGCGCCGGGGATCTGCTGCGCTTCGCCTGGAAGGAGTACGGAGAGGGCGACGCGTTCGCCGAGATCCTCGCCCGCGGGCCCTGGCTCGTGGTCGGCACCATGTACGCGATCTTCGAGGCGAACGGCTACTCTCACGCCGGCACGCGCGAGCGGCTGTCACGGCTCGCGAGCGGCGCGCCGATCGCGGCACGGCTCCTCCCGCCGCACCGCACCCCGCCGCTCTCCGCGCCGGCGCCCTTCGGCCGCGACGCCGCCGCGGTCCTCGCCCTGGACCTGGCGCTCGCCTGGCGACGCCTGGGGCTGTCCAGCCCCTGGTCGAGCGAGCGGCTCTTTCCCTTGACGGGACTCGGACGGCGGCCGCAGCTCGCCTCGCTCTCCGAAGCCGAGGCTTACAGCCTCACTCACGTGGTGTTCTTCCTGACCGACTTCGGCCTCGACCCTTCGGCGCTCGACCCCGTCTCTCGCGCCTACCTGAGCGAGCGCTGCCCCGGCTGGATGGAAGACCTTCTCCGGCGAGACGACCTCGACCTCTACTCCGAGCTGGCCACGGCGCTCGCCTGCATCGCGGAGCCGCTGCCGCCGGAGGTCGAGCGGGTGCTCTGGGCCGCGCAGGCCGCAGACGGCAGCCTGCCCGGGCCCGCACTCCGCTCACGGCGGCGGGTCGAGGCGGCGACGGAGCCGGCGCGTCGCCGCTTCCTCGAGCGGTACCACACCACGCTGGCGGCGACACTCGCCTCCTTCGCGGCGACCGTCGGTCTCGCCCGCCGGACCGCGTGATACGCTGCCTCGGCGTGCGCAGCGGAACCGAGGCCACCTCCCGCCACCGTGACGGCCGCCGCCGCCGCCGCGCGGTGCCCCGCCGGCTGCACGGGGAGTGGCACCCCTCGCCGCAGCGGCCCGACCCGCTCGCGCTCCTGGCCGAGGCCGACACCGGCCGGCTCCCGGGACTGGTGGCGCTCAAGATGTACCGCATGGCGGCCTCGCCCTTCGGCTTCTTCCGGGGCGCGGCGGCGGTGATGGCCTGGGACCTGGCCGCCTCGCCCGCCTGCGGCCTGTGCTGCCAGATCTGCGGCGACGCGCACGTCCGGAACTTCGGCGCCTATGCCGCACCCGACGGTCACCTCGTCTTCGACCTGAACGACTTCGACGAGACGATCGTCGGCCCCTGGGAATGGGACCTGAAGCGCTTCGCCACCAGCCTGGTGCTGGCCGGACGCGAGGCCGGCGCCGGCGACGCCCTCGCCAGGGATGCCGTCCGCGCGCTGGTGCGGTCCTACCGCGAGGTGCTCTTCAGGCTCGGCGACCTGGGCGCCCTCGACCTGCTCCGGGTCGAGATCCGCAGCCTCGACCGCGCCGACGTGCTCCAACCCGTCCTCGCGAAGGCCGAGCGTGTCACCAACGCCCTCGCCGCGGCGCGCCTGACCGTGCGGCGGGGCGGCCGGCTCCGCTTCCACGACCGGCCGCCGATCCTGCACCACGTCTCCGCTCGCCTCGCGGCCGCGGTGCGCGCCTCGCTGGCCGACTACCGCGACACGCTCGCCCCCGACCGGCAGCTCGCGCTCGACGCCTACCGCCCGGTGGACGTCGCCTTCAAGGTGGTGGGCACCGGCAGCGTGGGGACGCGCGACTTCGTGGTGCTGCTCCTGGGCCGCCGCGGCGAGCCGCTGCTGCTGCAGGTGAAGGAGGCGGTGCCATCCTGCTACGCCCGCTACCTGCCCGACGTCCCGCCCTGCGGCCACCAGGGCCGACGGGTCGCCGAGGGGCAGCACCGGATGCAGAGCGCGACCGATCCGCTCCTGGGCTGGACGCGCGTCCACGACCGCGACTTCCTCGTCCGCCAGCTCGCCGACCACAAGGCCAGCCTGGAACCGAGCGACCTCCGGGGCGACGCCCTCGTCCGCTACGCGGTCGTCTGCGGCGAGATCCTGGCCAAATCGCACGCGCGCACCGGCGACGCCGCCGCCATCGCCGGCTACTGCGGGAGCAGCGACCGCCTGGACCGCGCCCTCGCCCGCTTCGCCGCGGCCTACGCCGACCAGACGGAGCAGGACCACCTCCGGCTGCGCGCGGCGATCCGCGCCGGCCGGGTCAGGGCCAGCTCCGAGTTCCGCCTGCGCCGCGAGCGGCTGCACGCCGGCGGCTGAGACCGCCGTCTCCGCTCACCGCTCGAGGTGCAGCCGGAGGCTGGCGACCGGCGCGGCACGACCAGGTGGACCATCCCCCGCGCGAGCTAGGGCGCGCCTTCGACAGCGTCGGGCTGCGGACCACGTCGAGGTTGCTGAACCCGGGCAGGCCCTCTACTTGGCCCCGGCCGAGCGCGTCCGCATCTGGTAGCAGGCGGCAGCCGGCATCAGCAGGCCCGCCGCCGCCTCACGGGGGCCTTCCTTTCGCGCTCGGATGCCTCTATCCTCCGCGACGCGGACGACAGATCCGCAGCCAGCGGGAGGAGGACATGGGCGACTGCAGCGGACGGCGCGCGTTCCTGAAGGCCGCCGGGGCGGCCGGCGCTGCGATGGCGGCAGGGCCGCCGCTGGCGCTCGGCGCGGACGACCCCGCGGTCCTCGCCTTCGTCGGCTGCGCGCACATCCACACCCCGAGCTACGTCAAGCTGCTGACGGCCCGGCCCGACGTGCGGGTGAAATGGGCGTGGGACCACGAGCCTGCGCGGGTGGCCGTGCGCGCGCCCGAGCTGCGGGCGCAGGCGGGCAGCCTGGAGCAGATCTTCGGGGATCCCGAGGTGAGGGCGGTCGTCATCTGCTCCGAGACCAACCGCCATCCCGAGCTGGTCGCCGCCGCCGCCAGGGCCCGCAAGCACATGTTCGTGGAGAAGCCGCTCGGCATCACCGCGGCCGACAGCCGGGCGATGGCCGAGGCCATCGAGAAGGCCGGCCTCTTGTTCACCACCGGCTACTTCATGCGGGCCGACCCCAAGCACCTGTTCCTCCGCGAGCAGGTCCGGGCCGGCGCCTTCGGCACCATCACCCGCGCCAGCGCCTGGAACTGCCACTCCGGCGCGCTCGGCGGCTGGTTCGACGAGAGGCCGTCCCAGCCGGCGGAGAGCTGGCGCTGGATGGCCGACCCCGGGGTCGCCGGGGTGGGTGGCTTTGGCGACCTCGGCACCCACTCCCTCGACATCCTGATGTGGATGCTGGGCGACGTCGCCGCCGTGAGTGCCGAGGTCCGCAACGTCACCCGCCGCTACGGCGACTGCGACGAGACCGGCACCGCGCTGCTCCGCTTCCGCAGCGGCGCCGGCGGCACGCTCACCGCCGGGTGGGTCGACGTCGCCAACCCGGTCACCCTCGAGATCGCCGGCACCGAAGGCCACGCGGTCGTCTTCAACGACGCGCTCTACTTCGAGTCCACGAAGGTCCCCGGCTCGAAGTCGACCGAGCGCTGGACGCAGCTCCCGGCCGCAGCGCAGGCTCCGCTGCACCAGTTCGTCGACGCAGTCCGCGGCGCGCCGAACCAGCCGCTGGTGAGGCCGCGCGAGGCGGCGGCGCGGGTGGCGGTGATGGAGGCGATGTACCAGTCGGCCCGCGGCCGGCAGTGGACGGAGGTGGCGTAGCGCCATCGCACTCCCGAGAAGGGGAAGCGATCTGCCGCTCACGCCGACGCTTCGCAGACGGCCTCCAGGGTGCGAGCCCCGTGGTGTCGTCGATCCGCGCGCCGGGGCCGTTGCTGGCGGCCGGGCCGGCCTCGCGACCGCCCTGCTGGCGGTCGCCGCCCTGGCCGGCCCCGCGGCCGCCGACGTCACCATCACCCAGCGGGTGTCGCAGGAGCTGGCCGGCAGCAGCCTGAAGTTCACGCAGATGGTGTCGATCCGCGGGCTGTCGATGCGGGTCGACAGCGACATCGACGGCAGGAAGGAGTCGTGGATCTACGACCTGCTCAGCGGCTCGGCGACCCTGCTCGACTTCACCACGCGCGAGGCGCGAGTCTACGACGCGACCCTGGCCTCGGCCGAGGTCGCGAGGACGGTGCCGGACGAGAAGCTGGTCGCCCGGCTGCACCCGACCGGTCGTTCCAGGGTCGTCCTGGGCACGGCCTGCGACGAGTACGCCTTCGAGGTGCGGATGTCGCTCCAAGGAGAGGCCGTCGACGTCGTCGACCTGCGGGGGATGGCATGGCTGACGACGCGCGCGGCAGGCCTGCAGGACTACCTGGAGTTCGTCCGGCTCGCGGCACAGCGCCGTCTCCTCTTCGCCGATCGCGGCGCCCGCGAGCAGGCCGACCCGCGGGTGGCCCTCGCCCTGGCGCGCGGCCACAGCGAGCTCCATCGCCGCTTCGCCGCGCTGGGCGCCATGCCCTGCGCCGTCGACCTCCAGTATCGGCGGGAGCAGGGCGGGGTGAAGGCACTCGTGGATCCCCGCTTTCGCGGCCGGCAGCAGACGACGGCCGTGGCCCTGACCACGAGCGCTCTCGCCAGCCAGATCTTCGTCGTGCCGCCGGACTGGCCGATCGTGACGGCCGAGACCATGGGACCTTATCGGCGCGTGCTCGACGATCCTGGCCAGGGTCCGATCCACCTGTTCGGGCGGCGCTTCTGGCTGGGTCTGGGAGCGGGCGTGTCCGCGTTGGCCGACCCGGCCGCCCGCGCGGCCTTCGGACGGGGACACGTCCTGCCCGTCGTTCGCCTCGTCTCCCCCCTGCGCTCCCAGGGCCTGCGGCTCAGCATCGCGCCGGTCTTCAAGCTGTACGGTGGAAGCGGTCCTCACGCCTGGATCGTGGCGCCGACGGCAGGGCTCAGCTTCAACCTCGCTTCGCCGAGAGCGGACGTCGTTCCCTACGGCGCGGTGCGGGCGGGGCCTTATGTCGTTCACCTGTCGGAGTCAGGCACGCGCCTGCAGCCCGGAGGCAGCCTGGAGCTGGGTCTGAGCTTCAAGCGCCGCTTCGTCCTCAGCGGGGGCTACGAGCTGATCGGGCATCGGAATGTCCCCGACTTCTCGAACTGGTCGCTCAGCGCGATCGTCAGGGCATTCTGAGTGGCGACACCCGAGCGACGCCAGGATGCGATGGCGTCACCACGCGGCCGTGCCGATCGCGCCCTCGATCTCGGGCGCCGCCTCGCGGGAGATATGATCGGTGGTGCTCGGTCGTGGGCGTCTTGTCGGAAGCGAATGGAGCCGGAAATGAACATCGCCCTGCCACGACGCTCCCCCAGACGCAGCTTTTCCCGGAGGTATGACATGAAGAGGCGATCCCTCGTGTTGGCCCTGCCGCTCGCGGCACTGCTTGCGCTCGCGGGAGGCTCGGCCTACGCCGCAGCAGCAAAGACCTACCAGGTGACGGGCCCGGTTCTCGAGGTGTCGGACACCATGATCGCCGTCCAGAAGGGCAAGGACCGCTGGGAGATCCAGCGCGACGCCTCGACGAAGATCACCGGCGATCTGAAGGTCGGCGCCAAGGTCACGATCGAGTATCGGATGACCGCCACCTCCGTCGAGGTCAAGCCGGCCACGACGACAAAGGGCAAGACCAAGTAGCGGGGGCTGTTCGCTCGCGGGTCTGACCGACCTCCCCGAGCCGAGTCACTGCGAGGACTCGGCTCGGGTCCGTGGGTGGCTACTTGGATGCCGTCTGCAGACCCGCGGGCACTGGCATCCCCAGTGTGGCGAGGGCCTCGGTCGCCTTCGCCTTGACCGCGGTGGCCTTGGCGACGGCGTCGGCGACGTTGCCCGAACTCGCGGCGGTCGTCGCCTCTCCCCAAGCCTGGGTGATCGACGCCAGGCCGGTCTTCACCGACTCGAGCTTGGCGGCATCCATCCCCGCGGGCAGCTTCTTCGCCTTGGCGAGGATGTCGACGCGGCTCTTGATCGCCTCGATCACCTGAGGCATCCCGGCGCTGAGCGCCGTCCAGGTCTGCGTCAGCTCCGCCTTCTTCGCGGCGATCGCGGACGAGAGTGCGCTGATCTTCGCGGGCAGCGCCTGCGCCTCGGTCAGAGCGGCCTGGTAGTCGCCCTTCGCGAGCGCGGCCTTGGCCGAGTCGAGCGAGGACTGGATGTCCTTCGCCTCGTCGGGAACGTACTTCGCGGCTTCCACCTTCACCGCAGCGAACGCCTGGTCGGCGGCGCTGACCGCAGCCTGGGCCGGCACCTTCTGGCTCGAACAGGCGGCGGCCAGGGCGAGCGCCGCGATCACGCAGCTCATACGCTTCAGCATGTGTCCTCCTCTGGGGTGAACGGCCTACAGGGCAGACGTCCGGTCATGGAATCTTCAGCTTCTGCCCGACCCGGATCATGTTCGGGTCCTTGAGCACATCCTTGTTGGCTTCGAAGATCTTCACGTACAGGCTCGCGTCGCCGTAGTACTTGACCGCGATCTTCGACAGGTTCTCTCCCGCCACGACCTCGTGCCACTGCGTGGCATCGAAGGCGGCGGCGGGCTTCTTGTCTTCCGGCATTGGTCTCTCCCTGTCTTCGTGGCTGCGGTGGCAGGCAACCGGCTATGGTTGCGTCTTTTCCTTCTCCTTGGAGGCATGATAGCCGGCGGCGATGGCGTCGGCCTCGTTCATGTACTTGCCGTGCTTCGTCTTGCCGTACCAGGGGTCGCCCTCGCGATGATAGACCTTGGTGGAGGTGTTGACCCAGACCATCCCCTTCGCCGGCGGCTGTGGTGCCGGAGCGGCCGTCGCGGGTGTGGCGGCTGACGCAGCCGCGGCAGTGGTCGTCGACGCCGCAGGAGTCGAGGCTGCAGGAGCCACGGGTGGCGGGGCGGGCGCGGGGGCCTTCGACGCACCCACCGTGACGAGAGGCGTGATCTGAGCGATCGTCTTCGCGGGAACGCCGGCCTTCGAGAGGTCTGCCACTGCGGCGTACGGCCGGCCGGCGATGAT
>DATKME010000072.1:0-349806 GCA_035542035.1 Vicinamibacteria bacterium | reverse complement strand
GCCGGAGCGCTTGCTGCCCGCCCGCCGGGTCCTCGACCTGCTCCTGCGCTCGCGATTGAGCGCCACCGCCGCGCGGACGAGGTCCTGCAAGGCCGCCTCGTCGACCTGGTCGCCTTCGTGGATGTCGATGGCGCGCCGGACGTTCCCGTCGAGGCTGGCGTTGAAGAGGCCCGAAGGGTCCTTCAGCTCGGCGCCCCTGGCGAACGTCATCTTGACGACGTTCCTGTAGGTCTCTCCCGTGCAGACGATGCCGTCGTGGGACCAGACGGGAGTCCCCGGCGATGACGGCTTGGCCCACTTCCATTCTTCGACGATCTCGGGGTCCGCCCGGCGCAGGATCTCGCGCACTCTGGCGAGCGTCCTCCCGCGCCAGTCCCCGAGTCCCTCGACCTTCGCGTCGATCGATGCGGAGGCAGACTCCGCGAGCCCGGGCTTCCTCATGTCACTGCTCCTCCCCTCGCCGCCGTCGGACTGGTCAGCGTACCCACGGCGGGTTCCCGGCTCAACACCCCTCGTCCACATGCTCGCCCGCGACTCGCCCTGAAGCACCGCCCGTCGGCCTAGGCGGACGGGCCGTCGGCCTCGGCGACGGCGTGCTCGATCAGCCGGCGGGCGAGCGAGAGGCGGTGGGGAAGCGACGGCAGGCGGTGCGGTGGGAACCACTGTGCGTCCGCGATCTCGTCGGGCTGGCAGACGATCTCGCCGGCGGCGTAGTCGGCGAGGAAGCCGATCATGAGCGAGTGCGGAAACGGCCAGGCCTCGCTGCCGAAGTAGCGCAGGCGACCGACCTGCACCCCGACCTCCTCGAGCACCTCGCGGCGCACGCCCTCCTCCAGGGACTCCGAGGGCTCCACGAAGCCGGCGAGCGCGCTGTAGACGGGGGACGGGAAGCGCGTGCCGCGGGCCAGCAGCAGCTCCCGTCCTGCCGCCGTCTCCCGGACGACGAGCGCCATCACCGCGGGCGCGAGACGCGGGTAGAAGACCTCTCCGCAGCGCGGACAGGCGCGGGCACGCGCGCCCTCCGCGCTCTTCGTCGCGGTCGCGCAGGCGCCGCAGTACCTGTGCGTCCGATGGAAGTCGACGACCTGCACCGCGCGGCCGGCGATCGCCACCAGGTCGTCCGGAAGCCGGTCGAACAGCCGTCTCACCGGCTCGAACGCGAGCCCCGGCGGCGTGTCGCGGGTGACCGCCTCCGCCGCCCAGCACGCCGTCCCGCCCAGGCGGCCGATTCCGTGCGCGCCTGACACGACCACCGGGAGCCGCTGGCCGGGGTCGAGACGCGGCAGGCGGGGAGCCTCCGCCTCCCCGGCCGACACCAGGATCGCTCCCGCGTGGACGACGAACCAGTGGCCCGGCGGTGAGGTCTCCGGCGCCTGCGTCCACAGCGGGGTGAAGGTGGCGGGCAGCAGCATGCAAACAGCCTAGCCGATCGGCCGAGCGGGCACCTGCGGTATGGTTACGGCCGCATGTTGAACATCGCGCTGTTCGGACCTCCCGGAGCGGGCAAGGGGACCCAGTCCGAGTTCCTGGTCAAGGAGTTCAACCTCTTCTACATCTCCACCGGCGACCTGCTGCGCCGGGAGATCGCCGCGGAGACGAAGCTGGGTCTGGAGGCGAGGAGCATCATCGCCTCGGGAGGCCTGGTCTCCGACGAGATCATCGTCCAGGTGATCGAGAAGACGATCACGGAGCACCCCGAGGCGAACGGCTTCCTCTTCGACGGCTTCCCGCGCACCTACATCCAGTGCTACATCCTGGAAGGCCTGATGCTGAAGCTGAGCACGTCGCTCAGCTGCCTCGTCAGCCTGGAGGTCGACGAGGAAACCTCGGTGCGCCGGCTGCTGGAGCGGGGCCGGACCTCGGGCCGCACGGACGACAACGAGGCCGTCGTCCGCAACCGCCTGCGGGAGTACCGCGAGAAGACGCTGCCGGTCCTCGACTTCTACCGCGAGAAGGGCATCTACCACCGCGTCAACGGGCATCAGCCCGTCGACAAGGTGACCGCCGACATCCGCGCCATCATCCGCGACGAGCTGGCGAAGCACCTGGTGAACGTGGTCGTCTTCGGCTACCCGGGCTCGGGCCGGGGATCCCAGAGCGCCGCCCTCGCCCGCAAGCACGGCCTCGAGTACGTGGCGACGGGTCCCATGCTGGACCAGGAGATCAAGGCCGGGACTCCCGTCGGCCGCAGGATCGCGGCCCTGTACGAGAGCGGGCAGCTGGTGCCCGACGAGATCGTCGTGCCGCTCATCGAGAAGAAGCTGGAGCGGTCGAAGGAGGTCAAGGGGTTCATCTTCAAAGGATTCCCCAGGACCCTGGTGCAGTCCTACATCCTCGACGGCCTGCTGCGGAAGCACGGCTCGTCGGTCTCACGCAGCATCGAGATCCAGGTGCCGACGCTCGAGCTGATCCGGCGGCTCGACGAGCGCAGCCGGACGGACCGCTGCATGCCGTACGACAACACGACCGCGAAGATCGTGCAGCGGCTGCACGAGCACGAGACCAAGACCGTGCCGGTGATCGAGAAGTACAGCCAGCACCACGGCGTGGTGAAGGTGGACGGGCTGGGGAGCTTCGAGGAGGTCTTCGCGCGCACCTCCAGCGTGCTGGAAAGCCTGTTCAGGGCTGGTTAGCTAGACCCGCAGCAGCTCCTCCAGATGTCGTCCGATGAGCGTGGCGGAACTACTGCCCGGACTGGACCCAGCGGCGTCGTGAGGGTGCCTTCTGACCTGCTACCTGGCGCCGTCCCAGCCATGGGGACGCGGTCACGGGAGGAAATAGTCGGCGGGATCCTTGGGCTCAGCGAGACACACGTCTCCTACCTGATACGGTCGAGCGCTGTAGTACGAGCGGTCTGGCAGGGTCACGGGGCAGTGCTCAGAACGGAAGAACTCGACCTGGGGGCCTGGGTAGTGGAGCGCGTACCCGGGGGTCAGGACCTTGTTGTCCTCCATCACGCCACGAAGATGGACATTGAGGAATGCAACGAGATAGGTAGTGACCACCTGCCTGATGTCTTGGGTGGAAATATCAGGGTCGCAGAACGAACTCTGCCAGGCCGTCAGGTCACTTTCCGCCAGCACGCCGTATCTGACCATGATGGGCAACCCATCGCAGAGATTCATGAAGCCTACGTGCCACATCTTCACGATCTCAGCCCGCACCGAGTGGTCAATTGCAGCGTGCGCTCGTGCCATCATCGTCTCGCTGCCTGGCTCCATTGAACCCATGTCGTCCCAAGACTCGCCCAAGTTCAGAGTTGGTACGGAGATTCGTGCCAGTTCGTGGAAACGGAGAAGCTGAGTGACAGCATCATTTCCAAAGAGAACCTTGATGCGGCGGTCCGGGAGGATCGGCACGCAGAGGTTGTCAGGAAACGGCCACCCATCGCCATTGTAGGAGGAATCGTAGTAGTCGTCACACACGTCGTCGTCTCCGCCTGCCAAGGCGAACGCGGCGGCACCCCCATACGAGTGGCCTCCAACCGCGATCCGGTCTCGGTCGATGGCTCCCCGCAGCCGCTCGCCGCGGGTCGTGTTCCGCTTCAGGAGGTCGCTGATGACGAACGAGACGTCACTCGTGCGATGCATGTAAGTCTCGATGAGGAACTCTGGACCCAAGTACTCCCCGCCAGCCCAGGGGATCTGATAGTCAGCCGCTCCCTCTTCGATGGCGACTACGTAGCCATGGCTGGCCAGTCGTGTGCCAATGTAGAGGTACATCCACGTGTCGCAGCCAAGGCCCATCGAGTACACGACCAGCGGAAATGGGCCATCGTGAGACGGGCGAGGATTCTCGTACGCTCTGTCGTAGCCGATTTTCTCCCAGTCAGCCGACGTCATCGAAGGTGCTTGGTACACGGTCGGGTCAATCGGGTAGACAGCCTGCGGTGTACTCGGACCAATGTCCTCGGGGTCGACGGGATACCAGATGGCGACAGCAACACTCCTGTCGCCAGCAACGGTGTTCGTGATGTCCAGGTTCATGTGGCCGACCGCGTATGGACCGATGCGGGCCGGGTCGGCGTGGTTCTCGCGTCCTGCATTCGCCGCAGACGCGAGGCCGAGCACCATCGCAAGAACTCCAGACACAACCACGCAATTGGGAACGGTGAGACGCATGACCTTGTCTCCTTTGGATCGTTGCCTCACGGAAGAGTAACGATCTCCGAAGGGCCTGTTTGCAGAAGTGACGCCAAGGCGGGGTGGGTGTTGCCGTCCGTGGCCTTGCACTGGACGGTGATCAACCCGTGGTCGTTGATGCCGATGTGGAAGGTCGTGAGCGAATAGGGCGGGTCGAAGGAAGGCGACACGTGGCCCTGATGGGCGATGGGCTTCGCGGCGGCCAGCGGGCCAGGGTGGCGGAGTCGGCCAGCACCTTCAAGCACTCGGGGTGCCGGAGCTTCCGCGCCGCCCCGGACCTTGCCCGCTCGACCGCGGCGGCATCGAGGCCGGACAGGAGCTGGTTGAAGCCAGGCGGGCTCGCGGCGCCGCGCCGGCGGGGCCGGCGGCCAGGAGTACCACGGCGGCGAGGACGGACGAAACCCAGACAGATCGGCCTCGAGGGACATCGGCGACTCCTTCTCGGGAGCCGCCTGGCCAGGCGCGACCCGCAACCGACTTCTAGTGGGAATATGCTTGGCCGGGACCGGAGAGTCCTCGGGGATTCCGGAGGGTTTCCGGAGGAAGTCGGCAGGCGATGCGGTTCGTCTTCGGGGAGTTCGCCCTCGACCAGGCCACCCGACAGCTTCTTCGCGCCGGGCAGGAGAGGCATCTCGAGCCGAAGGCGTTCGAGCTACTCGAGCTGCTGCTCATCCGTCGGCCGGAGGCCGTGTCCAAGAGCAAGATCCAGGAGCGGCTGTGGCCCGGCACGTTCGTCACCGAATCGAGCCTGACCCGGCTGGTGGCCCAGATCCGGCGGGCGCTCTCCGACGAACGGAGGCGGTCGCGTTTCATTCGGA
Organism: Vicinamibacteria bacterium; assembly: GCA_035542035.1. Lineage (GTDB taxonomy): Bacteria > Acidobacteriota > Vicinamibacteria > Fen-336 > Fen-336 > DATBSL01. The sequence continues at coordinate 344,846 of DATKME010000072.1, read as the reverse complement.
CCGTCCACGGCTTCGGCTACGCATTCTCGGGAGCGGCCTCCACGGAACCGTCTGGGAACATCGAGAGCACCCGTCACGCTTTCCGTGTCGTATGGGAGGAGCGGGTCATCTCCCTGCGGCAAGGTGAGAGCGTCCTCGGGCGCGACGAGGACGTGGCGGTGCACATCGACGCTCCCGGGGTCTCGCGCCGCCACGCCCGCATCGTCGTCGCTGACGATCAGGCGACGCTTGAGGACCTCGGCAGCAAGAACGGGACGTACCTCGGGGACCGACGACTGGAGTCGCCGGCCCTCCTCAGGGACGGCGACAACTTCTGCCTCGGCCGCGAGCCGCTCGTCTTCCGCGCCTCGCCCCGCGCAGCCTCCACGCTGACCGACACCGCTGGCTCGCGCCGCCGCGGCTGATCGGCGGGACCGGGGAGTTGCCCGCAGGCGTATACTTCCGCTGCGCTGCACTCCTCCTCGGGAGGCTTCCGTGGCGCTCGCCCACGGGGTTCGGCTCAGGCCGTACCAGGTCATCCCCTGCGAGGGGATTCGGCGCAGGCCGTGATGAGGCGCCGCGACTGGCCGCGGACCGAAAAGCTGTATCACGCCGCCCTCGCGCGCCCGCCCCACGAGCGCCGGGTGTTTCTGGAGGAGGCTGTCGCGGCGACGAGGCGCTCCTGCGCGAGGTGAGGTCCCTCCTGGGCGACAAGAGAGAGGCGAGACGTCTCCCCGAGGAACCCGCTGCGGAGCCGACGACGCAGAAGCTCGCGGTCGCTAGGGGAACGCGGCTGGGGCCGTACGAGGTGATCGGCCTGATCGGCGCCGGCGGCATGGGCGAGGTCTACCGCGCCCGGGACACCCGCCTGGGCCGTGACGTCGCGGTCAAGGTGATCCCCGAGGAACTGGCCACCGACCCAGACCGCCTGGCGCGCTTCGAGCAGGAGGCGCGCCTCGCGGGCTCCCTCAGCCATCCCAACGTCCTCACCCTTCATGACGTCGGAATGCGCGGGGGCGCTCCGTACCTCGTGACCGAGCTGCTCGAGGGCCGCTCGCTTCGAGACGTGCTCGAGCGGGGGCCGCTCCCCGTCCGCAGGGCCGTCGAGCACGCGCAGCAGATCGCCCGCGGTCTCGCCGCGGCGCACGCCAAGGGCATCGTCCACCGCGATCTCAAGCCAGCCAACATCTTCGTGACGAAGGACGGGGCGGTGAAGATCCTCGACTTCGGCCTGGCCAAGCTCACGCAAACGGAGCCGCCGGACCTCGAGGGCTCCACGGAGTCGACGACGACGGCGGACCGGGTGATCGGGACAGTGGGTTACATGGCGCCCGAGCAGGTGAGGGGCCGACCTGCGGACGTGCGGTCCGACATCTTCGCCTTCGGGGCGGTGGCCTACGAGATGCTGTCGGGTCGCCGTGCCTTCGCCGGTGACACCGCGGCGGACACGATGACGGCGGTCTTGACGCGGGACCCGGACGAGCTGTCGCGGCCGGGGCTCTCCGTGCCCGCGAGCCTGGAGCGGATCGTCCGGCGTTGTCTCGAGAAGGACCCCGAGGAGCGCTTCCAGTCCGCGCGCGACGTGGCCTTCGCCCTCGACGCGGAGTCGGGCGCGTCGCGAGCGCGGATGGAGCCGGCCGCCGAGACGGCGCGACCGAGAAGGCGCTGGCTGGTGGCCACCGCCATCGCGGTGCCGCTCCTTCTCGCCGCGGCCGGGATCGGCCTGCTGTTCGGCCGGAAGCTCGGGGAACGGCCCCTCCCGAAGATCACGCAGCTCACGTTCCGCCGGGGCACGGTCGACCGGGCCCGCTTCACGGCGGACGGCAAGACGGTCGTCTACAGCGCCTTCTGGGACGGCAACCCGCCCGAGATCTTCACGACGCGCGTGGAGAGTCCCGAGTCGCGCTCCCTCGGCCTGCCGCCCGCGCGGCTGATGAGCGTCTCCACGGGAGAACTGGCGATCCTCCTGACCGCTCCGGGGGACCGCAGCGACGCGACGACCGGCACGCTGGCGCGCGTCCCCCTCGCCGGAGGAGAGCCGCGCCGGGTCCTCGACGACGTCTTGGCCGCGGACTGGTCTCCCGACGGCCGCGGGCTCGCCGTCATCCGGCGGGTCGACGCCGTTGGAGAGCGCCCCCCCGGAGGCGGCGTCGGGGGCGAGTTCCAGGTCGAATACCCCATCGGAAGGGTGCTGGCCCGCCCGGTCTCCGGGATCCAGCTTCGCGTCTCGCCTCACGGCGACCGCGTCGCGGTTCTCGAGCCGACAGCGGTCCACACGTACGACACGATGGGAAGGAAGACCCGGTTCAGGACGCCGGCGGCGATCTACGGCCTCGCCTGGGCTTCGGACAACTCTCTCTGGGTCTCGGGCGGGGAGACCTACCGCACGCGCTCCTTGTACCTGGTGACGCCGGACGGGTCACCCCGCGAGCTGTATCGGCCTGCCGGGTCGCTGGCCCTGCAGGACGCTACGAGCGATGGGCGTCTGCTCATCCATCACGGTTTCGAGCGCGTCGGGGTGAGGGCCACACCGGCGGGCCAGCCCACCGAGTGGGATCTCGGAGTCTTCAGCTGGTCGTGGGCGGCGGACCTCTCCGACGATGGCGAACAGCTGCTGACGAGCGAGGGTGACGCCCCCGGGCGGATGGGCGGCAGCGGAGTGACGGCCGCCTACGTGCGCCCCACGCGCGGCGGTCCCCCGGTCCGGCTGGGACCCGGCACGCCCCTCGCGCTCTCGCCGAACGGGAAGTGGGCGCTGATGGCGTCCCTCGGAGAGCGTCCGCTCTTCAGCGTCACGCCGACGGGTGCCGGGACCCCGCGCACGCTTCCCCTCGATCGATTCGCAGCGATCGATGCTGCCTGGTTTCTCGACGACGGACGGCTCGTGGTCGACGCACGGGAGGGAACGGCGCGCTCCCGAGCTTTCCTCGTGGACTCCTCCGGTGTCGGGCCCCGTCCGATCATGCCCGAGGGGTTCGTCTCGGTCCGTGGCTCGTTCGGCGGGGACGGGGTGCTCGGCGCGGCCCCCGACGGGGCGCTTGCGCGGTATCCGTTACGGGGGGGCGGTCCGGAGCCGATCGCTGCCCGTCTTCCTCCGGAGGCGGTCCCGCTCCGGGCCACTGCCCACGGCCGGTTCATCCTCTTCGGCCGGACGGGCATGCCCTACAGGGTCGATCGCCTGGACCTCGTGACCGGAGAATCGTCTCCTTGGAGATCTCTTCGGCCGGACGACCTGACGGGTGCCACCCACATCCTGACCCCGGCTTTCTCGGCGGACGGCGAGGCATACGCCTACACCTACGGCCGCTACTTCCAGGATCTCTATCTCATCGAAGGCCTGCGGCCCTGAGTCGTCCGGCAGGGGCGGATGATGCTCTGCTCCAGCAGCCGGACGCACGACGAGCCGTGAGCTCCGGGGGCGAGCGCGCCTGCGTCGGACAGAGGGCCGGCGAACTCGGCGCACCGGAGGCACGCCCCAGCCGTCGCCGTGCTCGGCGAGGCGGAGGACCTCGCGGATGGGTGCCGGCTGCCGTTGACGAAGAACTGATCCTCCCGCGAGCAGGAGGTTCCACACGTTGAACCCGCCCGGGGCGCGGCCGTAGACTCCGGCATGCCCCCCAGCCTGGTGCTCGCGCTCGTCCTCGTCGCCACCCCGTCGGCAGCGAGTCGTCCCAACATCCTCTTCATCATGTCGGATGACCACGCGGCGCACGCGATCTCCGCCTACGGCTCGCGGGTGAACGAGACGCCAAACCTCGACCGCCTCGCCCGCGAGGGGATGCTCTTCCGCAACACCTTCGTCACGAACTCGATCTGCACGCCCAGCCGGGCCTCCATCCTCACCGGCACCTACTCGCACAAGAACGGCGTGCCTGTCTTCAACCGCTTCGACGGCTCGCAGGCGACGGTCGCCTCCCTGCTGCACGCCGCCGGCTACTACACCGGCATGATCGGCAAGTGGCACCTCGGCAGCGACCCCGTGGGCTTCGACCGCTGGGAGATCCTGCCCGGGCAGGGCGTGTACAACGACCCGGTGCTGTACACGGCGACCGGGGAGAAGACCTACGCCGGCCGGTACGTGACCGACCTGATCACCGACCTCGCGATCGAGTTCATCCGCAGCCGGCCGAAGGACCGTCCCTTCTTCCTGATGTGCCACCACAAGGCCCCGCACCGGGAGTGGACGCCCGACGAGAGACACCGCCTGATGTTCGAGAAGCGCCGCATCCCCGAGGCGCCCACGCTCTGGGACGACTACGCCACCCGGACCGACGCGCTGCACGAGAACCGGCAGCGGGTGGCCGACGACCTCACCCGGCTCGACCTCAAGCTGGTGCCGCCGCCCGGGCTCGACCCGGCGGCGCGCCAGTCCTGGCTCTTCACCAAGCCGGCGGAGGTGACGATCGAGGAGCACGGCCAGGCGCTCACGCTGCGCGGCGAGGCGCTCGCGCGCTGGAAGTACCAGCGCTACATGCAGGACTACCTCGCCTGCGTGCAGTCGGTCGACGACAACGTGGGCCGGCTGCTCGACTTCCTGAGGCAGAGCGGCCTGGAGCGGGACACGATCGTCGTCTACACCTCGGACCAGGGCTTCTTCCTGGGCGACCACGGCCTCTTCGACAAGCGGTTCATGTACGAGGAGAGCCTGCGCATGCCGTTCCTCGTGCGCTGGCCGGCGGTGGTGCGGCCCGGCTCGACCGCCGACGCCATCGCCATCAACGTCGACTTCGCGCCCACCTTCCTCGACGCCGCCTCGGTGAAGGTCCCGGAGACGATGCAGGGCCGCAGCCTGCTCCCGCTGCTGCGCGGCGAGACCCCGGCCGACTGGCGAACGGCGATGTACTACCGCTACTACCACGACCCCGGCCACCACAACACCCGTGCCCACTACGGCGTGCGCACGGCGACCCACAAGCTCATCTACTTCTGGCGGAAGGACCAGTGGGAGCTGTTCGACCTGCGCGCCGACCCTGCCGAGATGAAGAACCTGTACGGGCAGCCGGGGCAGGAGGCGATCACGGCCGAGCTGAAGGCGACGCTCGCCCGCCTGCGCCGGGAGCTGCAGGACGACGACCGCTTCGCCGACCGGCTGCCGCCCGACGGGGTGGACGGGACGGCCGCCCAGCTGCGCGGCAGGTAGGGTGGGGCGGATGGCCGGGCACCGTCGTCCGAGGGTGGTCGCGGTCGCGGTCGCGGCGCCGGTGCTGCTGCTCGTCGCCTTCGCCGCGGCGACCTGGCTCACCGCCCCGGGTCGGCGCGGCCTCGCCGGAGCGGAGGCGCGGGCGAGTGCGTGGCGGTCGCTGCCGCCCCTGCGCGCGCTGGCCGACCGTGCGGGCGTTCGCTTCGGCTCCGCCGTCATGGTGCGCGACATGCGCAGCGATCCCCGCTACTCGCCCGCGCTCGCCCGCGAGTTCAACTCGGTGACGCCCTTCGTGGAGATGAAATGGGGCACGATCCACCCGGAGCGGAACCGCTTCGACTTCGGCCAGGCGGACGAGCTGGTGGCCTTCGCGGGTGCGCACCACATGCGCGTCCGCGGGCACGCGCTCGTCTACGGCCAGGTGGTCGACCCGCCGAACCCCGCCTATCTCGCGCAGACCGCGGACCCGGACGCGCTGCGGGCGCTGATGGCGTCCCACATCCAGACGGTGATGAAGCGCTACGCGGGGCGGGTGGACGCCTGGGACGTCGTCAACGAGCCGCTCGCCTGGAAGGGCAGCGCGGAGCAGGCCGAGGGCCTCGCCGAGCACGTCTTCTCCCGGACGCTCGGCCCCGGCTACGTCGCGGAGGCGCTCCGCCTGGCGCGGGCGGCGGACCCCGCCGCGCAGCTGTTCGTCAACGAGTTCGGGACGCTCGAGCCGGGGTCCCGCCAGGAGCGCTGCTATCGGCTGGTGCGGCGCCTGCGGCAGGAGGGTGCGCCGCTCGACGCCGTCGGCTTCCAGGGACACGTGGTGCCGCTGTTCGGCGGAGCGGGGCCGACCCGCGGGCAGATCGAGGCGACGCTGCGCCGCTTCGCGGCCCTGGGCGTCGCCGTCGAGATCACCGAGCTCAACGTGTTCACGCGCACCCCCCGACACCTCCTCACCCTCGGCCTGGCCTACGACGAGGCGGCCGAGCTGCAGCGGCAGGCCGACGCGTACGGCAACGCCGTGCGGGCGTGCCTGGAGGTGCCGGCGTGCCAGGGCGTGACGGTGTGGACGTTCACCGACCGCTATCCGACGACGATCGAGACGAAGACCCGCCTGAAGGACATCCCGCTCCTCTTCGACGACGAGTACCGGCCCAAGCCTGCCGCGTTCGCCGTCCGCGAGGCGCTCGCGCGCGCGACGCCGCGCACGCTGACGGCGCGCCAGCCGACCGAACCCGCCGTCCGTCGATGATCGTCGCCTGACGGTGGTTCCCGAGCCGTATCCGCCACGGCTCTCGCGGCAATGATGGCTCGGGGGCGATCCATGCGGCAGCGACGACTCTGGACGGCGGCCCTGGGCGCGATCGGCCTGGCGTGCGCGGGCTGCAGCGGAAGCTCGCCGGCCGAGCCTTCGCAGCAGACCGACTGCCGCGCGGACCTGCACGCCACGCTGCAGGCGCTCTCGGACGAGTCCGACGATCCGCTGCTCCGGCTCCACTTCAACTCGATCATGCAGGTGATTGCAGCGGGGGACCGCCATTACCCGGCCGACGACCAGAGCCTCCAGGCGATGTGGGAGTCGTTCATGGACGCGTCGACCCCCCACAGCCCCCGGCTGCGCGAGAGCTACCTCGACCGCTCGCGGCCGCTGATCGTCTCCTGGGTCTCTCCGACGGACGGCCAGGTCTCGTTCGCCTGGCTCACGCTGCCCGCACGCTGGGACGTCCAGCGCGAGTACCCGGTCTACATCCAGCTCCACGGGCTGTGGGACGTCGCCGGGGACCGCCTGCCGTACCTGGCCTATCCCTTCTCGAATCCGGGGACGAGCTATGCGTTCGAGGACGGGTATCTGATCTCGCCGTGGGGGCGGGGAAACCTGTGGTACCGCGGCGTCGCCGAGACCGACATCTGGGAAGGCCTCGCGACCGTCATGCGCCTCGTCCGCGTGGACGAGAGCCGGCAGTACCTGTGCGGCCACTCGATGGGTGGCTCCGGCGCCTGGCACATCGCCCTCGGCTCCGCCGAGGTCTGGGCCGCGCTGGGGATCCACGCGGGAGCCCTTTCGTACAACCCGGGGGAGCTGGACGAGGCGGCCGCCGCGGCCCTGCGCGAGCTGCCCACGTACTTCGTCGTCGGCACCTCCGACGGCCTGCTCGAGGTGAACCAGGCCGCCTACCGGCTGTTGCAGGGCGCGGGCAACCCCAACCTCGCGTTCGTCACCTTCCCCGGCGGCCACGACTACCGCTCGAGCGACGTCGAGGCGATGTACCTCTGGATGCGGGGGTTCGTGAACGATCGCCGCCGCTGATCGGCCCCGGGCAGCGCGCGGTCCGGTCCGGAGCGGAGAGAGTAGACTCTCCTCATCGCCCGGCGGCCCGAGCCGCGGCAGCCGACAAGGAGGGGACATGGAGCGGACGAGGCGGGAGTTCATCCGTGAGGGCACGACGCTCCTGGCGGGAGCGGCGGTGCTGGCCCAGGCGCCGTCGCCGCTGGCCGCCCCGGCTGCCGGCGTGGCGTGGCCGATCGGCTGCTTCAACCGGCCGTGGACGAAGTGGACGTTCGACGAGACGCTGAAGGCCATCAAGGCCGCGGGCTACACGACGACGGGGCTGCTGACGCGGACGGACGCGGAGCCGTTCATCGGCGCCGAGGCCACCCCGAAGTACCTCGACGCCCTCAAGGGCAGGCTGGCCGCGAGCGGCCTCAGCGCGAACCTGGGCGCGCTGCACAGCCGTCACGACGTCCCGCTGGAGGACACCGTCAAGAGCCTGCAGAAGCAAGTCGACAACGCGGCCTTCCTCGGGCTCAAGTACGTGATGACGTTCGGCGTCGAGGAGCCCGCGCAGTGGGACCAGTACTTCCGGTCCATGGCCCGGGCCGCCGCCTACGCCGCCGACAAGGGCGTGCAGGTGGTGATGAAGCCTCACGGCGGCAGCAGCGGCTCCTCGCAGGAGATCATCGCCGGCCTGAACAAGGTGGGCCAGGCGAACTTCAGGATCTGGTACGACGCCGGCAACATCATCTACTACACGGGCAAGGACCCGGTGGCCGAGCTGAAGCCGATCGTGCAGTACGTGACGGGCTTCTGCGCGAAGGACTGCGCCGCGCCGCAGAGCGAGGTGATGATCCAGTTCGGCACTGGCAAGGTGGACTTCGCCGGCGTCTTCAAGGTGCTGAAGGCGGCCGGCTTCGACGGCCCCATCATGGTCGAGTGCTGCGCCATCGCCGACACCCCGGAGGCGACGGCCGCCAACGCGCGGGCGAACCGCGAGTTCCTGGAGAAGGTGCTGGCCGCGATCTGAGGCGCGCCCGACGCCTCAGTTGTGCGGCTTCGGCGTCGGCGTCGGGTGCGGGTGCGGCGTCGGCGTCGGGTGCGGATGCGGCGTCGGCGTCGGGTGCGGCGTCGGCGTCGGGGCGGGATGAGCCGCCGGGTGCTTGATCTCCGGCGGCCTGTGAACCTCCTCCTCGTGCTGGACGTGGTGGGCATCGATGCTGCCCGCACCGCCCGTCTTCGCGGTGTTCGAGGTCGCGCCGCCGGACTGGGTCGCCGTGCCGCCCGACGTCGAGGTGGTCGAGGTGCCGCCGCCCGAGGTATGGCTCTTCACCTCCGACTCGTGGTGGGGCACGTAGAGCGGCTCGCTACTCGGGTGTCCAGCCGGGTGGAGCGTCGCTCCGGACCCCGTCATTCCGGTGCCCGTGTGTGCCGCCTCCGGTGTCGTGACCGGTGCGTGATGCTCGCCCGCGCCGTGCAGCACCGTTGGTGTAGTGGCAGCGGTGACCGGCCTCTTTGTGGCGAGTCCGGGATGGAGGGGCTTCAGCGCGACCGCGGACGCGCCCGCCGGCGGGATGGCGGGCCGGATGTGCGGCGCGATGACCGGCGTCGTGTGGGCGACACCGACCGCGGTGAGCGAGGGCGGCGGCGGCGGAGTCAGGCGGGCGACCACGGGGCGCGAGGCGATGGCCGCCGGAGGCCGCGGCACGCTCGTCGGCGCGAAGCCCGACCGCGGTTGGTGCGACAGCACGCTCTGCACCGTCGGCTGCACGCCGACCGGGCCGGCGCTCGCGCGAAGCGTGGCCGCCGTGCGGGGCGGGACCGCGACGGCCGCGGCCGCCACGGGCTGCGCCGAGACGAAGGCCTGACGCGGCACAGCGGTGACGGCCCCGGGCACCGCCTGGTTCACGTAGGTGACGTTGCTGACGTTCACGTTGGTGACGTTGATGCGGGTCACGCTGACGTTGGTGACGTTGACGTTGCGGACGTACGCCGGGCTGACGGCGTAGGCCGGGTAGTAGACCTCGCGCGGGCCCAGCGGGAACCAGGCGACGCCTCCGCCGCCGAGCGAGAGGGACACGCTCCAGCCGCCCCCGCCCACGAAGGCGACCAGCGCGGGGGCATAGACCGGCCGGGCGACCACCCGGCCCGGCACCCAGAACCAGCCCCGCTCCGCGTGGGCCCAGCGCCCGTAGTGGAACGGCGCGAAGCCCCACGGCGCGTCGTCGATCCAGGTCCAGCCCCAGGGGGCGACGTAGCCCCAGTGCCCGTCATGGTAGGGGGCCCAGCCGGCTGAGACCTCCGTCGGCATCCAGACCATGCCGTACCCGGGCACCGGCTGCCAGCGCCCGTAGGTGTCGAGGTCCTCCCAGCCCGGCATGTCCGGCGACACGTAGCGGGCGGAGACGTGGGACTCGTCGCCCCGGTCGCGGTCCGCGCACCAGCGCTCCCAGTCGTCCGGGGCGCCCTCGTCCTGCACGTCGTACTGCGGCTCCCGCATGCCCACCAACACGCCCGTCTCGTGCTCGTAGACGGGGAACTCCGAGCCCTCGGCGGTGGCGGTGGCATCGCCTCGCCGGACGGTCAGCCGGGAGTCGCCGTTCTCCTCGACGTCCACGCGGTAGACGCCGGGTTGGCGCAGCGACAGCGCCGCGTTCGGGGTGTCGATCTCGACCGCCTCGCCCTCGGCCAGGCGGCGCACGTCGAGCCTGGCGGCGCCGCGTGTCATCTGCAGCTGGGTGACGTTGTCGTCGAGGTTGAGGAACGCGAAGTCCGTCTCGGGCGCCAGGCGGACGGTCATGCTGCCGAGCTGCACCTCGCAGCGCCCGCCCCGGTCCGTCCAGAGGCCATCGCCGATGGTGAGGGGCCGGTTGACGGGGGCGGGTCCCCACTCCTCCACCCCGCCCGGGCGGAACGAGACCGAGCCCTCGACGTAGCTCAGCCGTGCGACCCGGTCCGGCGGATCGTCGGCGGAAGAAGCCGCCGGGAACGCCAGGGCGACCGACACCAGCCATGCACCGCTCAGCAGCAGACGTGCCACAGGTCTGCCTCCTTCTGGCCAAGAAGCTCCAGCCGCCATTCTATACGCTCGTGTATACGCCGGTTCAAGTGCGCTGATCACGTTCAGTCGCAGTGAAGTGAATGAGACTCGGGGTCTTGGCGTCGGCGTCGCCGTCGAGGTAGCCTGTCGTCTGTCTGCTGGAGGCACGATGAAGCTCGAAGCTGGAATCCGGGGTCGGTTGATCGTGGCGGCGTGCTGCGCCCTGTTGGCGAGCCATTGCGGCGGCGGGGGCAGCAAGAGCCCGTCTTCGCCGGGTGTCCCGGTGCCCACGCCCGTGGCGGCCACGCCGACCCCGGTGCCCACCATCGCGCCGCTGTCCCAGACCTGCGTCAAGCTGGGGCCCGGCAGCGCGAAGGCGACCTGCAACACCCAGCCGCCCGACTTCATGGGCGAGCTGACCGGCACCATCCAGCTCCTGCAGGCGCAGCACCCCGAGATGTTCAAGGGCGACCAGGTGCTGAACACGGGCGCCTACGCCGTCGACTTCATCAAGCAGCTCGACAAGGACGGCTACTGCGCCCAGACGGACGACGGGCTGGAGTTCTCGATCAAGCACGACAACGGCTACAGCGAGGAGTACAGCATCCTCTCCTCGAAGGGAGGCGTCCGCCGCTTCTACCTGTACACCTGCGAGCCGGCGAACTTCCCGGTGCCGGGGGCCACGCCAACGCCCACCGTGCCCCCCCCCGCCGGCTGCACGCTGCCGCCCAGCACCTACGTCGCCTGCGGCCGTCCGGGCAGCGGGAACTACATCGACGACGTGCTGGCGGCGGTCAAGCAGATGGAGAAGGACCACCCGGAGCTGTTCGACTACACCGACACCAAGAACGGCCAGCCTCGCGCCAAGGACCCGCTCGCCTACCAGAAGGGGGTGATCGCCCTGCTCGCCGCCCAGGGCTACTGCGGCATCTTCGACGGCGAGGAGGTGCTGCTGAAGCGGACCAACGACTTCAGCGAGCACTACAAGATCAACCTCTCGGACGTCTACGTGCGGACGGACACCGGCATCTACCGCGCCGCCTGCTACCCGGCCGCGTTCTGATCAGCGTGTCGACCCGCGCCGCCAGCGGGAGCCCGCCCTCTGCGGGCGGGCCCCCGGTCGGTCTGGCGTGGGTCCGACGCGGCTACGGCCGGGGCTGCCGGCGCTGGTTGTGCTTGTCCCGGTAGATCTGCCTCGACAGCCGGTTCTGCTGGTGGTTGACCTGGCGCCGCTCCTGCGGGGTCAACGTTCCGCCGTTGGCCTGGCGGTCGGTCCGGATCTCATGGTTGAGGCCGGCCTCCCGGCGCTCGAGGCGTGCCGTCTCACCTGCCGTGAGCTGCCCGCTCTTGATGCCCTGGGCGATGCGGTCCTGCTGGTTCTCCCTGCGCTCCTGGATCTCCTGCGCCCAGGCCGCCCCCGTCAGGCCGACGACCAGCGCCGCCGCGCCGGCCAGACTCACTGCGCTCTTTCCCATGGCTCCCCCTGTCTGCCCGCGGGCCTGGAGCCCGCGGTTGCTTTTGTTAGAGGGCCGCCGGTGCGTCTGGGTTGTATCGGGCGGATCCGGCGTGATCCCGCTCACTCCTCAACGACTTGCCGGGCCCTGCCCCTCGCCCTTGAGATACCGGTTCATCCAGCGCAGCGCGTGTCCGACCATCAGCACCTGGTTGTCGCGGCGGCCGGCGCCGTGGCCCTCGTCGGCGAAGATGACGAGCTCGGTCGGCACGCCGGTCTTCTGCGCCGCCTCGTACATCTGGACCGCCTCGCCGACGGGCACCCGCGGGTCGGTGGCGCCGGCCTCGATCAGCAGCGGGGCCTTGAGCTTCGCGATGTGGGTGGTGGGGCTGAGCTCGACGAGAGCGTCCCTGTCCTTCACCGGGTCGCCGTACTCGCTGATGCGCAGGATGCGCCGGTAGGGCGCCGTGTTCTGCAGGAAGGTCAGCAGGTTCGAGATGCCCACGATCGACACCCCGGCGTCGTAGGCCCCGGCCAGCTTGGTCATGGCGATCAGCGTCGAGTAGCCGCCGTAGCTGCCGCCCATCACCCCGACACGCGGCGCCCTGCCGGAGGCGGCAAAGGTCCGGCGGGCCCAGGTCGCGGCGTCCTCGATGTCGCTCAGGATCGCCAGACGCTTCGGCCCGTTGTCGGCGTCGAGCCAGCTCCTGCCGTAGCCGTCGCTGCCGCGGACGTTGGGCTCGACGAAGACGAACCCGGCCTCCACGAAGATCTGGGTGTAGGGAGAGAAGCCGGGCTGCGCCTGCCCCTCCGGTCCGCCGTGGAACTCGACGATCACCGGGCAGGGCGCGGGATCGCACCGGGCGGGCCGCCGCACGAAGACCGGGATCCTGGTGCCGTCGCGGGCGGGGTAGCTGTCGAGGGTGGCCGGGACGAAGCTCGCGGTGTCGACCTCGGGCGCGCTCGGCACCACCCAGCGGGTGAGCGTTCCCTTCTGCCAGTCGTAGACGTAGCTCGTCCTGGGCGCCCGGGCGCTCTCCACGCCGAAGGTGGTGAAGCGGCCGTTCGGGGTGGTGGAGCCCGCGTAGACGTGGTCGGCGTCCTTCGGGAGCTGCGGCAGCCCGAGCGGCTGAAGGGTCCTCGCGTCCAGGCCGCCGAGGCGGGTGTAGCCGCCCTCGTTGATCGTGTAGAGCACGTGGAGCCTGGCCTCGTCCACGTCGAACGCGGAGACGTCCCACTTCATCTCGGGGGTGATCGCCTGCAACCGCCCGCCGGACAGGAGATAGAGCCGGCGGAACTCGCCGAGCTTGGGCGTGAGCACCAGGAACTGGCCGGAGGCCGCGCCGTAGCGCACCTGGTACTCCGCCGACTCGCCCTGGCCGATCACCGGCGTGAGCTTCCGCGTGGCCGGGTCCCACTCCGAGTACTCGCTGGAGAGCGAGCCGGTCGCCTTCTGCAGCAGCAGCCGTCCGTCGTCGCGGTGGTCGGCCACCGACCACAGGCCGGGCTCGGAGAGGAGCGTCTCCTTCGCTCTCGTCCGCGCGTTCCAGCGGTACACCGCGTAGGCGTCGGGCTTCTGGTCGTTGGCGTGGAAGTACACCCACTCGCCGTCGGGCGTGACGAAGTCGAAGAAGGTCTGCACGCCGGGCAGGTGCTGGATCGCCGTCGGCGCGCCGCCCTCGGCGGGCACCAGGTAGAGGCCGGGGTTCTCCTCGCCCTTGCGGTCACGCTGGACGATCACGGTCCTGCCGTCCGGCATGAGGCCCGCGACCGAGGTCCGCTCCTCGCCGCCCGTGAGCTGGACCGGGAAGCGGTCGGGCCCGTCCAGGCGCCAGACCTGCGGCGTGCCCGTCACCGACCAGCCGAAGAAGAGCCGTGAGCCGTCGGCGGTCACCACGCCCAGGCCCGGGGCCCGCACGTCCATCAGCACCTGGATGCGCGAGGCCAGCTCGGCGGGCAACGGCTTCGGCGCGTAACGGGCGACGATCTCCGGCGGCAGGCTGCCGGCGCCGTGGCCGGTGTACGCGGTCTGCGCGAGAGCGGGAGCGGCGGCCGCGAGCAGCAGGCCGAGCACGGCGAGTCGTGGCATGGCAATCCTCCCCATCGTCGCCCCCTCACTGCACCTGCTGCGGGCCGCTGCCGGCGTCCGCCATCGCCTTGGTGTAGCTCCAGACGCGCATCGTGCCCCCGTCGTCGGGCACCTCCAGCGCGGTCAGGCTGTAAGGAGGGAAGTCGTAGCTCCGGGTCGCCGAGGCGCCGGGCAGCTCCGCGAGGGCGATCGTCTCGGTGTTGGAGGTGGCGTTCTTGTTGACCACCACCAGCGCGGTGGCGTCGGCCTTCGCGCTGCGGCTGGCGTAGACGGAGAACCCCGAAGGCGCGCTCGCCTGCAGCAGCGTCGGACCGACGTGCTCGGCGACCATCTGGAAGCCGTAGTAGCTCGGCCTGGGCTTGCCGGTGCCGGCCTCGATGAACCCCAGCGTCCAGCTCTCCGACAGGCTCCAGTAGCACATCGCCCACAGCCGGCGGGCGATGGCGGCGCCGAGCGTGTCGGCCACCCACAGGCCCGCGTAGAACGTCTGCGGCGAAGCCGACTGCGTGCTGCTCGCCGGGGTGCCGTCCCAGGAGATGTTCGCCTCGGTGATCGCGAGCGGCAGGTCGCCGACGCCGGCCGCCGCCATCTGCGCGCGCACGCCCTGCACCACCTGATCGAGGAGGGCCACGTCGCCCATGGCGTTGGCGATCGTGCAGTCGCCGGCGGCGAACGGGTAGCGGTGGATCGCCACCACGTCGTAGTGGCCGCGGCAGCCCGACAGGAAGGGTGTCAGCCAGTCGTTCGCGCCCGACTGGGGGTAGTACTTCCAGGACAGCTCGGGCCCCAGCACCTGGATGGAGGGGTCGGCCCGCTTCATCGCCACGCTCCAGGCGTTGAAGTCGCCGCAGAACTGCGAGGCGTCGTAGCCGGGACGGTCGCCCTGGTCCGAGTAGAGGTCCGGCTCGTTGCCGACCTCCCAGTAGCGGACGCCGTAGCCCCGCGTGCGGTTGCAGTAGCGCACCATGTCGGCCGCGTCCCCCGCGGTGGCCGGGCCACCGGAGGCGTTCTTCAGCAGCGGCGCCTGCAGGATCGGCTCGGCGCCCACGCGCCGACAGTACGCGACGAAGGCGTCGATCTGCGTCTCGTCGAAAGGATCGAAGCCGTCGCTGGTGTTGGTGTCGTTGTTGTGCCCCCCGGCGCGGAGCACGGCGAGGTGGAGGCCGGACACCAGCGCCTCCGTGCCGCGGACGTCGTTGCCGTAGTTGCTCCAACACCAGTAGTTCTGGCCGGGCCGCGTCGCCGCGGGCACGGTCGAGGTTCCGGAGACCTGGATGGTCCCCGCCGGGCCGATGGCCGGGGTGGGGCTGGCCGGTGTCGTCGGGTTCGTGCCGCCGCCACAGGCGACGGCGAAGGGCGAGAACAGCAGGACCACGCCGAGCCCGCGCATCGGAGCGAAGCCTATCGCGTTTACGCAACCCTTACACCGCCCCGACGCACCCCGTGCTGGAATGGCTGCAATGCCGCTCTGGTGTGCGTTGGCCGGCGTGCTTGCCGCGTGTCCTGCCCTGGCGGACGGGCAGGAGCCGGCGGCCGCGCGCCCCGCCGCCAGCTGCGAGGTCCGCGGCACGATTCGCTCCGCCGGTGCGCCGCTGCCCGGGGTGGTGGTGACGTTGGCGCCCGAGGGACGCGCCGACGTCGTGGCCACCTCGTCCGCGCTCGACGGCTCCTTCGCGTTCCGGGTGCCGGCTGCCGGCGCGTTCACGCTCGGCGCCAGCCTGACCGGATTCGCCCCGCTCACCCGCGAGGTCGTGCTCGCCCCGGGGGCGTGTCGAGCCACCGTCGAGCTCGAGATGGTGCTGCGGTCGAGGGAAGCCCGCCCCGGCGGCGCGCCGCCGAACGGGGCGCCTCGGAGCGGACGCGGCGGCTTCGGAGAGGGTCGGTTCCAGGGCGTCGACGTGGCCGCCGATGCCGCGGGCGAGGCTCTCGGCGAAGCGCCCGACGCCGCGGCGCAGGCGCTGCTCCCGCCCGGCTTCTCGGCCGACGCGCCGACCGAGTCGGTCGCTCTCGCCGGCAGCGGCCGCCAGGTGCAGACCCTGGATGCGCTGCTCTTCCACGACCGCCTGCAGTGGCTGGACGAGGCCGGCGGCGACCTCGACGCGCTCGCCCGGCGTGTCGCACAGGCCGGCATCGACGGCCCGCCGGGCGGACGCGGCTTCCCCGGCGGCGGACCCGGCGGCTTCGGGCCCGGAGGGTTCGGCCCTGGAGGTCCCCGCGGAGAGGGGTTCGGCGGCTTCAACCGCAGCAACCGGCTGCAGGGCTCCGTCTTCTACAACGCGGCCGGCTCGCCCTTCGACGCTCGGCCGTTCTCGCTGAACGGCCAGCCCACCGAGAAGGCACAGTACTTCCAGAACCGCTACGGCGCGACGCTCGGCGGGCCGGTGAAGATCCCCGGCCTCTACGACGGGACCTCGCGGACCTCGTTCAACCTCAGCTACTCCGGCTCGCGCACGCGCAACCCCTACGACGCCTATTCGACGGTGCCGACGGAGGCCGAGCGCGACGGCGACTTCTCCGACCTCGACCGGACGATCGACGACCCGCTCAGCGGCGAGCCTTTTCCCGGCAACGTGATCCCCGCCGACCGCATCGACCCCGCGGCCCGGGCGCTGCTCGACTTCATCCCCCTGCCCAACCAGACGGGCACCACGCAGAACTACCACTACGTCACCGCGACCAGCAGCTCCTCCGACCAGGTGACGCTCCGATTGAACCACGCGCTGGGCGCGGCCCCGGCACGGCCGGGTGGCGCAGGCCGCGGCGCCCAGGGACGGCGGGGGACGGGCAGGCGGCGGCCGAGCGTCACCGCCGCGGTCACCTACCGGCACGCGAGCGCGCAGGACACGCCGACGTTCCCCACGGTGGGTGGCGAGACGCGCGTCTCGAGCTGGGACGTGCCGGTCTCGATCTCGTTGCCGACGGGACGCGTCTTCCACCAGATCCGCTTCGACTACAACCGCAACCAGTCGACCGGACAGAACCTGTTCGCCGGCGTGCGCGACGTGGCCGGCGAGGCCGGCGTCCTCGGGGCATCCAGCGATCCTTTCGACTGGGGAGTGCCGAACCTCACCTTCAGCAGCTTCACCTCGCTGCGCGACCGCAACCCCTCCTCCCGGCTCGACCAGCGCCTCTCGGTGAGCGAGGTCGCCACCCGCTCCTGGGGCAGCCACAACCTGAGGTTCGGCGGCGGGTTCCGCACCCAGAAGCTCGACAGCGACACCGACACCAACCCCCGCGGCACCTTCGTCTTCACCGGCTTCTACACCAGCGCCGTCTCCGGCGGCGCGACCGTGCCGGGGAGCGGTCTCGACTTCGCGGACTTCCTGCTCGGGCGCGCGCAGCAGGCCTCGGTCCAGTACGGCCCCGGCCACATCGAGCTGCGCGGCGACGCCTGGAACCTGTTCGTGCAGGACGACTGGCGGCTGCACTCGAACCTCACGCTGAACCTGGGCCTGCGCTACGAGTGCGTCTCGCCGCTGGTCGAGGCCAACGACCACCTGGTCAACCTCGACGTGCCGCCGGACTTCTCGGCGGCGGTGCCCGTCCTCGCCGGCCAGAGCGGCGCCTTCACCGGCCCCTTCCCGAAGAGCCTGGTGAACGCCGACTGGAACAACCTCGCCCCGCGCATCGGGCTGGCCTGGAAGGCGAAGCCCTCGCTGAGCGTGCGCGGAGGCTTCGGGATCAACTACGGCCTCGGCGTCTACAGCGGCATCGCCCAGCACCTCGCCGGCCAGCCGCCCTTTGCCGAGAGCAAGACGCTGCTGGGCACCGTGGAGGCCGCGCTGCCGCTGCAGGACGGGCTGACCCAGCCGGGCGCCGCCACCACCAACTCCTACGGGATCGACAAGAGCTACCAGCTGCCGGCGGTGATGATCTGGAACCTGGACCTGCAGCGCCAGTTCGCCGGCGACTTGATGGTCGACGTCGGCTACACCGGCACCCGCGGGTACGACCTCGACCTGCAGCGCGCGCCCAACCGCGGCCCCACCGGCCTGCGCATCCCGGACGTGGCGCCGTTCATCTGGGAGTCCTCGGGGGCGACGTCGATCATGCACTCGGGGACGCTGCGCGTGCGCCGGCGCCTGACCCACGGCTTCGGCTTCGGCGTCGCCTACACCTACGGCAAGTCGATCGACGACGCCTCCTCGATCGGGGGGGGCGCGGCGGTGGTGGCCCAGAACGACCAGGACCTGGCGGCAGAGCGGGGGCTGTCGAGCTTCGACCGGCGGCACAACCTCGCCGCGGACTGGCTGCTGGAGCTGCCGGTGGGCCCGGGACGGAAGTGGCTGCGCGAGGGCGCGCTCGCCAGCCTGCTCGGGGGCTGGGTGTGGAGCGGGACGGCCAGCCTGCAGTCGGGCACGCCGTTCACGGCGCGCGTGCTCGGCGACTACGCCGACGTGGCCCGCGGCGTGAACGGCACGCTGCGGGCGAACGTGACCGGAGAGGCCGTCGAGCTCCCCGACCCCACGGTCGCCCGCTGGTTCGACACCGCCGCCTTCACGCTGCCGCCGACCGGTTCCTTCGGCGACGCCGGCCGGAACACGGTCATCGGCCCCGGCACCTTCCTGGTCAACATGGGCCTCATCAAGAACGTCGACCTCGGCCGGCCGCGGACGCTCTCCATCCGCGTCCAGGCGAACAACGTCTTCAACACCCCGCCGCTCGTCGGCATCGACACCGTGGTGAACTCGCCGACCTTCGGCCAGGTGGTCCAGGTCGGCTCCATGCGGTCGATCCAGATCCAGACGAGGTTCCGGTTTTGACGCGGCCCGGCGCCGGGACGGCCGTCGTGCTGGGCGCGGCGCTCGCGCTTCCCGCCGCGCCGCCGGCCGCTGCGCGAGCGGCCCAGGGGGTGCCGCAGTTCGGCGCCGGCGTCGGGCTGGTCCGGGTGACGGCGGTGGTACGCGACAGGACGGGTGCCCTGGTGCGCGGCCTCGGGCGGGAGGACTTCTCGGTCACCGAGGACGACAAACCGCAGTCCATCGCGACCTTCGAGTTCGAGGACCTGCCGACCCAGCACGCGACGCAGCCGGAGCCGGACGAGGAAGCGTCTCCGCCGCCCCTGCTCAGACGCGCCCCAGCCGCACCGACTCCCGCCGCCGGCGGCCACCGGCTGGTCGTGCTGCTGTTCGACACCAACGGCATGGAGCCGGAGCAGCTGCAGCGGGGCGTCGACTCGGCCAAGGCGTACGTGGAGACGAGGATGACCGCCTCGGACCTGGTGGCGGTGGCGGCGATCGGCTCGGGCCTCTCGGTCCTGCAGGACTTCACCGCCGACCGGGCCGTCCTCGGGCGCGCCCTCGACCGGCTGGTCGGCAGCGACGACGCCCCGGACGCCCCGGCCGACCCCGGCAGCGACATCGGCTCCGACGCCGACGCCTTCGCGGCGGACACCAGCGAGCTCGACCTCTTCGACATCGACCGCCGGCTGCGCGCGATCGAGGACCTGGCGAAGGCGCTGGCGCCGGTGGTGCAGAAGAAGTCGGTCGTCTACTTCAGCGGCGGCGTGTCCGGCGCGACCGCCGACAACCAGGTGCAGCTGCGCGCCGCCATCGACCGGGCGGTGAAGGCGAACCTCTCCATCTATCCGGTGGACGTCCGCGGGCTGGAGGCGGTGGTGCCGGGGGGCGACGCGCGCCAGGCGAGCGCCGGCGGGACCAGCGTCTTCACGGGAGCGGCCCTGCACCAGCAGTACGACCAGCAGCTCACCTCGCAGGACACGCTGGCCGCCCTCGCCACCGACACCGGCGGCCACGCCTTCTTCGACACCAACGACTTCGGTGGGGTCTACGAGCGGGTGGTGCAGGACAGCTCCGCCTACTACATCATCGGCTACGCCAGCACGAACACGGCCCGGGACGGCCGCTTCCGGCGGGTCAGGATCCGGGTGAACCGCCCCGACCTGCGGGTGGAGCACCGCTCCGGCTACTACGCCGACCGCGACTTTCAGCATTCCGGGCACGAGGACCGGGAGCGCCAGCTCCAGGACCAGCTGCTGACGGACCTGTCCAGCACCGACTTCCCGGTGTGGGTGCAGTCGGCGCACTTTCGCACCGGCGAGAACCGCTACTACGTCCCGGTCGCGATCGCGGTGCCCGGCTCCGCGTTGCCGCCGACCCCCGGCGGGGGGACTCGCCGGATCTCCCTCGACCTCGCCGGCGTCGTGCGGGACGAGGCGAAGCGCGCGGTGGCGAAGCTGCGCGACACGCTGAGCGTCGCCGGAGCGGAGGTGCAGCAGAAGAGCGTCCAGTACCGGACCGGCTTCACGCTGCCACCCGGGAAGTACCGGCTCAAGGTCGTGGTCCGCGAGGACCAGGGCGGGGCCTTCGGCTCCTTCGAATCGGACCTGACGGTGCCGGACCTGCGGCGCAGCGCGGTCAAGGTGAGCTCCGTCGTGTTCGGGACCCAGCTCGCGCCGGCGGCGAAGGGGGAGCCCGCGAGCCCGCTGGCACGCGACGGCTCGGAGCTGGTCCCCAGCGTCACCCACGTCGTCTCCACCCGCCAGCCCCTCTACTTCTACTACGAGGTCTACGACCCCGCCCGCAGCCCGTCGGGCGCGGTCCACCTGCTCACCAGCATCGGCTTCTACCGCGGCAACGTCCGCCGCTACGAGACGCCCACCGTGGAGGTGGAGCAGCTGCTGGCCCCCGACCGCAAGGCGGCCGTCGTGCAGCTCGCGGTCCCCGCCGCCTCCCTCAAGCCCGGCCTCTACACCTGCCAGGTGAACGTCATCGACGACGTGGCCGGCGCCTTCACCTTCCCGCGGCTCGCGCTGCTGGTGCGGCCGGAGGCGACGCCGGCGCCACGCTGACGTGACCGCCGGCCTTCAGAAGCGGACCTGGAGGCCGCCGAAGAACTCCGCGGTCGGCCCCGGGTGGTAGGAGTTGCCGTCGGGGTCGGGCTCGGTGAAGGCGACGTACTTCGTTCCGGTGACGTTGCGCCCGACGGCGTACAGCTCGGCCTCGCCCTTCCCGACCTTGAAGCGGCGGCCAGCCCGTGCGCCGAGGAGCGAGTAGCCATTGGTCCAGGTGGTGTTGGTGGCGTCGACGTAGGCGCGGCTCATCGTGAGGTCGTTGAGCCCGAGCACCCAGCCCTTGAAGCGGTACTCGGCCTCCAGGTAGAGCTGGTGGGCGGGCGAGTTCGGGACCCGGTTGCCGGCGAGGTCGGCGCCGTAGGTGACGCTGTCGTACGAGGTGTAGGTGAAGTGGCTGTACGTGTACGACGCGTGCAGGGTCAGCGCCGTGACCGGCAGCCAGCGCAGCTGCGCCTCCAGCCCGAGGCGCCGGCTGTTGCCGGCGTTGCGGTAGAAGGTCTCGAGCGGCCGCTCCTCGATCCGGTAACGCTCGAAGTCGTCGTGCGTCTCGACGTGGAAGCCGGACACGCCGTAGGAGGCGGAAGCGCCGAGCGCGCCGCGCAGGCCCAGCTCCTCGCCCTGCGAGGTCGCGGGCCGCAGGCCGGTGTTGAAGCCACCGAGAGCCTCCGGGTTGGCGTACAGCTCCTCGGTCGCGGGCGGCAGGAAACCCTGGCCCCAGCTGGCGAAGACGTCCGCCCTCGGGCTCGCGTTCCAGTCGACGGCGACGCGGCCCGTGGCCCGCCGGAAGCGGGCGCCGCCCGACAGGTCGACGCCGCCCGCCTGCAGGCGGTCGGTGAGGTCGTTGGTGATGACGTCGTAGCGCAGCCCGGCCAGCAGCGCCCAGCGCGCGCTCAGCTCCAGCCGGTCCTGGAGGAAGCCGCCGGCCCGGCGCTGCACGGCCGTCTGGTCCGACAGGAGCTCCGGGCCCTCCACCGCGTCGCCGAGGTTGGGGTGGCGGTACTCGTCGATGACCTGGCGGTCGAGGTCGAAGCCCGCGCTCAGCGTGTTGCGGAGCCTCCCCATCGGCATCCGCAGCAGGTACTGCGCGCTCAGCCCCGGCGCGTCGAGGCCGCGGTGCTGGACGGAGGAGGGGACGGACTCGGTGAAGCCGGTGTGGCGGAAGTAGCCGGCGAACGTGAGCACCTGGCTGGCGCTGAAGTCGACGGTGCCCGTCACCGCCGCCGTCTGCCGGATGGTCTTCTGGTACTCGTCGTAGGTCAGCGCGTCGGGGTTGGGCTGGCGCGGGTTCTCCACGGCCTGCTCGGCGTTCAGTCCTTCCGCGTTCTCGTTGAAGTAGCCGGTGCCGCCGAGCCGCGCGGCGAGGTGCACCCGCGGCGAGACCTGCCAGGACAGCTTGCCCGCGGCCTTGTTGCCCCAGAAGGCGGTGTGCTCGCGGTAGCCGTCGCCCCGGTCGGCGGACGCGTCCAGGTAGTAGTTGAACGCGCCGCTCGACCCGCCGAGGTCGCCGTGCAGCTTCCAGAAGCCGTACGAGCCGCCGTCGGCCCAGACCCGCCCTCCCACCGGCGCCTGGCCCCCGTCCCGGGTGGCGATCTCGATGATCCCGCCCGAGGAGCCGCCGCCGTAGAGGTAGGCGACCGGCCCGCGCAGCACCTCGATGCGGTCGACCGACATCCAGTCCACGTCGTAGAGATCCGGCACGAATCCGCTGGGGTCGTTGAGCGGGATGCCGTCCATCAGCACCTGGATGCCGCGGATCCCGTTCTCGGTCAGGATGCCCTGCCCGCGGATCGAGAGGTGGACCCGCTCGCCGTCGGCCTGGTTGTCGACCTTGACCCCCGGCACCGTCGCCAGCGCCTCCTCGGCGCCGATGCCCCGCGGCATCGAGCGCAGCGTGTCCGCGTCGACCGCGGTGGTCCCGGCGGGGCTGTCGGACAGCGGCAGGTCGAGGCGCGAGGCCGTCACCGTCACCGCCTCCGTCACGCGGGCGGGCGTCAGCACGATCCGGATCACGGTGGCCGCGTCGGCGGCGCTCAGCTCGCGGCGGACGGGCTCGAAGCCGGCGCGCTCGACGCGCAGGCGCAGGCGGTCCGGAGCCGCCGGCAGCGCCAGCAGGAAGGCACCGTCCGCGGCCGTCTCGGCGCTCTGGGCCTGCCCTTCGGCGCTCACCCGGGCGCCGGCCACCGGCGCCTGGCTGCCGTCGACCACCGTCCCCCGGAGGACGAGGGCTGACGCGCTCACCGGGGGCGTCCAGGCGAGCACGAACGCGGCGGCCAGCAGCGTGCGGAACATCCGTCGGGCTCTCCAGGCTCGCGGGCTGACGAGCTCTCTTCGCGCCGCTGATTTGACGCCGCCGAGGCCGGGGCGTCAACCGCGCCGCAGGCCGGGGCGCCGCCGCCATGTGATGACCACCCTGGACGCCCTCGAGCTCACCGCCAGGGCGGAACCGGCTTCGTCTCGCCGGGGCGCAGGCCGCCGAGGTGCGCCAGAACCGACTGGTACTCGGCGTGGCCGGGCGGGTAGACGAGGCGGGCCTCGCCGCGGGCGCCGGCGCTGGTGGCGGTGAGGTCCAGGACGATGGTCCCGTCCGCCTGCATGGTGGCGACGCCGATCGCAGCGGGCGGTGTCCCGGCCGCGAGCGCCGCGGCGCACGCCCTGCCCAGCCCCTCCAGGCGGTCGACGAGTGGCGCGAGCGTCGCCGGCGTGCCGTGGAAGGTCTTCTCCAGGACCGCGCCCTTCACGTCGGCGAGGCGGAAGCGGACGGCCACGGCGTCGCTGCGCTTCTCCTCGGGGAACGCGCGGGTGAAGACGCCCGCGTCCGCGACCGTCGAGAGAACGCCGGTGAGGTCGGTCGCGGCCGCGCCGTCGCACAGCGACGCGGCCCCGCCGGGCGAGTCGGGCCGGCAGCGCAACACCGGCCCGGCGGCTGCGCTGACGATCGAGACCTCCTCGCAGCCCCGGGCGGCGGGAGCGAACGACACCAGCAGGCCAGGGACGGGCGTGCCCCTGGCCACCCGGCCGAGCTCCGCCGGCAACGGCGACGCCGGCGATTGCGGTGCGGGAGCAGCCACTGCCGCCACGGCGATGAGCGACGACACCAGCCCGCCGACGGGCGCGAGCGCGCGCGTCATGGGCTGCCGAGGGGCTTGGTGGCCCAGTAGGCGTGCAGGTTCGGGTGGCTGGCCGCGTCGCCCGGGTCGCCGCCGTAGTAGCGGGCGGCGCTCTCGGCGTACGTTTCCTCGCGGCCGGCGTCGCCGGCCTGGCCCTCGTACGCGTCGAGCGTGCCGAGGTCGGTGTTGCGGGCGGCCGCGAAGGCCGGGTCCTGGTTGTGCGGGGTGCCGCCCTGGTCGTCGACGGCGTGGAACGCCTCGTGGATGACCAGGTTCGCGGAGCCGTGTCCCTCTCCGGTCGCCGGCACGTGCGCGCCCGCGGCCGTCCCGTGCCCGATCACCGCCACCACCACCTCGTTTCCCATGCGGGCCCCGGGCACGTTGTCCCAGGTCATGCCGGCCGGCCAGCCGCGCGGCTGCACGCCCCGCAGCTCGGGATGGGCGTCGGTGACGCTGCCGCGGCAGGCCACGACCTTGATGCCGTGGTCCTTCAGCGCCTGCAGGGCCTCGGTGGGCATGTGCTCCAGCTCGCGCGCCACCAGCTGCGCGTCGTGAGGGTCGCCGCTGCCGCCGGTGGTGAGGACGTCCTGGATGAGCTGACGCCGGTGGCCGGCCTGGGCGGCGCCGGCGACCCAGTTCGGCAGCGTCAGCAGCGGCAGCGTGGCGACGGGTCCACCCACGTTGGAGGCCCCCGGCTACTGCGGGAACGGCGGGACGAGCTTCTGCTCGCCCGGCCGCAGGCCCTGCAGGTGGTTGAGCACGTACTGGTACTGCGGGTGGGACGGCGGGTAGACGGCCCGCGCCACGCCGTGGATCCCGGGCCCCTCCGCGCGCAGGTCGAGCACGATGGTGCCGTCCTCGCGCATCGTCGCCATCCCGATCGGCCGCTCCTGGTCGCTGGTCTGTGACGCGGTCATGGCCTCACATGCTGACGAACGAGTAGCGCGTCAGCAGCTCCTTCATGCGGGCGAGGGCGTCGAGCGCCTTCGCCGCCTCGGTGTGGACCGCTTCCACCCCGCTCTCCAGGGCGTGGCGGCCCTCCTCGCCGACGTCGGCCGCCCCGTCGGCCGCCTCCTGCTGCAGGCTCTCCAGCACCGACTCGAGGGCGGCGAAGGCCGACTGCAGCTGCTCGGACTCGTCGTGGGCCGCCTTCTCGCACTCCTCGGCGGAGAAGTCGACCACGTCGCGGGCATGCTGCTGCGCGTCCTCGAAGGCGTGCTCGACCATCGTCTCCACCTCGGTCAGCTTCTCCGAGAACTCCTCGAAGGCCTGGTCGACCTGCGCCATCTGCTCGCTCACCAGCTCCCGCACGTGCTCGCTCGCCTCTTCGACCTCCTGCTGCATCTGCTGGAGGTCGTGCAGCAGGTGGTCCTGCAGCAGCTCGCGGGCCTGGCCGAAGGCCTGCTCCAACGCGTGCTCGGCCTGCTGCGCCCGCTCGGTGAGCGCGTGCGCCGCCTCGCCCACCGCCTGCGACAGCGGCTCCAGGCGGGGCACCATCTGCTCCACGTGCTCGGCCAGAGCGGTGGCGGCAGCGGTGCCCTCCTGCATGGCCCCGTGCTGTTCCTCGTGCGCCCCCTGGGCCGCGGCCTGCAGCGCGGCCAGCGCATGGTCCGCGGTCTCGGCCTGCTGGGCGAGCTGGCCCTTCTCCTCGTGCGCCTTCGCCACCAGCGCCTGCACGTGCTCCTCGACCGCCGACCAGTCGGCGTCGAGGTGGCCCGTCGTCTGGCCCAGCGCGTGGTCGAGCTCCGAGAGCTCGTGCTGGGCGCGGGTGATCTGGCTCTCCAGGCCCTTGAGCTGCACCAGCAGGTCGGCCGCCGCCGTGTCGAGATCCGCCACCTTCGCCTCCGCTTCCCGCCCGGCTCAGCGCCGGTCTTCAGCTCCAGGTGATGCCGACTTCGTTCGCCGCCCGCTTGACCGACTCGACCGCGTTCTGCATCGGCGGCATCGCCTGCTTCAGCTGCTCGAACTGCGACAGCAGCTGCTCCCGGTGCCGCTCGGAAGCGGCCCTGGTCTCCTCCACCGCCTGCAGCAGGCGGCCCAGGGCGTCGTGGACGGCGCCGGCCGAGGCCTCCAGCCGGTGCTGCAGGTCGGCCTGCGCCTGCTGCTGCAGCTCCTCCAGCAGGTGGTCCTTCTTGTGGGTGAGCTCGTCGGCTGCCGCCCGTACCCCGGGATCGTGGTGCTCGGCCAGCTCCTGCAGCCTCTGCACCGCCTGCTCGCTGCGGGCGCGGGCCTCCTCGAGGTGGTGCTTCATGCGCTCGCGGAGCTGGGTCACCTCGGCGCCCATCGAGGCCTTCGCCTCGTCGACGGCGTGCGAGAGGGCGCGCGCCTCGTCGGCGGCCGTGTGCAGGGCCTGCTCCAGCTCGGCCTGGCCCGACTGCACCGCGCCGTCGAGGGCGGTGATCGCCTGGTGCGCCTCGTTGCCGCCGGCCTCCAGGCGCGAGCCGTCCTCGGCCAGGTGCTGCTCGAGGTCGTGAGCGGCGCTGGAGACGCCTTCCGCCTCGTGCACCAGGTGGTTCTCGTCCGCCTCCAGCGCCTGCAGGCACTCCTGCAGCGCCGCCTCGATGGCCTGCGCCTGCTGGTCGAGGTGCTGGTGGTCTCCGGCCGCCGCCTGCCGCAGGTCCGAGAGTGAGGCGCGGAGCTGGTCCAGGTGGGCGGTGGCCTCGGAGCGCTTGTGCGCCAGCTCCTCCAGGAGGGCCTGCGCGGCCTGCTGCAGCCGGTCGCCCTGCTGGAGCACCGGGGCCAGGTGCCCGGTCAGCGCCGGGGCCATGGTGTGCACCAGCGACAGCGTCTCTCTCAGGTCGCTCATGCGCGCCTCACTCCGCCATCGACTTGATGAGCTCGTCGATCGTCCCGATCACCCCGCTGGCGACCTCCAGCTCCGCAGCCAGCGGCGGCAGCTCGGCGGCGGTCTGCTGGTGCTCCTCCAGCGCCGAGATCTGCTCCCCCAGCTCCTCCATCAGGCCGGGCACTGCCTCGCCGCCGACGTGCTCCGCCGGCTCGACCACCTTCTCGCTGCCAGCCTGGGTGACGGCCTCCGCGGCGCCCTGGTAGAGCGTGGTGAGGGCCTCCTCCGCCTCGTGCGCCTCGGTGTCCGACTCGGAGGTCCACACGGCGTAGATCTGGTGGGCGGACTCGCCGGCGTGGGTGGCCGCGCTGGCGACCTCCGGTTCCAGCCCGTGCAGGGCGCTCACGCACTCGTGGGCGTCCGCCTCCAGCTGGTGCCGGTCCTCCTCGCGCAGCGCCGTCGCGGCCTGCTGCAGCGCCTGGTCGACCTCGTGGGCGACGGCCTCCAGCTCGTGGGCGAGCGACTGCGTCGCCGCGTGCAGGGCGTCGAAGGCGTGGTCCGCCTCCGAGCGCGCGGCGTCGAGGGCGGCGTCGGCCGCGTGCAGGTGCGCGGCGAAGGGCTGGAAGCCCTGGTCGTGCAGGCCCGAGGCGTCCTGGTCCAGACGGCCGCGCACCCCCTCCAGCGACTGGTTCAGCCCTGACTCGGCGTGCTCGAGGTGGTCCTGAGCGGCGGCGAAGCGGGTGTCCGCGATGGCGTGCGCGGCCTCGCCCAGGTGGTCCAGCTCCGAGGTGGCGGCCTGCTCGTCGTGGGCCAGCTCCGAGAGCATGCCCTCGACCTCGTGGCTGAGGCCGGCGAGCTGCTCGTGCACGTCCTCCGCCAGGTGGTCGAGGGCCGCGGTGTCGCTCTCGACGTGGTGCAGGCCGTCCTCCACCTGCGCCCCGGTCGTCCGCAGCATGGTGATGAACTGCTCGATCTGCTCTGCAGGCTGGTCCATGTCAGTGCAGCGCCTCCGCGCTCTCGAGCGCGGGCTTGATCTCCTCCGTGATCCCCACCGCCTGTCGCACGCGCTCCAGCACCTGGTGCGACCTCTCCTTGAGCGTCGCCTCCTGGCTCACGCAGAGCTGGCCGAGGGCGTCGATGGCCTCCCGCAGCGGCCCGGCACAGCTGGCGACGTGCTGCTTCAGCTCCTCCGCGTAGCGGTGGCGCACGGCCACCACCGTCTCGTTGTGCTCCGACAGCATCCGGTTCGCGCCCTCGACCAGGTGGGTGGCCTGCTCGGCCAGCACCTCCTGGACGGCCGAGGTGAGCGCCTCCACCTGCTCGGCGACCGCCTCCTCCACCTCGACCAGGGCCGCCTGGAAGTCGCTGCGGCGCTCCGAGAGCTCGTGCTGCGCCTCCGCGACCGCCTCGTTGAAGGACTGGATCGCCTGGGCCGCATCCTGCAGGTGGTGGTCGGCCGCGGCCTGCACGTCCGCGAGGTGATGGCCGAGCTCCTGGAGGTCGGAGGCCGCCGTGTCCGCTTGCGGGTCGACCACCGAGATGACGTGGTCGCGGTGGGCCTCCAGGTCGGAGACGTCCTTGTGCACGGCGGCCAGCAGCTGTTGCACCCGGTGCTGCACGTCGCCGGCGCGGGCGTCGAGCTGCTCCAGGTGCGACCCGGCCTCGCGCCCCGAGCCCTCCAGCGCGTGCTCGGCCTCGCCCAGGCGGGAGGTGAGGTCCTGGCACAGGTGCCGCGCCCGCTCGCTCTCGCTCGCCAGCATCTCCCGCAGGTGGTCGGCACGGTCGATCAGTGCGGAGAGCGCTTCGGCCGCGTCCGCGACCTGCTGGGAGACGGCCGTGCACTGGGCGACGGCCTCCTCCAGCAGCTCGTTCATCACCGCCATGGCTGGTCCTCGCTCGACGGGTGTCCCTGAGCCGATACGACGAGGTCGGCGGCCCCGGTCCCCGTGACCCGGGTCACGCCGACAGCACGCCGTCAGCAGTCTTCACAGAGGAATAAGGATGAGCAGGGAGTCTAGGGCGCGCGTCAAGGATTGTCAAAGCGTCTCCTTGGTGACGAAGCTGCCGCCCCAGATGGCCTGCTGGTCCCACCGCGCGAAGGCGGCGGCGAAGCCCTCCAGGTCGCGGCGGGTGACCTCGCCGACCGGGGTCACGAAGTAGACGACCGTCACCCGGATCGGCTCCTCGGCCCGGGCCGAGGCGTAGCCGGCGCCGCCGAAGTACGGGCCCTCGGCCTCGCCGTGTCCGATCGCGACCCGGGTCAGGCCCGCGCCGGACTCGGCGCGCGACTTCATGACCTGGGGAGCGGCGTTGGCGGCCGGCGCCACCGACCCGTCGTAGGCCGCGGCCCCCTCGGCCGTCGCGACCGGCGCCGCGAAGAGGACGCCCCCGTGCCAGGGCGGCGTGCCCATGTTGGAGAGCTGGACGGCGGCGGCGTCGCGGCGCAGCGGCACCTGGATCAGGTAGTAGCGCTGGACGTCCACGTCCATGCCCTGGGCGCGCAGCTCGCGCTCGAGGTGCAGCAGGTCGGGACGGTCCTCGGCGCGGCTGGCGGTGAAGGGGGCCTTGCGGCCGTCCACGTCGGCGAAGAGCAGCTGGTGCTGGCCGGGCCCGACCACCGCCTCGTGGCTGCCCTCGATCACGTCGGTGATCACGAAGTTGGTGGAGCCGTACGGGAAGATGCTGAAGGTGAACGCCGCCCGCGGGGGCACGCCTTCCGGCCAGGCGCCGCGCATGCCGGGGGCCGGCACCGGCACGATCGCGAACTGGTTGGAGACGATGACGTGGCGGTCGCGGCCGACGCTGCGCAGGCCCAGCTCGGCCAGCCTCTGCGGCAGCGTCTTCTCCACGGTGCGATCGCCCAGCCGCTGGTGGACCTTGATGGCCGAGGCGGGGACGACCAGAACCTTGTCGCGGAAGTTGCCGTCGCGCCGGACGGAGAGCGCTAGCCGCGCCGAGCTGGCGTCTCTCTCGTCCTCCCGGACCCAGATGCCGACGTCGCTGATGCGGTCGCCCCAGACGCTGCCGGCGTAGCGCCCGATGTCCTCCCAGCTGATCTTCACGGGAGAGAAGCCCTTCTCGCGGACCAGGCTCATGAAGGAGCCGTCGTTCCACAGCGAGAGCGTCCGCTCGAAGTAGCGGCACCAGTCGGGAGGCGGCGCCGCCTCTGGCGCCCTCGGGATCGCCGGCCCCGGCGAGACGCCGTGGTCCAGCAGCCAGCGGATCGCCGCCACCACGTTGCGCACGGTGCCCGAGCCGGGGGACATCTCCAGACCGAGCCGGTCGGCGATCTCGACCGCGGCGAAGTCGACCTTGCTGTCGCCGATGCCGTGCGTGCAGGCCTCCTCGAGGGCGAGGCGCACCTCGCCGCGGATGGCGCCCGCCTCGGCCGGCGTCAGCCGGATGCCCTGGCTGGCGAAGGCGGAGACGATGTCGGCGTCCGCAGGCGGGGCGCCCGCCCGGACGCTGCGGGAGTGGGCCGAAACGCCGGCCGCGAAGCCGAGGGCGAGGACGATGCCGAGAAACGCCGGAGCACGCATGGCCACCTCCTGGGCGATCCGTTCCATCGACACCGTTACCGGCCTGCCGGCGGCCCTATTCCCGCGACCCGGGCGCAGCGGGCGCGGTAGACTCGTCCCTCCAGGAACGCGGTGGCGGTGAGCTACTTCGACGAGAGCGACCCGCGGGTCTACGAGCTGCAGACCTCGGGCGAGGGACCGGCCGGTCAGCTGCCCCTCACCGAGGAGGCGCTGCTGCGCCGGCCCAGCGGGGACCTGTTCGGCTGGACGCAGGACGCCGGCATGGGCCTTCCGCCCGGCGAGCTGGGCCGTCGGGAGTTCCTGCTGCTGAGCACCCTCGGCGGCATCCGCGCACCGGACGGCGCGCCGGTCGCCCTCGGCTACCACACCGGCCACTTCGAGGTCGGGCTGCTGATGGAGGAGGCCGCCCGCGAGATCCGCGCCCGCGGCGCCGTCCCCTTCGCCGGCTTCTGCACCGACCCCTGCGACGGACGCTCGCAGGGGACGGCCGGGATGCTCGACAGCCTGCCCTACCGCAACGACGCCGCCATCGTCCTGCGCCGGCTCATCCGCTCGCTGCCCACGCGGCGCGGCGTGCTGGGGGTGGCCACCTGCGACAAGGGCCACCCGGCGATGATGATGGCGCTCGCCGGCTGCGGCGAGCTGCCGTCGGTGCTGGTCCCGGGCGGGGTCATGCTCCCCGCGGAGGGAGCCGAGGACACGGCGAAGGTGCAGACGCTGGGCGCGCGCTACGCGCACGGCCTGGTGTCGCTGGCAGAGGCGGCGGTCCAGGGCTGCCGCTCCTGCGGCTCGCCGGGTGGCGGCTGCCACTTCCTCGGCACCGCCGCCACCTCGCAGGTCGTCGGCGAGGCGCTCGGGCTCTCGCTGCCGCACTCGGCCCTCGCGCCCTCGGGCCAGCCGGTGTGGCGCGAGCTGGCCCGGCAGTCGGCCCGGGTGCTGCTGGACCAGGACGGGCGCGGCCTCGCGCTGCGCGACCTGCTCACCGACCAGGCCGTCCGCAACGCGATGATCGTCCACGCCGCCTTCGGCGGGTCCACCAACCTGCTGCTGCACCTGCCGGCGGTGGCGCACGCCGCCGGCCTGCGCCGGCCGACGGTGGACGACTGGGCGCGGGTGAACCGCGAGACGCCGCGGCTGGTCAGCGTGCTGCCGAACGGGCCCGTCCACCACCCCACGGTCCGCGTCTTCCTGGCGGGCGGCGTCCCGGAGGTGATGCTGCACCTGCGCCGGCTGGGGCTCCTGCACCTCGAGTGCCTCACCGCGCTCGGCCGTCCGCTGGGCGAGGTCCTCGACGAGTGGGAGCAGTCGCACAGACGCCGCCGCTTCCAGGAGCTCCTTCGGGAGAAGGACGGGGTCGAGGCGGCCTCGGTGATCCTCGACCCCGACGCGGCACGCCGCGCGGGCATGACCGGCACCGTGGCCTTCCCGGTGGGGAACCTCGCCCCCCAGGGATCGGTGGTGAAGAGCGCAGCCATCGACCCCTCCCTCGTCGACGGGGACGGCGTCTATCGCAAGACCGGTCCCGCCCGCGTCTTCACCCGCGAGCGCGACGCCGTCGCCGCCGTCAAGTCCCGCGGTCCGGACGCGATCCGCGAGGGCGACGTCATCGTCCTGGCCGGCTGCGGCCCGGCCGGCACCGGCATGGAGGAGACCTACCAGGTCACCTCGTCGCTGACGCACACGGCGCTGGGTCGGCAGGTCGCCGTCGTCACCGACGCCCGCTTCTCCGGCGTCTCGACCGGCGCCTGCATCGGCCACGTCGCCCCCGAGGCGCTGGCGGGCGGCCCGATCGGGAAGCTGCAGGACGGCGACCTGGTCGAGATCGTCATCGACCGCGCCACGCTGCAGGCCCGCCTCGACCTGGTCGGCCGAGACGGCATGCGCCACGGCCGGGAGTGGGGCGCCGCCGAGCTCTCGCGCCGCGCGCCCCGGCCGGACCTCGCCCCCGACCCGCGCCTGCCGCCCGACACCCGGCTGTGGGCGGCGCTGCAGCAGGCGGGCGGCGGGACCTGGGGCGGCTGCGTCTACGACGTCGACGCGATCCTGCGCGCGCTGGGCGCGCCGGGGTCGGGTGCCTCGTCCTAGCGTTCCGGGACCGGCCCCCCGCGCGTCAGCGAGCGCGGATCTCGAAGGCGAGCCGGAAGGTGTTGGCGACCTTGACCACGCCGCCGACCGACGGTGGCTCGATGCCGAGGGCGCGCAGCTGCAGCGAGGTCTCGCCCGTGGCGACCAGCCCCTGGCCGTCGCGCCGGACGTGGACCGGGATCTCGACCGGCAGCTTGCGGCCCTTCAGATCGAGCGTTC
Source organism: Vicinamibacteria bacterium (assembly GCA_035542035.1). GTDB lineage: Bacteria > Acidobacteriota > Vicinamibacteria > Fen-336 > Fen-336 > DATBSL01. The sequence continues at coordinate 312,336 of DATKME010000072.1, read as the reverse complement.
CGCGCAGCCGAAGCGGCACCGGCTGACCGGGTCCGGCGGCATCCTCGACGACCTCCGTCGACTCGAACGTGATCGCCGGGTAATGCTCCACGTCGAGCACCTCCGGCCCGCGCATCCGCGCCTCGACGGCGGGGATGTCCCTGGCCGGCTCGCTGCCGGGCACGATCGACAGGCGCGCGCTCTCGAAGCGCAGCCGCACCGAGGAGCCGGCCGCGCCCGCTTCGGCGATCTCCACCCGCCCGGAGGCGAGCGGCGCCTCGATCTCGTGCTCGTGGCCCATGAAGCCGAGCATCCCCGCCCGCGTCAGGTGGATGCGCAGGCGGCTGGTGCCGGGGTCGACGGCGAGCGCCTCGGCCGCGGTGGCCACCGAGCCCCCCAGCAGGCAGGCGCAGGAGGCGAGGAGCAGCGCCCTCATCGGCTCCCGCCCCGCAGCTGTCCGCCTGGCACCTGGCCGTCGTCAGTCGACGACGATCACGTCGTTCTCGCCGCCGAGGCCGTTCGCCACCCGGCGCTCCGCGGCGGGGTTGTTGCGCCACTGGCCATCGACCAGCAGCCGGTACTGGTGCTCGCCGGGGCTCATCGACAGGGCGGCCGTCCAGCAGCCGTCACGGCGGCGCTTCAGATGCACGCCCTCGCGGGACCACTCGGTGAAATCACCGGTGGCCACCACGTCCGCCGCCTCCAGCGCGGGGATGACCAGCGTCACCCGCCGCCTGGAGCCGTCGGCCGCGGGGACCTTCGACCCCTGGGCCCTGGGCGCCTTCGACCCGGTGGACCTGGGACTCATCGCTCCTCCTCCTTCGACGGACACGGGAGCGCACCCTCGGTCACGTCGCTTGAACGGTGCGTCGATACTGTCCATCGTGGGCCGAGGCGGAGTCAAGCGGAAGCTGGCCCGGCGCCGAAGGCCGGCGACCCGAGCCCCGCGCGAGAGCCCTTCGAGGTGGAGGGCAACGGGGCGCCACTTGACCCCAGCTATATCAATGATTAGTATAGTTGGATGAGCTCGATACGCGTCGACACCTACGTGCTGGAGACGCTGATGCCGGACCTGGTCGGCCACGACCGCCAGCCCTCCGCGCTCGTCGTCTACCTCTGCCTGTGGCGGCTGTGGCGCGGCTCCGGCCGGCGTACGGTGCGCGCCAGCTACCGCGACCTGGCCCGCGAGACCGGGCTGTCGAAGGGCGCGGCGCAGGCGGCGGTGCAGCGGCTGGTGCGGCGGGGCCTCCTCACCGTGCGCCATCCCTCGGTCACCGCGGTGCCGGAGTACACGGTGCTGCGGCCCTGGGCGAAGCGGGGCGGCACCGCCTGAGGCCCGGCGGCACGGCCTCACCGGCGCCCGCGCCGGCTAGCCCTTCTCGGCGCGGAAGTCGCGGCCGGCGGCCGCCCAGTCGCCGATCTCCACGAAGTTGAGGCCCCAGCAGTGGGGACAGGCGACCGCCGCCCGCACCCGCGGCTCGTCCGGCTGGCGCTCGTAGAGGACCACGAAACCCTGCCGGCAGCGCTCGCAGGTGTGCGGTTCGCGGACGGGGCCGGCCGGTCCGGCCGAGCCGCCCGCCTGGGGAGCGGAGGTCGGCTGGGCGAGGGCGGCGCCTGGGGCAGCCGGCTTCGGCCCGGTCTCCACGGCGGCGCGCAGCCGCTCGACGAGGCGCATCCCGTCGACCATGAAGGAGACGGGCTCGCCCCGCTCGCGCGGGCCCTCCAGGCGGACGGACCAGGTCCCGCCGAGCTGGACCAGAGACACCGTCCAGGGCTCGCCCGCGGGCCGCGAGGCGAACGCGCCGCGCACGTTCGCCTCCACCGCGGCACGCGTGTCCTTGTCGACGCCGGCCACCAGCACCTTGAGGCTGGCGTCGGCCGCCGGCGCGCCCCCGCCGGGCGGCCGCGGGGTGAGGGACGGGGGGGGAGCGACGGCCTGGGGCCGCCGCGACGGGGGTGAGGCCGACGCCGGCGGCCTGAGGTTCAGCCGAGGGGAGCTGGGGCTCATGGCCGGTTATGGCCGTTCGGGGGCGCGGTGCGCTGTGATCCCGTTCACGCTCCGGGGGTCGGCCTCAGCCCAGCATCGTCAGCGCCCCCTCCTCCGCCCAGTGGGCCAGCAGCCGGCGTACCCGGTAGCTGTCGGTCGCCCACTGGGCCTCGCAGCCCTCGGGGGTCCCGCCGGCCGCCGCGCTCGCCCACACCTCCCCGGCGAAGCCCTCGTCCTCGTCCTGCAGACCCGACCAGGACTGGCCCGTGGCGCGCAGCACGGCACCGTCAGGCACGACCGCAACCGCCCGCTTCAGCTCGTCGTGGCGGCGCACGCCCTCGAAGATCAAGCCCATCAGCTCCGTGGCGGGCACCACCCCGTCGCCCCCCAGGTGGTCGCGCCGGGCGACGAAGGCGAAGGTGCCCTTGAACGGCTTCTCGAAGAGCTGGTAGATCGCTTCGGCGCCAGAGACCGCCTGGCAGTGGGCGCCCCGGAACCGGCCGTTCTCCAGCAGGACCGTCGCGGCCTGCCGGCCGTGGTCGTTCATGAGCGTGAGCACGCCGGTCGCCTGCGAGCCGCCCAGGGTCTGCAGCACGTCCGGCAGCCCGAACAGCTCGAGGTCCCCGGCCAGCGAGGCGCCGGTGTCCGGCGGCCGCGAGGCAGCCTTCAGCGTGCTGAGCGCGCGGAAGGCCTCCTCGGCGAACTTCTGGCCGGGGTGCCTGTCGACGATCTCCTGCAGGGCCTCCATGACCGCCGGGATCGGGGTGCCGGAGAGCGCCTGGATGAGCAGCGCGATCCGCTCGTCGTTGCGGCGCACCGGGAAGCCGAGCACCGTCTTCTTCGGCAGCTCCGCGTTGAGCGCGGCGAGCAGGCGGCCCACCACCTCCGGGCTGGCCGCGAGGTTCTGGCTCTTGCCGGCCTCCGCCAGCCGCGCCAGGGTGGAGCCGAGGCGGGTCTCCGCATTCAGTCCGTGGTCGACCAGGGCCTGCCAGGCCCGGGGAGTCCCGTAGCGGGCGAGCGCGACGCAGGTGCGGTCGAGCAGCGCCTCCACCTCGTTCGGCGGATAGCTGGCCTTCTCGGGCTGCAGCAGCATGGCCTCGAAGACGCGCAGGAAGGTGACGAGGGCCCGCTCCGCCTTCTCATGGTGGGTGTACGAGAGGTAGGCGATCACCTGCTTGACCAGCGGCAGCGGGCTGGAGCGGCCGGGCGCCCGGGTGACGAGCTGCACCTCCTCCTCGACCGGAACCTCCTCGGGCCGGGGGATCGCGCGCAGCAGGTAGACGAGGTTCATCGGGAAGAAGGCGTCCACCTCCGCCCGGCCCTCGACGTACGCCTGCAGCCGCTCCCGCGCCAGAGCCCGCGCCGGCGCGCCGTGGACCTCCAGCAGGGCGAGCAGCTGGCGGCGGCGGTCGCGGCTGGGCTCGCCGTCCAGGGCGTCGAGCAGCCCGCCCGGCTGGAGAGCGGTGTAGAAGCTGAGGACCCGCTGCAGGCCCCGGCGGCAGTCCTGGCGCTCCGCGTACTTGCGCAGCCGCTCCTTGTCCAGGTACTCGTGGCCACCCGTGCGCAGCGGCTCGACGAAGGCAGGTGTCACCCTCTGCTCGGAGGCGAGCTGCTCGGCGAGGTCGAAGATGACGGCCGCGCGGCCCAGGTTGCCCTCGTTGAACTGCTCGACCGCGGAGCGGACGAGCTCCCGGAAGCGCTGCGCCCCCTCCGCCGGGTCGTCGGCCAGCGTGACGATCTGGCGCATCGCCCCCAGCTCGTTCGTCGCCCCCGGCGAGGGGACGCCCGCGGCGGCCGGCAGCGCGCCCCAGCCGGCGAGAGCGCTGGCCAGCGTCCGGAACACCTGGTCGGGCGCGCTCGCCAGGCCCAGCTCCCGCAGGGGAGCCAGCCGCTGCTCCAGCTCCCGCTGCGTCTTCGACTCGGCCGCGGCGGTGGCCAGGAACTGCGCGGCCACCTGCTGCCGCTGCTCCGCGACCACGGGCGTGGCGGCGGCCTGCGGCCGCAGCCTCTCCAGGAACAACGTCATGCGCCGCAGGCCGGCGGTCATCGCCTGGGCCAGGCGCCCGCCGGTCTCGGAGGCGGGCTCCGCAGCCGGCAGCTGCTGCACGTGCAGCATGGCCACCGGCGAGGCCAGCGACGGGGTCGAGCCCTGGCCCACCCGCTCCAGGCTCTCGCGCAGCTGCTCGCGCTCGGCCTCCGGGCACAGCTGCAGGACCTCCAGCGAGAGCTGGCGCAGGCTGGCCGCCAGCGCGTCCCGCGGGATCAGCTCGAAGTCGCCCATCAGCGCGACCTTCTTGACGCAGTGGTAGAGCAGGTCCGAGACGGGCGCCACCCCGTGCTGCTGGTCCACCCAGGCGCCGATCTCCGAGGAGAGCACGGGCAGAGGGTGCTGCAGCAGCACCGCCATCGAGTCGGCGACCATCAGCGGCGCCAGGCGGTCGGAGAGATACTCGTGGAGCTCGCGGACCGCCTCGGCAATCTCGGAGTCGACGGCCAAATAGGCAGCACCTCCCGGGGCGGCGGACGGCGCACCTCGACGGCGAGGGCAGCCTACGACGCCGGTCCGGCCCGGTCAAGGAACCGGCTCACAGGTGGCCGTTTCGTGATAAGCAGGCGGCGTGGTGGAGCGGATCGACTACCCAGCCCTGGTGCGCGCGGCCCTTCTGGGCATGCTGCGGCGGCTGCTCGACCGGGTGGCTGCGGAGGGGCTGCCGGGAGAGCACCACTTCTACCTCGGCTTCCGCACCGACGCGCCCGGGGTCGAGATCCCGGCCGTGCTGCGCCATAGCCACCCGCGCGAGATGACGATCGTGCTGCAGCATCAGTTCTGGGGGTTGGAGACCTCCGAGGACGGCTTCTCGGTCACGCTGCGCTTCTCGGGCACGCCGGCTCGCATCGTGGTCCCCTGGGACGCGTTGAGCGCTTTCGCCGACCCGTCGGTGCCCTTCGGCCTGAGGCTGACCAACGAGCCCGAGGCCGCCGAGGCCGGGCCGCAGCCGCCGGCCGGCGAGGCCGCCGGGCCCGGGGCGCCGATGCCCGAGCCCGAGACGCCCTCCGAGGCCGCCTCGCCGCCGAACGTCATCGCCTTCCCGCGGCGCCGGTCGCCCGAGTAGCGGCTACGGGCTGATCGCCTCGAGGCGCAGGTCGAGCGGCTCGGCCAGCGCGGCCTCGTACTCGGCCTGGCCCAGCGCCCCCACCGACTCCAGCTTGGCGAGCAGCGTCGCCATCAGCCCCTCGAGGAAAGGCGAGGGCACGCCGTCCGCGAACGAGCGCTGGTACTTGATGGGCGCCGGGATCAGCGAGACCAGGAAGGCCATCTGCTTGGGCGTCAGCTCCCTGGGCTCGCGTCCGAAGTAGTGCCGCGCCGCCTTGCGCAGGCCGTAGATGCCGGGGCCCCACTCGATGACGTTGAGGTAGATCTCGAGCTGCCGGGCCTTGCCGAGCGTCGCGTCGAGCAGCAGCGCCAGCGAGGCCTCCTGCAGCTTGCGGCCGAGCGACTTCTCGCGGGAGAGGAAGAGGTTCTTCGCCAGCTGCTGGGGGATGGTGGACCCGCCGCGAGCGTAGCTGCCGCGGGCGAAATCGGTCGCCAGCGCCACCGGCAGCTCGGCGAGGTCCACGCCGTGGTGGGCGTAGAAGGCGGCGTCCTCGCCGAGCAGCAGCGCGCGCACGAAGAGAGGCGGCACCTCCGCCAGCGGGACGAAGTCGGGCGACTCGGGGCCGACCTGGATCTCGACCGTCCCGTCGTCCGGGGTCGCGAGGCGGCAGAGGAACGGCTGCTTGAGCCGCTCGATCGCGGCGGGCGGCTGGGGGGGGGGCTGGAAGTCGAGCCGCTGCTCGACCTGCAGCGCCTGGGGCTCGAGCAGCGGGCCGCTCACGTGCAGCGACAGCGAGGCCGAGCCGAGGTCGGCGCCCGAGGGCGCGAGCCCGGCGGTCGCCAGCAGGCGCGCGAACTCGACCCGCGGCACCTCCAGCGCCAGGTCGAGCCGCGGTGCGGCCGTGCCCCCCTCGATCGCCACCCGGCCGGCCGCCGCCGCGCCGCCCGCCACCACCCGCAGGGTGTCGGCGCGGAGCCGGCCTGCCTCCGGCGAGACGAGCACCTCCGTCTCGAGCTCTGCGTCCGTAGGGGCGCCGAGGGCGACGCAGCCCTCGGCGCCCCCCGTGCCGGACCCGAAGGAGGCCACCGCCAGCGCGCGGGAGCGTCCCCGCGCCGTGACGCGGATGGCGCCGTCGCCGTCCCGGCTCACCGCCAGGTCGCCGTCCGCCGTGCCGAGGCTCGCCACCGGGCAGCCGTGCACGAGGACGCCCAGCCGCTCGGAGAGCCGGGCCCCGGCCGCGTGGACCTGCACCTGGAGCGCGCCGGCGGAGCGGGAGAGCTCGATCTGCAGGCGCTCGCCCGTCTGCAGCGACGACGCGCGCAGCGTCCTCGCCTGCCGCTCGACCAGCCAGCCCGAGGGCCGTAGCTCCAGCCGCAGGCCGGCGGGGAGATCGGCGCTGGCGCCCGACACCTCGACCCGCGCGGCCCGGCCGAGGAGGCCGGCGAGCGAGAGCCGTGGTGCGACCGTCACCCCCTGCATCCGCAGCCGGAGCCGTCCGGCGTCCTCGAGCAGCACCTCCTCGAGCTGCAGCGACAGCCGGGGCGTGAGCCGCACGCCGGCGACGGTGGCCGACAGCCCGAGCTTCTGCGCCTCCCGCTCGATCCACGCCTGCGCCGCCTGCTCGACGGCGGGCCGCAGCAGGAGGAACGCCGCGGCGAGCCCCCCCGCCGCCAGGCCGACCGCCAGCACCCCCGCCGCCCGCCGCACGCGCCAGAATACCGCCGCTCCGGCCTACAATCGGCCCTCCCGGAGGGTGCGGTGTCGATCGTCGTCCAGAAGTACGGTGGCAGCTCGGTGGCGGACGTGGAGAAGGTCCGCCAGGTGGCGGACAAGGTGGCCGCCGCCAAGGCTGCGGGCCGCGACGTGGTGGTGGTGGTCTCCGCGATGGGCGACACCACCGACGAGCTGCTGGCGCTGGCCCGGCAGGTGTGCGACAGCCCCTCGCGCCGCGAGCTCGACATGCTGCTCTCGGCCGGCGAGCGCATCTCGATGGCTCTGCTGTCGATGGCGCTCAACGCCCGCGGCGTGCCGGCGGTCAGCTTCACCGGCTCGCAGTCCGGCATCGTCACCAACGACGCCCACGCCAACGCCCGCATCGTGGAGGTGCGGCCCTTCCGGGTGCAGGACGAGCTCCTCCGCGGCCGGGTGGTGATCGTGGCCGGCTACCAGGGCGTCTCCTACAAGAAGGAGGTGACGACGCTGGGCCGCGGCGGCTCGGACACGACCGCGGTCGCCCTGGCGGCGGCTCTCGGGGCCGACTGCGAGATCTACAGCGACGTGGCCGGCGTCTACACCGCCGACCCGCGGGTGGTGAAGGAGGCGCGCCGGCTGCCCAGCCTCGCCTACGAGGAGATGCAGGAGCTGGCCGAGGCCGGCGCGAAGGTCCTCAACGCCCAGGCCGTCGAGTTCGCCAAGGAGCGGGGGATCGCCATCTACGCCCGCGCCACCCGCGGAGGCGGCGAGACCGTCGTCCGCCAGTTCCCGCCGCGGATGCCCGGCCGGGTGGTGGGCGTCGCCAGCGAGACCGACCTCGTGCTGCTGACGACCGGCGCCGACAGCGGGCCCTCGCTGCTGCTCGAGGTGCTCGCACTCCTCGACGAGCGCCAGGCGCCGGGCAAGCAGCTCCTCTACCAGGACTGGCCGGCCCACGGCGGCGCCGGCTCGCTGGTGCTCTCGCTCGAGAACATCCACGACTTCGGCCCGCTGCGGCGGGCCATGGCGGAGCGCTTCGGCGACCGCGTCCAGCTGCGCGAGGCGATCGGCGCCGTCTCGGCGATCGGCGCCGGCATCAACGCCAGCTTCCACAACCTGCGCCGCGCCTGCCAGGTGGCGCAGGCGGCGGGCGCCGTCCCCCTCGGCGTCTCCACCTCCGGCTTCCGCATCAGCCTGCTGGTCGAGCAGGCGCTCGTGGCCGACGCGGTCCGCGCGCTGCACCGCGAGCTGGTGACCGAAGGCGAGCCGGTGGATTAGCGTCCCCCGGACAAACCGGAGGCGGCTTCCGCTCGTCTCATACTCGAGAGCCGAGGTCCGTTCGCAGCGCTCGGACCGCAGGCGACTCCTTGACAAACTACCTAGGTAGTTCTACCTTGGTAGTCGAGGGCCGAGAGGAGGCGGTGCCGATGCCACGGCAGAGCCTGGGCGACCTGCAGCACGCGATCATGGCGGTGCTCTGGGAGCGCGGCGAAGCGACCACCGCCGAAGTCCACGAGGCCCTGCACGACACCCGCGGCCTCGCCTTCACCACCATCGCCACCATGCTGCGCAAGATGGAGGAGAAAGGCGTGGTCGCGCACCGGGCGAACGGGCGGCAGTTCGTCTACCGCCCGACGGTGAGCGAGGACCAGGTGCGCCGCTCGATGGTCGGTGAGCTGGTGGGGCGCCTCTTCGGGGGCGACCCCAGGGCGCTGGTCGCCCACCTCGTCTCGGAGAACGAGATCGACCCCGAGGAGCTGGACCGGCTGCGGCGGCGGCTGCGGCGGCGAGGCGAGTGATGCCGCTCCTCGCGCGTCTCCTCCTCACCTACCTGATCCACAGCACGCTCCTGCTCGCCGCGGCGGCGCTCGCCTGCCGGCTGCTGCGGGAGCGGCGGCTGGTCCTGCAGGAGGCGCTGCTGCGGGCGGCCCTCCTGGGCGGGGTGGTGGCGTCGGTCCTGCAGGTGGGCCTCGAGCTGCGCCCCGTTGCCGGCGTGCTCCACGTCCCGCTCGCCGGCCGGCCGGCTGTCGCCGCGCCGCCGGGCCCCGCGCCGCCGCTGGCCGCCGCCCCCGGCGAGACGGCGGTGGAATCCGGTGGAAGCGCCCTCGACGGCGCGGGCGCTTCCGCTCCCTGGCAGGCGCGCGTCGTGCTCGCCCCGACCGTGTTCGAGCGCCTCGGCTCCCGCGCGGTCGAGTCGTGGCGGACGCTGCTGGCCGTCGCCTGGGCGGCCCTCGCGGCGCTCGGCCTTCTCCGGCTCGCCGTGGCCGGCCTGCGCCTGCACCGCCTGCTGCGCGGCCGCCGGCCGATCGTCGACGGCCCGCTCGCGCCCGAAGCCGCGAGCGTCGCCACCGCGCTGGGCCTCCGCGGCCCGGTCCCGCTGAGCTCGGCGCCGCGGCTCGTGGTCCCGCTCGCGACCGGCGTGCTGCGGCCGCAGGCCTGCCTGCCGGCGCGCGCCGTCGCCGAGCTGGGCACGGACGAGCTGATCGCGCTCTGCGCCCACGAGCTGGCGCACGTCCGTCGCCGCGACCCGGCGTGGCTGATGCTGGCCCGGCTGCTGGAGGCGCTCCTGCCGCTGCAGCCGCTGAACACCTGGGCCCGCGGTCGCCTTCAGGAGCTCGCCGAGTGCCTGAGCGACGACCTCGCGGTCTGCGCCACCGCCCGCCCCCTCGGCCTCGCCCGCTCCCTCGTCGACGTCGCCTCCTGGACGGTCGACGGTCGCCGTGTCCTGCCCGCAGCAGCCGCCGGCGCCCTCAGCGCCCGCAGCCGGCTCGGCCATCGTGTGGAGAGACTCATGGACCCCTTCCGCGCCCTCGAACGCCCCCGCCGTCTGCTGCTGCCGGTCGCCGCCCTCGCCGTCGCCGCCACCGCACTCCTCGCGCCGGCGGTGTCGGGGAGCGGGGGGGACGATCCCGCCGCGCCGGTCGCTGCGATCGCGCCGGCGGCCGCCGCGGCGCCCGTTGCCGCCCTGGCCGAGGCGGCCCCCCCGCCCCCTCCTCCGGCGGCTGCCGCCGCAGCCGCGCCCGTCGCCCCCGCGCCGCCGGCGGGAGCGGACGGCACGGACGACGCCAGCGCGGCCTCTCGCCAGCAGCTCGAGCAGCGGATGGAGGAGCTGGGCCGACGCATCGAGCAGCGCGCCCAGGCGCACGAGGCGGAGATGAGGAAGCTCGACGCCGAGATGCAGGCGCTCGCCTCGCGGTTCCAGCCGAACCAGGCGGAGATGGAGCGCCTGGGCCGGGAGATGGAGAAGGCGGCGGCCGAGCTGTCGGCCTCGATCGCCGCCGACTTCGCGCAGGGGGTGAAGGCCGGCGGCGACGAGCGCACGAAGGCCGCCTCGCGCCGCCTGGCCGAGCTCGGCCAGCAGATGCACGCCATCGAGAAGCAGCTCGACACCGAGCAGATGCACGCGCTCGGCGAGAAGGCGCGCGAGCTGGCCGAGCAGGCGCGGCCGAACGAGAAGGAGACCCGGGAGCTGGAGCAGCTCTCGCACGAGCTCGCTCGCGTCGGCCAGCAGGCCACCGCGGAGGCGACGGCCCAGGCGCGCCAGGCGATGGAGGAGGCCCGCGCCGCCATGGAGCAGGCGCGGGAGGCGATGCGCGAGGCGGCCGAGGCCATGCGCCACGCCGGCCCCGCGGAGCCGGAGCCGGAGCCACCGAAGCAGCGGCAGTAGGCGGCCCGACCCGGACGAGTCGCTCGGCGACGGTCGGCGGGCCGGTGGACATTCCGGCGACTCAGAACGCGTGGCCCAGGCCGAAGACGATGCGGCCGGTGCCCTCGCCCGGGCGGCGGTTGAGGATGAACGCGTACTCCAGCCGGATGGGGCCGAAGGGGAACATGATCCGCAGGCCCGCGCCGACGTCGTGGCGCAGGTCGCCGAGGGAGAAGTCGCGCGAGAGGGCCCAGGTGTTGCCGGCGTCCCAGAAGACGCCGCCGGCGAGCGGGAAGCCGCCCGCGAAGGCGGGGAGCTTCGCGATGGGGAAGCGCAGCTCCTGGTTGAAGATCGCCACCGCCTGGCCGCCGAGGCCCGCGCCCTCGAACTGCGGGCCTAGCTGGTTCTGGTCGAAGCCGCGCACCGTGTTCGGGCCGCCCGCCTGGAAGCGGTTCTCCAGCAGGAACAGCGGGTTGGTCCCGGGGACGACGCCGGCGCGGTAGCCCTGCGCCCAGACGAGGTCGAAGGGCAGCGGCAGGTAGAAGAAGAGCTGGCCGTAGAAGCGCTGGTAGTTCACGTCCGAGCCGAGAACGGTGCGGGACAGCTCGGCGGTGGCCGTCCAGAACGTGCCGTGGTGCGGGTCGGTGAAGCTGTCGCGCTCGTCGCCGATCATGGCGAGCGTCAGGAACGCGCGCCGGCCGGTGAGCTCGGTCCCGGCGACGAGCGGGGCCAGCGGCTGGCCCGGGGCGGTTGCGCCCACCAGGCCGGCGAGGTCGCCCAGGCGGTCCGGGCTGAAGGAGATGTTCTTGTAGGAGTAGCCCCACTGCAGGCGCAGGCGGTCGTGCCAGCGCTGCGAGGTGGTGTCCCTGAGCAGGACGCGCGTCTGCTCCAGGCTGAGGCCGCGCTCGCGGTCGGCGAGCGTCGCCACGTCGACGGAGCGGAAGTCGCGGTCGTCGAACACCAGGAACTGCGTGCGGAGGCGCAGGTGGAAGAGCGTCGACGACTCGAACGAGGTCCCCCAGGTGTAGCGATCCGTCATCAGGAAGGTGTAGGGACGGACGCGCCAGCCCCAGCCGAAGGGATCGGAGATCTCGACCGCGCCCGCCAGCTGGAGGCGGTTGTTGCCGGGCGTCGCGGGCGCGCCGCCCACGCTGCTGGCGCCGGAGGGGGTGTAGCGGACGCCGTACTCGACGTCGAGGTCGGGCCGCTCCGTGTAGCTGACCACGATGTCGCGCACGTCGTGGCGCCCGGGCACCGCCACCGGCCGCACGTCCACCGAGCGGAACATCGCCAGCTCCGACAGCTGCTGCCGGCTCACCGCCAGCGCGTGCGGGGTGATGAAGTCGCCCTCGGAGAGCGCCACCGAGCTGCGCAGCAGCTGTGCGCTCGGCCGGCCGTCGGTCGCCACCTGCACCTGGTCGACCCGCGGCCGCGGCCCCGGCGTCGCCTCGTAGCGGACCACCACGTCGCCGCCCGAGGGCTGCAGCACCCCGCGGACCCGCGCCTCGCTCCAGCCCAGGGACCGGAACCAGCTGGCGATGGTGTCGCGGTCGGCCAGGTACTTGTCGAGGTCGAAGGGCGTGCCGGCCCGGAGCGTCAGCTGCGGGCCGCTGCCGGCCTGCCTCACCTGTTCGGGGAGCACCACCTCGCTCACCCGCGAGGGTCCGCGCTCGCGGACGGGGATCGTCACCTGCAGCCGCCCGCTCTGCGGGTCGAAGACCAGGCGCGGCTGCCCGACGCGCGCCTGCAGGTAGCCGAGCTGCGCGTAGGCGAGCCGCGCGTCGCCGGTGATCCGCGTGCTGTGCCGGTCGAGGGCTTCGAAGAAGTCCTTCGAGCCCGGCTTCGGCAGGCTGGCCAGCAGCCGCGCCTCGGAGACGGCTTGGTTGCCGTCGAAGCGCACCTCGACCCCCCGGCCCTGCGGCCCGCGCTGCACGTCGAGGGCCAGCGTCGCCCTGCCCCCGGTCAGGTCCACGTCGGCGGTCACCTTCGCCCCGTAGTAGCCGGCGGTCTGCAGATCGACGCGGGCGGCGCGGGCCACCACCGAGGCCGCCGCCTCGGGAGAAGCGTAGGCGGGCCAGGCCGCGAGCGCCGCGGCGCGGATCTTCTTGCCGGGATCGTCCCCGGTCCAGGTGACTTCGACCTTCGGCCCGGCGTCCACGTGCAGCACCAGCTCCAGCGACTGCGCGTGGTCGGTCGCCGTGCGGGAGGTGGCGGCGACGGTGGCGGAGCGCCAGCCGGCCTTCACCAGCGCGTCACGGACCCTGTCCGCCGACATCTCCCGGGTGAGGGCGTCGTAGCGGCGGCCCGGCTTGATGCCGGAGGCCCTCTGCAGCTCCTTCTCCGGCAGCGGCAGCGCGCCGTCGAAGCGCAGGGCCGCCACCTGCAGGTTCTCCTTCGGGGGCCGGGACGGGGCGCGGCCGCCGAGGAAGTTGACGCTGAAGCGGTCCGTCACCTCGATCCAGTTGCCCTCGCTGGTCTCGTTCGCCACGCGGAGGCGGAGCCGGCCCAGGTCGGGGTTGCAGTCGAGCATCCAGCGCTGGTCGGTCCCGTCGAGCCGGGCCGAGTAGAGCACCATCAGGTCCTGGCGTAGGCGGGTCCCGATCGTGAAGCGCTGCGTGGGATCGGTGCCCTCGGCGAGCAGCGACCGGTCAGGCCCCACGTCGACCAACAACGACTCGCCGATGCCTTTCTGCAGCACCCCTCCCAGGGCCGAGGCCAGCTCCTCGGCGACGATCGCCCCGCTCTCGGCCGCCGCCGCCTGTGCGGTGCGCCCGGTCAGCAGCAGCGAGACGAGGTCCGTCTGCGAGAGGTCGGGCCGGTTGGGCGAGGCGATCCGCAGCTGCAGGTCGTCGAGGGTGCCGCGGGCGGTGATACCCATGTCGATCCCGGTCACCGAGGTGAGACCGGCGAAATCGACCTGCGGCTGGGCGGCGGGGTAGCCATTGAGCTCCACCCGGCCCTGCTGGGCGCGGATCTGCGCCCGGCGGATGGTGACCTGCCCGCCCTCGAGGACGGTCACCTGTCCGGACACGACGGGCTGAGCCACGGTGCCGCCCACGCTGAGATCGCCCACCAGGTCGAGCCGCGCCTGCGGGTTGCGGAGGCGCAGCGGCTCGTCGAGGCGCACCCGGATGGCGAGCGGCAGGCTCTCGGTCAGCGACTCGCCGCCCTGCAGCGCGGCCAGCTGCCAGTCGAGCCGGTCGAGCGACTGCTTGCGCTGGTCGAAGGGGGCTGTGTAGTAGGCCTGGGTGAGGCCGACGTCGCCACCGATGCGGTAGCCGCCGGCGTCGCCCGAGAGGCGGAGGGTGCCATCCGCCCGGGCGCGGAAGCCCTCCGGGTAGGCGAGGGGAACGCCGTCCGCCTGGAGGCGCAGGTCCGCCGTCCCGAAGAGCCGCGGTCCGAAGGTCATGCCCCCGGTGAGCGCCAGCCGTCCGTCGGCCGCGACGGCCTTCATGTCGACGCTCATGCGGTCGCCCAACAGGTGTACCTGCCCGCTCACGCCGGTCGCCTGGAAGGCGAACGGCTCGAGCGCCAGCCGGGCGTTCTCGACCGACAGGCCACCCTCGACGCGCACCCCCATCGGCCCCCAGCTCGCGCGGACGTCCACCCGCGCCGGCCCGGCGACCGCGGCGTCGGTCAGGAACGGGTTCAGCAGGCGCAGCTCGACGGGGCCGTCGACGACCGCCGAGCCGCCGACCGGGGCGCCCGCGATCTGCGCTTCGGCCCGCACCTCCAGGGTTCCGAGCCTGCCGGCCAATCGGATCGGCGACTGCACGAAGCGACCCCCGTCCAGCGTCCACTCCGCCGGCGACGGCAGGGCGACCCCGCCCTCCGGCGAGACCTGCTCCAAACGGGTGATGCGGCCGTGGGCGTGCACGCCCGCGACGGTCGGCGCCGTCGCTTCCACGTCCCCCGTCATCGACACGTAGAAGCCCGGCTCGTCGGGGCCGCGGGCGATCCCCGGGAGCTCCCCGCCGGTCTGCATCGCCGAGAGGTCCAGGTCCGTCAGCTCGAAGTGCAGGCGGGTCGGGGCCCGTCCGCTCAGCTCGCGCAACGGGAAGCTGCCAGCGGCGGCGACGCCGCCGGCGAGCGTTCGTGCCGCGAAGCCCTCGAGCGTCGCGCGGTCGCCCTCGAAGCGCACCGCTCCCTGCGCCGAGCTGACCCGCACCCAGCCGAAGCGGCCGCGGGCGTCCTCGAGCGACGCCTGGCCGGTGAGGTCGGGCGTGTCGGCGGTCCCCCCGACGCGCAGGTCGAGGCGGGCGCGCCCGGCCACGAACTGGTCCGGCATCAGCACCCGCAGCAGGGCGAGGTCGAGGTCGCCCTGGACGCGCAGGTCGAAGCGGCGGTCCTTCGCGATCGCCAGCCGGCCGTCCACAGCCAGCGAGCCGCCCGCCGGCCCCCGGCCGGCCGGAGGAACGATCGACGGCGCCACCCTGCCCGCCCGCTCGCCCTCGCTGCGCTGGCGCGAGGCGGGGACCTTGCCGGTGGCCGTGAGCCGCAGGTCGGTGAGGGTCGCCTCCGAGCGGTCGCCCTGCAGGCGGAAGCTCTGCGTGCTCCAATCGATGTCGTGCAGGCGGCCGCTGGCGCGGAGGCCGTCGCCCGAGTAGCGCAGCTCGCCCGGAGAGCGCAGCGGGACCTCGAGGACGAGCCGCCCCTCCGCCCGCACGGTCGCCTGCTGCTGGCGCGCGGCCGGCACCGCGTCGAGCGCGGCCTGCAGGGGCAGGGCCGCCGCGTCGATCTCGATGCGCAGGGGCGCCTCGCCCTCGAGGGAGCCCGTGCCGCGCAGGAACACCACGGTCCGCTGCGGGTCGTCCGGGTTCTTCGCGGAGGAGGCGGAGAGCCGGAGCTGACGGCCGTCGGAGTGGCCGGCGACCTCGAGCGCCGGCAGCGGCGAGCCCAGGTAGCTCGTCCGGGAGAGCATGCCGCGCAGGTCTCCGGCCGGCGCCCGGGCGGAGCCCGACAGCGTCAGGCTCCCCGCGAACACGCCGTCGAGGCCACGGGCCGAAGGCGGCAGCAGCGGCAGCTCCGCCACGTGCAGTCCCTGCGCGCCCGCCTGCACCTGCACGGCACCGGTGTGGGCGTCGTAGGAGCCGGTCCCCGAGACGCGGCCGCCGGCGAGCGTCGCGTCGAGGTGCTGGAGCACGAGTCGCTGTGCGTCGCCAGAGGCGGCGAGCGAGACCTGGATCGGTTGCAGGCCGCCGGCGAGCGCGACGCGCGCCTCCACGACGGCCCGCACGGAAGGCGTCCCGGCCGGTCCCAGCACCTGAACGCGGCCGTGCAGCGGCCCGCGGCCGGCGATCCCTGCGATCGCCAGCACCGGACGCAGGTCGAGCGCCGTGACCACGCCGTCGAGGTCGTAGGCGCCGCCGTTCGCGGTGAGGGGCACCGCGCCGGTGAAGGTCGCCCGGCCGCCCCTCGAGGAGCGGACGACCAGCGGGTCGACCTCCAGGCGGCCGCCCCCGTACCGGGCGCGGCCCTCGAGCGAGACCGTCACCTGTTGCGCGGTCGCCTCGGTGGCGATCCCGGCGCCGCTCAGCCGCAGCGTGGCCGTTGGGTCCCGGACCCTGCCGCCGATCTCGCCCTCGGCCGTCAGCTTTCCGACGAGCGGCGTGCCCGGCGCCATCCCCATGTCGGCGTACAGCGCCCTCAGGGCGAGGAGCGGCAGCTCGGCGCGGTAGCGCCCCTGCAGGCCCACCGCCGGCGAGACGGCGAGGTCCCCGACCAGCCGCCCGCTGTGCGCCTCGACGTGCAGGTCGAGCAGGCTGACCCGGTGACCCTCGGCCCGCAGCTTCGTCGAGGCCGCGAGCGGGATCCCGGGCAGGCGGTCGCGCCGGCAGGGCTGCGCGGCCGGCACCGGCTGCAGCGTCAGCGAGCCCTCGGCCCGGCCCCGGCTCAGGTCCCAGCCCTGAAGGGTGTAGCGGACCTGGCCGGAGAGGCGCGAGCGGAGCGGGATCGCTCTCTTCACCGCGGCGCGGCCGAGCGCGGCGACGTCGACGGCCTCGGCCTTCAGGATGAGGTCCGTCCTCGAGGTGTCGGCCATGGCCAGCGGGCCCGAGGCCGTGAAGCGGCCGCCGTAGCCCTTGGCCTCCGCCCACTCGAGGACGAGGTGCGCCGAGTCGAGGTGCCCGCGCAGGGAGACGTCCCACGGCCCCACACCCTGCACCGTGAGGTTCGGCGCGGCGAGGCGGACCGAGCCGCTCAGGGCCTGGCGCGCCACGAGGTCGGCCTGCGCGCGGATGCGGCCGGTGACCTTCGCCTCCGGCGCGGCGAGCGCGGCCAGCGCGCCGTCCGCGTCGGCCTGCAGCCGCAGGGTGCCCTGGTTCGGCGACAGCCGCTCCAGAGAGCCGGCGAGGTCGACCGTCGCGCCGCGGGCGTCGACGTGCACGGAGTCGACCACCAGCTGCCCGTTCTCGACAGCGAGGCGGCCCTCGGCGACCACCGGCGAGAGCCGGTGCAGCGGCGGGCCGAGGGCGCCGTCCCTGACCGAGAGCTGGATCGGGCGGCGGCCGTGAACCTCCTGCATGCTGGCCTCGATGCGGCCGAGCACCAGGTAGGCGACGCCCTTCGCGTCCTGCAGCTCGACGCGGCCGTCGACCAGCTCGGCGCGGCTCATCGTCTCGAGGATGGTCCAGGGACGCGCGGACAGGCCGGTGGCGGTCTGCACCGCCCTCGGCCTCTCGGTGTCGCGCAGCACGATCCTCGGCCGCACCAGCCGGACCCGCCCGCCGCCGGCGGGCGTCCAGTGCGCCTGCACCTCGTCGAGGTCGACCGTGGCGCCCTCCACGGCGAGGTGCACGTCCGTGGCGGCGACGCGCCCGCCGAGCAGGCTGTAGTCGAGCGACCCCACCTTCAGCCGTCCGGCCACGGCCTCGCCGACGGTGGTCTCGACGAACGCCCGGACCGCGCGCCGCCCCGGGGGCGTTTGGAGCAGCACCACGCCGACCACGACCGGCGATGCCACCACCAGCAGGAGGAACAGGACGACCCGCGGCAGGAGGCGCAGGCCCCGGCCTCGCCTCGCACCCGCGGTCTGCGGCGGCTTGGGGTCCTGGTTCGCCGGCGGTTCGCTTTCGGACAAGGCTCTTCCTTCGGCAGGGGCGGGCGGCTAGCAGGACCGCGTGGGGTCGGGGTCGCGCAGGGGCTGGCCGGTCGAGGGCGCCCTGGGCGCCGATCGGGTCATCTCTCGATCGTAGGGCCTTCGCTCCCCCGCGCTAAACGGCCGAGTGCGGCGGCCCCCCCGAGCACCGCGAGCAGCAGCGCCGAGACGCTCGACAGGCCGAGGCCGGCGAGGAGCGAGGCCGGCCGGTAGCGCATGAGGACCCGGTGCTCGCCAGCCGGCAGGGGCAAGGCCCGGAACTCCACGTTCGCCCGCTCGAGGGCGGCCGGGTGGCCGTCCACGGAAGCGCGCCAGCCGGCGTCCCAGGCGTCGAGCAGCACGAGGTGAGCGGGCCCGTCGAGGCGCGCCGCGATCTCCACCCGGTCCGGCGCGTAGGAGACGATCTCGGCCTCTCCCTGCCCGGGCGAGGGCGGCGTCGGGGCACCGCCCGGCAGCACGCTCCTCCGCTCGCCGGCCACGGTGCCGTCGAGCAACAGGCGCAGCGCGGTCGCGTCGTCGGCGATCACCGTCTCTGCCGAGACGTAGGCGCGCGGGAGGGGGTCCGGCACGCGCAGGACGTGCACCGGCACGGCGAACGGGCCGGCCAGCGTCGCCACCGGCACCAGCCCCTCGAGCACGGCCGGCTCCTCGGCGATCACGTACGAGACACCGCTCTGCCGCAGCAGGCGCAGGAAGCCGGCGGTGCCCCGCGCCTGTTCCAGCGCGCGGGTCATCAGCACGTATCGCGGGGACGGCGTCACCACGAAGTTGGTGCCGAACGCGGCGGAGTAGCCCCAGCGCACCGGCGTTGCGCCGGCCATCGCTTCCTGCACCGCCAACGCCCAGGCCTGCGGCGCGCTCAGGCCCTGCCAGGGCAGGGCCAGGAGGGCGTTCGTCTCCAGGGCGTGGACCCGCGTGAAGGGCGTGCGCGGCATGAAGCCGGTGCTCGCCGGCCGGCTCTCCAGCAGCGACTGCGGCGCAGTCGGGCTCACCCCGCCGTTCGCGAGCGCCACGTCGGCGCAGGCGAGCAGCGGCACCACGATCGCCGCCGGGGCGCGCCAGCGGCCGAGCATCGAGAGCCAGGCGAGGGCGGCCACCGCCCCTGCCAGCGCCGCCGCCAGCAGCACCCGGCTGCGCGCCGGTCCAGGCGCCAGCAGCGCGAGGGCCGCCGCCCCGGCCAGCAACGCCAGGATCGTCGCGGGCGCGGCCACCCCCAGGCCCCAGGCGCGGCCGGCGCGCGTGCCGCGCGCCCAGGCGTCGGCGCCGAGCGCGGCGAGGAGCGCCCAGGCGAAAGCCGTGAGCACCGTGAACTTGGCGGGGAAGCGGAAGATGCGCAGCGGCGGGACGAGCCGCAGCATCGCCGGCACCAGCGGCGTGTGCGCGCCGAGGGCGAGGAGGATCGCCGCGGCGCCGACCGCGGAGAGCAGGAGCGCCAGGCGGCGCCCCGGTCGGTGAAGGAACGCGGCCAGCACCAGGGCAACGGTGGCCAGGCCGAGGTAGAGCGACTCCTGCATCGGCTCGGTTCCAGCGAAGACCCGCGGTCGGGCCGCCTCCGGGATCGGCAACTCGCTCGACCGCAAGGGCACCAGATGCTGAACGAGCTGGGCCGGGTGCAGCGACCAGTTGGTGCGGGTCGCTTCGATGTGTCGCGCGCGCTGCGAGGCGAGGAGGAGCTCGAGCGCCGGCACCCACTGGACGGCGCTGAGCCCGGCCGCCAGCAGGCCGGCCGTGAGCGCGGTCCGCACGCGCCGTCCCGGGGTCGCCTGGCCGATCCCGGCCAGGGCCAGGACGGGCGTCAGCGCGAGGCTGGCGAGCAGCATCTCCACCGAACCGCACAGGACCTGGAGCGCCAGCACCACCCCCCAGACGACGGTGCGGCCGACGGCCGGGCGCCGCAGCGCCGCGCCGGCGGCCAGCAGCGACCAGGGCAGCCAGGCGGCGCCGTCGAAGTGCTGCCACATGTCGACGATCGAGAGCAGCGGTCCCGCACCGAGCCAGAGCGAGGCGGCCACGACCGACGCCCCGCGCGCGAGGCCGAGCCCGCGGGCGGCCGCCGCCATCCCCAGTGCACCCCAGGCGGCGTGCAGGACCACGGACGCGGTGAACCAGGTGGTCACCGGCAGCAGCAGGTTCAGCCAGGTGACGGGGTAGGCAGCCTGGGCGCTGGGGTCGGCGAGGAGCGGCTGCCCGAAGCCGACCCAGGGATTCCACACCGGCCAGGAGCCGGCGCGGAAGCAGGAGACGAACGCCTCGGCCGAGCCGTAGACGAGCCCGACGATGTCGCGGTCGAAGAACGCCTGTCCCGCGAACAGGACCGGCCGGTAGAGGACGGCGCACACGGCCGCGGGCACGATGGCCGCGATCACGTCCCGTCCGCGTGCCGAAGCCCTCGGCTGCACGCGCGCTCCCGGCCTAGGGCGTCGGCTCCCCGCCGTCCGGGAGCGGCTCCGCCGCCGGCGCCTCCGGCCGCCGCAGCGGCCGCCGCGCCACCTGTGCCCTGTGCGGCCGGCGGGCCTTGCGCCGCGCCCGGTGCGGGCCTCCCTCGAGCTGCACCCGCACCGCTGCCAGCTCCTTCTTCTGCTCGGCCGTGACCTCGGGGTAGGCGAGGTCGAGCCGCTCCATGGCGTCGGCCACCGCCGCTGCCACCACCAGGCGGGCGAACCACTTCTTGTCGGCCGGGACCACGAACCAGGGCGCGTGCTCCGCCGCGGTCTCGCGGATCGCGTCCTGGTAGGCCGCCATGTACTGCTTCCAGTGCTGGCGCTCCTGGGCGTCGGCCGCGGAGAACTTCCAGTTCTTCTCCGGCCGGTCCAGCCGCTCCAGGAAGCGCCGCTTCTGCTCACCCTTCGACACGTTGAGGAAGAACTTCAGGACCACGACGCCGTTGCGCGCGAGGTAGCGCTCGTGGGCGGTGATGTCCGAGAAGCGCTCCTTCCAGATGCGCTTGCCCACCAGGCGCGTCGGCAGCTTCTGCTTCGCCAGGATCTCCGGGTGCACGCGGACGACCAGCACCTCTTCGTAGTAGGAGCGGTTGAAGATGCCGATGCGGCCGCGCTCGGGCAGGCAGCGGGCGGTGCGCCACAGGAAATCGTGGTCGAGCTCCTCGGCGCTCGGCGCCTTGAAGGAATAGACCTGGCAGCCCTGCGGGTTGAGCCCCGACATCACGTGCTTGATCACACCGTCCTTGCCCGCGGCGTCCATGGCCTGGAAGACGAGCAGCAGCGCCCAGCGGTCCTGGGCGTAGAGCTTGTCCTGCAGCTCGGCCAGGCGCGCGACGTCGCGCTGCAGGCGCTTCTCCGCGTGCTCCTTCGACTTGAGCCCGCAGGTGTCGCCGGGGTCGTAGTCGCCGAGACGGAAGCGGCGCCCGTCCTCGACCCGGAAGGACTTCACCAGCCGCCGGCCCCAGTCGTTGCCTGCCATCGCGCCCTCCCGGGCCGAAGCCCGCCGTGGTTCGGTGTGGCGCGAGCGTAACACGGTGCGACGGGGACCGAGGTGTGCCATGCTGCGCGCCCATGGGCGAGCTGCCGCGGCTGCGCCGGCCGTCGACCTGACTGGAGAAGATCGACCGCCTCGGGTGGGCGGAGGGGATCGCGTTCCGCTCGCACGGCCTGCGCCTAGGCGTCCGGGTGAGCCAGGCAGGCGTGCTGGGGGAGGTGCTGCCTCGCCTGCCGCCGGGCTGGACCCGCGCGGCCTCGCCGTACGTCTCCCACCTCTACTCGCTGGTCGCCGGCGGCCCCTCGCCGTCGCGCGGCCCGCGCCGGCTCGACCTCGCCTACGCCGGGGCGGCGCGGATCGCCCGCACCGGCGTGCGCGAGGAGGCGCTGCGCGCGCTGCAGCGCGACCTGGCGGCGCACGTGGCCGAGTGGAGCACCCGGAGGGTCTTCGTCCACGCGGCCGTCGTGGGGTGGCAGGGCCGTGCCGTCGTGGTCCCGGGCCGCGACCCGGAAGGCAACCGTCGGCTCGTCGACGCGCTCGCCGGCGCCGGGGCGGTCGTCTACTCGGACCTGTACGCGGCGATCGACGGCCGAGGCCGGGTGACGCCGTTCGCGGGCGGGACGGGAGGCCGTCCGCTGCCGATCGGGCTGCTGGCCGACGTGCCGTTTCGGACCGGGCGGCGCTGGCGGGCCATCCCAGCCTCGCGCGGCCAGGGCGTTCTCGCGATGATGCGCAGCGCGGTGCTGGTGAGGACACCGCCCGCGCGGGCCCTCGTCGCCCTCACCCGCGCGCTCCGGTGCGCCCGTGTCGTCCGCGGTGTGCGCGGCGAGCCCGAAGAGGCGGCGGGGCGGCTGCTTCAACTGCAGCGCCAGAGATAGCGCCAGTCGTTCGGGACGCAGGGCTCGGCCGCCACGAGGTGACAGCCGTTGCAGCAGCGTCTCCCCGTGCGAAGGTCCGTGCAGGTCCAGACCACGCAGGAGCCCGACGGCAGGCACGAGGCCGAGAAGGCCGCCGTTGGCACCGCGACGGTGAGCACCGAAAACCCTCCCAGGGCCGCCGCCCGCCGCAGGATCTCCCGCCGGGGGCGGGCGGGCTCGTCCTCGCGTACCATCGGCTCTGCCAGCAGATGCGCCCGGTCCAGCCGCTCCAGCACCACCCGGACGATCGCCTCGTCGAGCGCCAGTCCCTCGCCGGAGGCGGCGCGGGCGATGCCCGCGACGGTCGTCTTCCCGTCGCAGGCGTTCCAGATCGCGGCGGCGCGTGGCTCGAGCGAGTGCGCGCGGTGCCGATCGAGGTCGTAGACGACCACCTCGCCACCGAGCGCCTGAACGACCACGCCGCTCGTCCTTCGCGCAGGTTTCCGCGCGCTCATCCCCTCTCCTCGACGCGGGTCTCCGGCCAGTGGAAGCTGCGAAAGAGAAGCACCGCCGGCCGGGGCTGTCAATACCGTTCGTGAGGCGGCTCACCTTCGTGGTGTGGGGGCTGCGGATCGGCATCGCGGGCCTCCCGGAGCACCTGGAGGCCGTGCGTCGGCGCCTGCCCTCAGCCGCCCGGCTTCGGCCGGCGGGTTCACGAAGGCTGGACCGGCTCTACGCGTTCGCCGGCCGCCGGCCGGTCACGCTCGAGGCGGACGGCTCGCGTCTCGGCGGCGGCAGCCTGAGCCAGGCGATCGTCCTCTGGCGCTCCGACCTCGCCCGGTGGGTCGCCGAGCACGCCCGCGGCGGGCTGTTCGTCCACGCCGGCCTCGTGGCACACCGCGGCCGTGCCATCCTGATCCCCGGCCGCAGCCGCTCCGGCAAGACGACGCTCGTCGCCGCCCTCGTCCGCGCCGGCGCCCGCTGCCTCTCCGACGAGCACGCGGTCGTGGATGGAAGCGGTCGCGCGCGGGGGGCGGGTCTCGGCCTCGACCACCCGCGGGCGGGTCGGCCGGTCCGCATCGCCCTCGTCGTCCGG
Source organism: Vicinamibacteria bacterium (assembly GCA_035542035.1). Lineage (GTDB taxonomy): Bacteria > Acidobacteriota > Vicinamibacteria > Fen-336 > Fen-336 > DATBSL01. The sequence goes on along the minus strand of DATKME010000072.1, from coordinate 289,453 downwards.
ACCTGCTACCAGCCCGGCGCGCGATGGCAGCCGCGAAGGTTGGAGGGGGGCCGGGCCCTGCTCGAGCTCCTGCCGCACGTGGTCGCCGCCCGCCGCCGGCCGGCCGAAGCGCTGGCCCGCCTGCGCGCCGCGCTGGCGAGAGCCGAGGTCCTCAGCGGTCCGCGCGGCGAGGCGCGGGCGACGGCGCCGGTTCTCCTGGCCGCGCTGCCGCCAGGGCCAACAGCAGGAGCCCGACCGCGCCGACTGCGACGCTCGTCAGCAGCCCGCGCGTCAGGCTCGCACGGTCGCCGATGAGGCCGGTCACCCACGGCCCGATCGCCACCCCGAGCAGGTTGACGACCAGCAGCGTGAAAGCGATCACCGTGGCGCGCGACTCGCCGGGCGCCATCTCCTGCACCGCCGCCATCAGCGGCCCGTACCAGCCCAGCATCCAGCCCTGGCTGAGCGCCCAGCTGGCGAAGAAGAGCGGCGAGCTGACCGGCAGGAGGTAGAAGGCAGCCGAGACGGCGAGCGCCAGCACGCCGACCGCCACGAACGCAGGCAGCCGCCCGGCGCCCGACCCGCGCCGGACGCGGTCGCTGAAGGCGCCCAACGAGACGTTGCCGAGCAGTCCCGCGGCGGCCACGACCGCCGCCGAGAGCCAGGCGGCGCGCGCGTATGCGAAGCCGCGCTCCTGCACCAGCCAGGTGATGACGTGCTGCGAGGAGGCACTGGCGTAGGCGAGGAGGGCGCCGCCCGAGGCCACCATCAGGAGCGCCGGCTGCGAGCCGAGGGCCTTGCGCAGGCGACCCGGCGCCGGTTCGGCGGCGCGGCCCGGAGCGGCGGGACGACGCGAGGAGGCCACCGTCTCCTGCCTCTCGCCCATCCGCCACACCAGCGCCCCCGCCAGGACGCCCACCAGCCCCAGCGCGTAGAAGCAGGCCCGCCAGCCCAGGCGCGGGGCGAGCCAGCCGGCGAGCGCGAAGCTGCAGGCGAAGCCGACCGGGATCCCCGCGTAGAAGACGCTGGTGGCGAAGCCGAGGCGCTCCGGCGGGACGCGTTCGGCGAAGAGCGCCAGCGCCGAGGGCGACAGGGTCGCCTCGCCGACCCCGACGAGAGAGCGCCAGGCCGCGAGCGAGAGAAAGCCCGAGGCGGTGCCGCTGAGGCCCGTGCCCGCGCTCCAGCCGAGGAGGCCGCAGGCGACGAGCCGCGTCCGGCTCCAGCGGTCGGCGAGCGCCCCCATCACCAGCGTCCCCAGCGCGAAGACCACGATGAAGGCGGCGCCCACCAGCAGCCCGACCTGCGCGCGCGAGAGGCCGAGGTCGGCGATCAGCAGCGGCGCGAGAGCCGCGATCAGCTGGCGATCGACGAAGCCGAGGACGTTGAGCGCGGCCAGCGCCAGGACCAGGCGCCCGGCGGTCCCGCTCACCGCTGCGGCGCCGCGGCGAGCACCACGAAGAGGGTGACGACCGCCGGGATCTGCAGGTCGGAGTCCACGAAGGCGTGCGCGAGCACGCCCGCCAGCGCGGCGAACAGCCAGGGATCGCGGCGCGAGGCGGCGAGCACGGCGGCCGCGGCCCACAGGCCGACGAGCAGCCCGGGCACTCCCCCCTCGTACAGGAGCTGCACCCAGTCGTTGTGCGCCTCGCGGTCCCAGCCGGTCCCGACGATGCCGGAGGGCGAGCGGTCGCCGACCCGCGACCCGCCCAGCAGCGCCGGCGCCGCCTCGGCGGACCGGGGAGTCGCGCCCTGCGGCAGCCTCCAGGCCGGCACCCGCGAGACGCCGAAGGCGAAGGTGTCGAGGCCGAAGCCGGTCGCCCAGCGCCATCCCTGCAGCGAGCCGATCGCCTCCTGCCAGACGACCACACGGCCGGGGGCGTCGTCGCCGGTCCGCGCGAAGCGCACCTGCAGACGCTCCCGCCCGACCCAGGCGAACGCCAGGCCGAGGACGACGACTGCGGTGGCCCAGCCCGGCGTCCCCCACCGCCCGCGCGCGCCGAGGAGGCCGATCGCCAGTGCCCCGGCGAAGGCGAGGAGCCCGCCGAGCGAGGTGGAGGCGAGGAGGGCGCCGATCGCGAGGAGAGGCGGCAGCGCGGAGTAGAGGAGCGAGGTGCCGGCCTCGGAGGCGAGCGAGGCCAGCCGCCGTCGCGCGTTCGCCTTGTTCCCGGCGCTCTCGGCGTAGCGCCGCCAGGCGTCGGCCAGCAACCCGAGGGCGACCGGCACCACCAGCAGCAGGTAGCCGGCGAAGTGGCTGCGGTCGACGAACGCGCCGAACGGCTGCCCGCCCTCGGACGGCGGGAAGACGCCGTAGCTGAGCCTGGTGCCCGAGGCGAGCTGGGTGAGGCCGACGGCCGCGATCAGGGCGCCCAGCCAGGCGAGCAGGCGCCGGAAGCGGCACCGCGCCGGCCGATGGGCGAAGGCGGCCGCGGCGGACGAGTGCAGCAGCACGAACGCGAGGACGAAGGTGGCCCCGCGTCGTGTGGAGTCGGCGTCGATGGTCACCGGCTCCCCGAAGAGCGGCAGCAGCTGCAGCACCGCCAGGACCAGGAAGGCGAAGCCCGGCAGCAAGAGCGGGGGGCGCGGCAAGGCCGGCGCCCGCAGGTCGATCGCGAAGCGCACCGCCGCGTCCGGCGGGGGCTCGACCACCAGCCAGCGCCCCGAGACGTGGAACGCCACCCGGTGCTCGCCCAGCCGTTCGCGCAGCGCCGAGATCGCCAGCGCCCGCGTCAGAGTCAGGCCGAAGGCGACGAAGCAGGCCACCCGCAAGGCCGTGCAGGCGGCCGGGTGGACCGAGCCGATCGCCCCCACCGAGCCGACGACGATCGCCGCCACCAGCCACTCCAGCTGGTGCTGCAGCGTCCGCACCAGCCGGGCCGAGGACAAGAGCTCCGGTGCGGAAACGACGACGGGGCTGGCCTCGGCGGGGGCGGTGACGGCGGGGGTGGCGGTCTCGGTCACGAAATGTGACGGCGGGGCACGATACCCGGTCGGGATGCCCGCATGCAACGGCAACGGTGGCGCAGGTCGGGCGCACCCTGCCGCCGCTGCCCTTCGATCGCGGGAGCTCCGGGAGAGCGTGCGCCGGTGCGCCGAGGCGCCGTCTCACGGGGATTCGCGAGCCGACCGTATACTGCCGTTCCGATGCGCGTCCTCGTCACCGGCGTCGCCGGCTTCATCGGCTACCACTGCGCCAGGGCCCTGCAGGCGCAGGGCCACCAGGTCAGCGGGATCGACAACCTCAACAGCTACTACTCGCCGAAGCTCAAGGACGCGCGTCTCGCCGAGCTGCGGAAGGCCGGGAAGCTCCGCTTCCTCGAGGCGGATCTCGGCGACAAGGCCGCGATCACGCGGCTCTTCGAGGCGGAGCGGCCCGATCGCGTCCTGCACCTCGCCGCCCAGGTCGGCGTCCGCTACTCGCTCGAGAACCCGGACGCCTACGTCAGCTCGAACGTGGTCGGGACGCTGAACGTCCTGGAGTGCTGCCGCGCCGCCCTGGTGCCGCGGCTCGTCTACGCCTCTTCCAGCAGCGTGTACGGCGGCAGCGAGCGCCTGCCGTACTCCGAGGAGGACCCGGTCGACCGCCCGATCTCCCTCTACGCCGCCACCAAGCGCGCCGGCGAGCTCATGGCGCACGCCTACACCCACCTGTACGGCATCCAGACGATCGGCCTGCGCTTCTTCACCGTCTACGGCCCCTGGGGCCGCCCGGACATGGCCGTCTGGCTCTTCACCGAGGCGATCAGCAACGGCCGGCCGATCCAGGTCTTCAACCACGGCCGCATGTCGCGCGACTTCACCTACGTCGACGACATCGTGGCCGGCGTGATGGCGGCCCTCTTCGACGAGGGGCGCGCCTCCTACGAGCTGCTGAACCTCGGCAACCACAGGAGCGAGCCGCTCTCGAACCTGATCGCGGTGATCGAGAAGGCGCTGGGGCGCAAGGCGGAGAAGCAGATGGTGCCGCTGCAGCCCGGTGACGTCCTGGACACCTACGCCGACACCACCCGCAGCGCCGCCAGGCTCGGCTTCCAGCCGAAGACCTCGATCGAGGAAGGGATCCCGCGCTTCGTGGAGTGGTTCCGGGCGCACCCGGAGTTCCACTCGAGCTGATCAGCGGCGGGGCGGACGCCAGGGGAATCGCCGTATCATCGAAAGCTCGGTAGAGAGGCGATGAAGAAGATCCTGCTCGCCGTCGCCGCGGCGCTCGCCGTGGTGGTCCTGCTGGCGCTCGGCGCGCTCGCCTGGCTGCTGCACTCGCTCGACACCCCGGAGCTCAAGGCCGCCGTGCTCGCCCGCACCCGCGCCACCCTGGGCGCGGAGGTGCGGGTGACGAGCATGCGGCTCTCCGTCTTCTCGGGGCTGAGCCTGGAGGGCGTGACCGTCGGCAACCCGGCCCCCTTCACGGGCGAGATGCTCTCCGCCCGCTCCTTCTCCCTCCGCTACCGGCTGTGGCCGCTGCTCACGGGGCGGCTGGAGGTGTCGCGGGCGGCGCTGGTGCGGCCCCAACTCAACGTCTTCATGGACTCGCGCGGCCGCTTCAACTACGAGGGGCTGTTCGGGGCGGGCGGGCGACGCTCCGCCGCCCCGCCGGTGGCCGCGCGCACTCCCTCGGGTTCTCCGCTGCCGGTCGACCTGCACCTGCGACGGGTCACCGTCGACGACGGCACCGTCGTGATGCGCGACGCCGCCCGAGCGCTGCTGCTGCGGGCCGACGGCCTGGGGCTCGATGCGCGCTTCAGCTTCGGCTCCGCCGGCATCACCGCGGACGGCAAGGCCAGGGCGGCCCGGCTGAACCTGGGGGACACGCTGCTGGTGCAGGACCTGTCGGCGCCCCTGCGGACGCTGCGCGACACGCTCGAGCTCGCGCCGATCGCCGCGACGGTGGCGGGGGGCTCTCTGAGCGGCAGCGCCACGGTCAACCTCAAGGACTTCCGCTACGGCTCCTCGCTCGAGCTGGAGGGCGCCGACGTGGCGACGCTGCTGAAGGAGGCGCACTCCTCGGCGCTCCTCAGCGGCACGCTGCAGGCGAACGCCACCGTCCAGGGCACGGGCGGCCTCGCGACCCTCCGCGGCAGCGGTCGCGCGCAGGTCGCCCACTGCCGGGCCACGAACTCGAAGGTGCTCACCCTCCTGTCCCGGGTGCTGCAGATCCCCGAGCTGGCCAACCCCGACCTCGACCAGTGCCTGGCGGAGTTCACGCTCGGCGGCGGGCGGCTGCAGACGCCGGTCCTGCGGATGAACGGCAAGCAGGTCCAGCTGACCGGCAACGGGACCATGAACCTGCTGACCCGCGCCCTCGACTACCGGATGGACCTCGCGCTCGCCCAGCCGCTGCTGAACAAGATCACGGCGCGCCCGCTGCGGGCCGCCTTCGTCGACCGAGGCGACGGCTTCTCGACCGTCGACTTCACCGTCACCGGCACGAGCGACGAGCCGAAGACCGACCTCGCCTCGAAGGTGGGGCGCTCGGCGGCGATCGACGCCGTGAAGGGCGGCTTCGCACGGATACTCGGGCGAGGCAAGAAGTAGCGGGTCGCTCCGCGACACGTCCCCGCTTCTGGCGCGCTCGCTCCGGCACGGCGGCGTCCGCCGGGCCAGCGCCCGCGGCTAGCGACTGCGTCGCCCGCCCTTGCGGACTCCCTCCTCCGTGACGATGGCGTCGAACGCGCCGAAGTCCGTGAACCGGTACGCCCCCGAGACGCCGAACTTGGAGCGGTCCACGGCCAGCAGGCGACGGCGGGCGTGCTCCAGGTAGGCGCGCTTCACCTCCACCTCCTCGGGGTGCGCGTCGTAGACGGCGGCCTCGTCCTCCATCACCCCCAGGCAGGACACGATCGCCCAGTCGACGCGGACCTCGGACAGCGAGGCGATCGCGAGCGGGCCGACCAGGGAGCCGGTGCGGCGCAGCGACTCTCCGCCGTGCAGCGCGACGCGCATGCCCGGGTGACGCCGCTGCAGGTCCGCGAACAGCGGCAGCCCGCCCGCCAGCACGAACGTGCCCTCCGGCTCCGGCAGCGCCTCCGCCACGTAGAAGGCGGTGGAGCTGGCGTCGAGGAGCAACGTTCGCGCCCCCTGAAGGTGGCGGACCACGTGGCGGGCGATCGCGCGCTTCGCGTCGGCGTTGGCGACCAGCCGCTCCTTGAACGACGCGGCGCGCGGGTCGTACAGGCTGGCGTGGTTGGCGACGGCGACCGCACCGCCGTGGACCTTGCGCACCAGCTCCCGGCCGGCGAGCTGCTCGAGGTCGCGGTGGATTGTCATGCGGCTCACGCCCAGCCGCCGCCCGGCATCGGCGATCGTCACCGAGCCCCTCCGCTGGATCAGCTCGAGCAGACGGCGCCGTCGTTCATCGCTCAGCACGACCGCGCAGGCTATCACAGGCGCGCGGCCGGACATCGTCCGGACGACGCATTCCGGTGTGAATCGCAGGAGAACGCCGGTCGCGGGTCCGCCGTATCCGCCCGCTCGCCTGCGGGAACAACCCTCAGGCTGGGCCGCCCGCGGCGCACGGCGGTTGCGGCGCTGGACCCGAGCGAGGAGGCGCGATGGATCGCAAGCAGTTCCTGGGCCGGTCGCTGAAGGTCGCCGCCGGAGTCGGGGTGAGCGTGGGTTGTCCCTGCCTGTTCGGCGGCGAGGAGAGGAAGACCGCGGCCGCAGCCTCACCCGACGCAGCCTGCCCGCCGGCGGCGCCGGCGTACGCCCACGCCACCAGCTACGCGAAGCGGACCGAGTTCGGGAAGACGTGGATCGGCCGCTTCATGCGGTTGGTGGACGACCGGCTGGACGAGAAGACGCGCTGCGGGCTGATGGAGGCGAACGGTCGAGCCTGCGCGATGGGCGCCTACGGCCCGCTCGACCCGGCGCAGACGATCGCGCTCGACGCGTTCGTCGCCCGCCTCGCACAGCACGTGGGGCCCGAGAACTGCCGGCTCCAGGGCGACGTCGTCTACTTCAACTACCAGTCGAACCCGGACGGGCTGCGCCTGTCGGACGGCTACTGCCTGTGCCCGCTGATCGAGGACGGGCCGGCCGACCTGTCGCCGACGTACTGCCGGTGCTCGGTCGGCTACGTCGCCTACCTGTTCGAGAAGAACATCGGCCGGCCGGTGCGGGTGGAGCTGCTGGAGTCGGTTCGCCGAGGCGGCAAGGCCTGCCGCTTCGCCGTCCACGTCTAGGGGCCCGGGCCCTGGTGCACGGGAGCGGCCGCGGGGGAAACCGGTGACGGCTACGGCTCGACGATCACCTTCAGGCCCTCGCGCGAGGCGGCCAGCTCGAACGCCCGGGCGGCCTCCGACAGGGGGAGCCGGTGGGAGACGACCGAGCGCAGGTCGACGCGGCCGGCGTCGACCAGCGCGATCGCGCGGGGGTAGACCTGCTTCATCCGGCGGGAGAAGGCGACGGTGAGGCCCTTGCGGCGGGCGGCCGCGGCGCGGATCGAGGTGCGCTCGTCCGAGGGGATGCCGGCCAGGACCACCCGCGCTCCCGGGCGGACCGACTCGACCGCTGCGTCGACCGCCGCCTGCGAGCCGGCGCACTCGATGGCGACGTCGAGGCCCAGGCCGCCGGCCGCCCTCGCCACGGCCTCGGCCTCGCTCCCCGCCTCCGCCGCGAAGACGGTCGCGCCTGCGGCCCGGGCCGCCTGCAGCCGGTGCGGTCGCGAGGGAAGGTCGGTGGCCAGCAGGCGGGCCGCGCCGGCCGCCCGGGCCACCTGCAGGCAGAAGAGGCCGATCGGTCCGCAGCCGAAGACGCCGACGCTGTCGCCGGTCCGGAGGTGGGCGAGGTCGACCGCGTGGATGGCGACGCCCAGCGGCTCGAGCATCGCGCCGTCCGCGGCCGTGTAGCCCTCCGGCAGGGGCACCAGGTTGTGCTCGGGCCAGGCGAGCCACTCGCGCAGCGCGCCGTCGACGCTGCCGTGGCCGGCGAAGCGGACCTCAGGGCAGAGGTTGGGGTGGCCCTCGCGGCACAGCCGGCAGCGGCCACAGTGGATCGCCGGGTCCACGGCGACCAGCCGGCCGTCGCCGGTACGACCCGCGAACTCGTGGCCGGGCACCAGGGCGTGGACGATGCCGGTGCCGCCGATGGCCCCCTCCTCGAACCAGTGCAGGTCCGAGCCGCAGAGGCCCACCGCCTCGACTCTGACCAGGGCCGCGCCGGCGCCGGGCACGGGCGGCGGCTCGTCGTGCAGGCGCAGGTCACGGGCGCCGTGCAGCCGGGCCGCGCGCACGCTACGCGCCCTTCGATTGGCCGTAGTAGGCCGTCTTGCCGTGCTTGCGCAGGTAGTGCTTGTCGACGAGATAGGCCGGCGGCCGGACGGCATCCGGCGCGACCTGGCGGATCGCGATCTCCATCCGGGCCAGGTACTCGAGGACCTCCGCGTTCTCGACGGCGGCGGCGGCGCTCCCCCCCCAGGTGAAGGGGCCGTGGTGGCGCACGAGAACGGCCTCCACCTCGGCCGGCGAGATGCCGGCCTCCCGGAAGGTCTCGACGATCACCTGAGCGGTGTTCGCCTCGTAGTCGCCATCGACCTCGGCCTGGGTGAGCGCCCGCGTCACCGGGACGTCGCCGCGGAAATGGTCGGCGTGGGTGGTGCCGAGGCAGCGCACGGGCAGGCCGGCCTGGGCCAGGGCGGTGGCGTGCGCGGAGTGGGTGTGAACGACTCCGGCGCAGGAGACGAAGGCCCGGTAGAGCAGCAGGTGGGTCGGCGTGTCGGAGGAGGGCCGCAGCTTCGAGTCCACGACCTTCCCGGTGTCGACCTCCAGGAGGACGATGTCCCGCGGAGTGAGCACCTCGTAGGGAACGCCGCTCGGCTTGATGCCCACGAGGCCGCTCGTGCGGTCGAGGCCGGAGACGTTGCCGAAGGTCCCCATCACCAGGCCGCTCCTGGCCAGGGTCAGGTTGGCGGCGTGGACCTCCTCGCGCAGCTGCACGTGCGTGGCCACGGCGTCAGCCCCGCGCCGCGATCGCGCGCTCGCGGATCGCCAGCAGTCGCTTCATCAAGCTGCCCAGCTCGGCCCTGGCCCCGGGGACGGCGCCGAAGGTGTCGTGCAGCTCGCGGTAGAGGCCGTAGAGCTCGTCGTACACGCGCGCCGCCGGGGGCCGCGGGGTGAAGCGCTTCTCCTTGAGGGACGTCATCTTCGCCTGCGCGTCCTCGAAGCTGTCGTAGCCGCCCGCGGCGGCGCCGGCGGTGACGGCGGCGGCCACGGCCGAGCCCAGGGCCGGGGTCTGCGGCGAGCCGGCGATCAGCATCGGGTGGCCTAGCACGTCCGCGTAGATCTGCATGAAGAGGTCGTTCTTCTCGGCGATGCCGCCGCAACAGACCACCCGTTCGATGGGGACGCCGTAGTCGCGCAGCCTCTCCACGATCGCCCGGGCGCCGAAGGCCGTGGCCTCGATCAGGGCGCGGTAGACCTCGGCCCGGGTGGTGTGCAGCGTCTGCCCGACGAGCAGGCCCGTGAGCCGGGGGTCGACCAGGATGGTGCGGTTGCCGTTGTTCCAGTCGAGGGCGAGGAGGCCCGACTCGCCGGGAGAGCTCGCGGCCGCCTCCTGCGACAGCCTGGCGTGCAGCGCTTCGCTCCCCTCGCAGACCTCCTCCACCCACCAGCGCAGGATGTCGCCCACCGCCGACTGCCCGGCCTCGATCCCGTGGTAGCCGGGCATGATCGAGCCGTCGACGATGCCGCAGATGCCGGGGACGTCCCGGACCTTCCCGCCGGCCGGCGCCACCGCGCAGTCGCAGGTGGAGGTGCCGATGATCTTCACCAGCGTGCCGCTCTTCACCCCGGCGCCGACCGCGCCGTAGTGGGCGTCGAAGCTGCCCATGGCGATGGGGATGCCCTGGCTCAATCCGAGCTTCTGCGCCCACTCGCGGCACAGCCGGCCCGCGGGCCGGTCGGCGGCGTAGGCCTTGTCGTACAGGCGGTCGCGCAGCTCGGCCAGCTTAGGGTCGAGGCGGGAGAGGAACTCCTTCGAGGGCAGCCCGCCCCACGCCTCCGAGTACATCGCCTTGTGGCCGGCGGGGCAGACGCCGCGCAGGATCCTCCTCGGGTCGCAGGTGCCGGCCAGCACCGCGGGGACGAAGTCGGCCAGCTCCACCCAGCTGGCGGCCGCGTCGAAGACCTCGGGTGCGACCTTCAGGCAGTGCCAGACCTTCGACCAGAGCCACTCCGAGGAGTAGGTGCCGCCGATCGGGGCGAGGTACTGTGGCGCGTGCTCGGCGGCGGCGGCGGTGATCGCAGCCGCTTCCGCGGCGCCGGTGTGGTCCTTCCACAGCCAGGCGTGGGCGGCCAGGTCGTCCTTCCACCTCGGGTCCATGGCCAGCGGCGTCCCGCGCGCGTCCACCGGGATCGGGGTCGACCCCGTGGTGTCGACGCCGATGCCGATCACGTCCTGGCGCGAGAAGCCGCCAGCCTTCTCCGCCGCGGCCAGCGCCGCGTCCACCGACTTCTCCAGCCCGAGGACGTAGTCGGCCGGGTTCTGGCGGGCGAGGTGGGGGTCGCGCGCGTCGAGCAGGATCCCGTGGTCGCCCGAGGGGTAGTCGAAGACGGCGGTGCCCGCCTCCCGGCCGTCGCGGCAGTCGACGACCAGCGCGCGCACGGAGTTGGTGCCGAAGTCGACGCCGACCGTCGATGCCTTCGCCATGTGCGCGAAGCTATCGCCCGCCCCGGGGCCCGTCAAGGGACGCTCACCTGCAAAGCGGCGGTTAAAATTGAGTGGCGTCCGGTAAAAGCTGGGGCTCCGGGTGCCGCAGGTACTTAACCTGCTTCGGACTTTACTGATACGTTTCGGTCAGCCCTGCGCGGGGAGGCCGTGCAGGCACCTACACTCGGAGACGCCATGCGCAGGAGAGCCGCTGTCGCGCTCGCAGCCGCGGTGGCCCTGGTTCTCTTGTCGGAGCCTGCAGCGCACGCGCAGTACTTCGGCCAGAACCAGGTCCAGTACCGCCACTTCGATTTCAAGATCCTCAAGACCCAGCACTTCGACGTCTACTACTACCCCGAGGAGAAGACCGCTGCCGAGTACGTGGGGCGGCTCGGGGAACGGTGGTGGATCAGGCTGAGCAAGCTCTTCAACCACACGATCCGGTCCCGGCAGCCGGTCATGCTGTACGCCAGCGCCTCGGACTTCCGCCAGACCAACGTGGTGCAGGGCATGGGCGAGGGCACGGGCGGCGTCACCGAGGGCATGATGCGGCGGATCGTGATGCCGGCCGCGGGGCCGCTGGCCGAGACCAGCCACGTGCTCGGCCACGAGCTGGTCCACGCCTACCAGTACGACATCGCCAGCAAGGGCGCCCGCGGCCGAGGCCCCATGGGCGGCAACTTCGAGCGCCTGCCGCTGTGGTTCGTGGAGGGCCTGGCCGAGTACCTCTCGCTGGGTCCCGTCGACTCGCAGACCGCCATGTGGCTGCGCGACGCCGTCGAGTCGAAGAAGCTGCCGACGCTCAAGCAGCTCGGCAACCCCCGTTTCTTCCCCTACCGCTTCGGCCACGCCTTCTGGGCCTACGTGGGCGGGCGCTGGGGCGACGACATGGTGATCAAGCTCTACCGCGAGGGCGCGCGCTCGGGTGACGCCATCGGCTCCATCAAGAAGGTCCTGGGCCAGGACGAGAAGACCTTCTCCAAGGAGTGGGGCGAAGCCGTGCACCGCACCTACGCGGGCTTCCTGGAGGCGCAGAAGGACGCGTCCAGCTACGGGCCGCAGCTCATCAGCAAGAAGCGCGGCGGCGGCGAGCTGAACCTGGGGCCGGCGCTCTCGCCCGACGGCAAGCGCATCGTCTTCCTCTCCGAGAAGGACCTCTTCTCCATCGACCTGTTCCTGGCCGACGCCGACACCGGCAGGGTGATCCGCAAGCTCACCTCCACCGCCACCGACCCGCACTTCGACAGCCTGCAGTTCATCGAGTCGGCGGGCGCCTGGAGCCCGGACGGCAGGCGCTTCGTGCAGAGCGCGCTCCGCGAGGGCAGGGCCGCCATCCTGATCCTCGACCCCGACACCGGCAAGAAGGTGGAGGAGGCGGACTTCAAGGACATCGACGAGGTCGACAACCCGGTGTTCACGCCCGACGGCAACCACGTGATCTTCTCGGCCATGCAGGGCGGCCTGCTCGACCTGTGGGCCTACGACCTGAGCACCAAGCAGCGCTCGCGGCTGACCAACGACGCCTTCGCCGAGCTGGAGCCGGTGGTGTCGCCGGACGGCCGCAAGGTCGCCTTCACCACCGACCGCTTCACCAGCCGGCTCGACGACCTCGACATGGGCAGCTACCGCATCGGCATCCTGGACCTGCTGAGCGGCGAGATCACCGAGGTGCAGGGCTACAAGAACGCCCGCAACTCGAACCCCCAGTGGTCGCCCGACGGCAAGACGCTGTTCTTCGTCTCCGACGTCATGGGCGGGGCCGACATCCACCGCGTCGACCTCGCCACCGGCGAGCTGCGGCAGGTGACCCAGCTGCGCACCGGCGTCTACGGCATCACGGCGCTCAGCCCTTCGCTGTCGGTGGCGCACCGGTCGGGCCGCATCGCCTACAGCGTGCAGGAGGACAACAAGCACAACATCTACGCGATCGACGACCCGGTGAAGCAAGCCGGGATCGCGGTGCCCGAGCGCTTCGCCTTCGCGCCGAAGAAGGAGAGCGTGCTCGAGGCCCGCCAGCTGATCGCTCCGCCGCCCTCTGCCAGCGATTCCGGCTCGCGGCCCGGCCGCGGCGGGGCGATCGCCCCGGAAGGGACGGCCGCCGCACAGCGCGCGCCCGTCACCGGCGCACCGGGCGTCAGCCAGCCGGCGCCGCCTGACACCGGCAAGCCGACGGGGAACGCGGGCCAGCCGGGCGGGCTCGCCGCGGCCGCCACCCGCATCGCCGAGGACGAAGCGGTCACCGCCATCAACGGCGGCACCGCGGTGCTGCCGCCCTACAACCGCGTCCCCAGCAAGGTCGAGCAGGCGCTGGACGACCCGGACACCGGGCTGCCGCCGGCCTCGGCCCCGCCTCCCAAGACGGAGCCCTACAAGCCGCACCTGGGCCTCACCTACGTGGGCCAGCCCTCGGTCGGCGTCGGCGTCGACCGCTTCGGCACCTACGTCGGCGGCTCGACCGCCCTCTACTTCAGCGACATGCTCGGCGACCGCAACCTGGCGCTCGGCATCCAGGCGATGGGCGAGCTGCAGGACATCGGCGGGCAGGCGGTCTACTCGGACCTGTCGCACCGCTTCGACTGGGCGGCCGGCGTCGCCTACATCCCGTACCTGTTCAGCGGTGGCTTCGCCGTCACCCAGGACCCCAGCAGCGGGGCGCTCCTCGAGCAGTACTACGAGTACCGGCAGACCAACGCCTCGGTGTTCGCGGCCGGTGCCTACCCCTTCAACCGCGCGGACCGGGTGGAGGTGCAGGCCAGCCTGCAGCGCTTCGGTTTCAGCGGCGAGGTGCTCTCCGACGCCTACGACCCCAACAGCGGCGCCTACCTCGGCAGCAGCAAGCAGAGCTTCGACACCGGGCTGGAGTCGCTGTACCTGGCGTCGGTGTCGACGGCGTTCGTGCACGACACCTCGGTGTTCGGGGCCACCAGCCCCATCGTGGGCACCCGCTTCCGGCTGGAGGCGGCGCCCAGCATCGGCTCGGTCCGCTACACGGACATCCTGGCCGACTGGCGCGGCTACTTCATGCCGGTGCGGCCGGTCACCTTCGCCTTCCGCGCCATGCACTACGGCCGCTACGGGCCGGGTTCCAGCGACCCGCGCTTCCAGTCGGTCTACCTCGGCTACCCGGAGCTGATCCGCGGCTACAGCAACATCACCAACAGCGACTGCGTCCCCAACGCCGCCAGCCAGTGCCCGATCTTCGACCAGCTGTTCGGCAGCCGGATGATGATCGGCAACGCCGAGGTGCGGGCGCCGCTGTGGGGGCTGCTCAAGGGGCGGCTCACCTACGGCCCCCTGCCCATCGAGGTGGGGGCCTTCGCCGACGCGGGCGTCTCCTGGTTCGCCACCTGCAGCGGCCCGGCGACCGGCAGCGGCATCTACTACGGCCCGGTCTGCGGCGTGAACGACCAGAAGCCGAAGTTCCTGGGTGGCAACCAGCAGTGGCTGACCAGCTTCGGAGGCTTCGCCCGCATCAACGTCATGGGCTTCGCCGTGGTGCAGGTCTCGCTGGCCAAGCCCGTGCAGCGGCCCTACGCCGGCTGGGTCTGGGAGTGGACCTTCGCGCCGGGCTTCTGATCAGGTTCTGGCCTGACCTGACCTGACACCTTGCGCTTGCCGAAGGCGGCTCGGCCGGCGTAGTCTGGCCCCCGCCAACAACCTAAGGGGGCCGCGATGATCCTCGATCGACGGACGTTCCTCGGGCGTGCTGCGGCGCTGTCCGCCGTGGCCGCGGCCGCGCCGCGGATGGCGCGCGCGCAGGCGGTGGCAGGCGGCGGGCCCCGGAAGGCGGTCTGGGCCGGCATGCTGCCGAAGGAGCGCAGCTGGCTCGAGCGCTTCCAGATGGCGCGCGAGGCGGGCTTCGAGGGCATCGAGGTCGGCACCACCCCGGAGCAGAAGGTGGCGGAGGAGATCAAGGAGGCCTCGGCCAAGACCGGCCTGGTCATCCACTCGGTGATGAACGCGGACCACTGGCAGTTCCCCCTGTCCAGCGCCGACCCGGCGGTGGTGGCCAAGAGCGTCGCCGGCATGGAGGCCTCGCTCCACAACGCCAAGCTGTGGGGCGCCACCGACGTGCTGCTGGTCCCCGCGGTGCTCGACCCCAAGACCTCGTACCAGGACGCCTGGACGCGCTCGCAGAGGGTGATCAAGGAGCGCCTGCTGCCGCTCGCGCAGCAGCTGCAGGTGGCGATCGGCATCGAGGAGGTCTGGAACAAGTTCCTGCTGAGCCCGCTGGAGATGGCGCGCTACGTGGACGAGTTCGCCTCGCCCTGGGTGAAGGCCTACCTCGACGTGGGCAACATGGTCTTCTACGGCTACCCGCAGGACTGGGTCCGCACCCTGGGCAAGCGCATCGGCCGCGTCCACCTCAAGGACTTCAAGATCGACCACGAGAAGGGCTGCTTCGAGTGGAAGAACCTCGGCGAGGGCGACATCGACTGGCCGGAGGTGCGCAAGGCGTTCGCCGAGGTCGGCTACACCGGCTGGATGAGCACCGAGATCGAGGGCGGCGACCTCAAGTACCTGAAGGACGTGGTGGCGCGCTTCGATCGGTTCCTGGCCGGGCAGAAGCCGGTCTAGCGGGAGGGGTGCGGCCGGGCGACAGCCGGAATCGTCTGTGCCGTTCTCAGCAAAGCGCATCGTCCGGACGACGTGCGCTGCGCGCGAGCCAGACCAGGACGGCGGCGGAGCCGGCGCAGGCGAGGAGCAGCAGCAACGGCGTCACCGCCGCCGTGTAGTCGCCGAGGTAGACGAGTCCGCGGGTCAGCTTGGCCACGCCGTTGAGGAAGGCCGACTGGCCCGCGGCCGCCGACACCAGCGGCCGCAGCGCGCGGCGGGGCACACCCGCCACCACCCAGGAGTCCGGGCCGGTCGTCTGCGCGACGAAGTGGACGAGGATGCCCGCGCAGAAGTCGACCGCCGAGCCCGCCACCAGCGCCAGGCGCCAGCTCCGGGAGAGACCGCCAGCGGCGGCCGATGGGGCGAGCCGCAGGGGCCCGGCCCAGGCCGCCGCCACCTGCACCAGGCCCAGCAGCGTCAGCGGCTGCGCCACGATGTGGGCCACGCCGAACGGATCCACGCCAGCCGTGGTGGCGATGCCGAGGAGACCGGCGAAGGCCACCAGCCACAGCCAGAAGCTCCGCTCGCTGCGGTTCTGCCTCGACCACCCTGCCCGCCCGGGCTGGCGTCGCTGCCGCCGGACGGCCCGCCAGAACAGCCAGGCCGCCGCGGGCCCGGCCACCAGGCCGATGGCGAAGACGAGATCGTGCTGGTAGAGCGCGAAGAGGAAGTCGTGCAGGTAGCCGGGGCCGGCCGGGAGATCCGTCCAGGACCGCGGTGACAGGCGCAGCGGGAACGGCACCAGCGTCGTCAGCACGTTGACCCCGACCTTGCGGGCGTTGTCCAGGACGCCGGGCGGGGCGTCGGTGACGAGGCCGTTCGAGGCGAACGTGGACCGCAGGCCGAGTTCCGCCACCGACCAGCCGACCCAGGTCGCCAGGAGCGCGGCGCCCGCCAGCGCCATCGCCGGCAGCTGCACGAGCGCCCGCCCTCGTGAGGCGCGCGGGAGCGTCACCAGCGCGTGCAGGCCCACCGCGATGGCGAAGGGGGCGGCCGCGTAGTGGGCGAGCACGGCGGCGGCGAGCGCGAGCGCGCTGCCCACGAGCCGCGAGGTCGCGCGCGTGCGCCGCCCGCGGACGTAGAGCGCGAGGCCGAGGAGGACGAAGAAGGCGCTCGGCAGCTTGGTCCAGGGGTAGCTCGCATTCTGCACGAAGCTCGGGTTGAGGGCGAGGAGGGCGGCGAGGACGGACACGGCCGGGCGGCGGGCGCCCAGCACCCGGGCGACGAGAGCGCCGGGCAGGAACACCAGCACGTTGAGGAACGCAGCCGTCAGCTGGTAGGCGGCGAAGGAGCGGCTGGACTGGGCCAGGAAGTGGCCGACGACGACGTTGACCAGCGGCGGCCGGGCCGGCAGCTCGTAGGTGTGGTTCAGGAACCGTCCGCTCGCCGCACCGCGCTCCAGGAAGAATCGCGCCCGCTCGTAGTGCTCCAGCCAGTCGCCGGACCAGCCCCCGCCGGCGTAGACGCGGACGGTGGCGGTCAGCAGCAGGATCCAGCACAGCAGCAGGAAGGCGAGGCCCACGTGCTGGCGGACCTCGCGGACGCGCAGCAAGCGGCGCAGGTCCGGCAGGGCGGCCAGCGTCGCCAGCAGACAGGCCCCGCTCAGCGCCCAGGCCGAGGCCACGCCCGGCGTCCCGGCAGCGTAGCCGGCGAAACCGACGAGGTAGACGATCACCAACGAGGCGCCGACCGCGCCGCACAGCCTCTCCAGCGGGTGCCAGCGGAGCCGGGCGACCAGCAGCAGCCCGGGGCCGAGCGAGGCGACGGCGATCGCTGGCGCGAGCAGCAGCAGCCTCACCGGGCGAGTGCGAGCGCTGCCGTCTTCCTCGTCACCGGCGAGACGGTATGCGAGCGGGCGCCCCGCGTCAACGCGGCTGGCCTATCGCCCCAGCCACCAGGCCACCTTCAGCATGAACACGTTGTCGGCCGGCGAGGAGACGAGGTCGGCAAAGTCGCGGCCGAAGGCGAAGTCGCCGGGGTTCTCGCCGTCGACGCGCCGCTGTGTCCACACCGCGTAGGCCGCCGAGCCGGGCCGGAACTCCCAGCGCAGGACCGCGTTCACCCGCAGCGACTTGAGGTTGAAGTCGGGGACCGCCAGGCTGAACGGCGCCGCCGGCCCGTTGCCGTCGGGGTCGATCAGGTAGTTGGCGCCGGTCGGGTCCAGGCCGATCGTGCCGGCGTCCTTGCCGTACACCGGGAAGTCGTAGGTGCGCGGCGTCGCCAGCTCGCGGATGAGCGGATAGCGGCCGGCCGAGAGGAGCGCCTGGGTGTAGAGCTGGAGCGAGAGCCTGGGCGAGAGGGCCAGGCTGAGGCGCAGCGGGACCGAGACCTCCGTCTGGTCCAGGGTGCCGAAGACGTAGCGGGCGCCGTAGGTGGAGGTGGCGGTGGCGTCGGAGACGGTGGCCAGGTACTGCGCGACCGTGTGCACCTTCAGCAGGTAGGGGACCGCCGAGATGGTGAGCGCGGAGAAGGGCCGCAGGTCGAGGGTCGCCGTGTACTGCTGGCTGGTGGAGCCGAACTCGCGCTGCGACAGGCTGACGGTGCCGATCACCCAGAGCCGCCGCCGGGTGTCGCTGGTGACGTCGGCGACCAGGCTGTCGATGCCCGGGCGGATGGTGGTGGGTCCACCGCGCGTCAGCTTGTCGTCCCAGGTGTTCCAGGACCTGCCCAGCGTGGCGTCGAGCTGCCAGTAGTTGCGCAGCTGCGCTCCCAGGTAGGCCTGCACGCCGTCGCCCTGGCACTCGCCTCCGAAGTTCCAGGTCCACCACTTCGCGACCCAGGCGCGCCGCTGGCGGGTGAGGCCGTCGGGGGTCAGCTTCCGCCAGCCCACCAGGCCGTGGCCGCCGCCGCGGTCGGTCTGGGTGGCGTAGCCCAGGTCATTGGGCTCGAAGCCGGGGCTGATGCCCCAGACCCCGGCATTGAACGTGAAGTTGCCGGCGTTGCGGTTGAGGCCCAGCCGGCCGCTCCAGCCGGAGAGCGAGGTGGCGTTCGGGTCCAGGTGCACGTACGAGGAGTCGGGCCTCTGGTAGTAGCGCTGCGGCGCCAGCTGCAGGCGCAGGACGGAGTCGGCGGTGCCGGAGACGCTGCTCCCGGAGAAACCGCCGGAGAGGACCCAGTCGTGCCTGGCGTCCAGGAACACGTGGCCGTCGAGGCCGCCGACGAAGGCACGGCGGGGGAGCAGCGCCGCCAGGTAGGGGCTGCCCTGGTCGCGCAGCACGGAGGTGACGATGAATCCGAGCGAGCCGCGCGAGCCCACGGCGTGCTGGGCGCGGGCGACGAAGTAGTTGGTGAGCGGTTCCACCTCGAACTGGCTGCGCGCGTCCCCCACCGCCACCTGGGCCGTCTCCGAGCCGGTCAGTGCCTCGAGCGCCCCCACCGTCCAGCCGCCGCTGGTGCGGCCGACCAGCTTGGCGGCGCCGAGGATGGTGGTCGAGGTCGGCGCGTCCACGAAGTCGCCGGCAGCCGTGCCCTGCGGGGCGCGGCCGATGCGCCGCGAGTAGAACAGCTGCGGCTCGGGGTAGAAGAAGGTGGTGTAGTCGCTGGCCCCGCTCCGCCCGAAGCGCAGGAAGACCGCGCTGCCCTCGGTGAAGAACGGGCGCTTCTCGTCGTAGAAGGTCTCGAAGGCGGTGAGGTTCACGACCGCCGGGTCCACCTCCACCTGGCCGAAGTCGGGGTTGATGGCGCCGACCAGCGCCATGCCCGTCCCCAGGCCGTACTTGAAGTCGACCCCTGCGCCGCCGAACTGGCGCGAGCCGTCGTTGAAGGGATCGCCGGGAGGCGGGGCGATCCGCTCCTCGCGCACCGAGGCGTAGGGCAGGAGCTCCAGGTGACGGCCGGGGTGCACGCCCTCGACGCCCACCAGGTCGGCCATGCGCGAGGCCAGGCCGTTCTCGTTCTTGGGCACCAGCACCAGCCAGGACTCCTCGTTCTTGCGGTAGACCACGCGCCGCGCGTTCACGCCCCAGGCGTGGCCGGCTACCTCCGGGAAGCGCAGCTGCGAGAGCGGGATGCGCATCTCGACCGTCCAGCCGCCCGCGTCGACGCTCACCGCCGACTCCCAGACGGCATCCCAGGTGTCGTCCTCGAAGTTGTCGTCGTAGAGCGCGGCGTCGCGCTGCACGCCGGCGGCGCTCACCTGCAGCACCACGCCGGTGCGCCGGTCGCGGTGGGGGTCGAGGTACAGGGTGAACGTGTCGGCCTCCGCGAGGTCGTCGCGGCGCGAGAGCTGGCGGGCGATGTGCCCCGGCTCCGAGTCGGACAGCCGGGCGCCGACGTAGAGCGCGTGGTCGTCGAAGAGCAGCCGCAGCTCCGTCGCCTCCGTCGCCGGCGCGCCCTCGTCGGGGTTCTTCTGCAGGAAGCCGGCCACCGGAGTGGCGGCGGCCCAGGCCGGCTCGTCGAGGCGGCCGTCGATCTCGATCGGCGAGGTGGCGCGCCGTGCGGACACCGGGGGCGGCGGCGTGGGCGCAGCGCCCGCCGGCAGGGTCGTCGCGGCCAGAACCAGTGCCGAGGCCAGGGTGAATGCCGGGATGCGCACGCGGGCCGTCATTGTAGACTGTCGGCTCCCGCGATGGATCTCTTCTCGAGCGCGACGACGGCCGAGGGCTACGCCCGGGCGCGGCCGCCGATCCACGCCTGGGTGGTGGAGCGTCTCGCCGAGCGGCTGCGCCTCTCCGGCCGCGTCCGTCGCGCCCTCGACCTCGGCTGCGGCGCCGGGTTGTCGACGGCGCCGTTGCGGCGGCTGGCCGGGATCTGTCTGGGGATCGAGCCGGTCGCCGCCATGCTCCGCTTCGCCCCGGCGGTGGCTCCAGGCGCCGCGTTCGCAGTCGCGCGGGCGGAGGCGCTGCCGGTCCATGCGGCGTCCATCGACCTCGTCACCGCGGCGGGGTCGCTCAACTACGTCTCCGATCTCGACGCCTCCCTCCGCGAGGTGCGCCGGGTGCTCGCCCCCGGCGGCGCCCTCGCCGTCTACGACTTCGGCCAGGGCCGCTCCAGCCGGGAGGGGCCCGCTCTGGGCCGCTGGTTCGACGAGTTCTCGCGCCGCTACCCGCTGCCGGCCGCCTCGGCGCGGGCCCTCGACCCGAGGGTTCTGTCCTCGGTCGCCAGGGGCTTCCGGCTGCAGGACGCCCTGGAGTTCGAGCGCGGCATCGACTTCGGCGCCGAGCGCTACCTCGACTACCTGATGAGCGAGGCGAACGTCTCGGTGGCGGTCATGGGCGGCGCCCGCGAGGAGGAGATACGCGCCTGGTGCGCCCACACGCTGGAGGGCGTCTTCGCCGGAGGCAGGCGGGAGGTCGCCTTCCGCGGCTACCTCGCCTGCCTGGTCCCGGCCGCTTGAGTCGGCGGCAGGGATGGGAGTAGCGTTGCCCTCGCTTCCGGGAGGTGCCGATGACGGTCGAGTCGACGCGTCGTGAGTTCCTGAGGACGTCCCTGGCTGGCACCGTGGCGGCCGGGGTGGCGCGGAGCGCGCTGGCCGCGGCGAAGGTGCCGCTCGCCGAGCGGGTGGCGGTCTGCAGCTGGTCGCTGGAGCCGAAGTCGGCGGACGAGCTGCTGCAGCTGCTGGCACAGACCGGGATCAAACGCACCCAGATCGCGCTCGACCCGATCCGCACCAACGAGGGCGGCGGCTGGAAGGACGTCGCCGCCAGGTGCCGCGCCGCCGGCGTCACCCTGGCCTCCGGGATGTTCGGGACCAAGGGCGAGGACTACACCACCCTGGAGACGATCCGCCGCACCGGCGGGGTGGTGCCCGACGCCACCTGGGACGAGAACTGGCGGAACATCCAGGCGGACGCCGAGCTGGCGCAGCAGCTCGGGCTGAAGCTGGTGACCTTCCACGCCGGCTTCCTGCCCCACCAGGGGGAGGCCGAGGCCTTCGGCAAGGTGCAGCAGCGGGTGCGGCAGATCGCCGACCACTTCGGCGCCCGCGGCATCGCGCTGGGGCTGGAGACTGGGCAGGAGAAGGTCGACATCCTCGCGGCCTTCCTGAAGGCGCTGGAGCGGAAGAACGTCGGCGTCAACTTCGACCCGGCCAACATCATCCTCTACGGCAGCGGCGACCCGGTGGCCGCGGTCAAGGTGCTGCTGCCCTGGGTGCGGCAGTGCCACGTCAAGGACGCCGTGCACACGAAGACGCCCGGCACCTGGGGCGAGGAGGTGCCGGTCGGAAAGGGCCAGGTGGACTGGAAGACGATCCTCAAGACGCTCGATGCCTACGGCTTCACCGGCCCGCTGTGCATCGAGCGCGAGGCGGGAAACGCACGCGTCGCCGACATCCGACAGGCGCGCGAGCAGCTCGAGCGACTGGTCGGATAAGGGGAGGTTGCGATGAGTGAACAGCAGGGAATCGGACGGCGCGGTTTCGTGGGCGGCGCCGCGGCGGCGGCGGGGGTGGTGATCCTCAAGCCGAGCCTGGTGTTCGGAACCCAGGCCAACTCGGCGGTGCGGCTGGGCATCCTGGGCTGCGGCGGTCGCGGCCGCAACGTGGCCGGGTCCTTCCTCCAGAACACGAGCTGCGTGATCACCGCGGTGGGCGACCTGTTCCCCGACAATCTGGAGGCCGGGCGCAAGGAGCTGAGCGAGGTGGCGCAGAAGGCGAACAAGCCGGCGATCGACGCCGCCCACGCGTTCCGCGGGCCCAAGGCGGCGGAGCAGCTCTTCGCCTCCAAGGACGTCGACGCCGTGTACGTGGCCACCCCGCCCTACTTCCACCCCATGCACCTGGAGATGGCCCTCGCCGCCGGCAAGCACATCTACCTGGAGAAGCCGGTGGCGGTGGACGTGCCCGGCGCCAAGAAGGTGATCGCCCTCGGCGAGAAGTACCACGGCAAGCTGAGCCTGGCGGTCGGCTTCCAGATCCGCCACGCCTCGCCCTACGTCGAGCTGGCCCGGCGCATCCACGCCGGCGAGATGGGGAAGCCGGTCTCCGGCGAGATCCACTACTTCGCCTCCGCCCTCAGGCGGCCGGAATGGCCGAACGCCAGCAAGGCCGAGCGGCGGCTGCGCAACTGGGTGTGGGACCGCGTGCTCTCCGGCGACGTCATCGTGGAGCAGAACGTCCACATCATCGACGTCACCAACTGGTTCCTGCAGGGCCACCCGGTGAAGGCGGTCGGCTTCGGCGGCCGGGCCGGACGCACCGACGACGGGGACTGCTGGGGCCACTTCAACTGCGTGTTCCTCTACCCGAACGACGTCCACATCAGCTTCTCCTCGACGCAGTTCGGCAGCTCGGCCTGGGGCGTGGCCATGCAGTACTACGGGACCGGCGGCTGCGCCGAGGCCCACTACGACGCGCCGGTGCGCCTGTTCGCGGGCGACAAGAAGTGGGAGTTCCCCGGGCTGCGGGCGGAGAGCGAGACCAACGCCGCCGTCGCCGCCACCGGCGAGTTCCACGGCGCCCTCGACGACGCCGACCCCAACAAGCAGAAGGCGTTCATCGAGAGCGTGGCCAGCGGCAAGCTCCTCGACGAGGCGAAGAACGGTGCCGACGCGGCGCTCAGCGGCATGCTCGGCCGTGCCGCCGCCTACACCGGCGCCGAGGTGACCTGGGACAAGCTGATGGCCTCGACCGAGGTCTTCGACCCGAAGCTCGACATCGCCCAGTTCGCCTGACGTCGCCTGCGCCCGGCCCCGGCGGACCTGTCCGCCGGGGCCGTACCCTCCTGCCCGCACCGCGCCGGGCCCGCGCCCGCTGCGCTGCCACCTGGCGCCCGCCGGGACGGGGTGCGGCAACTTGCTGCGGCCGCCGCTTTCTGGCACGCTGCCGCCGCTTCACGGAGGTGGCTTCTGATGAGAGCGCTGGCGCTCGTCGGTGCAGTCGTCCTCGCCGCGCCCGCAGTGGCGGACTTTCCGGACATCCAGGCGCGGGGAGCCCTGCGCGTCATCGTGATGCCGCTCAGCAGCGCGGACGAGTTCTTCACCGTTCCCCTGGGCGCGAAGCCCGGTTTCGACCGCGAGATCCTGGACGGCTTCGCCAAGCTGCACCGGCTCAGGCTGGAGGTGGTCCCGGTCGAGGGTTGGGACAACCTGATCCCGGCGTTGCTGCAGGGCCGCGGCGACGTGGTGGCCGGGCGCTTCACGGTGACCGACGCGCGCCGTCGGCAGATCGCGTTCACCACCGAAGTGTTCCCCAGCCGCAACGTGGCCATGACCCGCAAGCCCCACCCGCCGGTGACCTCGCTCGACGCCCTGAAGTCTCGCCGGGTGGCGACCATCAAGGGCTCCAGCATGGCCGAGGTGGTCCGCTCGGTGATCCCGGCCGGCAACCTCGACGACTCCTTCGCCCCCGGGACCCTCCCGGCGGCGCTCAAGGCAGGCAAGGTGGAGGTGGCGGTCCTGGGCGTGGAGAGCGCGATCGCCGCCCAGCGGAAGGACCCGGACATCGAGCTCGGCGTCTTCGTCGGCGCGCCGATGAGCCTGGCCTACGGCGTGCGTCCGAAGGACGCCGCGCTGCTGCAGGCGCTGGACGAGTACATCGACAACCTGCGGCGCACGCCCACCTGGAACCGGCTGGTGATCGACTACTTCGGCGCCGCCGCGCCGGAGATCCTGAAGAAGGCGCGGGCGCAGTAGCCCCGTCGCCCGTGCGCGGCGGCTCAGCTCAGCGCCCGTAGCCCTCCGGGTGCGACTGCATCCACTCCCAGGCGGAGCGGACGATGCCGTCGAGCTGCGGCCGGCGGGGCACCCAGCCCAGCACCTCCCGCGCCCTGCTGGCGTCGCCGACCAGCCGCGGCGCGTCGCCCTCGCGCCGCGGGCCCATCTCGCAGGCCACCTCGCGTCCGGTCACCTGCCGCGCCGTCTCGATCACCTGCAGCACCGAGTAGCCGAGGCCGTTGCCGAGGTTCAGGAACTGCGAGCCGCCGCCGCCGCGCAGGTGCTTCAGCGCCAGCAGGTGCGCCTCGCCCAGGTCCTCGATGTGGATGTAGTCGCGGACGGCGGTGCCGTCGGGCGTGTCGTAGTCGCGGCCGAAGACGACCACGTTCCTGCGCCGGCCCGCCGCCACCGCCAGCACCAGCGGGATGAGGTGGGTCTCGGGCTCGTGGGCCTCGCCGCAACGCGCCGTGGCGCCGGCGGCGTTGAAGTAGCGCAGGGCCACGAAGCGCAGTCCGAAGGCGCGGTCGAAGTCGCTGAGCAGCCGCTCGACGAACAGCTTCGACCAGCCGTACGGGTTGATCGGCCACTGCGGGTGGTCCTCGGGGATGGGGACCCGGCGGGGCACGCCGTAGGTGGCGCAGGTCGAGGAGAAGACCGCGTGCCCGACCCCGGCCTGCACCAGCGTCTCGAACAGGACCGCCGCCTGCGTGAAGTTGTTGTCGTAGTAGCGTGCCGGCTCGCTCACCGACTCGCCCACGTAGGCGAAGGCGGCGAAATGAGCGCAGGCGGTGACGCGGTGCTCGCGGGCGATCCGCGTCACCAGCTCGCGGTCGCCGGTGCGGCCCTGGTAGAAGGCGGCGCGCGGGTCGACGGCCACGCGGTGGCCGCGGGAGAGGTCGTCGAGGACCACCACCTCCTCGCCCGCGTTCAGCAGCTGCTCGACGAAGGCGCTGCCGATGTACCCGGCGCCTCCGGTCACCAGCACGGACATGTTCGCACCGCTCCCTCGGGGAAAGCCGGACGTCTTTCGGTCAGGCCGCGGCGCCCGCCTTGTCCGCCCCGCGGGCATGGTCGCGGTTGGCCAGGAACCACTGGTAGGACGAGGCGATCCCCTCGCGCAGGCCGATGCGGTGGCTCCAGCCGAGCGCGTGCAGCCGGCTCACGTCGAGGAGCTTGCGAGGGGTGCCGTCGGGCTTGCCGCGGTCGAACACCAGCCGGGCCTGCGGGTAGACGATCTCCCGGACCAGGTCGGCCAGCTCACGGATGGTCAGGTCCTCGCCGGTGCCGACGTTGATGTGCTCGGCGCTGTCGTAGTGGCGCATGAGGTAGACGCAGGCGTCGGCCAGGTCGTCGACGTGCAGGAACTCCCGCCGCGGCTGCCCGGTGCCCCAGACCACCACCTCGGCCGCGCCCGCCTGTCGCGCGTCGTGGAACTTGCGGACGAGGGCCGGCAGCACGTGCGAGGCGTCGGGGTCGAAGTTGTCGTTGGGACCGTAGAGGTTCGTCGGCATCGCCGAGATGAAGTCGCAGCCGTACTGGCGGCGGTAGGCCTGGCACAGCTTGATGCCGGCGATCTTGGCGATGGCGTAGGGCTCGTTGGTCGGCTCCAGCGGCCCGGAGAGCAGGTGCTCCTCCTTCATCGGCTGCGGGCAGCCGCGCGGGTAGATGCAGGAGCTGCCCAGGTACAGCAGCCGTTTCACCGGGAACAGGTGCGAGGCGTGCACCACGGTGGCGTGGATCATCATGTTGTCGTAAATGAACTCCGCCGGCCGGGTGGAGTTGGCCAGGATCCCGCCCACGGTGCCGGCCACCAGGAACACGTACTCGGGGCGGTTGGCGCGGAACCAGTAGTTCACCGCCGCCTGGTCGCGCAGGTCGAGCTGCTCGCGGGTGGCGGTGGCGAGGCTGCGGAAGCCCTCGGCCTCCAGCCGTCGCAGGATGGCGGAGCCCACCAGGCCGCGGTGGCCGGCCACGAACACGCGCGAGTCGCGGTGCAGATCGGACATGAGGGGGCCATCTTAGCCCAGGGCGTCCTCACAGGGCCTCCCGGGTCGGGCGGCCGTCGACCAGCCGGAGGATGCCGCGCGGGTTCTTGTCCCGCAGCTCCTCCGGGAGCGACGCCTCGGGGAAGTCCTGGTAGCAGATCGGCCGCGCGAAGCGGAGGATGGCCGCGGTGCCGACCGAGGTCGCGCGCGGGTCCGTGGTCGCCGGCCAGGGGCCGCCGTGGTGCATCGCGTGCGTCACCTCGACGCCGGTGGGGACGCCGTTCAGGATCAGCCGTCCGGCCTTGCCGGCGAGCACCGTCACCAGCTCGCGGTGCTGCGCCAGGTCTCGCTCGGTGGCGAAGAGGGTCGCCGTGAGGTGGCCGCGCAGCCGGCGGGCGGCGGCCAGCAGCTCCTCGGCCGAGGAGAAGGGGACGGCGACGCTGACCGGGCCGTAGATCTCGTCGGACAGCCGCTCGTGACGCGCGAGCGCTGCGGGGTCGGTCAGCAGCAGCGCCGGCTGCGCCTCAGTGGCCGGGTTCGGCCCGCGGGCCGCAGAGCGGCTGGCCACGCGTACGCCGGGCAGGGCCGCCACCGCGGCCAGCTCCGCGTCGTAGGCCTGCTTGATGCCGGCGTGGACCATGGTGCCGGCCGGCGCCTCGGCCAGCTTCGCCCCCAGGCGCGCGAGGAAGGCCTCGGCCGCCGGCGACGGCCCCACCAGCGTCAGGCCGGGGCTGGTGCAGAACTGGCCGCAGCCGAGGGTGACGGAGGCCGCCAGCGCGTCGGCGACCGCCTTACCGTGCGTGGCCAGCGCGTCGGGAAGGACGAAGACGGGGTTGGCCGAGCCCATCTCCGCGAACACGGGGATCGGCTGCGGCCGCCGCGAGGCCGCCTGTGCGAGCGCCGTGCCGCCGCGGAAGGAGCCGGTGAAGGCGACCGCCTGGATGGCCGGGTGGGCGACCAGCGCCTGGCCCACCGCGGGCGAGGGGCCGTGGACGACGGCGAACACGCCGTCGGGCATCCCGTTCTCGCGCGCAGCGGCGCGGACCGCTCGCGCCGCCAGGTCCGAGGTGCCCGGGTGGGCGGGATGCGCCTTCACCACCACCGGGCAACCCGCGGCCAGGGCCGAGACGGTGTCGCCGCCCGCCACCGAGAAGGCGAGCGGGAAGTTGGAGGAGCCGAAGACGGCCACCGGTCCCAGCGGGACCAGCATCCGCCGCAGGTCGGGCTTCGGCGCGGGCTGCCGCCGCGGCTGGCCGCGGTCGATGCGCGCGTCGACCCACGAGCCCTCCTCGACGACGTCGGCGAAGAGCCGCGATTGGTTGACGGTGCGCGCCCGCTCGCCCTCGAGGCGCGGGCGGGGGAGGGCGGTCTCGCGCTGGGCCCGCTCGAGCAGCGCGTCGCCCAGGGCCAGCAGCCGCTCGCCGATCGCGCGCAGGAAGGCCGAGCGGCGGGCCGCCGGCAGGGCCGCATAGGGTTCGAAGCCGGCGGCGGCGGCTCTCGCCGCCGCGTCCACCTCCTCGGCGGTCGACTCGACGAACTCCGGCTCCAGCGGCTCCCCGGTCGCCGGGTCCGTGGCGCGAAAGCGCAGGCTCACCCTCGTTCCGGCACGACGTAGGGCGCCCGGTAGCTGCGCGTCAGCAGCCTGTCGGCCTCGGCGTCGCCCACGAACGTCTCGGTCTTCCCGTCGAACTTCAGCTTGCGCCCGACCTGGTAGGCGATGTTGGCGAGGTGCGCCAGCGAGGCGGAGAGGTGGCCCTCCTCGATCCCGCAGTTGAGCTTCTTCGCGTCGCCCGCCCGCACCGCCTCCACGAAGTTGGCGTAGTGCGCGCCCTCCTGGCTGGTGAGGACGTTGGGGTCGCTGCCCGTCCGGGCGTGCGAGCCGTCGGCGCCCGGTCCCTTCTCGTTGTGGCGGCCGAGGTAGCTCTGCCACCTGCTGCCGTCCCCGTCGATCCAGACCCAGCCCTTGGTGCCGTAGAAGAGGTTGCCGATCTTCTGGGTGCCCTCGTCGTTCGTGTACTCGCCCCGGGTGGCGAACTCGAACAGCGTCCCGTCCGCGTACTCGAAGATCGAGGTGTGGGTGTCGGGCGTCTCCTGGCAGGAGGGCGGGCCGAAGTAGCCGCCGATCGAGGACACGCTGACCGGGTGCTCCTGCTTGCCGAGCCCCCAGCGGGCGATGTCGAACTGGTGCGGCCCCTGGTTGCCGGTGTCGCCGTTGCCGTAGTCCCAGTGCCAGTGCCAGTTGTAGTGGAAGCGGTTGCGGTTGAACGGCCGCTGGGGCGCGGGCCCCAGCCACAGGTCGTAGTCGACCTTCGCCAGGTAGGCCGCGTCCCAGACGCCCTCGGGCACCGGGCCGCTCTCCACCGTGAGGTGGTGGGGCGTGCCGTCCGTGATCGGGCCATCGGCGTACCTGCCGATCCCCGGTCGCGGCTTGAAGCACAGCCCTCGGGCCAGGTAGACCTTGCCGATGCCGCCCTCGTGGAGGAACTGGATCGCCTGCTGCACCGCGGTCCGGCTGCGGTTCATGGTGCCGACCTGCACCGCCCGGCCGTACTTGCGTGCGGCCTCCACCATCTGCCGGCCCTCCCAGAGCGTGTGGGAGGCCGGCTTCTCCACGTACACGTGCTTGCCGGCCTGCAGCGCCCAGATGGTGGCGAGGGCGTGCCAGTGGTTGGGGGTGGCGACGATCACGCCGTCGATGTCCTTGTCGTCGAGCACGCGGCGCAGGTCCTGCACGTAGCCCGGCTTGAAGGTGGGCACGTCCTTCAGCTCGGGGTCGTTGGCCCGCGAGGCGAACAGGTTCTGGTCGACGTCGCACAGCGTCTTGATGACCACGTTCGGCAGCCGCGCGAAGCCCTGCTTCAGCGCGTCACCCTGCCCGCGGATGCCGATGGAGGCGAGCACCACCCGCTCGTTCGCCCCCAGCACGGTGCCGGACACCAGCGGCGCGCCCTCGGTCCGTGGGCGCGCGAGCGCGCCGGCGGCGAGGACGCCGGCCGTGGTGACCGCGGTCTGCGCCGCGAACCGGCGACGGCTGATCTCCTTGCGCTCGCTCATGGGGCCTCCTCGGCTGGTGCCGGAGATTCTAGCGCGGCGTCTCCGGCGGGTCGTCGATCCGTCCCGGGCGGTCCGCGAGCACGTAGCCCGTCACCGCCAGCATGCCCACGGCCCGGCGCAGGTCGTCGGGGTCCACCTTGTCGAGGGTGTCGGCGTGGGTGTGGTGCCAGTCGAAATAGTGCTCGCCGACCGTGTCGAGGGACAGGCTGGGCACGCCGTCGCGGGTCAGCGGGCCGATGTCCGAGCCGCCGCCGCCCCACTGCACCTGCGAGGCGTCGATGGCCGCGAACAGCGAGGCGATGTCCCGCAGCCGTCCCAGCGCCGCCCTGGCCAGGGGATCGTCCGCCTTCGCCGCCCGCGTGGTCAGGCCGAAGCCGGTGGGCCGCTCGCAGCCTCCGTCCATCTCGATCGCGGCCACGTGGGAGGCGACGTCGTCGCCGAGAGAGGCGCGGTACGCCTTGCCGCCGTTGCCCGAGTTCTCCTCGGACACCCACAGCGCGACCCGGAGCGTGCGGCGGGGGCGCAGGCCCAGCTCGTGAACGATGCGCAGCGCCTCCCAGGCGGCCATGCACGAGCAGCCGTCGTCGTGGGCTCCCTGGCCCACGTCCCAGGAGTCCAGGTGGCCGCCCATGACCACCACCTCCTGCGGCCGCTCGCTGCCGCGGACCTCCGCCAGGACGTTGGCGGAGTCCACCTCGCCCTCCAGGTGCGCCTCCATCGACAGCGAGACCGTCACCGCCTCGCCGGCGGCGGCCATGCGCTTGAGCCACTCCGCATCCTCCACCGTGATGGAGGCGGCGGGGACCTGCGGCACCCCGGCCTCGTAGCCGAGCATGCCGGTGTGGGGGCTGGCGATCGAGCGGCCGGTGGCCGAGCGCACCAGCGCGGCCACCGCTCCCAGCTTCGCGGCGGCGGAGGCGCCCTGGAAGCGGTAACGGACGGTGCGGCCGTAGCCCTCCCACTCGGGCGCGAAGGCGACGATCTTCCCCTCGACCTTCGCCCGGCCGAGCGCCTGCAGCTCCTCGAAGCTGCGCACCACCACCACCGGCGCGCTGATGCCGCCCGGCGGCGTGCCGACGCTCATGCCCAGGCCCAGGATCGGCAGCTCGCGCTCGACCGGCGCGACCACGCGGGCCCACTCCCGGCCGCGCACCCAGCGCGGCACCTTCACCGGCTGCAGGCGCACCTCCTCGAGCCCGTCGTTCTCCATCCCCTCGCGCGCCCAGGCGATCGCCTGCTGCAGCGTGGGCGACCCGGACAGGCGGTGGCCGATGCGGGTGGTGAGGTGCTCCAGCCGGCTCCACGCCCCCTGGTCGACCAGTGCCCGTCCCAGCAGCCGGGCCGCCGGGTCGCGGTAACGGTCCGCGTCGGCGGGCGGCGCCTCGGCGGCCGTCGTTCGCGCAGGGGCCAGGAGCAGGGCGAAGGCGAGAACGGCCGCGGGGACACGCATGGGCGTGGAGCACCTCCGCCTTCGCACGCTAGCACGAACGCGGGTCACGCTGGCGCCTCGCCGCCGTGCTACCATCCGGCCTTCCCGGGTTGCCGATGCAGCCTCTGCGTCTCCTCGTCACCCCGCCGCTGGGTGAGCCGTTCGAGCACGTCTGCGAGGCGGATTCGCTGGTGGTCGGCCGCTCCTCGAAGGCCGGCCTGGTTCTCTCCGACCGCTTCCTCTCCCGCCAGCACGCGCGTTTCTTCCGCGACGGCGAGGCCTGGATGGTCGAGGACCTCGGCTCCCGGAACACCACCCTGCTGAACGGCCGTCCGCTGGAGCAGCCGGTCCGCCTCGCGCACGGAGACCTGGTCAAGCTGTCGGAGACGGTGATCTCGGTCGAGGCCTTCGAGGCCCAGGCGCCGCCGCGGGCGAGCCCGCCCAGCGAGCGCACGACCGCGGACACCATGGTCCTGCGCTCCGCCTCGGAGCTGCTGGCCGCGGCGGAGCGCGAGTCGGCCGGCGCCAGCCTGCGCCTGCTGAACGAGGTGCATCGGGCGCTGGCGGGCTCGCTCTCGCTAGCGGAGCTGCTGGAGCTGGTGCTGGACCGGGCCTTCGCCCACCTGGGGCCCGAGGAGGCGGTGATCTTCCTGAAGCGCGCCCACGGCGGGCTGGAGCTGGCCGCCAGCCGCCGCCTGCCCGGCGCCAAGGGCGACGAGCTGCACTCGCGCAGCCTCGAGCACGAGGTGGCCGACAAGTGCCAGTCGGCGCTGGTCCTCGACGCGCAGACCGACGCCCGCTTCGCGGCCGCCGACAGCATCCTCAGCTCCGGCGTGCGCAGCCTGATCGCCGCCCCGCTGGTGGGGCCTCTGGGCAGCGAGGGCATGATCGTGCTCAGCTCCCGCGTCCACCTGCGCCGCTTCTCCGAGCAGGACCTCGAGCTGCTCACGGCGCTCGCCTCCGTCGCCGCCCTGCGCATCCGCAACCTGGCCCTGGCGGAGGAGGCGGCCCGCCGCCGCGAGCTGGAGAAGGAGATGGCGCTCGCCCGCCAGATCCAGCTCATGCTGCTGCCCGAGAAGCTGCCCCGGATCCCGGGCTACTCGGTGTTCGCCTCCAACGACCCCTCGCGCGCGGTGTCCGGCGACCTCTACGAGTTCCAGGGCCGGGCCCAGGGCGACGAGGAGGTGGTGGTGATCGCGGACGTCTCCGGCAAGGGGATGGCCGCCTCGCTGCTGGCGGCCTCCTTCGACGCGCTGCTGGTGGGCCCCATCGAGGTGGGCTATCCGCCGAGCCGCATCTGCTCGCTGGTGTCGCGGCGGCTGTTCCAGAGGACGCCGCCCGAGCGCTACGTGACCGCGTTCATCGCCGTGCTCGAGCCCGCGAGCGGACGGCTCGGCTACACGAACGCCGGCCACAACCCCGCCCTGCTGGTGCGCGCCGACCGCTCGGTGCAGCGGCTCCCGGCCAACGGCGTGCCGATCGGGCTCTTCGCCTCCATGCAGTACGAGGGGGCCGAGGTCACGCTCGGTCCCGGCGACCTGGTGGTGCTCTACACCGACGGGATCACCGAGGCGGCGAACCCCGCCGGCGAGGAGTTCGGCCTGGAGCGGCTGCAGGCGGTCGTCGGCCAGCAGGCCCGCGAGCCCCTGGTGGCGATCGCCGTGGCCATCGAGACCGCCGTCGAGGTCTTCGCCCAGGGCACGCCCTTCGGCGACGACCGCACCCTGGTGATGCTGCGGCGCGACGCCCCCGGCTAGAGGCCCTGCTCCTTCGCCGTGGTGACCGTCGTCTCTCCGGCGGCGAGGCCGTCGGCGCTCGCGGAGACGTGGACGGTGCCCGCCGCCCCCGCCTTGCCGCGCAGGATCAGCAGGGCCAGCCCGCTGAAGGCCTTGCGCTGGTCGGCCTGGAACGGCTCGACGGTGGCGGCGTTGCCGTTGTCGACCCCGGCGATGGTGGCGGGGCCGTCGACCGCGAAGCGCACCAGGTTGTCGGCGCCGGGGACGAGGTTGCCGTCCCTGTCCTCGATGCGCACCGTCAGGAACGAGAGGTCCTCGCCGTCCGCCCGGATCTGCCGGCGGTCCGGCGTCACCGCCACCCGCGCCGGGGCGCCGGCGGTGCGCACCACGTCGCTGGCGACCGCCTGGGGGCCGTCGTAGGCGACTGCCTTCAGCTCGCCCGGCGCGTACGGCACCTGCCACTCGAGGCGGTACTTGGTGAGGAACCTCGGCTCGTCGCTCGCGCTCTTGCCGACCGGGATGGTGACGTTCTCCGCGCCCTTGACCTTCCTGCCGAGTGACTTGCCGTTCAGGAACAGCTCGACCGCCTCCGCGTTGGTGTAGGCGAACACCGGGATCGGCTGGCCCTCGCGTCCGGCCCAGTTCCAGTGGGGCAGGAGGTGCACCATGGGCGCCTTCGTCCACTGGCTCTGGTAGAGGTAGTAGCGGTCCTTGGGGAAGCCGGCGAGGTCCACGATACCGAAGTAGGAACTGCGCGCGGGCCAGTCGGTCTTCGCCGAGCCCTCTTCGTCGAAGTACGGCGTCGGCTCGCCGAGGTAGTCGAACCCCGTCCACACGAACTCGCCCAGGATCTGCGGCGAGGCAAAGAGCGCGGCGAACTCAACGTCCGGGCAGTAGGCCCAGGGCGGGGCGATCACGTCGTAGCTGGTGATCTGCAGCGAGGGGTGCTTCTGGTACTTCTCGATCGGCAGGTGGTAGACGCCGCGCGAGCTGACGCAGGAGGCGGTCTCGGTGGCGACCATCGTCCACTGCGGGTGCTCCTTCACGTAGCGCGCGTACTGGCGGGCCTTGTAGTTGAAGCCGGGGATGTCGAGCTGCTCGGCCAGGTGGTTCGCGATCGCCTGGTCGGCGTTGTCGAGCGCGGCGGTCGTCGGCCGGGTCGGGTCCTCGCGGTGGCAGATGTCGGCCAGCCGCCTGGCGATCTTCCAGCCGTCGGGCTGGCCCTGCTCGGGGATCTCGTTGCCGATGCTCCACATGACGACGCTCGGGTGGTTGCGGTCGCGGCGCAGCAGGTCGCGCAGGTCGGTGTCCGCCCACTCGTCGAAGAACTTGCTGAGCCCGTTCCTCACCTTGGGGATGCGCCACATGTCGAAGGCCTCGTCCATCACCAGGAAGCCCATGCGGTCGGCGAGCTCCAGCAGCTCCGGTGCGGGCGGGTTGTGGCTGGTACGGATGGCGTTCGTCCCCATCCGCTTCAGGATCTCGAGCTGGCGCTCCAGCGCCCGGCGGTTGACGGCGGTGCCGAGCGCGCCGAGGTCGTGGTGGTTGCACACGCCCTGGAAGCGGACCTTCTTCCCGTTCAGCAGGAAGCCCTTCTGCGGCCCGTACTCGATGGTACGGATGCCGAAGGGCGTCAGGTATCGGTCGAGGACGTCGTTGCCGCGCCTCACCGTGCTCACGGCCGTGTAGAGGTACGGCTGCTCCAGCTGCCAGAGCCGAGGCTTCGTCACCGTGAGCTGCGCGGGCACCGCCGCGGTGCCGTTCGCCGCCACCGTCGCGGCGGTCGAGGTGCGGGCCACCTCCGTGCCGGTCGCGTCCAGGATGGCGGTCTCCAGGGTCACCTGCGCGGGCTGCGCCTCGTGGCTGCGCAGCTCCGTGCGGACCGACACGCTGGCCGAGGCCTCGCCGGCCCCCGGGGCCGTCACGTAGGTGCCCCAGCGGGCGACCTGGATCGGGCCGCTGGCGTCGATCCAGACGTGGCGGTAGATGCCGGCGCCAGGGTACCAGCGCGAGGCGTCCCTCTCCGGCGCCAGGCGCACCGCGATCACGTTCTCGCCCCCGAACACCAGACCGGGGGCGAGGTCGAAGCCGAAGCTGATGTAGCCGTACGGCCGGCCGCCGAGCTCGCGGCCGTTCAGGAAGACGCGCGCGTTCGACATGGCCCCGTCGAACTCGATCGAGTAGAAGCGACCCTTCGCTGCCGCGGGGACGCTGAAGTGCTTGCGGTACCAGGCCACGCCGAAGGCCGGCAGCGCACCCTGGTGGGGGCTGACGGCCGGGTCGAAGGGCCCCTCGATGGCCCAGTCGTGGGGCAGGTCCAGCGCGCGCCAGGAGCCGTCGGCGAAGTCGGGGCGCTCGGCGCCGGGCAGCTCGCCCTTCTGGAAGCGCCAGCCCCGGTCGAAGCTGACACGCCTCTCGCCGGCGGCAGGCAGGTCGGCAGCGGCGGCATTCAGGGTGCAGAGCAGCAGCGCGGCCGCTGCCAGCGCGAGGGGGCGATGGGTCATGGTGACCTCCCGCCCAGGATTGTATGCGGCTCGATCGCGGTTCAGGGACCGAGCACCACGCCCACGGCCGACAGCTTCGGCAGGGCCACCGTCAGGGTGCCGCCGGTGCAGGTGGCCGTGTGCGGCGCCGGGCCGGTGCCCGCGGCGTAGGCGTCGCCGTCGAGAAGCAGGGCGCTCGCGGTCGAGCAGGGCCGTCCGGTCAGCGACAGCTCCGCCGCCAGGGCCTCGCCCTTGTTGACCAGGAGCAGCCCCAGGCTGCCGTCGCTGCCGCGGACGGCGTGGATCGTCGCCCGCGTCGTCGGCAGCTCGGTGGTCGCCTCGAGCACCTCGACCGCCGCGTCCCGGCGGCCGAAGCCCAGCGTCCGGGCCACCAGGTACATGGGCCAGTAGTTCCTGGTCCGCGAAGGCGGGGTGGTCTGGCTGGTGAGCATCCCCTGCGGGTCGTCTCCGGTCAGGTCGATCCACACGTCGCCGAGGTCGATGCAGCCGAACAGCTCGCCGGCGGTGTCCGCCAGCCAGAGGCCCTGCTCGATCGTGTACTGGCCCCGGGTGGCGCCGGTGTCCCAGATCGCGGCGTTGTACTCGGTCAGGGCGACGCCGACGTCGGGGGCGCCGCGCGCGGCGAGGTGGTCGCGGATCGCCTCGACGTAGCCGGGGATCTGCTGCGGGGCGGAGAGGTCGATGCCCGCCGAGTTGGAGTTCGAGATCCAGCCGCCGTAGTAGTGGAAGCTGAAGTAGTCGAGCAGGGCGAGCCGACCGCGGTCGGCCAGGCCGTCGATGAAGCCGTCGCGCCAGGCGGCTTCGGTGCCGGAGCCGACCGGCCCCATCAGGTGGGCCTGCGGGTCCTCGCGCTTCACGGCCTCGGCGAAGGTGACGAAGCGGTCGACATAGTCGACCGACGAGAGCATCGGGTTCCAGGAGCCGTCGTTCTCGTTGCCGACCTCGTAGAAGGCGCCCGCGTGACCGCGGGAGACCAGCCGGCGGACGAGCTGGCGCGCCTCGTCCAGCGCGCTGTGCGGCTGGCCGTCGATCACGTGGTCGAAGGGGTTCAGCGAGTACATCGGCTCGCCGCCCACGCCCTCCACGAAGGCCAGGTAGGAGCCGACGTCGGTGCCCCAGCTCCAGTCGTCCCACTTCACGAGGTCCTTGTCGGAGGCCCGCATCGTGACCCAGCAGAAGCTGTTCGAGAGGTTGCCTCCCGGGAAGCGCAGCAGCCGCGCCCCGCGCTGGACCACGTAGGAGCCGGTCGGTCCGCTCAGCGCCTGCGGCGCCACCCACGCCGCCAGGTTCCCGCCCAGGACCCGGCCGGAGTCGACGGTGCGCAGGACGCGGGTGGCATCGACGGTCCCGCGAGCTGCGGCCGGCGGTGGCGAGGGCGTCGAGGAGGGACCGGTGGGACCGCCGCCGGAGCCGCAGGCCAGCGCCGACAGGAGGACCGCCAGGGCCGACGACAGCGTGACGGGCGTGAAGCGGGGCTGAATCGGTCGTGCCGCCACGGCGGCGAAGCATATGCGATCACGGCTCTGCCGCGAACCGCTCGACCGCACGAAACGACGTCGTCCGGACGACGGGCCCCTCGGTGGACGCGCCCGCGCCGGCCGGTCAGTGGCCGCGGCGACGGGCGGCCAGCCTGGCGACGGTGCTGGCGAGGTCCTCCGGGGCGACCGGCTTCGGCACGAAGGTCTGGAACCCGGCCCGGCGCACCTTCTCCTCGATCTCGGGGCCGGAGAAGGCGGTCAGGGCCGCCGCAGGCACCGTGTGCGACCGTGCGGGCGAGGCGCGCACCTGCTGGATGAGGTCGAAGCCGTCCATGCCCGGCATGGCGATGTCGGAGATCAGCACGTCCGGCGACTCCCGCTCCAACCGGGCGAGGGCGTCGCGGGCGGAGCGCTCGACGCTCACGGTGGCGCCGTGCATCTCCAGCAGGCGCCGCACGGCCTCGCCGGCTTCCTGCTCGTCGTCGACCACCAGCACCGAGAGCCCCTGCAGGCTGGGGGCGTCGTGGTCCGATCCCGCCCGCAGGCCGGGCCAGGGCGCCGGCTCCTCGAGCAGGGCCGGCACCGGCAGCTCGATGGTGACCGTGGTCCCCTTGTGGGGACCGGCGCTCTCCGCCCGCACCTCGCCCCCGTGCAGTTCGACCAGCTGGCGGGCGATGGCGAGCCCCAGGCCCAGGCCTCCGTGGCGGCGGGTGGAGCTGGAGTCGCCCTGGCGGAAGGGCTCGAACACGTGGGGCAGCAGCTCCGGCTCGATGCCGACGCCGCTGTCGCGCACCTCGACGCAGATCCGCCGCTCGCCCCGGCCCACCGCCAGCCACACCTGGCCGCCGTCGGGCGTGAACTTGACCGCGTTGCTCACCACGTTCCAGACGACCTGCTGCAGGCGGTCGGGGTCGCCCCAGACGATGCAGGGAAGGCCGCGGCCCATGTGCAGGCGCAGCCCCTTCGCCTGGGCGGCGGGGGTGGCGAGCTCGACCACCGTACGGCAGATCTCCGCCAGGTCGAGCAGGCGCGGGTTGAGCTGAAGCCGGCCGCTCATCGCCCGCTGGGCGTCGAGCAGGTCCTCCACCAGCCGGGTCTGCGCGGCGGTGTTGCGCTCGATCACCTCGGCCGCACGCTGGACGGTCTGCGGCGTGGCGTTCGGCTGCTTGAGCTGCCAGACCCAGCCGCGGATCACGTTCAGCGGGCTGCGCAGCTCGTGCGAGAGGATCGAGAGGATCTCGTCCTTCGTGCGGTTGGCGGCCTCTGCCGCCTGCCGCGCCTCGCGCTCGGCGTCGATGCGGCGCTCCAGCTCGTCGTAGAGGGCGACGTTCGCCAGCGCCAGCGCGGCGGCGTTCGCCAGCGCCTGCAACGTCGCCAGCTCGCCCTCGGTCGCCTGGTGCGGGCGCGCCCAGTAGGCGCCGATCGCCGCGATCGGGTCCTCCGGCCGCACCGGTACCACGGCCAGGCTCTTGACGAAGGTGGAGCGGTAGGCGTCGTGGGGGACGCGCGGGTCGGCGTAGATGTCGCCGATCGCCGCCGGGCGGCGGTTCTTCATGACCCAGCCGGAGATGCACTCGTCGATGGCGAAGCGGCGTCCCTTCCACAGCGGCTCGATCGCGTCCTCGTCGACGTAGTGGCAGAAGCCCTGCTCGCGCAGGACGAAGGTGACCCCGTCGGCGCCGGTCAGGTGGCGGGCGGCGGTGCGCACCGTGGCGGTGAGGGCGTCGAGGTCGTGGGCGAGCGAGAGGTCGAGGACTGCGGCGACGAGCGAATCCTGAAGGTCCAACCGCGCCTCCGTCCCGCGTTGCAGCGGGGGCCTCCTCGGCGCGTCCGCGGGCGGCGGACGGCCGGGGTCCGAGGGGGGAGAAGATCATCGTATCCGCGCCGGCACCGGGGGGTCAATGGCGGCGGCGTGCCGGTCGGAGGGACGCGCTCGAAGTCCGCGCACGGCTCGGGGGCGCCTGGCTCAGACGAGCAGGCGCGCACCTCGCCGCCCAGACGGATCTGCTCTCGGGCCCGGTCCTGCTCGAAGGCCGGGGCGATCCAGACCGGCTCGCGGGAGCGGCCCGGCACCACGCCCAGGAAGCGCACGCAGAGGCCCCACTGCACGCCCGTGAAGTACGCGAGGCCGGAGCCGGGACCGATCACGGCCGCGTCGAGCCCGGCTTCGGGCCCTGAGCTGCGCGCGAGCCAACCGTGCGCTGCCGGCCGAGCCCGCCAGCAGCCGTCGACGACGCAGGTCGAACCTGCTCACGAGACTCGGACCTCGGGACCGCTATGTTACGCTCAGCCCCCGATGCCTGCGGACTGTCGCGCTGGCGGTGTGCCCCGTCGCGCGCTCGCGCTGCCGGCGGTGCTGCTCTGCCTCGCCGCGCAGGCGCGCGCCGCCTCGTACCCGCCCGAGCTCCGCTTCCGCACGGTCTCCACCGACCGCGTGTCGGTGCACTTCCACCAGGGCGAGGAGGCGATGGCCCGCGAGGCCGCCGCCCTCGCCACCGACATCATCCGCCGGCACGAGCAGCGCTACCACCAGAGCGTGGGCCGCGTGCAGATCGTGCTGGTCGACGCCGAGGACGACTCCAACGGCTTCGCCACCCCGCTCCCCTACTCGATGGTGACCCTGCACGCCGTGGCCCCGACCGGCGCCGACGCCTTCGGCAACCACGAGGGCTGGCTGCGCCTGGCGCTGTCGCACGAGCTGGCCCACGTGGTGCACCTGGAGGAGGCGCACGGGCTCTGGCGGCTGGGCCGCCACCTGTTCGGACGAGCGCCGTTCCTCTTCCCGAACACGCTGGCCATGTCGTGGATGATCGAGGGCCTGGCCACCTACGAGGAGACGCGTCTCACCGCCTTCGGCCGCGGGCGCGACCCCGACTCGCAGATGGTGGTGCGCACCGCGGCGCTCGAGCGGCGCTTCCCCGGCGAGGACCAGGCCATCTACGCCTTCGACGCCTGGCCCGGCGGCGACACGCCCTACGTGTTCGGCGAGCAGTTCCTGCAGTGGCTCAGCGACGAGGGCGGCGAGGAGACCCTGCCGCTTCTCGCCCGCCAGCACTCGACGCAGATCATCCCCTTCCTCGACGAGCGCACCGTCGGCAAGGTCACCGGCCAGGGGCTGCACCGGCAGTGGAAGACGTGGGCGGAGCAGTCGTACGAGGCGTTCAGCCGGGCCGCCCAGGAGAGGGCCCGCTCCGGGGTCACCGAGACGCGGCCGCTGACCACCCGCGGCATACGCCAGGGCGCCCCCCGCTTCAGCCCGGACGGCTCCTGGATCGCGTACAGCAGCAGCACCCTCACCCGCTTCCCCTCCTTGCGGCTGGTCCGTCCCGACGGCACCGGCGACCGCCTGCTCGCCCTGCGCAACGCCGGCTCGGGGAACTCCTGGACGCCCGACGGCCGGGAGGTCGTGTTCGCCGAGCTGCAGGTGTGGCGCACCTTCTCGGTCTTCGGCGACCTCAGCGCGGTCGACCCCGCGACCGGCCGTGTGCGCCGGCTGACCCGGGGGCTGCGCGCCTACGACCCCGACGTCTCCCCGGACGGGCGGACGATCGTCTTCGCCCGCAAGCTGGGCGACCGCAGCGACCTGTTCACCGTCGGCCTCGACGGCAGGGGCCTGCGGCGCCTGACCCGCTCGGTCGCCGGGGTGGAGTGGAGCGGTCCTCGCTTCAGCCCCCGAGGCGGCCTGATCGTCGCCTCGCGCCTGCTGCCCGGCGGCTGGCTCGACCTGGTGCGTGTCGACCCCTCCGGCGGAGAGGTCGAGCAGCTGACCCAGGACCGGGCCAAGGACGTGGAGCCGACCTTCACCCCCGACGGGCAGGAGGTCCTCTTCCGCTCGGATCGCGACGGTGCCTCCAACCTCTACGCGCTGCAGCTCGCCGACCGCTCGCTCCGCCGCGTCACCAACCTCGCCGGTGGCGCGTTCGAGCCCTGTGTCAGCCCGGACGGGCGCACGGTCGCCTTCTCCTCCTACTCCTCTCGCGGCTACGACCTGGTGCTGGCGCCGTTCGCTCCGACCGCCGACGTCGCACCGTACCTGGACGACCACCCGGCCCCCCGCCCCGACCCCCCGCCGGCGGCGGCGCCGTCGCGGGCGTACCGGCCCGGGCCGATGCTGCTGCCTCGCTTCTGGACGCCGTGGTACGAGTCCGGCGGTGGCGAGAGCCGCATCGGCGGCGCGACCGGCGGCTCGGACCCGCTGTACCGCCACGTGTGGGCGCTGCAGGCGACCTACGGCACGGAGACCCACCGCGGCAACGCCACCGGCTACTACGTCTACGACCGCTTCCGGACCACGTTCCTGGTGACGGGCCAGGACACCAGCGAGCCCTCCGCGGACGGCGTCTACGAGACGCGGAGTCTCAACCTGGAGGCCTCGTTCCCGCTGCGGCGGACGATCCGCGCGGTGCAG
This sequence comes from Vicinamibacteria bacterium, assembly GCA_035542035.1. GTDB lineage: Bacteria > Acidobacteriota > Vicinamibacteria > Fen-336 > Fen-336 > DATBSL01. The sequence continues at coordinate 249,033 of DATKME010000072.1, read as the reverse complement.
GCGTTGTCGCTGACGTACCGGCGCGAGCGGCAGCTGCCGCTCGCGCGGCCGGAGCGGCAGCTCGACATGGGCGGCATCGAGACCGCGTGGACCTTCAGCTCGGCCAAGACCTATCCCTACTCCATCTCGCCGATCGACGGCGGCAACCTGCGCCTGGCCTGGCTGCACGAGGCGACCGCGCTCGGCAGCGACGCCCCCCGGGACAAGCTCACTGCAGACGGGCGGTACTACACCCGGCTCTTCGGCTCCCGCGACACCCTCGCGCTGCGCGTGGACGGAGGGGTCACCCTCGGCGAGCCGCAGGCGGCCGACCCGCGGCAGGTGGAGGCGTACGAGCAGTCGTTCGCCGTGGGGGGCTACCCCGACGCGAGCCTGTTCGACTACTCGGCCACCAACCTGGCGGTGCTCCGGGGCTACGCGGACAACGCCTTCAAGGGCCGCCACTTCGCCGCCGTCAACCTCGAGTACCGCTTCCCGCTGTTCTCGCCGCAGCGTGGCTGGTACTCGCTGCCCGTGTTCCTGCGGCACCTGCGGGGGACCTTCTTCTTCGACGCCGCGGACGCCTTCTCCGACGAGCTGCGGCTCTCGGAGATGAAGACGGCAGCCGGGGCTTCCATCGGCGTGGACAGCGCGCTCGGTTACGCGCTGCCGGCCACGGCCGAGCTGACGGTGGCCCGAGGCTTCGCCCCGGAGGGCGACACCCGGGTGTACCTGCGCTTCGGGCTGGCGTTCTGACTAGGCCGCGGTCGCGGCCCCGGCCGGTCGGCGGTTCCGTAGCGACGACAGCGCCGCCACGCCGAAGGCGATGGCGCAGCCGAGCAGCGAGTACCAGGGCCACGCGATGCGCAGCCCCGGGCCGCCGGGCAGCCAGCCCCTCGAGTCCAGCCACACCGCCAGCATCAGCGCGACCGAGGTGGCGACCCCGAGGAGCGCGTCGGCCTGCCGTGCGCGGCGGAGCAGGAGGCCGACCAGGAACGCGCCGAGGAGCCCGCCGGCGGTGACGCTGGCCAGGCCGAGCGCCACCTGGACCGCCGGCTCGCCCTGTCCCAGCGTGCTGAAGCCGACCGACAGTGCCGCCAGCACCAGCGTCCAGAGAAGCGTCAGCAGCCGGCCCAGCCACAGCCCGCGCCGCCCCTCGATCGCCCGTTCGCCGAGCACCGGGGCCACGATGTCGTGGGCGAGCGCCGAGGCGAGCGAGTTGAGGGCGGAGGACTCCGAGCACATCGCCGCCGAGAAGATGCCCGCCACCAGCCAGGCGGAGGCGAGCGGCGGCAGGTGGCCGACGATGAAGGCCGGGAAGATCTCGTCGCTCGAGCGGAAGGCGAGCACGCCGGCTCCGCTCGGGTCGATGGGCCTTCCGCCGAAGAAGGACGCGAGTGCGATGCCGATGGTGAGGAACAACGAGAACTGGACGATCACGGCGAACCCGCTGCCGATCAGCGCCCGCTGCGCGTCGCGCAGGCTCCGGCAGGCGAGCAGCCGCTGGACGATCAACTGGTCGGCGCCGTGGCTGGCCATGGCCAGGAAGGCGCCGCCGAGGAGGCCGGCCCACAGCGTGTAGGGCCTGGAGAGGTCGCTGCTCAGGTCGAAGAGCGTTCCGGCGCGGCTCGCCACAAGCGGCCCCAGCCCGCCGGGGATCGCGTGCGCCAGCACCCACAGGGCGATGCCGGCGCCGGAGAGGTACACCAGCACCTGGATGAGGTCGATCCAGATGACCGCGCGGATGCCCCCGAGGTAGGTGTAGAGGGCGGTGCCCGCGGCCAGGATCAGGATGGCCGCCCACACCGGTATCCCGAGCATCAGGGCAATCGGGATGGCCGGCACTGCCAGGCGCACGCTCGCCGCCATCACCCGCGTGACCATGAACACCAGCGAGGCGAAGCGGCGGGTGGCGACACCGAAGCGGCTTTCCAGCAGCGCGTAGGCCGTCGGCAGCTCGCCGCGGAAGTACGCCGGCAGCAGCAGGAACGCCACCACCACCCGGCCGACGAGGTAGCCGAAGGTCAGCTGCAGGAAGGCGAACCCGCTGCGGTAGGCGTCGCCGGGCACCGAGAGGAAGGTGAGGGCCGAGGTCTCGGTGGCGACCACCGACGCCATCACCGCCCACCACGGCATCGACCGGTGGCCGAGGAAGTAGTCGCCGGCACTCCGTTGTCCGCGGCCCAGCCAGGCCCCGAGCAGGTTGATGCCGGCCAGGTACAGCCCGATCGCCACCAGCGCGGGGAGGCCGACCCGCAGCAGCTGCACCGGCTGCTATTTCCCCTTCGAGTCCTTCAGGTACCGCAGCAGCTCGGAGTCGGTCGACAGCACCAGCGTCGAGTCCTTGCCCAGGGCCGACTGCAGCGTCTCCAGCGACTTGTTGAAATCGTAGAAGGCCGGGTCGCGGCCGTAGGCCTTGGCGTAGATCGAGGTGGCCTTTGCGTCGGCCTTGCCCTTGAGCTCCTGGGCGTTCTTGTAGCCCACCGAGCTGGCGGCCAGCACGTCGCGCTCCTTCTGGCCGCGGATCTCGGCGGCGCGGCCCTGGCCCTCGGAGCGGCTGCGCTCGGCGATGCGCTTGCGCTCCGCGATCATCCGCTGGAACACCGACTGCTGCACCGACTCCGTGTAGTTGATGCGCTTGAAGCGCACGTCGACCAGCTCCACCCCGAAGGAGGGCGTGATCTTGGCGGCGCGGTCCAGGATCCGCTGGGCGATCTTGTCGCGGCCGGTGGCGATGGGGACGCTGGCCTCGGTCTCGCCGATGCCCTCGAGCTCGCCGGTGGTGGCGAAGGGGCGGTTGCTGGAGCGGACGATCTCGATCAGGTCATAGGAGGCGACGGCGTTGCGCGCCTCGCCGTCCACGATGTCGTCGAGCCGGCTCTGCAGCCCTCGCTCGTCGTGCACGGCCTGGAAGAAGCGCAGGGCGTCGGCGATGCGCCAGCGCGCGTAGATGTCGACCCAGATGTACTTCTTGTCGCGGGTGGGGATCTCGTTGGGGGCCCCGTCGTACTCCAGCCAGCGCTTGTCGAAGCTCCACACCGTCTGCACGAAGGGCAGCTTGAAGTGCAGGCCGGCGGTGGTGACCACCCCGCCCACCGGCTTGCCGAACTGGGTGAGGATGACCTGCTCGGTCTCGCTCACCGTGTAGACGGAGGAGAAGAGCAGGACCAGCAGCACCAGGCCGCCGAGGATCGCCAGCGCGCGGTTCACGGCTTCACCTCCTTCGCTGCCGGCGAGCCGGCCTCGAGCTGCAGCAGCGGCAGCACCCCCCGCGCCTTCTCGTCGACGATCACCTTGCGCCCCAGCCGCGGCAGCAGGTCGCCGAGCGTCTCCAGGTACATCCGCCGCCGGGTGACGTCGGGGGCCTTGCGGTACTCGTCGTAGAGCGCCTCGAAACGCTGGGCGTCACCGAGCGCGCGGTTCTCGCGCTCGAGCGCGTAGCCCTCGGCCGCGCGCACCGCCTGCTCCGCCTCGCCTTTCGCGCGCGGCACGGCCTGGTTGTACTCGGCCCAGGCCTCGTTGATGGCCCGCTCCTTCTCCTGGATGGCCTGGTTGACCTCGTTGAACGCCGGCCGCACCGGCGGAGGGGGGTTGACGTCCTGCAGCACCAGCTGCTGCACCTCGATGCCGATGCCGTAGAGGTCGCACAGGCGCTGCAGCTCCAGCTTGGCCGCCAGGGCGATCTCCGCCCGGCCGATGGTGATCACCTCGTCGACGCTGTGGTCGCCGACCACCCGGCGCACCGAGGCCTCGGACATGTACTGGAAGGTCACGGGGACGTCACGGATGTGGAACAGGTACGCCTTGGGGTCGCGGATCCGGTACTGCACGATCCACTCGACCACGGCCACGTTGAGGTCGCCGGTCAGCATCACCGACTCGGCCTGCGCCTCGGGCGGCGTCGCGAACTCCGAGCGCACGCCCGCCCGGGTGGTGCGGAAGCCGAACTCCATCTTGAGCTGCCGCTGCACCGGCACCTTGGTCACCGTCTCGATGCCGAAGGGGAGCTTGAGGTGCGGCCCGGGGCCGGTGGTGCGCACGTAGGCCCCGAAGAGCTGGACGACACCCACCTCCTCGGGCTCGACCTGGTAGTAGGTGGTGAAGAGCAGCACCAGGGCGAGCACCACCACCGCCACCGCCGGCCAGCGGACGCCCAGCCGGGGCAGCCGTGGCCAGCGGACGCCCCCCACGTCGATGATCGGACCCTGGCCCCACTGCGGTCGCGGCATGTCGCCTCCGGCACGCGCACCGTCGTCGCCCCGCGCCTCGTCTCGTGCGCGACGACGAGGCGGCGAGAAGCATACAGGGAATCAGTGCGGCAGGCCGAACGCGAAGTAGACCGCGGAGATCGCCGCCAGCACCCAGGCCCCGCCGTGCACCTGCCGCCAGCGGCCGGCGGCGGTCTTCACCAGCGGGTACAGCAGCAGGCCGGCGGTGAGCCCGTTGCCGATGTTGTAGGTGAACACCATCATGGCGATGGTGGCGAAGGCGGGCACCGCCTCCGTGAGGTCGTCGAAGTCGATGCGGCGGGCGGAGGCGGCCATCAGCAGGCCCACCGCCACCAGGGCCGGCGCGTAGGCGTACTGCAGGCGCTGCAGCGGGGCCACCAGCGGGACGAAGAAGAGCGAGAGCAGGAAGAGGGCGCCCGTGGTCGCCGCCGCCAGCCCGGTGCGGGCGCCCTCGCGGATGCCGGTGGCGGACTCGATGTAGGCGCCGCTGGTCGTGGTCCCCACCAGGCCGGCGAAGGCGCAGCTCAGGGCGTCGACGGTCATCGGCCTCTCGATGCGGGGGAAGCGGCCCTCTTCGTCGAGCAGGCCGGCCGCGGCGCCGAGGCCGACCAGGGTGCCGAGGGTGTCGAGCAGGCCCATCACCACCAGGGTCAGCAGGGCGGGCACGAAGGCGAGGCGCAGCACCCCGGCGACGTCCAGCTTCAGCAGCAGCGGCTGCAGGCTCAGCTCGCCGGCGAAGGGGAGCGCCGCCACGGCCCGCGGCGCCTCGCCGTAGCCGAGCAGGGCGCCGGCGAGCGCGGTGGCGGCGATGCCGATCAGCAGGGCGCCGCGCACCCCGCGCTGCAGGAGCACCGCCATCAGCAGGAAGCCGGCCACCGCCAGCAGCACCCGCGGGTCGCGCAGCGCGCCGACCTTCAGCGGCACGTCCGGCGCCCGCAGCAGGCCGCCGGGCCCGGTGAGCGCCGCCGGGGGCAGCCCGCTGGCGCCGCTGGTGACGATGCCGGTCTGGTAGAGGCCGATGAGGGCCAGGAACAGCCCGATGCCGACCGCGAAGGCGTGCTTGAGGCTGGTGGAGATCGCCTCCGCCAGCCAGGCGCGGAGCCCGAGCAGGGTGACGGCGAGGAAGACGAGCCCGCTCACGAACACCGCGCCCAGCATCTGCGGCCAGGTGGCGCCGATCGCCGCCAGGCCGAAGGCCACGAACGCGTTCTCGCCCATGTAGGGGGCCACCGCGATCGGCTGGTTGGCGTAGAAACCCATGAGCAGGCTGCCAAAGGCGGCGGTGAGGATGGTGGCCACGGTGCCGGGGCCGGCGGGCACACCGGCGAAGGAGAGGATGGCCGGGTTCACCACGATGATGTACGCCATGGTGGCGAAGGTGGTGACCCCGCCCAGCAGCTCGCGCCGCGCCGTGGTGCCGTGCGCGGCCAGGCCGAACAGTCGCTCCAGCATGGCCGGTACTCTACCCCGCTGCGCGCGCCCCGGCGCGCGGCCGACTATACTAACAAATGATATAGCTGCACGTTTGACGCGATCGCCGCCCAGCCCCTACAGTCGCTCGACCTGATGAGCTCCGAGATCCTCTCCTCCCCGCCGGCGGGCGACCGCCCCGACGTGGTCGTGGTCGTGCCCTGCTACAACGAGGCCGCGCGGCTGGACCGCGCCGCCTTCCGGGACTTCTCCCTGGCGGGACGGCGCCTGCGCTTCTGCTTCGTCAACGACGGCAGCCGCGACGACACCTCGCGCGTGCTGCAGTCGCTGTGCGCCGAGCGGGCCGGCCTCGGCTGGGCCATCGACCTGCCGGTCAACCAGGGCAAGGCGGAGGCGGTCCGGCAGGGGCTGCTGGCCGCCATCGCGGCCGGTCCCGCGATCGTCGGCTTCTGGGACGCCGACCTGGCCACGCCGCTGTCGGAGCTGCCGCGCCTGCACGCGGTACTGGAGGAGAACCCCCGGGTGGAGCTCGTCCTCGGCTCCCGGGTGCGGCTGCTGGGCCGCCACATCGACCGCAGCGCCGTCCGCCACTACCTCGGACGCGTCTTCGCCACCGGTGCCTCGCTCACCCTGGGGCTGCCGGTCTACGACACCCAGTGCGGGGCCAAGCTGCTGCGGGTGACGCCGGCGCTGGGCGAGCTGCTGGCCCGGCGCTTCCTGACCCGCTGGGTGTTCGACGTCGAGCTGCTGGCGCGCTTCGAGCGGGCGGCCCGGGGCGCCGGCCCGTCCGTCGAGGAGCGGGTCTACGAGCTGCCCCTGCTGCGCTGGACGGACGTCCCCGGCTCCAAGGTGCGACCCTGGGACTTCGTGCGCTCCGGCCTGGAGCTGGTCCGCATCTTCCGGGCCTACCGGCGCTGAGGCCGGCAGCCTAACTCAGGTTCCGCCGGTACCACTCCAGCGACTCGTCGAGGCCCTGCTCCAGCGAGTGCGTCGGCCGGTAGCCGAGCAGCGAGCAGGCCTTGTCGACGTCGGCGAGCGAGTGCAGCACGTCGCCGGCGCGGAAGGGCCCGTGCACGGGTCGCGCGTCGGCGAGGGACGGCTCCACGGCGGCCAGCCGGCAGCGCAGCGCCTCGTACAGCTCGAGGAGGGTCGTGCGCCGGCCGAAGGCGACGTTGTAGACCTGGTTGAGCGCGTCCTCCCGCGCCGTGGTGGCCGCCAGCAGGTTGGCCTGCACCACGTTGGCCACGTAGCAGAAGTCGCGGCTGGTCTCGCCGGTGCCGTTGATGCGCACCTCCTGGCGGCGCAGCATGGCGGCGATCCAGCGGGGGATGACGGCCGCGTAGGCGCCCTGCGGGTCCTGGCGGGGGCCGAAGACGTTGAAGTAGCGCAGCCCGACCGTCTGCATCCCGTGCAGGAGGCCGTAGGTGCCGGCGTAGAGCTCGTCGGCCAGCTTGGTGACCGCGTAGGGCGAGAGGGGCCGGCCCAGCCGGCCCTCCACCTTCGGCAGCGACGGCTCGTCGCCGTAGACCGCGCTGCTGGAGGCGTACACGAAGCGGCGGACGCCGGCCCGTCGCGTGGCGTCGAGCAGCGCCAGGTGGCCGGTCACGTTGGCGGCGTTGGACTCCAGGGGCTGGTCGATCGAGCGGGGCACCGACCCGATCGCCGCCTGGTGCAGCACCACGTCGGCGGCCCTCACCGCCTCCGCGCAGGTCCCAGGCTCCGCCACGTCCCCCTCGATCAGCCGGAAGCGCTCCCATTGCGCCGGCGCCACCGCCGCGCGGACCTGGTCGAGGTTGGCGCGGTGGCCGGTGGCGAAGTTGTCGAGGCCGACCACCGTCTGCTCCGCCTCCAGCAGCGCCTGCAGCAGGTTCGATCCGATGAAGCCGGCCACCCCGGTCACCAGCCAGCGGCGCGGGCTCCGGCGAAGAGTCGCCGCCAGCGGCTCGAGCGCGTTCATGGCACCTCCGCAGGCGAGGATACGTCAGACTCCATGGCCGCCGGTCGCCGCGGGTGGCGCCGGCGGATGGAGAGCCGGCGCAGGGCGCTCGCGAGCGCCGGCTCGGAGCAGGCCGCCAGCCGCCGCCTCACCTCGCGGGCGCTCGGCAGCCTTCGCCCGGCCACCACGATGCGGTTGTGGTAGCCGCGGACGTCGAGCGAGAGCACGCGTCCGACCGGCGCGGCGGCGCGGACGATCTGCGGCATCTCGTGGATGGTGTTGGAGACCAGCAGGCCCCCCTCGCGCAGCCGCCGCCGGATCAGCCGGTAGCCTTCGCCCGCCAGCCACTCCGGCTTGTGGACGGAGCGCGCCGGCCCCAGGAAGAGGTCCTCCACCACCAGGTCGAACCGCCGGCGCTCCCGGCGGAGCCAGACGAGGGCGTCCTCGACCGCGACCTCCACCCGCAGGGCGTCCAGGTCGAACTCGTCGCGGGCCACCCGCAGCACCTCGCGGTCGCGCTCGACGCCGACGAGCCGGGCGTCCGGGTCGAGCCGGCGCAGCGCACGGGCCACGCTGCCCGCCGCCAGGCCCAGCAGCAGCACCTGCCGGCGAGCGGGCGGGAGGAGGAGCACGGGCGCCGCCAGCGCCCACCAGACCACGCCGGTCAGCGCGCGGCCGGGGCGGCTGACCGAGGCGAGGGTGCCGTCGACGCGGAGCTCCAGGCCTGCCGGCGTGCGGCGGACACGGACCTTCTGTGGCTGCGGCCCGCTCACCGGCGCTGCAGGCGCACGACGGCGCCGCCGCCCGGCGCCAGCACCAGGCGCAGCCCGCCACCGTCCTCCACCGCCTGGCTGGCGCGGCGGTAGTCCGTGCCGACGCGTCCGGCGTTGGGGCCGTCGGCCCAGATCGTCGCCTGCCAGCCGCCGCCGCCGCCGAAGCCGAGCGGGACCTCGACCGTGCGGCCCGTCCAGTCCGTCATGGCACCGATCCACCACTCCGCGCCCTTCCTCCGCGCCACCACCGCCCACTCGCCGATGCGGCCGTCGACGCCGACGGTCTCGTCCCAGGTGGTCGGCACGGCGGACAGCAGCTCGAGCGCCGCGGGCTCCTTCTCGTACGCGGTCGGCATGTCCGAGAGCATCACCAGCGGCGCGTCGTAGACCACGTACATCGCCAGCTGGTGGGCGACCGTGCCCTGGCTCGCCGGCAGGTCGGGCATCGCCCGCCAGTTCGCCTTCGACAGGGCGCGCATGGCGCCGGGCGTGTAGTCCATGGGCCCGGCCAGCATGCGCGTGTAGGGCAGCGTGACGTCGTGGCCGGGCGGGGAGCCCTTCTCGTCGAACTTGTCGTACTCGAGCCCGCGCACCGCCTCGTAGCCGAGGACGTTCGGCAGCGCGCGGGAGAGGCCCCAGGGCGGGGTGGCGCCGTGGAAGAGGACCATCAGCTTCCGCCTCGCCGCCTCCTCCGCGAAGCGCCGGTAGAGGGCCAGCATCCGCTGATCGTCGCGGTCGAAGAAGTCGATCTTCAGCCCCGCGACGCCCCACTTCTGGAAGCGGTCCATGGCGGGGACGAGCTGCCGCTCGAGGGTCCTGGTCAGGCACCAGACGAAGACGCCGACGTTGCGCTCCCGCGCGTAGCGGACGATGTGCGGGACGTCGATGTCGGGGTTGAGCGAAAACAGGTCGTGCGGGTCGCTCCACAGCCAGTCGACGTTGACATAGGGGAAGCCGTGCTGCGCCGCGAAGTCGACGTGGTACTCGAAGGTGCGGGTGTTGCGGCCGGCGGCGAAGTCGACGCCTTCGAGGTTCCAGTCGGCCCAGTAGTCCCAGACCACCTTGCCCGGCTTCACCCAGGAGAAGTCGGCGGCGGGGGCGGGCGGCGGCGCCAGCCGCGTCACCATGTCGCTCGCCAGCAGGTCCGCGTCGCGGCGGGCGAGGACGAACGCGCGCCAGGGGAAGCTGCGGGTGCCGGCGGTCTCGGCGATGTCGTCCGCCCGCTCGGCCACCGACATGTCGAAGTCCAGGAAGCCGCCCGGCTGCTCCCGCAGCGCCCGTCGCGGGAACACGGAGGCGAGCGCGCCCGGGTGGCTGGCGCGGTAGCCGAGGTACATGGCGGGGTAGTCGTCGAGGTCCGCCTGCAGCACGCCGAGCCTGGGGCCGCCGGGGAGGTCGAGGACCAGCGGCAGCGACGCCGCCTGCGTCGACCAGCCCAGGCTGGAGATGGGCTCGTGCTTCCACAGGCCCTCGTAGCCGTGGTGCGCCCCCTCGCCCGTCAGCATGAAGGCCCGCGGCTCCTCCGGGAAGCCGATGGTGAAGCCCTCCTGCCGCACGCGGATGCGGCCGGGCAGCACCGTCTCCCAGCGGAGGGCGAAGCCGTCGTCGAAGAGCCGGGCGCGCAGGACGGCCCCGTCCGAGAGGACGAGCGCCAGCTCGCGGAAGGCGTTCCTGACCGTGGCCCGCTTGCCGATCGGGGTCGGGATCGTCTCGTCCAGCTGGCGGCGCTCGACCCGCACCAGGCTGGCGCCGCGCCCGAGCACGCGGCCGTCGGCCAGCTCGAGGAACACCGGCGAGGGCGAGACCAGGGTCCGGCCGTCGAGCCGGAGGGAGTAGCGGACGTCCTCGGCCGCGGTCAGCACCGCCTTCAGGCGGCCGTCGGCGGAGGCGAGCTCCTGTGTCCCGGCGGGCGCGGCCAGCGCCGTGGCGACCACGAGGGGGAGGCAGGCGGGCGCGAGAGGCATCAGATCTCCTTGCAGGCGGCGGCGCCGGGGACGTCGCCGTAGCTGCCCTTCCAGGCGCGGTCGCGGACGACGCGGACCATGCGCACCAGCTCGTCGACCTCCGTCTCGGTGTTGAAGATCCCGAAGGTGGGCCGGACGGCGCCGGGGAGGTCCACCTCCTCGCCGGCCACCAGCCGGCGCCGCAGCTCGGCGGTGTCCTCGAGCTTCAGCAGCCGGTGCAGATAGGGGTGGGCGCAGAAGCAGCCGTTGCGCACGGCGATCGCCGCCTCCCGGTTGAGGATGGTGGCCGCCAGCTCGTGCGGCACGCCCTCGATGGTGAGCGACAGCGCCCCGATGCGCAGGGCGGGGTCGGGGTGGCCCAGCACGGTGACGCCGTCCAGCCGGAGCAGCGCGTCCATCGCCTTCTCCACCAGCGCCCGCTCGTGGGCGCGCACCGCCTCGATCCCGATCCCGTCCAGGAAGCGCAGGGCGGCGGCGAGGGCGACCGCGCCGGCGATGTTCGGCGTCCCGCCCTCGTGCCGGTCGGGCGACTTCTTGAAGAAGGCCTCGGTCTCGGTCACGTAGACGACGGTGCCGCCCGCCGGGATGTAGGGCGGGGCGGCGTCGAGCAGGTCGACGGGTCCGTAGAGGAACGCCGAGCCGAAGGGCGCGTAGGCCTTGTGGCCGGCGCCCGCCAGGAAGTCGAGGTGGCCGGGGTCGCCGGGAGGCAGCACGCCGACCGGTGCGTGGGCGAGCAGCTGCGCGGCGTCGACCAGCACGCGGGCGCCGTGCGCGTGCGCCAGCCGGGCCACGCGGTGGACGTCGACCAGGTAGCCGGTGACGTTCGAGGCGCCGGTCACCGCCACCAGCTTCACCTCGTGGCTGGCCAGCTTGCGCTCGAGCTCGCCGTAGTCGAGCGTGCCGTCGGGCAGCACGCCGAAGTGCTCGACCGGCCCGCGCGCGCGGTGCGGCAGGTCGTTGGAGTGGTGCTCCATCAGCGACACCAGGGTGAGGCCCTGCTGGGCGGCCATCACGTGGGCGGCCAGGTCCAGGGCCTGGGTGGTGTTGCCGAGGAGGATCAGGGAGCGGCGGTCGGGCTCGGCGCCGATGAAGCGCAGGATGTCGTCGGAGACGTGCTCGAAGCGGTCGGTGGCCATCTCGGAGAGGTAGTGACGGCCGCGGTGGACGTTGGCGTAGGAGTGCTCGAGGAAGTCCTGGTAGACGTCCAGCACCGCCCGCGGCGGGTGGGTGCTGGCCCCGTGGTCCATGTAGATGAGCCGCCGCGGCTCCCCGCCGCCGACCACCTCGAACCGCTGCTCCGTGATCGGGAACTGCGCCCGGACGGCGTCGATGTCGAACATGCGATCTCCCGCGGGATTCTAGTAGACGGGGTGCAGCGTCACGAACAGCGCCTGCAGCAGCGAGAGCAGAAGCGCGCCGGTCACCAGGATGGCCTCGTGGAGCCAGCGCGTGCGCAGCGAGCCGAGCAGCATGAACACCGGGAACAGCGTGACGGCGTAGCGGCCGATGCCCTCCAGCGCATTGCCACTCAAGGGCAGGTAGAGGCTCACGGCGACGTAGGCGCCCAGCGCGGGCCCCAGCCGGGCGAAGACGGCAGGCAGCAGCGCGAGCAGCGCCAGCGCCGCCGTTCCCTGCAGGAAGTAGTACGGCGCCAGCGGGTCGGAGAAGAAGTAGCCGTAGGGGCCGCGGCCGGCCAGGCCGTCCAGCAGGCGCATCAGCTCGTTCCAGGGCACGTTGCCCACGCTGAAGCCCCACTGCGCCTGCGCGTGCAGCCAGGCCAGCGGGTCGCCGGAGAGACGCCAGCAGTAGGCGCAGAAGAGACCCAGGCCGAGCGGGACGAGGCCGACCGCCAGGGCCCGGCGGACGACGGCGCCGATCCGCGGACGATCCGCGATCGCCATCAGCGCGAGCGGCAGGGCGATGAGCACGCCGTTCGGCCGGGTGAGCGCCGCCAGCGCCCCGAGCAGCCCCGCCCAGCCCCAGCGCGAGGAGGTCGCCGCCGCCACCGCGCTCACCGTCAGCAGCAGGAACAGCGACTCCGTGTAGACCTGGGTGAAGAAGTAGGCGAAGGGGAAGACGGCCACGTAGAGGACGGTGCGCCGCGCCGACTCGGCGTCGCCCAGCCTCCCCCAGGTGAAGCGGTGCAGCACCGTCAGCCCGGCGAGCAGAGCGAGGTACGAGAGCGCGATGCCCGCCGCCCACAGCGCGCGGTCGCCGCCCCCGAACGGCCAGGCCAGCGCGCGCATCAGCAGCGGGTACAGGGGGAAGAAGGCGATGCTGCTCTGGCCCTGTGCCCTGAAGTAGTAGCCGCGCCGCGCGATGTCGAAGTACCAGCCCGAGTCCCAGGCGGCGAAGGTCTGGGCCCAGGCGGCGCTGGCGAAGGGCAGGGCGAACGGCCGTGGTCGAGCCGGGGGCAGGAGCAGGTTCGCCAGGAAGGCCGCCAGCTTCGCCACCAGGTGGACGGTCAGCACGGCGGCCGAGGCGTCGAGCAGCGAGCAGGTCCAGCGCGTCCGCCGCTCGAGCGCCGCGTACGCGGCCGCCAGGTTCGCCTGCGCGCCGCGCAGCCCTCGCGCCAGCCAGGAGCCTCCCGGGAGCGCCGCGCGGACCGCAGCCAGCACGAGCAGCACCAGCAACGGCTTGGAGACGCGGTGGACGGCGAGAACGCCGAAGCTCACGCCGCCGGTCGCCAGGCACAGGACGGTCAGCACCCCGTACAGCGCGACCGCGGCGTCGAGGGCGCCCAGCGCACCGGCGGCGAGCCGGCGGTTCCTCGGTCGGCGGGGAGTGTCCGAGTCCATGGTGGCGCGCCGGCCGCCCCGGGGGCCGTCCGGCTGGCGGAGACTAGGCTACCCCGATTACGTACTAGCGCAGCACCGCGAGCGCGGCGTCGTAGTCCGGCTCCTGGCCGATCTCCGGCACCAGCTGCGAGTGGATCACGTCGTCGTTCTCGTCCAGCACCACCACGCCGCGGGCGGCGACGCCGGCCAGCGGGCCGCTGGTGATCTCGACTCCGTAGTTGCGCAGGAACTCGCGCCCGCGCATCAGCGACAGCGGCACAACGTGCGTGAGGCCTTCCGTCGAGCAGAAGCGGCCCGAGGCGAAGGGCAGGTCGGCGGAGATCACCAGCACGACCGTGTTGCGCAGGCCGCCGGCCTTCTCGTTGAACTTGCGGGCCGACGTGGCGCAGACCGAGGTGTCGAGGCTGGGGACGATGTTGAGGACCTTGCGCCTGCCGGCGAAGTCGGCGAGCGTGACGTCCTTCAGGTCCTTGCCGACCAGCTTGAAGGCGGGCGCCTTGCGGCCGGGGCGCGGGAACTCGCCGGCGACGTCGATGGGACTGCCCTTCAGCGTGACCGTGGCCATTCTCAGCTCCTCGTGTAGGGTGATCGGCCCTGGGGCCGAGCCCCCACGATAACCCGGCGCGGGCCGTCCGGCGAACGCCGTTAGAATGCCCGCGGATGAGCGACCCCGAAGCAGGCCTCGAGCCGCAGCCCGCGGGAGCGCTGGTCGTGCCTCCCCGCCCCCCCCGACCCGGCGACCCGGGTCTGTCGCTGGTGGTCCCCACCCTGCAGGAGGGCGGCACCATCGCGGCCTTCGTGGAGGCGGCGAGCGGCGTGCTCGACGCCCTGCTCCCGGGCCAGTACGAGCTGATCGTCGTCGACGACGACAGCGCCGACGGCACCTGGCGCACCGCCCTCGCCCTGAAGTCGCGCTTCCCGGGCCTGCGCGTGCTGCGCCGCCGCGGCGAGCGCGGCCTGGGCTCGGCGGTGGTGCGCGGCTGGCAGCTCGCCCGCGGCCAGGTGCTCGGCGTGATCGACGCCGACCTGCAGCACCCTCCGGAGGTGTGCGCGCGGCTGTGGGCGGAGTTGGCGCGGGGCGCAGACCTCGCCGTGGCCAGCCGCCACGTGCCCGGCGGGGGAGTGAGCGAGTGGAGCCTGCGCCGCCGCGTGCTCTCGCGCGGCGCCCAGGTGGTGGGGCTGCTGCTCCTGCCCGCCGTGGTCGCCCGGGTGAGCGACCCCATGAGCGGCTACTTCCTCGTGCGCCGGGCGGCGGTCGAGGACGTGGAGCTGAGGCCGGAGGGGTACAAGATCCTGGTCGAGGTGCTCGGGCGCGGCCGCGCCCGCTGGATCTCGGAGACCGGCTACGTCTTCCGCGAGCGTGCGGTCGGCGCCAGCAAGGCCACCTGGGGCGTCTACCTCGCCTACCTGCGCCAGCTGCTGCGGCTGCGGCTGCACACGCTGCGCGACAGCCGCTTCCCGCGGTTCGCGCTGGTCGGCCTCAGCGGTGTGGTGGTCGACATGGGGCTGCTCTTCCTGCTGAGCGATCCCCGCTGCCTGGGCCTGGGCCTCACCCGCAGCAAGCTGGTGGCCGCGGAGATCGCCATCCTGAACAACTTCTGGTGGAACGACCGCTGGACCTTCGGCGACCTGGTGCCCGGCCAGCGCACGTTCGGCGCCACCCTGCGCAGGCTGCTGAAGTTCAACACCATCTGCCTGGCCGGGCTGGCGCTGAACGTGGCGCTGCTCAACCTGCAGTTCAACCTGCTGGGGATGAACCGCTACCTCGCCAACGCGGTGGCCATCGCCGCGGTCACCGCCTGGAACTACCTGCTGAACCGCGCGCTGGCCTGGCGGGTCGCGCTGCCGCCCCCCGCCTAGCGCTCCGCCTTCGCCGCCCCCGCCTTGCGCAGGGCGATCCCGCCGTTGACGGTGTTGAGCTCCAGCTGCCGTCCGCCCGAGCCGATGGTGCCGTGGATGGAGCGCCCCACGATCTTCCCGACGACGGTGAGCGGGAAGTCCGTCTCGATGTGGCCGTTCACCGTCGCCGCGCTGACCTCGGTGCTGGCATCGGCCGGCAGGTCCACCTCCACGCTGCCGTTGACGGTGTTGAGCTTCAGCGTGCCCTGCCAGTCGGCCCGGCCCATGCGCGCCCGGACCGCCCCGTTGACGGTGTTGGCGGTGGCGATGCCGGTCGACTCCAGGGTGACCGCGCCGTTCACCGTGTTCGCGCGGACGTCGGCGCGCACGCCGGTCGCGGAGATGGCGCCGTTGACGGTGTGGGCCGCGAGCCGCACGCCCTCGGGGACCTGCACCTGGAAGTCCACGCTCACGTCGTTGTCCTGCGTGCTCATGTGGCCGCCGTCGCCGGGAGCGCAGACGTTGGCGACGCCGTGCACGGGCGGGTAGACCGCGCAGATGGTGACGCCGCCGGCGTGCGGCACCACCTCGACCTTGACGCTGGCCGGGTCGCTCTTCCGGCCCTTCTTGACGGCGGTGACCACCACCTCGTCCCCGCTCCCGCCGGTCGCCGTGATGCTGCCGTTCACGCCCTTGATCTCCACCTCGGCGCCCCGGGCGACCTTGCCCTGCCAGCGGAAGTCCTCCGCCGCCAGTGCCGTGACCACCAGGCCCGCCGCCAGGGCCGCCGCGAACGCCACCACCGCCGTCGTCTGCTTCATGTCTCTCTCCCGTTCGAGGTTGACGCCCGTCGAGGTCGCCGCGCTAGGGCTTCTTGTGGATGCTGATGGCGCCGGAGAGCGTTTCCACGCTCACCCGGGTCCCGCCCTTGCCGGTGGTGAAGACCAGCTCCTTCTCCGGCGAGAACTCGTCCTTCTTCTGGGCGGCGGGCCCCAGCTCGTTGGTCACGCTGCCGCTGAAGGTGGTGACGGTGAAGTCGGCGTCCGCCCCGGCGGGGAAGAAGAGGTCCACCGGCCCGCTGACCGTCTCCACGCCCAGGCTGCCCTTCGGCGCGACCGCGCTCTCGAAGCGGATGCCGCCGCCGACCGCCTCCAGGTGGGCGCGGGTGAACGACCCGCCGGAGACGACCAGCTTCCCGTTCACGGTGGACGCCTCCAGCTCGCCGGAGGCGTCGCGCACGGTGACGGGCCCGTTCACCGCCTCCACGTGCACGCGGCCGGCCGCCCGGCTCGACTCCACCGCGCCGTTGACGCTCTGCAGCTGCACGTCCTTGGACCCGCCGGCGTGGGTGATCGAGCCGTTCACCGTCTCCGCCCGCACCGGGCCGTTCACGCCGGCGATGCTGATGGTGGCGTTGAAGCCTTCGACCTTGACGAGGCTGCCGGCCGGCACGGAGACCTCGATGTCGCTCTTGGCGGCCATCGCGTTCAGGTGGCTCGACTCGACCTCGACGCGGACGCGCTTGTCGTTGCCGTCCAGGTTCAGCTCGCAGCCGGAGCACACCGTCCCCTTCACTCGGACCTCCAGGCGATCCCAGCCGGTCACCTTCGTCGAGCCGGCCAGGTTCTCGATGCTGACGGTCGCGTCGGCCGCCGCGGGGCGGGTCTGGTCCACGGGCGTCTGCGCGGCCGCGGCCACCGGCAGGGCCGCCGCGGCGACGAGCACGAGCGCTGCGCGCTTCATGGTGTGGCTCCTCTCCCTGTCAAAGCGCCGTCGAGAGTCGGACGACTCGACGGAGCACGTCGACCTTCTTGCGGTGCGTCGCCACCAGCATCCGGTTCAGCTCGGGGTTCGCCGGGTCCCTGACCAGGGCCGCCCGCACCTCGGCGATCGCCTTGTCGATGACCAGCAGGTTCGCCTGCACCCGCGCCAGGTCTGAAGGCGCGATCGCCCGGCTCTGCTGCCGCTGCTGCAGGGCGGCGAACAGGGCGTTGGCGGCCGCCTGGTAGTCGCGCACCGCCGCCTCCAGCTCCGGGTCCAGCGAGCCTCCCTCGGCGGAGACGGGCTGTGGCGCCGGGCTGGCCGCCGGGATCTCGGCGGTCTGCACGCCCGCCGGCTGCCGTCCCTGCCAGACCACGGCGGCGACGGCGAGCACGCCGACCGCGGCCGCCGCCAGCACCAGCGGGCTCGTCCAGCGGGAGAGCCAGCCCCAGCGCGCGGGCGCCGCGATGCGCTGCTGGATGCCGGGCCACAGGTCGCGCGGGGGGGTCACCGCCCGGGGCAGGGCGCCCGCGTGGGCGACCACCCGCCGCAGCCGCCGCTCTGCCTCGCGGCAGGCGGCGCAGCCGGCGAGGTGGGCCTCGACCTCCGCCGCCTCCCGTGGCGGCAGCAGGCCGTCCACCCAGTCGTCGAGTCGAGCGTCCAGCTCCTGGCACGTCATGGTTCCAGCACCTCTCGCAGAAGCCTCCGGGCGCGATGGAGCTGCGCCTTGGAGGTTCCCGGGGCCAGGGAGAGGAGCGTCGCGATCTCCTCGTGTGTCCGGCCCTCGACGTCGTGCAGCACGAAGACGGCGCGCGCCCCCGGCGGCAGCGTGCCGAGGGCCTTCTCCAGGTCGAAGCCCTGCTCGGGCCGCGGCGCTGGCGGGGCCGCCTCCAGCCGGGCGGGGTCCTCGGTGGCCACGATGCGCGCGTCGCGCCGACGGCGCGAGCGGCGCTCGGTGAGCGCCAGGTTCACCGCCATCGGGTAGAGCCACGAGGAGAAGGCGCTCTCGCCGCGGAAGGTCGCGAGCTTGCGCCAGGCGCGCACGAAGACCTCCTGGGTCAGCTCCTCGGCCAGCGCGGCGTCGCACGTCATCCTCAGGCACAAGGCGAACACCTTCCGCTCGTTGTCACGGTAGAGCCGCTCGAAGGCGTGGACGTCCCCTTGCTGGGCGTCCCTCACGAGCCGCCTCTCGACGGCCCGGCGGTCCTCGTCGGTGCCGGTCCGGATCGTCGCCTCCCCGAGCACCGCCCCTGCGAGTGCCTCCATGACGTCTTTCCGAGCCTTGAGATGCCGGCCGAGGCCTGGGGGTTTGAAGGGGCGGCGAAAGAAACTTAATCGATTCCGGGGGTTGGGGGAAGGGATGCCCCGGCGAGGAGCCTCCGCCCGGCAGCGTCCGCCTCCGCCACGAGCGCGCGCAGGTCGTCCTCCGTGGTCCGGAAGTTCACGATCGCCGCCCGGATGGCCGTCCTTCCCTTGAGCCGTGTCGGCGCCACGAAGAACCCGCCGCTGCCGACCAGGCTGTTGACGATGCGACGATTGAGCTGGTCGAGCTCCGTCTCGGCCAGCGCCAGCCCCGGCGGGCGCCAGCGGAAGGCGACGATCGACAGCACCGGCTCGGCCATCAGCTCGAAGCCGGGCCGGCGCTTCACCTCCTCCGCCAGGAAGCGGGCCATCGCCAGGTCGTGCTCGATCGCCCGGACGTACCCGCGGCGGCCGTGGCGTTTCAGGCCCATCCACACCTTCAGCGCTCTGAACCCGCGGGAGAGCTCCGGGCCGCGCTCGTTGAAGGAGACCGGGCCGGCCACCGGGCTGTCCGGATCGTGCACGAGGTACGGCGCCGGGCGCCGGAAAGCCTCGGCCATCCGGCCCGGCTCGCGGACGAGCGCCGCCCCGGCGTCGTAGGGGACGTACAGCCACTTGTGGGGGTCGGCGGCGAGCGAGTCGGCGCGCTCCAGGCCCTTGAACAGGGGCCTGGTGCCTGGGCAGATCGACGCGAGCGCGCCGTAGGCCCCGTCCACGTGGAACCACAGGCCCTCGGCCGCGCACAGGTCGGCCAGCTCGTCGAGCGGGTCGACGGCGCCGGTGTTCACGGTGCCGGCGTTGCCGACCACGATCGCCGGCCGGATGCCGTCCCTGCGATCGGCCGCGATCGCCTGCTTCAGCAGGTCGACGCGGATCCGGAACGAGGCGTCGGTCGGGATCTTCCGTAGCTGCTTCCAGCCGATGCCCAGCAGGTCGACGGCCTTGTCGACGCAATTGTGCACCTCGTCCGAGACGTAGACGGCAAACGGCGCCGTCCCGCCGAAGCCCTCCTCCCGCACGCCGGGCGCGACCGCGACGCGCGCGGTGGCGAGCGCCGTGAAGTTCGCCATCGAGCCGCCGCTGGTGAGGACGCCCTCGGTCCCCTCCGGCAGGCCCAGCAGCTCCGCGAGCCAGGCGATCACCCGGTTCTCCACGTGGATCGCAGCGTGGTCGCCGCCCCAGCAGTTGCTGTTCATGGCCGAGGCGAGGTAGTCGGCGACGGTGCCGAGCGGGTCGGCGGTGGCGTTGATGAAGGCGAAGAAGCGCGGGTGCGAGTTGCCGAAGGCGTGGGGCAGCACCTGCTCGCGCACGGCCTGAAGCACCGCCTCGGCCGGCAGGCCCTCCTCCGGCAGCGGCGCGTCGAAGAGGGCGGCCGCCTCTCCCAGCTTGCCGAACACGGGCCGCTGCAGGAGCTGCGCGCGGTGCTCCGCCACCAGCTCGGCGGCACGATAGCCGAGGGTGCGCACCTCGTCGGGGTCCAGGTCGAAGTCGTCCATGCCGCGAGCCTACACCGGGGTTATCGTTGCGCCGTGGGCAGCAAGGGCCGGGGATTCCGCGCGGTCGAGGTGGACGGCTTCGAGATCCTGGTCGGCAAGGGGGACGAGGAGAACGACCGCTTGACCTTCGGCCTCGCCCAGCCGCGGGACCTGTGGCTCCACGTCTCCGGCCCGGCCGGCAGCCACGTCGTCGTGCGCAATCCCGGGAACCTGGACCTCGAGCAGGTACCGGGCAGCGTCGTCCAGCGCGCGGCCGAGCTCGCGGCCTGGCACTCCAAGGCCCGCGGGGCGCGCGGCAAGGTCGAGGTGCACGTCTGTCGGGTGGCCGACGTGCGCAAGCCGCGCGGGTTCGCCCCGGGGCAGGTGCTGCTCAAGCGCTGGGAGGCGGTCAAGGTCTACCCCAGGGGCCCCGGCGAGACGGCGGACGGGGAGGAAGCGCCTTCCACGGACGAGCGCCGCCCGCGGTGAACCGGCCGGCGGGCCGCGGCGTCTTGCCTTCGAGGTCCGAGGTGCTGCTGGATGACGTCGCCGATCTCAGCCTGGTTCGCCCGGTGAGCCTCGACCCGGCCCCCCTCGAGCGGGAGTTCGCCGCCCGGGTCGAAGACTCGTCCACCCTGGCGTTCCGGGTCGCCCTGGGCGTCCTGCGCCGCCGCGAGGACGCCGAGGACGTGGCGCAGGAGGCCTTCCTGCGGGCGCACCGCTCCTTTGCCTCGCTGCGCGACCGCGACCGCTTCCGCGCCTGGCTGGTGCGGACGACGTTCCGTCTGGCCCTCGACCACCAGCGCAGCCGCGCCCGGCGGCAGCGGCGCGACGAGGCGCTGGCGCTGGAGCGGACGGCGGCGAGCTCCGTCGAAGAGGACGTCGCCCGCCGCGAGGTCGCGGAGAGGGTCGGCCGCGCGGTGGACGCGCTGCCGGAGAAGCTGCGGGTGGTCACGGTGCTCGCCGCCATCCGGGGGCACGACCTCGCCTCGGTGGCGCGCCTGCTGGAGCTGCCGGAAGGGACCGTGAAGTCGCGCCTGCACCTTGCGCGCCGGGCGCTGGCGGAGAGCCTGAGATGTCTTGTGAGCGAAACGCGAAGGCGCTAGCGGACGTCGCCGCGGGAGCGGCGCCGCCTGCCGGGCTGCGCGCCCACCTCGAGGCCTGCTCCGGCTGCCGGGCGGCGCTCGCCGAGCTGCGGGAGGCGCTCGCGCTGGCCGACGGCTCGCTCGACGCGCTGGCCGCCGCCGACCCGTCGCTGGAGCTGCCGGTCCGCATCCGGCAGGCCGCCGCTGCGGCGGACGCCGACGGGGCGGTTCGTCGATGGTCGGCGGCTCGCTGGGTTCTTGCCGGCGGCTGCGCGGCGCTCGTCGTGACCGTCGTCGTCGCGGGCTGGGAGCGCAGCGGGTCTGTCCGCGGCCCCCGCACCGCCCCAACCACGCCGCAGTCGTCCGCGCCGGCAGCAACCACGCCACCTTCGGCCGGCAGTGCCGGGCCGGTATCCGCTTCCGGTCAGTCGGCCCCCCTCGGCGAGCACCGCGGGCAGCGGCCCGCGCGGCGTGCCGAGCCGGAGGTGCTCGTACCGGCGGGGCAGGAACAGGAGCTGCGGCGGCTCGTCGCGTTGGCGCACGACCCGAAGGTCGACCTGGCGGTACTGGCGGCCGTCGGCCAGTCCTTGGACGACCTGGCCGACCCCGCCGACCTTGCCATCAAGCCCCTCGAGATCGCTCCGCTCGATCCGGCGGAAGCGCCAGGGACGTACTAGGAAGGAGAACCGGAATGATCGCTCGAACGTCGGTGCTGATCGGACTGCTGGCCTTCGCTCTGAACGGAGCAGCTCTCGCGCAGGAGGACTCGGCGCCGGCAAAGGCTGCCACCGCGGGAAGCGCCAGGTCGGAGAAGGTGGCTCGATCGGAGGGCGCAGCCGAGCGAGCACAGCCGGACCGCCCGACGGCGACTCTGCGGGTGCAGCTGGTGATCAGCCGCTTCCAGGGCGAGAGGAAGACGGGGAGCCTGCCCTACGCGTTCACGGTCACAGCCACGGTCGCACCCGGCGGCAGCCGCACCCGGATGCGGATGGGCGTGGACACGCCGGTGCCTGTCTTCACCATGCAGGGCGGCGAGGGCCAGCCCAACCACGCCGTGCCGACCTCGTACCAGTACAAGAACGTGGGGACGAACATCGACTGTTTCGCGCGTGATCTCGGCGACGGCCGCTACCTGCTCAACATGACGGTCGAGAACTCGTCGACCCTCACGGGCTCCGAGCGGGAGATCGACGCTGCGACGACCACGCGGCCGCCGCTGTTCCGCCGCTTCGAGACCTCCCTCGACCCGGTGCTCCGCGACGGCCAGAGCCTCCAGACCGTCGCCTCCACCGACCCTGTCACCGGCGAGGTGGTGAAGATCGACGTCACGATGAACGTGGTGAAGTGACGGTATAGTCCTGCGCGTGCGGACGGCCCGGCTGCGACGGACGATCTCCCGTGCGCGCCGAGCCGTCGCGCGAGCGGCCGGCAGCCGGTCGCTGCCGCTGCGCCGGCTGGCTGGGCCGGCGGTCCTCGTCGCCGTCCTGGCGCTGCTGGTCCGGCTGCTCTACCTCGGGGATGTCGCTCCAGGGCTCCATACGCCGACGCAGCCGGGCGTCCGCATGGCGGCCCGGTACAGCGACGCCGCGGCGGCGCTGCTCGACGGGGACGGCCTCCTCTACCCCCGAGTCTGGCCCGAACCCTCCGACACCGCCATCGTGTCGCGCCCGCCGGGCTACCCGGCTTTCGTGGCGCTGGTCCATGCCGTTGCCGGCCGCACCTACGTCGCCGTCCTGTCGGCACAAGCCCTGCTCGCGGTGCTGGCCCCGGTGCTGCTGCTGGTGCTGACCTCGCGCGCGGTCGGGCGCCGCGCCGGCCTCGCGGCGGGCCTCGTCGGCGCGGTGTCACCGCCGCTCGGCCACTACGCCGCCGTCTTCACGCCCGACGCGCTGTCCGCTCTGCTGGCGGTGGCGATCGTCACCGTCCTGTGGTGCGGCCGCCGGCGACCGGCGGCCGCCGCGATCGTCGCCGGGGCGCTGGCCGGCGTCGCCACCTGGCTGCGTCCCAACTTCCTGCTGCTGCCGCTGCTGCTGCCCGTCGCCTTGTGGCTGGCCTGGCCCGCCCGCTGCTCGGCCTGGCGGGCGACGCTGGTGGTGGTGACGGCGTGGGCGATCGTCGCCCCCATCACCATCCGCAACTACCGCCTCTACGGCGAGCTGGTGCCGGTGAGCAGCAACTTCGGCATCGTCCTGTGGGAGGGGATCGCCGATCTCGGCGGGGAGCGCTTCGGCGCGCATCCCGCCGACCGGGAGGTGGCGCGCGGGGAGGCCGCGCTCCTCGGCGATGCGCGCTACGCCGAGTGGTGGGCCTCTCCGGACGGGATCCGTCGCGACCGCGCCCGCGTCCGCCGCAGCCTCGAGGTGATCCGCGCCCACCCGCGGTGGTTCGCGGCGGGGTGCCTGCGCCGGGCCGGCGGCGTGCTCGAGCAGCAGGCGGCGGCGCCGCTCGTCTCGGCCTCGCTGCCGCCGCCGCCGGCAGATCCTGCGGAACGCTCACGATGGCTGGCAGTGGCCGGGGCGGTGGGTCGGCTCCGGGCGCCGGTTCGCTGGCTCCAGCAGCTGGTGACGGTCCCCGGGGCCTGGCTGCGCGCGACCGGGCTGGTGCTGCTGGTCGTGCTCGCACCGAGACGGGCGCTGCTGCTGTCCACGGTGCCGCTGTACGTCCTGGCCATGCAGTCACCGGTCCACTTCGAGCCGCGGTTCGGCCTCCCGCTGTACGCCTTCTCGCCGGTGTTCGAGGGTCTCGCCTGGGCCGTCCTGCTCGGCGCCGCCGTGCTCGGGGCGCGCGCCGTCTTCAGCGGCGGCCGGGGAAGCGGTAGATGACCGAGGCGAAGCCGCGGTTGGTGGTGAGCGCGTAGCGCAGCGGGGTGGAGGGAAGGGGCGCCCCCGTCACCGGGTCGAAGTCCCCGCCTGAGGTGTCGCTGGGGGTCACGTAGTAGCTGCCGAACTCGTAGACCCAGGCCGCGTCCAGGAGGACGGGGCCGAGCCCGACGCCGATGCCGGCGGTGAACCCGTTGAAGCGCGGGACGTGGCCGGAGATGGGATCACGGGTGATCTGCCGGTCGCTGAAGTAGCCGGCGCGCAGCGGCACCTTCACCGCGCCCTTGATCAGGACCCACTCCACGCCCACCCTGATCTCCTGCTTGTCCTGCTGGCCGTTGACGCGGTTCGGGTCCGTGGGGTCGTCGGTCGTCGGCACCGGCAGCAGCGTCGGGTACTGGAGGAGGCCGAACACCTGGCCGGCGGGCTTCGGAGCCGGGACGCCGTGCGTCGACTCGGGGGTGGCGGAGAGGTTGAAGTAGTTCAGGATCGTGGCCTTCGACCAGCCCGTCAGCGTGAAGTCCGCCGAGAGCGTCAGCGTGTCGCGGGGCCTCCAGGAGGCGCCGAAGCCGTAGGAGCGGGGCAACGTCATCTGCACGTCGGCGCTCGCGTCGGCGTTCGTCGTCACCTCCTTGATCGCGCCGAGCGTGCCCCAGCCGTCGGCCCGCGCCTTCTCCACCGCCACGTCGGCCGAGAAGCCCGTCTTGTAGACGGCGCCGATGTTCAGCGACTCGAGCGGAGACCACATCAGGCCCCAGTTCGAGCTCCAGCCGGTAAGGCGGAAGTCGAGGTCGAAGTAGCGCAGCGGGTTGCGCGGCGGCGACCCCGGAAGCCCGGTGTTGGGGTCGGTGACGGAGTAGACCTGGCGATGGAGCGTCTGCGTGTAGCCGTTGAACCAGCGGTTGACGGTGAAGCCGGCTCGCAGGTGCCGGGTCAGGCGCAGCCCGCTGCCGAGGGCGATGAGGTCGAAGCCGCCGTTGCTGTACCCCTCGTCGTACCGCCTGGGCAGCCCCCTGGTGTCGTACTCCTTGATCTCGCGACGCCCGTCGAACGAGATGGCGCGCTGGTAGCTGACCTGGACGGCGCCGCGGACCTCGCCGATGCCGACGGGCGAAGTGAAGGCGGCGAAGTCGAGGGCCCTGCCGTTCAGGGTGTCGGTGTCGAGGTCGCGCGAGACGCTGAACGAGTTGGTGACGCCGACCAGCGAAACCTCAGGCTGCCGCAGGTAGCTGAGGCCGGCGGGGTTCCAGGACGCCGCCGTGGCGTCGTCGGCGCAGGCCAGGAACGCCCCGCCCATGCCGTAGGCCCGCGCGCCGGAGCCGAGCGTCAGGTTCTGTCGGCCGGTGGTGTCGAGCCGGTCCTGGCCTTCGAAGGCCTGCGCCCAGGCGGCCCGCGCGCCGGCGAGCAGGACGAGGGCCACGAGCCCACGGTGGATCGCCCTGCGGATGGACGCGGGCACCGGCCGGGGATGGCGGCGCAACATGACGCGGGCGGCAGCATACCACGCGGGTCCGGAACGGCCGCTGCGACCTGGCGCACGCGCCGCCGCATTATCATGCGGCGGTGTTCGCAGCCTCCCGTCGCGGCGAGATCGCCCTGCTCGCCCTCGGCATCGTCCTCGCGCTGGGGCTGGCGGAGGTGGCGGCGCGGCTGGTCGCCTCCTCGCCGGCGCCGGGGTACGCGCCGGTGCGCACGGACACCCGCGAGCGCCGGCCGATCAACGCCCGCGGCTACCGCGACCTCGAGCGGTCGACTGCGAAGCCGCCGGGCGTGCGGCGGCTGGTCTGCCTCGGCGACTCCTTCACCTGGGGCGTGGGCGTCCTCTTCGACGACACCTGGCCGCAGCGCGTGGAGCGTCTGCTCGCGCGCGAGCGCGGCGAGCGCTGGGAGGCGGTGAACCTGGGCGAGCCCGGGCTCAACACCGTCCAGGAGGCGGCCAGGCTGGCGGCGGAGGGCTTCGCCTACCAGCCTGACGCGGTGGTGCTGGCCTACGTGCTGAACGACACCGAGGACGACGCCACCGCCGCCGCCCGGGCGGCGGAGTGGCTGGCGGAGCAGAAGCAGCCGGACCGCTCGCTGTTCGACCGGTCTGCGCTCGTGCGTCTGGTGCGGGCGCGGATACGGGCCACGCTGGAGAACCGCCGCCGCGTGTCCGACTACCGGGCGATGTACGCGGAGGGCTACCCGGGATGGGCGGCCGGGCGCAGGGCCCTGCTCGCGATCGGTGGCCTGTGCCGCGAGCGCGGCGTCCCGCTGGTGGTCGCCGTGTTCCCGCTGCTCGCCAACCGTCTAGACGACGGCTACCCCTTCGCGGCCATCCACGCGAAGGTCGACCAGGTCGCCGCCGAGGCGGGGGCGCGGGTGGTGGACCTGCTGCCGTCCTACCACGGGCTCGAGTGGCGGGCTCTGGTGGTCGACGGCGCCAACGACGAGCACCCGAACGAGGTCGCGTACCGCATCGCCGCCCAGGCGATCGCCCGCGCGGTCTCCGAGGTGGTGCCGCGGCAGGAGGCCGCCCCCGGCCCCAGGCGGGCGGGTGGGGAGGCGCGGTGAGGCGGCGCTGGCCGGCGGTGGTGGCGGCGGCGGCCGTCGCGCTGCAGGTCGGGCTGACGGTCTCCGCCATGCGCGGCAATACCGCCACCTTCGACGAGGGCGCCCACCTGCCGGCCGGCTGGACCCACCTCGCGCTCGGCGACCACCGCCTCAACCCCGAGCAGCCGCCGCTGCTGAAGCTGCTGGCGGCGGCGCCGCTGGCGCTCGTCCGGCCGGTGGTGCACACCGACGACCCCGCCTGGGTCCAGGCCAGGCAGTGGGAATTCGGGCGCCGGTTCCTGTACCGCTGGAACGACGGCAGCCGGCTGCTGTTTCTCGGGCGGCTGCCGATCGTGGCCCTGGCTGCGCTGCTGGTCGTGGCCGTGTTCCTGGAGTCGCGCCGCCGGTTCGGACCAACGGCGGGGGTCGCCTCCGTGCTGCTCTGCGCGCTCTCGCCTGACGTGCTGGCCCACGGCTCCCTGGTCACCACCGACCTCGGCTTCGCGCTGTTCTTCTTCCTCGCGGTCGTCTCCTTCGCACGGACCCTGGAGCGGCCGAGCGTCGTCGTGCTGCTCGGCTGCGGCCTCGCCACCGGCGCCGCGTTCGCCGCGAAGTTCTCGGCGCCGGTCCTCGCCCTGGTGCTGGTGCTGATGGCGGCGGCCGGTGGCCTCGGGGGGCGCAGGACGGAACCCGGTGCCCAGACGAAGGACCTGACCCCCGCGCGGACCGCCGGCGCGCTGGCGGCGGTCGCGGTCCTCGCGCTGGCGGTGGTGTGGGCCGCGTACGGCTTCCGCCACGACCTCTCGCCCGACCCCGTGGCCAGGGCGGCCGGGCGCAGCACCCTCGAGCAGCCGATCGCCAGCCTTCCCCTGCGCACGCTGGCGGCCGCCGCCGAGGCCGGGCTGCTGCCCGAGGACTACGTCCGGGGGCTGCTGTTCGTGGTGACGCACTCGGCGGCGCGGCCCACCTTCCTGCTGGGGACGGTCTCCGACCACCCGCTGCCCGGCTACTTCCTGGTCACGTTCCTGCTGAAGACGCCGGTGCCGCTGCTGCTGCTCACGGCGGTCGCGCTCGTCCGCCTCCCGCGGCTCGCCGCCCGGGACGCGCTCTTCCTGTGGCTGCCGGTGCTGGTCTACGCCGCCGCCACCGCCGCCCGGGGCCTCGAGATCGGCCACCGTCACCTGCTGCCCGTCTACCCGTTCCTGTTCCTGGCGGCGGGCGAGGCGGCCGCGCGCCTCGTCGCCTGGCGACGTCCGGCGGGGCTGGTGGTGGTCGGGTTGCTGGGCGGCTGGTACGCGCTCTCCACCGTGCGCACGCACCCGCACCACCTCGCCTACTTCAACGAGATCGCCGGCGGCCCCGCCAACGGCTGGCGGCTGCTGGTCGACTCCAACCTCGACTGGGGCCAGGACCTCGGGCGGCTGGCCCGCTGGACCCGCGAGAACGGCGTCGCCCACCTGAAGCTGTCGTACTTCGGGAGCGCCGACCCCGGCTACTACGGGCTCGACGCCGACATGCTGCCCGGTTACACGGCGCCCCACCCGCCCCGGGTCACCCGCGACATCGTCCCCGGGGACGTGGTGGCGGTGAGCGTCACCAACCTGCAGGGTGTGTACCTCGCGCCGGAGGACCGCCCGCTGATGGCGGCGCTGCGGGCGCTGCCGCCTGCGGGACGCGCGGGCTGGTCGATCCGCATCTACCGGCCGGGCTTCCGCTGGCCGCCCCCGGAGCCGCGGCCGTGAGGCGCCTGCGTGCCCTGCTCGGCAACCTGGCGCTGTCGCTCGTCGCCCTCGGCCTCGTCGTCCTGGTGCTCGAGGCCGCGCTGCGGGTCCTGGGCTTCGCCACCGAGTCGGAGCTGGCGACGCGGCGCATGGTCGACGCCACCTGGACGCGGCTGCTCGACTGCTACCCCTCGAACCCGCGCGGGTACTTCGACATCGACCTGCGCCTCCCCGAGAGCCGCACCCGCTACCGCGCGATCGCACCGCACCGTTTCGAGTCGATCGCGCGCCGCCACCCTTGGGCGGTGCTCAGCGAGTACAACCACCTGCGCTTCCGCGATCTTCCGCCGCAGCCGCGGCCGCCCGCCGTGGAACGGATCGTGCTCTTCGGCGACTCCTTCACGGAAGGCCAGGGCGTCAAGGAGCCGGACACGCTGGCCCGGCTGCTGGAGACGAAGCTCAACGCCTCCGGGCCCGGCCGCTACCAGGTGCGCAACTGCGGCCGGCGCGGCCTCGACTTCCCGGAGCTGATGCCGCCGTTCGAGACCAGCCTGCAGTACGAGCCCGACCTGCTCGTCTACGCGCTGGTGCTGAACGACGCCGCCCGGCCCCCCGAGTTCCAGGCGCGCCAGCAGTACGTCAACGACTGGATCCTCGACCGCGAGAACCCGGTCGACGACGAGGACGCCTTCCGCCGCGGCCCGCGCTCGAGGCTGCTGGCCCTCGTCCAGGACCGCCTCACCGCCTGGAGGGTCGGCCGCGCGACGACCCGCTGGTACCTCGACATGTGGAGCGACGCCAACCCGGGGTGGCCCCTGACGCAGGGCTACCTGCGGCAGATGGACAGCGAGCTGAAGGCGCGCCGGGCGCGCCTGCTCGTCGTCTGCTGGCCGCTGCTGGTCGGGCTCGACTCCGGCTACCCGTTCGAGCCGGTGCACCGCACGCTGGCCGCGTTCTGCGGCCAGGCGGGGATCCCGTACCACGACCTGCTGCCCGCGTTTCGCGGCCGCCGGCCGGCGGATCTGTGGGTCCACCCCGTGGACCGGCACCCGAACGAGGTGGCGCAGGTGATCGCGGCCGAGTCGCTCTTGCCGGTGGTCCGCGGGCTGCTGCAGCCGCGCTGAGCTAGAGGTTCCAGGCGGCGGCGACCGTCGCCGTCGACAGCGCGACCAGGCTCCCGATGAGCGAGGTGAGCGCGGGCCGCTCGGCGTCGCCGGGCCGCAGGGCCAGCAGCAGCGCGAACGGCATCAGCGGGATCCAGATGCGACCCACCTCGCCGCGCGTGGTGCCGCTCAGCACCAGCGCGGCCAGGCCGCTGGCGAAGGCGAGCCCGCAACGGTCCGCCGCGGAAACGGCTCGCCCCCGGAGGGCGGCGGCGCCATCGGTGACGACACGCCAGGCTGCCAGCACTGCCAGGGAGACCCCCACCAGCGCGGCGAAGTCGACGGGGTCGAAGAGCAGCCAGAGCGCGTAGCGCCGCGGCACGGTGAAGGCCTCGCGGTGGATGGCGAGCGCCGCGCGCATGGCCCGCAGCGGTGCGCCTCCCAGCAGGGCCGGGACGCCGAAGGCGAGGAACAGCGCCACCGCCACCGCTACCGTCAGCCCGGCCAGCCGCCGCCAGCGCGCCGCGTCGGACGGTCCCGCCGCGGCCGCCGCGGCCAGGACCGCGGCCGCGGCGATCGCCAGGAACACCGCGGCACCATAGGACAGCCAGAGCGCGGCGCCGGCGCAGGTGCCGGCGCCGATGCCGGTGGCGACCAGGACGACGGGACCGCGTCGGCGGCCGGTGGCGGCGAGCAGCGCCGTGAAGCCGACCACCGGCAGCGCGATCGCCGCGTCGAGGCGGGGGGCGATCAGCGAGGGCCCGGGCAGCAGCGCCCACAGCAGCGCGAGGCGGCCGGCGGCCAGCGGCGAGAAGCCGAGCTGGCGCGCCAGCTCGGCGAGGGGCCAGGCGGTGAGCGCGGCCAGCAGGCCGAGCGTCAGCGCGCCGAGGAGGGCCCCGGCGCGCGCCGGCCTGGTCAGCGGCGGAGCGAAGTCGCCCCCGCGGACGCCGGCCGCTCCCAGCAGCGCTTCCGTGAGGGCGGGGGAGCGCTCGCAGGCGGCGACGGCGGCCCTGAAGAGGAGGACCGGGCCGGGCGGGTGGGTGGCCGCATGCTTGGCGGTCACCGCCAGCCGCGGCAGCAGCTCGGCGTGGCGGCGTACGAACCGCCTGGGGTCGCGGGCGTCCTCGCTGATCGCGACCGTGTGGTACGAGGTGGAGGAGAAGGAGACGGTGCGAGCGAGGAGCGTGCGCAGCGCCCCCGCCGGCTCGCGGGCCAGCAACGCCAGTGGCAGGACCGCGCCGAGCACGACCGCCGCGGCCACCAGCGCCCGAGCGGCGGCGTGCGGGCGCCGGACGAGCGGCGCCGCGCCGGAGGCGGCGAGCAGCAGCGGCCCGAGCGCCAGCGCCAGCGCCGCGCCGGCCGTCGGCCACAGCAGCGGCGAGCGGTACGCCCACTGCCACTCCGGGGGGTAGGGCGCGGGGCCGCGCAACCAGGGCAGGAGGTCGAGCAGCGCGCAGCCGGCGAACAGCAGCGACGACAGCACCGCCGCGGCGACCACACCCGTGGTGGCGGTGGAGGTGTGGCTGCGGGCGCTCACTCCGCGGCGGAGTCTAGCATGCTAGTCTGTGCTGACCGTCCCCAGCGGGCGGGCTCCCCAGCATGATTACCCGGGAAACCCTCGACAACGGACTCACGCTCGTCACCGAGACCATGCCGCACCTGCGCAGCGTGGCGGTGGGGGTGTGGGTGAGGCGGGG
The DNA here is from genome assembly GCA_035542035.1 of Vicinamibacteria bacterium. Taxonomy (GTDB): domain Bacteria; phylum Acidobacteriota; class Vicinamibacteria; order Fen-336; family Fen-336; genus DATBSL01. The sequence continues at coordinate 218,589 of DATKME010000072.1, read as the reverse complement.
CAGCCGCCACGAGGCCGCCGGGCAGAGCGGCATCAGCCACTTCATCGAGCACATGGTGTTCAAGGGCACCCGCACCCGCTCGGCCGAACGCATCGCCGCGGAGGTGGATTCGATCGGCGGCTACATGGACGCCTTCACCGCCAAGGAGTACGCGTCCTTCCACCTCAAGGTCCTGGACGAGAACCTGCCGCAGGCGATCGAGATCCTGGGCGACATCGTGCTGAACCCGCTCTTCGACGTGGCGGAGATGGCCAAGGAGAAGAAGGTCATCTTCGAAGAGATCAACATGGTCGAGGACACGCCCGACGACCTGGTGATGGAGCTGCTGTCGGAGGCCTTCTGGCCCGACCACCCGCTGGGTCGGCCGATCCTGGGCAACAAGCGTACGGTCGCCGGCTTCGCCCGTGAGGACCTTCTCGCCTACTTCGGCCGCGTCTACCAGCCCGGCAACCTGCTGATCGCCGCCGCCGGGCACCTCGAGCACGCGCGGGCGGCGCAGCTGGTGCGCCGCCACTTCGCCGGCCTCAGGCGCCGGCCCAGCGCCGCCGGCGGCCGCCCACCGCGCACCGCCTGGACCACCGTCTCGCGCTCCAAGCGGGAGCTGGAGCAGGTGCACGTCTGCCTCGGCACCCGGGCGCTGCCGCAGGCGCACCGCGACCGCTACGCCGGCTTCGTCCTGAACACGGTGCTGGGTGGCTCCATGTCCTCGCGCCTCTTCCAGAACGTGCGCGAGAGGCGGGGGCTGGTGTACTCGATCTCCTCCGGCATCACCTCCTACTCGGACGCGGGGCTGCTCAACGTCTACGCCGGCACCAGCCTGGACTCCGCCGCGGAGGTGATCCGCCTGACCCTCGACGAGATGCGGCGCCTCTGTGGCGACCGCCTGCCCGACGAGGAGCTGCGGCGCGCCAAGGACCACATCAAGGGCGGGCTGGTGCTGTCTCTGGAGAACACGGGGGCGCGGATGAGCCACCTGGCGCGCCAGGAGATCTACTTCGGCAAGCAGCTGCCGCTCGACGAGATCCTCGAGGGCATCGAGGCCGTGAGCGCTGACGACGTGAGGCGGCTGGCGGCACGGCTGTTCCGGGGCCGCGTGGCCGCCAGCGTGATCGGCAACCTGAAGGGCTGGCGGCCTCGCGACAGGGACCTGGTGGTGTAATAGCGCCGCCATGCTCCGCTTCCGCGTGCTCGGCTCTGGCAGCGACGGCAACGCCACGCTGGTCGAGGGCGGCGGCACCCGGGTGCTGCTCGACGCCGGACTGGGCCCGCGGCAGCTCGCGGACAGGCTGCGCTCGGCAGGCGTCGACCCCGCCTCGCTCACGGCGGTGCTGCTCTCCCACGAGCACGGCGACCACGCCCGTGGCGCGGCCGCGTTCTCGCGCCGCTGGGGCGTGCCGCTCTCCGGCACCCGGCGCACCTTCGCCGCAGCGGGGCTCCAGGAGGCGCGGCTGCCGCCGCTGCTGCCCCTGGCTCCCGGCGAGACGCGCGCGCTGGGAAGGCTGACGGTGCGGGCGCTGGGCGTGCCCCACGACGCCGCCGGTCCGCTGGCGTTCGTGGTCTCCTCTGGCGGCGCCTCGTTCGCGCACGCGACCGACCTGGGCCACCTCACCCGCGGGCTGGTGGAGGCGTTCCGCGGTTGCGACGCGGTGCTGGTGGAGTCGAACTACGATCCGGCGCTGCTGCGCGACGGCCCCTACCCGTGGTCGCTGAAGGAGCGCATCCTGGGGCCCTGGGGTCACCTCTCGAACGACGACGCGGCACGGCTGCTGGAGAAGGGCCTGGGGGCGGGCTGCCGGCTGGTGGTGCTCGCCCACCTCTCCCGCCGGAACAACCACCCGGAGCTGGCCCTGCTGGCGGCCAGCGAGGCGCTCTCCCGCGCCGGCCGCGGCGACGTGCGGCTGCGGCTCGCGGAGCCCTCTGGCACCGGCTGGATGGGCGTGGGGCCTCGCGGCCGCGACGGCGAGCGCCAGCTCCGCCTGTTCTGATCGGCCGCCCGCGCGGGCGGCTCGTGCTACGCTGCGAGCGATGGCGTCGCGGGCCTTCGGCCTGTTCCTGCCCGTGCTGCTGGCCGCCGGCTGCGGCCGGCAGGGCGAGGCGAGGGAGGGTGCGGGCCGCTGGCTGCCGCCCGCGGCGAAGGCGGCGTCGGTCGACCGGCTGGAGCCGGTGGTGCTGCCGCCGCGCTCGGTGGCGGCCGACGGGTCGCTGCCGATCGCAGCCATCTTCCCGACCCTCGGGCGCTACGCAGTCTCCGGCGAGCAGTCGCTGAAGGGCGCGGAGCTGGCGGTGGAGGAGTTGAACCGCGCCGGCGGGATCCACGGCCGCGCGCTGCGGCTGCTGGTCTACAAGACCGGCAGCTACTTCGTCGACGCCCAGGACGCCGCCCAGAGGGCCGCGCGCGCCGGGGCCCTCGCCATCGTCGGCTCGAACTCCAGCGAGCTGTCGCTCGCCGTCGCCGAGCAGGCGGAGGCCTTCCGCCTGCTGCAGATCACCAACGTCTCCACCGCCGCCGACATCACCTCGGAGCCGGAGACGGGGCGGCGGGTGCGGCCCTGGGTGTTCCGCATGTGCGCTTCCGACGACGTCATCGGCGACCTGCTGGCGGTGTTCGCACGTGACCGGCTGGGCGCGCGCCGGGTGGCCGTTCTCTACGAGGTCGGCCGCAGCTACAGCAAGAACCTCGCCCGCAGCTTCGTGCGCCGCTTCCGCAACCCGGCCGCCGGTCGGGTGGTGCAGGAGTTCTTCTACCTGGCCCTGGAGACCGACTTCCGCCCGCAGCTCACGCGCATCCGCGAGTTCCATCCCGACGTGCTTTTCGTCCCCGGCTCCTTCCCGGACGCGACGCTGGTCGCCGCGCAGTCGTGGCAGGTCGGGCTGCACACCACCTTCCTGGGCGGTGACGCCTGGTCCTCGCCGCTCCTCTTCCAGCGGGGGACGCCGCCCGGCGACGCCTACTACGTGGAGCTGTGCAGGCCGATCCGCGACTTCGACGACAGGTACGCGGCGAGCTTCGGCAGCGAGCCGCCGGGCTGCCGCTCGGTGCTCGCCTACGACACCGTGAAGGTGATCGCCGCCGCACTGCAGCGGATGGGCCGGCTCAGCGACGAGGACCTCGGCGCCGGGCTGGGCCGGGCCCGCCGCCGCCTGCGCGATGCCGTCGCCCGGGGCAAGGTCCGCGGCGAGACGGGGCCGATCCGTTTCGACGAGCGGGGCAACCGCGTGCAGGGCGTGGCGCTGTACGCGGTCGAACGCACGCCGACCGGGCCGCGGGCGCTGGTCAGCGGCTGGCTGGGGGCGCAGTGACCCGCCTGCTGCAGGCGCTGCGCGACGTGAGCCTGCGGCGGAAGGTCATCTCCACGCTGGCGGGCGTCTTCCTGCTGAGCGCAGCCGCCCTGCTGCTGCTGCTGGGGCCGTTCCTGGGGGAGCAGCGCCGGCGCTTCATCGACCAGGACGAGCGGCTGCTCAAGACGCTGCGGCGCGCCCACGAGCGCGAGTTCATCTACGACTACCTCTTCCGCAACCGCGACTCGCTGGCGCTGCACCTGCACCAGCTGGCCCGCGAGGAGGGGATCCTCTGGGTCCGCTACGAGGCGAGCGAGTCCATCCCCGGCCCCACCCCCGACCCCTCCGGCCTGCGCTTCCTGGACCTGGGCATCACAGCCGACCCCCGCTCCATCCGGCGGCTGGTGGGCGAGGACGCCGACGAGTACCTCGGCCGGCGCGGGGTCGCGCTGCTGGTGGACCACGACGGCGAGGCCGACCTGGTCGGGCCCGACGACCGCCCGCTGCTCGCGGGGCGGCAGGTGCAGGTCGAGCAGATGCGGCTGCAGGTGCCGCCGCCGCCGCCCGGCGAGGACCGCTTCCGGGAGGCGACCTTCGGCCAGCAGCGCGTGCTGGAGCTCGTCTCCACGCTGGCGGCGGCCGACCAGCCCTACGGACGGCTGCACCTCCTGATGAGCCTGGCACCGCTGGAGAAGGGCGAGGCGGCCACCCGGCGCCTCGTCTACGGCGGCGTGACCCTCTCCTTCGTGCTGGTGCTGCTGCTGCTGAACCTGCTGCTCTCGCGCATGGTGCTGGCGCCGGTGCGAAGGGTGCACGACGCCATGGCTCGAGCTGCCACCGGCGACCTCTCGGCGCGGCTGCCGGTGCTCTCCGGCGACGAGGTGGGCTCGATCGCCCTCGCTTTCAACCGCATGGTGGCCGAGCTGGAGGCCAGCCGCCGGCAGATCGAGGGCTACTCACGCAACCTGGAGGCGATGGTCGACTCCCGCACCGCCGAGCTGCGCGCCTCCCAGGCCACGCTGCTCGCGCTCAAGAACCACCTCTCCACGGTGATCGCCAACGTCGGCACCGGCGTCTTCTCCCTCGATGAGCAGGGCCGCATCGAGACCTTCAACGAGCGGGCGGGGCAGATCCTGGCGCTGCCGCCGGACGAGGCGCGCGGGCGCACGCCGGAGGAGGCCCTGGGCGCATCGTCGGCGCAGCTGGTCGACTTCGTGGCGCCGGTGCGCAGCGGACGCGAGGGCCGCCGCGAGACGCAGATGGTCTGCGACCTGCCGCAGGGGCGCCGCACGCTCTCGGTGGTGGCCTCCGCCCTGGTCGGTGAGGCGGGGCAGTCGACCGGGACCGTGGTGGTGGTGGACGACCTCACCCAGCTCATCGCCAGCCAGCGCCTGGAGGCCTGGAAGGAGGCGGTCGAGCGGGTGATCCACGAGATCAAGAACCCGCTGACGCCCGTCGGCCTCGCCGCCGAGACGCTGAAGAACGCCTGGGGCCGCGACCGGGCGCGCTTCGCCGACCTCTTCCCCTCGGCAATCGACATGATCCTCGCCTCGGTGGGCGACCTCAAGGAGCTGATCGGCGAGTTCTCGCGCTTCTCGCGGCTGCCGGCAATGCGGGCCGCGCGCCTGGACCCGAACGCGCTGGTGGTGGAGGCGCTCTCGCCCTACACCCAGGCCAAGGCCGAGAACCTCGAGGTGCGGCTGGACCTCGCCAGGGACGCGCCGGCGGTGGAGGTCGATGCCGACCAGATCAAGCGCGTGCTGCTCAACGTCATCAACAACGCGCTGGAGGCGATGGGCCAGCGGGGCGGGGAGCTGCGGCTGCGCACGAGCGCCGAGGACGGCGGGGTGGCGATCCGCATCGAGGACGACGGCCCGGGGGTGGAGGACGTGGAGCGCATCTTCGAGCCCCACTACACGACCAAGGTGAAGGGGACCGGGCTGGGCCTCGCCATCGCCCGGCAGATCGTCGAGGAGCACGGCGGCCGCATCCACGCCGAGAGCACCCCGGGCCGGGGCACCTGCGTGCGCATCTTCCTGCCGGCGGCGCGGCCCTTCCACGCCGACAGGGTCTCTCCGCCCCTGGCCGGCGCCACCTCCGGCCGGCCCGGATCCGGCTCGGAGGATGACGCGGGCTAGACCACCTCGATGACCGGGTAGGCCGGCTCCCACATGGCCGCGGCCACCGCCGCCGCCGGGTCGGCCGGCGCGTTGCCGGCGACGCCGTCCGCCACCGCCTGCCGGATGACCGCGCAGGCCACCGCCGCGGTCACCTGGCGCAGCGTCGCGATTCGCGGGAAGAGGCACAAGGCGGCGCGGTCGTCGTCCGAGAGCTGGCTGGCCAGGGCGTCGGCGGCGGCGGCGAACATGGCGTCGGTGACCTCGCCTGCCTCCGAGACCAGGACGCCCAGGCCCACGCCCGGGAAGACGAAGGCGTTGTTGCCCTGGCCGATGCGCACCTGGCGCCCGTCGATCTCCACCGGGTCGAACGGGCTCCCCGTCGCCATCAGCGCGCGGCCGCCGGTCCAGGCCATGACGTCGGCCGGGCGGGCCTCCGACGAGCTGGTCGGGTTCGAGAGCGGGAAGATCACGGGCCGCTGCACCTGCGCCGCCATCGCCCGCACCACCTCTTCGTCGAAGAGGCCGGCCACGCCGGACACGCCCACCAGCGCCGTGGGCCTGGTCGCCTTCACCACCTCCAGCAGCGAGGAGCCGGCGTGCAGGCCGTGGGCGGAGGCGAGGGCGGAGGTCCAGGCCAGTTCCCTCCGGTACGTGTCCGCGGCGTCGACCACCAGTCCCTTGGAGTCCAGCAGGGCGACGTGCGGCAGCAACGCCTCGCCGGAGACCCCCTCGCGCTCCAGGGCCCGGCGGAAGAGCCGGGCGATGCCCACGCCGGCGGCGCCGGCCCCGGCGATCACCAGGCGTTCCTCCGCCAGGCGGCGTCCGGCGGCGCGGGAGGCGGCGAACATGCCGGCCACCGCCACCGCGGCGGTGCCCTGGATGTCGTCGTTGAAGGAGGGCAGCTCGTGGCGGTAGCGCTCCAGCAGTCGGAAGGCGTTCCACTGCTTGAAGTCCTCCCACTGCAGGAGGGCCTTGGGGAAGCGCTGTTTCACCGCACGCACGAACTCGTCCACGATCGCGTCGTAGGCCTCGCCCCGCAGCCGCGGCTCGCGCCAGCCGATGTAGAGGTCGTCGGCCAGCAGCGTCGCGTTGTCCGTCCCCACGTCGAGGCTGATGGGCAGCGTCTGCGAGGGCGGAATGCCGGCGGCGGCGCAGTAGAGCGCGAGCTTGCCGACCGGGATGCCCATGCCGCCCGCGCCCTGGTCGCCCAGGCCGAGGATGCGCTCGTTGTCGGTCACCACGATCAGCCGGACGTCCTCGTAGGGGGCGTTGGCCAGCACCTCGGTCATCCGCCCCTTGTGGCCGGGGTTGATCCACAGCCCGCGCGCGCGGCGGAAGATCTTGCTGTACTGCTGGCAGGCGAGGCCCACCGTGGGCGTGTAGACGATGGGCAGGAACTCCTCGAGGTGGTCCGCGAGCACGCGGTAGAAGAGGTGCTCGTTGCGGTCCTGCAGGGCGGCGAGGCCGATGAAGCGCTCCAGCGGGTCGCTCTTGCGGGCGATGTTGCCGTAGGCGCGGCGCGCCTGCTGCTCCATCGTGCTGACCACCGGCGGCAGCAGTCCCTCGAGCGCCAGCGCCCGCCGCTCCTCGCGGGTGAAGGCGGTGGAGCGGTTGTACATCGGGTGGTTGAGCAGGGCCGGGCCGCGCAGCCGCACCTCGACCCGCTCGCGGCCGTCGGCTCCCCGCTTGCGGCGAAACGCCTCCATCGGCAGGACCTCCTGGGTTGGCGGAAGGCAGTGTACTACGCGGGCTCAGACGCGAACCGGGACGACGCCCGGCTCGCTGTGTCCTCGGAGGCTTCGCGTCCTCGGAAGCAGTGTGGCCCAGATCCCTCGGAAGCTACGCGCCGTCCGGGAAGACGCTTCGCTTCCTCGGGTGCGTCAAGCCGGCACCAGCCCCGGGTGCGCGGGCTCCCACATGGCCGCGGCCACCGCCTGCGGGATCTGCGCGTCGCTGAGCACCCGGCCGGCGACGCCGTCCTCGCGCGCCTGCTTCACCACCGCCTCGGCGATGGCCCGGGACACCCGGCGGATCTGCGACTGCGGCGGGAACAGCATGCCGGCGTCGAAGTCCTCCTGGTTCACCTCGCTGGCGAGGCGCACGGCGGCCGCGGCGAACATCGACTCGGTCACCTCCCGCGCCTCGGAGACCAGCACTCCCAGGCCCACGCCGGGGAACACGAAGGCGTTGTTGCCCTGGCCGATCCTGACCGTCCGCCCGCCGTAGGGCACCGGCTCGAAGGGGCTGCCGGTGGCGATGAGCGCGCGACCGCCCGTCCAGTTGATGAGGTCGACCGGCTTCGCCTCGCACTTCGAGGTGGGGTTCGACATGGGGAAGATCACCGGGCGCTCGACGTGCGCCGCCATCTCGCGGACGATCAGCTCGGTGAAGGTGGAGGGCTCGCCGGAGGTGCCGATCAGCACCGTCGGCTTCACCGCCCGGATCACGGCGGCGAGGTCGCGCGGGCGGCCCTTGCCCAGGCCGTGGCTCTCGGCCAGCGCCGCCGGCCAGGCGAACGGCCGCTTGTGCTCGTCCTTGATCTCCTGGTCGTCCACCACCAGGCCGTGGCTGTCCAGGTTGGCGATCGCCCGCACCAGCGCGTCGCCCGAGAGCCCCGCCCGCGAGAGCGCGTCGCGCAGCAGGCGGGCGATGCCGATCCCGGCGGCCCCGGCGCCCAGGATGACGATCCGCTGCCCCGTCAGCGGGATGCCGGTGGCCCGGCAGCCGGCCATGATGCCGGCCACCGCCACCGCGGCCGTGCCCTGGATGTCGTCGTTGAAGCAGGTGATCTGCTTGCGGTACTTGTCGAGCAGGGTGAAGGCGTTCGCCTTCTTGAAGTCCTCCCACTGCAGCAGGGCCTTGGGGAAGCGGTACTTCACCGCGCGAACGAACTCGTCCACCAGCGAGTAGTACTCGTCGCCGCGCAGGCGGGGGTGGCGCCAGCCCAGGTACAGCTCGTCCTCCAGCAGCGTCTTGTTGTCGGTGCCCACGTCGAGGCTGATGGGCAGCGTCTGCGAGGGGTGGATGCCGGCGGCCGCGCAGTAGAGCGCCAGCTTGCCGATGGGGATGCCCATGCCGCCGGCGCCCTGGTCGCCCAGGCCGAGGATGCGTTCGTTGTCGGTCACCACGATCAGCCGCACGTCCTCGAAGGGGGCGTTCATCAGCACCTCCTCGATGCGGCCGCGGTGGCCGGGCGTGATCCACAGCCCGCGGGCGCGCCGGAAGATGTGGCTGTACTCCTGGCAGGCGAGGCCCACCGTCGGCGTGTAGACGATCGGCATCAGCTCCTCGATGTTGTCGACCAGGAGCCGGTAGAAGAGGACCTCGTTGCGGTCCTGCAGCGAGGAGAGGCCGATGAAGCGCTCCAGCGGGTCCGCCTTGCGCAGGATGTTGCGGTGGATGCGGGCCGCCTGCTGCTCGAGGGTGCTGATGGCGTCCGGCAGCAGGCCCTCGAGGCCGAAGGCCGCGCGCTCCTCGCGCGTGAAGGCCGTGCCCTTGTTGTACATGGGGTGCCGGAGCAACCGCTGCCCGCGGTAGGGCACCTCGACGTGCGACCTGCCGTCCTCGTCACGCTTGAGGCGATAGGGTTCCAAAGCAGACCTCCTCGTGCCGCGCGCCAAACACCCGCGCCCGAGGCCGCGCCGCACGAATTGCGGCCCCACGGCGCCGCACACAGGAAGCTGCAATAAGAGCGCCAAATGGGAGTGGTGAGCAGGGCTTGTGGCCGGCTCACGCGATTCGGGCGATTCGGTGTGGGCCTCAGCGCACGGCCACGCGGTTGCGACCCTGGCGTTTCGCCTCGTAGAGGGCTTCGTCGGCGCGATGGAGGAGCTCGTCGATGTGCTCGTCCTCCGCGTTCATGGTGGCGACGCCGACGCTCACCTCCAGCGGCAGCCGCCGCCCCTCCCACTCGACCCCGCTGGCCGCCAGCGCGTGGTGCAGGCGATCGGCCACCTGCGAGGCCGCCTTCGTGGTCGACTCGGGCAGCAGCACCGCGAACTCGTCGCCGCCCAGCCGGCCGATGACGTCGCCGTCGCGCAGCGTGTGCGAGCAGATCCGGGCCAGCGTCACCAGGGTGGCGTCGCCGGCGGCGTGGCCGTGGCCGTCGTTGACGGCCTTGAAGCGGTCGATGTCGAGCATCAGCAGCGACAGCTCGCGGCCGTGGCGCCGGGCCAGGGAGAGGGCGCGGGCGGCGCCCTCCAGGAAGTGGGCGCGGCTGGCGACACCGGTCAGGGCGTCGACGGAGGCGCGCCGGCGCGCCTCGTCGCGGGCGCGCCGGAGCGCCGCCATGGCGTCGGTGAGCGGGGTGACGTCCTCCAGCGTGAGCAGCGCATGGTAGCCGCCCTCCGGTGCCCGGATGGCCACGGCGGTGGTGTGCTGCACGCGCAGCCGGCCGCTGCGCAGGGGCGCCGGCAGCAGGTGGGGGTGCAGCTGCGAGGAGAAGACGGCGGGGGCCCCCGACTCGAACAGGCCGGCCAGCCGGGTGGCGTAGCGCTGCTGCCACAGATGCGGCAGGCGCTCCCGCACGTCGCGACCCAGCACCTCCTCCCGCCGCAGCCCCGTCCACTCCTCGAGGCAGGCGTTCCAGAAGAGGACCCGCAGCTCGCGGTCGAGCACCATCACCCCCAGCGGGACGGAGTCGAGGAGGGCGAAGCGCTCGCTCATCTCAGGGCCCCGCCCGCGGCCGCGTCGCGAGCCCCGAGATCAGCTCCTCGTAGGAGCGCAGCTCGAACAGCAGCAGCGGGCTGCCCTCGATCTCGGTCTCGCGGATGCGGAAGCCGGTGCGCACCAGCAGCAGCAGGGGCTGGCTGGCGTGCACCTCGGTGGTGACGAGCGCCAGCGCCGGGCCCTCCTCGTACACGGGGCTGCTGTAGCGCAGCGGCCGGTCCAGCAGGTTCGCCATGGTGCCCAGGATCGAGTTGATCAGGACGTTGCCGATCTCGGTCAGGGTGCCGGAGCGCAGCGAGTCGAGGTCCTCGCCCAGCGCGTCCTCGCCGGTGAGACCGGCCAGCAGGCGGGAGGCGGAGGGCTGCGGGAAGATCAGGAACGCGCCGCCCTCGAGCGGGCCGTGGAAGGCCATCTGCACCGACGAGACGTCGTTCTTCCCCAGCGGCCCGAACACGCCGGGGAGGTCGTCGACGTCGAGCAGCTCCACCCGGGGAGGCGCCAGCGACACCGGGTGCTGGACCAGCTCGTTGAGCGCCGCGGCCGCGCGGCCCACGCCGATGTTGATCATCTCCTGCAGCGCGTCGAGCGCGGCCTCGTCCAGCCGCCGGGCGGGCGGGCGGGTGCGGCCCGCGAGCGCGTCCTCGACCGCCTGCACCAGCTCGGCGGCGTCGACCGGCTTGCCCAGCACGGCGGCGGCGCCCCGCCGCAGGCACTCCTGGCGGGTGCTCTTCTGGATGTCGGCCGTCACCACCAGCACGGGCGCGTCGACGCCGCGGGCGCGCAGGGTGTCGACGAGCGTCAGGCCGTCGAGGCCGGGCATCAGCAGGTCGGCGGTGACGCAGTCGGGGTGCTGCTCGACGGCGGCCTGCAGGCCCGCCTCGACGCCGGTGGCCTCGATCACCTCGTGACCTGCGCTCTCCAGCACCTCCCTGAGCAACGCTCGCGCCACCCGTGCGTCGTCGACGACCAGAACACGAGCCACCCCTTACACGGCCTCCTTCCGCCCGCCTGCGGGGCGTACGGTACCACGGCTTCCGGCCCCGGCGTGGTAGGCTGCCTGCCGTTCCAGGAGTGGACAGCGGATGATCCCACGCTACTCCCGCCCCGAGATGGCGCGGCTGTGGTCGGACGAGAGCCGCTTCGCCGCCTGGCTGCAGGTGGAGATCGCAGCCACCGAGGTGCTGGCGGCCCGCCGCGTCGTTCCGCAGGAGGCGCTCGCCGCCATCCGGGACAAGGCGCGCTTCGACGTCGCGCGCATCGAGGAGATCGAGCGCGAGGTCCAGCACGACGTCATCGCCTTCGTCTCCAACGTGGCCGAGAGCGTGGGAGAGGAGGGGCGCTGGCTGCACTACGGCCTGACCTCCTCCGACGTGGTCGACACCGCCCTCGCCATGCTGATGCGCGACGCCTGCGACCTCGTCCAGAAGGACGTGTCGGCGCTCATGGAGGCCGTGCAGGAGCGCGCCTTCCGCCACCGGCACGCGCCGATGATCGGCCGCACCCACGGCGTCCACGCCGAGCCGATGACCTTCGGCCTGAAGATGGCGCTCTGGCACGCCGAGCTGCAGCGCCATCGGGAGCGCCTCGATCACGCCCGGGCCACGATCGCCGTGGGCAAGCTCTCCGGCGCCGTCGGCACCTTCTCCCACCTGCCGCCCGAGGTCGAGGAGGCGGTCTGCGCGAGGCTCGGCCTGCGCCCGGCGCCGGCGTCGTCACAGATCCTGCAGCGCGACCGTCACGCCGAGGTGCTGACGACGCTCGCGCTCGTCGGCGCCAGCCTGGAGAAGTTCGCGACCGAGATCCGGGCCCTGCAGAGGACCGAGGTCCGCGAGGTCGAGGAGCCGTTCGGCTCCGGCCAGAAGGGCTCCTCGGCCATGCCCCACAAGAGGAACCCGGTCGGCTGCGAGCAGGTGGCGGGCCTGGCGCGGCTCCTGCGGGCGAACGCGCTGGCCTCCCTGGAGAACATCGCCCTCTGGCACGAGCGCGACATCTCCCACTCGTCCGTCGAGCGCGTGATCGTCCCCGACAGCTTCCTCGCCCTGGATCACATGCTCGCCCGCTTCACCCGCATCGTGAAAGGCATGACCGTGGACGAAGCCCGCATGCGCACGAACCTCGACCTCGGCAAGGGCCTGGTCTTCTCGGGCCAGCTCCTGCTCGACCTGACCGCCAAGGGCATGCGCCGCGAGGACGCCTACCGGGCGGTGCAGGCCCACGCCATGGACGCGTGGAAGACGGACGGCGACTTCCGCCAGCGCGTCTCCGCCGACCCGGAGATCCGCGCCGTCCTCAGCGAGCAGGAGATCGCGGACGTCTTCCGCCTGGAGCGCTACCTGACGCACGTCGACGCGATCTTCGAAAGGGTGTTCGGGGCCGGAAGGGCGTGAGCCCCAGCGCCGCCAGCCGTCGGATCGGCTAACATGAACCGGTGAGCCAGCCCCCGGCGCCGCCGTTCGTGCGCTCCGGCCTCGAGGACGACGACCGCTTCCACGACAGGTGCGGCCTGTTCGGGATCTTCGGCGACCCCGAGGCCGCCCACCTCGCCTACATGGGGCTCTACGCCCTGCAGCACCGCGGCCAGGAGTCCGCGGGCATCGTCGCCGGCCAGGGCCGGACCCTGCGGATCGAGAAGGGCATGGGGCTGGTCAGCGAGGTCTTCGACGAGGGCCGGCTCGAGCAGCTGCCCGGCGACCGCGCGATCGGCCACGTGCGCTACTCGACCGCGGGCGACACCGTGGCCTCGAACGCGCAGCCCTACATGATCCAGTGCCACCGCGGGCCGATCGCGGTGGCCCACAACGGCAACCTGGTGAACGCCGCGATCCTCCGCCGGGAGCTGGAAGCGGCGGGGTCCATCTTCCAGTCGACCTCGGACACCGAGGTCATCCTGCACCTCTACGCCCGCAGCCACCGCGAGCGGCTGGAGGACGCGATCGCCGCCAGCCTGCTCAAGGTGATGGGGGCCTTCTCGCTCCTCTTCCTCACGCCGGAGGCGATGGTCGCCGCCCGCGACCCCTGGGGCTTCCGGCCGCTGGTGATCGGCCGGCTGAACGGCGCGACCGTGATCGCGTCGGAGACCTGCGCGCTCGACCTGATCGACGCCCAGTTCGTGCGCGAGGTGGAGCCGGGCGAGCTGGTGGTGGTCGACGCCGAGGGCCTGCGCTCGTTCCACCCCTTCCCGCCGGAGCCGCCGGCCCACTGCGTCTTCGAGCACGTCTACTTCGCGCGGCCCGACAGCCTGGTCTTCGGCCGCACGGTCCTGCAGTCGCGCATCATGCTGGGCCGCCAGCTCGCCCGCGAGGCGCCGGCCGACGCCGACGTGGTGGTGGCGGTGCCCGACAGCGGGGTGGGCGCGGCGCTCGGCTTCTCGGAGCAGAGCGGGCTGCCCTTCGAGTGGGGGCTCATCCGCAACCACTACATCGGCCGCACCTTCATCGCCCCCCGGCAGGGCCTGCGCACGGCGGGCGTGAAGATCAAGCTGAACCCGGTGCGCCAGGTGATCGAGGGGCGGCGGGTGGTGCTGATCGACGACTCGATCGTGCGGGGCACCACCTCCCGCAAGATCGTGCGCATGGTGCGGGAGGCGGGGGCGCGCGAGGTGCACATGCGCATCTCCTGCCCGCCCACCATCAACCCCTGCTACTACGGCATCGACACCCCGTTGAAGAGCGAGCTGATCGCCTCCTCCCACAGCGTCGACGAGATCCGGCGCTTCGTGGAGGCGGACACCCTCGGCTACCTCTCCCACCAGGGCCTGCTCCAGGCCGTCGACGACGGCGCCGGCCGCCGCCACTGCACAGCCTGCTTCTCCGGCCGCTACCCGGTGGCCGTGTCGATGCTGGACGACTCGCAGCTGCGGCTCTTCGAGAAGGCGCGGGCCTGACGTGGGCGCGGCCGGCCCGCCGCGCCTGCTCGCCCTGGGCCACGTCACCCGCGACCACCGTCCCGGCGGCTTCGTCCTCGGCGGCTCGGTCACCTACGCAGCGCTCGCCGCCTGCCGGCTGGGCTGGCGCGCGGCCATCCTCACCTCGGCCGGCCCCGACTTCGCGCCGGAGGCCGAGCTGCCGGGCATCGAGGTGTTCGTGCAGCCCGCCACCGCCACCACCCGCTTCGTGAACGAGTACGACGCGGCCGGCGCCCGCCGCCAGGTGGTGACGGCGCGGGCCGACGACGTCGACCTTCCGCCCCTGCCCGACGCCTGGCGCGACCCCGACGTGCTGCTGCTGGGTCCGGTGGCGGGCGAGCTGTTCTCCGTCTCGGCCACCCAGCTCTCGGCCGGCTGCGTCGGCGCCATCGCCCAGGGCTACGTGCGCGCCATCGCTCCCGACGGGACGGTCAGCGCCCGTGACTGGGAGCGGCCCGCGCGCGACCTCACGGGCGTGCACGTGCTCTTCCTCTCCGAGCAGGACCTGCCGGACGCCGAGGAGCGGGCGCGGCACCTGCTGGAGGCGGTGCCCATGGTGGCCCTCACCCGCGGCTGGCGCGGCCTGACGCTGCTCACCCGCGACGCCGTGCACGAGGTACCCTCCCTGCCGCGCCCGGAGGTGGACCCCACCGGCGCCGGCGACGTCTTCGCCACGGCCTTCCTCCTCCGCTACCACGAGACCGCCGACCCGCTCGACGCCGCCGCCTTCGGCGCCTGCGCCGCCTCCTGCGTGGTCGAAGGCATCGGCGCTTCGACGCTCGGCGACCGCGAGGAGGTCCTGCGCCGCATGGCGCAGCGCGAGCGGATGATCGAGGACGGCGAGTGGGAGGAGGGCTAGAGCCCCTCAGGGCGCGACGGCGACCGGGTCGTCGCGCTCACCCGCTAGAATGAGGCCCGTGATCGAGGGCCCGCGCCGGCTGGGACTCCGCGCGCGCCCGCGCGCCGCAGCGTTGAGGCTGCCGCTCGTCGCCATCGGCCTGGTGGTCCTGGCCGCCGCCGGCATGGCGCAGTTTCCGGCTGGTGCGGAAAAGGTGCTGTTCCGGGACATCACCCGCGAGGCCGGCATCGCCTTCCTGCACCACGCCGCCCCCGAGAAGAAGTACATCATGGAGTCGATGAGCGGCGGCCTGGCGCTGCTCGACTTCGACAACGACGGCCTGCTCGACATCTACCTCACCGACTCCCTGACCGTGGACACCGCCAGGGACCCCAAGGCCGCGCGCAGCACGCTCTACCGCAACCTCGGGAACGGCAGGTTCGAGGACGTGACGGACCGGGCCGGCGTCGGCCACCCCGGCTGGGCGATGGGCGTGTGCACGGCGGACGTCGACGGCGACGGCTGGGAGGACATCTACGTCACCGGCCTGGAGCGCAACACGCTCTACCACAACAACCACGACGGCACCTTCACCGACGTCGCCGAGCAGGCCGGCCTGGCGGGCGGCGGCTGGTCGATGGGCTGCGGCTTCGCGGACTACGACCGCGACGGCCACCTCGACCTGTTCGTCGACCGCTACATCCGCATGAACCTCGCCAGCCTGCCCGAGTTCGGCAAGGGCGGCGCCGGCATGAAGGGGGAGGGCCGGGGCGCCACCTGCCAGTACCGCGGCGTGGCCGTGCAGTGCGGGCCACGGGGGCTGGCCGGCGACTCGGACCTGCTGTTCCACAACGACGGCAACGGCCACTTCACCGAGGTCAGCGCCCAGGCCGGCGTCGACGATCCCCACCACTACTTCGGCCTGGGCATCGGCTGGTTCGACTACGACGGCGACGGCTGGCCCGACCTCTACGTCGCCAACGACTCGCACCCGAACTACCTCTACCAGAACCAGAAGGACGGCACCTTCAAGGAGGTCGGCTTCCCGATGGGCGTGGCGGTCAGCGAGGACGGCGGCGAGCAGGGCAGCATGGGGGTGGCGGTCGGCGACTACGACAACTCGGGCCGCTTCAGCCTGTTCGTCACCGACTTCTCGGAGGAGTACGACGCCCTCTACAAGAACGAGGGCACGCACTTCAACGACGTCGCCTTCCGCTCGCTGACGGCGCCGAGCAGCCTGCCCTTCGTGAAGTGGGGCACCTCGTTCTTCGACTACGACAACGACGGCTTCCTCGACATCATGGTGGTGGACGGCCACGTCTACCCGCAGGCCGACCAGATGGCGCTCGGCGCCTCCGCGGGCTACCGCCAGCGCAAGCTCCTGTACCACAACCGCGGCGACGGGCGCTTCGACGAGGTGGCCGAGCAGTTCGGCGAGGTGATGACGCGCCCGCGCGTCGGCCGGGGCCTCGCCGTCGGCGACCTCGACAACGACGGCCGCCTCGACGTGGTCGTGAACAACCTGGACGGAACGCCCGAGGTGCTGCACAACGAGCTCCCCGCACCGGGCCACTGGCTGATGCTGAAGCTGGTGGGCAAGGGGAAGAACACCGATGCCATCGGCGCCGTCGCCCGGGTGAGCGCCGGCAAGCTCCGCATGATGCGCGCCGTCCGCAGCGGCTCGAGCTACCTCTCGCAGGAGGACAAGCGCCTGCACTTCGGCCTGGGAGCCGCCGAGCAGGCGGACGTGGTCGAGGTGCTCTGGCCCGACGGGACCACCACCCGCGGCGAGGGCGTCCAGGCGGACCAGATCGTCACCGTCCGCCAGCCCTGAGGCCGGTGCCAGGCCGCGCGGCTCCGGCGTGCAGAGGGGTTCAGGAGCGGCCGACCTCCAGCACCTCCGCCAGGAACCGGTGGTGCGCCGGGTGGCTCTCGCAGTAGGCGAGGTGCAGGTGCAGCCGGCCGTCGCGCTCGTCGAAGGAGTAGCGGCAGACGCCCGGATGCTGCTCGGAGAGGATCAGCATCAGCTCGGCGCGGGCGCGCCCGCTCGCCTCGAAGTCGAGGTCCAGCTCGCCCATCCGGCAGCGGCCGAGGATGCTGGTCTCGAAGCGGGCCAGCAGCTCGAGGGTGAGCAGCACCAGCAGCGTGGCCAGCAGTCCCACGACGGGGAAACCGGCGCCGATCAGCAGGCCGATGCCGGCCACCACCCAGATGGTCGCCGCCGAAGTCAGGCCCACCACCGCGCCCCGCGCGTGCAGGATGGTCCCCGCGCCGAGGAAGCCGATCCCGCTCACCACCTGGGCGGCGATCCGGGTGTCCGGGCCGGCGCTGCCGGCCGAGGTCACCAGCTCTCCCACCAGCATGTAGAGGGTCGCGCCGACGCAGATGAGGATGTTCGTCCGGAACCCGGCCGGCTTGCCCCGCCGCTCGCGCTCGAGGCCGATCGCCCCGCCGCAGAGGACCGCGAAGGCGGCGCGTAGCAGGATGCCGGGCAGGGCCGACAGCAGCAGACTGGACGACTCCATGCCGTGCCTCGCTCGCTCGGAGCATAGCAGCGTCGGGCCAGGCTTTCCCTGGTCGACCCCTGGCCCCGTGCCCCGCGGTCCCGATCCGCCCCAGGTCGTCTTCGCGGCCGCGGGCCGCGGCGCCGCAACACAGGACCTGACCCCCGCGCTAGGATCAGCGGACCGGAGGTTCAGCATGAAGACCATCCTGTTCGGGGCGGCGGTGGCCGCGGCCGTGTCCCTCGCTTCGGCGCAGACGAAGCCGGCGGCACCCGGGACGACGACCACGGCGAAGCTGGAGGCGGTGGCACCCGGCACCACGGCCGTGGTGCAGACGTCCAAGGGCTCCTTCACCATCCGCCTGCTGCCGGAGATCGCGCCCAGGCACGCGGCGCTCTTCGTGAAGACGGCGAAGGCCGGTGGCTACGACGGCACCACGTTCCACCGCATCGTCGCCGGCGGCATCATCCAGGGCGGCGACCCGCTCTCGAAGGACCCCGCGAAGGCCGCGCAGTACGGGACCGGTGGCCTGGGGCTGCTGCCGGCCGAGTTCTCCGACCGGCCGTTCACCCGCGGGACGGTGGCGGCGGCGCGGCGACCCTCCAGCGTCGACAGCGGCGGCCGGCAGTTCTTCGTCTGCCTGCGCGACCAGCCCTCGCTGCAAGGGCAGTACACGATCTTCGGCGAGGTGGTCTCCGGGATGGAGGTGGTCGACCAGATCGGGCAGACGCCGGTGAACGGGGACAAGGCGGCCGAGCGGGTGGAGATGAAGGTCACCGTCCAGGAGCCGCCGCCGGCGCCGTGAGCTACTCCGTCCGCAGCACCTCGAGCGGCGGGCGGCGCCAGACCTCCGTGCTGCCGGCGAGCCCCACCACCACGGTGAGGGCCAGCACCACCAGGAGCAGGGCCGCCAGCGACGGCCCCGGCAGGGCGAACGAGCCCCCGAACAGGAAGCGCACGAGCGCCCAGCCGGCGGCGGAGGAGAGCAGGATGGCGGACAGCGCCGCCAATGTGCCGAGAACCGCGTACTCGGCGAGCAGGATGCGCACCAGCTGCGGACGAGTGGCCCCCAGCGTCCGCAGCAGGGCGCCCTCCCGGACCCGCTGGAGGCGGCTCCCGGCGACCGCGCCCGCCAGCACCACCGCGCCGGCGGCCAGGCTGAAGAGGGCCATGAAGCGCACCGCCATCACGATGCGGTCGAGGACGCCCTCGACCGCGCGCTGCACCTGGGCGAGGTCCAGCGTGGAGACGTTGGGGTGCGCCTCCACCACGGCGCGCTGCAGCCGGGCGCGGGCGGTGGCGTCGTCGACGCGCGAGAGCAGGACGTAGCTCTGCGGGGCGTCGGCCAGCGGCCCCTCGGGGAAGACCACGAAGAAGTTCGGCTCGAAGCGGGCCCACTCGACCTCGCGCAGGGCGACCACCCGCGACGGCAGGGTGACGCCCTGCACGTCCCACACGATCTCGTCCCCGAGGGAGACCCGCAGCTCGCGTGCGAGCCCCGCCTCCAGCGCGATGGGGACCACCGTCCCCTGCGGCCGGGAGAGCCATTCGCCGGCACGCCACCACGACCCCGCCGCCAACTTCTCGGAGACGGTGGGCGCGTCGCGGTAGGAGCTGCGGTACTCGCGGCGCAGCGCCCAGCGCTCCGGCCGCTTCGCGCGGTCGGGCAGCGCCAGCAGCTCCGCCGTGGTGCGCCCGCCGATCGACTGGATGCGCATGGGCACGATCGGCACCGGCGGGCCGCTCGGCGGCGCCACCGCCCGCACCCGTGCCAGGACGTCCTCGCGCTGGTCGCCCTGCACGTCGAAGAACACCAGGTTCGGCCGGGAGGCGTCGCGGTCGACCCGCAGGTCCCGCAGCAGGTTGTGCTGGACGAGCAGCAGCGTGCTCAGCAGGAAGGCGCCGAAGCCGAGCGCCAGCACCACCAGCAGCGTCTGGTTGGCGGGGCGGTGCAGGTTGGCGAGGCCCTGGCGGTAGACGTAGGGCAGGCCGGCGGGGGACGAGCGGCGCAGACCGCGCACCAGCAGGAAAGCCGCCAGCCACAGCGCGCCCAGGGCCACGCCTGTGCCGACCGCGAACCACAGGCCCACGACCACGCGCCCGGCCTGGATCGCGGCCATCGCCAGCAGGCTCGCGGCCAGCGCCGCCAGGGTGAGCAGGCGCAGAGGGTCGCGTCCCCGGGCGGTCGCCTCGTAGTCGGCGCGGATGACCGCCAGCGGCGACACGCGCCGGACGGCCAGCAGCGGCAGCAGCGAGAAGGCGACCGCCACCCACAGCCCGATCGCCATCCCGCTGGCCACGGCCCTCCAGGAGGGCTGCCAGCCGACGTCCACCGGCAGCAGGTCGCGCAGCAGCCGCGGCAGCAGCTGCTGCATCAGGAGGCCCAGGCCGGCGCCGGCCAGGCTGCCGGCGAGGCCGACCGCCAGGGCCTGCAGCAGGTACGCGCCCAGGACCTTTCCCGCGGTCGCCCCCAGGCAGCGCAGGATGGCGACCGTGGTCATCCGGCGCTTGACGAAGACGTGCACGGCGCTCGCCACGCCGAGGCCGCCCAGCAGCAGCGCGATCAAGGCCACCAGACCCAGGAAGTTGCCGAAGCGGCCGAGGCTCTCGGAGAGGCGGCGCTGGTCCTCGGAAACGGTGCGGATGGTCATCCGCTCGCCCGAGAGCCGGTTGCGGAAGCGGTCGGCGATCGCCTGCGCGTCGGCGGCGGCGGGCAGGCGGAAGTAGGCCTCGTAGCGGCCGCGCGAGCCGTAGGTCAGCAGCCGGGTGTCGCCCGCCCGTGCACGCGGGATGAAGACGCGCGGCCCGATGGCGCTGCGCAGCCCGACGTCGCCGGGCATGTTCTCGACCACCGCGCGGATCCGGAAGCGCGCCTCGCCCAGCGTCAGCTCGTCCCCGATCTGTGCGCCCAGACTCACCAGCAGAGCGGTGTCGACGACGGCCCCTCCCGTCTGCGCGAGCCGCGGCCACTCGCCGGCGGGAGCGGTCTCGATGGTGCCGTAGAAGGGGTAGGCGGGGTCGACCGCGAGCACCTGGACCAGCCGCGTGGTGAGGCCTCCGGGCACCAGCGCCATCGCGCCGAAGGTCACCACCCGCGCCTCCTCAGCCGGCGGCCGGGTGAAGTGGCGCAGCTCGTCGACGAGCGCCTCGTCCTTCGCCGAGAAGGGCTCGCCGGAGGCGACGAGCAGGTCGGCGCCGAGCAGCGCCCGCGCCTGCTGGCGCACCGACTCGCGCAGGTTGTCGGTGAACGAGTTGATGGCGACCAGGGCGCCCACGCCGATGGCGATCGAGAGCACGATCAGCAGCGCGCGACGGCCGGCTCCGCGACCCTCGCGCCAGGCGAGGGCCAGCGTGAAGCGAAGGCCGGGTGCGGCCCCGGGCGAGATCACGCGGAGACGGCGGGGAGCGCCGTGTCCTCGACCACCGCGCCGTCGCGCAGCCGGAGCTGGCGGCGCGCCAGCGCGGCAAGGTCGTGGTCGTGAGTGACCAGCACCAGCGTGGTGCCCAGCTCGCGGTTGAGCCCGGCCAGCAGGGCGATGACGTTGGCGCCGGTCGCTGCGTCGAGGTTGCCGGTCGGCTCGTCGGCGAAGAGCAGGCGCGGCCGGTGCGCGAAGGCGCGCGCCACCGCGACCCGCTGCTGCTCGCCGCCCGACAGCTGGGCGGGGTAGTGGTGGCCGCGGTCGCCGAGGCCCACCCGCTCCAGCAGCTCGTCCGCGCGGTTCCGGCCGTCCAGGCCGCGCAGCTCCAGCGGGACCTGCACGTTCTCACGCGCGGTCAGCGTGGGGATGAGGTGGAAGGCCTGGAACACGAAGCCGACCTTCTCGGCGCGCACGCGCGCCCGCTCGTCCTCGCTGAGGGTCGAGAGGTCGTGGCCGTCCAGGACCACCCGGCCACGGGTGGGACGGTCCAGTCCGGCCAGCAGCCCCAGCAGCGTGCTCTTGCCGCTGCCCGAGGGCCCGGTGATCGCCAGGAAGCCGCCGGCCTCGAGCGCGAACGTGATATCTGTAAGCACTGTGATGTCGCGCCCGCCGGAGACGTAGGTGCGCGCGAGCCCTTCCGAAGCCAGGATCGTCATGAGGAGAGGTTCTGCCCTTGCGGGCATGATATCGGCAAAACCGCTGGCGCTAGCGGTGACGGTGCTCGCCTGCCTGCTCGGCAGCTGCCGCGGCCCTTCCGGCCCGGCCTCCGGCAGCTCGCCCTCGACGAGCGCCACGGTCCCGCCGGCGACCGACACCCGCCCGGTCGTGCTCTTCGTCGGCACCAGCCTCACCGCCGGCTACGGCGTCGACCCGGACGAAGCGTTCCCGGCCCTGGTGCAGAAGAAGATCGACGCCGCCGGGTTGAGCTATCGGGTGGTGAACGCCGGCGTCAGCGGCGAGACCTCGGCCGGCGCGCTGCGGCGGATCGACTGGCTGCTGCGGCAGGCGGTCGCCGTCTTGGTGCTGGAGACGGGAGCCAACGACGGCCTGCGCGGCCAGGATCCGCAGGCGACGCGCGCGAACATCCAGAAGATACTCGACGAGGTGCACCGGCGGCAACCTGCGGCGAAGGTGGTGCTGGTGGCCATGGAGGCGCTGCCCAACTACGGCGAGGAGTACCGGCGGCGGTTCCGCACGATCTACCCGGAGCTGGCGAGGAAGAACGGGGCGACGCTGGTCCCCTTCCTGCTCGCCGGCGTCGCCGGCGAGGCGCGTCTCAACCAGCCGGACGGCGTCCACCCGAACGCCGCGGGCCACCTGCGCGTGGCCGAGAACGTGTGGACGCTGCTGCGGCCGCTGCTCTGACGCCCCGGGGGGGGTTGAAGGGGGGACGGAGTCCCCCCTCGGCCGGTGGACCTAACCTCGCTGGCCGGTCGTCGGCTGCCGGTTCCGCTCGTCGCCGTCTCGCCGACATCGAGACTGAGTGTCATTGAGCCGCTCCTGCAGGAACGCCATGGCGCGCTCGGCCGCCCAGAACCAGCCGGGGGCGGGCGTGGGTCCGACGAAGCCGACGTGGCCGCCTGTGGAGGTGATCTCGCGCGCGACGGCCGCCGACAGGGGCCAGCGCGTCACCGAGGCGGCCGGGATCATCGGGTCGTCCTCGGCCGCGAGCAGCAGCGTCGGCCGGTCGACGTGCGCCAGCCAGGGCCCGGCGCTCGCGCGCGCGTAGTAGTCGGCGGCGTTCACGTAGCCGCCGAAAGGCGCGGTGATCCTCTCGTCGTACTGGCGGACCGTGTGCAGGCCGCGCTCGAGGCCCGCCGGGAAGAGGTCCGGCCGCGCCCGGTGACGGCGGTGGTAGGCGTCGCGGAGCATGCCCATGAAACGATGCTGGTACAGGCGGTTCGCCGGTCTCTCCACCGCGTCGGCGCAGGCGGCGAGGTCGACCGGCGGCGACACCGCGACCGCGGCCACGAGGCCGTGCGGCAGCGCGCCCCGCAGCCGTCCCAGCATCAGCAGCGCCAGGTTGGCGCCCAGCGAGAAGCCCACCACCGCCAGGGCTGGCACCCGTCGCGCCACCTCGTCCACCACCGCCAGCAGGTCGGTGTCCAGGCCCGCGTTGTAGAGCAGCGGGCACAGTGCCTCGCCGTCTCCGGACCCGCGCATGTTCATGCGCAGCACGTGCCAGCCCCGGGCGAAGGCGAGGCGGCCGACGGACACGGCGTACGAGGACGCGTCCGACCCGCCCAGGCCGTGCACGACCACCAGGGCCGGGTGGCGCTCGCGGGGCCCCGGCTGCCAGCTGGCCCGCAGCAGCAGGCGGACGCCCTCGCCGGCGTCGACCGTCAGGTCGAGGCAGGGCAGCGGCCAGCGCGTGAAACGGCGCAGCCAGTGACCGACCACCGTCTGGCGGTGCCCGCCCCGCAGCCAGCGCGGAGGCCGGAACGCCTGGCTCGCCGCTGCTCGCACCTCGCTCTCGTCCTCCGGTGGAAAAGGCCCGCGGCCGCGCCTATCATCCCGGCGCGGCCCGGGCCGTGGCTCGATGATACAGGCCTTCCACGTCTACAAGCAGTACGACCGCGAGTCGACGGCCCTCTCCGACGTGACGCTCAGCGTCGAGCGCGGCGAGTTCTGCTTCCTCACCGGGCCCTCGGGGGCGGGCAAGACCACCTTCCTCAAGCTCGTCTTCCGCGAGGAGCTGCCCTCGCAGGGCCAGATCCTGGTCGGCGGGCGGAACGTGACCGCCATCCCCGACGGCCAGATCCCCGAGCTGCGCCGCTCGATCGGGGTGGTGTTCCAGGATTTCAAGCTGCTCAAGCGCAAGACCGTCCTGGAGAACGTCGCCTTCGTGCTGCGCATCCTCGGCGTGCCGGCCAAGGAGCAGAAGCGCCGCGCCTTCGCCGCCCTCAAGGCGGTGGGACTGCACCACAAGATGCACGCCTACCCGCTGCAGCTCTCCGGTGGCGAGCAGCAGCGGGTGGCGATCGCTCGGGCGCTGATCAACGAGCCGATGCTGCTGCTGGCCGACGAGCCGACGGGCAACCTCGACCCGGACATGGCCCAGGAGATCATGCGGCTCTTCCTGGACGTGAACGCCCGCGGCACCACGGTGCTGGTGGCGACCCACGACCGCGAGATGATCCAGCGCATCGGCAAGCGGGTGATCGCGCTCGACAAGGGGCGGCTGGCCTCGGCCTGAACGCGGCGAACCACCCACGGCGTCTCTGGCAGTGGCCGGATCGCTCAGCGCGCGAGCATGGCCCGCACCCGGGCCACCACCGCCTCCAGCGCCACCAGGTTCTGGGCGCCCTCGGGGATGATCAGGTCGGCCCAGCGCTTGGACGGCTCCACGAACTCGAGGTGCATCGGGCGCACCGACTCCAGATACTGCCTCTGCACGGAGTCGAAGCTGCGGCCGCGGTCGTGGATGTCGCGCTGCAGCCGGCGGAGGATGCGCACGTCGGCGTCGGTGTCGATGAACAGCTTGATGTCCATCAGCCGGCGCAGCGGCTCCTCCGCCAGCACCAGGATGCCCTCCAGCAGCACCACCGGCTTCGGCACCAGCGGGTCGGGCAGCACCCGGCGCGAGTAGGTGGCGTGGTCGTAGGTGAGCCAGGGCACCGGCCGCCCCGCCTTCAGGTCGCGCAGGTCGTCGACCAGCAGCGAGTTGTCGAAGGCGTCGGGGTGGTCGTAGTTGATGGCCGCCTGGGCGGCGGGGGAGAGGGTGCTGCCGTCCTTGTAGTACGAGTCCTGGGCGATCAGCAGGCAGTCGTCGGCGCCGATCTGCTCCTGAATCCGGGTGGCGAGGGAGGTCTTGCCGGAGCTGGTGCCGCCGGCGATCCCGACCAGCACTGTCATGGCGCGGGGATTATAATCCCCGACCCATGGCCTGGTTGCGGGCGCTCCTGTACTTCTTCCAGGAGGCGCTCACCAGCCTCTGGCGCAGCAGGCTGGTCAACGCGGTCTCCATCGGCACCATCGCCGTCAGCCTGTTCGTCCTGGGAGCCTTCCTGACGGTGGCCAGCCGCATGGGCGAGGTGGTCTCGCGCTGGACCGAGAAGATCCAGGTGATCGTCTACCTCGACGACGGCATCGAGTCCCGCGTGCTGGAGAGCCTGGAGAACCGCCTGCGGCAGGACGCCGCCGTGGCCGCCATCGACCGGGTCAGCCGCGAGCAGGCGCTGGCGCGCTTCCGCGAGCTCTTCCGCGACCTCCGCTCGCTGCCCGACGACCTCGGCGAGAACCCCTTTCCTGCCTCCCTGGAGGTGACGCTCCGGCCTGAGCACCAGTCGCCGGCGGAGGTGCAGCGGCTGGCGACGGCGTTCACCGGCGTCCCCGGCGTGAAGGAGATCCAGTACGACCTGTTGTGGATCGAGCGGCTGGCGACCGGCGTCAAGCTGGTGCGCGGCACCGGGGCCTTCCTCGGCGGCATCCTGGTGCTGGCGGCGGTCTTCACCATCTCCAACGTGATCCGGCTGACCATCTACGCCCGCGAGGACGAGCTCGACATCATGCGCCTGGTGGGGGCGAGCCGCGCCTACGTCAGGGGCCCCTTCGTGGCCGAGGGGATGATGCACGGCGGCCTGGGCGGCGCGGCCGCCAGCCTGCTGCTGTGGGGCGCGCTCGCCTGGGTCGCGCGCGGCCTCGCCTCCTCGGACCTGCTGGGGCGTGCCTCGCTGGGGCTGCCGTCGGGCGTGGCGCCGCTGCTGGTGGCGGGCGGGATGGCGGTCGGGGTCGCCGGCAGCCTGCTCAGCGTGATCCGGCTGCGGGTCTGATCAGAACCGGTACGTCCGTCCCTGCGTCAGGAAGGAGACGCGCCGCCGCTTGAGCGCGTTCACCTGCCTGCGGATCAGCGTCTTGTGGCGCGGCTTGCAGCCGTAGAGGTACACCGGGACCTCCCGCCGCAGCTTGCGCAGCTCCATGTCCAGCGTCTGCGGGGTCAGGTGGCCGGAGACGTTGGCCAGGTCCTGCAGCTCGTTGGGGAACGAGGTCTCGGTGATCACCGCCTTCAGGTTGTCGATCCGGTTCACCACCTCCCAGAATCGTTCGGTGGGCGCGGTGTCGCTGGAATAGGCGACCGTGCCGTTCTTGTCCTCCACGATGAAGCCGGTGGTCGGCACGATGTGCGAGACCCGCACCGGCCGCACCGTCAGGCCGTTGACGCGGAACGGCTGCTCCACCGGCACCTCGACCAGCTTGAGCACCGGCGTGAGGTCGTTGGGCAGGCAGGTGAAGTCCGGCCAGGTGTGGTTGTTGAACAGGTGGTTCTTCATCGACGCGATCACCTCGGGGATCGCGTAGATGCGCAGGGTGAAGCCGGGAGCCGAGAAGTTGTTGTCGATCAGGAACGGCAGCGAGCAGGTGTGGTCGAGGTGGGAGTGGGAGATGATGACGTCCTTCACCTTGACCTGCTCGCGCAGGCTCAGCGCTCCGGACACCCAGCCGGCGTCCAGGCAGACGGTGTCGTTCACGAGGAACGAGGTCATCCCGTGCTCGGGCACGTTCCCGCCGTAGCAGCCGAGGACCCGGAGCTTCATGGTCTCGCTCTCCCGCAAGTTCCTGATGGCGCTCTCTTTGCGGGCGAGCTGTGCAATCGGGCGACCGTAGCACGCGCCGCGCGTCACGGTCAAGTGAGCCGCCTCACGTGGCTGTGCCTATACTGAGACATGGTCCGGCGCCTCCTGCCGATCGTCGCGGTGGCCATCCTCGCCGGGACGGCGCGGCTGGTGGCGGCGCAGGCCCCGTACGAGTCCCAGTACGGCGCGACGATCGAGGTCTCGATCGACGACCTGATCCAGATGCCGGAGCAGTACAACAACCGGAACGTCAAGACCCATGGACAGCTGGAGATGGTGCCGACCGCCGCGCGCGAGACCTACGCGCTGCGTGGGACCTTCGGCGGCATGGTGGTGATCGTCCCGACCGCCGAGATGGGCACCTACTTCGAGGAGCAGGCGCGGCGCTGGCTGGGGAAGACCGTCGAGGTCTCGGGGGTGTTCCAGGGGACCGCCCCCAACTACTACATCGCCATCTGGGGCTTCCTGGGGCCGCCCGACGAGAAGGCCGCCCCGCCGCCCAGCGAGACGACGCTCGAAGACCTCCTCACCAAGACCGGCGAGTTCACCGGCAAGGTGGTGAAGGTCCGCGGCCAGTTCCGCGGGCAGAACCTCTTCGGCGACCTGCCCTCCGCCAGCCGCCGTCACTCATCCGACTGGGTGATCAAGGAGGACCTGTTCGCCGTCTGGGTGACCGGGAAGAAGCCGAAAGGCCCGGGCTGGGAGCTGGACGCAGGGCTGAAGCGGGACTCGGGCAAGTGGATCCTGGTCACCGGGCGCGTCCACGCGGAGAAGGGTGTCGTCACCGTCGAGGCAACGGAGGTGGCGCTCACCAAGGAGCCGGGCCCGCGGGCCCCGGTGGAGGCGGCGCTCCCGCCGCCGCCGCCGCCGCCCCGGCCGAAGAAGACGCCGGTGGTCGTCTTCTCGCTGCCGCTCGACGGCGATCGCGAGGTGCCTGCCAACACCGTGTTCAAGGTGCAGTTCAACAAGGACATGGACGAGCCCAGCTTCAAGGGGCGGGTGGTGCTGCGCTACGCCGGCCGGCCGCAGCCGGGTGACCGCAACCTCGACGCGGTGAAGGTGAGCTACGACCTCGGCCTGCGCACGCTGGCGATCGACCCCGGCGACCTGCTGCGGCCGGGACGGGTGGTCGAGATCCTGCTGCTCCCCGGCATCGTCGACGTGGACGGGCTGGAGCTGCAGGCGCGTCCGGGGGCGAGGCCGGGCGCCGCCACCGACGTGCTGCGCTTCCAGGTCGCCGCGGCAGGGCTGTCCGGGGGCTAGTCGGGATCAGGTCGTGCGCGCGGTCCTGACGACGATGCACGACCTGGCGCCGGCTCGTCCCTTCCCAGGATCACGATCTCGGGGTCGAGGAACTCGGCCGGCGGCCGCAACCAGCCCCGCTGCCTGAAGCGTGCGAGCACGTGGAAGCCGGCCCGGCCCCCGAGCAGCGCGCGGAAGAAGCGGGTCCGCTCCGGCATCTGGTCCGGGTTGTCGAGGAAGCGGTCGTAGAACGCGGCCGTGGTGACGAGCCACGGCGCGGCCTCCGCCGGCAGGGCCCGGGCCGCCGCCTCGAAGCGCTCGGCCGGCGCCATCTCGCGCGAGAGCGTGCGCAGCACGCGGCCCTCCCGCCCGTCCGGTACGCGCGGCAGGTACCCCGGGTGGTTCGCGAGGAGGTCGATGGTGGAGCCCGGCGGAATGTTCGCCTCCATCCAGCGCTCGGCCGAAAGCCGCGAGTCGACCAGGAACAGGCGCACGACCAGGACCGCGGCCAGGGCCGAGCGCGCGAGCACGGCCGCCGCGAGCACGGGCCGCGCGCGCCGTGCCGGCAGCTGCCGCAGCGCCAGGGCGGCGAGCCACGCCGCCGCCGGCAGCGCCGGCGCCACGAACCGCATGGCCCGGTGGCCGGAGGAGGCGACCAGCAGGTAGGGCGCGAGGGCGGCCAGCGCGACCACGACGAGGAGGCGCCTGCCGCGCCACGCCCGCTCGAGGGCCAGCACCAGGCCGACGATCGCCGCCGCCAGCACCGGCAGCGTGAGCGCCTCCGCCGACAGACGCAGGTAGGGCAGGAACGAGGTGGCCTCGCCGACCAGGCCCTTGTACTCGTGGCGGGTCTGGGCGTTGAACGCCAGGTCGCTCAGGAAGGCGCGGGGCTCCAGCGCCGCCCCGGGCGTTCCCAGGAGGAAGGCGAGGCCGGCCGCCAGCGCCAGCACCACCGCCTCGCGGCGGACGACCACGCCCGCCCAGCGGGCGGTCCGGGGCCAGGAAGCCAGCAGCGCGAGGGCCAGGGCGATCGCGCCCGTGGCGAGGCAGCCCCTGGCCAGCGCCTGCACGAAGGCGCGGGCCGACTCCGGGTGCAGCAGGCGCAGGTCCTTGAGGTGCAGCGAGGCGGCGAGCGACGCGCCGGGCGGGGCCGCCAGCCAGGCGCCGGCCGCCAGCGCCGCCGTGCCGGCCGCGCCCCAGGCGAAGCGGTCGCCGCGTCCCGACGGCTGCCGGCGACGCAACCACACGGCTGCGAGCGCCGGCGCGGCGAGCGCGGCGGCGGTGTACTTCGTCGAGGCGGCCAGGCCCAGCGCGGCGCCGAGGGCCCACGCCGGCGTGCGGCCCTCGAGGTGCCGTACGGCGGACCAGAGCACCAGCGTCGCCGCCGCGAGCACCCAGGGCTCGGGCGTGGCGAAGTGGCCGAGGTTGACGACGCCCGGAGCCAGCGCCAGCAGGAAGGCGGCGAGGGCGCCCGTGCCCGGCGTGGCCCGCTCGGCCGTCGTCCCGAGCAGCAGCACCGCCAGCCCCGTGAGCACCGCCGCCAGCGCCCGGGCGGCGAGCAGAGGGTCGGACCACGGCTCGGGCAGGCGCGATCCCGCGAGCGCCTGCACGGCCACCAGCGGTGCGGTCAGGTGCAGGGGCAGGGAGGGGTTGACGTAGGAGTCGGGGAGCAGCCGGTGCTCGCGCACCATGGCCGCCACCACGTCGGCCTTCTCGTCCGGGTGGAAGCGCGAGGGCAGGCCCCAGTCGAGCCCGATCAGGCACAGGGCCAGCGCCACCAGCCCGGCGGCCAGAGCGGCGCAGCGCCCGCCCATCGCCCTCGCCGCGCTACGGACGCGGCGCGTGCAGGCGCGCGAGGGCGCGCTGGCCGATGTCGCGCCGGCAGTACATGCCCTCGAAGTGGATCCTGCCGATCGCCTGGTAGACGCGGGCGATCGCCGCCTCCAGGTTGCTGCCGAGCGCCGTCACGCCCAGCACCCGCCCGCCGACCGTCCGCAGCTGGCCGTCGTCGCGGGCGGTGGCGGCGTGGTACACCACCACGTCGCTCCAGTCCTTCAGCGACTCGAGGCCGCTGATCGTCTTGCCGGTGTCGGGCGTGCCCGGGTAGCCGCGGCTGGCCAGAACGACGCAGACCGCCGGCTCCTTCGCCCAGTCGATGCGGGTCTCCTTGAGCTGCCCGTCGGCGCACTGCTCGAGGATGGGCACCAGGTCGGAGCGCATGCGGGCCATGATCACCTGCGTCTCGGGGTCGCCGAAGCGGGAGTTGAACTCCAGCACCTTGGGCCCGGCCTCGGTCATCATCAGCCCGGCGAACAGCACCCCCTGGAAGCGGCGGCCCTCCGCGGCGAGGCCGGCGATCGTGGGCACCACGATCTCCTGCATGATCCGCTTGTGGCCCTCGACGCTGATGCTGGTGCTGGGGGACACCGTGCCCATGCCGCCGGTGTTCGGACCCTGGTCGCCGTCCTGGGCGCGCTTGTGGTCCTGCACCGAGGTCATCGGCAGCACCCGCGAGCCGTCGGAGAAGACGAGGAACGAGACCTCGTCGCCGTCCAGGAACTCCTCCATCACCAGCTTGGCCCCGGCGGAGCCGTACTTGCGCTCGCCCATGATCTCCTGGACCGCGGCCCTCGCCTCCGCCCCGTCCCGGACGACCACCGTGCCCTTGCCGGCGGCGAGTCCGTCCGCCTTCACCACGAAGGGATAGCCGAAGGGGACGCGTTCGACGAAGGCGGCCGCCTCCTCGACCGTCCCGCACACCTCGTAGCGCGGTGAGGGGATGTGGTGGCGGGTCATGAACTCGCGGGCGAACGCCTTGGAGCCCTCGATCTCGGCCGCGCCTCGGGAGGGAGAGAACACGCGCAGCCCGCGCCGCTCGAACTCGTCGGCGATGCCGAGCACCATGGGCAGCTCGGGGCCGACCACCGTCAGGTCCGCCTTGATCGTCTGGGCGAAGTCAGCGACCTCGACGATGTTGGAGGAGTCGATCGGCACGCAGTCGGCGATGTCGGCGATGCCGGCGTTCCCCGGGGCGCAGTAAACGTCCGTCACCAGGGGGCTTTGCCGGACCTTCCAGGCCAGCGCATGCTCCCGGCCCCCGTTTCCGACGACCAGGATCCTCATGAGGCGGGAACGGTGCCATTGCCGGCACCGCGCTGTCAACCGGAGGCGACGGGGTCAGGTCGTGCATTGGCACCCAGACCGGCACGCACGACCTGACCCGATTACTGCAGCTCCAGCGTGATCACGGCCCCGCCCATCTGCGGCACGGTGGTGCTGTTCTTCACCACCCGGCGCGTCTTCTTGTCGATCCACAGCGTGGTGGTGCCCGGCTCGCCCTCGGCCGAGGCGATCTCCAGCTTCCAGGCGGTGAAGGCGCCGGCCGGCACCGTCACCTCCTCGCTGCCGGTCACCTTCACCTGCTTGAGCTGCACCTTCTGCTGCTGCAGGTCGAAGTTGCGGAAGCTCGCACTGAAGCCGTCGGCCAGCGGCAGGGCGGCGATCGACTCGTGGGCGCCGGCGCCGTCCGCGAACAGCTCGCCGCCGAGGTCGACGGAAACCGGCTTCGGCGTGCCGCCGAGCGCGAAGGTGCCGGTCGCCTTTCCCCCGGAGAAGACGAGGGCGACGTCGGCGGGGCCCTGCTTGACCCTGCGCTGGCGCTCGACGAGCGTCGCCTTGTCGAGAGTGGTCTCGTCGAGGGCGTCACCCATGGGCAGCTTGGCCGTGGCCGTCACCACGACGGCGTCGCCCTCCTCGCGGATCGTATGGCTGACCGAGAGCGGCATCGACTGCGGCCCCGTGGCGATCGTGCCCTGGTAGCGGGTCTCGCCGGTGAGGATGGGGAAGGCCACCTTCGGCACGCCGACGGCCGCCGCGTCGGCCTTGCGGCTGAGCACCACCGTCTTCGGGTCGACCGTGATCTCGCCCAGGCGCTTGACGACCTCCGGCGTCCCGCCCTCCTGGAAGCGGCCGCCCAGGTGCTTGGCCAGGAACGTCTCGGACGCGGCCCACAGCGCCATGCTGTTGACCGGGCGCTGGAAGCCGTGGCCCTCGTCGGGGGCGAGCAGGTACTCGACCGGGAAGCCGCGGTCGCGCAGCGCGATCACGATCTGCTCGGCCTCGGCCTTCTTGACCCGCGGGTCGTTCGCGCCCTGCGCCACCAGCAGCGGCGTGCGGATCTTGTCGGCCGAGTTGAGGGGCGACTGCCTCTGCAGCTGGGCCTTGCCCTCGGGCGTGTTGGGGTTGCCCATGCGCTCGTGGAAGATGATGCGGCCGGCCTCCCAGTAGGGCGGGATCGACTCGAGCAGCGTGATCAGGTTCGAGGGCCCCACGATGTCGACGGCGGCGGCGTAGAGGTCGGGGGTGAAGGCGACGCCGGCGAGGGTGGCGTAGCCGCCGTAGGAGCCGCCCATGATGCCCACGCGCTTGGGGTCGGCGATGCCCTGGGCGACGAGGTACTTGACGCCCCAGGTGACGTCGTCCTGCATCTTCTCGCCCCACTGCCGGTTGCCGGCGTTCAGGAACTTCTTGCCGAAGCCGGTGGAGCCGCGGAAGTTCGGCATCAGCACCGCGTAGCCGCGGTTGGCCAGGAACTGCGCGAGGTTGTTGAAGCCCCAGTTGTCCCGCGCCCAGGGGCCGCCGTGAGGCACCACGATCGTCGGCAGGCTCTTCGCCGGGATGCCCTTCGGCAGCGTCAGGTAGGCCGGGATCACCAGGCCGTCCGAGGAGGCATAGCGGATCGGCTTCACCGCCGCCATGTGCTGGCGGGGGATGCGCTCGCGGACCTTGTACTGCAGCGTCAGTGCCTTGCTCGTGCGGTCGAAGAGGTAGCGCTCGCCGGGGTCGGTGTCGCTGTAGGCGGTGACCAGCCACAGCCGGTCGTCCGCGGTGGTGGAGGACAGGTCGAACTCGCGCCCCGGGAACTTCGACTGCAGCAGCCGGTAGTCGGCTTCCCAGCCCTTGTCGCGGAAGTAGACGCGCTCCCGGTCCTCGAGGTAAGCGGTGCCGACCAGCTCGTCGGTCTTCTCGGAGAAGATGGCGCTGCCGAAGTCGACCTTGTTCAGGGGGTCGGATTCGACCACCTGCTCGCCGCCGCTCTCCGGGTCGAACAGCACCAGCCGGGTGAGGTCGGCGTCACCCTTGTTGGTCTGCAGGTAGACGTGCTTGCCGTCCACGTGGAAGCGCTCGACGCCGCAGCTCTCGAAGACCGAGCAGGAGTAGACCTTCTTGAAGCCGTCGGGGTCGACGCGCAGCAGCTCGGTGTCGCCGTTGTCGGCTACCCGCTCGGCCAGCCGCAGCCTGCCGCCCAGGTCGAACACCCAGCCGGAGATCCTCTCCGTGTTCTTGCGCAGCAGCTCGCGCTTGCCGGTGGAGATGCTGACCCTGTAGAGGTCGTGCCAGGCGGCATCGCGGTCGTTGAGGCCGACGTAGATGGTGTCGGGGTCCTTCTTGGGGACCGCGTAGATGTAGGCACGCGCGCCCTTCGCGTCGGTGAGGTTGCGCGAGGCCGGGACCTCCCTGCCGTCGGCGTTCGGCGCGGCGGGGTCGACCGCCCAGACGTTGTAGTTCTCGTCCCCGTCGTTGTCCTTGACGTAGAGGATCTGTCTGCTGTCGCGGGTCCAGAAGAAGCCCGGGATCGGGCGCTTCGCCTCGGCGGTCAGCAGGCGGGCCTTGTCGAAGGCCTCCGCCGTCTTCTTCACGTAGACGTTGCGGGTGTCCTTCCACGGCTTGAGGAAGGCGATGTACTGGCCGTCCGGCGAGAGCTGGGCCGCGGCGATCTCGGGGTTCCCGAAGAACAGCTCGCGGTCGAGCAGCGGCGGCAGCCCGCGGGCTTCCGCCCCGGGCGGCGTGGGCCGTTCGGCGGCCGGTACGGCCGGCCGGGGCGTGTCGAGGGAGCCTCGCGACTGGGCGTGCACGGCAGAGGCGGCGAGGCCGGCGGCGGCCAGGAACAGGACGACGTTCCTGCGGCTTGGCGTCATGGGCAGAGGCCTCCTGGAAAGGGCGGCGGTTGGATGGCAGATCACGTCGACAACGTACTACGGAGCCGCGCCGGTCGGCGTTCCGTTGCACCGACGCCTATACTGGGGGACCGCGATGTCTGCCGAGCCGCCGCCGGCCGCCCCGCCGCACGCCGCTCCCCCTCTCGCCGTCCCCCTCCGCGCGGGGCCGTTGCGGCTCGTCTTCGACCGGGGCTGGCTGCGCTGGGTCCGCCTCGGCGAGCGCGAGGTGTTGCGCGGCATCTACGCGGCGGTGCGCGAGGCCGGCTGGGCCACGGTGCCGGCCGAGATCGAGGACCTCCAGCTCGACGCCGACGCCGACCGCTTCCGCGTCCGCTTCGTCGCCCGCCACCGGCGGGGGGCGGTCCGGCTGGACTGGGAGGCGCGGATCGAGGGCTCTCGCGACGGCCGGATCGTGTACTCGATCGACGGCACGGCGGGCTCGACCTTCCTGCGCAACCGCGTCGGCTTCTGCGTGCTGCACCCGCTCTCCTGCGCCGGCGAGCCCTGCACGCTGGAGACGGTGGACGGCCGCCGGCACGGGGCCGTCTTCCCGCGCCTGGTCTCGCCGCACCAGCCGTTCTTCGACCTGCGCGCGATCGCCCACCAGCCGGCGGCCGGGGTGACGGCCGAGGTGCGGATGGAGGGCGACACCTTCGAGACGGAGGACCAGCGCAACTGGTCCGACGCGTCCTTCAAGACGTACTGCCCGCCGCTGGCGCTGCCGTATCCCACGGAGATGCGGCAGGGGACCCGCGTCGCGCAGACGATCACGCTGACCCTCACCGGCGGGATCCAGGAGGCCCTGGCCACGGTCCCGGGTGCCCTGCCGCGGAAGCGCAACAGCCCCGCGCCCGCGGTGCTCTGGGTGGAGGCGGGGCGCCCGCTGCCGCGGCCGGCGCTCGGCCTCGCCGGCGCCGGGCTGGTGAGCCTGTCCCCGGCGCAGGCCGACCTCCTGCGCGCCCTGCGGCTCGACCACCTGCGGGCCGACCTGCACCTCGACGCGCCCGGCTGGGAGGAGACGCTCGCGCGTGCGGTGGCGAACGCCGGGCGGGTGGGGGTGGCGCTCGAGCTCGCCCTCTTCCTCCCCGAGCCGCCGCTGCCAGCGCTGCGGGCGCTCTTCGCACGGGCCTCGGCGCTGACGGCTCGCGTCAGCCACTGGCGCGTCTTCCGCGCCCAGGACCTCGCCACGCACGAGGGTGACGCCGCCGCGGCGCGGGAGGCGCTCTTGCCGCTCGACCCGAAGGCCCGCTTCGCCGGCGGCGTCGACCGCTACTTCACGGAGCTGAACCGCCTCCACCCGCCGACTGCCGGGCTGGACCAGCTCGGCTTCTCGCTGAACCCGCAGGTCCACGCCTTCGACGACGCCACGCTGTTCGAGAACCTGGACAGCCTCGAGTGGACGGCGGCCACGGCGCACGACCTCGCGCCCGGGCTGCCGCTGGCCGTCACGCCGATCACCCTGCGGCCGCGCAGCGACCCGCTGCCGCCCGCCTCGCCCGCGCCCGGCGGGCCGCCCTTCACGGACGACCCCCGGCAGGTCGGCCCCGTGGCCGCGGCCTGGACGCTCCTGTTCGTCGCCCGGGCGGCGGTGGCCGGCTACGCGAGCCTCGGCTTCTTCGAGCTGGTCGGCCCGCGCGGGGTCATGGACGGCGAGCGGCCCTATCCCGTCTACCACGCCCTCGCCGAGATGGCGGCGATGGGCGAGGCCTGGGTGCTGCCCGTCGTCTCGCGCCGGCCCGAGCGCGTGCAGGGGCTGGCGCTGCGGGCGGGCGGGCGCACACGGGTGTTCCTGGCCAACGTCGGCGGGGAGACCCACCCGGTGCGCCTGGAGGGCCTGGATGGCGAGGCCCGGACGGCGCCGCTCGGCTCCACGGAGGCGGCGGAGCCGTGCGGGTTCGATCTGGTGCTGCCGCCGCTGGGCATCGCCCGCGTCGACGTCGACCACTATATCAATCGTTAGTATAGATGGCGGTCTCGGCCTGCTGTACCAGCCGGTACACCTCGCGGGCGGGCCGGCCCAGCCGCCGTGCCGCCTCCTTGACCGCCTCCCGGCGGGTCCGCCCCTCGGCGGCCAGGGCGCGGTAGAGGGCGACCGGGTCGGTCTCGGCGGCGGCGGCCGGCGCCGCCGCCGCGCCGGCGACCACCAGGACGATCTCGCCCCTGACGGCATCCCGGGCGACGAGCGCCTGCCGCAGCGTCGACAGCCGCCCGCGCCGGTACTCCTCGTGGAGCTTGGTGGCCTCGCGGCAGAGGAACGCCTCGCGGTCGCCGAAGGCCTCCTGCATCTCGCCCAGCAGCTCGACCACGCGCAGCGGCGACTCGTAGAGGATGAGCGTCGGCCGCTCGGCGGCGAGCGCGGCGAGCGCCCGGCGGCGGGGGCCGGAGCGGGGCGGCAGGAAGCCCACGAACAGGAACCGGTCCGTCGGCAGTCCCGAGACCGACAGCGCCGCGATCGCGGCGCTGGGCCCGGGCACGGGCACCACCTGCAGGCCTTCCGCCCGCGCGTCCCGCACCAGCCGGTAGCCCGGGTCCGAGACGCCCGGCGTGCCCGCGTCGCTCACCAGGGCGACGTGGCGACCCTCGCGCAGCTCCGCCAGGATCCGCTCGCCCTTCCAGCGCTCGTTGTGCTCGAAGTAGGAGGTGGTGCGGGTCGGGATCCCGTGCGCCCGCAGCAGCGTCTGGGTGCGCCGCGTGTCCTCGCAGGCCACGAGCGACACCTCGCGCAGCACCCGCAGCGCGCGCAGCGTCAGGTCCTCGAGGTTGCCGAGCGGGGTCGCCACCACGAAGAGCGTCCCCCCGCCGGGTGGGGTCTCGGGCATTTAAATCCTTGAACTTACGGCAGATCTATTGACACCCGCGCGACCCCATCCTAGCATCGGTGCTTCGCGAAAAGCCCGACCCTCGACGTGAGGGGAATCTCAGGCGGTCAGGGGGTGTGAATCAGGTATGGCTGAGATCAAGATGCAGGAAGGCGAGTCGATCGAGAACGCCCTCCGCCGCTTCAAGCGCAAGGTCCAGCAGGAAGACATCATCAAGGACATCAAGAAGCACAGCTTCTACCTGAAGCCCGGCGACAAGCGCCGGGCCAAGCAGGCCCTGGCCCGCAAGCGGAGCCGCAAGAAGCTGCGCCGGGAAGGCGAATGACCGTCAGGCTCTCGGCCTGAACGGGGGGTCTGGGGGGTGCAAAGCGCCGTCCGGAGCGAGGAAGGAAGCTCGCCGCAACGACTCCGGCCAAATCCTCGAGGCTGCGCGCCCGCAAGGCGCATCCTCGAAGTGCCTACATTGACTTGTCTCGGAG
This sequence comes from Vicinamibacteria bacterium, assembly GCA_035542035.1. GTDB lineage: Bacteria > Acidobacteriota > Vicinamibacteria > Fen-336 > Fen-336 > DATBSL01. Next base: position 181,745 of record DATKME010000072.1, on the reverse strand, counting down.
CCGCGTGATAGCGTTACGTCTCTCGAACGTAAAGCTTTATCCTGCAGGGAGAATGCCGCCATGAAGATCGTCGAGCGTCAGGTCGGAAACGTGGTGATCCTGGATCTTCACGGAAAGATCCTGATCGGCGAGGGCGACGACGCACTCCGCGAGGCAGTGACGAAGCTGGCCGACAGCGGGAATACCAAGATCCTGCTCAACCTGGCCGACGTGCCCTACGTCGACTCCGCCGGTCTCGGCGAGATCGTCCGCACCTACACCACGGTGAGCCGCAAGGGCGGCAAGCTGAAGCTCCTGAACCTGACCAAGAAGATCCAGGACCTGCTCTCCATCACCAAGCTCCTGACGGTCTTCGAGACGTACGAGTCCGAGGACGAGGCCGTTCGCAGCTTCGCCTGAGGTCGGCGAACGCGTGGCGGGCGGGTCCGCCGAGGCCCGCCCGCGCCCCGGGGCCCCCCGGGGAGGCCGACTCATGAGTCTCGCGCGCGCCCTTCTCGTCTCCGTCCGCCCCCACCAGTGGACCAAGAACCTGGTGGTCCTGGTCGCGCTCGGCTTCTCCAAGCACCTCTTCGACGCCGACGCCGTGCTGCGGGCGCTGGCCGCCTTCGTCATCTTCTGCGCCCTCTCCGGGGCCACCTATCTGCTCAACGACCTGGTCGACCTGGAGCAGGACCGCCTCCACCCGGTGAAGAGCCGGCGTCCGCTGCCGAGCGGCGCGCTGCCACCGGCGGTGGCGAAGTGGGCCTGCGGCCTGCTCTCGCTGTCCGCCCTGGCCTCGGCGCTGCTGCTGGGCTGGCCGTTCGCGATGGCGGCGCTCGGGTACTTCGTCCTCAACCTGGTGTACTCGTTCCTGCTCAAGCACGTGGTCATCCTGGACGTGCTGTCGATCGCCGTCGGCTTCGTGCTGCGGGCGGTAGCGGGGGCGCTGGCGATCGGGGTCGTCTTCAGCGACTGGCTGCTGGTCTGCACCACGCTGCTGGCTCTCTTCCTGGCCCTCTCCAAGCGGCGCCACGAGCTGGTGACGCTGGCCGACGCCGCCGGCCACCGGCGCATCCTGGCCGAGTACAGCCCCTACCTGCTGGACCAGATGATCTCGGTGGTGACCGCCTCCTGCCTGACCGCCTACGCCTTCTACACGCTGGCGCCGGAGACCATCGACAAGTACCGCACCGACCGCTTGTCGCTGACCATCCCCTTCGTGATCTACGGGATCTTCCGGTATCTTTACCTCGTCCACCGCAGGGAGCAGGGCGGCAGCCCGAGCGACCTGCTGCTCACCGATCGCCCGCTGCTGGCGGCGGTCGCCCTCTGGACGGTGGCCGTGATGGCGATCGTGTACTGGGCGCCGGGCGTGCCGATGCCCCGCGGCCACTGAAGGGCGAGGTCTTCCGATGAGCTTCGAGGTGAAGGCCGACGGCCTGGACGTGCAGCGGCTGCTGGCCGACGTGTACAAGAGGATCGCCGAGCGCAAGCAGGGCCTCTACACCGACGAGGAGCTGCGCTTCATCGCCGAGCGGCCGCTCGCGGCCGTGCTCACCGCCCCGGAGCTGCGGGCGGAGCTGCTGGAGGAGTTCCGCGCGCGCGACGGCCAGTGGAACTTCTCCTTCGGCAGGGACGAGATCTACCGCTCCAGCCGGGGCGGCCTGCTCCCGGCCCTGCGGGGCCTGCTGCGGCCGGTGCAGAAGCTGTTCTGGAACCCGACGCCCATGATCTCGGCGCTGTCGCGGCAGTCCGACCTCAACCGCTTCTACGTCCACCTGCTGCACAACCTGGTGCTGGAGCTGTCCCGGCTCAACCTGGAGCTCACCGAGGAGAAGAGCCGCAGCCTGCACCTGCTGGGTCGCCTGGAGGCGCTCGAGCGCCGGGAGAAGACGCTGGAGCAGATGGTGGTCTACCGCGACCCGGCCCAGGGCGGCGGGAGCGGGCGCGGATGAGGGCGGTTCACCAGCTGCTGGCGGCGCTCTCCTACGGCGACGCGATCGGCAACGAGGCGCTCGCCATCCAGCGCCACCTGCGCGGGCGGGGTCTCGTCTCCGAGATCTTCGCCGAGCTGGTGCACCCGCGGGTCGCCCACCTGGCGCGGCCGCTGTGGGAGTACCGCCAGGTGTCCTCGCCCGAAGCCGTCTGCATCTACCACTTCTCGATCGGCAGCGCGGCCGGCCGGCTGATCCACCGCGCACCCGACCGCCTGGTGGTCGTGTACCACAACATCACCCCGGCCCGCTTCTTCCTCGGCTTCCATCGCCACCTGGCGGGGCTGTGCCACCACGGCCGTCGCGAGCTCGAGGCGTTCGCGGAGCGCACGGAGCTGGCCCTGGGCGACAGCGAGTTCAACCGGCGGGAGCTGGAGGCCGCCGGCTTCGCGGCCACCGGCGTGCTGCCGATCGTGCTCGACCTCTCGCTCTACGAGCGACCGCCCTCGCCGGTCGTGCGCCGTCTCTACGACGACGGCCGCCTCAACGTGCTCTTCGTCGGCCGCATCATCCCCAACAAGCGGATCGAGGACCTGATCCGCTGCTTCGCGGTCTTCCAGCAGTGGCACCAGCCGCGCAGCCGGCTGCTGCTGGTCGGCGACTACCGCGGGTTCGAGCGCTATCTCGACCGCCTCCGCCAGCTGGTGCAGGAGCTGCGGCTGGAGGAGGTGGTGTTCACCGGCCAGCTCGACGACCAGGAGCTGTACGCCTGCTACCGCCTGGCGGACGTCTACCTCTGCCTCTCCGAGCACGAGGGCTTCTGCGTGCCGCTGCAGGAGGCCATGTACTTCAACCTGCCGGTGGTGGCCTACGAGACCGGCGCCGTGCGCGAGACGCTGCACGGGGGCGGGCTGCTGCTGCAGGACAAGAGCCCGGAGCTGGTGGCGGAGGTGCTGGACCGCCTCACCCACGGCAGCGAGCTGCGCTCGACCGTGCTCGCCAGCCAGCGCCAGGCCGTCGATGCGATCCGGGCCACCGACTTCGGCGCGCTGCTCCAGGAGCGCCTGCGGCCGGTGCTGGAGGGCACGCCGCTGCGGCCGGGGCCGGCGACGCGATGAGGATCGACCAGTGGGTGCCGGCGCTGCACCGGGGAGACGCGATCGGCGACTCGGCCCGGCTGATGCGGGACACCTTCCGCCGCTGGGGCTACCAGGCCGAGGTGTGGGCGCCCGACATCGACCCCGCCCTCGCCGGCGAGGGACGGCCCTACGACAGCTTCGCGCGCGAGGTCGCGGGCGCGGCCGGCGACGTGGTCATCCTCCACTACGCGCTGCCCTCGCGGCTGACGGCCGACCTCGCCGGCTGGAGCGGCCGGCGGGTGCTGCTGCACCACAACATCACCCCCCCCGAGTTCTTCGTGCCCTACGACCCGGAGATGGTCCGCATCTGCCAGCTCGGGCGCGAGCAGCTGGCCGGCCTGCGCGGGCGCGTCTCCCTGGCCCTGGCCGACAGCGAGTGGAGCCGCCGCGAGCTCGAGGCGCTCGGGTTCGAGCGCACGGGCGTCCTGCCCATCGTGCTCGACTTCGCCCGCTACCGGGAGCAGCCCAACCCGGTGCTGATGCGCCAGCTCGCCGACCAGCGCACCAACCTCCTCTTCGTGGGGCGGGTGGCGCCGAACAAGCGGCAGGAGGACCTGCTGCGCCTCGTCTCGTTCTGGAAGCGGTTCGTCTCGCCGTCGGTGCGGCTGCTGCTGGTGGGCCTGTCCCCCCGGCGCGAGACCAGGGAGGGCGTGCCGCTGCGACGCCATTACCAGGACGCGCTGGAAGCCTTCGCCTGGGAGGAAGGGCTGCGGCCCGAGGACGTCGTGTTCGCCGGCCACGTGACGCACGACGAGCTGCTCGCGTACTACGCGAGCGCCGACCTCTTCGTCTCCATGAGCGAGCACGAGGGCTTCGGCGTGCCGCTGGTGGAGGCGATGCTGACGGAGGTCCCGGTGCTGGCGCGCCGCGCGGGCGCCGTCCCCTTCACCCTCGGCGAGGCGGGGGTGACCTTCGAGGGCTGCGACCTCGGCGAGATCGCCGAGATCGGCCGCGCGCTGGTCGAGGACGCGGAGCTGCGGGCCGGGGTGCTGCGGGCACAGCGGCGCCGGCTGGCCGCCTTCGCGCCGGAGGCGGTGGAGGCGTCTCTGCGCGGCTTCCTCGAGGCGCTCTGAGGCGCGCCGTGGCGGCTGCCCCGGCGCCACGAGCCGTGCACCAGCTGCTGGGGGCCTTCCACCTCGGCGACGCGGTCGGCAACGAGGCGCTGACCATCCGCCGGCTCCTGCGCCAGGCCGGTTTCGCATCGGAGATCCTCGCAGGCTGGCGCGACCCGGGGGCGGCCGACGTGCGGCCGCTGCCCGCCTTCGCCGAGGTCGACTCGCCGCAGACCGTCTGGCTCTACCACTTCTCGCCCGGCAGCCCGGCCACAAGGGCGGCGCTCTCCGCGGGCGGACGGATCGCCCTCGCGTACCACAACGTCACCCCGGCCCGCTGGTTCGTGGGCTGGTCGCGCGAGATGGCCCGCCTCGCGCTGCAGGCGCCCGCGGAGCTGCGCGCGCTCGCGCCGCGCTCGACGGTGGCGCTGGCGAAGAGCGAGTTCAGCCGGCGCGACCTGGAGGCGGCCGGCTTCCGGGCGACTGCGGTCCTGCCGTTCCTCCACGACACCCAGCCCCCGCCGACGCCCGCCCCCGTGCTCCGCCGGATGTACGCCGACGGACGGATCAACCTGCTCTGCGTCGGGCGCCTGGCGCCGAACAAGCGGATCGAGCGGGTGCTGGCCGCTCTGGCGGTGCTGCAGCGCGGGCTGCTGCCGCCGACCCGGCTGCTGGTCGTCGGAGACCGCAGCTTGGGAGCCTACGTCCGCGCGCTCGAGAGCAGGAGCCGCGAGCTGCGGCTGAAGGAGGTGGCGTTCCTCGGCCACCTCGAGCCGGATGAGCTCGCCGCCTGCTACCGGCTGGCCCACGTCCTCGTCTCCCTCTCCGGGCACGAGGGCTACGGCGTCCCGCTGGTCGAGGCCATGCTGGCGGAGGTGCCGGTGCTCGCCAGCGACGCGGGCGCCGTCGCCGAGACCCTGGCGGGAGCCGGGCTGCTGGTCCCGGAGGACGCGAGCGCCGAGGTGGTGGCGGCGCTGGTGGCGCGGCTGGTCGAGGACGCGACGCTGCGCGCCTCGGTCCTGGAGGGCCAGCGCCGGGTGGCCGCAGGCATTCGCGCCGCCGACGGCCAGACCCTGCTGCTAGCCGCGCTGGCGCCGGCCCTGGAGGCCGCGTGAGCCTTCCGCCCGTCGCCTTCGTCGTCCAGCGTTACGGCCCCTCGGTCACCGGCGGCTCGGAGGCGTTGGCGCGCGCGGTGGCCGAGCGGCTCCAGGAACGCTTCGAGATCACGGTGTTCACCACCCGCGCCGCGGACTACGTGAGCTGGCGCAACGAGCTGCCGGCGGGCGAGGAGCAGCTAGGCGGCGTCCGCGTCCGCCGGTTCCCGGTCGAGGAGGAACGCGACCTGGCTGCGTTCAACGCCTTCGCGGAGCCGTTGTACGTGCGCGAGCGCACGCACGACGAGGAGCTCGAGTTCCTGCGCCGCCAGGGACCGTGCGTCCCCGCCCTGGTGGAGGCGCTGGCCGCGGAAGCGGACCGCTACCACGCCGTCGTCTTCTTCACCTACCTCTACTACCCGACCTACTGGGGCCTGCGGGCGGCGGGCGAGCGGTCCGTCCTCGTCCCCACCACCCACGACGAGCCGCCGCTGCGCTTCTCCATCTACCGGGAGGTGTTCGCCCGGCCGCGAGCCTTCGGCTTCCTGACCGCGGCCGAGGAACGGCTGGTGCGCGAGCGCTTCCCGCTGGGCGAGCGCCCTGGCCTCCTGGTCGGCATGGGCATCGAGACCACGGCGGAACCCGAGGTGGCGGCCTTCCGCCGGCGTCACGGCCTCGAGCGACCGTACGCGCTCTTTGCCGGGAGGTTCGACGCCGGCAAGGGCTGCTCCGAGCTGCTGGCCTTCCATGAGCACTACCGGCGCCGCCATCCCGGCGGCGCGGAGCTGGTGCTGATCGGCAAGCTCGCCATGCCGCTCGACACCCAGCCGGGCGTGCGCCACCTCGGCTTCCTGCCGGAGGATGACAAGGCCGCCGCCATGGCCGGCGCCTGCGCGCTCGTCTGCCCCAGCCCCTACGAGAGCCTCTCCATCGTGCTGCTGGAGGGCTTCGCGCTGGGCACGCCGGGGCTCGTCAACGCGCGCTCGCCGGTCCTGCAGGAGCACTGCCTGCGCTCGAACGCGGGCCTGTTCTACGAGGACGCAGACGAGTACGCGTTCGCGCTGGACCTGCTGGCCCGCGACGCGGCGCTGCGCCAGTCGCTGTCCGTCAACGCCCGTCGCTACGTCGACGCGGGCTACCGCTGGCCGGTGGTGCTCGACCGCTGGCGCGCGCTGGTGGACGCGGCGGCGCGGCCGTGATCCGCCCCGGCTGGCGTGGCCGGATCAGAACCGGGTGGTGACCGCGACCCGGAGGGTCCGCGGGAAGCCGGGCGACAGGTTCGTGTTGCTGTCCGCGTTCAGCCAGTACCGGCGGTCGAAGGCGTTCTCGAGGTTCGCCTGCACCCGCACCTCGGTGCTCACGCTGTAGAAGGCCGCCAGGTCGACCCGGGTGAACCCCGGCAGTGTCACCGAGTCGTCGATGGCGGCGAACATCTCCGACCGATGGAGCAGGCCCAGCCCGGCACCCAGGCGCTTCGTGGCCTGCCACTGGTTCCACAGCGAGAGCGTGTGCCGCGGCACCTGGGCCACCACCGCGCCCGCGGGCGCCGCGGCGGTCGCGCTGGTGACGAAGGCGTCCTGGTACGCATAGCCACCGGCGATGCGCCAGCGCGAGCCGAGGCGGCCGATGATCCCCACCTCCACGCCGCTCGTGCGCTGGCTTCCCGTCTGCACGATGCGAGTCGGATCGTTCGGATCGGTGGAACGGGTGTTCGTGCGGTCGAGCCGGTACACGGCCGCGGTCAGCGCCAGATCGGCGTGTGGCTCCCACTTCGCGCCCGCCTCGTAGTTGGTGAACTTCTCCGGCTCCAGCTGCTGCGTGACGTTCGTGAGCGAGGAGAACTGGTCTCCCGAGCTCGGGAGCCAGGACACGGTGTAGCTGGCGTAGAGGGACACGGGTGGCGCCGGCTTGCACACCACTGCCGCGCGCGGTGAAACCAGGTCGTCCACGCGAGGGAGGGTGTCGCCGTTGCGGTTGTTGTGATACGTGAGGTCGAAGCGATCGAAGCGCAGGCCGCCCACCAGCTGGAGCCACTTCGAGACCACGACCTGGTCCTGGGCGTAGGTGGCGCCCACCAGCGTCTTCACATGGTTGTCGGCGTCGGTCGCGCTCTGGCGGAACGTCACCGGCGGCTGCGAGATGGTCGGCGCCGCATACGGTACGAGCAGGGTGGTGGAGGTGTCGCCGAAGTAGCCGGTGTTCCGGAAGTTGTCCGTGCTCTGGCGACCCAGCTCGACGCCGGCGAGGAGCGTGTGCTCGACCGCTCCGGTCACGCCCTTCCACACGAGGTCCGTCTGGTTGAAGAAGTTGTCGCGTCGGGTGGCGTTGTTGTAGGCGCTCAGCGAGACCTGGGACTTGTCCGCGGTCACCGCACCGGGGACGTAGTTCTGGTAGCCGCGGTCGTAGGCGCCGAAGGTCGTGCGGTTGCGGACGAGGACCCGCCCGGCCGTGGTCTCCACCAGCGCGGTCGCCAGGTCGACGTCCGCGCGCACGTAGCTGTCCGCGGGGTTGCCATAGTAGGTGGCCACGTCGACATCGGCTGGCTGTCCCTGGAACGAGGTGATCCCGCGGTCGGCGACCCGTCTGTCGTGGAGGTGCTCGTACCCCAGGGCGACCCGCGTGTGATCGCCCGCCCGGACGGCGAGGGTCGGGTTGAGGCCGTAGCGCTCGAGACCGACCGCGTCACGGAAGCTGTCGGAGTCCTCGTACATGGCGTTCAGCCGAAACGCGACCGTGTCGCCCAGCGGCTGGTCCAGGTCTGCAGCCACCCGCTTGTGCCCGTAGCCGCCCGCCTCGAAGGCGGCCTCGCGCACCGGCTCGAACTGCGCCTCCTTGATCACCCTGTTCACGACCCCGCCGCCGCCGCCGCGACCGAACATGGTGGCGTTCGGGCCCTTCAGGGCCTCCACGCGCTCCACGTTGTAGAGGTCGCGGTAGTACTGGACGTCGTCCCGCACGCCGTCGACGAAGAAGTCGGCCGACGAGCTGTCGCCGCGGATGACGACCTGATCGCGGTTGTTCTCGCCCTGGTGCACCTGGATGCCGGGGGTGTAGCGCATGACGTCTCCCATGCTCAGCATGAGCTGGTCGCGGATCAGCTGGCGAGTGGTCACGGTGACGGACTGAGGCACGTCGCGGAGGGGTGTCGCGGTGCGCGTCGCGCTGGTGACGACGCCGACCGCGTAGTCACCTGTCGACTCGACGCTCACCGTCTCGCGCAGCTTCGCGAGGGAGAGCACGAAGTCCAGCGACGCGCTCCCCTGCTCGGCGGCGACGACCCTCTGGCTGACGGCCGAGAAGCCGGCTGCGGACACCTCGACCGTGTAGCCGCCCGGGGCGAGCGTCAGCACGAACGTGCCGTCGGCCCCGGTGCTGACCGAGGCGCTCTCCCCGCCGACGTCGGCGGAGACGCTGGCGACGGCGGCGGGAACGGGCGCCCCGCTCGGGTCGACCACCGTGCCGGTGACGACGAAGCGAGCATCCGGGCCCGGCCAGGCGAGCAGAACGGGCAAGAGCACGAGAACGCACCCTGTCATGCCAAGACCTCCCGCGGGGAGCGGCGTGAAACCAACATGAAAATGGATTTCATTTTCATAATCCGCCCGGCGGGAGTCAAGCACGAATTTCGGGAGGGCGCTGGGCCCCAAGCGACGGGAACCTGCCCGGGCCCGGCCCCTCGCCGGCCGGACGCATCCACGAACGGCTTCACCATGCGGCTGTCGGTGCTACGCGTTCCAGGACGAAGCCCGGTCCTGTCGGCGTCCTGGCGGCAGCCGGCGCGCTCCGCGGGCGCCGCCGCGCCCCGACCGGCGGTGGTGCTCGAGGAGGAACTCCGCGAGGAGATCCGCGTCGCGGCGGCGCGGAGACGTCCGCCGCGTCACCAGCGCGAGCGTGCGCGACGGCGCCGGGGCCGACAGCGGGTGGGCAACCAGGCGACTGCCCCTGAGGATTCCCGCCTCGAGCGTGATCCTGGGCAGCAGCGTCACGCCCATTCCGCCCTCGACCATCTGGATGAGCGTCGTCAGGCTCGTGGCCTCGACCCGGGGCTGCCAGCCGCCAGGGCGGGAACCGCAGGCGGCGATCGCGTGGTCTCGCAGGCAGTGTCCCTCCTCGAGCAGCAGCAGGTCGGCGGGGTCGATCTGCCGCAGACCGAGCTGTCCCTCCCGGACCGCGGGATCGTCTCCACGGGTGACGAGCGACAACTCGTCCCTGAACAGCTCCACCACGTGGAGGTCGCCCGTGTCGAAGGGCAGCGCGATCAGCGCGAGGTCCAGGCGGCCCGCGCGCAGGCGCTCGAGCAGGCGTAGCGTCAGGTCCTCGCGCAGGTAGAGCTTCAGCTCGGCGTACGCTCGCCGCAGCGCCGGGAGCACGCGGGGCAGCAGATAGGGTGCGATCGTGGGGATCGCGCCCAGGCGCAGCGGCCCGGACAGGGGGCGCGTCGCGGAGCGTGCCGCCTCCGCCAGGTCGGTCGCCGCCGCCAGAAGCCCTCTCGCGCGCGCGGCCACCTCCTCGCCCACCGCGGTGAAGCGCACGTGGCGCCGGTCGCGCTCGACGAGCTGGACGCCCAGCGCCGTCTCCAGCTCCTTGATCCCGGCCGACAGCGTGGACTGGGTGACGAACTGCGCCTCGGCGGACGCGCGGAAGCTGAGGCGCTCGGAGAGCTCGACCAGGTAGGCGAGCTGGCGCAGGGTGGGAAGGGTGGTCATCTCTGATCGAGAGTATCGATCATTATGGCCAAGATTACTCGTTGGACCACTGAGGGCGGCGCTGTCACACTCCTCGCCCTGACGGCCCGACGTCGTCCCGACGACGGCGGGATCGTCCCTCTGTGCTGAGATCGTGAAAGGAGCCGCAATGGGTAACGAGAAGGCCGCAGGTGAGTGCCCGTTCGATCACGTCGCTGGCGGCGGCACGACGAACCGTGACTGGTGGCCGAACCGGCTGCGGCTCGACCTCCTGCGCCAGCATTCCTCCCTGTCCAACCCCATGGGCGAGGGCTTCGACTACGCCAGGGAGTTCGAGAGCCTCGATCTGGGGGCCGTGAAGAAGGACCTTCGCGCGTTGATGACCGACTCGCAGGACTGGTGGCCGGCCGACTTCGGGAACTACGGGCCTCTGTTCATCCGCATGGCCTGGCACAGCGCCGGCACCTACCGCACCGGCGACGGCCGCGGTGGAGCCGGAGCCGCCCAGCAGCGCTTCGCGCCCATCAACAGCTGGCCCGACAACGTGAGCCTCGACAAGGCGCGCCGGCTGCTCTGGCCGCTCAAGCAGAAGTACGGCCGCAAGATCTCCTGGGGCGACCTCATGATCCTGGCCGGCAACGTCGCCCTGGAGTCGATGGGATTCAAGACGTTCGGCTTCGGCGGCGGGCGCGCGGACGTCTGGGAGCCGCAGGAGGAGGTCTACTGGGGCTCCGAGAACAAGTGGCTGGACGACGAGCGCTACTCCGGAGACCGCGACCTCGAGAATCCGCTCGCCGCGGTCCAGATGGGCCTGATCTACGTCAACCCGGAAGGCCCGAACGGCAACCCGGATCCGATCGCGGCGGCCAGGGACATCCGCGAGACCTTTGCCCGCATGGCGATGAACGACGAGGAGACGGTCGCGCTGATCGCCGGGGGGCACACCTTCGGCAAGACCCACGGCGCCGGTCCCGCGTCCCATGTGGGCCCCGAGCCGGAAGCGGCCCCCATCGAGCAGCAGGGCCTCGGCTGGAAGAGCAGCTTCGGAACGGGCAGGGGCGCCGACGCGATCACCAGCGGCCTGGAAGTCACCTGGACGAAGACGCCGACGAAGTGGAGCAACAGCTTCTTCGAGAACCTGTTCGGCTACGAGTGGGAGCTGACGAAGAGCCCGGCCGGCGCGCACCAGTGGAAGCCGAAGGGTGAGGCGGGCGCGGGAACGGTGCCCCACGCCCACGACCGGTCGAAGCGCATCGCCCCTTCCATGCTGACCACGGACCTCTCGCTGCGCTTCGACCCGGCCTACGAGAAGATCTCGAGGCGCTTCTACGAGCATCCGGACGAGTTCGCAGACGCCTTCGCCCGCGCCTGGTTCAAGCTGACGCACCGCGACATGGGTCCCCGCGCGCGCTATCTCGGGCCGGAGGTGCCCGCGGAAGAGCTCATCTGGCAGGACCCGACCCCCGCGGTCGACCACGAGCTGGTCGACGAGAAGGACATCGCTTCCCTCAAGGGAAAGATCCTGGCTTCGGGCCTGTCGGTCTCGCAGCTGGTGTCGACAGCCTGGGCGTCGGCGTCCACCTTCCGTGGCTCCGACAAGCGGGGCGGGGCGAACGGCGCGCGGATTCGCCTCGCGCCCCAGAAGGACTGGCCGGTCAACCAGCCGGCCGAGCTGGCAAAGGTGCTGAGGACGCTCGAGGGCATCCAGAGCGAGTTCAACCGGGCGACCTCGCGCGGCAAGAAGGTCTCGCTCGCCGACCTGATCGTCCTGGCCGGCTGCGCGGGTGTCGAGCAGGCGGCCAGGAAGGCCGGCCACGAGGTGAAGGTCCCCTTCAGGCCGGGGCGCATGGACGCCTCGGCCGAGCAGACCGATGTGGCCTCGTTCGCCGTGCTCGAACCGATCGCGGACGGCTTCCGCAACTACCTCAAGGGCAGGTACACGGTGTCGGCCGAGGCCTTGCTGGTCGACAAGGCGCAGCTGCTGACGCTGACGGCGCCGGAGATGACGGTCCTCGTCGGGGGGATGCGCGCCCTGAACGCCAACTCCGGTAAGTCCCCGCACGGCGTCTTCACCAGGCGGCCGGAGGCGCTGACCAACGACTTCTTCGTGAACCTGCTCGACATGGGCACGGAGTGGAAGCCGGCAGCAGAGGCCAAGGACGTCTTCGAAGGGCGGGATCGCAAGACGGGTGAGCTGAAGTGGACGGCCACACGCGTCGACCTCGTCTTCGGCTCCAACTCCGAGCTGCGGGCCCTGGCCGAGGTCTACGGAAGCTCGGACGCGCAGGTGAAGTTCGTCCAGGATTTCGTCGCCGCCTGGAACAAGGTGATGAACCTCGACCGCTTCGACGTCGCCTAGGCGCTCGGCGGGCCCTCGGGTCGCGGGTCGATCCGAGGGCCTGCGCTCGGCTGGGGAGCGCGGCGGGCGCCCCTTCGCCCTAGCCGCGAGTGAGGCGCATGACCGCCTCGGCCACGGCGCTGCCCTTGAGGATGCCGGCGGCGCGGGCGATCTGCTGCACCGCCTCCTCGATCGCCTCGGGGCCGGCGCCGCGCTCGATCTCGGCCCGCGCCCGGTTGTAGTGCTTCTGCACCACGGTCTCCCCGATCGGGCCCAGCAGGGCCACGCACTCGTCGTGGACCCGCGCCAGTTGGGCGAGCAGAGGCGCGCTCGCCGCCGGCGCGGTCCCGCGGGCGGGGGTGCCGGCCGGCTCGGGGACCGCGGTGGCGCGGACCACCGTCGCGGTCACCGTGCCCCGCCCAGGCGTCCCGGCGGCGGCCGGCTGCGGAGCCGGCGTCTGCTCCCTCAGCCGGATGAGGTTGGTGGCGACCAGCCCGTAGAGCAGCTTGGCCGCGTCGAAAACCCCCATTCCGGCGGCGGTGGCGATCTGCTTGACGGTGCGCTGGCCGTCGATCTTCGACAGCAGCAGCCACTCCATGGTGTTGAGGTTGATCTGGCCCTCGCGGTTGTCGAGGATCACGAACTCGGGCACGAGGTCGACCGAGGGGATCTTCTTCGACAGCACCCGCCACTCGTCCAGCCGGCGCGCCGCCTCCATCAGCAGGTTGGTGTTGCTCTTCTGGATGGTGTGCCTGGGCGCGGCGATGCCCGGCTCGAAGCGGAACTCGCCGGTCCTCCAGATGGCCAGCGAGTAGACCGCCTCCTCGGCCGAGGAGTCCTCCGTCTCCGCGTGCACGATGCGGCCCTCGTGCAGCCAGATCTGGCCGCGCCGGCGGCCGTCCACCAGGTGGAAGACCCCGGTCTTCCCGCTCACGCTGACGAGCTGGATGATGTCCGGAAGCTGAAGCTCGGCTAGCGAGCCCTGGAATGCCATCCCTGCGCCAGTAAACCCCGAAAGTACCGCCAGTTAGGCGCGAAAGCTAACAGCCCCGGGCGCGGCTGTCAAGAACGGCCACCCTCAGCCGCCGCTGCGGGGAACCGCGCTCTCCTCGCGCAGGGTGGGGCGACGCTCGCGGTCGCGCGGCAGCAGGATGCTGTGGCGCTTGATCATCTCGTTGAGCGTGGTCGGCTTGAGACCGAGCAGGCGGGCGGCGTCCTTCTGCACGCCGGCGGTGACCTCCAGCGTCGACTCGATCAGCCGCTTCTCGAAGTTGGCGATCACCTCGCGCAGGTTGATGCCCTCGGGCGGCACCGCCACCGGCGGGATGTGGAAGCTGGGGCTGCTGCGCACGTGCTCGGGGACCAGCTCGCGGCCGATGCTCTCCGAGGTGGCCAGCACCACGCCGCGCTCGATGACGTTCTCCAGCTCGCGGACGTTGCCGGGCCAGTCGTAGTCCATCAGCGTCTGCATCACCTCCGGGGTGACCCGGTCGATCGGCTTGCCGTTCTCGCGCGCGTACTTGTCGATGAAGTGCTGCACCAGCGCGGGGATGTCCTCCTTGCGCTGGCGCAGCGGCGGCAGCTGCACCGCGATCACGTTCAGGCGGTAGTAGAGGTCCTCGCGGAAGCGGCCCTCCTCCACGGCGCGGCGCAGGTCGATGTTGGTGGCGGCCACCACCCGCACGTCGACCTTGATCGTCTCCACCCCGCCCAGGCGCATGAACTCGCGCTCCTGGATGACCCGCAGCAGCTTGGCCTGGGTCTCCAGCGGGATGTTGCCGATCTCGTCGAAGAAGAGGGTGCCCTTGTCCGCCAGCTCGAACAGGCCCTTCTTGGCGTAGACCGCGCCGGTGAAGGCGCCCTTGACGTGGCCGAAGAGGTTCGACTCCAGCAGCTCGTGCGGCAGCGAGCCGGAGTTGACCACCACGAACGGCTTGTCGCGGCGGGTGGAGTTCTGGTGGATGGCCTTGGCCACCAGCTCCTTGCCGGTGCCGCTCTCGCCCGCCACCAGGATGGTGGAGCGCGAGGGGGCCACCTGGGCGACGAGCTGGAAGACCTGCAGCATCTTCGGGCTCTTGCCCACCAGCTCCATGAAGCGGCCCTGGTCGCGCAGCGCGCTGCGCAGCTGGCGGTTCTCGTCCTCCAGGCGCCTCTTGGCGAGGCCGTTGGCCAGGATGTGCAGCAGCTGCTGGTTGTCGAAGGGCTTGGGGACGAAGTAGAAGGCCCCCTTCTTGATGGCGTCGATGGCCATCTCCATCGAGGCGAAGGCGGTGATCATCAGCACCACCATCTCGGGGTCGACCTTCTTCAGCTCCTCCAGCACCTCCAGGCCGCCCATCTCCGGCAGCATCACGTCGACGATGGCCGCAGCGAAGGAGCCCTTGCGGGCGAGCTCCACCCCGCGCAGGCCGCTATCGGCGAAGGAAACCTCGTACCCGGCGCGGCCCAGCACCTGCCCCAGCACGTCCCGCATCACCTCCTCGTCGTCGACGACGAGGATGGACTCCTTGCTCATCTCTCTCCTGGACGGACCATCTCACCACAACTGCGCGGCGGCGGCTAGCGTGCGGCTTCCGTCAGCGCCAGCGCGGGGAGGGTGACCTGGAAGCTGGTGCCCTGGCCCGGGGCGCTGTCCACGAAGATGGCCCCCCCGTGCTCCTGCACGATCCCGTAGGAGACGCTCAGTCCCAGCCCGGTGCCCTTGCCGATGCCCTTGGTGGTGAAGAACGGGTCGTAGATGCGGCGGATGTGCTCGCGGCGGATGCCGTGGCCGGTGTCCTTCACCTCCACGCAGACCGTGCCGTTGACGGCCGAGGTGGCCAGGGTCAGCCAGCCGCCGCTGGGCATGGCGTCGCGCGCGTTCAGCACCAGGTTGAAGAAGACCTGCTGCAGCCGGTTGGCGTTGCCCCGCACCGGCGGCAGCTCGTTCGCCAGCTCCCGCCGCACACGGATCTTCGCGCCCTCCAGCTGGTGCTCCACCAGCGAGAGCACGTCCAGCAGCACCTTGTTGAGGTCCACCTGCTCGAACTCGGTCCCGCTGGAGCGCGAGAAGTTGAGCAGCCCGTTGATGATCCGCGCCGCCCGGAAGCTCTGCTTCTCGATCTTCTCCAGTACCTGCTGGCGGGGATCCTGCTCCTCCAGCTGCCCGCGCAGCAGCTGGGTGTAGGAGCTGATGCCCGCCAGGGGCGTGTTCACCTCGTGGGCCACGCCGGCCGCCAGCAACCCCACCGAGGCCATCTTCTCCGCGTGCTGCAGCTGCTCCTCCAGCCGCACCCGCTCGGTGACGTCGTCGAGGATCAGGATGGTGCCGCAGCGCTCGCCGGGGGCGGACTGGAAGGGCGCGATCGAGACGTTGACGATCAGGCTGCGGCCGTCCGAGGAGGGGAGGTGCAGCTTGAAGATGTGCGCGATCTCCTCGCGGTCGGCCAGGACCAGCGAGCCGCGCAGCGCCTCCAGGAACGCCTCCGGGAACACCGCCTCCAGGCTGCGGCCGAGCACCGACAGCCGCGCCCGGCCGTCGAGCGTCTCCATGGCTCGGTTCCAGCGGACCAGCCGGCCCTCGAGGTCGAGCACCACGATGCCCGAGTCGAGGCTCTCCAGGATGTTCTCGTTGTACTCCTTGAGCCCGCGCAGCTCCTCGGCCTTCTCGCTGAGGCTGCGGAACAGCCGCCCGTTGAGGATGGCCGAGGCCGCCTGCGCCGCCAGCGCCTTGAGCAGGTCGACCTCTTCGCTGTTGAGCAGCTCGGAGCCGTCCTTGCGCCCTACCCCCAGCACCGCGATCACCTCGCCCTTCACCCGGCACGGGAACAGCCAGGCCAGGCCGTAGGCGGCGAGCTCGGGGTGCTCCACGGCGGGCGGGTCGACGTCGACCGGCTGTCCCGCCGACAGGCGCTGCAGCAGGGCGCTCGTGCGCAGGGGCGGGCCCGCCAGCGCCTGCGGCGCGCCCCGGGCTCGGAACGGCGCGAAGGAGTGGTCCTCGCCCGGCAGGAACACCACCATCTCCCCGATGCCCAGGGCGGCGCCGATCCCCTCCAGCAGGCGCTCGCAGGTGCGCTCCAGGTCGAGGTCGGCGTTCAGGTCCTCGGAGAGCCTGACCAGGGCCTTGCGCGAGGAGTAGCGGCCCTTGTAGGACAGCCGCTCCAGTGCCTCCTGGATACGCGCCTTGAGCGGAGTGAACAGCACCATCACCACCAGCGCGCTCAGCAGGGTGATGAGGGTGGCGTGCGGCTCCTCCCACAGCACCTCGGTGAGGCTCTCGGTCAGCAGCGCCAGGCCGATGATCACCGCCACCGCCAGCACGTAGCCGAGCGAGCGGCGGAAGATGAGCTCCACGTCCATCAGCCGGTGCTTGACCACGGCGTAGGCGAGCGACAGCGGGACGAGGGCGAGCGGCCCGTAGCCGACCAGCTGCATGGCCAGGCCCGGCTCCCGCCCCAGCGCGAAGGGCAGGGCGTAGAAGGCCAGGAACGGGAAGGCGCCGGCGGCCGTGCCCCAGACCAGCCACTTCACCTGCCGCCGGGCGGTGAGGCTGCGCGCGCGGTTGTACGAGTGCAGCAGCACACCGAAGGAGACCGCGAACAGCGAGGCGAAGTACAGGGGCTTGGCAGCGTCGATCGCCGCGACGACGCCCCACAGACCGGCCGGCTGCTCGCCCCGGGCGAACAGCGCCTGGCTCATGGCCGCGGCCCCGGTGAGCAGGAAGGCGGGCATGTACAGCGCCGGCACCAGCCACCGGCGCGCGGAGACGATCCGCCGCTCGGGGAAGCTGAAGCAGAAGTGCAGGAACACCACCGGCAGGAACAGCGTCGCCAGGTGGTCGGTCCACACCAGCAGCCAGTCGAAGGCGTCGAGCTTCCCCGTGTACGAGGTCGCGTACATCAGGAAGAACAGGACGCAGATCAGGTAGAAATGCAGCGAGGTTCGTTCGGCGGGTCGCCGCAGCATCACGACCGTGCCCACCACCAGGCTGAAGAAGCCGGCCAGGGACAGGTAGTAGAACGCGCTGACGTTGCCCTGTGGCAGCGGCTGCAGGGTCACCGTCAGGCTCCGCCGCTCCTCGGCCCGCAGCAGCGTGTAGGTGACCCGCTCGCCCCGGCTCCTGGCCAGCAGCGCCGCCTCCAGGCGCTCCGGGCTCAGCACCTCCTCGCCGTCGACGGCCAGCAGGACGTCGTCCGCGCGGATCCCCGCACGAGCGGCCGGCCCGCTGGCGGCCACGCGAGCGGCGACCAGCCCCTGCGGAGCGGCGCGCCAGAACACGCCGTCGTCGACCATCGTCCAGGTGGCCTTCAGGACGATGTTGCAGATCCCCACCCCCGCGAGCACGAGGGCTGCGGTGACGACGAGCGCGTTCTTGAGGGTCCGGCTCATCACCGCCCGCGCACACGCATGCTGTGGCTCCAGACGGTATCCGCACGCAATCGACGTGCCAGCGGAGCGGGCGACAGGACCCACCTAAGTACTGTAATACGAGGTGGTTTCTGGCGTGTCGGCAATCTCGGATCCGGCCGCCTGAACGCCGAACCAACGGCTTGAAGCGACGCTTCGTGCACAGAAAAAGGAGGCAACAGACGCCTCCCTGATCGGTGTGTCGCCGCTCACACCTAGAACCGGACCGAGATCCCTCCCACCAGGCGGGTCGGCGGATCCTGCACCGCCAGCTCGTCGAGGAAGCCGACCTCCGATGCCTCGTAGAACATGTTCCGGACGGCGAACAGCAGCTCCCAGTCGGCGCGGGTGAGCGGCTGCAGGAAGGGCAGCCCCTGCTTGAGCTGCACGTCGAAGCGGTTGGCGGTGGCGGAGTTGTGGGCGCCGCTGGCGTCGGCAGGCGCACGGTGGTCGACGAGGCCGTTCACCCGGTAGTAGGCGACCACCCGGGTGTCGGTCCACTCGAACACCGTTTCCAGCCGCGCCACCAGGTCGTGGAAGTCGGACTCCTCGAACGCGGTCACCGGCGCAGCGAACAGGCCGCCGGTGCGACGGGCCCGGCCGAACGTGTAGGTGAGCGACCCGTCCGCGATCTTGGCGAAGCGCCGTCCCACGCTCAGCGCGAAGCCGCGCGCCTGCGCGTCGCCGGCGTTGCGGACGAACGGGGTGGCGTCGTCGAAGGTGGTGACCAGCAAGTCCCGGGTGCCCTCGTCGAACACCCGTGCGCGCAGCTGGGTGGAGGCGCCCAGCGTGTGGTCGATCCCCAGCTCGCAGCGCAAGCTGCGGGAGGGCCGCAGGTCGTCGTCGAATCGCGCCCAGGTGATCGCCGGCGAGTTGGTGAGCGTCGACAGCGTGAGCAGGTCGCCGCCGGGGGCCAGGGTGCGGGTGACGAGCGAGCCGCGCACCACGGTCTGCGGCGAGCCGCGCAGCTCGACCTCCAGCACGGCGTCGGCGTGATGCGAGTCGGGCAGGAAGCCCACGTACGTGTAACGCGCGCCGGCGGTGGCCGCCAGCCGGTCGCCGAGCTTCCAGCGGTCCTTGACGAAGAACCCGCCCATGGCGCGGTCGGGCTGCAGCAGGCCCTGCGCCACCAGCAGCTCGCCGGCGCCGTACCCTGCGCCCGCCTCGATGGTGTGCCCGGCGCCCGGGTCGATGACGAACTGCGCGGCCGTGCGCCAGGAGCGTCCCTCGTTGTCGGAGACCAGCCCACCCAGGTTCCAGGAGACGCCGTCGGCCAGCCGGCCCTGCAGGTGCAGCGCACCCACGCCGCCGGGCAGGGCGGTGCTGCTGTCGCTGGTGGAGCTGGCGGGCCTGGAGGTGGCCGCCAGCTCGACGTTGCCGCCCAGCAGCCCGAGGTCGTCGAGGGTCGGCGTTTTCGCCTTCGCATCCAGCGAGGCCTTGGGCGCGTCGGGGCCGCTCCACCCGTCGCCTTCCTGGGCGGTCGTCTCCAGCACCGAGCGCCGCTTGTGCCGCATCAGCCAGCGCCACTCGCGCCGGGCCTCCTCCTCGGCCGCCGCCTCGGCCGCGGCGTCGAGCCTCTCGCCCACCGGCCGCAGGCTGAAGGTGAAGAGCGCCTCGCGATTGGCGACGACGGTGATGTGCTGGGCGGCCGAGGGCTCGTGTCCGACGCCGACGGCGCGCAGCGTGTAGGAGCCCGGCGGCAGCGACGGCAGCACGAACTGGCCCTCGCTGTCGGAGAGCGTCACCCGGCTGCCGCCGCGGATCGTCTTGCCGAACACGGAGACGAGGGCGCCGGCCACCGGCACGCCCCGTGTGCTCTCCACCCAGCCCACGAGGCCGCCGTCGTCGGCAGGCGAGGGCGCAGCAGCTCCCAACAGCGCGGAGGCCGCGACCACCATCCCGAAAACGCGGCAGCTCGACGTATTCTCCTCCAGAGGGACGAACGCCCTGTGGTAGGTCGACCGTAGCAGCGGCCCGACCCCCTGTCAACAGCTCTCGCTGGGTCCACTGGCGTGCAGAAGCCGGGCCGCCGGCACCGTTTCCCCGGCCCTTCGCTTCATGCGGCCGCCGCGGGGCGTGTGTTATAAGGTCGCCAACCCCGATGCTCCGCATCCACGACGTCACCGTGCCGCTGACGCCGGGCCTGGCCTGCTACCCGGGCGACCCGCCCTTCGGGGTGGAGAGCGTGCAGCGGCTCGGAGAGTCGCCCTACGCCCTGTCGCGGCTGCTGCTGTCGACCCACACCGGCACCCACGTGGACGCGCCGGCGCACTTCGTCCCCGGCGGGGCGACCGTCGACCAGCTCCCGCTGGAGATCCTGATGGGCAAGGCGCGGGTGGTGGAGGTGCTGGCGCGCGAGAGGATCCAGCGCGAGGACCTGGAGTCGCTCGACCTGCGCGACGACCTGCGGGTGCTGCTGAAGACGCGCATGTCGGGGCAGATGCACCGCTCGGCGTACCAGCAGGACCACCTGTACCTGTCGCACGACGCGGCCGTGTATCTGGTCCAGGCCGGGCTGAAGCTGGTCGGCTTCGACTACCTCTCCATCGACCGCTTCGGCTCGACAGAGTTCCCGGCCCACCACGCCCTGCTGGGCCGCGGCGTCATCGTGGTGGAAGGCCTCGACCTCTCCGAGGTCGAGCCGGGCGAGTACGAGATGGCCTGTCTGCCGCTGCGGATCGGGAGCGGCGACGGAGCGCCGGCCCGCGTCGTGCTCCGCGACCGCGGCTGACGCGGCCCTTGCGGGAGGGACGGTGAACGTCCTGCTGCTGCGCGAGGTGGCGGCGGTCCTGCTGGCGGGGGGCTCCGGCGAGAAGCTGTACCCGCTCACCCGGGAGCGGGCCAAGGCCGCGGTGCCCTTCGGCGGCCCCCACCGCATCGTCGACTTCCCGCTCTCCAACTGCATCAACTCCGGCCTGCGCAAGATCTTCATCGCCACCCAGTACAAGGCGCAGAGCCTCAACCGCCACATCCGCATCGGCTGGAACGTGATCAACCGCGAGCTGGGGGAGTTCATCGAGGTGCTGCCGCCGCAGATGCGGATGGGTCAGCACTGGTACCTCGGCACCGCCGACGCGGTCTGGCAGAACCTGTACGCGATCGCCCGCGAGGACCCGCGCTGGGTGATCGTGCTGCCCGCCGACCACATCTACAAGATGGACTACGGCCGGATGCTCGACGTCCACATCTCCCGGGGTGCCCGGCTGACCGTCGCCGCCCTGGAGGTGCCGCTGTCGGAGGCGCACCGCTTCAGCGTGCTCGAGGTGGATGCCGAGGGGCGGGTGACCGCCTTCCGGGACCGGCCGGAGACGCCGCCCAGCGCGCCCTGGAGCCCGGGCGCCTGCCTGGGCTCGATGGGCATCTACATCTTCGACATCGACCTGCTGCAGCGCGAGCTGCAGCGCGACAGCGAGACGGACTCCTCGCACGACTTCGGCCGTGACATCGTCCCCCACCTGGTGGCGGAGGGCGAGCGGGTCTTCGCCTACCTGTTCTGGGACGAGAACAAGAAGGAATCGCAGTACTGGCGCGACCTGAGCTCGATCGACGCCTACTACGACGCCTCCATGGACCTCATCCAGGTGGACCCGGTGTTCAACCTGTACGACCCCGACTGGCCGCTGCGCACCTATCAGCCGCAGCTGCCGCCGGCCAAGTTCGTGTTCGACGAGGACGGCCGCCGCGGGGTGGCCACCCAGTCGATCGTCTCCATGGGCTGCATCGTCTCGGGCAGCCCGGTGCGTCGCTCGCTGCTGTGCCCGAACGTGCGCATCCACTCCTTCTGCGAGGTCGAGGACTCCATCCTGCTGCCCGGGGCGGTGGTCAACCGCCACAGCCGCATCCGCCGGGCGATCATCGACCGTGGCTTCGAGGTGCCGCGCGGGGCCCGCATCGGCCACGACCCGGTGGAGGACCGCCGCCACCACACCGTCTCCGAGGGCGGGGTGGTGGTGGTCACACCCGGGGAGGAGTGCCTCACCGACCCGAGCTTCCGATAGACTCTGCCATCTTTCTTCATCTTTTCGACGAGAGGAACCGACACATGACAACGATCGATTCGGTCTTCGCGCGGGAGATCCTCGACAGCCGCGGCAACCCCACCGTCGAGGTGGACGTCGTGCTGGAGGGCGGCGCCCTGGGCCGCGCCGCCGTCCCCTCGGGCGCCTCCACCGGCGAGCGCGAGGCCGTCGAGCTGCGCGACGGCGACAAGTCCCGCTACCTGGGCAAGGGCGTGCGCAAGGCGGTGGCGGCCGTGAACGACACGCTGGCGCCCGAGGTGATCGGCGAGGACGCCTGCGACCAGCCGCTGGTCGACCGGCTGATGATCGACCTCGACGGAACGGAGTTCAAGGACAAGCTGGGCGCCAACGCCATCCTGGCGGTCTCGCTGGCGGTGGCCAAGGCCGCCGCCGAGGCGAGCGGGCTGCCCCTGTACCGCTACATCGGCGGCAGCAACGCCCGCACCCTGCCGGTGCCGTTCATGAACATCCTCAACGGCGGCGCCCACGCCGACAACAAGGTGGACTTCCAGGAGTTCATGATCGTGCCGCACGGGTTCGGCTCCTTCGCCGAGGCGCTACGCGCCGGCGCCGAGGTCTTCCACTCGCTGAAGGGCCAGCTCAAGAAGAAGGGCTACTCGACCTCGGTCGGCGACGAGGGCGGCTTCGCGCCCAACATCGGCTCCAACGAGGAGGGCATCGAGACCATCCTGGAGGCGATCCAGGCGGCGGGGTACCAGCCGGGCGAGCAGGTGGCGCTCGCCTTCGACGTGGCCGCCTCCGAGTTCCACGAGGGCGGCGACAAGTACGTGCTCAAGAAGTCGGGCGGCGGCACCAGGACCTCCGACCAGCTGATCGCCATGTACGAGCAGTGGGTGACCCGCTACCCGCTGGTCTCGATCGAGGACGGGCTGGGCGAGAAGGACTGGGAGGGCTGGGGCCGCCTGACCAAGGCGCTCGGCGGCCGCGTGCAGCTGGTGGGCGACGACATCTTCGTCACCAACCCGAAGATCCTGGCCGAGGGCATCCAGAAGGGCGTGGCCAACTCGGTGCTGATCAAGCTCAACCAGATCGGCTCACTCAGCGAGACGCTCGACTGCATGGCGCTCGCCACCCGGGCCGGCTACACCTGCCAGGTGAGCCACCGCTCCGGCGAGACCGAGGACACCACCATTGCCGACCTGGCGGTGGCGACCAACTGCGGGATGATCAAGACGGGCTCGGCCTCGCGCACCGACCGGGTGGCCAAGTACAACCAGCTGCTGCGGATCGAGGAGGAGCTGGGGCCGATCGCCCGCTTCGCCGGGCGAGCCGCCATCAACCCCAGGGCCTGAAGAGGAGAGGAAAGAGGAAAAGACCGGCGACAACGGAAGCGCTCGCCCGCTTCGCGGGCGAGCGCGGCGTCACTCCGGCTCCTCGTCGACCGTGATCTTGAGCGAGCGCAGGAACTTCTTGTCGAGCGGCGTCATGCGCAGCGGGGCCGGGTCGGCCTTGTCCACCCGCACCTCGAAGGAGGCGGGCGCGGCGCCCTCGCGCCGGTCTGCCCGGGTGAAGCCGATGGTGGCCTCCAGCACCACCGAGACGTCGTAACCCTCCGAGCGGATGCGGTTCAGGCAGTGGGCGATCTGAGGCGACTCGGCGAGCACGCGGCGCAGCGCGGCCCCCAGCTCCCCCGCCAGGCGGGTGACGTCTTCTCCTGCGACCTGCTCCATCGATGGGACCTCGCGAGAAAATCATGACAACCCGGGCGGTAACGGTCAAGCCTTCTGCCCCGGCGGTGCTTCGAGGTGAGGTCGGCATGAGCAAGCCAGTCGTGGAAGAGGGCGCCTTCCGCAGCGCGTCGAACCTGGTGCGGGAGACGGTGTACGGCCCCGAGCACGCGGCCGACCCCGCGGCCGTGGGCCGGCCGGGCGAGTACCCCTTCACCCGCGGACTGCACCCCACCGGCTACCGCGGCCGGCTGTGGACGATGCGGCAGTACGCGGGCTTCGGGACCGCCCGCGAGTCGAACCGCCGCTACCGCTACCTGCTGGAGCGGGGCACCACCGGCCTCTCGGTCGCCTTCGACCTGCCGACCCAGATCGGCTACGACTCGGACCACCCGCACGCGCTCGGCGAGGTTGGGCGGGTCGGCGTGGCCATCGACAGCCTGGAGGACATGGAGCTGCTGTTCGACGGCATCCCGCTCGACCGTGTCTCCACCTCCATGACCATCAACGCCACCGCCGCCATCCTGCTGGCCCTCTATCTGGCGGTCGCGCGCCGCCGCGGCATCGCCTTCGACGCGCTATCGGGCACGGTGCAGAACGACATCCTCAAGGAGTACGAGGCGCGCGGGACCTGGATCTACCCGCCGGGGCCCTCGCTGCGGCTGGTCACCGACCTCTTCGCCTACTGCGCCGAGCGGGTGCCGAAGTGGAACACCATCTCCATCTCCGGGTACCACATCCGCGAGGCCGGGGCCACCGCGCCCCAGGAGATCGGCTTCACCTTCGCCAACGCCATCGAGTACGTGCGCGCGGCGAAGGCGGCCGGCCTCGACCCCGACCGCTTCGGCGAGCGCCTCTCCTTCTTCTTCGCCTGCCACTCCGACTTCATCGAGGAGGTGGCGAAGTTCCGGGCGGCGCGGCGGCTGTGGGCGCGGATCATGAAGGAGCGCTTCGGCGTCGCGAACCCCAAGGCGCAGCAGTGCCGCTTCCACGTGCAGACGGGCGGGGTGACGCTGACCGCGCAGCAGCCCGACAACAACGTGGTGCGGGTCGCGCTGCAGGCGCTCGCGGCCGTGCTGGGCGGCTGCCAGAGCCTGCACACCAACTCCCGTGACGAGGCGCTGGCCCTGCCCACCGAGGCCTCGGCCCGGCTGGCCCTGCGCACGCAGCAGGTGATCGCGTACGAGTCAGGGGTGGCCTCTACCATCGACCCGCTGGGCGGCAGCTGGGCGGTGGAGGCCGCGACCGACACCCTGGAGCGCGAGGCAGCCGCGCTCGTCGAGCGGATCGAGGCCCGGGGGGGCGCCGTGCGCGCCATCGAGCGCGGAGACGTGCAGCGCGAGATCCAGGAGTCCGCCTACCGCTTCCAGCGGCAGGTGGAGTCCGGCGAGCGGACGATCGTCGGGGTCAACCGCTTCCAGGAAGAAGGGGAGCAGGCGCCGACCGACATCCTGCGCATCGACCCCGAGGTGGAGCGCGAGCAGAGGGAGCGCGTCCGGGCGCTGCGGGCGCGGCGCGACCCTGCCGCCTGGCGCTCCTCGCTGGACGCGCTCGAGACGCGCGCCCGCTCCCGGGGCAACCTGATGCCGGCGGTCGTGGACGCGGTGCTCGCCTGGGCCACGGTGGGCGAGATCGCCCACTGCCTCCGCGGCGTCTTCGGCGAGCACCGCGAGACGCTGGTGCTCTGAGGCGCTACTTCGCCGGCTGCAGGTCCACCGACCAGGCCTGGGTGCCCCAGGCCAGCGTCAGCTCCTGCCCGGCTCCCTTCGGGGTGAAGGACATGGTGAACATGTCAGCCGGCTGCGCGGCCTTGGCGACGGCCATGGGCACGCGGGCGACCTCGCTCGCGGCGATCGCCTTGGTGTAGTCCTGGTAATGAGGCCAGGGCTCGTTCTTCATGTTCTCCGGCGCCCCGGGCCACATCTTCCCCAGCGGCAGGCCGAGGTCCTTGTTCAGCACCAGGTCCCAGGCGCCGTTCTCGCCGGCGTGCACGTACAGCGAGTACTTGCCCGCAGGCACGCGCTTGCCGCCGACCAGCAGGTCACCCTCGGTGGCCAGCGTGCTCACCTGGTCCATGCCGGCGCGCCACATGCGGTCGGCCGGCAGCTGCTTCATCAGCGCGTCCAGCTCGCGGCCCTTGAGCGCGGGCCGGCCGTACTCGACCGACAGCTTCTTCCCACCCACCGTCGCGGCGGCCGTGCCCCGCGGGTGGTCCTGGGCCAGCGCCAGCCCGGCGACGGCGGCGACAACGGTGAGCGTGAGGACGCCTGTGCGCATCTTCATATCGGTTCGCTCCTTGGATTGGGGGTCCGAATCGTCGTCAGGAACTCCTGTCCAACGCCTGACGCAGCAGCTCGTTCACGCGGCGCGGGTTGGCGCGGCCCCCGCTCCTGCGCATCACCTGTCCCACGAACCAGCCGAGCGCGGCAGTCTTCCCGCCGCGGTAGCTGCGGGTCTGCTCCGGGTTGGCCGCCACCACCTCCGATACCAGCGCGACCAGCGCGCCCTCGTCGCTGAGCTGGCCCAGCCCCTCGCGCTCGACGATGCGGTCGGCGTCCTCGCCCGTCTTCCACATCGTCTCGAACACCTCCTTGGCGGCGGTGCCGGAGACCGTTCCCTCCGCGACCAGCCGCAGCAGCGCCGCCAGCCTCGGCGGTGTCACCGGCGACTGCTCGATCGGCCGCGCGTCCTCCTTGAGCTTGCGCAGGATCTCCGTCATCACCCAGTTGGACGAGGCCTTGGGGTTGCCGCTGAGGGCGGCCACCGCCTCGAAGTAGTCGGCCAGGCCGCGTTCCTGGGTGAGCACCGAGGCGTCGTAGGCGGGCAGCGCGTATTGCCCGAGGAAGCGGCGCCGCCGGGCCGCCGGCAGCTCCGGCAGGCCGTCACGCACCTGGGAGATCCAGGCGGCGTCCACCCGCAACGGCGGCAGGTCGGGCTCGGGGAAGTAGCGGTAGTCGTGCGCCTCCTCCTTCGAGCGCATGGCGGCGGTCTCGCCGCGCCCGGGGTCCCACAGCCGCGTCTCCTGCACCACCAGGCCGCCGGACTCGAGCACGGCGACCTGTCGGGCGATCTCGTGCTCGAGCGCGCGCGCCACGTGGCGGAAGGAGTTGAGGTTCTTGATCTCGGTGCGGGTGCCGAGCTCCTGGCGGCCGCGCGGCCGCACCGACACGTTGGCGTCGCAGCGCAGCGAGCCCTCCTCCATGTTGCCGTCGGAGGCGCCGGTATAGAGCAGCACCGCCCGCAGCGCCACCAGGTAGTCGTGGGCCTCCTGGGGCGAGCGCAGCTCGGGATGGGAGACGATCTCGATCAGCGGCACGCCCGCGCGGTTGAGGTCGACGCCGCTCATCCGCTGCGACCAGGCGAAGCCCTCGTGCACCAGCTTGCCCGCGTCCTCCTCCATGTGCACGCGCTGGATGCGGACGGTACGGGCCGCAGCCGCCGACTCGCTGATCTCCAGCGCGCCGTCTTCGGCCAGTGGCCGCTGGTACTGCGAGATCTGGTATCCCTTGGGCAGGTCCGGGTAGAAGTAGTTCTTGCGCTCGAAGACGGAGAGCTCGTTGACCCGGCAGCCGAGGGCCAGCGCCGCGCGCAGGGCGAGGGTGACCGCCTCGCGCGAGGGCACCGGCAGCGCGCCGGGCAGGGCCAGGCACACGGGGCACACCAGCGTGTTGGGCGGGGCGCCGAAGCGGTTCTGGCAGCCGCAGAACAGCTTGGTCCGCGTCAGCAGGTGAGCGTGGACCTCGAGGCCGATGACCGGCTCGTAGCGCGCCAGCACCTCGGCAAAGCTGCCCGCTGTCGTCGTCATGGGGAGCGCCAGTCTAGCACCGCGTGGGGCGGGCGGTGCCCCTGGTCCCCCGGCGTCCTTAGGCGCCAGGTCACCGCTCCTCCCCGCCTGTTCCTGGGACGGACGACGGACGCGACTGCCCTCACGCCTTGACAGAACGGGTCGCCGGTCGCTAGACCTGAAGCATGAGGCCGCGCGGCGGGTCGCCCCCCGAGCAGTTCGAGGAGTTCCAGGCGTCGGTCCTGTTCTGCGGCCGCTGCCAGCAGCCGCGGCCGGTTCGCGAGCGGCTGCTGCTGCTGCTCCCCGACGGCGAGCTGCACGAGTACCTCTGCAGCGCCTGCGGCAGCTCCGTCGGCTCGCGCAAGGTGTCCGGCCCGCCCCCGGCGCTGCTGCTTCCGCGCTGAGCCGGGAACGGCGGGGGTTTTGACACCCCGCCGCGGCGGAGGCTAAGGTCGCCGCCTATGGAGCCGATCGATCTGCGCTCGGATACCGTCACCCGTCCCACCCCGGAGATGCGCCGCGCCATGGCGGAGGCCGAGGTCGGCGACGACGTCTACGGCGAGGACCCGACCGTCAACCGGCTGGAGGAACGGGCGGCCGAGGCGCTCGGGATGGAGGCCGCCCTGTTCGTCCCCTCGGGGACGATGGGCAACGCCATCGGCGTCCGCATCCTCACCCAGCGCGGCGACGAGGTGCTGGCCGAGCGGCGCAGCCACGTGGTGCGCTTCGAGCTGTCCGGGATGAGCGTCCTCTCGGGCGTGATGCCGCGGATGGTCGACGCCCCGGGCGGACACCTCACCCCGCAGCACGTGCGCGCCGCCGTGGGACCGCGCGCCTACTACCACTCGGACGTCACCCTGGTGGTCCTGGAGAACACCCACAACCTGGGTGGAGGCACCGTGCAGCGGGCCGAGCAGGTGCGGGCGGTGGTGGCGGCGGCGCGCGAGGCCGGCTTCCGCGTCCACCTCGACGGCGCCCGGCTGTGGCACGCCTCGGTGGCGCTGGGGGTGCCGCCGGCCGAGCTGACGCACGGCGTCGACACCGTGATGGCCTGCTTCTCCAAGGGTCTGTGCGCGCCGGTGGGCTCGGTGCTGGCCGCGAGCCGGGAGCGCGTCCAGGAGGCGCGCCGCGTGCGCAAGCTGCTCGGCGGCGGCATGCGCCAGGCCGGCGTGCTGGCGGCCGCGGGCTTGGTGGCCCTGCAGACTCTGGTGCCACGGCTGGCGGAGGACCACGCACACGCGCGGCTGCTGGGCGAGGCGATGGCCTGCGGCCGCGGCGTGACGGTGGCGCCGGTCGAGACCAACATCGTGGTGGGGACGCTCGAGGGCCGCAGCGCCCCCGAGGCGGTGGCGGCGCTGCGCGAGCGCTCCGTGCTGGCCACAGCCATGGACGCGCGCACCCTGCGCCTGGTGACCCACCGCGACGTCAGCCGCGCCGACTGCGAGCGGGCGGCGGAGGCGGTGAAGCAGGTTCTGGCCTAGCGCATGCTACCGGCCGCCGCACGCGGCCGTGTAAGCTGTCGGGGTCCATGCGCCAGAGGAGCGAGACGTTCCCGGTCGCCACGCGGCGCGGACTGACCGGGATCGCGGACGCGGTCCGCGAGGTGGTCCGCGCTGCCGCGGTGCGCGAGGGGCTGTGCAGCGTCTTCATCCGGCAGGTGCTGGGCGAGTGATGCGGCTGCGGGTCCAGCTGGCGATCGCCTTCTTCCTGCTGGCGGTGGTGCCGCTGTTCGGGATCACCGTCTACACCTACCTTGGGTCGCAGAAGGCGATCCGGCGGGCGGTGCACGCGGAGGCGGAGCTCCTGGCACTGGAGATGTCGGCCCGGGTGGCGCGGGTGAAGGACCTGCTGGAGGCGCGGCTCGCCTCCATGCGCCACCGGCCGCTGCCCGGGGAGAGGGGCGACGACACGGGGGAGAGCGCGTTCGAGAAGGCCCGCCGCGAGGCGTTGGCGACGGCGCAGGACGAGGAGCTGCGGCTGCTGCTGCGGGCCATCCTCTCCGAGGGCGAGCGGCAGCAGGGGGCGATCCCCTTCGCGGTCGACGCCCGAGGCCGCCTCTACGCTCCCGAGCCGAAGGACGAGCGGACGCTGGCCGGGCTCGGCATCGTGTCCGGTGCCCGGGGCCCGCGGGTGGAGGCGGAGGACTGGGTGGTGGCCGAGCAGCCGCGCTCGGCGAGCGGCATCCGCATCGGGGTGGCGCGGCCCGTCGACGCCGCCCTGCGCGACATCCGGCGCACGGCGGTGCGCAACCTGGGGCTGGGCCTGGCGCTGGCTCTCGTCGCCGGGCTGGGCGTGCTCCCCCTGTCGCACCGGATGACGCGACACATCGACTCGCTCACCGCGGGCGCCGAGCGGCTGGCCCGCGGCGAGCTGGAGGTGCGGGTGCCGGTCCCGCACGGGCGGGAGTTCGCCCGCTTGGCCGAGACCTTCAACCGCATGGCCCGCGACCTGCGCGTCCACCAGCAGCAGCTGGTGGAGCAGGAGCGGTTGCGCAAGGAGCTGGAGATCGGCCGCCGCATCCAGGAGGAGCTGCTGCCGCGGGCCCCGCTGCTGGCGCCGTTCACGGAGGTGAGCGGCGTCTCCATCCCCGCCCGAGAGGTGGGCGGGGACTTCTTCAACTACTTCACCCTGCGCGAGCACGAGGTGGCGATCCTGGTCGGCGACGTCTCCGGCAAGGGCGTCGGCGCCGCGCTGCTGATGGCGAGCCTGCAGGCGACCATTCGCGCCCGCCTGGGCGCGGAGCGCGACCTGGCCTGCCTGGTGGACGCTCTCGACCGGGAGATGGAGAGCGAGGAGCCGCTGGCGCCGTACTACACGCTGTTCCTGTCGGTGCTGGAGACGGAGCACGGGCGGCTGCGCTGGGTCAACGCCGGCCACACCACCCAGTTCCTGGGCCGCACGGACGGCACCGTCGAGCGCCTGGCCTCCACCGGCCGTCCCCCGGGTCTGTACCCGGGCGGCGGCTACGAGCAGCGGACGGCGCAGCTGCGGGACGGGGACGCCCTCTTCCTGTTCACCGACGGGCTGGTGGAGGCCGAGGACGAGTCGGGCGAGCCCTTCGGCATGGCGCGGATCGAGGCGCTGCTGCGGCTGCACCTCTCCCAGGGGCTGGGTCCGCTGCTGGGGCGGGTGCAGGCCGGCGTTCGCGAGCACCGCGGGCCGCGGGAGGCCGCGGACGACGCCACCATGGTCGCGCTGCGCTACTCGCACGACGCGCTCGTCGGGACGAGAGCGTGAGGCGGGACTGGGGCGGCCTGGCCGGCCGCGAGCACGACGTCCTGGTCGTGGGCGGCGGCGTCTACGGCGCCGCCGCCGCCTGGGACGCGGCCCAGCGCGGGCTCACGGTGGCGCTCGTCGAGCGCGAGGACTTCGGCAGCGGCGCCTCCTGGAACAGCCTGAAGACGATCCACGGCGGCATGCGCTACCTGCAGAAGGCCGACCTGCGGCGGCTGCGAGACTCGGCCGCGGAGCGGCGGGTGCTGCTGAGGGTCGCGCCGGAGCTCGTGCGACCGCTGCCGTTCCTCATCCCTGCCCGCGGCCACCTCACGACCGGCCGCGAGGCGCTGGCCGCGGCGCTGGCGCTCAACGACCTGCTGACCTGCGACCGCAACCGGGAGTTGCCGCCGGAGCGACAGATCCCGCGGGGACGCACGGTGGGACCGGCCGAGGCGCTGCGCCTCGTGTCCGGCCTGCGTCGGGAAGGCCTGACGGGCGCCGCCCTCTACCACGACGCTCAGGCCGTCAGCACCGAGCGGCTCACCCTGGCCTTCGTGCATGCCGCGGCCGGGGCCGGCGCCGCTTGCGCCAACCACGCCGAGGCCGTCTCGCTGCTGCGCGCCTCCGGCCGCATCGCCGGGGCGGCGGTGCGCGACCGTCTCGACGGCCGGACGAGCGAGGTCCGCGCGCGCGTGGTCCTCAACTGCGCTGGTCCCTGGTGCGACGACGTGCTCGCCCTCTGCGGCCCTCTCCGTGCCCGGCGGGCGCCGCTGTTGCGCGCCCGCAACCTCGTCCTGCGCCGGCCGCCGTCGCTGCCCTTCGCGGTGGGCGCGCGCAGCGCCGGTCGCTTCCTGTTCCTGGTGCCCTGGCAGGGGTGCACGATGGTCGGCACCTCGTACGAGCCGTCGGAGGGCGCGCCTTCGGACCCGCTCGATTTCCTGCGCGAGGCCGCCTCTGCCTTCCCCTGGGCCGAGCTCACCGCCCAGGACCTGGTGCTCGTCCACGAGGGGCTGGTCCCCGGCCGCGGCGGCGCCTCCGGACTGGCGACGCGCACGCGGCTCCTGGATCACGGAACCGAGGACGGCCTCCCGGGCCTGGTGAGCGTGCAGGGCGTCAAGTACACCACCGCGCGGCTGGTGGCGGAGCGGGTGGTCGATCTCCTCGGCCGCCGGCTGGGTCGCCCGCTGCCGCCCTGCCGCACGGGGACGACCCCGCTCGCGGCGGCGCGGGTGTTGCCGCGCCCCCTGGAGTCGGCCACGCGCACCGCCGTGCGCGCGGAGATGGCGCTCACGCTGGCCGACGCCGTGCTGAGGCGGCTCGACCTGGGTACCGCCGGTCCCCCGGAAGCCGCGGAGCTCGCCAGCGTGGCAGTCACCATGGCGGCGGAGCTGGGGTGGGACCAGCGCCGGCTCGAGCAGGAACAGGCCGCCCTGGGCGCCGTCTACGACCGGCTCGCCCGGCCGGGGCCCGTTTGACCTTAGAATTCCGGCGCCAGCTCAGTAGTCGCCCGCAGGAGGGCCGAGCGTCTGTCATGGCATTGCCGTCCGAACGCCCCAAACGCCCCGCATCCACGGTGGTCCCGGCAGCCGAGGCCGGTGCGGCCGGCGGCGAGCGGCTCCTGCGAGCGCTGGTGTCGCTGGTCGACGACCTGACCGTCGAGCGCGACGAGCCGGGGCTGCTGCGGGCGGCCGTCGAGCACGCGGTCGGCTCGCTGGGGCTGGTGGGCGGGGCGGCGATGGTGGTTGGCGAGGACGGCGCTCCCCGCGCGGCTGCCGCGCACCGGCTCAACCCGGAAGACGAGGAGGTCCGCGATCTGGCGAGGACCGTGCTGGCCGGGCAGCTGCCGTTGGTGCGGCCGCTGAGCGAGGGCGGCTGGCTGGCGGCGACGCCGCTGCGCGCCCGCCAGCGCACGCTCGGCGCACTGGTGCTGCACGGGGACGCGGCCAGCGGCTCCCCGCTCGGCAACGACGCGCTCGAGGTCCTCGGCAAGCAGGTCGGCACCGGCCTGGAGAACGTCCGGCTCTACGCCGAGCTGCGGGAGGCGGCCGGCCGCGCCGAGGTGCTGCGGCGGATCACCACCGCGGTGACCTCGGGGTCCGAGCTGGCCTCGGTGCTGCCGGCCGTGGCGGCGGAGGTGCGGGCGGTGATCGCCGCCGAGCGGGTGGCCTGCGGGTTCGTGAACGAGTCCGGCGACTACATCGAGACCGTCAGCGACCCCGAGGGCAGCTGCTGGGGCCTCGGCGGCGTGCTGCCGGTGGTGGGCAGCGGCCCGGGCTTCGTGGCCCTGAACGACCGGGCGGTGGTGCAGCGCGACTTGGTGCAGGACCACCGCTTCCTGGAGGACATGCGGCTGCTGGAGGACGGGCTCCGCTCCTACCTGCTGCTGCCGCTGCGCGCCCGCGAGCAGGCGATCGGCGTGCTGGCCCTCGGCTCGCGGACGGTGGGCGCCTACGACGACGCCACGCTGGCCCGGCTGCAGCCGCTGGCCGACGCGGTGGCGCTCGCCTTCGAGAACCTGCGGCTGCTGCAGAAGACCCGCGAGCTGTCGATCACCGACGAGGTGACGCCGCTCCACAACTTCCGCCACTTCCACACCGCTCTCGACCGCGAGCTGAAGCTGGCCCAGCGGCACGGCGGCCCGCTCTCGCTGCTGTTCATCGACCTCGACCACTTCAAGCCGATCAACGACAGCTACGGGCACCTGCGGGGCAGCCGCACCCTGCGCGAGGTCGGCTTCCTGATCCGGGAGGCCGTGCGCGAGACCGACATCCCCGCCCGCTACGGTGGCGACGAGTTCGTGGTGGTGCTGCCGCACACCGAGAGCGCCGCCGCCCGCACGCTGGCGGAGAAGCTGCGCCAGCTCATCGAAGGGCACACGTTCCTGCAGGAGGAGTCGATCAACGCCCGGCTGGGGGTCTCGCTGGGGATCGCCACGTTCCCCGACGACGCCACCACCAAGGAAGCGCTGATCCGGCTGGCCGACCAGCGCATGTACCAGGACAAGGATCTCCGGAAGGCCGGCCGATGATCGAGTCCGCGGGGACGCTCCTGTACCGCCGCAACGGCGAAAAGCTCGAGGTGCTGATCGTGCACCCCTGGGGGCCGTACAACCGCCGGGCCCCCTGGAGCATCCCCAAGGGGCGGACCAACCCCGGGGAGGAGCTGGAGACGGCGGCGCGGCGCGAGACCGAGGAGGAGACCGGCGTCCGGCCGGGGCCCCTGCACTCGATCGGCAGCGTGGACCTCGCCCGCAGCCGCAAGCGCATCCACGGCTTCGCCGGCCCGGCGCCGGCGGACGCGGTCCCGCGCTGCGACCAGAAGGAGGTGGACGAGGCGAAGTTCGTGGCCATCGACCGCGCCCGCTTCCTGCTGCACCCGGCGCAGGTCACCTTCCTCGACCGGCTGCTGGCGACCCTGGACCAGGACTGATCGTCTTCGACCGCCTGGTCAGTTCCTTCTGGCCGACGCCACCAGCATGTAGCCGGAGGCAGGCACCAGCGCGTCGAGCCGCGTCACCAGCCAGACCAGCGGGTAGACGGCCGCGTAGGCGCGGAACGCCCTGCGGTTTCTCTCCAGGTCCCCGCTCGTCACCACCATGCCCTTCGCGGACGAGCGCTTGCCCATCCGCTCCACGCCCCAGTTGAGGGCGGCGTCGACCGCCTCCGAGAAGAAGCGCGAGTACGTGTGCCAGGACTCCAGGACGAAGGCGGGCCCCAGCAGCTCGCGCAGCCGCTGGGGCGTGTAGCCGGGCCGCAGGTGGCCGTGCTTCTCGTCCGTCTGCCCGAGGGCGTGGCGGATCCGCCGCAGCGCGGTGCGCTTGAGGTGGGGGGTGTTCACCACCAGCCGTCCGCCCGGCCGGGTGACGCGGGCCAGCTCGCGGGCGAAGGCGGCCTCGTCGGGCACGTGCTCGAGCATGTCCACGACGGCCACCCGGTCGAACGCGGCGTCGGCGTAGGGCAGGCGATCGCCGGAGACCAGGTGCACGTCGTCCTCGACCAGGGCGCGGATGGAGGCGACCGCTTCCTCGGTGAGGTCGCCCGACGCCCAGCGGCCGCCGCGCTCGCGCAACAGCAGGCTGACGACACCGTTGTCCGAGCCGAGGTCGAGGCAGCGCAGGCCTTCGGTCGGCCCCAGCAGGGCCGCCACCTCGGCGAGCTTGCGCTGCTTGAGGGGCGAGCGGCGGAAGAGCGCCGTCGCCCAGCGCCGCGCCTCCCGCGGCTCAGCCACGGCGCTCCAGCCTCAGGATCACCGGCGAGCCGAAGCGGCGGGTGAGGCCGGCGGCCTTCGCGCCGCCCTCGAGGAGGCGCGCCAGGGGCGCAGCCCGCGTCGCCCGGTGCAGCGCCATGGGGAAGAAGAACTGCGGCCGGCGGCCGGTCGTCCGGAAGCCGTGCCCGGCGAAGGCCGCCTCCAGCTCGTCGTCGGAGAAGACCGTGAAGGGCCGGGTGTCCTTCTCCACGCGCCTCTTGAAGCCGAAGAGCAGGTCGGCCGCCGCGTTGACGCTGCGCCGGCTGGGGTAGTCGACGATCACCGCCGCGCGGGCGAGCCGGCAGAGCGTCGCCACCAGCGCCGGCCAGCGTCGGACGTGCGGCAGCAGGCGGTAGCAGAGCACGACGTCGAAGGAGCGGTCGGGGAGGCCGGGCGCCAGCAGGTCGGCGCGGAGGAAGCGCGCGCGAGAGGACGCGGTCCACGCGCGCACCCGCGCCTCGCAGGCGGAGTCGCTGCCGAGCACCGTCACCTCGAAGCCGGCCGCGACCAGCGCGCCGGTCGTCTGTCCGTGCCCGCCGCCCACGTCCAGCACGCGTGCGCCCGCGAACGGCCAGAGCAGCTCGAGGGTCGCCGCCGCCTGCACCTCCAGGAAGAAGCGGCCCAGCGCGCCCGAGAAGCGGCGAGCGTACGCCTCCGACGAGGTCTCGACGTCCGCGTCCTCGCGGGCGGGGGGCGGGTCGCTCAGGAGGCTCTCCGCGGCATGCCTCCGATCTTATTCCGCCGGCGGCGGCTCGTCCTCGAAGGCGGCTTCGTCCGGGGGCTCGGCGCCGAGAGCGGCGGCGTCGCGGCCGAGGTAGCCCGCGCGTCCCATCAGCCACAGCACGCGCCTGGTCGCTCGCGCGTGCCGCGCCGGGCTCGTCTGCGGGTTGAGCCGGCGCGGGTTCGGGATCATGGCCGCCAGGCCGGCCGCCTCCTCCAGCGACAGAGAAGCCGCTGGCTTTCCGTACCAGCGTCGGGCCGCCGCCTCCGCCCCGTAGATGCCGTCGCCCCACTCGATCACGTTGAGATAGAGGGCGAGGATGCGCGGCTTGTCGAGGTCCTCCTCCAGCCAGCGCGCCACCACCAGCTCCCGCAGCTTGCGGACCGGCGTCTTGCGGGTGCCGAGGTAGAGGTTCTTCGCCAGCTGCTGGGTGATGGTGCTGCCGCCGCGGGCGAGGCGGCGCTTCTGCAGGTCCTTCTCCAGCGACTGCTGGACGGCGTCCCAGTCCACCCCCTCGTGGCCGAAGAAGCGCTGGTCCTCGGAGGAGAGCACCGCGTGGATGAGGTGGCGCGAGATCGCCGACAGCGGGACCCAGGCCTGCACCGTGAGGGGACGGCGGCCCGCGCGCCGCGCCTCTTCCTCGCGCTGCAGCATCAGCCGGGTGCGACCGGGGTTGCGCGAGGCCAGCGCGCGCACCGCCGAGCGCCCCGGCAGGCCCGCCCACACCCATCCCGCCAGCAGGAGAGCGAGCACCGCGGGCAGGAACAGCAGCAGGAGGAGCAGCCGTCGGCGCATCGAGCGGCGGGGGTATACCATGAAACGAGTGGACTTCGAGCTGAGCGAAGAGCAGTCGCTGCTGCGCCGGACCGTCCGGGACTTCGCCGAGGCCGAGCTGCGGCCTCACTCGCGGGAGTGGGACGAGCGGCAGGCCTTCCCCCGCCGGGTCTTCTCGAAGCTCGGCGAGCTGGGGCTGACCGGCGTCTGCCAGCCGGTCGAGTACGGCGGGGCCGGGCTGTCCCTGTTGGACTGGACGATCGTGATGGAGGAGCTGGCCTGCGTGGACGCCGGCGTCGCGCTGTCGCTGGCGGCGCACCACAGCCTGGCCTCGGCTCACGTCAACCTGGCCGGGAGCGAAGAGCAGAAGCGGCGGTTCCTGGCGCCGCTGGCGAGCGGAATGAAGGTCGGCTGCTGGGGGCTCACCGAAGCGGGCTCCGGCTCCGACGCCGGGGGCCTGCGCACGCTGGCGGTCCGCGACGGCGACGCCTGGGTGCTCAACGGCTCCAAGAACTTCATCACCAACGGCGGCCTCGCCGACGTCGCGGTGGTGATGGCGGTGACCGACCGCTCCAAGGGCAAGAAGGGCATCTCCGCCTTCGTGGTCGAGCGCGGCACCCCCGGCTTCCGGTCCGGGAAGAAGGAGGACAAGCTCGGCGTGCGCTCCTCCGACACCTCCGAGCTGGTGTTCGAGGACTGCCGGGTCCCCGCGGACAACCTGCTCGGGCGCGAGGGCATGGCCTTCGTGGACACGCTCAGGATCCTCGACCGCGGCCGCATCGGCATAGCCGCCTTCTCCGTCGGCATCGCCCGGGCCGCGCTGGAAGCCTCGATCCGCTACGCCCTGGACCGCAGGCAGTTCGGCCACCCCATCGCCGACTTCCAGGCGATCCAGATCAAGATCGCGGAGATGGCCACCCGCGTGGAGGCCGGCCGGCTGCTGGCCTGGCGCGCCGCGCACCTGGCGGACTGCGGCAGGAACCACACCGCCGAGTCGTCGATGGCCAAGCTGTTCGCCGGCGAGGCGGCGGTGGAGGTCGCCCTGGAGGCGATCCAGATCCACGGCGGCTACGGGTACATCAAGGAGTACCCGGTCGAGCGCTACCTGCGCGACGCCAAGCTGGGCACGATCGGCGAGGGCACCAGCGAGGTGCAGCGGATGGTGATCGCGCGCCAGCTCCTGCACCTGCGGCCGGTGGTGCGCTAGCCGGTGCCGGCCGCGGCGGCAGTCCCTGCACTGGCCGAGGCCGTCCGCGCCGGCGAGGCGCGGGCGGTGGCCCGGGCCATCAGCGTGGTGGAGAACCGGCAGCCGGAGGCGCGCGAGCTGCTGGCCGCACTCTTCCCGCACGCCGGCGGCGCGCTGGTGGTGGGGGTGACCGGGCCGCCGGGGGCGGGCAAGTCGTCGCTGGTCGACCGGATGACGGCGCGCCTGCGCGGCTCCGGCCGCACCGTGGGCATCGTGGCGGTGGACCCCACCTCGCCGTTCAGCGGCGGGGCGATCCTCGGCGACCGCATCCGCATGCAGTCCCACGCCACCGACCCCGGCGTCTTCATCCGCTCGATGGCCACCCGCGGTCACCTGGGCGGACTGGCTGCGACCACCGGTCAGGTGCTGACGGTCCTCGCCGCCTCGGGCAAGGACGTGATCCTGGTGGAGACGGTGGGCGTGGGGCAGGACGAGGTGGAGATCGTCGGCACCGCCGACGTGAGCCTGGTGGTACTGGTGCCCGGCCTGGGCGACGAGGTGCAGGCGCTCAAGGCCGGGATCATGGAGATCGCCGACGTGTTCGTGGTCAACAAGGCCGATCGCGAGGGGGCCGAGCGGGTGGTGGCGGAGATCGGGTCGATGCTGATGATGGCGGGGGAGGACGCGCAGGTGCCGGCGATCGTGCAGACGGTCGCCACTGTCGACGAGGGCACGGAGGCGCTGCTCTCGGCGATCGAGGAGTTCCGTCGGCAGGCGGAAACCTCGGGGGCCCTGGCGCGCAAGCGTCGGGCGCAGCTGCGCCGCCAGCTGGAGGACGCGGTGCGCCAGCGGGTGATGTCGCACCTGCGCCAACGGGTGCTCAGCCCGGCCGAGGCGGAGTCGATGGTCGACCGCCTGGCCGCGCGGGAGCTCGACCCCTTCACGGCGGCCGACGAGCTGGTGCGCCGTCTGGGCCTGGCATGAGGCCGCTGAAGGTCGACCACCTGGGCATCGCGGTGCCCAACCTGGAGGCGGCGATGGCCGCCTACCGGGCGCTCGGCTTCGAGGTCGCAGCCCGCCACGAGGTGCCGAGCGAGAAGGTGCGCACAGCCTTCCTGCCAGTGGGCGAGACGCACCTGGAGCTTCTGGAGCCGAGCGATCCCTCGTCGGTGGTCGCCCGGTTCCTGCAGAAGCGCTCGGGGCTGCACCACGTCTGCGTTCTGGTCGAGGATCTCGACCAGGCTCTCGCCGAGATGCGGGCGCGGGGCGTACCACTGCTCGACGAGACGCCGCGCAGCGGGGCCGGCGGCTGCCGGGTGGCCTTCGTCCACCCGAAGGGCGCGGCCGGGGTGCTGCTGGAGCTCAAGGAGGAGCCGAAGCGGTAGCCGCGCCGTTGCTGTAGGATCGCCGCTTCGGTCCGCGACGGCTTCAGGCGGCGAAAGGCGGGGCATGGACGAGCGCGCGCAGGTCGGGATCATCGGCGGCACCGGGCTGTACCAGATGGAGGGCTTCGGCGAGGTCCGCGAGGTGGCGGTCGACACGCCCTTCGGCCGGCCCTCGGACGCCCTGATGGTGGGGGTGCTCGAGGGCAGGAGGGTTGCCTTCCTGCCGCGCCACGGCCGCGGCCACCGGATCCTGCCTCACGAGCTGAACTTCCGCGCCAACGTGTTCGCCATGAAGGCGCTCGGCGTCGAGTGGATCCTGTCGGTCTCCGCCGTCGGGTCGCTGAAGGAGAACTACGCCCCGCTGCACGTGGTGATCCCGGACCAGTTCATCGACCGCACCCGCCAGCGGCAGTCGACCTTCTTCGGCCGCGGGCTGGTGGCGCACGTGGCCTTCGCCCACCCCTTCTGCCGGAACCTGTCGCGGGTGATGGCCGACTCCTGCGCCGAGGCCGGCGCCACCTTCCACGTCGGCGGCACCTACGTGTGCATGGAGGGGCCGCAGTTCTCGACCCGCGCCGAGTCGGAGCTGTACCGCTCCTGGGGCGCCGACCTCATCGGGATGACCAACCTGCAGGAGGCCAAGCTGGCCCGCGAGGCCGAGATCTGCTACTCGACGCTGGCCATGGTCACCGACTACGACTGCTGGCACCCGGAGCACGACGCCGTCACCGCCGAGCAGATCATCGGCAACCTCGGCCGCAACGCGGCCACCGCCCGCGCCGTGCTGCGCGCCGCCGTGCGCCGGCTGCCGATCGCCCGCGACTGCGAGTGCGCCTGCGCGCTCAAGTTCGCCCTGGTCACCGCGCCCGAGCTGGTCCCGCCCGAGGTGAAGCGGGAGCTCGCGCCGATCGTCGGCCGGTACCTGGAGTAGACCAGGCCAGGAGGGCCCACTGCCATGTCTACCCTCGTCGTCGGCAGCGTCGCGTACGACACCGTGGAGACGCCGTTCGGCCGCGCCGAGCGCGTCCTCGGCGGCAGCGCCTCCTTCTTCTCGGTGGCAGCCTCCTTCTTCACGCCGGTGAACCTGGTCGGCGTCGTCGGCCAGGACTTCGGGGAGCAGCAGCTCAAAGCGTTCGCGGGGCGGCCGATCGACCTTCTGGGGCTGGAGCGGATGGAAGGCAGGACCTTCCACTGGCAGGGCAAGTACTCCTGGGACCTCAACTCGCGCGACACCATCTGCACTGACCTCAACGTCTTCGAGTTCTTCAAGCCGAAGATCCCGGCCCGCTACCGCGACTCCGCGGTGGTCTTTCTCGGCAACATCGACCCGGTGCTGCAGCGCGACGTGCTGGAGCAGGTGAAGGCGCCGCGCCTGGTCGCCTGCGACACCATGAACTTCTGGATCAAGGGCAAGCCGCGGGAGCTGCAGGAGACCCTGCGCCGGGTGCAGATCCTGCTGGTCAACGACGCGGAGGCCCGCGAGCTGTCGGGCGAGTGGAACCTGGTGAAGGCCGCGCGGGCCATCCAGGCCATGGGACCGCAGACCATCGTGGTGAAGAAGGGCGAGCACGGGGTGCTGATGTGGAGCGGCGCCGAGGCCTTCGCCGCTCCGGCCTACCCGCTGGAGACGGTCTTCGACCCCACCGGCGCCGGGGACACCTTCGCCGGCGGCTTCCTCGGCTACCTGGCCGGCTGCCCGCGGGTGGACGACGCCGCGCTGCGGCGGGCGATCATCATGGGCAGCACGCTCGCCTCCTTCTGCGTGGAGGCGTTCAGCCTCGACCGCCTGCTCTCGCTGACACGCGCGGAGATCGAGGAGCGCTACCGGCTGTTCAGGAGGCTGACCAGCTTCGAGGAGCTGTGAGCCGCCGTGGCGGTGCCGGCTAGGCCGGCGGCGGCTCCAGCATCGCGTTGACCACGGCCAGCAGCTTGGTGGCGGTGAACGGCTTGTTGATGTACATCACCGCCCCCGCCTCGAAGCCGGTGGCGAGGGCCTCGCCCCCGGTCTTCGCCGTCAGGAACACCACCGGGATCAGCCGCGTGCGCGGGTCCTCCTTCAGGCGGCGACAGACCTCGAAGCCGTCGGTGTCGGGCATCATCACGTCGAGCAGCACCAGGTCGAAGGACTGCTCGGCGACGATCTCCAGCGCGCGCCGGCCACCGCTGGCGGTGGTCACCTGGAAGCCCTTCTGCTCGAGGATCGTGCGCTCGAGGCCCAGGAT
Source organism: Vicinamibacteria bacterium (assembly GCA_035542035.1). Lineage (GTDB taxonomy): Bacteria > Acidobacteriota > Vicinamibacteria > Fen-336 > Fen-336 > DATBSL01. The sequence continues at coordinate 140,899 of DATKME010000072.1, read as the reverse complement.
GCTGTCGTCGTCGTCCACGACCAGGATTCGCTTCCCCATCGCCTCCCCGACGAGCAGCGCCTGCGGCGCGGATTCTAGCAGCCTCGGCGCGTCTAGGGCAGCTTCAGCTGCCCGCAGGCCAGAGAGGCGGTGCAGGCGCGGAACGTGCCCGTTCCGTACGCGTAGACCTGGAACTGGTTGGCGGCGTTGACGCAGCCGTTCCCCGGGCTCCCGTTGCACGGCCGCCCGTCGATGGTCCAGGTCGGGCCGATGCGGCCGGTGTCGGCGGCGCGCCCCACCCGCATGGCCTCGCAGGCGAGACGCTCGGGGCTGCCCCCGGGTCGCACCGGGCAGAACGACCGACCGTCGGTGTAGCCGATGAGCCGGCAGTAGGCGACGTCAGGGCCGACGAGCGGGGTCGAGTCGAGGAGCACCCCGTCGCCGCTGTGGCCTAGGACGCCCACGTTCATGCGCGTCACCGCCGGCGGCACCGGCTCGCCGCAGCTGGCGCTGCCGCTGCCGTCGGGGACGGCCGGCAGCGGATCCTCGTCCGGCTCGCTGCCGGGCACCGGCGTCGCCGTCGGCTGGGGCGCCGGCGCCACCGGGATCAGTGAGCCGGCCTCGGGCAGCGGCGCGGGTTTCGAGGTCGACTGCTCGCCGCCCCCGCAGGCGGCGAGGGCGAGAAGGACCAGCAGCAGCGCCGCGTTCCGGTGTCTCATGCCACGGCCCCGGTCGCACGACGCTCCCACGCGCCGTGCGCCCTGTCAACCTAGCGGGTGACGACGAGCTCCCCGCAGACGTCGTTGACGTTGCCGCAGGCTTGAAAGACGCCGCCGCGATAGCTGCTCAGCATGTACTGGTTGCTGCCGCTGTTCTCGCAGCCGCTGGCCTTGCCCGTGCAGAGGTGCCCGTCGAGGTACCAGGTGGGCCCCGGCTGGCCGGTGTCCTTGGCGCGCCCGACGACGTAGAGCTCGCAGGCGGAGCGCTGCGGGTTGCCCTCCGGCCGCACCGGGCACATCGACCGGCCGTCGGTGAACCCGATCTTCTTGCAGTAGGCAGGGTCGGGTCCGACGATCGGGGTCGAGTCCAGGATCCAGTTGTCGCTACCAGGCATGTAGACGTTCATGTTGACCTTGGCGAGCGGTCCCGGCAGCGGGTCGCCGCACGCCGCCTCGCCCTCCTGCCCCGTCGGGCTTGGGCTCGGGCTGGGGCTGGGGGAAGGCGTCGTGTTCGGATCCGGCGTCGGCGTCGGCTTGGGTGCAGGGGCGCCGAGCACCGGCTGGCTCTTCGGGTCGCCGCCGGAGCCCGCCGACGAGGACGAGGTCGGCGCCGGCTGCGGATCGGTGGGCTTGTCCAGCGTCCCGCAGGCCAGCAGGCCCGCGCAGCCGACGGCCAACGCCACGACGGCGAGGATCCGCCGGGCCCGGCCACTCTCGGGTCGCATCATGGGCGCTGAACCTCTCACTTCACCGGTCTGAGGTCTATGACGACGCGCACTCGGCTAGCGGCTGACGTCCACGCTCCCGCAGACGTCGTCCTCGCTGCAGGCCTCGTAGTGGCCGCTGGTGACGGCGTACAGCTGGTATTGGTTGTTGTCGGCGTTGGCGCAGTTCTTGCCGTCACACAGCGCGCCGTTGCGATACCAGGTCGGGCCCTGGCGCCCGGTGTCCATGGCGTGGCCGACCACGTACTCCTCGCAGGCGGAGCGCTCCGGGTTGCCCTCCGGCCGTACCGGGCAGAACAGCCGCCCGTCCGTATAGCCGATCGCTCGGCAGAAGTCCTTGTTGGGTCCGACGAGCGGCGTGCTGTCCAGCGTGTCCCAGCGCGGCCCTGGGATGTGGATGCTGACGTTGAACTTCGCAATCGGCTTGGAGGGCAACGGGTCGCCGCACTTGCCGGCACTGGGTGTGGGCGTCGGGTCGGGGGTGGGGCTGGTGCTCGGCTTGGGCGCGGGTGTCGGCACGGGTTTCGGAGTCGAAGCGAGGCCGGCCGGGATGGGGATCGTGAGGACGGCCCGCGACGGGCTCGGGCTGGTCGCCGATGTCGGCAGCTCCTCCGTGAGCTTGTGGCAACCGAGAACGAGGAGCGCGATGAACGCGAAACCGTAGGCCGTCTTCCTCATGGGGTGCCTTCCCTAGAATTACCATGAGAAAATGGCACATAAATACCCCTTAAGTCAACGTTTTTCTACTCTCCAGCACCTCCTCCACCGCGGCCGCCGCCCGGGCCGAGGCGCCGGGCCCTCCGAGGCGGGCTCGCACCTCGGCCAAGCCCCGCCGCACCTGCGCCTGCCAAGAAGCATCCTCGATCAGGCGCAGCGCCTCCCGGGCCACCGGCTCTGGACGAAAGTCCTTCTGTATCAGCTCCTTGACGACCTCGCGACCGGCGATGAGGTTGGCCATCGCGTAGTGCGGGACCCGGACGAACGGCCGGCCGAGCGCATACGTCAGCGCCGACAGGCGGTAAACGACGACCATGGGCAGATCGAGGAGCGCAGCCTCGACGGTGGCCGTCCCCGAGGCCACGATGCCCGCGGTGGCGGAGCCCATCAGCTGGTGGGTGTGGTCCGCCAGGCGCAGGACGCGGAGCCCGGCCAGCGCCTCGTCGAAGAGCGACGGAGGCAGCGACGGCGCCACGGCGAGAGCCAGCTGGAGGTCGGCGCGACGCGCCGCGGCGAGGCGCAGGGCGCCCGCGAGCGGCGGCAGGTTATGGGAGACCTCCTGCGGGCGGCTGCCGGGAAGGGCGAGGAGCAGGGGACGCGTGGGGTCGAGGCCCTGCGCGGCGAGAAAGCCCTCGCGGTCCGCCGGCGGCCGGATGAGATCCACCAGCGGGTGGCCGACGAACCGGACGTCCACGCCGGCCTCGCGGTAGAGCGCCTCCTCGAAGGGAAAGATCACGATCATGCGGGCGACGGTGTCGCGGATCGTCCGCACCCGCCCCGGCCGCCAGGCCCAGACCTGTGGCGAGACGTAGTACACGACCGGCACGCCGCGGCGCCGAAGCTGTCGCGCCAGCCGGAGGTGGAAATCAGGGTAGTCGACAAGCACGGCTGCGTCGGGAGGTCGGCGGTCGACCTCGTCGAGGACGGAACGGAAGGTCCGGCGCAGTCGCTGCAGGTGCCGCAGGACCTCGATCAGCCCCACCACCGCGAGGTCGCGCACGTGCGCGACCAGCGACGCGCCCTCGGAGGCCAGCCGGTCGCCTCCGAGGCCGAAGACGTCCAGCGGCACGACCCTCTGGCGGAGGTGCCGGACGAGCTCGGCCGCATAGAGATCGCCGGAGGGCTCCCCGCACGAGACGAGCAGCCGGGTCGGGGAAGGAGTCGGCACGCCGTCGCAGTATAAGCGGCCCACCCGGAGGGCCCGGCATCGGGCGGCGACGGCGCTGTCCACGCGGGGGGACGCTGCGCGCGGGCAACGGCGGGCACTCGAGGCGGATCTGATTGATGAGGTTGCGCTTGCGGCGTGGCCTCCGGTTGCGACGGCGGCATGTCCTTTGCAAGAGATGGCGGCGAAGACGGAGGCGAACCATGAAGGTCCGGTCGATGACGCTGGCTCTGGCGGGCGCCATGGCGTTCGCTCCTCTGGCCCTGGCCGCGCAGGACCATGCGGTTCCGCGCGGTGGCGGAGGTGGCGGGGGCGGGACGTCCGGCGGCGGCCAGCCGTCGGTTCACTCCAGCGGTGGCGGGTCGAGCTCCTCGGGGAACGGGGCATACTCCGGCGGGTCGAGTTCGTCCGGCTCCTCGGGGGCGTACTCCCCGTCGCTCGCCGAGCGTCGCCATCCCCGTGCCGGCACCGGCAGTGGCGCTCACGGCGGCTACTACCCCGGCTACGGTGGCGGCTACTGGGGCGGGTACTACCCCTACTACCCGTACTGGGGCTGGTATTACCCGGGCTTCTACGGCAGCTACTGGTGGCCGTACGGCGGCTGGGGCTGGTCCGGCGGCTACTGGGGCAACCCCTGGGGCTGGGGTGGAGGACCGGTGTACCGCTCCGCCGAGGAGGAGTCCGGCTCGGTCCGCGTGCTCGTCGATCCCTCGGACGCCCGGGTCTACGTCGACGGCTACTACGCGGGCACGGTGGACGACTTCGACGGGCTCTTCCAGCGCCTCCATGTCGCACCGGGTCAGCACGAGATCGCGCTGAAGCTGGAGGGCTACCAGACCCACCGGATGCGCGTCTACGTCTCGCCCGGCACCACCCTCAAGCTGCAATACAAGATGTCGAAGGGGACCGGCGAGACCTTCGCGGACCTGGCGGCCAACGTGCCCCAGAGCGTGCTGGACCGCGACCGCGAGCGCATGCGGCAACGCGAGCAGGAGCAGGCCTTCATGGAAGGCGCCCCCGGCGGCGACCAGGCGACGGCCAACACCGGGACGCTTCGGCTGGAGGTCCGGCCCGACGACGCGTCCGTCTACGTCGACGGCGCCTTCCGCGGCACGGGCCGCGAGGCGGCGGCCCTGCGGCTGGCGCCGGGGCGGCACCGCCTGGAGGTGGTGCGGCCCGGCTACCGCACGACGGAGCGCGAGGTGGACGTGGCGCCCGGCCAGCCCAGCGAGGTGACGATCGACCTGGAGAAGAGCTCCATCTAGCGACGGCGCCGGCTCCCGCCGGCGCCGTTTCGCGTCAGGGCTGTCCCGCGGTGGTCGTGGGCGAGGAGCCGGGCGCGTACAGCTCGCGGAAGATGCGGCCGCCCACGGCCGATGCGCGGTGGCCGCTGCCGTGGCGGAGCAGCACCACCACCACCAGCTCCGGGTGGTCCGCCGGCGCGTACGAGGCGAACCAGCCCAGGCCCGCGCAGGTCCCCGTCTTGCCGGCGGCCGCGACCTCGGGGTCGAACGCCGGGCTGGCGCTGCCCTCGTTGACCGCCGCCAGGAAGCCCTGGGCGAGGCCGTCGAACTTCGTGCCCTCGGGCAGCCGCCAGCGCTCGCGCGGCACGAAGCCGTCGGGACCGGCCAGCGAGGGCTGCAGCACGACGCCGCCGTTGACCGCCGCCGAGATCAGCACCGCCAGCTGCACGGCCGAGGTGGCGACTCCCGCGGCGTGGCTGGACAGGTGGCCGACCGCCTCCGGGCGGACGGAGGCCGGGACGCAGCCCGCCGTCTCGCCCCGCAGGTTGATGCCCGAGAGCTCTCCCAGCCCGAGCAGGTGCGCGTAGCGCTGGATGGTCTCGTAGCCGAGCTGCTCGCCGACCCAGGCGAAGTAGGGATTGCAGGAGACGGCGAGGGCGCGGCGCAGGTCGATCGGGCCGTGCCCCGCCCACATCCAGCAGCCCTTCTGGCAGCGGTAGGTGGTCTCGGGCGTGATGACGCCCTCGGAGAGCCCGGCGATCGCCACCACGATCTTGAACACCGAGCAGGGCTGGTAGGCGCGCTGCATGGCGTCGCGCGGGTTGACGATCGCGCTCACCCGCCCGCTGCGCGGGTCCATGGCCACCACCGCGCCGCCGGCGCGCCCCAGCGCGCGCTGGCAGGCCAGCCCCACCGCCACGTCCCAGGGGGACGGGCTCGAGGGCAGGACCAGCGAGGGCAGCCGGGTGGAGTGGCTGGAGATCACCGCGTGCTGTGGCGGCGAGTGGTGTTGCCGGCCGGTGGTGGCGGCGAGGAGCGTGGCGGGGAGGAGGAGAAGGGCCGCGAGCGTCAGGCGGAGCGCGCGGCCGCCGGGTCGCGGCGGATCGGAGCTCGAAAGCACGTCCGGAAGCGTATCATCGCCGCGCGGGCCGCCGGGCGAGGCGGGTCATTGTGGTGCCGCCGCCGAGCGAATTAGAATCGCCCGTCCGCCAGTGCAAGGAGACACCGCGATGCGCAGCGTGCGATCGGCCGTGCTCGTCATCCCCGGGTTCCTGCTGCTGCTGCCCGCGGCGGCGCGGGCGCAGAAGCTGGACAACGACGACAAGAAGTTCCTGAGCGACGTGCGCCCGCTGATCCTCCCCGAGGAGGAGGCGACCTTCAAGAAGCTCAAGGACAAGGCGGACCGGCTGGAGTTCCAGAAGATCTTCTGGACCCGCCGCGACCCCGACCTGGCGACCCCCGAGAACGAGTTCCAGCAGCAGTACGTGAAGGACCGGGCGACCGCGGACCAGAAGTACCGCGTCTCGGGCACCCCCGGCTCGCTAACCGACTGCGGTCGCACCTTCATCCTGCTGGGCAAGCCGGACGAGGTGCAGCAGCAGGATTCGCCGGCGATCGAGGTCGGCGTCCGCCCGCCGGAGACCTGGACCTACAAGGACCGCGGCGAGCGCAAGTTCACCGGCGGCAAGGCGGCCATCGCCTTCGATTCCGAGTGCCGGGCCGCCAGCGGCAGCTTCTCGCAGCAGCTCGACCGCCTGGCCGCCGCCAAGATCGTCCACCCCAACATCGACTACAAGATCGGCAAGGACGGCCACCTGGTGAAGGTGGCCGACCAGCTTCCCAAGGACACGCTGGCGCGGGCGCTGTTCAAGCAGCCGCGGCAGGACTTCCCGGCCGCGGCGCAGGTCTCGTATCTCAAGGTGGCGGACGGCGGCACGGCTCTGCTGGGCCTGCTGCGCGGCGAGGCCGCAGGGCTGAACGTCTCCGAGTCGGGCGGCAGCAAGGTCGTGAACGTCTCCGTGGCGGCGAGCGCCCTCAACGAGAGCGGGATGGAGGCGGGCTGGACGGAGCAGACGATGACCATTCCCGTCGGCGCCGACGGCGCGTTCATCGGCTCCTTCAAGCTGCTGCTCAAGCCGGGCAAGTACACGCTCAAGGCCGGCGCCATCGACCCGAAGAGCGGGAAGGGCTCGCTGGTCTCGATGCCCATCGAGGCGCCCGACTTCTCGAAGGTGGAGACCGCCGCGGACGGCAGCACGCACCCGGTGCCGACCGCCGCGCCGCTCCTGATCGTGCGCGACATCGAGGACCTGCCCGCCGGCACCAACCCCGATCCCGCCCACCCCTATGCGGCCTTCATGCTGGGGACTGCGCGCATGATCCCGTACTTCGGCACCACCTTCCACAAGAGCCAGAGCATCTCGATCTTCTACCAGTCCTACGACCTCGGCACCGACCTCAACGGCAAGGCGGACGCGGTGGCGACCGTCAGCATCCTGAAGGGTGGCGCGGTGCCCATCGCGACGAACCGCAACCCGATCACCACGTCCGTCGGCGCCTCGGCGATCGGCCCGGTCTCCCTCGCCAACCTCGAGCCGGGGAAGTACGTGATCCGGCTCCGGGTGGAGGACCGGGTGAACAAGAGGGAAGTGGTCCAGGAGACGCCGATCGACGTGGTCCCGTAGCCGCCGGCCGGGGCCGGCCTTGAACAAGGCGCAGCTCGTGGCGCGGGTCGCCAGGGACACCGCCCTGACGAAGGCGGAGGTCGGTCGGGTGCTCGACGCGGTGCTCGAGCAGGTCGCGCGCGCGCTGCACCGGGCCGAGAAGGTGACCCTGGTCGACTTCGGCACCTTCCTGGTCACCCGCCGCCGCGCGCGCCAGGGGCACAACCCGTACACCGGCCAGCCGCTCCGCATCCCCGGCCGACGATGGCCACGCTTCGCCCCGGGAAAGGCCCTGCGTCAGGCAGTCAAGGAAGGGACCGGCGCGCGGTCGCGCCGCCCTGCGGACTAGGCCGCGGCCCTCGCTCCGCTCCCGCCTCGCAGCAGCTCGAGCGCCTTGTCGAGGATGCGGTCGGTCCGCTTCGCGCCCGGCGGCAGGTCGTCGTCCTCGTCAGGGGTGGCGTCGACGGCCACCGTGGGCTTGAGCCCCTCGCCGTGGATCGCGGTGCCCTTCGGGGAGACGTACTTCTCGGTGGTCAACACCAGCCCCCCCTCGGGCAGGGCCACCGTGCGGGTCACGCCCGCGCGGCCGAACGTGTGCTCGCCGACCAGCCGGGCCCGGCCGGCGTCGACCAGCGCCGCGGCCACCACCTCCGCCGCGCCGGCGGTACCGTTGTTGACCAGCACCAGCAGCGGGCCCGACCAGGCCGAGCGGGCGGGGTCTGCCTGCAGCAGCTGCTCGTCCGCGTGGCGCCCGACGAGCTTTGCCACGGGGCCGCCCTTGAGGAACACTTCCGCCACGTTGACGCCTTCCGCCGGCGCGCCCCAGGCGGCGTCGCGCAGGTCGAGCACGAAGCTGCGGGCTCCGGCCTTCTCCAGCGCCAGCACCTTCGTGTGCACCTCGTCGCCGGCAGTCGCGGTGAAATCGCTGACCTTGACGTAGCCCGTCCCGCCCTCGAGCAGGCGGCCCTCGGGCGCCGCCGGGAGGATCCTCTCGCGGACGACGCTGACGTCGAAGGGGTCGGCGCCGGCGCGCAGGATGCCCAGCTTCACCGCGGAGCCGGGGGCGCCGTGCAGCGCGCGGTCGGCGACCAGCGCCGGCATCTGCCGGGTGTGCCGGTCGTCGATGGTCTTGATGATGTCGCCGGCGCGCAGCCCCGCCTTCGCCGCGGGCGAGCCCGGCCGCGCCGCCACGATCATCACGAACGAGAAGCGACGCGTCACCACCAGCCCCGGCTCGGCGTCGCCCGCGCGGACCTGCTGCTGCACCTGCCGGAACTCCTCCGCATCCAGGTACGCGCTGTCGCCGTCCAGGGCGTCGGCCATCCCCTGGCGGGCGCCGGCCATCGCGCGGTCCACGTTCACCGGCTCGACGTAGGCGTCGAGCACCAACCGGACCACCTCGTTGAAGATGGCCAGCTGGCCGTAGCTGGTGTCGCCCAGGACCCTGCCCAGCAGGGAGCCCACGGCGATGTAGCCGATGACGGCGGTGGACACCACGGCGACGGCGAGACGGGCACGGGCGCTCATGTCCAGGCAGGATAGCACGTGCGGGATGGCGCGTGCGGCGGCTCAGGGCCGCCTGAGCCACTCCATCGGGTCCTCGGCGCGGCTCTGGTAGCGCATCTCGAAGTAGAGGCCGGGGCCCTGGTCGGTGCCCTGCCCGGTCGTCCCCAGCACCGTCCCCGCCTGCACCTCCTGCCCGGGCACCACCGCCACCTCGGCCAGCTGGGCGTAGAGCGAGTGGCGCTTGCCGCCGTGGTCCACCACCACCATGAGCCCGTAGCCGAGGAAGCGGTCGGCGTAGACCACCCGGCCCTCGTGGACGGCGCGCACCGGCGTGTCGGGCGCCGCCTCGATGTCGATCCCGTTGTGGACGGTGTAGGTTTCGAAGCGGGGGTGCTTGCGCCGGCCGAAGCCCACCCGCACCCGCCCCTCCACCGGCCAGGGCAGCGTGCCACGGAAGGCCAGCAGCGGCACCGCCGCCGGGTCGCCGCCGAGCCCGCCCAGCAGCGACTGCAGGCGGGACTCGGCCTGGGTCAGCTCCTCGACCCAGGCGGCGTTCGTCTCCTTCTTCTCGACCAGCGAGGTGAGCACCGCCGTCTGCCGCGCCCGCTGCGCCTCCAGCTGGTGGCGCGCCGCCGCCAGCCGGTTGCGCAGCTCGATCGACTCGCGCGTGCGCTCCTCGAGCGCCGCCTTCTCTCGCGCCAGCGCCAGCAGGTCCGCCCTGAACGCGGCCACCGCGGCGCCGTCGCGGCGGGCGAGGGTGGAGACGAAACGGTAGGCGCGGAAGAAGTCGGAGGGACGGTCGACCGAGAGCAGCAGGCGCAGGTAGCTCATCTCGCCGAGCTTGTAGAGGGCGCGGGCGTGCGCGGCCAGCGCCGGGCGCGAGGCGGCCAGGCTGGCCTCCAGCTTCTGCACCCGGACGAGGTTGGCGTCGAGCTCGGCGCGCGCCTTCTTCAGCGTGAGCTGGATCTCCGCCAGCTCGTCGCTGCGCAGCTGCAGCTCGAGCTCGATCCCCTCCAGCTCCGCCAGCAGCCCCTTTTCCTGCCCTCGCAGCCGCAGCAGCTCCTTCTCCAACGCCGCCCGTCGCTCGCGCACGCGGGCGAGCTGCTGCTGCTGGATGTCGCCGGCGGCGGGCGGGCCCTCCGGCGCCTGCTGAGGCAGGAGCAGCGTCAGCGCGAGCAGCAGCGGCAGGCTCACCAGAGCGGCTGGCCGTCGTAGTCCGCGGGGATGGGCGCCCCCAGCACCTTCAGCACCGAGGGGGCCAGGTCCATGATCGAGGGCTCGGCGGTCGCGATCCTGCGGTTGCAGAAGAAGACGCCGTGGCTGATCTCGGTGGCGGTGGCGCAGTGGTCGCCCGACCACTTCTTGTTGTTGTTCTCGACCACGCTGCGCCGGATGCCGCCCATGGTGTCCTGCCAGCCGACCCGGTAGCCGTCGAGGAAGCCGACCTGCAGGTCGGGTGCCATGCGGACGTACTCGCCCTTGTAGATGTCGTCGCGCCTGTAGATGTCGGAGAAGACGCGCTCGCCGGTCTCCGGGTCGGTGAGGGTGACCAGCTTCTGCCGGATCTCGTCCTGCAGCTTCCGATACTCCTCGCCGGGCGAGACGATCCCTCGGCCCTCGCGGCCCCTGAGGTTGAAGTAGATCTGCCCCAGCCCGACGGCGTAGGCCCTGGTCCTCGACCAGTCCACGTCCTGGAAGAACTTGCCGCGCCCGAACAGCTCCGCGAGCGGCTGGTCCTGGCCCTGCCCCTGCAGGACCAGGTAGCCGTTCTGCGCCAGCCAGGTGTTGAGGTTCACCTCGCGCCGGAAGGAGTGGAAGCCGTGGTCGGACATGACCATGAACAGCGCGTCCTTCGGCAGCCTCGCCCGCAGCTGCCCCACGAAGTCGTCCGCGCGCCGGTAGATCTTCTCGATCGAGTCGCCGTACTTCTCCGCGAGGGCCCGGTCGTACATCGGGTGGCGCGGGTCGGTGAGGCGCCACATCATGTGCGAGATGCGGTCGGTGGTCTCGATGGCCGCCACCATCAGGTCCCAGTCGTCCCGCTTGAGGTTCTCCAGGATCACCTTCTCGCGGTCGTCCATGGCGCGGTCCGAGTCGTAGAGGAACTCCGCCTCGTCGAGACGCCCCTCGTTGAGGGGCTTGTCGGCCGACTCGGCCCAGCCCAGCGTCCGGTAGAGCCCCACCTTGTCCGCCAGGTCCTTCGAGAACGAGTCCGGCGTGGAGATGCGGATGGGCGGGTCACGCGGGTCCAGGTTGACCGGCGAGCCGAACAGGCGCAGCTCGCGGTCGGCCTGCCGCACGAAGAACTGGGTCATCCCGTGGACGCGCGCGAACGGCGTGATCCTGAAGCTGAGCGGGACCCAGGGGCTCCACTCGCCCGCCTTGAGCACGAGCTTCTGTCCCTGGATCTCGATCTCCACGCGGCCGCTGCCCTCGGTCCAGCGCACCGCCATGGGCAGGTTCACGTCCTTGCCGGTCGCCAGCTCGTCGAGCCGGGCCTGCTCCTTGTCGGAGAGGGCGCCCTGCTTCTTCTTCTCCTTGAGCGCTGCCTCCTCCTGCCACAGCACCGGGCTCTGCGGCCCCCGCAGCACCGTCTGCGCGGTCCCGCCGTCGAACAGCAGCCGCTTGAGGTAGCCGTTGAGCTCGCTGTTGCCCTCCTCGTAGGAGGAGAGGTCCGTCGCCCAGTAGTAGAACGTGCCCATGCTGTCGCGGACGTCCGGTGTGGGCAGACCGCCCAGCACCTCGCCGTGGGCCAGCTCTTCCGGCGGGAACGTCACGGGTACCGTCAGCACCACCGTCTCGATCCCGTCGGCCGAGGCCGTCTTCCAGAACGAGGTCCCGCCGCGGGTGAAGGTGAACGCGGGCCTCGCGGTCTCGAAAAGGCCGAAGAGGAACCGCGCCCGCTGCGAGGGGTTGGTGGGCAGGCTGAGGTCGGGGAAGTAGGTGTCGAGGTTGCGGATCAGGAAGTCGTAGATGTTGTGCTTGCCGGGGTTGACGCCGGTGGCGAAGCTGGACCAGGCGGTGGGCGACTCCGACGGCTGCGTCGACTTCAGCCGCGCGAACGTGCCCCCCTCGGCCAGGGCCTTGAGGTTGGGGAGCTTGCCTTCGTCCATCCATCTTCGCGCGAGCGTCGGGTCCATGCCGTCGAAGCCCATCACGAACACCCGCTGGCGCGTGCGACGCAGCGGCTTGCCGCCGGGCGGCGCCGTCCGGCACTCGAGCTGCGGCAGGGCCGCCAGCACCGCCACGGCGGCGGCCAGCAGCGCGAGACGACCTGGGAAGGACCACGACTTCATCGCGAGCACCATCCTGTGGACGCCGCAGTCTAACCGAGGGGAATCACGGCGGGTAGGAGCGAGAAACCGCGAGGGGAGGAGTCGTCCGCGGAGCGAGAAGTCATCCGAAGGGGAGAGGGCCGGCGCTCCATCCCTCGAGCACTCCCGGGTTGCTCTTGCGGGATCGGCCGCTAAGATGCAGGCTTCAGGCTGATGACCCGACCTTCCTCCGTTCTCTGTCCGTCGTGCGGAACGCTCGTCGGCGTCAGGGATGCGCAGTGCCTCACCTGCGGCCGCCGCTATCCCGGGATGTTCGGCTTCGCCCACCTGCTGCGGAGCCTCGGCGACGACATGGGTTTCACCACCATCGTGATGTTCGCCTGCGGCGCCCTCTTCCTGGCGACGCTGGCCGCGAGCGGGCAGGGCGTGGGTACCTCCGGGATCCTCTCCTTCCTGTCGCCGAGCATTCCCAGCCTGCTGCGCTTCGGCGCCAGCGGCGCGGCGCCGGTGTTCGCGTACGGACGCTGGTGGACGGTGCTCAGCGCCGCCTGGCTGCACGGCGGCATCCTGCACATCCTCTTCAACATGATGGCTGTCCGGAACATCGCGCCGGCGGTGGCGCACCTCTACGGTCCCGGGCGCACGGTCATCATCTACACCGTGGCCTCGGTGACCGGCTTCCTCCTGAGCAGCGCGGTGAGCGCCGCGGCGATCCTCGGCTACCTGCCCGGGTTTCTCGGAGGCGCCGGCATCACCCTGGGCGCCTCGGCCTCGATCATGGGCCTGGTCGGCGCGCTGTGGTACTACGGACGCCGCGGCGGCAGCAGCTTCATCAGCCAGCAGGCGAAGGGGATCGTAATCTCGATCGCGGTGATGGGCTTCATCCTGCCGGGCATCGACAACTGGGCGCATCTCGGCGGCCTGGCCGGCGGCTACGGCATCTCCGTTCTCCTCGATCCGCTGCGGCCCGAGCGCGGCGACCACGTGCTGCTGGCGATGGGCTGCCTGGCCGCCTCGCTGGCTGCGGTGGTCGCCTCCGTGTTGTTGCCGCTGGGAGGCTAGCGCCGGCGGCCGGAAGAGGGCGGCGTCCGTCCCGGCAGCGCGCCCGGCTGCGGCGTCGGTGCGCGCACCACCACCTTGCGGGGGGCGAGCACCCGCGGCGGCTCCCCCCAGGCGAGCGTCTCCATCTCGTCGGAGATCGGCACCAGCGTCGGCTCGTGCGCCTCGGCATCGTCCGCCGCGCTGCCCACCGGTCGAAACAGCGACAGCAGGTAGTGCTTGAGAGTGAGGTTGGTCGGCCCGTAGCCTTTGTCGTACAGGAAGTGCTCGCAGGCTTCGCCCATCTCGGCCGCCGAGGCGTAGCGCCGGGCCGGCTGGCGCTCGAGAGCGCGCGCCAGGATCGCCTCCACGGCTTCCGGCACCGCCGGGTTGTGGCCGGAGGGGCGCGGGATCTCCGCGGTGACCACCCGCTCCAGCACCTCGGGGGTGTTCTCGCCGCCGAACAGGCGCTCGCCGGTCAGCATCTCGAACAGCACCGTGCCCAGAGAGAACAGGTCGCTCCTCTGGTCGGCCCGCATCTCCAGCACCATCTCCGGCGCCATGTAGGAGGGCTTGCCGGCCAGGTAGCTCTCGCGGGTGCCGCTGCGGGCGGCGATGCCGAAGTCGATCAGCTTGACGGTGCCCTCGCTGGTCATCATCACGTTGCTGGGGCTGACGTCGCGGTGGACGATGCGCGCCTTCTCGAAGACGTACTGCAGCGCGCGGCAGACGCGGCTCACCACGAAGACGCTCAGCTCCACGTCGGGCAGGCAGCCCAGCTCGCGGTGGCGGTCGAGGTACTGCACCAGGCTCCAGCCGTCGATGTACTCGAGGATGATGCACAGCTCGCCGTCCACGCGCTCGAAGTCGAGGATGCGGCCGATGTTCTCGTGGTCCAGCACCGCGTAGCGGCGCGCTTCCTCCACGAACAGCCGCAGGTGCTCCGGCTCCGGATTGCGCAGCTGCTTGACCACGATCGGCCGCTGGAAGCCGGCCTGCCCCAGCAGCAGCCCCTTGCGCACGGTGCCCATCCCGCCCGCGCCCAGCTCCTGCAGCATCCGGTACTTCGACTCGGACAACCCCACCCCCGATCCAGCGCCGCGCAGCATCGCGCAGCATCCGCGCGGGTGTCAAGGAACCCCGCGCGCGGACGGCTATACTGAGCTCCGGGGTGCGGATCATGGCCGTCGACGTGGGGGGGGCCCGGATCGGGGTCGCCCTCTGCGACGAGACCGAGACGCTGGCCAGCGGGCTCACCACGCTGCGGGCCGTCGGCCCCCGCCGCGATCCCCGGGCGATCGCGGCGCTCGTCCGCGAGCACGGGGCGGCCACGGTGGTGGTGGGCCTGCCGCTGCGCCTGGACGGCACCGCCGGCCCTCAGGCCGAGAAGGTGAGGGGCTTCGTCGAGAGGCTCCGCCGCCTGCTGCCGGTTCCGGTGGTCACCTGGGACGAGCGGCTGACCTCGGTCGCGGCCGGAGAGCTCCTGGCGGCGGCCGGCGTGCCGCGCCTCGAGCGCAGGCGCCGGCTGGACCAGGCCGCCGCCGCGGTGATCCTGCAGGACTTCCTGGACGCCCGCAGGGCGCAGTCGCGCCCGGTGGGAGGGGCCGGTTGAGCGGGGCCCAGCCCTCGAAGTCGAGGTCCCGTCGCCGCGCGGCCCCTGGCGCGGGACTGCGCCTGCTGCTGGTCCTGCTGACCACCGCCGGCGCCGTCCTGGCCGGCTGGTACGCCTGGATCCAGGAGACCCAGTCGGTGAAGCTGCGCGTGGGGGCGCCGGCCAGGAGGCTGCACGTCCCGGTGGGCGCCAACGCCGACTCGATCGGCCGTGACCTGCAGGCGATGGGCCTCACCCGGCACGCGCTGCTGTTCCGCGTCCTCGCACGCTCCCGCGGCGTCTCCGGCAAGCTGAAGGCGGGCGAGTACTCCCTGCAGGGGCCGCTCACCCTCGGGCAGGTGCTCGACATGCTGGTGCGCGGCGAGGTGGTGCGCCGGCTGATCACGGTGCCGGAGGGCCGCACCGAGGCCGAGATCGCCGACATCGTGAAGGGACAGGGGCTCGACCGCGCGGCCTTCCTCGAGGCCGCCGCCGACACCAGCCTGATCCGCGACCTCGACCCCGAGGCCCGCGACCTCGAGGGCTACCTGTTCCCGGACACCTACGACCTGCCGCAGACGCCCGACGCCCCGCGTGCGCTCGTGCACCGGATGGTCCAGCGCTTTCGCGCCGTGGTGGGCCCGCAGCTCGGAGCCATCCGCGAAACCGGCCTCACCATCCGGCAGGTGGTCACCCTGGCCTCGATCGTGGAGCTGGAGACGGGCCGGCCGGAGGAGCGGAGCCGGGTGGCAGCGGTGTTCCTGAACCGGCTGCACAAGGGCATGCTGCTGCAGACGGACCCGAGCATCATCTACGCCTTGAAGAAGGCGGGACGCTGGGACGGCGACATCCGGTGGGCGGATCTCAAGCTGGACTCGCCCTACAACACCTACCTCCACGCCGGCCTGCCGCCGGGCCCCATCGGCTGCCCCGGCCGCGAGTCGATCCTGGCGGTGATCGAGCCGGCGCCGACGAAGGAGCTCTACTTCGTCAGCCGCAACGACGGCACCCACGAGTTCAACGAGACCCTCGCCGCGCACAACCGCGCCGTCGACCGCTACCAGCGGCGCCGGGCGGCTTCCTAGCTTGGGCGTCCGCAGCGCCGAGGCGGTCGCCCGGCTCTCCCGGCCGGCGTCGGTCGGGCCCGGGGCCTGGCGATCGCTGGTGGTGTTCGTGGCCTCGGTGCTGCTGCTCCTCGCGAACGGCCGCCCGATCGGAGACGCCGACCCCGGCGGTGCCGCCGGCTGGCTGTGGAGCGGGGCGCGCGCGCTCGCCGGCTCGCTGCTCGCGCTGGACGCGACGGGCGCCGCGATCGTGGGCAAGCTGCTGGCCGCGGCCGCTGCGGCGACCGCCGCGGCGGCCGTGTTCGCGGCGGTGGCGAGGCGGCACCCGCTGGCCGAGGCGCGCTGGGCCGGTCTGGTGCTGGTGACGGCGACCACGCTCGTCGCCGCAGCCCAGGCCTGGTCCGGCGAGGCGGCGGCCACCGCGGCGGTGGCGGTCGCGCTGTGGCTGATGGTCCTGGGCGAGGCGGAGGACGACGGCAGGGTCGCGTCCCGCGCCGGGCTGACGCTGGCGCTGGCGGCGTTCCTGGAGCCCGCCGCGGCGCCGCTGGCGCTGGTGCTGGCGATGTCCGTCCTCCTCCGCTGGCGCCGTCCTGCGCTCCTGGCGTGGGCAGCGGCCGGTGGTCTCCCGGGTCTGGCGGGGGCGCTCGCGGCGGCGGGACGGACCGGTGCGGCAAGGGCCTCCGGCCCGGACCCCGCCTCGGCCGCCGCCCTGCTGATCTCGCCGGCGAAGGGCCTGCTGGTGTTCGCCCCGGTGGCGGTCGTCGGGCTGGTCGGCCTGGCCGCCGCCTGGCGATCGGCGGGAAGGCCGCAGCGGTGGGATGAGCCCGGGCGGTCCCGCGTGCTGCCGCTTGCCTGTGCTCTCGGCGTCGCCGCGCAGGTCCTGACCGTCGCCCTCCTCGGCGGCTGGGACACGGGCGTCTTCTGGGGCCCCCGGCTCCTGGCGCCGGCCTGGCCGCTGCTGATGCTGTTCCTGCCCGAGGGGCTCGCCGTCACGGGGATGGCCGGCACCGCGCTGGTGGTGGTCTCGGTGGCGGTCCAGGTGCTGGGCGCTTTCAGCTACGACGGCCGCTGGGATCGCCTGCATCGCGACGCCCACGGCGGGCTGGGCTCCGCCGCCTGGGACGCCGCCGGGAGCCCGATCGCGTTCCAGTGGCGAGAGGGAGTGGCGCGGCCGTCGCTGCTCGGCGTGGAGGGGCGCCGGCTGGTGGTGCGCGAGCACGCGCTCGTCCGCGGCTCTCTGTCGGGCTCGTTCGTCTCCTTCGCAGACGGCGGCCTCCGGGCCACGGGCTCCGACGCCACGCTGGTGGCGCTGCGGCTGGAGCAGGGGGCGCGCGTGGTCGGCCACCGGCTGGAGCTCGCGGCCCCGGGGGACGGGATCGCCTTCCGCGTGCGCGAGGGCGCTCGCTCGCGGCGGCTGGAGCTGCGGCTCGCCGGACGCGGCCAGGGCACCGTGGCGGTGGGCGAGGCGGGCTTCTGGACCGGCGCCCGCTGGCGCGAGCGGACGGTTGCCGGCCCGTTCCGCCTGCGCCTGCCCTACGCGTTCGCCGAGACCGGGGCCGCCGACCTCTCGGTGGTGCTGCGCGCGGGCGGTCCGCTCGCCCTCGACTCGGTGGCGCTCGTCCCGCCCGGCGACCCCGAGAACGTGATCCGGCTACCCTAGCCGGTCAGCGCTGGCGCTCGGTGGCGAAGGCGTCGCCCCACTTCAGCTTGCTGCGCAGCACCTGGTAGTAGTCGCGCCCGGGCGCCTTCACCAGCAGCAGCCGTCGCGGGCTGCCGCTCACCTCCAGCGAGTCGCCGTCGGCGAAGGCGAAGGTCTCCTGGCCGTCGAGGGCGGCATACACCTCGACATCGCGGGCGGCGCGCAGCCGGACCTCGACCCGGGACTCGTCGGAGAGGACCAGCGGGCGGTTGGTCAGCATGTGCGGGCAGATGGGCGTGACCACCAGGGCCGGCAGCGTCGGGTGGAGGATGGGCCCGCCCGCGGCCAGGTTGTAGGCCGTCGAGCCGGTCGGGGAGGAGACGATGAGGCCGTCGGCGCGGAAGGAGGACACGAACAGGCCGTCCACCGCCAGGTCCACCTCGATGATGCGGGAAGGCCCGGCCTTCGTGATCACGACGTCGTTCAGCACGTCCGCCGTCGCCTCGGGACGGCCGCGACGGCTGATGCGCGCGCGCAGCAGCCGTCTCTCCTCGTGCTGCGAGCGTCCCTCGAGGACTCCCTGCAGCGTGGGGTAGAGCTCGCCCAGCGCGATCTCGGTGAGGAAGCCGAGGCTGCCGAAGTTCACCCCCAGCACCGGGATGGTCTTCTCCAGCAGCCGGCTGGCGGCCAGCAGCGTCCCGTCGCCTCCCAGAACCACGAGCGCGTCGACGAGCCGGGCCATCTCGCGCCCCGCCGCCACCACGCAGCGCGCGCTCGGCTCCCGGGGAACCAACTCCGCGGTCCGCTGGTCCAGGCACACCCGGATGCCGCGCGCGTACAGCCACCCGACCAGCTCCTCCACCACCGGCCCGGCCTCCCTGAGGCCGGGCCGCGCCAGCACGCCCACCGTGTTCATGGCTGAACCGCCTTTCGCAGCAGCGCCCGCAGCCCGTCGGCGGCGAGCGGTTCGCCGCCGTGGGAGAGCTGGAGGAAGAACTCGCGGTTGCCCTCGCTGCCCGGCAGCGGCGAAGGGCAGGCGGCGCGCACGGCGTAGCCGAGCGCCTGGGCCGCCTCCGCCACCCCGGTGACCGCCAGCAGGTGCAGTTGCTCGTCCCTGACCACGCCGCCGCTGCCGACCTGGGCGCGGCCGACCTCGAACTGCGGCTTCACCAGCGCCAGCACCGAGGCGCCCGGCGCCAGCACCGAGCGCAGCGCCGGCAGCACCAGGCGCAGCGAGATGAAGGAGACGTCGACCACCGCCAGCGTGCACGGCTCCTCCACCACCCGGGGCGAGAGGAAGCGGGCGTTGCTGCGGTCGCGCACCAGCACCCGCGGGTCCCGCCGCAGCCGCTCGTGCAGCTGGCCCCGCCCGACGTCGACCGCGTAGACGCGGTCGACGCCGCGGTCGAGCAGGACCTCGGTGAAGCCGCCGGTGGAGGCGCCCACGTCCACGGCCACCGCGCCGCGGGGATCGACCCCGAGCGCGTCGAAGGCCCCCGCGAGCTTCAGCGCTCCGCGGCCCACGTGCGCCGGGCCGGGCTCCACCTCGACCTGGGAGCCCTCCCTCACCGGCGTGCCCGCCTTGGTGGCCGGCCGTCCGTCGACGCGCACGCGGCCCTCCATCACCAGCGCCTGCGCCTTCTCCCGCGACTCGCTCAGGCCGTTCTCGGCGAGCCACACGTCGAGCCTCATCCGCCGCTCACGACCGGCGGTCGACGATGCGCCGCGCGATCGCCGACAGCAGCGCGCCGCGGCCGCCCAGCGGCGCCAGCGCGGAGAGCGCCTCCTGCCGCAGCCGCAGTGCCAGCGCCCGCGCCGGCTCCAGGCCGTGGACGCTGACGTAGGTCGCCTTGTGCGCCGCCTGGTCCTTGCCGGCGGTCTTGCCCAGCTGCTCCGCGCTGCCGGTGGCGTCGAGGACGTCGTCCACCACCTGGAAGGCGAGGCCGATCGCGCGGGCGTAGGCCGACAGGAGCTCCAGCTCCGGCTCGGAGGCGCCCCCCAGGATCGCCCCGCCGCGGACGCAGGCCGAGAGCAGGGCCCCCGTCTTGGCGCGGTGCAGGCGCTCGAGGTCCGAGGCACCGATGGCGCGTCCCTCCGACTCGAGGTCCATCACCTGCCCGCCGATGAGGCCGGTGGTGCCGCAGGCCTCGCCCAGCGCGGCGGCGGCCCGGAGGCGGCGGCGCAGCCGAGGCTCGTCCCAGCCCTCGGGCACCTCGGCCAGCAGGTGGAAGGCCCGCGTCAGCAGCGCGTCGCCGGCCAGGATGGCGACCGCCTCGCCGAAGACCTTGTGGGAGGTCGGCTTGCCCCGGCGCAGGTCGTCGTCGTCCATGGCCGGCAGGTCGTCGTGGATCAGGCTGTAGGTGTGGATCATCTCCACGGCGCAGGCGAGCGGCATCAGCTCCTGGCGAGCGCCTCCCACCGCCTCGCCCGCGGCCAGCACCAGAGCCGGCCGGATGCGCTTGCCCCCGGCGAAGAGGCTGTAACGGACCGCGCGGTGGATGGTGGCCGGCCACTCGCGCTCCGCCGGCAGCGCGGTCTCCAGCTCCCGGTCAACCTCCACGCGCAGGCGCCGCAAGGCCTCGGAGGCCGCCGCCTCATCCACCGGCGCGGGCGTCGTCACCGGCCCTCGTCCTCGTCGGTCGGCTCGGGGAGCGGCTGCGTCAGCGGCCGGCCCTGCGCGTCGCGGACCGGCTCCCCGCGGCCGTCCTTCAGCAGCATCTCGATCTTGCCCTCCGCCTCTTCGAGCTTGCGGTGGCACAGCCGCGACAGGCGCACGCCCTCTTCGTACAGCCGCAGCGACTCCTCCAGCGGCTGGTCGCCGCGCTCCAGCTTCTGCACGATCTGCTCGAGCTGCGCCAGCGCCTGCTCGAACGTGGGCGGCGTCGCCTCGCTCACTCGTCCTCCCTCGACTCGACGGTGGCCCGCAGGCCGCCGCGGGCCAGCCGGATGCGCAGCCGCGCGCCGGGCGCCGTCTCCGCGGCGTCGCGCAGGACCCGCGCGCCGTCGCCTTCGAAGACCACGGCGTAGCCGCGCGAGAGCACCGCCAACGGTGAGAGGCCGTCGAGCGAGGCCGTCAGCCGTCCCAGGGCGGCCCGCCGTCGCTCGGCCTGCTCCCGCGCCAGCGCGGAGAGCCGTGCGCTGCGGGTCTCCACCCGCTCACGCCTGACCGCCAGCTGACGGTCGAGCCCGAAACCGGCCAAGCGCTCGCGCAGCCGACGGGCGTGGTCCCGCCCGCGCTCCGTCCGGCGCAGCAGGCCCGCTCCCGCCCGGTGCACGAGGTCGTCGACGTGCTGGGCCGCCACCTGCAGCCGTCCCCGCTCGGCTGCGAACACCCGGTGCGCCCTCGTGGCCTCGACCCGCGCCCGCACCCTCGCCAGCTGCAGACGCAGGGCGGCCGAGGACCGCCGCTCCAGCCCCGTCACCCGGGCGAGCAGCGCGTCCTTCGCCTGCACCACCCGCTCGGCCGCCGCCGAGGGCGTGGCGGCGCGCAGGTCGGCCACGAAGTCGGCGATGGTGAAGTCGGTCTCGTGGCCGACCGCGGAGATGACGGGCAGCCGACAGGCGGCGATGGCGCGGGCGAGTTTCTCCTCGTTGAAGGCCCAGAGGTCCTCCAGGCTGCCGCCGCCGCGGGCCAGCACGATGACGTCGAGGCCGCCCAGGTGATCGAGGACGCGCAGCCCGCGGGAGATCTCGGCCGCCGCCCCCTCGCCCTGCACGCGCGCGGGGTAGAGCAGCAGCTCCACGCTGGCGTTGCGCGTGCGCAGCACGCGGACCATGTCCCGGATCACGGCGCCGGTCGGCGAGGTGACGACGCCGATGCGCTGCGGCAGCACCGGCAGGGGCCGCTTGCGCTCGAGCGCGAACAGGCCCTCCTTCTCCAGCTTCGCCTTGAGATCCTCGAAGGCCTGCTGCAGCGAGCCCTTGCCTACCGGCTCCAGCACCTGGGCGGAGAGCTGGTACTCGCCCCGCGGCGGGTAGACCCGGAGCGAGCCCCGCGCCAGCAGCTTCATGCCGTCCTGCGGCCGGAAGCGCAGGAGGCGCGCCTCGCGGCTCCAGCACACCACCCGCAGCTGTGCCTGCTCGTCCTTGAGCGAGAAGTACCAGTGACCGGAGGACGCGATCTTGAGGTTCGAGACCTCGCCCTCCACCCAGACGTCGAACAGCTCCGTCTCCAGCACCCCCTGGATGCGGTCGGTCAGCTCGGAGACGGTGAGCGCACGACGGCGCGTCGTCACCGAGTACCCCTGCGCCGGCTCGTCGGAGCCGCGCGTCGGCTTCGCCTCGCGGGCCCTGCGCGCGGGCTGCTCGCCGAAGTCGAGTCCCTTCTGCCGCATGCGTGACGGCCATTCTGATATGCCCCGGCCGGCGAAGTCCAACCCGGGGGCCGCCTCGGGGCCGCTATCATTTGCACTGAGCTGTTCGCCCTTCGGGAGGGAGCCTCCATGACAACGCGGTCGCGCCTGCTGTTCCTGGGGATGATGGTGGTCGGGGTGGTGATCGGGCTGTTCCTTTCGGCCGGGCTGCAGCGGGCCCTCTCCCCGTCCTCCGACCCGCTCCCGGCCTCGCCCGTCGCGCAGCAGACGATGGACCGGGCGCCCGCCGGCCGCGACGAGCTGGGCCCGGAGGAGCGTCACACCATCGCGCTCTTCAAGCAGGCCTCGCCGTCGGTCGCCTACATCACGACCCAGATCGAGCGCGTGGACTTCTGGACCCGCAGCGTCGAGCAGATCCCGGCGGGCACGGGGTCCGGCTTCGTGTGGGACGAGCAGGGCCACGTGGTCACCAACTACCACGTGGTGCAGGACGCCGACTCGGCCAAGGTGACGCTCGGCCACGACGAGTACCCGGCGCGGGTGGTCGGCGCCGCCCGCGACCAGGACCTGGCCGTCCTGCGCATCGACGCGCCGCGCACCAAGCTGGTGCCGATCCGGGTGGGGACGAGCGCGCGGCTCCAGGTGGGGCAGATGGCCTACGCCATCGGCAACCCCTTCGGCCTCGACTACTCGCTCACCACCGGCATCGTCAGCGCGCTGGGCCGCACCATCCAGAGCGTGGGCGGGGCCACCATCTTCGACGTGATCCAGACCGACGCCGCCATCAATCCCGGCAACTCCGGGGGGCCGCTGCTGGACAGCGCGGGGCGGCTGATCGGCATCAACACCGCCATCTACAGCCCCTCGGGGGCCAGCGCGGGCATCGGCTTCGCGGTGCCGGTCGACACCGTGAACCGCGTCATCCCCGAGCTGATCGCGCACGGCCGGGTGGTGCGGCCGATGCTGGGCGTGAGCCTGGTGGATGACCAGGTGAACGGCAACATCACCCAGAGCCTCGGGGTGGAGGGGGCGCTCGTCCGCGCCGTCGGCCGCGGCACCGGTGCCGCCCAGGCCGGCCTGGAGGGCATCGCCCGCGACCGCACCGGCCGCGTGGTCACCGGCGACGTCATCCAGGACATCGACGGCAAGCCGGTCAAGAGCGCGAGCGACCTGCTGGGGCGCCTGGGCAGCTACAAGCCCGGCGACGTGGTGACCCTCACGGTCTGGCGCGACGGTCGCACCCGCAAGGTCCAGGTCCGGCTGCAGGCGCCGGCCCAGTAGGAGCCCGACGGATGCGGGTTCCGGCTCAGCTCGTGGGGGCGTAGTAGCCGAGCTTGTGGCGGACGCTCAGGCCTTCGCGGTTGGGCACCCGCACCTGGATGCGGCGCCACTTGCCGTCGTGGCGGCTGCTGCTGGGCGTGTAGCCGACCGTGTACAGCGTCCGCAGCTCCTCCGCGATGCGGGCGTAGACCGGGCGGATCTCGCCGAGAGCCGACGGGAAGTAGGCGCGCCCGCCGGTGTCGCGGGCCAGGGAGGTGAGCAGGTACTCGGCCTGGGCCCAGGAGGGCTGCGCACGGGCCTCGGGCGCGTTGGGCCGCAGGCTGACCGCGTAGATGTTGATGTCCGACTTGCGCGCCAGCTCCAGCACCTGATCGTCGCTCACCGCGGACGCGGTGTCCTCGCCGTCGGTGAGCAGCACGATGGCGCGGCGCCGCAGTTGCTGGCGGCGGTCGGCCCGCAGGTCCTTGAGGGTGACGTAGAGCGCGGTGTGCAGCGCCGTCGTCCCCGAGGCCTCGGTCTTGCGGATCGCCGCCTCGAGCGCCGCGTGGTCGCCGGTGAACGGCTGCAGGATGGTCGTGCGCTGGTTGAACTGGATCACCTGCGCCTCGTCCCCCGGCTGCAGGGTGCGGGTGAAGGCGACCGCGGCGTCCTGCGCCGACTTCAGCTTCTCCTCCATCGACGAGGATCCGTCGATCATCAGCGCGAGCGAGATGGGCACGTCGTCCTGGCCGAACACGGTGAGCTGCTGCGGCACGCCGTCCTCGTACACCACGAAGTCGTCACGGCTCAGGCCTTTGACGTAACCCTGGTGGTCGTCGGCGACCGAGATGTTGAGGTTGATCATCTCGATGGCTGTGGCGAAGGTGGGCACCTGCGGCTGGGACTGCGCCCGGGCTGGAGGCGAGGTCGCCGCCACGGACAACAGCACGACCAGAACCGTCGACGGCGCTTTCTTCATGTCTCGGGTCGTCCGGCGGAAGCCACGGGATTCCGACGGGCCGGTCAGTCCCGCGCCCCCCGTGAAAACGCCCGATGCACGGCGGGTGCCGTCGCCAGGTGCCGACGAGCCGAGACGGGATCCGAAGCCCACGGTGAAGGCTGGTTCGATCTTCTCACGACCGGTGTCGACGCTCCACCCCGCGAGGTGGAAGCAGCCCTTCGCCGGCCCGGCAGCTTGCAGAAAGCCGCCGCGGCGGTCAGAGCCCCAGCTTCTTGATCCAGCGGTAGAGAGTGCGCGGGGAGACGCCCAGGATCTCGGCCGCTTTCTCCCGGCGCCAGCGAGCCTGCTCCAGCGCCGCGCGAACCCGCGCCGGATCGGGTCCTTCCTCGGCGCCCTCGCCCCGCGGCAGGGCCTCTCGCGCGGGCGCCCCGGTCGCGGGCGGGGGCACGGGCGACGGCGCTGCCCGTCCCGACCTCTCCACGATCTCCGGGGGCAGGTCGGCGACGTCCATCATCTCGCCCTCGGCCAGCAGGCCGGCCCTCTCCACCGCGAAGTGCAGCTCGCGGACGTTGCCCGGCCACTCGTAGCACGCCAGCGCCGCGAGCGCGGCCGCGGTGAAGCGCTTCTGGCTGGGCAGCTGGCGGGCGAAGTGGTCGACCAGCAGCGGGATGTCCTCCGGCCGCTCGCGCAGCGGCGGGACCACCACCTTGACGCCGTTCACCCGGAAGAAGAGGTCCTTGCGGAAGCGCCCGGCGTCCACCTCGCCCTTGAGGTCGCGGTTGGTGGCGCAGACCAGGCGAAAATCCGCGCGACGCTTGCGGGTGGCGCCCACGCGGTAGAAGGTGCCCGAGTCCAGCACACGCAGGAACTTCGACTGGATCTCGGGGATCATCTCGCCGACCTCGTCGAGGAACAGCGTCCCCCCGTCGGCCACCTCCACCAGCCCCGGCTTCTCGTTGCCGGCGCCGGTGAAGGCGCCGCGCTCGTAACCGAACAGCTCGCTCTCCAGCAGCGTCTGCGGCACCGCCGCGCAGTTGAGGTCGACGAAGGCCTTGCCGGAGCGGGGCGAGAGGCGGTGCACGTGCTGCGCCAGCAGCTCCTTGCCCACGCCGCTCTCGCCCTCGATCAGGAACGGAGTGCGGGCGGCGGCCACCATCTCGATGGTGCGCAGCACCTTCTGCAGCACCGGCGAGCGGGTCAGGATGTCCGAGCCCAGGTTGCGCTGGACCTGGAAGCGCAGGCGGCGGTTCTCGCGCTCGAGCAGCGTCTTCTCCCCGGCCTTCTCCACCCGCATCCCCAGCTCCTCGAAGTTCGGGGGCTTGGTGAGGTAGTCGAAGGCGCCGAGGCGCATGGTGTCGATGGCGGACTGCACGTTGGCGAAGCCGGTGACGATGATCGTCTGCAGCTCCGGGTGCTCGCGGCGCACCGTGGCCAGGATGTCCACGCCGTCGGCGTCGGGCAGCTTGAGGTCGAGCAGCAGCACGTCCCACTCGGCCGCGTCGAGCGCCTTCAGGGCGCCCTTGCCGGTGGTCGCGACCTTGACCTCGTGGCCGGCCTTCTGCAGGAAGCGGGTCACGGTCAGGCCGAAGGTCTGCTCGTCCTCGGCCACCAGCACCCGGAAGCCGGTTCCGATCACGGCCGGAAGTATATGTCAGAGCGAGCGGATGTCGTCCTCCTGCAGCAGCATGCGCTCGATGGCCCGGGCCCGGCCGCTCTCCGGGTCCACGTCGATGACGGCGGCCGCGAAGCGCGGGTCGCCCTTGGCGGTCTCGAAGCGGGTCGGCATCCCGCTGAGGAAGCGCTGGATGACGGCATCCTTCTCCACCCCGATGATCGAGTCGTAGGGCCCGGTCATGCCCAGGTCCGTGCAGTAGGCGGTGCCGCGGGGCAGCACCCGGTGGTCGCAGGTGGGCACGTGGGTGTGGGTGCCCACCACCGCGGAAACGAGCCCGTCGAGGTAGTTGGCGAGGGCGGTCTTCTCGGAAGTGGCCTCGCCGTGCATGTCGACCAGGATCACCTTCGCCTCGGCTCGCAGGCGCTCGACCTCGCGCAGCCCCAGCTCGAACGGGTCGTCCATGGCTCCGTGCATGAACACCCGGCCGCTCAGGTTGACCGTGGCGACGGGGAGGCCGGAGCGGCGGGCCTTGCCGACGTGCCAGCCGCGGCCGGGCTGGCGGGCCGGGTAGTTGAGCGGCCGCAGCAGCTGGGGGATGAGGTCGACCACCCCCAGGATCTCCTTCTTGTCCCAGATGTGGTTGCCCGAGGTGAGGCAGTCCACCCCGGCGTCGAGGATCTCGTCGCAGACCTCCTTGGTGACGCCGAAGCCGCCGGCGGCGTTCTCGACGTTGGCGACGCAGTACTCGATCTCGTGCTTCCTGAAGACCGCGGGCAGCGCCTTCTTCAGGATGGTGCGGCCGGCGTTGCCCACCACGTCGCCGATCATCAGGACGTTCATCGGCACAGGCTATATGGCGGCGCCGCGGCGGGCAAACGGGCGTAGGCTAGGCGCCCGGAGGTGCTGCCAATGACCCGCTTCCTGCTCCGGCTCGCGCTCGCGCTTTCCCTCGCCTCCGTTGCCGCCACCCCTGGCCGCGCCGCGGACACCGGCCCGCTGCCGGTGCGCGGCATCCACTTGATGGCCCCGCTTCCCGCCGACATCGACGCGGTGCTGCGCCTCATCCGCGAGGGCCTGCCGAAGGAAGGCGTCAACGTCCTGGTGCTGGAGGTGGACTACCGCTACCAGTTCGCCCGGCACCCGGAGGTCGCCGAGAAGGACGCGCTCACCCGCGAGCAGCTGCGGGCGATCGCCGACGCCTGCCGCGACGCGGGCCTCCGCCTGATCCCCCAGATCAACATGCTCGGCCACCAGTCCTGGGAGAAGAAGACCGGGGGCCTGCTCGCTTCCCACCCGGAGCTGGACGAGACGCCCGGGCTCTACCCCGAGAATGCCGGCATCTACTGCCGCAGCTACTGTCCGCTGCACCCCGGCACCCACCCGCTCGTCTTCGACCTGATCGACGAGCTGGCCGAGGTGACGGGCGCCGACGCCTTCCACGTGGGCATGGACGAGGTGTTCCTGCTGGGCGAGGACGCCTGCCCGCGCTGCCGCGGCAAGAACAAGGCGGAGCTGTTCGCCGGCGAGGTGACGGCGCTGCACGACCACCTGCAGAAGACGGGACGGCAGACGTGGATGTGGGGCGACCGCTTCCTCGACGCCTCGGTGACCGGCCACGAGTGGGAGGGCTCGAGGAACGGGACCGCCCCGGCCATCACCATGGTGCCGCGCGACGTCGTCATCTGCGACTGGCACTACGAGAACGCGGTGCCCACCGCCGCGCACTTCGCGCTCTTCGGCTTCCCGGTCGTCTACGCGCCCTGGCGCCAGCCGGGGGTGGCCCTCGCCGAGCTGGAGGCGATCCGCCACGCCCGCCGCAACTCGCCCTACCCGCTGGACTCGCGTTTCCTGGGCGTGCTGCACACCACCTGGACCGCCTCGGGCGACTTCGCCCGCGCCTACTTCGGCGAGGGCACGGTCAACCCGCACGTGGCCGAGATCGCCCTCACCTTCAAGGAGCTGTTCCGCTCGCTGCGGGACGGAGGGCTGCGCTAGACGGTCACCGGACGCCGCGGTCGGCCGGGGAACGGCCGCGGCGGCGGCTTCGGCGCCGGCTGCGGCTTGGTCTCCGGCGGCGGCAGCAGGGCCAACAACAGCACCTCGTCCACCGTCTCCACCAGGTGCAGGGTGAGGCCCCGGCGCAGGTGCGCCGGCACCTCGTCCAGCTCCTTTTTGTTGAGCTTCGGGCAGAGGATGGTGTCGATGCCGGCGCGGCGGGCGGCCAGGATCTTTTCCTTGAGGCCGCCGATCGGCAGCACGTGGCCGCGCAGGGTGAGCTCGCCGGTCATGGCCACCGCCGCCCGCACCGGGCGGCCGGTGAAGGCGGAGACGATGGCGGTCGCCATGGTGACGCCGGCCGAGGGGCCGTCCTTGGGGATGGCGCCCTCCGGGACGTGCACGTGCACGTCGTTGCCGGCGAACGCCTCCTCCTTGAGACCGAGCGTGCGGGCGTGGGCGCGGGTCCAGGACAGCGCGGCCTGCGCCGACTCCTTCATCACGTCGCCCAGGTGGCCGGTCATGGTCAGCCGGCCCTTGCCCTTCATCACCGAGGCCTCGACGAACAGCACGTCGCCGCCGGTCGCCGTCCAGGCCAGGCCGGTGGCGATGCCGACCTCGTCCTTCTTGAGCCGCTCCTCGGGCAGCGTCTTGGGCGCCCCCAGATAGCGCTGCAGCCCGTTCGGCGTGATGCGCACGGTGCCGGTCTCGCCCTCGGCCACCCTGCGCGCCACCTTGCGGGTGATGGTGGCGATCTCGCGCTCGAAGTTGCGCAGCCCCGCCTCCCGCGTGTAGCTGTCGACGATCGTGCGCAGCGCGGCGTCGGTGAACACCAGGTGCTCGGGGGTGAGCCCGTGCTCGTCGAGCTGCTTGGGCACCAGGTGGCGCCTGGCGATCTCCAGCTTCTCGTCCTCGGTGTAGCCGGAGAGGCGGATCACCTCCATGCGGTCGAGGAACGCCGGCTGGATGGTGTCCGTCAGGTTGGCGGTGCAGATGAACATCACGTTCGAGAGGTCGAAGGGCACGCCCAGGTAGTGGTCGCGGAAGGTGTTGTTCTGCTCGGGGTCGAGCACCTCCAGCAGGGCCGAGCTGGGGTCGCCGCGGAAGTCGGCGCCGATCTTGTCCACCTCGTCCATCATGAAGACGGGGTTGTTGGCGCCCGCCTGGTGGATGCCCTGCACGATGCGGCCGGGCATCGAGCCCACGTAGGTGCGGCGGTGGCCGCGGATCTCCGCCTCGTCCTTGACCCCGCCCAGCGAGAGGCGGACGAACTTGCGGCCGAGCGCCCGGGCGATCGACTTGCCCAGGCTGGTCTTGCCCACGCCCGGCGGGCCCACGAAGCACAGCAGCGGCCCCTTCGCCTTCTCCTTCAGCTTGCGCACCGCCAGGTACTCGACGATGCGCTCCTTCACCTTCTCCAGGCCGTAGTGGTCCTCGTCGAGGATGCGCTGGGCCTCCTTCAGGTCCAGGCTGTCCTTGGTGGACTTGCCCCAGGGCAGCGTGACCATCCAGTCCAGCCAGTTGCGCAGGGTGGCGGTCTCGGCGGCGTCGGGGTGCATGCGCTCGAGCTTCTTGAGCTGGCGCTCCACCTCCTCCAGCACCGGCTTCGGCATCCTGGCCTTCTGCGCCTTGTCGCGGAGCTGCGCCACCTCCTCGCCCAGCTCGTTGCCGTCGCCCAGCTCCGTCTGGATGGCCTTGAGCTGCTGGCGCAGGAAGTACTCGCGCTGGCTGCGGTCCATCTCCCCCTTGGCCTGGGAGGAGATCTCCTGCTGCATGGTGAGGACCTCGAGCTCCTTCGTCATCAGCTCGTGCACCCGGCGCAGCCGCTCCACCGGGTCCAGGGCCTCCAGGATCGCCTGTGCGCCCTCCACCTTGAGGTCCAGGTTGGAGGCCGTCAGATCGGCGAGGCGCCCCGGCTCCTCCATGTTGTTGGCGATCACGATCACCTCGGGCGAGATCGGCTTGCCGAGGTTCTGCGACTTCTCCAGGGCGGCCTTGACGTTGCGCATCAGGGCCTCGACCTCGAGCGAGCCGCGGGCCTGGGCCTCCGGCTCGCTCACCACCTCGATGCGCGCCTGCATGTGCGGCAGGTCCTCGTCGGAGCTGACGATGCGCGCCCGCGACAGGCCCTGCACCAGAACCCGGATCCGCCCGTCCGGGAGCTTCAGCATGCGCATGATGAGGGCCACCGTGCCCACCGGGAAGATGTCGTCGCCGCCGGGGTCGTCCTCGTCCTGCTTCTTCTGGGCGGCCAGCAGGATCATGCGGTTCTCGGCCAGGGCCTGGTCCACGGCGCGGATCGAGCGTTCGCGGCTGACGTAGAGCGGGACGATCATGAACGGGAAGATCACGATGTCGCGCAGCGGCAGCACCGGCAGGACGTCCGGGATCCGGGGTTGCTCTTCTTCCTTCTGCTCTTCGCTCATTCCGGCTCCCTCTCGACCACCAGCACGTGCTCCTGGCCGCGACGCTCGCGCAGGCGCGGGATGGTCACCCGCAGCAGGCCGCGGGAGAGCGTGGCCCGCGCGCGGGCGACGTCCAGCGGCCCCTCCAGCGGGATGGCGCGCTCGAAGCGGCCGTGCGGCCGCTCCAGGCACAGGTACGACGCGCCGGCGTGGTTGCGGCAAACGTTGCGCTCGCCCGTGACCACCAGCGCCCGCTCGCGGAAGACGACCCGCAGCGACTCGGGAGGCAGGCCGGGCACCTCGACCAGCAGCACCAGCCGGTCCTGAGACTCGAAGGCGTCGACCGCCGGGCACCACTCGCTGCCGCCCAGCGGGTCGGGGCGGTCCAGCAGGGCGAGCCGCTGGAAGAGAGCACTCACCTCCTGCTGCAGCATCGCCACCGCCGAGACGGGCTGCCGGCCGCTCCGCTGCGTCACGCGAGGGCCTGCGATCGCTTCAGCACCACCACCGTGCGGTCGTCGGTGGCGCGAGCGCCTTCCTCGAAGCGCGCCAGCTCCCGCAACAGCGCCGCCTGCACCTCCCCGGCCTCCAGGGCGCGGCAGCGCACCGCCAGCTCGATCAGCTTCTCCTCCCCGAACTCCTCACCCTGCGGGCTCCAGGTCTCGGTGACGCCATCCGAGTAGACCACCAGGGTGTCGCCGGGCTGCATGAGCACCTCGCCGCCGGTGTACTCGACGTTCTCGAACATGCCCAGAACCAGGCCGCCTGCCTCCAGGCGTTCGACCGCACCGTCGGCGCGCACCAACAGCGGCGGGTTGTGGCCGGCATTGACGAAGCCGAGCCGCCCGGAGGCGGGGTCCAGGGCGGCCAGGAAGAACGTCACGTACTTGCTCTGCGGCACGTTCTGGCTGACGGTTCGGTTGATGCGGGCCACCGCCTCGGCCAGCTTGGGCTCGTCCCAGTGGGCCCGCACCGCGGCCCGCAGCACCGTCATCAGCAGCGCCGCGCCGGTGCCCTTGCCGGAGACGTCGCCGAGAGCGATCAGCAGCCGCCCGTCGACCACCGCGAAGTCGTAGTAGTCGCCGCCCACCGTGCGGCAGGGCGTGTTGCAGCCGGTCAGCTCCCAGCCGGGGACCCTTGGTGCCTCCCGCGGCAGGAGGCCTGTCTGGATCTCCGCCGCCATCCGCATGTCCTCTTCCATGCGGCGCTTCTCCAGGCTCTCCTCCAGCAGCCGCACGTTCTCGATCTTGGCCGCCGCCACGTTGGCGAGCGCGGTCAGCACCCGCAGGTCGTCCTCGCTGAAGGCGTGGGCGTGCTGCAGCGAGTCCACGTAGACGAGGCCGATCACCGCGTCGCGCGACTCGACGCCGGTGGCGGTGAACCACAGCGGCGCGCACATCGCGGTGCGGATGCCGGAGGCAAGGATCGAGTCCTCGGACTTGAAGCGCACGTCCTCGAGCACGTTCGGCAGCAGCAGCGACACCCGCTCCTCGATGGCACGCCGGGCGATGGAGCGGCTCACCCGGGTGAGGCTGTCGCCGCGGCGGGAGAGCGAGGCCTTGATCACGGGCAGCGGCGGGCTGCCCTCGAGCAGCAGGATGGCGCCGCGCTCGGCGGCCACCGCCTCCAGCAGCAGCCCCAGCACCAGGTCGAACAGCTCGTGGAGCGGGCGGTGGACGACCAGCTGCCGGGCGGCCTCGCTGAGGATGACCAGGACCCGGTTCTGGCGCTGCAGCTCGGCCGGGTCGATGGCCGGCCGCGTGCTGATGGCGGAGAGCTCGCGCACCGAGAAGACGCGGGTGCCCTCCGGCTCGCGCTCCTCCTCGTCCTCCGCCAGGGCCTCGGCGCAGAAGGTGAGCGTGTGCTCGCCCAGGGTGATCACGTCGCCCGGGCGCAGCCGGCGCCACTCGCGAACCGGCTCGCCGTTGAGGAGGGTGCCGTTCTTGCTGCGCAGGTCGCCCACCCAGAAGCCGTCCGTCCGCTGCTCGATGGCGGCGTGATGACGCGAGAGCCACTGGTCCGGCAGGAAGATGTCGCTCTCGCGGGAGCGGCCGATGGTGACCCGCTCCTTGGCGAGCGGGTAGCGCTCGCGGGTGCCGCCGGCCGTCTGGATGGCGATCTCTGGCATCGGAATGGACGATTCTACCGCGCCGGGGCCCGGCCGACGCCGGCGCGGGTAGAGTACGCGGATGCAGCAGCCGGGCCCACCGACGGCCGCGAGCACGCGGGCACCGCGCGGCGTCTCGAGCGGTGCCGCCTTCCTGATGGCGACCTCCGCGATCGGGCCCGGCTTCCTCACGCAGACAGCCGTCTTCACCGAGCGCCAGCGCGCCGACTTCGCCTTCGCCATCCTGGCTTCCGTCCTCCTCGCCGCCGTGGTGCAGGCGAACGTCTGGCGGGTTCTGGGCGCCTCGGGCCGGCGCGCTCCCGAGCTGGCCTCCTCGCTGGTGCCGGGCCTCGGCCACCTGCTGGTGGCGGTGGTGGTCGCCGGCGGGCTGGTCTTCAACGTCGGCAACGTCGCCGGCTGCGGGCTCGGCCTCGCCGTCTTCGGCGTGCCCGAGCGGGCGGGCGCGGCCTTGTCGGCCCTGGCCGTGGTGATGGTGCTGGGCTCCGCGCGCGCCGGCGTCACGATGGACCGCCTCTCCCGCCTGCTGGGAGCGGCCATGATCCTGCTCACCCTGGCGGTGGCCGTCGCCTCCCGCCCGCCGGTGCTGCAGGCGCTGCGCGCCAGCGTGGCGCCCCGGACGGTGGAGGTGCTACCGGTGCTCACGCTCCTGGGCGGGACCGTCGGCGGCTACATACCCTTCTCCGGCGCGCACCGGCTGATCGAGGCCGGCGTGAGCGGCCGGGCCGCGGTCAAGCAGCTCACGCGCAGCGCGCTGCTCGGCGTGGGGGTGACGGCGGCCGTGCGGGTGCTGTTCTTCCTCGCGGTGCTGGGGGTGGTGGCCGCCGGGGGGCGGCTGGACCCGGCCAACCCGCCGGCCAGCGCCTTCCGGCTGGGCGCGGGGGCATGGGGCGAGCGGCTGTTCGGGCTGGTGCTGTGGTCCGCCGCGGTCACCTCCGTGGTCGGCTGCACGTACACTTCGCTCTCCTTCGCGGAGGACGTGTGGCCCCCGCTGCGCCGCCGGCGGGCGGCGGCGGTCGCCGGATTCGTTGCCGTCTCCCTGGCCCTCTTCGTGGCCTGGGGCCGGCCGGTCACGCTGCTGGTGGTGGCCGGTGCGCTGAACGGCCTGGTGCTGCCGGTGACCCTGGCCGTCACCCTGCTCGCGGCACGCCAACGCCAGCGGCTCGACGGCTACCGGCACCCCGCCTGGCTGGCCTCGGCCGGCTGGGCGGCCCTTGCCGCGGCCGTCACCGCGGCCGTGCTCTCGCTGGGCGAGCTGCGCCGCCTTTGAGCCAGCTCGCTCAGTCGGCGGCGCGTCGGCGGGCCACCGCGAAGTAACCCTTGCGGACCCGCACCTCCAGGCCCGGCCGGTCCACCTTCAGCTGGATCTGCCGCCAGCTCCCGTCCGCGGGGCGCTTGGGCGTGTAGGCGAGCAGGTAGTGGTTCTTGAGCTCGCTGGAGATCTCGTTGAAGATCTTGATCAGCTCGCCGACCTTGTCGGGCGAGAAGTACTCCCCGCCGGTCTCGCTGGCGATCTTGCGGAGGAAGCCGCGCGGCCGCATGCCGAAGCCGCCGTTGCCCTTGAAGCCGATGGAGTAGACGGTCGCCTCGACGGAGCGCGCGTAGTCGACGACCACCTTGTCCTCCATGGTGCTGGTGGTGTCGTCCCCGTCCGAGAAGACGATCAGCGCCTTGCGGCCCGGCTGGTCCTTGATGCGCTCCAGCGAGTAGTGGATGGCGTCGTACAGGCTGGTGCCGCCCCAGGCCTGCAAGCCCTCCACGAAGCGCTCCAGGCGGTCGGTGTCCTCGGTGAAGTCGGCGCTGCCCTTGATGGTGTTGTTGAAGCTCACCACCAGCGCCTCGTCCACCTCCTCGAGCTTGTAGACGAAGCTGAGCACCGCCTCCTGCAGGAAGGGCAGGCTCTGCGTCATGCTGCCGCTGGTGTCGAGCACCAGCACCACCGAGAGCGGCACCCGCGCCTTGGGGTCGCCCTGGCTGGAGGCCTCGCGGAAGTACGAGACCTCCTGGGGCACGCCGTCCTCCAACAGCTGCACGTCCTCGCGGCCCAGCCCGTGGACGATATGGCCGCTCTTGTCGAAGACCACCGCGGTGACCGAGACGACGTTGACCTCGGTCTCGATCGTGTACGGCTGCTGCGGCTGCGG
Organism: Vicinamibacteria bacterium; assembly: GCA_035542035.1. Lineage (GTDB taxonomy): Bacteria > Acidobacteriota > Vicinamibacteria > Fen-336 > Fen-336 > DATBSL01. Next base: position 106,756 of record DATKME010000072.1, on the reverse strand, counting down.
ATCCGTCGCCTGGGCGGCGGCGCGCCCGCCGGCGGTCGACAGGCAGGCGCCCACCACCAGGGCGCCGGCGGCGAGTCGCGGCATCAGAGGGCCGGCGCGGCCCTGCGGCGCCGGCGCAGCCATCGCGAGGCGAGGAACAGCGTGAGGCCGAGCAGCACCACCACCAGCACCGGCACCAGCACGGCCAGCAGGAAGGTGAGCAGCGACACCCCGTCCTCGACGAGGCTGATCAGGGGGTTGGCCAGCCCGCCCGTGGTCACCGTGGAGGTGGCGCGCAGGGCCGCCTTGGCGGCGTGCGGCACCAGCGACGACGGCGCGCCCACCGCGGTGCCCAGCACGATCGCGGTGAGGGGGTCGGTGACCGTCCCCAGCACCGAGGAGGCGAGCAGGGCCCCGGCCGCCGGCCGCAGCGGCGTGCCGATGAGGTCGAGCGCGTGGTCGACCGCGGGGACCTTGTCGCCGAGGATCTCGATCACGGTGGCGACGCCGAAGATCACCAGCGCCTTGTTGGAGGAGAGGAACTGGAAGGAGGGTCCGAGGTCCAGCACGCCCAGCCGCGCCAGGCCGCCCGCCAGCAGCAGCGGCAGCCATGCCCGGAGCCCTGCGGAGGCCGCCAGCGCGATCGCCAGCGCCAGCGCCGGCAGGAACTCCTTCAGGGTGTCGACGGCCATCGTCCGAGCCTAGGGTCCCCCGCGGGGGGGTGTCAAGGGACGGCGTCCCGGGCGGACTCCGGCGCCACGCGGGTGCTGAAGGTCTCCACGTTGCGCATCCGCTTGTGCGAGTACTCCATCGCCCCGCGGCTCTGCAGGATCTTGACCACGGTGGTGCCGCCGGCGCTCAGCGTGACCTCGTGCGAGCCGGTGACCAGCTCGCGCCACTGGGGCGTCGCCGCGGAGCCGTCGTTGACCTCGTAGGAGAGGCGCAGCCGGTGCGCGCCGGCGAGCCCGGCAGCGAGCCGAAGCGGCAGCCCGATCTCGCCGGGGACCACCACCGGTGGTCCGGCCACCACGCCCTCGGCCACCTGGACGGCGAGCGCTTCGGGCGAGAACACGAACGAGTTCACCACCGCCTTCGGCAGGTCCTCGGGGTCGAGCGTCGAGTCCACGTAGGAAGCGAGGGGCCGGTCGTCGAGCGACAGCTCCAGGCGCAGGCTGGGGTCGGCGGGCGCCGCCTTCGGATCCCAGGCCTGCCAGAAGGTGTCGCCCGTGATCACGAGGTGAAGCCGGACCGGCTCGGGAGCTGGTGGTGGCGCCGTCTCCTTCGGCTTCTGGGGCACGGGTGCCGCCACCAACTCCACGGAGCCGTCGCCACGCTGGATGCGTGCCACCGCGGCTCGGGGGATGACGAGCAACCCATAGGGCGTCTGCAGCCGCACCCTTCTGGTGACGGAGCCGACGACGTGGCCGGTCACCTGGTCGCCGTTCGTGAGCTGCACCACGTCCGGCGGCCCGGAAGGGCGCGCCGGCTGTGCGGCCGCGGGCGGTGCCGGGGCAGGAGGCGCCGTCGCCGGAGGCGCCGTCAGGACGGCCGCGAGCATCAGCAAGCGCATCACGGGTGGCTCGGCAGGAGACGCTCCAGCATAACGGCTCTACCGCCGCCCCGCAGTCAAGACTTGCGAAACAGGCGCTTGAGGACGCCGGGCGAGGGCTGACCTGCCGCGGCGTCGTCGGGGGAGTGGCTGGCCACGTAGCTCGCCGCCTCGGCGTGCTCGGGGTCGAGCTCGAGCGCCTTGCGGTACATGCTGAGCGCGCGGTTGTGCATCTGCTTGCTGGCGTAGATCCCACCGAGCAGCCCCCAGGCGTCGGCGGCCGCCGGGTCGCGGCGGGTCACCTCCAGCAGCGCCTCTTCGGCCCGACGCGACCACTTCGGGTTCTTCAGGTAGCAGCGCGCGAGCAGCGTCCGCATCTTCGAGTAGAGGCGGCCGGAGGTGCGGTCCGCCACGGGCTCGAGCAGCTGGATGGCGTCCCAGTACTTCTCCTTCTCGAACAGCTTCGCGGCGCGGCGGAGCGCGTCCTCGGCTACCCGCACGTCCTCCTCGTGGTCACGCGGCGGCTTCGCGGCCTTGGCGGCGGCCGGCGCCGCCGTCGGCGCGGCGGGCGGCGCGGGGTCGGTCGGCCTCGGCACCTGTGCAGGCTGTGGTTGCGGGGTGACGGGCGCGGCGGGGGCGGGTCGCGGGCCGAGCCTCTCCTCGTACTGGGCCCGGCGGCGGGGGTCGCGCAGCACGTCGTACGCCTGGCCCAGCCGGATGAAGACCGCTTCCAGCGAGTCGCGCAGGTCGGAAAGCGAGCTGGCATGGTGGACGTCGGGGTGGAAGCGGCGGGCCAGCCGGAAGTAGGCCTCCTTGATCTCGGCCTCGTTGGCGGTGCGCGGCACACCCAGCACCTCGAAGTGGGTGCGGGTGGCGATGCCCGCCGCCGCCTCCACGATCTCGCGCCGGCGCTCGGCGATCTCCTCGCCGTCGCCGGTCCGCTGCGCCGTCGTCTCCGGCGTCCCGGATGTGGTTGCGGGTGGCATCGGCGCCGGCTGCGCCGGCGCCTGCGGCCGGCGGGCGCCGGCGACGTACTCGATGACGCCGGTGGAGAGCAGGCCGAACAGGCTCCTCTCCGCTTCCTCCGCCGGCAGGGGGATCATCTGCACGATCTCCCGGCCGCTGGCGACGCCGTCGATGCGCGAGAGCACGAACCCGTCCGTGGGCGCGAGCGCGAGCGCCTGGAACCGCAGCAGCGGGTCGGACGAAGGCGCCAGCACCCGGTCCAGGTCGCCGAGCGCCTCCCGGATCACCTGCGGGTCGCGCACCGCGCGCACCGCTTCCAGGATCAGCTCGCCGGTGGAGAGCTTCAGCGTCAGCGTCCCGGCGAAGGAGTCGTCCTCCGGCTCGAAGCTGTAGCTGCCCTCCGTCCACGAGAAGACCTTGGTCAGCATCTCGTGCACGTGGAGGGCCACCGCGTCCTCCAGCCCGCTCTTGTCGATCAGGCCGAGGTCGATGAGCACCTCGCCCAGCCGGCGCTTCTCCGACAGCATGCGCTCGGTGGCGCGGCCGAGGTCCGCCTCCGCCAGCAGCCCCCGCCGCACCAGTATCTCGCCCAGCCGCTCCTGGACCACGTTGGTGAAGGCGTTGACGATGTGCCCGCGCCGGAACTGCAGGCTCTGGCGCTCGCCTCCGCGCTGGAAGTGCAGCCAGCCGTTCCGCCGGCGGACGTAGATCTCGCGCAGCAGCTGCGGGACGACGCCTTCCGCGAGGGCGCCGTTCATGGCAGCCGCCCCGGCTACCGCCTCCGCTGCAGCACGGCCGCCAGCTGCTGGGGGTTGAGCGCGTGCACCAGCGGCAGCTCGGCGGCGCTCCGCAGCCCGGGCGGGGAGGCGAGCAGCCGCGGCAGCGAGTTCACCAGCAGGGCGGCGGTGGCGGCGTCCCCGTTGACGCCGCCGGCCACGCTGGCGTCGACCGGCGGGTCGCCGTCGATGAGCACGTGGTCGCGCGGCGACTCGGCCCCCACGTAGGCCTGCAGGTCGAGGCTGATGGCCAGCTGGTCGCCGCGGTAGGCCCGCGCGCACTGGCGGATGCCTGCGGCGGCGCCGGCGGGGATGCGCAGGTAGGCCGTGTCCAGGTCGCGGGGGGCGATCGCCGGCTCCAGCGTCTCGTCCAGGCGGTCGAGCTTCCAGCCGAGGGCGCCGGCGATCATGTGGGCCGACTGCGCGAGGCCGACGTGGCGCACGTTGCCCTCGGTGACGGCGCGCCGGAACTGTCCCAGGTTCAGCCCCGCCCCCACTCCCCGTTGTGTGGCGAGCCCGCGCAGGCCGGCGTCGATCACCCGCGTCACCGCCACCCGCCGCACGGTCGCGCAGGGAGCGCTGAGCGCCAGCACCAGCACGTCCATGGCGAAGCCGGGGTTGACGCCGGTCGCCAGCACCGCCACCTTCCTGGCCCGCGCCAGCCGGTCGATCTCGCGGAAGGCGGAGAGGTGCTGCGGCACCGGGTAGGCCAGCTCCTCGCAGCTGGTCAGCACGTGCACGCGACGGCCGACCAGCGACAGGATGGTCGAGCGCACGTCCTTCAGCAGCGAGGAGCTGCACACGAAGGCGACGTCCGGCCGCCCCCGGCGGAGCAGGCCCTCAGGCTCCGCCCCCACCTTCACCTGCAGCCTGCGGCCGAGGCCGAGCACGGTGCCCAGGTCCTGCCCGGTGCGGACCGAGGCGGAGTCGACGGCCGCCACCAGCTTGACCCCGGGGGTGTGCAGCAGCAGGCGCGCCAGCGACTGCCCGACCGGTCCCAGCCCTGCGACCGCGACCTTCAGCGTGCGAGCCATGTCACGCCCCCCGGCCTCCTCACCTTCAGCGCTCGATCTCGAGCGTGGGCACGTTCGGCTCGGGCTGGCCGGCGATGATCACGGTGCCGGCGATGGGCAGCAGGGTGGTGTAGCTGCCGCCCTGCAGCGTCAGCGTGACCTCGTAGAACCCCTCCGGTGCGACCCGCACCAGCTTCCCGCCCACCGTCTTGGCCCCGCCCAGCAGGTTGGCCAGCAGGTCGCAGGCGATCTTGACGGTGGCCTCGCGCTCGATCATGGCGTCAGAGCTCCTTGAGGCTGCGGCGGGCGATCTCCAGCCCGGCGTCGGCCTCGCTGGCGGTGAGGTTCAGCGGCGGACGGAAGCGGATCGACCGCGGTCCGCAGCCGAGCAGCAGCATGCCGTTGGCCAGCATCGCGTCCTGCGCCCGGCTCCGCAGCTCCGGCGTGGGCAGGTCGAAGGCGATCATCAGCCCCAGCCCGCGGGCGTTCGTCAGCAGACCGCCCAGCTCGCGCTGCAGCGACTGCAGGCCCTCGAGCAGCCGCAGGCCGACGGCGCGCGTGTTCTCCAGCAGGCGGTCCTGCTCGATGATCTCCAGGTAGCGCGCGGCGCGGACCATGTCGGTGAGGTTGCCGCCCCAGGTGGAGTTGATGCGGGAAGAGACGCGGAACACGTTCTGCGGCTCCTCGTCCACCCTGGGGCCGACCAGGCAGCCACCGACCTGCATCTTCTTGCCGAAGGCGAGCGCGTCGGGACGCAGGCCGAAGTGCTCGTGGGCCCACATCCGCCCCGTGATGCCGACCCCGGTCTGCACCTCGTCGACGATGAAGAAGGCGTCGTGCTCCTTCGCCTCGCGCTCGAGCGCCTGCAGGAAGGAGGGGCGGAAGTGGTTGTCTCCGCCCTCGGCCTGGATGGGCTCCACCAGGACGGCGGCGATGTCGTCGGGGTTCGCGGCGAAAGCGCGCTCGACCTCGTCCAGCGCCTGCTGCTCGGCGGCTTTCACCTCGCGCTCGACCTCCGCGGTGACCGGGAAGCGCAGCTTCGGGTTGCTGACGCGGGGCCAGCTGAACTTCGGGAACAGCTCCGTCTTGACCGGGTCGGTGTTGGTCAGCGACAGCGTGTAGCCGGAGCGGCCGTGGAACGCCTCCTTGAAGTGCAGCACCTGCTGGCCGCGCTCGCCGGGGAGGCCCCGCGCCCGGTTGCGGCGCACCTTCCAATCGAACGCCGTCTTGATCGCGTTCTCGACGCCCAGGGCCCCGCCCTCGATGAAGAACGCGTGGTTGAGGTACGAGGGCTTGGCCAGCCGTCCGAACACGTCGACGAACCAGGCGTACTCGACGGTGTACAGGTCCGAGAGCGCCGGCTTGTGCTGCGCCGCCCGCTGCAGGACCTGCTGGAACTCGGGGTCCCGCATGCTCGGGTGGTTGAAGCCGATGGGATTCGAGGCGAAGAAGGTGCAGAAGTCGAGCAGCTCGCGCCCGCTGCGGGCGTCGTGGAGCCAGGCGCCGTGGCTGCGGTCGAGGTCGAGGACGATGTCGAACCCGTCCGCCAGGATGTGCCGGGCCAGCGAGGCATGGACCTCGGCGGGCGAGACGAACGAAACGGTCGAAGTGTGCATCTCGAGAGCTCCGTCCTGAACCGGGGAAACCTCCGTCACAGGGTGGAACGCTTCCACGGCCACCTAGGTCATGCCCCGGTCGTACTGGGACAAAAGCGCTCGCTTCAAAGCACTTACCGCCGCTGGTCGGGGCGGGCACGAGGCTGGACGCCCCAAGTTTTGCGTGCCATCGTAACACAGCTTTACGTGGGCGGTCGGACCGCCCCGGCCGCGTATAATCAGGGTCAGCTCGTGCGTCGACTGCCCGACCCGTACGCACGACCTGACCCCGACCGGCCGCAATGGAAGAGCCGATCGATCCCGCTTTCTTGCGCCACTCGGAGCTGTTCGAGAACCAGTCTCCCGAGATGATTCGGGCGGTCCTCGCCCAGGGGCAGCTGCTGGAGTTCGGGCCCGGAGACGTGCTCTTCCGGCAGGGCGCCCAGGGCGACCGGCTGTACGTGGTGAAGAGCGGCGTGCTCGAGGTGGTCGCGGTACCCGGCGAGGGCGGCGAGGCGCGCCCTGTCGCCTACCTGGGGAGCGGGGAGGTGATCGGCGAGCTGGCGCTGCTCACCGGCTCGCCGCGGACGGCGACCGTCCGCTCGCCCGAGCACGCGGTCGCCTTCGCCATCGAGAAGGCGGTGTTCCTCGACCTCATGGACGTGATGCCCGCCTTCTCCCGGAACCTGTGCGTGGTGCTGGCGCGGCGTCTCGAGCGCACCACCCTGAAGATCCCGCCCTCCGTCTCGAAGCAGCTGCAGGGGGCGCTGCGCTACTTCGACCTCGCCACCGTGATGCAGACGCTCGTCGGCTCGCAGCAGACGGGCGCCCTCGTGGTGAGGTCCTCCGGCCGCAAGCTGGCCGAGCTGTCATTCGTCTCCGGCGAGGTGGTGCGGGCGAAGCACGGCCACCTGGTCGGCGAGGACGCGGTCTACCAGCTGTTCCAGAGTCCCGTGGAGGGGGAGTTCTCCTTCGCCGGCTGTGCCGCCGAGCAGCCACCGTCCCCGCCCGAGATCGCCCTGCCCGCGATCTCGCTGCTGATGGAGTCGGTGCGGCTGCAGGACGAGCTGTCGGTGCTGCGCGAGCGGCTTCCCGACCCGCGCCAGGTGTTCCGGCAGCAAGTGCCGCACCTTTCCTGGGACGATCCGGAGACGCTCGAGCTGGCGGCCGCCGTGTGGTCGCGGCTGAGGCGTGGAGGGACCCTGGAGGAGCTGCAGCGCGAGGTGCCCCGCTGCTCCCACGCCATCTACAGGACCGTGGCGGCCCTGCTGGAGAGCGGCCAGGTCGAGTGAGCGCGTTCGGCTCGCCGGGCGCTCAGACGCGCGCTGCCTCGCGCAGCCGCTGGCGCAGGCGGCTGGCCTCTCTCCGGGCCTCCTCCAGCTCGCCGGTGAGCCGGGTGATGCGTTGGCGCTTGGCCAGGAACGCCCAGTTGGCGCCCTCCAGCAGCAGGCCCGAAACCACCGCGACCAGGATGCAGCTCCACAGCAGCGGCGCCGCCAGGTGGGCTCCCTCCAGGGCGACCTGGTACACGGCGTAGGCGACGGCGATGCCGAGGCCGTTGGCGCCGATGCCGAAGCTGCCGCGCGCGTCGGCCAGCTCCGCCTCCAGGCGGCGGACCATCTGCTGGTTCTGCTCCAGCGCTTCCTTGACGGGGCCGAGGTCGGCCAGCACCAGCCGCAGCCGATCGCCGCGCACGACCTTGTGGTTGGTGCCGCAGGCGCCGCACTTGATGTGGTCGCCGTGGGCGTAGTGATCGGGGACGTCGATATCCCCCCGGCAGTGGACGCAGCGTGCCGTGGCCGAGCCGGCGTCCGTCTTCATCGGCCCCCCGATCCCCGGGCGAAGCCTAGCAGACCCGCGCCCGCGGGCACAAGAAAGTGCCACACTTGGGTGGTGGGGCTGACGGTGCCGTGCCCGCGCTGCGGTGCCTCCAACCGAGTGGACGCCGAGAAGGTCCGCCAGGACCTGCAGCCGGTGTGCGGCCGCTGCGGGACCCCGCTGGAGCCCGCCGGCGGCGGGGTGGTCGAGGTGACCGAGTCGGGCTTCGCCGACCAGGTGCTGCGATCGACGGTGCCGGTGCTGCTCGACGTCTGGGCGCCCTGGTGCGCCCCCTGCCGGGGGATGGAGCCGGTGATCAAGGACCTGGCTGCCTCCCTGGCAGGCAAGGTCAAGGTGGCCAAGCTCAACGCGGACCGCAGCCCCGACACGGTCGCACGCCTCCGCATCCAGGGGATTCCCACCCTGATCCTGTTCAAGGACGGCCAGGAGGTCACGCGCATGGTCGGCGCCCGCGGCAAGGCCGACATCCTGCGCACGGTGAGCCCGCTCGTCTAGAGAGCAGAGAGCTACTGCTCGTCCGCGCTCGGCCCGTAGAGACCGGGAACCGATACGTCGAGCAGGCGCAGGTACACGCCGAGCTGGGCGCGGTGGTGGACGCCGTGGTTCATCACCATCGAGCGCAGGCTGGCCGCCCGCGGCATGGTGAACACGGTCTTGCCGCCGAAGAGCAGGGTCCAGGGCGCCCGCATCTGCTCGTCCGTGGCGGCAGCCAGGCGTGCGCGGCCCTCGGCCAGGTGCTTGTCGAAGGTGGCGAGCAGCGCCTGGCGCGAGGTGAGGGGCTCCGGACGGCGCGGCGGCTGGCCGGGCGGCGCGATGTCGACCGATTCGTTCTCGAAGATGCGGACGATCCAGGAGTGGAGGTTGGCCAGGTGCGTCGCCAGCTCGCCGAGGGTGTACGACTTCGGGTGCGGCCGCCAGGACAGGCGGCCCTCCGGCACCCGCTCCAGGGTGCGGCGTGTCCCCGCCATCTCGTGATCGAACTCCGGCAGCAACGCTTGCGCGAGGGCCATCCGGTCTCCTCCTGCGGTGCGCGTCGGTGGATTGTAGTGCGTCGCCTCCGGCCTTACCCTCCGCCGTGTGCGCCGTCCGCCCCGGGAGCCGGGTACCGGGAACCCCCGGCGTGGCTGGTGCGTTCCGGTCGTGACGGACGGGGGCAACTGATGAAGAAGGCCGCTTTTGTCCTGTGGGTGGGCGTGGTCCTGGCCGGCGCGTCTGTCCACGCGGAGGAGCCGGCCAAGACGGAAGTCACTCTCGATCGCGCCTCGAAGGTTTGGTTCCAGGCGGACTTCGGTGGTCCCCTGGGCGCAACCGCCGGCGTCGACATCCTGATGGGGTTGGGGGCCGACGTGCGCGACGAGAAGGACCGGGTCAAGGCGGTCTGCGCGGCGCCCTTTGCTCTCTGCGCGCACGGGTTCCTGATCCACGCCGCCGCCGGCTCCGGCGGGGGCCGGCTCGGCATCGGCATCGGGGCGCGGGCGCACGTCGACGCCGAGGACTTCCACGGCGGCGCCGGTGTCGCCCTCAGGCTCACCGTGGCCCAGACCTGGGGGTCGCCGATCGGCACCGTGGCCGGCCTGACCTACCTCGGCCCGGAGCTCGACCTGACGGCCTGGCACGTCGGCCTGACGCTGGGGACGCTGTGGCGCGTGGCCGGCGATGGCGGTGACGGCTGGGTCTTCTCCTGGGGGGTCGGCTTCCGGCTGTAACAGCCCGTCGCTCCTCGGGTCGCCTGCCCGGTCGGAACCGCGGGTCGGGTCACTGGAACGCGACCGGGACGCGCTGCGCCGCCAGCAGCAGAGCCTCGTGGGCCGCGTCGTACTCGGCCGGGCTCGAGAGGTGCTCGAGCATCAGCGGCGCCCCGGGGGCGTGGCGGGCGTGCTCGGCCAGCAGCACTCCGTGGTCGATCGACCCCTTCCCGATCGGCACCTCGCGGAAGTGGACGGCCATCTCCACCTCCCAGGCCAGGTCCTTCACGTGCACGCTGGCGATGCGGGGGCCGAGCTTGCTGTAGCACTCGCGCAGCAGGTCGCTCGAGCGGTAGTAGCGCTCCGGCGAGTTCACCAGGTTGCACGGGTCGAGGTGAACGGCGAAGGCCGGGCGGTCGACCGCCTTCAGCAGCCGCAGGCAGGCATCAGGGCTGTCGGGAAGGGACCAGGCCATCATCTCGTAGCAGAACGTGGTGCGGGCGGGCTTGACGGCGTCGAGGATCGCCCGAGCGTTCTCCACCGCCGCCTCGAAGAAGCGCTCCGAGAGGTTGTCCGGGTGCGGCCCGAACCAGCTGGTGGCGCTGAACGAGCCGGCGATGTCGACGCAGCAGCGAGCCCCCACCGCCTCCGCCAGGGCCAGGCCGTCCGTCACCGTCTGCAGGTTCCTCCGCCGGGCGGCGGCGTCGGGGTCCAGCAGGTTCACCCAGCGGCCCACCTCGGCGATCACCACGTCGTGGCGGGCGAAGGCCTCGACGGTCGCGCGGATCCGCTCGCGGTCGTCCAGCCGGAGCTCGGGGCAGTAAGCCGCGCGGTAGCCCTTGGCGCGATGGGCGCGGGCGAGCGCGTCGGGGTCGTCACCTGCGCCACCGACGGGCGCGCCCAGCCGCAACCGCGGTGTGGACGAGGTCGTTGCACCCTGGCCGGCGGCTGCGGAGGTCGCGGCCAGCCCGGCGCCCCCGGCGGCGAGTGCGAGGAACTTGCGGCGGTCGAGGTGGTCCATGGCCCCTCCGTTCGGGCGCGGTCACTCCGGCATCCCGCGCGGTCATTCTAGGATTGACGCGCGGGAGGCGCCCATGGCCGGCACTCTGCTCATCGTCCACGTCCACGTCCGGGTGACTCCCGGTAGCGAGGAGGTCTTCCGCGCCGCCTCGCTGGCCAACGCCGAGGCGAGCCGGCGCGAGCCGGGGGTCGTGCGCTTCGACCTGCTCGGCGACTACGAGGACCCGGCCCGCTTCGTCCTGGTCGAGGTGTACCGAGGCGCCCAGGCGGCCGCCGCACACAAGCAGACACCGCACTACGCCGCCTGGCGCGACGCGGTCGCCGGCCTCATGGCCGAGGCGCGACGGAGCGAGAAGTACGTCAACCTCTCGCCCGAGGACGCGGGCTTCTGACATGCGCTTCGAGTTCGCGACCGCAACCCGCATCCTCTTCGGCCCGGGCAGGGTGGCCGAGCTCGGGTCGATCGTGGCCGGGCTCGGCCGCCGTGCCCTGCTCGTCCGCGGGCGCGCCGAACAGCGGGCGCTGCCCGCGCGGACGGCCCTGGCGGCGGCGGGGGTCGAGGTCGCCGAGTTCGCCGTCACCGGGGAGCCGACGGTCGAGGACGTGCGCCGCGGCTGTGCCGCGGGCCGCGACTCGGCTGTGGCGGTGGTGGTGTCCTGCGGGGGCGGCAGCGCCATCGACGCCGGCAAGGCGATCGCCGCGCTGCTCGGCAACGGCGGCGACCCGCTCGACTACCTCGAGGTGGTGGGCGCCGGCCTCCCGCTGGAGCTGCCCTCGCTGCCGTTCGTCGCGGTCCCGACCACCGCGGGAACCGGGTCCGAGGTGACGCGCAACGCCGTGCTCGCCTCGCCGCAGCACCGGGTGAAGGCCAGCCTGCGCAGCCCGCACCTGCTGGCCCGGGCGGCGATCGTGGACCCCGACCTCCTGCTCGGGCTGCCCCCGCGGGTGACGGCCGTCAGCGGCCTCGACGCGTTCGCTCAGGTGCTGGAGCCGTTCGTGTCGGCTCGCGCCAACCCCCTGGTGGACGCGCTCTGTCGCGAGGGCCTCCTGCGCTCGGCCCGCTCGCTGCGGCGGGCGTTCACGGGAGACGACCCGGAGCCGGTCCGCGTGGACCTCGCCCTCGCCAGCCTCTTCGGCGGCCTCGCCCTCGCCAACGCCGGCCTCGGTGCGGTGCACGGGTTCGCCGCGCCAGTGGGCGGGATGTTCGACGCCCCCCACGGCGCCGCCTGCGCCGCGGTGCTGGCGGCGGCGGTGCGGGTGAACGCGCGCGCACTCGTCGAGAGGCAGCCGGACGGCCCCGCGCTGCAGCGCTACCGTGAGGCCGCCGCGATCGTCACCGGCCGGTCCGGGGCGGCGGTGGGCGACCTCGTCGCGTGGATCGAGGCGCAGGTGCGGGCGCTGCAGGTGCCGGGGCTCGGGCGCTGGGGCGCCAGGGCGTCGGACGTCCCGGCGCTCGTGGCCAAGGCCCGCGACGCCAGCAGCATGAAGGGCAATCCCATCGTCCTGTCGGAGGCGGAGCTGGCCGAGATCGCGACGGCGTCGCTGTGACGCCTACCGCTGGTGCAGGGCCCAGCGCAGCCCCGCGGTGCCGCCCCAGGTCCCGTCGGCCCAGGCGAGCCCGCGGCGGACGGCGACGTCCCCGCGCAGCCGGCCTCGCCCCACGCGCAGGCCCGCCCGCCACTCCCCGCTGGCGCCCGTGCCGGGATTGCCCCTCCCGGCGCGCCCGGCGACCTCCGTCACCGCGCAGAGGGTGGCCGACAGCGGCCACTCCAGCGCCAGCCCGTAGGAGAGGAAGTCGTCCTGGTCGTGTGGCGCGTAGACCTGGTCAGCGAGGTAGAGGCCGAGGTCGAGGTGGAGCCGGCCGCGGCCGAGCGGCTGCGTCAGCAGGCCCTCGACGAACGTGCGCGTGGTGTTGGGGCCCAGGCCGAGCGGGCGGAACTGCTTGTCCTCGAACGACGTCTCGGGCAGCGTCACCCCCAAGCGCGCGGCCAGCGTCGGTCGGCCGCCCTCGCCCTGGTGGACGCGCCACTTGGCTCGCAGCGTCACGTCACCGAAGTCGGACGACGCTGCGCCATCTCGCGCCGGGTCTCCCCACACGCCCACGCGCGCCACCCACTCGAGGCCCAGCTCCACCGAGCCGGCGGGAGAGTAGACGAGGCGCAGCAGCGGACCGCTCCAGCCGGTGCGCTCGACGGCGGTGACGTAGCTTGGCTGCCGCGCCATCACGTCGTAGCCGGTCTCGAACGCCAGCGTGCCCTCGGCCGCCGTGGTGGCGGCCTCCGTCTGGAGGGGGTGACTCTGGGCGGCGAGGGGCCCGGCGGATGCCGCGATCGCCAGGGTGGCCGCGGGGAGGAGAGCGATTGCGCGCATCCGAGCGGGAGTACAACACGGGTCTCGCCACGACGCCACCACCCGTGGCAGGATTCGCAACGGGCCGGGTGCCGTCTGCCGGCTCGGGAGGGTGAACCGTGAAGCGACTCTTCGCACCCCTGATGGGTCTCGCGCTGGGCGCCCTGCTCTGCGCCCCGGCGTTCGCCGACAACCCCAAGGCCGCCGACACCGCCAAGAAGGCGCCGGCCGCGGCCCAGACCACGCCGGCGAAGGCGGAGGATCTGCTGGACCTCAACACCGCCACCGAGGCGCAGCTCAAGGAGCTGCCCGGCGTCGGCGACGCGTACGCCAAGAAGATCATCGACAACCGGCCGTACAAGCGGAAGGACGAGCTGGTGACGAAGAAGGTGGTGCCGCAGGCGGCCTACGACAAGTTCCAGGACAAGGTGATCGCCAAGCAGCCCCCCAAGAAATAGAACCGCGCCGGCCGCCCGCCGTCCCCCCCACGAGGCGCGCAGTCGATGGCACAATAGAAAGGCTGCTGCCCTGGACGGGGCGGCGGCCGTGTAGCCCCAAAACTCAGACATGACATCTCCGAGGACGGACTCGAGAGGCGGGCGGGTGCGCGCCGCTGCCGCCGCCGTGATCGCCGCTGCCCTGGCAGCGCCGGCGGGAGCGCAGCAGCCCGCTCCCGCCGCCCCTGGCGGCATGTCCGCGGCTGCGTCGCAGAGCCTGTCGGTGCCGTCGGTCCTGCCCGGCGCGGTCCAGGGCGGAGTCCCCCGCGGCCAGGCCGGCCTCGACGAGGTCGCGCTCACGCTGCAGGACGCGATCGCCCGCGGCCTGCGCGCGAACCTCGCCGCCATCCTCGGCAGCTCGGCCGTGGAGGCGGCGGGCGGCGCCGAGCGCGAGGCCCGCTCCGCCCTGCTGCCGCAGCTCAGCGGCACCGTCAGCGCCGTCCGGGAGAAGATCAACCTGGCCGCCTTCGGCTTCTCCGGCTTTCCTGGCTTCGACATCCCGCTGCTGGTGGGCCCCTTCAACGTGTTCGACGCCCGGGTGCGGGTGGACCAGGCCGTCCTCGACCTGCGGGCGCTGCACCGCGCCCGCAGCGCGTCGCAGGCGCTCGAGGCCGCGCGCCAGGACGAGCACGGGACGCGCGACCTGGTGGTGCTCGCCTGCGCCGGCCTCTACCTGCAGGCGCTCGCCGGGGAGGCGCGCATCGTGGCCGCCCGAGCCGAACTAGACACCGCGGAGGCGCTGCTGGGGCTGGCGCGCGACCGGCGCGCCTCCGGCCTGGGCGCCGGGATCGAGGTGCTGCGGGCCGACGTGCAGGCCCAGGCCGTGCGTCAACGCCTGATCGTGGCCACCCAGGACGCGGCCAAGCAGAAGCTGGCGCTGGCGCGGGCGATCGGGCTGCCGATCGGCCAGCGCTTCCGCCTGGCCGACACCATGCCCTTCGCCGCAGGGCTGCCGATGAGCGTCGACGAGGCGGTGGCCCGGGCCTGGCAGCTGCGGCCCGACCTGCTGGCGGCAAGGGCCCGGGTGGCTTCCGCCGAGGAGGCCGTGAGCGCCGCCCGCGGCGAGGGCCTGCCCTCGATCGGGGTGAGCGCCGATTACGGAGCCATCGGCAACACCGTTCCCGGCGCGCTCGCCACCTACACGCTGACGGCGGCGCTGCGGGTCTCGCTGTTCGAGGGCGGTCGGGTGCAGGCCCGGACGCGGCAGGCGGAAGTGCGGCTGCAGGACGAGCGGGCCCGGCTGGAGGACCTGCGTGCGCGCACCTACTACGAGGTGCAGTCCGCCTTCCTCGACCTGCAGGCGGCCGAGGACCGGGTGAAGGTGGCGGAGGGCGCCCTGTCGCTGGCGCGCGAGCAGCTCGCGCAGTCGAGGGACCGCTTCGCCGCCGGCGTGGCGGACAACGTCGAGGTGGTGCAGTCGCAGGAGGCGCTCGCGACCGCGGAGGAGAACCGCATCGCGAGCCTGTACGCGCACAACGTGGCGCGCTTCAGCCTGGCCCGTGCCCTGGGCGGCGTGGAGACGAGCTACGAGAGCCTGGTGAGGGGACGCTAGATGGCGGAGGGAGCGCCGGAGACGAGCCGGTCGCGCGGGCTGCTCGGGCGGTTGCGCCGTGGCGGCCGGACGCGGGTGGCGCTGCTGGTGGCGGTGGCGGTGGTGCTGGTCGCCGGGGTGCTGGTGTGGTGGCACTACCAAGGGCGGGAGTCCACCGACGACGCCCAGATCGACGGCCACATCAGCCCCATCGCCGCCCGGGTGGGTGGCACCGTGACCGCGGTGCTGGTGGACGACAACCAGCGGGTGGAGAAAGGGGCGCTGCTGGTCCGCATCGACCCCCGCGACTACCAGGTGGCGCTGGCGCGCGCGGAAGCCGACCTGGCCGAGAACGAGGCCAGCAGCCGCGCCGCCCAGACCACGGTTCCGCTCACCTCCACCACGGCGACGGCACAGGAGACCGGCGCCGGCAGCGACGTGGCGGGCGCCGAGGCCCGACTGGTGGCGGCCCAGGCGCAGGCGCGCGAGGCCGAGGCCCGCGAGCGTCAGACCGCGACCGACGTCGAGCGCTTCAAGCCGCTGCTGGCGAAGCAGGAGATCTCGCAGCAGCAGTTCGACGTGGCGGTCACCGCCGCCGACGCCGCCCACGCCGCCCACCAGGCCGCGGTGGCCGCGGTGGAGGCGGCACAGAAGGCCGTCGGCGCGGCCCGGGCGCGGCTGCAGCAGGCGGGGACCACCCGCGAGCAGGTGGCGATCTCCAACGCGCGGGCGGCTTCTGCCGCCGCCAAGGCGGAGATGGCGCGCGCGGCCGTGGAGCAGGCGAAGCTGAACCTCGCCTACACCGAGGTGCGGGCGCCGCTCACCGGGATCGTCAGCCGCCGCACCGTCGAGGTCGGCCAGGTGGTCCAGCCCGGACAGCCGCTGCTGGCTCTCGTCGACCTGGACGACGTGTGGGTGACCGCGAACTTCAAGGAGAGCCAGCTGGCGCGCATCCGCCCCGGCCAGCGGGCGGAGGTCTCGGTCGACGCCTTCGGAGGCCGCACCTTCAGTGGCCACGTCGACAGCCTCTCCGCCGCCACCGGCGCCCGCTTCTCGCTGCTGCCTCCGGAGAACGCCACCGGCAACTACGTCAAGGTGGTGCAGCGGGTGCCGGTGAAGATCGTCTTCGAGCCCGGACAGGACGAAGGACGCGCGCTGCGGCCGGGGATGTCGGTGGAGCCGACCGTCTTCGTCCGATGAGCCTGGCGCGATGAGCCGCTGGCAGGTCGTCACCATCGGCCGCGAGTACGGCAGCGGCGGCGCCGCCGTGGGCGCCGCCGTGGCCCAGGCCCTCGGCTACCGCCTGCTCGACCGCAACCTGATCGAGAGGATCGCCGCCGCCGCCCAGGTCGACCCACAGGTGGCGGAGCGCCTGGACGAGCACGTCGACGGCTGGGTGGCGCGCATCAACCGCGCGCTGCGCTTCGGCGCCTTCGACAGCGTCGCCGTCGACGCCGGCGACGCCATCGTGGACGCCGCCCGCATGCAGGCGCTCACGGCGGCGGTGATCCAGGAGGCGGCCGCAGAGGGCCAGTGCGTGATCGTGGGGCGGGCCGCGCAGTGCGTGCTACGCGGGCGGCCCGACGTCTTCAACGTGTTCGTCTACGCCCCGCGGGGCGACCGCGCCCGACGGCTGCGGGCGCGGCTGGGGCCAGAGGTCGACGTCGACACGCTCATCGACGACACGGACCGCGAGCGGGCGGCCTACGTGAAGCTCCACCACGGCTGCGACTGGGTCGACCGTCGCCTCTACCACCTGATGGTGAACGCCGCCCTGGGCGAGGCGGCGTCGGTGAAGATCGTGCTGGCCGCGCTCGAGGCCGGCGGCCCCAGCGCCTCCTGACCGTGCCGACGGCCGAACACCCGCCCGTCAACCCCTGGATCATCGCCGTCTCGGTGATGTTCGCCACCTTCATGGAGGTGCTGGACACCACGGTGGTCAACGTGTCGCTGCCGCACGTCGCCGGCAGCCTCTCCGCCTCCATCGACGAGTCCACCTGGGCGCTCACCTCCTACCTGGTGGCGAACGCGATCATCCTGCCGCTGGCCGGCTGGCTCGCTCGCCAGTTTGGCCGCAAGCGCCTGCTGATGGCCTCGGTCGGCGGTTTCACCGTGGCCTCGTTCCTCTGCGGCCTGGCCCCGACCCTTCCCTTCCTCATCCTGTTCCGCGTCATCCAGGGCACCACCGGCGGCGCGCTGCAGCCGCTCTCGCAGGCGGTGATGCTGGAAGCCTTCCCGCCCGAGGGCCGTGGCCGGGCCATGGCCTTCTGGGGCCTCGGCATCGTCACCGCCCCCATCCTGGGGCCGGTGCTGGGCGGTTGGCTGACCGACAGCTACAGCTGGCGATGGGTGTTCTACATCAACATCCCGGTGGGCGTCGTCTCGCTGGTGATGCTGCAGCGCTACGTCTTCGACCCGGGCTACCTCCGCGCGCAGCGCGGCGGCACCGTGGACTGGCCCGGCATCGGCCTGCTCGCAGTCGGCATGGGAACGCTGCAGGTCTTCCTCGACAAGGGCCAGGAGGAGGACTGGTTCGCCTCGCATCTCATCACGGCGCTCGCGGTGGTGGCCGTCGTCGCGCTGATCGCCTTCCTGGTGCAGGAGCTGCGCGCCGAGCACCCGGTGGTGGACCTCCACGTCTTCCGGGTACGCACCTACGCGGTCGGGGTGTTCCTGATGACGGTGCTGGGCTTCGTGCTGTTCGGCAGCCTGGTGCTGCTGCCGATCATGCTGCAGACCCTCCTCGGCTACCCGGCCCTGCAGGCGGGGATCGCGCTGGCGCCGCGGGGCGTGGGCTCGTTCCTGGCCATGCCGGCGATCGGCGCCCTGATCGGGCGCGTCGACGCCCGCAGGCTGCTGGCGGTCGGCCTCATCGGCGGCTCGGTGACGCTGTACTGGTTCAGCCGGCTGAACCTCGAGGCCGGCTACTGGGACATCTTCTGGCCGCAGATGATCCAGGGGGTGGCGCTCGCCTGCCTGTTCGTGCCGCTGACCACGATCACCATGGACCCCATCCCGCGCGAGCAGATGGGCAACGCCACCAGCATCTTCAACCTGATGCGCAACCTGGGCGGCAGCTTCGGCATCGCCGCCTCCACCGTGCTGCTGACCCGCCATCAGCAGACGCACACCGACGTCCTCGGCACCCACGTCGACCTGTACAGCCCGCAGGCGCGCGCGATGATCGAGCAGATGCGCGCGGCCTTCGTGGCGCGCGGGGCCGACCTCGCCACCGCCGGGCGGCAGGCGCAGGCGGCCGTCTGGGGAATGGTGCAGCGGCAGGCCTCCATGCTGTCCTTCGCCGACGTCTTCCGCGAGCTGGCGCTGCTGTTCGTGCTGCTGCTGCCCCTGCTCCTGCTGATGAGGAGCCCCCGCCGGAGCGGCGGCCCGGTGGCGATGCACTGAGTCGTTCCCTGGGGTGACGCGAGGGCCCCCATCGGGCACAATCGGGCGGCTCCGCCGTCCGGCGTCGCCTGCGGAGCGCAGGTCTCCGCCGCGGCGGCGGTCTGCGCAGGGGCCTGTCCGTGGAAGCTCTTCTGGTGAAGTACGGCTACGCGCTGCTGTTCCTCGGCGTGGCCTTCGAGGGGGAGGCGGTGCTGCTGGCCGCCGCCCTGCTGGCGCAGCGGGGGCTCTTCCGGCTGCCGGTGGTGATCGCGGTGGCGGTCGCCGCCAACAGCCTGGCCGACCAGGTCTACTTCCAGCTGGCCCGCCAGCGCGGCCGGGCCTGGCTGGAGCGGCGCTTCGGTCAGCACCCCCGCTACCGCCGGCTGATGGGCTTCCTCGCCCGGCGCGGGCCCCTGCTGCTGGTGGTCAGCCGCTTCGCCTACGGCCTGCGCGTCGCCATCCCGGCAGCCTGCGGGGCGCTGGGCATGGGGGTCCTCGCGTTCACCGCCATCGACCTGCTCGCCGGCCTGCTGTGGGCCATCCCCATGGGCCTGCTGGGCTACCTCGCCGGGGGCGCGCTGGGATCGCTGCTCGAGGGCGTCCGCCGCTACGAGGAGGGCATCGCCCTGGTGCTGGTGGTCGGTGCGGCCGTCTGGCTCGGCGTGCGCCGCGGGCGCCGCGTGATGCGCTGGCGCGAGCAGAGCCTGGCCGACCTGCTGGCGCTGTTCCACCGCATGGTGCCCTTCGTGGTCGGGCTGATGGGCGTGCTCAACCTGCTCTCGGCCATCTGGCCGCGCGAGCCGCACGTCATGCACCAGCTCCACGAGTGGCTGCCGCTGGAGGTGACGCAGGGCTCGCGGGTGCTCATGCTGCTCTCCGGCGTGGCGCTGCTGCAGGTCACGCGCAACCTGGGGCGGCGCAAGGCGCTCGCCTGGTGGGTGGCGGTCGGGGCCCTCTCGGCCTCGCTGCTGTCGCACGTCGGGCGTGCCTTCGACGTGCACCACTCGATGGTGGCGGCGGTCCTGCTGGGCTACTTCCTGGTCTACCGTCGCCGCTTCCACGCGCTGAGCGACCCCGCCTCCCTGCGACAGGCGCTGGTGATGGCCCCGGCGCTGGCGGCGGTGGTCTGGGTCTTCGGCGTGGTCGGCCTGGCCGACCTGCACCGGCAGTTCCTGTGGGCACCGGGAACGACACCGGCCCTGGAGGCGTTCCGCACCGGGCTGCTCATCCTCGACCCCGCAGTGCAGGCGCAGACGCGCCACGCCGCGCAGTTCCTGGCCTCGCTGCAGATCCTGGGCTGGGCGGCGCGCCTGTATCTGCTGGTCCTGCTGCTGCGCCCGGTGATGCTGCGGCGCCGGCAGGAGGCGCCGGCGGAGGCCGTGTCGCGGCTGGTCGCCGAGCACGGGCGGCGATCGCTGGCGGCCTTCGCCGCCCAGGAGGACAAGCACCACCTGCTGGTGGCGCAGGGGCGGGCGCTGGTCGCCTTCGCGGTCCGTGGCGGCGTCGCCTTCTCGGCCGGGGATCCCCTTTGTGCGCCCGACGACCTCCTCCCGGCAGCCTCGGAGTTCGTCGCCTACTGCCGGCGCCACGGCTGGACGCCGTGCTTCTACGAGGCGGCCGAAGAGCCGCTGTGCGGCTACCAGCGGCTGGGGATGCGGTCGCTGAAGATGGCCGAGGAGGCGATCGTCGACCTCCCCTCGTTCAGCCTCGCCGGCGGCAAGCGGGCGGCGCTGCGCTCGATGGTGCACAAGGTCACCCGCATGGGACTGGCCGTCCGCCGCCACGACCGTCTGACCTGCCCCGATGCCGCGATCGACGAGCAGCTGGAGGAGATCTCCGAGGCGTGGCTGGCCGAGAAGCGGCTGGGGGAAATGGGTTTCAGCGTCTCGCGCTTCTCGCTCGAGGCGCTGGCCGGCGTGCACCTCTTCCTGTGTCTGGAGGGCGAGCGGTTGGTCGCCTTCACCTCGTGGCGGCCTTATCGCGGGGGCCGGGCGGCGGTGCTGGACCTGATGCGCAAGCGCCGGGACGCGCCGTCGGGCACCATGGACCTGCTGGTCTCGCGCTCCCTCGAGGGGCTGCGCGACGCCGGGCTGTGCGAGGCCAGCCTGGCCAATGCGCCGCTGGCGAACGTGGGCGAGCCCCGCGGCGGCTTGGAGAGAGGCGTCGCCCTCCTGTTCGAGAACCTGAACGCCTTCTACGGCTACAAGAACCTCTTCCAGTTCAAGAAGAAGTTCGCACCGCGCTGGGAGGGCCGCTACCTGGTCTACCCCGGCAGCCGGGCGCTGCCGGAGGTCGCCTACGCGATCACCCAGGTGCACGGCGCCGGCGGGCTGCGCCAGCTCCTGCGGCGTCGATGAGCACACGGGTCCCCGTGCTGGCGGCCGCCCTGCTGCTGTCGGCGGCGAGCGCCGGGGCGGCAGGAGACGGTGGCCGCAGCGAGCCGTTCTCGATCCGCGGGCACCAGCTGAAACTCCACCTCTACGGCGCCCGGGGTGCTCCGGTGGCGGTGGTCAGCAGCGGCGACGGCGGCTGGGTCCACCTGGCCCCGACCGTCGCTCAGTACCTGGCGAGCCGGGGCTTCTTCGTGGTCGGCTTCGACTCGAAGGCGTACCTTTCGAGCTTCACCAGCGGCTCGCGGACGCTGACGGTCGCCGAGGTACCCGGGGACTTCGCCGCCCTCGTCGACTACGCAGGCCAGGGCGCTCCCGGCTCCCCGCTGCTGATGGGCGTCTCCGAGGGCGCGGGGCTGTCCGTGCTCGCGGCCACGGCGAAGGAGGTCCAGTCCCGCATCGCCGGGGTGGTGGCGCTCGGCCTCCCGGAGAAGAACGAGCTCGGCTGGCGCTTCCGAGACTCGATGATCTACGTGACGAAGAAGGTCCCCAATGAGCCCCTCTTCAGCGTCAGCGAGCAGGTGTCACGGGTGGCGCCGGTCCCGCTGGCGGTCCTGCGCTCGACCCACGACGAGTTCGTGACGGCGGCGGACACCGAGAAGATCCTGGCGGCGGCACGCGAGCCGCGGCGGCTGTGGACGATCGACGCCGCCGACCACCGCTTCAGCGACCGCCAGGACGAGCTGCAGCGCGCGCTCCTGGAGGCGATCGCCTGGATCGCCCGGCAGAGGGCCGGCTCTCGCTGAGACGGTCGGCACCCTGAACCGCTCGGGTTTGCCTGCCGCTGCCGGCTGGCCTAAGCTCGCCCGGCCCCGATGGACCGCGCCATCGCCTACGTCGCCAACGGCGTGCTGCACCTCAGGCCGGCCGCCGGCCCGGCGCGGGCTTTCGAGAGCCCGTTCGCCGGGGAGATGCGCGAGCGGGCGCACCAGATCCACCGCCGGCACGCCTGGAAGACCGAGGGGCGCGGCGCCATGTTCATGTCGCGCGGCCTGCTGTGGGGGCCGTCGGCCGCGGACCCGGAAACGCTGCAGGTCGCGGTCACCTGCGTCTCGCGGGCCCACCGCTCGGGCGAGGTGCTCTACGCACTCACGGCCGAGCGCCGCACGGCCGTCTGCCGCCTGCGCGTCGAGGACGGGGTGGAGCGGCGGCTCCTCCACGGCTCCGAGCTCCGGCTGGACGAGCTCATTGCTGCTCCGGGCCGCGAGGAGATCGCCTGCACGGTGGTGCACGGCGACGGCACCTCCAGCCTCGCCGTGATGAGCTCGGAGGCCACCGACCTCGTCGAGGTGACCGAGGGCGAGGTCCGCGACGGCTCACCCTTCTGGATGCCGGGCGCCGGCCGCCGCCTCTGCTATGCCTCGGCGGGCGTCGGCCGCGACGGGCAGGGTCGTCCCGCCGGGCTCGGGGCGTCGTCGATCCGCGTCCTCGACCTGGACAGCGGTGCAGCCGAGGAGGTCGCCTGCGACCCGCGCCGTGACCTGCTGATGCCGCGGGCGGCGGCGGATGGCACGCTCTACTACGTCTCCCGCCCGCGTCACGCCCGGGAGCGGCCCGCCGCCTGGCGGGCCGCCATCGACGTGCTGATGCTCCCGCTGCGCCTGCTCTACGCCGTGTTCCAGTACCTGAGCTTCTTCGTGGCGAGGTACACAGGCCGGCCGCTGACGACGGCGGGAGGTCCGGAGCGGCGCGGGGCCGACGCCAGGCAGATGCAGGTGTGGAGCAACCTGCTCGAGGCGCAGCAGGCGGCCCGCGAAGACGAGGACGCCGTCCCGAAGGCGCTGCGCGCCTCGCTCCTCCTGCGCCGCCGGCCGGACGGGCGGGTCGAGACCGCCGCGACCGGCGTGCTCTCGTACGACCTCGACCCCGACTCCGGCGCAGTCGTCTACTCGACAGGCAACGCCGTGTTCCTCCTGGATCCCTCGGGGACGCCGCAGAAGCTCGTCAGCACATCCCTGATCTCGAAGGTCGTGTTCATCGACTGACGCGGGCTGGTGCGGCGTCGTGCCAGCCCTCGCGCCATGTTGGTGCAACCCGCCGTCGACGCGGCGGAACGAAACGTCTGCGTCCTCCGTTTCAAATGGAACGAAATGTTTGCGCTGCAGGCGTGTGGCGAGGTCGGCCTAGTCCAAGCCCAGCTCGCGCATGCGGCGCCAAAGCGTCGTCCGGCTGACGCCGAGCGCCCGTGCGGCCTCGTGGCGCCGCCAACGGCAGGCCTCGAGCGCCCGGTGCACCCGGTCGGCGTCCAGTGGCGAGCGGTCGCCAGCCGGAGGCGCCATGTGCCGGGGCCCGGGAACGACCAGACGCGGGGGGGCTGCGGTGTCCACGCCGACCTCGGCCGGGAGGTCCTCCGGCGCGATCGTCTGTCCCTTGCACACCGCCACGGCGTATTCGAGGGCGTTCTCCAGCTCACGGACGTTGCCGGGCCAGGAGTGCTCGAGCACCAGACGCAGCGCGTCGGGCGAAAAGCGCAGCGCACGGCCCTGCCGCGCCCCGACCCGGGCGAGCAGGAAGGTGGCGAGCGGCTCGATGTCCTCCCGCCGCTCGCGCAGCGGCGGGATCTCGATCGGCACCACCCGCAGCCGGTAGTAGAGGTCCTCCCGAAAGCGCCCCTCCTGCACCGCGCGGCGCAGGTCGACGTTGGTGGCGGCTAGGATGCGCGCGTCGCTCGTCCGCGGGCGGCTCTCGCCGACCCGCTCGAAGGCACGCTCCTGGAGCACCCGCAGCAGCTTCACCTGCAGCTGCAGCGGCAGGTCGCCCACCTCGTCGAGGAAGAGGGTGCCGCCCGCGGCCACCTCGAAGCGGCCGGCGCGGTCACGGACCGCGCCGGTGAAGGCCCCGCGTACGTGGCCGAACAGCTCGCTCTCCAGCAGCTCGGCCGGCAGCGCGCCGCAGTTGACGGCCACGAAGGGCCCGCCGCGGCGCGGGGAGCGGGCGTGGACGGCGTGGGCCACGATCTCCTTGCCGGTCCCGCTCTCGCCGGTGAGCAGCACCGTCGCCTCGCTGTGCTCGAGGTTCTCGATCAGGCGGAAGATCCGCTCCATCGCCGGCGAGCGGCCGATCAGCCCCGGAAGCGGCGAGGCGGCGCCGGCGTGGTCCTCCTCCGCGGGGCGCAGCACGACCACGTACGCCACCCGCGGGTCGCAGACCGCGCCCGGCTCCGGGCAGAAGGGCGCTGCCGTCACCGAGACCAGGCGGGGGGCGCAGTCGGGCACGCTGAGCGAGGCACGCCAGCCCTCGCGCCGCTCGCCTGCCAGCAGCAGCTGCCGCAGCGTCCCGCCCGAGCCGAACAGCTCGCTGCCCAGCAGGTCCGAGAGCGGCCGGCCCACGGCCCGGCGGGCGGCGCCCCCGCCCATGAAGCGGTCCAGGTGCGAGGAGGCGTGCAGGACGTGGAAGGAGGCGTCGACGCAGAAGAAGACGCGGCCGATCGAGGCGAACGCCGAGGCCACGCCGGCCAGGGCGGCACGGAGCGCGTCGTCGTCGGCAGGCGGCCCCGGAGCGACTGGGGAGGGCAGGGTCATCGCGTCACCTCGACGGCTTCTCGCTGCAGGCTGCATGCCAGCGGCTCCCCCGGCGGGCCGGGGCCCCCGTCAGCGCTCGAGCAGCCGCTCGAACGCGTCGGCCGTCAGCGTCGCCAGCGAGGGGACGACCAGGTCGGCCAGCAGCTCGGGGTGATGGTCCGAGAGCACTCCGATCGAACGCATGCCGGCCCGTCGTGCGCCCTCGATCCCGGCCGGGGCGTCCTCCACCACGACGCAGCCCTCGGGGGCCACGCCGATGCGGCGGGCGGCCTCGAGGAACAGCAGGGGGTCGGGCTTGCCGCGGCCCACCTCGTCCGCGGAAACGACCGCGTCGAGCCAGCGCGCCAGCCCCAGCACCTCGAAGACAGCGTCGATGTTGGGCCGTGGCGCTGAGGAGGCGAGCGCCTGCTTCCAGCCCGCCGCGCGCAGCCGCGCCAGCCACTCGAGCGCCCCCGGCAGCGCCGCGAGGCCGCGCTCCTTGAGCAGTCGCCGGTACGCCCGCTCCTTCGCGTCGGCCACCCGCTCGATCCAGTCGGCGGCCAGGGCCTCCCCGAACAGCCCCCGCAGGATCTCGTCGTTGCGCTTGCCGAACGCGTGCGCGAAGTCGGAGGGCGTCACCGAGCGGCCAAAGGCGGCCAGGGTATCGTGCCAGGCGATCCAGTGGTATCCGGCGGAGTCCACGAGCGTCCCGTCGAGGTCCCAGAGCACGCCGCGCTCCGCCATCCCTTCCTCTCCCGTCCGCCTGCCGGTGGGCATGAACGGTCGAGCATACCAGCCGCGGACGAGGGCGAGGGGGCTGCGATACACTCTGCGCACTGCCGGCGCGCGCCGGCCGAAGGGGGCACGATGAAGGCTCGCCGCTTCGTCACGCCGGTGGTCCTGTTCCTCGCTGCAGGCTGTGCCAGTGCCCGCGCCGAGGGGATCGCGGGGAAGTTCACGATCATGGTGCAGGCGGGCACGCAGTCCGAGGTCTCGGGGACGGCGATCGCCGCCGCTTCCGGGACGATGGCCGGCAAGCCGGCCACCATCGACGAGAAGCGCTACCGCGACCTGTACGGCGCCGCGCTGCGGGTGCAGGGCGCCGTCGGTTACGGGGTCGCCCCGAAGCTCGAGCTGTTCGCCCGTGGCAGCTACTACGAGCCGAAGGTCAACGCGATCCAGGTGGGCACCTTCGACGGCCACGAGATGTTCGCCTGCTTCGAGCCGGGGAGCGGCTCCACCGGCACCAGCTGCGGGCCGCTGAAGACGAAGGAGTGGGGAGCCGAGCTGGGGCTGCGCTTCTACATCGTCCCGCAGAGCCGGCTCAAGTCGTACCTGGCCGCGGTCGGGGGGGTGCGGCACAACGACGAGCTGCTGGTCTCGTTCTCCGCCCCGGACGCCGGCTCGGCGGTTCTGCACGTCCCGTTCAGTCAGGGCGGCACCGTGGCCGTCTTCGGGGCGGACCTCGGGGTGCTCTTCGACATCACGCCGAGCTTCTTCGTGGGCGTCGACACGGGCATCCGCTGGCAGCAGGGGCCGAACGGCTTCGGCGCCCTTCCCGGGATGGCGGGCTGGGACGAGCACAGCGGCCGGTGGACCTCGCCGGTGCTCGGCACGATCGGCGTGCGGTTCTGAACGTCCGGGCCGCCCATCGAATCTTGACTTTTTCGTAGAGATTGTTAGGCTGGTCGGGTCATGAGCAGCAGCCCGAGCGCGGCCGATTTCACGAAGGCCGAGTACAAGGCCGGCTTCGTCACCGAGATCGAGCAGGACACCCTTCCCCCGGGGTTGAGCGAGGAGATCGTCCGCCAGCTCTCGGCGAAGAAGAGCGAGCCCGCCTGGATGACGGAGTGGCGCCTGAAGGCCTACCGGCACTGGCTCACCATGAAAGAGCCGGCCTGGGCGAACATCCACTACGAGCCGATCGACTACCAGGCGATCTCGTACTACGCCGCGCCCAAGCAGAACAAGAACGCGCCGAAGAGCCTGGACGAGGTGGACCCCAAGCTGCTCGAGACCTACGAGAAGCTGGGGGTGCCGCTGCACGAGCGGGCGAAGCTCGCCGGGGTCGCGGTCGACGCGGTGTTCGACAGCGTCTCGGTGGCGACGACGTTCAAGGAGAAGCTGAAGGAGGCGGGCGTCATCTTCTGCTCGTTCTCCGAGGCGATCCGCGACCACCCCGAGCTGGTCAGGAAGTACCTGGGCTCGGTCGTGCCCATCACCGACAACTTCTTCGCCACCCTGAACTCCGCGGTCTTCTCCGACGGCTCCTTCGTCTACGTGCCGAAGGGCGTGCGCTGCCCGATGGAGCTGTCGACCTACTTCCGCATCAACGCCTCCAAGACCGGCCAGTTCGAGAGGACGCTGATCGTGGCCGACGAGGGCGCCTACGTGAGCTACCTCGAGGGCTGCACCGCGCCCATGCGCGACGAGAACCAGCTTCACGCGGCGGTGGTGGAGCTGGTGGCCGAGAAGGACGCCCAGATCAAGTACTCGACCGTGCAGAACTGGTACCCCGGCGACAAGGAAGGGCGGGGCGGCATCTTCAACTTCGTGACCAAGCGCGGCAAGTGCGCGGGTTCGCGCTCGCGCATCTCCTGGACGCAGGTGGAGACGGGCTCCGCCATCACCTGGAAGTACCCCTCCTGCATCCTGCAAGGCGACGAGTCGGTGGGCGAGTTCTACTCGGTGGCGGTGACAAACAACTACCAGCAGGCCGACACCGGCACCAAGATGATCCACGTCGGCAGGAACACCCGGAGCACCATCGTCTCCAAGGGCATCTCCGCCGGCCACGGCCAGAACTCCTACCGTGGGCTGGTGAGGATCGTGAAGGCCGCCGAGTGTGCCCGCAACTACTCGCAGTGCGACTCGCTGCTGATCGGCCACGACGCGGGCGCCCACACCTTCCCCTACATCGACGTGCAGAACTCCAGCGCCCAGATGGAGCACGAGGCCACCACCTCGAAGATCTCCGAGGACCAGCTCTTCTACTTCCTCTCCCGCGGCATCGGCCAGGAGGACGCGGTCAACATGATCGTCAACGGCTTCTGCAAGGAGGTCTTCAAGGAGCTGCCGATGGAGTTCGCGGTGGAGGCCCAGAAGCTGCTGGGCGTGAGCCTGGAGGGCTCGGTCGGCTAGCCCGGCCGGCTAGCTGGGGAAGGGCCGGGTCCTCTTCGCCAGGCGCACCACAGAGCCTCCCTGGCGCG
Source organism: Vicinamibacteria bacterium (assembly GCA_035542035.1). Taxonomy (GTDB): domain Bacteria; phylum Acidobacteriota; class Vicinamibacteria; order Fen-336; family Fen-336; genus DATBSL01. The sequence goes on along the minus strand of DATKME010000072.1, from coordinate 79,474 downwards.
GGAACACGAAGGACACGCGATCGGTGAAGCGGCGCATGTAGTAGATGCCCCGGCCGCAGCCCCGCGCCAGGTTGTCCGCCACGCACGGGTCGGGGACGCTCGCCGGGTCGAAGCCCGGCCCGCGGTCGCGCACCGTGATCACCAGCTCCTGGGGGGTCAGGTGCAGGGCGATGCGGGCGGGGGCGTCGTCGGGGCTGCGACCGTGGCGGAAGGCGTTCTCCACCGCCTCGCGCAGCGCGACGCCGACGAAGACCGCGTCGTCCTCGGACAGGCCGCCGAGGCGGCCCATGCACACCGCCAGGTCCTCGACGTGGTCGAGGGCCGCCTCGCCGTCGGGCCCCGGCGGCAGGACGAACCGGGCCGACCAGGTCCCGCTGCGGGCGTGGCGGCGGAAACGGCCCCGCCGCCGCGCCTCGTCGTGCAGGTCGGTACTCGGGACCACGTCTTTAAGGACGAGTCGGGCACGGCCGGATGTTCCGCTCGCCGTCACCGGACCCGGCTGAATGTTGACTTTTTCGTACTGATTGATATGCTGGCGCACGAAGGTCGGTCCCGCCGTCCGCCGTTCCGGTCGTGACAAACCCGACCGTGGTGAAGCCCCCATGCTCGAGATCAAGAACCTGCACGCCAGGGCCGGCGACAGCGAGATCCTGCGCGGCCTCACGCTGACGGTCCAGGCCGGGGAGGTCCACGCCATCATGGGACCGAACGGCTCCGGCAAGAGCACGCTCGCCCACGTGCTGGCCGGCCGTCCCGGCTACACGGTCACCGCCGGCGAGGTGCGCTATCGCGGGCTGGACCTGCTGTCGCTGCCGCCCGAGGAGAGGGCCCGCGAGGGCGTGTTCCTGGCCTTCCAGTACCCGGTCGAGATCGCGGGCGTGAGCAACGTCTACTTCCTGAAGGCCGCCGTCAACGCCATCCGCAAGCACCGGGGCGAGGAGCCGCTCGACGCCCTGGAGTTCCTCTCGCTGGTGAAGGAGAAGGCGCGCACGGTCGAGATCGACGAGGAGCTGGTGAAGCGCGGCGTCAACGAGGGCTTCTCCGGCGGCGAGAAGAAGCGCAACGAGATCTTCCAGATGGCGGTGCTGGAGCCGAAGCTGGCCATCCTCGACGAGACCGATTCCGGTCTGGACATCGACGCCCTGCGCATCGTGGCGAGCGGTGTCAACCGGCTGCGCAGTCCGGAGCGGGCGATGGTCGTGGTCACCCACTACCAGCGGCTGCTCAACTACATCGTCCCCGACTTCGTCCACGTGCTGGTCGACGGGCGCATCGTCCGCTCCGGCGGCAAGGAGATGGCGCTGGAGCTGGAGGAGAGGGGCTACGCCTGGCTCGAGCGGGAGCCGTCGGCCCCGCCAGCGAGGTGAGGATGGACGGCGCCGTCGTCGAGGACAAGCAGACCCTGCGCGCGGCCTTCGAGCGCTTCGTGGCCGCCCGCGCCGCGGGCGAGCCCGCCTGGCTGCGCGAGCGGCGCACGGCCGGCTTCGCCGCCTTCGCCCGCAAGGGGCTGCCCGGGCCGCGTGACGAGGGCTGGCGGCACACGCCGACGGCGGACCTGACGCGAACCCGCTTCGAGCCCGCGGACTCCCTGGCCGAGGCGGAGGAGACTTCGCTTGCCCTGGTGCCGCACGAGCCGCGGGGCCCGGAGATCGTCTTCGTCAACGGCCGCTTCGCGCCGGCCCTGTCGCGGCTCTCGCCGGCCCAAGGCGTCGAGGTGCTGAGCCTGAGCCAGGCGCTGCGCTCGCGTCCCGCGGCGCTGCAGCCGCACCTCGGGCGGGTGCTGGCGGAGCCGGCGGAGGCCTTCGCCGACCTCAACCTGGCCTTCGCCGAGGACGGGGCCGTCGTCAGCGTCGCCCCCGGGGCGGAGGTCGAGGAGCCGGTCCACGTCGTCCACGTCTCCGCCCCCTCACCGGCGGCTTCGACCCTCGCCTACCTGCACACGCTGGTGCTGGCGGGGCGCGGCAGCGACTCGCGGATCGTGGAGAGCTTCGTCGGTCCGCCCGCCGGCGCCTATCTCCTGAACGCGGTCACCGAGGTGGCGCTGGAAGACGGGGCGCGCGTCGACCACTGCAAGCTGCAGCAGGAGGGCGGGGAGGGGCTGCACGTCGCCACCCTGGCGGCGCGGCTGGGGCGGGACGCCCGCTTCGTCGACCACGCGGTCTCCCTCGGCGCCCAGCTCTCGCGCAACGACATCCAGGTGCTCTTCGACGGCGAGGGCGGCGAGGTGGTGCTGGACGGACTGTTCGCGCTCGACGGCCAGCGCACGGGCGACACCCACTCCCGTGTCGACCACGCCCGGCCGCACTGCACCAGCCGGCAGCTCTACAAGGGCATCGTGGACGAGCGGGGCCGCGGCGTCTTCAACGGCCTGGTCATCGTCCGCCCCGGCGCCCAGAAGACCGACGCCGTGCAGACCAACCGCAACCTGCTGCTCTCGCGGCAGGCGCTGGTGCACTCGACGCCGCAGCTTTCGATCCTGGCCGACGACGTCAAGTGCAAGCACGGTTCGACCACCGGCCAGCTCGACCCCACGGCGCTCTTCTACCTGCGCTCGCGGGGCATCGGGGAGCCCGCGGCCCGCAGCCTGCTGACCTGGGCGTTCGCCGGCGACGTGCTGCGCGGGGTTTCCGTCCCGTCCGTCCGCCGCGCCGCGGAGCACCACCTGCAGGCCCACCTGCCGGGCGCGGCCGAGGTGCAGGAGGCCCTCTCGTGAGCGAGCCCGCCGTCAGCCCCGCCGCCCTCACCACCTGGGACGTGGAGGCGGTCCGCCGCGAGTTCCCGATCCTGGAGCAGAGGGTCCACGGCAAGCCCCTCGTCTACCTCGACAGCGCGGCCAGCGCCCAGAAGCCGCGGGCGGTGATCGACAAGGAGCGCGAGGTCTACGAGCGCTACTACGCCAACGTCCACCGGGGCGTGCACCGGCTGTCGCAACTGGCCACGGACGCGTACGAGAAGGCCCGGGGCACCGTGCGCCAGTTCCTGAACGCCCGAGACACCCGGGAGATCGTCTTCCTCCGTGGCACCACCGAGGCCATCAACCTGGTGGCCCAGACGTACGGGCGACGGAAGGTGGGCGCGGGCGACGAGGTGCTCATCACCGGCCTCGAGCACCACTCCAACATCGTCCCCTGGCAGCTGCTGTGCGAGGAGAAGGGCGCGCGGCTGCGGGTGGCGCCGATCGACGACTCGGGCGAGGTGGACATGGCGAGGTTCGAGAGCCTGCTCACGCCGCGCACCCGCATCGTCTCCATCGCCCACGTCTCGAACGCCCTCGGCACCGTCAACCCCGTGCGGCGCATGACGGAGCTGGCCCACACCGCGGGCGCGGTGGTGATGGTCGACGGCGCCCAGGCGGCGCCGCACCTCGCCGTCGACGTGCAGGCGATCGGCTGCGACTTCTACGCTTTCTCCGGCCACAAGACCTACGGGCCCTCCGGCGTCGGCGCCCTCTACGGCCGGGCCGCGCTGCTCGCGGAGATGCCGCCCTGGCAGGGCGGCGGCGACATGATCGCCTCGGTCAGCTTCGAGAGGTCCACCTGGAACGAGCTGCCGTACAAGTTCGAGGCGGGCACCCCCAACATCGCCGGCGGCATCGCCCTGGGCGCGGCTCTCGAGTGGATGGCGGCCCGCGGCCTCGCTGCCATGGCGGCCCACGAGCGCGAGCTGCTGCATCACGGCACCCGGCTCCTCTCGGAGATCCCGGGCCTGCGCCTGGTGGGGACCGCCATCGACAAGGCGAGCGTCCTCTCCTTCGTGCTGGAGGGCGTCCACCCGCACGACGTGGGCACCGTGCTCGACTACGAGGGCATCGCCGTGCGCACCGGCCACCACTGCGCGCAGCCGGTGATGGAGCGCTACGGCATCCCGGCCACCACCCGCGCCTCGCTCGCCTGCTTCAACACCCGGGACGAGCTCACGGCGCTGGCCCGCGGCCTGCGCCGCGTGCAGGAGATGTTCCGGTGAACGGCGACGACCTGCGCGAGCTGTACCAGGAAGTGATCCTCGACCACAGCAAGCGGCCGAGGAACTTCCGCGAGATGGCCGCGGCCACCCACCGCGCCGTCGGCCACAACCCGCTGTGCGGCGACCGGGCCACCATCTACCTGCGGGTGGAGGACGGGGTGGTGAAGGACGTGAGCTTCCATGGTGCCGGCTGCTCGATCTCCACCGCCTCCGCCTCGATGATGACCGACGCCGTTCGCGGGAAGACGGTGGAGCAGGCGATGACGCTGTTCCAGCGCTTCCACGAGCTGGTCACCGCCGATCCCAGCCGCGCGGCCGAGGTGGCGCCCGAGCTGGGCAAGCTCGCCGTCTTCGCGGGCGTCCACGAGTTCCCGGTGCGGGTGAAGTGCGCCTCGCTGGCCTGGCACACCATGAAGGCGGCGCTCGAGGGCGGCGCCGGGGCGACCACGGAGTAGCCCATGGTGATGCGCGAGGCGCGCGTGCTGTCCCGCGACGTGGAGGTGGCCGCCATCCCCTACGGCGACCGCCTGACGCTCACGGCGGGGACGACGGTCTTCGTCACCCAGGCCCTCGGCGGCTCCTATACGGCGATGACCGACCACGGGTACCTGGTCCGCATCGAGGGCCAGGACGGCGACGCGATCGGCGAGCGGCCGACCAAGCCGCTCGGCGCCGAGGACGTGGCCGGCCGCACCACCGAGCAGATGGCCTGGGAGCAGCTGCGCAGCTGCTACGACCCGGAGATCCCCGTCAACATCGTGGACCTCGGGCTCGTCTACAAGGTCGAGGCGCAGCCGGCCGACGACGGCGACCGGGTGCGCGTCGAGTTCACGCTCACCGCGCCCGGCTGCGGCATGGGCGACTTCCTGCGGCAGGACATCGAGCAGAAGCTGCGCGCCATCCCCGGGGTGAAGGAGGCGGAGGTGCAGGTGGTGCTCGACCCGCCCTGGGACCAGAGCATGATGTCGGACGCGGCGCGGCTGCAGCTGGGGCTGATGTAGCCATGAAGCTGAGCTCGATCGAGGAATACGGCCTGCGCTGCCTGCTGCAGATCGCGCGGAGAGGCGAGGGCGCCAGCCTGACCATCGCCGAGATGAGCGGGCGCGAGGGCATCTCCTCGCCGAACGTGGCCAAGATCATGCGGCTGCTGCGCCGGGCCGGCCTGGTGCGCAGCACCCGCGGCAAGGCCGGCGGCTACTCGCTCACCCGGCCGGCGGCGGAGGTGCGGGCGCTCGACGTGCTGGTGGCGCTCGGCGGGCGGCTCTTCGACCCGGGCTTCTGCGACCGCCACAAGGGCCAGGCCCCCAGCGGCTGCCTCAACACCCGCGACTGCTCGATCCGGCCGGTGCTGCGCGGCCTGCAGGACGCCGTCGACCAGGTGCTGGGTGAGCTGACGCTGGCCAGCCTGCTGCACAGCGAGGGCGAGGTCACGGTGAAGCTGCGGCCGCGGGCGGTGCGGCTGCCGGTCCGGCGCCTGAACTGACCGTCGACGCCTCGCTGGCGGCCGGGACTAGAATCGCCCGCAGTGGCCCGTGACCTCAGGCTGGCGCTGGTCGGCTTCGGCAACGTCGGTCGCCGCTTCGCCGAGCGGCTGCGGGGCCCCTACGCGCGGGCGCTGCGTCAGGCGGGTGTGCGGGCTCGCGTCACCGGCATCGCCACGGCCAGGCATGGGATCGCCGTCGCCGCCGCCGGCCTGCCGCTGGGCCGCGCCCTGCGCCTGGTGGCAGGCGGGGGCTCCCTGGCGAGGCTGCACCGGGGCGGGCCCGTGCCGGACGTGCGCGCCTTCATCCGCCGCGTCCCCGCCGACGTGCTGCTGGAGCTGACCCCTCTCGACCCGCACCGAGGGCGCCCGGCGATCGGCCACGTGCGCCAGGCGCTCGCTCGCGGCCTGCACGTCGTCACCGCCAACAAGGGGACGGTGGCGTTCGCCTTCGTGCCGCTGCGGAGGCTCGCCGCCCGCCACGGCGTCCTCTTCCTCCACGAGGGCGCGGTGATGGACGGCACGCCGGTCTTCAACCTGAAGGAGCGTTGCCTGCGCGGGGCGCGGGTACTCTCCTTCCGGGGCACGCTCAACAGCACCACCAACCTGGTGCTGTCGCGAATGGAGCAGGGCGAGTCGCTGTCGGCCGCGGTGGCCGAGGCGCAGCGGCTGGGGATCGCCGAGGCGGATCCCGCCCACGACCTCGACGGCTGGGACGCCGCGGTCAAGGGCTGCGCGCTGGCCAACGCCCTGATGGGCGGCTCGGTGCGGCCGGCCCAGGTGCGGCGGCGCGGCATCAACGGGCTGTCGGGCGCGGAGGCACGGCGGGCGCTGCAGCGCGGAACGCGTCTGAGGCTGGTGGTCCGGGGCGAGCGGCGGGACCGGCGCGTGCGCGTGCGGGTCGCGCCGGAGCGGATCCCCCTGGGCGATCCGCTTTCCAGCTCGGGAGCCGACGCGGCGCTGCTGCTCGAGACCGACCTGATGGGCGAGGTTGGCGTCTTCGAGGGCGGCGGGACCGTGGACCAGACGGCCTACGCGGTCCTGTCGGACCTGCTGGAGATCGCGGGGCGTGGCTAGCATGAAGCGCCGCGGTTTCCTGGTGCTGGTGGCCGCCACGGTCGCCGGCGGCGGCCGCGCGCTGGCGGCGGAACGCGAGATGCTGGTGTTCGCTGCGGCGAGCCTCACCGATGCGCTGGAGGAGATCGGCGCCGCCTACGAGAAGGAGGCGGGGGTGCGGGTGACGTTCGCCTTCGGCGGCTCGGGCGACCTCGCCCGCCAGATCCGCGCCGGCGCGCCGGCGGAGGTCTTCGTCTCCGCCGACCTCGTCCGGGTGGACCAGCTGCAGCGGGAAGGCCGTGTCGCCGAGCGCGTCGCGCTGCTGTCGAACCGGCTGGTGGTGGTGGTGCCGGCCGGCTCCAGCCTGGTCGTGCGCGGGCCGGCCGACCTGAGGGCGGTGCAGCGGCTCGCGCTCGCCGACCCGGAGGCGGTCCCCGCCGGCGCCTATGCCCGGGAGTGGCTGGAGAAGGTCCGCCTGTGGGCCGAGGTACGCGAGCGGGTGGTGCCGACGCTCGACGTCCGCGCCGCCTTGGCGGCGGTCGAGTCGGCGGCCGCCGACGCCGGGATCGTCTACCGCACGGACGCGCTGTGGTCGAAGCGGGTGCGCGTCGCGTACGAGGTCCAGGCGACGGAGGCGCCGCGCATCGTCTACCCGGCAGCGCTGCTCGCCGGCGCCAGCCCGGCTGCCCGAGGCTTCTACGCCTGGCTCCGTTCGACGGAGGCGAAGGCCGTGTTCGTGCGGCTCGGCTTCGCGATCCTGGAGACGCCCGGGCCGTGAGCTCAGGCGACCTGGCACTCGTCGGCTTCACGCTGCGCATGGCGGCGCTGGCGACTGCCGCCACCCTGCTGCCGGGCATCGTCGCCGGGCTGCTGCTGGCCCGCTACCGCGGCCCCGGCCGCGGCGCCCTCGACACCCTGCTGTCGCTGCCGCTGGTGCTGCCGCCGACGGCCGTCGGGCTGGCGCTGCTGATGCTGCTCGCCCGCAACGGCCCGCTCGGCGGCTGGCTGGAGGCCCACGGGCTGGCCGTGGTGTTCACCTGGAAGGGCGTAGTGCTGGCGACCAGCGTCATGAGCTTCCCGCTGCTGGTGCGCTCGGCGCGGACGGCCTTCGAGGAGGTGGACCCGCGGCTGGTCACGCTGGCGCGGACGCTCGGCTGCCGGCCGGCTGCCGCCTTCTTCCGGGTGACGCTGCCCCTGGCGCGCCGCGGCATCATGGCCGGGCTGGTGCTCGCCTTCTCCCGCTCGCTCGGCGAGTTCGGCGCCACCATCCTGGTGGCGGGCAACATCCCCGGCCGGACCCAGACGCTCTCGCTCGCCATCTTCCAGGAGGTGCAGGCGGGCCGCGACCGTCACGCGCTGGCGCTGGCGGGGTGGACGGTGGCCCTCGCCTTCCTGGCGCTGTGGTCGACCGAGTGGATCAGCCGCCGCCGCGACCCGGAATGCGCGTGACCGCCGGTACCGAGAGCCCGATGGCCCTCGAGCTGGACCTCGAGCTGCCGCTCGCCCGGTTCACGCTGCGGCTGCGGGCGAGTCTCCCCGCCGACGTCACCGCGGTGATGGGCCCCTCCGGCGCCGGCAAGACGTCACTGCTGGAGGCGATCGCCGGCCTGCGGCGGCGCGCGCGTGGCCGCGTGGTGCTCGAGGGCGAGCCGCTGCTCGACAGTGCACGGGGCTTGTCGCTGGCGCCGGAGAGGCGCCGGGTCGGCTACGTGCCCCAGGACGCGGGCCTGTTCCCGCACCTCACCGTGATCGACAACGTGCGCTTCGGGGCCCGCGGAGACGCCGCCTCGGTCGACGCCGCGGTCGACACCCTGGAGCTGCGGCCCCTGCTCGGCCGCATGCCGCGCGCGCTCTCCGGCGGGGAGCGGCAGCGGGTGGCCCTCGCCCGCGCGCTCGCCACCCGGCCGCGGCTGCTGCTCCTCGACGAGCCGCTGGCGGCGCTCGACGTGGAGCTGCGCGACCGGGTACTGCCCTGGCTGCTGCGCGTGCGGAGCACCTGGTCCCTGCCCTGCCTGTACGTCACCCACAACGTGGGCGAGGCCCTCGCCGCCGCCGCGCACCTGCTGCTGCTGGGCGAAGGGAGGCTGGAGGCGGCCGGCGATCCGCGCTCCCTCCTGGCCGTCCCGGCGCTGGCCCGGGAGGCCCAGGCGGGCATCGAGAACCTGCTGCCGGGCCTGGTGGTGTCCCACGACGCCCCCGCCGGGGTCACGCGCGTACGCACCGACGGCGGGCTGGAGGTGACGGTGGCGCTGGACGAGGAACGCCCTCCGGGCTCCGGGGTCACCCTGGCCGTGCGCGCCGAGGACGTGCTGGTCGCCGCAGTGGAGCCGGTCGGTCTCTCGGCCCGCAACGTCTACGCGGCGACGGTCGCTTCCGGCGAGCGCACCGGCAGCGACGTGACGCTCCGTTGCACGCTCCACCGCGGCGGAGGCGAGCTGCTCGTCCGCATCACCCCGGCCGCGGTCGCCGCCCTCGGCGTCGAGCCCGGCCGGCCGGTCTGGCTGGCGGTGAAGAGCCACTCCATCCGGCTGCTCTAGAGCTAGCAGCAGCGGCTCGGGGTCCTGTATCTCCGCTCCAGGCTTTCCAGGTAGAAGCGCTCACGGTCGAGGTGTCTTCCCTCGCGAGCGCGGGCGAGGTAGGTCTCGTACGCGGCGTCGCCGCTCCAGGCGCGCAGGGCGCGCCAGGACGCGGCGGCTGCCGCCGCCAGGAGCTGGCCGAGCCGCCGCGCGCTCACGGCGAGGCCTCCAGCCAGCGGCTGCGCACGTGCGGCGCCTCGTGGACGACCGACGGCTTGCGGCCGCTGAGGATGCCGTACCACTCGAGAGCCGCCTCCGCGATCAGGAGCAGCACCAGCACCGCGAACAGCAGCGTCACCCCGGCGTCGAGACGGTTGTTGAAGGCGATCCGCCGCGTCTCCGCGGCCTTGTCCGGTGGCAGCGCCCCCGAGTCGGCCTTCTGCTCCAGCACCCGGGCCTGGGCCAGGAAGCCGAGGTGCGGGTCGGGGTCGAAGGTCTTCTGCCAGCTGGCGGTGAGGGTGGCCGCCAGCAGCCAGGCGGTCGGCAGCAGCGTCACCCAGAGATGGCGGCGCCTTCCCATCTTCATCAGGATGGTGGTCGCCACCACCAGGGCCACGGAAGCCAGGATCTGGTTGGAGATGCCGAAGAGCGGCCAGAGGGTGTTGATGCCGCCGAGAGGGTCCAGCACACCGCGCCAGAGGAAGTAGCCCCAGGCGGCCACGATGAGGGCGCTGGTCAGGAGGGTGACCGGCCAGGAGCTGCGCCGTCCCAGCGGCGCCCAGGCGTGGCCGAGGATCTCCTGGATCATGAAGCGGCCGACCCGGGTGCCGGCGTCGAGCACGGTGAGGATGAAGAGCGCTTCGAACATGATCGCGAAGTGGTACCAGATGCCGAGCAGGCGCTCGCCGCCGATCGAGCCCGAGAAGATGCGGGCCATGCCCAGGGCCAGCGAGGGAGCGCCTCCCGTCCGGTTCCAGAGCGTCTGCTCGCCGACACTGCGGGCGAGGGACTCCATCGTCGCCGGGTCCAGGTGGAAGCCCCAGCTCGAGATGGTGGCGGCGGCCGCGGCCCCGCCGGCGCCGACCACGCCGGCCGGCGCGTTCACGGCGAAGTAGACGCCGGGGTCGAGCGCGCAGGCGGCCACCATCGCCATCACCCCGACGAAGGACTCCATGAGCATCGAGCCGTAGCCGACGAGGCGCGCGTCGCTCTCGCGGGTCAGCAGGCGCGGCGTGGTCCCGCTGGCGATGAGGGCGTGGAAGCCGGAGACGGCGCCGCAGGCGATGGTGATGAAGCAGAAGGGGAAGATGGCGCCGGCGAAGACGGGCCCGCTGCCGTCCACGAAGCGGGTGAGCGGAGGCATCTGGATGGTCGGCCGCACCAGCACGATGCCGGCGGCCAGCGCCAGCACCACCGCCACCTTGACGAAAGCCGACAGGTAGTCGCGCGGCGCCAGCAGCAGCCACACGGGCAGCGCCGAGGCCGAGAAGCCGTAGACGATGACCGCCACCGCCAGCGTCGGGCCGGTGAAGGTGAAGAGCGGCGCCCAGTGGGGGTGGTGCGCCACCCACTGGCCGCCGAGGACGGCCAGCGTCATCAGCACGATCCCGCCGAGCGAGGCCTCCAGCACCCGCCCCGGCCTCCAGAAGCGCAGGTAGAGGCCCATCAGCATGGCCGCCGGGATGGTGGCGCCCAGCGTGAACGCGCCCCAGGGCGACTGCTTGAGCGCGTTCACCACCACCAGGGCCACGGCCGCCAGCAGGATCACCATGATCGCCAGCACCGAGGCCATGGCGATCATCCCGCCCCGCCAGCTCACCTCGCGCCGGGCCATCTCGCCGAGCGACTGGCCGTCGCGCCTCAGGGAGAAGACCAGCACCACGAAGTCCTGCACGCAGCCGCCCAGCACCGCGCCCGCGATCAGCCACAGCGTGCCCGGCAAGTAGCCGAACTGCGCGGCCAGGGTGGGGCCGACCAGGGGACCCGGCCCGGCGATGGCCGCGAAGTGGTGGCCGAGGACGATCCAGCGGTTGGTGGGGACGTAGTCGCGCCCGTCGTCGAGCCGCTCGGCGGGGGTCGCCCGGCCGGGGTCGAGGGCGAGCACCTTCGCGGCGACGAACGCCGAGTAGAAGCGGTAGGCGACCAGGTAGGTGCCCCCCGCGGCCACCACGAAGAAGACGCCGTTCACCGGCTCGCCGCGCGAGAGGGCGATGGCGGCGAGCGCGCCCGCGCCGGCGAGCGCGACCGCCGCCCACACCAGCAGCGTCAGGACCCGTTGCATGCAGCATCGTACCCGGCGCCCCCGCGCTCGCGCGAGGGCGCCGGCCCGCCGGCGCGGAACGGCCCGCGGTCTAACGCGTGTCCACCACCAGCTTGGTCGCCTGCACGTAGTCCGGTTGGCTGAAGCCCTGCACGTAGGCGGTGTCGCCGACCACGATCACCGAGTAGTCGAGGTCGGAGCCGTCCGACCACTTGAAGACGGTGCTCCCGTCCGTCCTCACCTTGTGGCCGGCGATCACCAGCTCGAGGTTGCAGGAGGCGGTGAGGCGGCCGCTGCCGAGCGCGATCACGTGCCCGTCACGGCTGTAGGCGGTCACGCTCTCCACCTTCCCCTTGAAGCTGATGGGCGTCCCCTTCCCCGAGCCTTCCACCTGGAAGGTGGTGGCACGGATGTTCCCCTCCGTGTTCTTCCAGCCCTCGACGAACGCATTCTGCCCGGGCTTGATGTCGCCGGGGTCGAGCGACGAGTGGTCCGACCAGACGAACTTGGTGTCGTTGTCGGTGTGCACGGTGCGGTCCGCCACCACGATGGTGAGGTTCTTGTTGCAGGCGGCCCGCAGATCCCGGGAGGAGAGCGAGCTCGCCGACATCGACTCGATCACACCGCTGAAGCTCACCCAGGTGTCGCTGCCGGAGCCGGGGCCCATGGTCAGGCACTCGATCTCGTCCGCCATCATCACCCCGTCGCCCCGCAGCGTGCCCGACACCCGCACCCTGTCGCCGACCTGGACGTCCGAAAGCTCGACCCGCCTTCCGACGCGCCAGACCTTCTTGAGCGCCGTGAGATCGACGGTGCGCCCGGACACGACCATCTTGCCGTCGGAGATCTGCTCCACGCCCCCCGAGAAGTAGGTGACGGTGTCGGGGGCGCAGCTCGGCGCCCCGTTGAGCTTCGCGGTGCCGCCGCTCAGCGTCACGGCGATGGAGGTGACCAGGCCGTCGCGCAGGCCGTCCACGGTCAGCTTCGCGTCGGCGCCGTTGCCCTCGAAGCGCAGGGTGACGGAGCCGGCGGGGACCGAGGACATCACGAACTGCCCGTCGTCGTCGACCGCCGCCGCCAGCGACGTGCCCGGCACGCTGACGCGCAGCCCCTCGCTGGCGCCGCGCACGCTGCCCTGCAGGACCGCGTGGCCGACGGCTGCGGGCTGCGGCTGGTCCGCGGTGGTGATGGCGCCCGACCCGCCGCACCCCGTCGCCAGCACGGTCGCGGCCAGGGCTACGAGTGCGAGACAAAGGATTCCTCTGCGACCACGCATGACTGGCCTCCGTCCAGAAAGGGTCGGCGACCTCGTGCCGCCGGCCCGCGTTGTTCTGGGCTCCTGGCGGCTCGGCTGGCCCGTGAGGGTCCGGGCTCCGTGGCTCTGCGTCCCCGGGTCGCCCCGGGTTTGCTCTGAGCAGGAGGTCGTCCCGGGTCATCCCCGGTTGGCTGCCACACTACGGGCGCAATTACCGCCGCTCGGTGAGATCCGTCACCGGGCGCCCCGGTTGTGCGCGCGCGCACCGGCCGGCTGAACGAAACCCGGATACGCGGGCCCCGGCCAGGCGTCGCCGGCTACACACACGAGGCGCAGCGGACGCCGGGCTACGCCAGAGCCGAGAGCCGGGGCCGCTCGCGCTCGAGCGAGGCGACGAGAGCGATCTGCGCCCGCGTCCGCTCGAGGTTGTGGCCGGGACGCAGGATGCGGTAGTAGCGGTCGCCGTCGAGGTGGTCGGCCAGGAAGCGCAGCGCCTGCTCGAAGGTGATGGCCAGGGCACCGGCCACCAGCAGCGAGCGCTCCTTCGCCGACAGGGCAGAGCCGGCGCCCTGGGTGAAGCCGGAGACGAGCGCCGCGAAGAAGGGCACTCGCACCGCCACCCGCGCCAGCTCGCGCTCGTCCTCGTCCGAGTCGCTGACGCCGGAGCGCACCAGGTCGCCGAAGTCGTGCAGCGCCAGGCCGGGCATCACGGTGTCGAGGTCGACCACGCACAGGCCCTCGCCGCTCGTCTCGTCGAAGAGCACGTTGGAGATCTTCGCGTCGTTGTGGACCGGCCGCTCGCGGACCTCGCCCCGGGCCAGGGGGTCCGCCAGCACCTGGGCGAGCGCCCGGCGGGCGAGCAGCGCCTCGATCTCCGGCCTGGCCTCGCCCGCCCGCCCCACGCGGTCCGCGGCCACCGCGCGCTCGAACGCTGCCAGCCGGCCCGGCGTGTCGTGGAAGGCGGGGATCGTCTCGTGAAGCCGTGGGCCGGGCAGGTCCTGAAGCTGGCGGAGGAAGCGGCCGAAGGCGAGCGCGGTCTCGAACGCTTCCTGCTCGCTGCGCGCGCGCTCCAGGCAGCGCGTGCCTGCGATCCAGGGCAGCAGCCGCCAGGTCTCGCCGGCCTCGTCCTGCCGCGACGGCGCCCCCGAGCGCGCTCTCACCAGGCGCAGCACCCGGCGCTCCACGTCCAGAGCACCCTCGGCCCGGAGACGGGATGCCACGTGAGCGGTGACGCGCTCCATGTTCTCGATCACCTGCTCGGGATGCCGGAACACCGTGCGGTTGATCCGCTGCAGCAGGAACTGCCGCTCGCCGCCCGCGCCGGCGACCACCGCCAGCCAGGAGTCGTTGATGTGGCCGCCGCTGTAGGGCTGCAGGCGCAACAGCCGGCCCTCCACCGCGAAGCCGGAGAGGACGGCCGTCGCCTGCTCGGGCGTGCTGGGGGGGATCTTCACGCCGCCAGGTCGCGCGGGTAGAGGCCGCGCTCGGTCAGCTCGGCCAGCATGGAGACGAGGCGCGGGCGGTCGCCGGGGTGGGTGAGGCCGCTCCAGGGCCCGCCCCCCGACAACACGCGGACGGTGGCCCGGGAAGCCGTCACCAGGTCCTGCACCGCCGACAGCAGGAAGTACTCGGCGCTGGTGCTGGTGGCGTTCTCCCGCAGGAAGCGGGTGAAGCCTTCCTCCAGCGCGCCCAGGAACGAGGGCTCGAAGCCCCAGAAGTTCAGGGAGACCGGCGTCGCCCCCGGGATGCGCCGCCACGCTCCGTCATCCTCCAGGCTACGGGCGTCTCCGTCGTCTCTCTCCACCTTCAGCACCTCGCGGATCGCGGTCAGGTGGCCCGAGCCGTCCACCGTGCACACGCCGCGGCTCACCGGGCCGTCCGGGCTCAGTGTGGTCACCAGTGGGAAGCCCACGAGAGCGTACTCGGGCGTCGCGCCGGCCGGGCCGCGGCTGCGGAAATAGTCGGCCAGCACACGGTAGGTGTTGGCGCCGTAGAAGTCGTCCGCGTTGATCACCGCGAAGGGGCCGTCCACGAAGGGCGCCGCCGCCAGCGCCGCGTGGCCGGTGCCCCATGGCTTCGTCCGGCCTCCAGGCGCCACGAGGCCCGGCGGCAGCGCGCGGTCCTGCACGACGTAGGCGAGCGGACCGCGGCGGGCGATGCGGTCGCCGGCGGCCTCGCGCACCCTCTGCTCCATGCCGTCGCGCACCACCAGCACCACCCGCTCGAAGCCGGCGCGGCGCGCGTCGTAGGCGGCGTAGTCGAGGAGCGTGGCGCCGCCCGGCCCGACCGGGTCGATCTGCTTGGGCCCGCCGTAGCGGCTGCCTGCGCCGGCGGCGAGCACGACGAGCGTCAGGGCCACGCGCTACCGCCGACGGCCGAGGACCATCGGCGCCCGCTCGCCGAAGTACTTGACGAGCAGACGGTTCCAGGCGGCGCTCTTGCGCACGTACTCGAGGTGCTGGTCGAGCGCCGTGCGCAGGGCGGCGTCCTCCTTGCGCACGGCCCAGGCGCTGGAGCCGAGGGAGCCCACCTGCACGCCCGGCTGCAGGCCGGGCAGCTTCTCGCTGGCGAGAGCCAGCTCCGAGACGGGCATCACCAGCGCGTCCACCGTGCCCGAGCGCAGCGCCGCGAGCATCGCCTCCTTGCTCTCGTACCGGTGCAGCGAGGCGATGGCGGCGACCGCGGGGTCCTCGGCCGTCGCCGTGCCCTTGACCACCCCCACCCTGAGGCGCCGCAGGTCCTCGAGAGAGGCGACGGCGGGGCGCGGCGCCAGGGTGGCGCTGAGGTTGTAGGTCGGCATCACCTCCGAGGTGAACGCCACCCGCTGCCGCCGCTCGGGGGTGTCGAAGATGGCGGCGATCAGGTCGCCCCTACCGGCGAGCAGCAGGTCGATGCGCTCCGGGTGGGTCTTCGCCACCACCACCTCGAGCCGCAGGCCGTTGGCGTGGGCGAAGGTCCCGATCAGCTCCCGCTCGAAGCCGGACTCGGTGCGGGGGTCGAATGTCTCCGGCGCCTCCTCGGCGGCCACGACCACCCGCAGCACTCCGCGCGCCTTCAGCTCGGGGAGGTCGGCGAGCGCGGGGGCCGCCGCGGATAAGGCGAGCGCGGGCGCCAGGACCACGGCGAGGGCGCGGCTCATCGCGCACCCGCGAACGACGGCAGCGCCAGGCTGCGCATGGTATGCAGCCCCGGCCGCGCCTCGAGCACCCGGGGGATGGTGTTCACCGCGATGGCGGCGGTGGCGACGTCCCCGTGGTAGCCGCCCGTCGCCTTCACGCACAGGCGGGGCGAGCCCTCGATGGTGACGGCATCGAAGGTCTCCGGCGCCCCGAGGTAGGCCTCCATGTGCAGGCTGATCACCGGCTTTCCGCTGCGGTAGCCCAGGCCGTCCTGCACGATGCCGCAGACCTGGCCCGCCTCCACGCGGAGGAACTCGCTCTCCACGGGGGCGGCGGCCAGCTTCGGCCCGATCTCGTCGGCGATGCGGTCGAGCTTCCAGCCGACGGCGTCGGCGATCATGGCCACCGACTCCGTCAGCCCCACGTGCCGGACGGTGCCCGCCCTGACCCTCTCGACGAACTGGGCCGGCGTGAGCCCGGCGCCGATCTTCTTCTGGAACGGCAGCCGGCGGATGCGCGCGTCCTGCACGCGGTCGACGCGCACCGACTCGACCCGCTCGCAGATGGCCGTGAGCGTGACCGGCAGCGCGTCCATGGCGAAGCCGGGGTTGATGCCGGTGCCCACCACGGCCACCTTCGCCTTCTTCGCCGCCGCGTCGATCAGCCGGGCCAGCCGCCTGTTGGAGTACCAGGGATAGGCGAGCTCCTCGGTGGTGGAGACCACGGGCACGCGCCGCTTCAGGATCGGCTGCAGCTGCTCCCACAGCTCCTGCAGCGAGGAGCTGGTGCAGAGCACCGCCACCTCGGGCTTCGCTTCGCGGATGGCGGCGGCCGCGTCGCCGGCCACGCGCACGCCCGTCCGGCGACCCAGCCCCGCCACCTCGCCGATGTCCCGCCCCGCCTTCCCCGGGTCGGTGTCCACGGCCGCGACGATCCGGAAGTTCCTGCGGGCCGAGAGCTGGCGGGCGACGCCCACCCCGATCGGGCCCAGGCCCACCATCATCACCTTGGTCGTCGGCATGCTAGTACCCCTCGAAGAAGACGCCCCGGCCGCTCCGTCCGCCGACGGATCATAGCAACAGGCAGCCGCCTCGGAGCGGAGCCGGATCCCCTCCCGCGGAGCGGAGTGGATCAGCTCAGGTGCTTGATCAGCAGCACCTCGTTGGCGCGCTCGCTGTGGATCATCTCGTCGACCACCTGGCGCGCGATCAGCAGGCCGAAGCCGCCGGGCCGCAGGCCGGCGGCGGCGCGCGCCGCGGCGTGGCCCAGCGGGTCGTGCGCCGGGTTGGCCAGAGCCGCGTGGGGCACGTCGGCGACATCGAATCCCTGCCCGGGGTCGCGCACGTAGAAGACCAGGGTGCGCCGGGTACGGATGGCGGAGACCTCGACCACCTGATCCGGGTCGAAGCCGCCGCCGTGCTCCATGGCGTTCAGCAGCACCTCGCGGAAGGCGAACATCAACTGGTCGCGCGGGGCGTCGGGCACGTCGGAGCGCAGCTCGGTCAGGAAGTTGACCAGCCGCTCCGCGTCGACGAGGCGGCAGTTGACGCGCACCGTGATCCAGTCCGGGCGCGCCGAGACGACCTCGATGCCTTCCCTGGGCTCGCCCGCCAGCGCGCGCGCCACCATGTCGGCGATCGCCGGGGCGTCGAAGGGGGCCGAGAAGATCGCGAAGGCCCGCGAGCGCAGGGCGGCGATGACCTCCTCGGGGGTGGTGCGCGGCGCCAGCAGCACCAGCCGGATTCCGGGCCGGGCCGAGCGCAGCAGCTCGATGAGCGCCAGGTCCTCCTCCAGGCTGGTGGTGGGCGCGCTCAGCAGCACGTCGTAGCCGCGCCGGGACACGCGGCGCAGCGCGTCGAGGCTCCCGCTCGCCGTCTCGATCTCCCGGCCCTCGAGCAGCGGCGAGGCGCGCAGCGCCCGGAGCAGGTCGTCCTCGGGTGCGACCATCAGGATGCGGGCCATGGGCGGATTCGGCTCGCCCATTGTAGAGCGGGGGCCCCGCGGTCGAGAATCGAGGAGCGAACGGGAGGGCCCATGAACAGGCGCGACTTCGTCGTGGGGACGGCGGGGACGGTGGCGGGACTGGCCGCCTTCCCGGCGGGGCTGTCGGCGGTCGAGCGCGAGCGCAAGGACGGCCGCCTCGAGCGCCGCGGCCTCGGCCGCACCGGCGAGAAGCTGTCGATCGTCGGCTTCGGCGGCATCGTGGTGATGGACGCCACCGCCGAGCAGGCGGCCCAGCGGGTGCGAGCCGCCATCGACGCCGGCGTCAACTACTTCGACGTCGCCCCCAGCTACGGCAACGCCGAGGACATGCTGGGTCCGGCGCTGGAGCCGTACCGCAAGAGCGTCTTCCTCGCCTGCAAGACCCAGGGCCGCACCCGCGCCGACGCGGAGAAGGAGCTGGAGAGCTCGCTGCGCAGGATGAGGACCGACCACTTCGACCTCTACCAGCACCACGCGGTCACCAAGAAGAAGGACGTGGAGAGGATCCTGGGCCCCGGCGGGGCCATGGAGGCATTCCTGGCCGCGAAGAAGGCCGGGAAGGCGCGCTTTCTCGGCTTCTCCGCGCACTCCGTGGAGGCGGCCCTCGCGCTGATGGACGGGTACGACTTCGATACCATCCTGTTCCCGGTCAACTACGCGACCTGGAACGCCGGCAACTTCGGGCCGCAGGTGCTGGCGAAGGCGCAGCAGAAGGGCATGGGCATCCTGTGCCTGAAGGCCCTGGCCAAGCAGCCGTGGCCGGAGGGAGCCGCCAAGCGCTACGCCAAGTGCTGGTACGAGCCCTTCGACGACCCTGCCGAGATCCGCCAGGCGCTGCGCTTCACGCTCTCGCACCCCGTCACGGCCGCGATGCCGCCGGGCGACGAGACCATCTACACGACGGCCCTCGCCGAAGCGGCCGCGTTCGAGCCGCTGTCGCCGGCGGAGGTCGAGGCGATGAAGGCGAAGGGGCTCGCCGCGAAGCCGCTGTTCGCGTACCCGAGCGCAGACGCGTAGGAAGGTCGAGGAGTTCACCCGGCGCGACATTTCGTCGCAACCCCGCCGGCATCCGTATGCCGCTGCGCATCTTTGCACTCGTTTTGCACCCGACTTTACCTGCTGCTTACCCGCGGGTGGTGCCACTCGCCCCGGTTCGCTGCATCATTGGCGGGGGCTGAGACGAAGACGCGCCGGCCGCCATCCCGCCGGAGCGTCAGCGATCAGTCGGGAGGTTCCGATGTTGCGCACGAGGACGATCGGTTCGCTGGTCGTCGCCGCGACGACTCTTCTGGTGACGCCCTTGGTGCCGCGCGAAGCCCTGGCGCACGGCCACGGCCACGTGGTCGTCGGTGTCGGTCTCGGCGGCTTCTACGGCTGGGGGCCGTACTGGGGCTGGGGCCCCTACTGGGGCTGGGGGTGGGGCTGGGGGCCCGGGCCCTACTACTACGGTGAGCCGGGCCGTGGCGTCCTCGGCTACGCGATGGCCTCCGGCATGGGCGCGCTCGACATGAACGTCAAGCCGAACCGGGCCGAGGTTTGGGTGGACGGGCGCTACGTAGCCGACGCCCGCGAGCTGGACGGCGATCCGTCCTACCTGTGGCTCAAGCAGGGCACGCACCACATCGTCGTCTACAAGTCCGGCTACCGCAGCTACGAGCGCGACGTCGACGTCCACGTCGGCGTCATCCGGGAGCTCAAGGCGGTGCTCGAGAAGGGCGAGTCGCAGCCGCCGGTGCCGGCGCCGCCGGCGCCGCCCGTCGCCCGCGGCGAGGCGCCTCCCCCGCAGAGCGCCGAGCCGCGCGGCGAGGCTCTCCCTCCCCGGGTGGAGGCGGAGCCCGAAGCCGGTCCGCACGGCTACGTGACGCTGCGCGTGCAGCCCGTGGACGCGACCGTCTACGTCGACGGCCAGTACCGCGGGACCGCGCGCGACCTGCGTCGGCTGCAGCTGCCGGCTGGACACCACCGCGTCGAGATCGTGCGCCCGGGATACCTGGCACTGGAGAAGGAGGTAGACCTCGGGGCCGACCGCACGGTCGACCTCGACCTGTCGCTGGAGCGCAGCGGCGGCTGGAAGTACTGAGCAACGAGGAGGAGATCCCATGAAGCGCCGTTTTCTCGCCACCTGCGCGCTCGCCGCTGCCTTCGCATCCGCCCCCGCCCCCGGCCGTGCCGACGACGCCTCTCTCGACCCCGCGCGGAACGAGTTCTCCGTCTTTGGCGGCATCTCGATCCTCGACGCCCGCAGCTCCCAGCAGTACACCGTCACGCTCCCCGCCATCCCCGCGATCCCGGCATCCCACGGAGAGCCCGGCTTCCCCGGATACCCCGGAGGGAGCGTGCAGGTGAACACCGAGACGAAGCTCGGCGACGGCGGCCTGTTCGGCCTGCGCTACACGTTCTACCTTCGCAAGCAGCTCGCCCTCGAGGCCGACGCCTCGGTCGCCCCGGGCCAGGAGCTGCGGACGAGCGCCGGCCTCGGACCCGGCGGCTACCCCAGCTTCCCCCAGCCCTTCGAGCAGGCGATGAACGCGTACCTCGGCGGGATGGGCGGCGCCGCCAACCGCGGGATGGGCGGCCCCAGCGGCGCCTACGCCCGTTATGGCGAGCCGTACGGGTACGGCCAGCATGACGTGACGGCCTGGCACTACGGTGCGGGCCTGACCTACGACATCCTCGGCCGGGACGTGCGGCCGTTCGTGCTGCTCGGCGTCGGCGGCGTGAGCTACGACGGCGAGGCCGGTGCGAAGACCGACTTCGTGCTGCGCTTCGGGGCCGGGTTGAAGGTCTACTTCGGCCGCCTGGGCGTCCGCATCGACGCGGCCGACTACCTCGTCTTCAACAACTTCCTGACCGGCCACGACGAGCACGACGTCCACGTCACCGGAGGTGGCTTCGTCCGCTTCTGAGGGCGCCCCGCCGGGGGGCCAAAACGGCTACAATCCGACGCAAGAGGCCCCCAACACATGTCGCTGAGCGTCAAGTTCAACTTGATCCTTGTCGCCGTGTTCGCGGTCGCCCTGGTGCCGGCGGCGCTGCTCTCGAACCACCTGCTGCAGACGAACGCGCGCACGCAGATCGTCCAGAACGCGCGCATCATGATGGAGACGGCGCTCGCCACCCGCGGCTACACCAACAAGCAGATCAAGCCGCTGCTCGCGCCGCGGCTCAAGGACGAGTTCCTCCCCCAGTCGGTGCCCGCCTACTCGGCCACGGAGATCTTCAACTACCTGCGGGAGACCCACCCCGAGTACACCTACAAGGAGGCGACGCTCAACCCCACGAACCCGCGCGACCGCACCGTCGACTGGGAGGCGGACGTGGTGAACGCCTTCCGGACGGACGACGCCCTGAAGGAGATCGTCGGCGAGCGCGAGGGGCCGCTGGGGCGCTCGCTGTACCTGGCGCACCCCATCCGGATCACCGACGCGGGCTGCCTGAGCTGCCACACCACCGCCGCGGTCGCGCCGGCGTCGCTGGTCAGGGCCTACGGGTCGGACAACGGCTACGGCTGGAAGCTCAACGAGGTGGTGGGCGCGCAGATCGTGAGCGTGCCGACCGCCGTCCCCGTGGCCATGGCCGGGACCGCCCTGCGGACGCTGCTGGCGTCGCTGGTGGGCGTTTTCGCGTTCATCCTGCTGTCCCTGAACCTGCTGCTCGGGCTGGTGGTCATCCGGCCCATCCGGAAGCTGTCGGCCATGGCGGACGCGGTCTCCACCGGCAACCTCGACGTCGCGGAGGTGAAGGTGGGGAGCGGGGACGAGGTGGCGGTCCTCGCCGGCTCCTTCAACCGCATGCGGATCTCGCTGGTGAAGGCGCTCAGGATGCTCGAGGCCGAGTGAGGCGTGGGCACCTCGCTGCCGGAAAGCCCCCTCGGCCCCGGGTCCCGCTTCGGTGACTACGAGATCCTCGCCGAGCTGGGCGCCGGCGGCATGGGCCGCGTGTACCGGGCGCGCGACCTCACGCTGGAGCGGGTGGTCGCCCTCAAGACGCTGGCCCCGCAGCTCGGCGGCGACCCGGCCTTCGTCCAGCGCTTCCTGAAGGAAGCCCGGGCGGCGGCCCGGCTCAACCACCCGAACATCGTCCAGATCTACTCGTTCGGCCAGGTCGCCGGGACGTACTACCTGGCCATGGAGTACGTCGACGGCCGCTCGCTCGGCGCCTTCCTGCGCAGCGGCCCGCTCGCCGAGCTGGACGCCATCTCGGTGGTGCGGCATGCCTGCCGGGCGCTGGCCGTCGCCCACGCCGAGGGGCTCGTCCACCGCGACATCAAGCCCGACAACCTGATGCTGACCCGCAGGGGCGAGGTGAAGCTGGTGGACCTCGGCATCGCCAAGCGCGTCGACGAGGACCAGTCCCTCACCCAGACCGGGCACGCCGTGGGCACGCCCCACTACATCTCGCCCGAGCAGATCAGCGGCTCGCGCGACATCGACGGGCGCGCGGACATCTACTCGCTGGGGGCCACGCTCTATCACCTGGTCACCGGGCACACGCCGTTCAAGGGGCCCTCCGGCGCCGTGGTGATGACCATGCACCTGACGCAGCCGCTGCCGGACCCGCGCACCCACGTGCCCGGCCTGTCGGAGGGGCTTTGCCGGGTGGTCCGGAAGTCGATGGCGAAGCGCCGCGAGGAGCGCTATGCGGACGTGGATGCGCTCGACCGCGACCTCTACCGGGTCCAGGTCGGCGAGCCGCCCGAGGCGGACGAGCCGGGAGAGACCGCGGTCGAGACCTCCACCTCGCCGCCGCACCCGACGACGGCGACCTCCCAGGGGCAGGCGACCACCGGCGCCCTCGCCTTCGCTGAGGCGCAGCTGCGGCTGCTCGAGACCGAGCTCGCCCGCCAGGTGGGACCGCTGGCGCGGGTGCTGGTGAAGAAGGCGGCCAGGGTCGCCGGCACCTCGGCTGAGCTCGTCGCCGCCCTCGAGCTGGAGATCCCGTCGGAGGAGGGCCGCCGGGCGTTCCGCTCGGCGGTCGCCAGGCTCCACTGAGCAGCTATAGCACTGATTGATATAGACGCGGCGACTCAGCTGCGGGCGTCGAGCGCGCTCAGGGCGAACGCATAGGCGCCCAGCGCGGTGGCCCGGCTGGTGCCGAGGCGGCTGAGGCCGACGGCCACCCGCTTCAGCGGGTCGTAGACGACCCTGCGGCCGGACCCGGGCACCACGATCTCGCGGACCTCGCCCTTGACGAACACGGCCCGACCGGCCGGCTCCTCGACGTTGAAGGCCCTCACCTCCAGCCGCGGGTTCCGGGCCCAGGGCGAGTCGTAGGGGGCGTTCATCTCGGCGACCAGCGCCGGCAGGAACAGCTCGGCGGCGCCGGTGAGCCCGCCGCCGATGACCACGGGCGCGTCGACCAGCGTCACCACGTCGGCCAGCGCGTCGCCGGCCGCCTCTCCCAGGCGGCGGAACGCCTCGATCGCGCCGGCGCGATGGCCGGGCCGCTCGCCCCTGGCGATCTCGAAGATCTCCTTCGGCTCCGGCGTCGCCTCGAGCGCGAGGTTGGCCCGCTCGGCGTACACCCGGCGGATCGCCCGGATGGAGACGGACTCCTCGACGTTGGAGCGCGCGTCGATCTTGTTGCGCAGCAGCCAGACCTCGCCGCCGGCCGAGTTGTCGCCGATCCACAGCCGGCCGTCCCGCACGATGCCGCCGCCGAAGCCGGTGCCGAAGGTGGCGCCGAACAGGTTGCGGAAGCGCTTGGGGCTGCCGGCCTCGGCCAGCAGGCCGTTCAACCAGGGCAGGAACCCGGCGATCGCCTCGCCGTAGGTGAAGAGGTCGCCGTCGTTGTTGATGAAGACGGGGATGCCGAAGCGGTCCTCGAGCATCGGCCCCAGCGCCACGCCGCCGCGGAAGGCGGGCAGGTTGCCGAGGTCGCCGATGACGCCGCGCGGGTAGTCGGCGGGGCCGGGGAAGGCGAAGCTGATCGCCACCGGCGCCGCCTCGGCGTGCGCCTTCACCTGCGAGAAACCGTCGACCAGCGTGCGCAGGCAGGCAGCGAGC
Organism: Vicinamibacteria bacterium; assembly: GCA_035542035.1. GTDB lineage: Bacteria > Acidobacteriota > Vicinamibacteria > Fen-336 > Fen-336 > DATBSL01. Next base: position 55,837 of record DATKME010000072.1, on the reverse strand, counting down.
TCGCTCCCGTACGAGGGGAGCTGGACCGGGGCCACCACCTCGCGCCCGCCCTGCACGGCGGAGAAGACGAAGTTGGTGCCCCCGGCGTCCAGGGTCAGCACCACGCGGCGGTCGGTGTCGATGCCCACCTCAGGCCTCCGGCGCCGTGGACCGCCCCGCCGCCCCCCGCAGCGAGAGGGCCAGCAGGTAGGCGAAGGACGCCAGCGGCACCACGAACGCGGCGGTCATCCCAGCGGTGTCGTTGATCCGTCCCATGAGCGGCGGCAGCACGGCGCCGCCGAAGATCGCCATGCACATCAGGCCCGACAGCTCGGCGCCGCGCTGGGGACGCGCCTCGACCGTGAGCGAGAAGAGGACCGGCCAGATGTTGGCGAACCCCAGGCCGGCGGCGGCGACCCCGGCCACCACGAGGCCGGGAACGCCCGAGAGGACGCCCAGGATGCCGAGGGCCCCCAGGCCCGCGCTCGCCCGGAAGAAGGCGCGGGACGACATGAAGTTCAGCACCCCGCTGCCGACCAGCCGCCCCACCATCAGCCCGAAGAAGAACAGCGTCGGGCCGAGGAACTTCGAGCGGCTCTCCTGGTAGCCGAGGCCCTCCAGCCGCGGGCCGGTCCAGGTCGACAGGCAGACCTCGGCGCCGACGTAGAGGAAGATGCCGAGCACGGCCAGGGCGAAGGTCGGCTCGCGCAGGAGGGCCAGGCTGCTGCCGATGCTGGGCGGCACCTCCGCCCGCGTCTCCTTGACCTTCAGCAGCGCCACCGATACCAGCGCGACGACGGTCAGCGCCAGGAACACCGGGAAGACCTTGCGCCAGCCCAGCTCGCCCACGGCCAGCCAGCCGACCAGGGCGGTGCTGCCCATGCTGCCGATGCCCTTGATGAACTGGGCGAAGCTGAGGTTGCGGGCGAAGCGGCCCTGGTCCGAGACGTCGCGCATGATGGGGTTGCCGGCGACCTGCAGCAGCGTGGTGCCCACGCCGAGCACGAACACGGAGGCGAGCAGCAGCGCGAAGCCGGGGACGACCAGCGTCGGCACCAGCACCCCGAGCGAGCCCAGGCCGAGGGCGAGCACCAGCAGGTTCTTCTTGCCGATGCGGGCGGCCAGCACGCCCCCCGGCACGCTGAACAGGGCGAAGGCCACGAAGGCGAAGGCCGGCAGCAGCGCCGCCATGAACCCCGACAGCGCGTACTGCTTCTGGATGGTGCTGGCCAGCGGCCCCATGGCGTCCACGAAGCCCATGGCGAAGAAGCAGAGGAAGATCGGCAGCGTGCGCAGTCTCATCGGTCTCTCCCCGGTCGGCGCGAGGCTATGCGACAGGCGTGGTGCGGTCAAACCACGGGCGTCGTCAGTCCCCGCACGTCGAAGGTGCGGATCACATCCGCGCGATGCCGACCCCGAGGGCGCGCGCGCAGGCGATCAGGTGGTCGTCGTAGCTCGCCAGCTGCAGATGCGAGTCGACGGTGCGCAGGAAGTCCATCGACGCGAGGTGCACCGCGTCCACCGTCCGCACCGGCATCCGGAACGGCTGCAGCGCGCGCGACAGCACGTTCGGCAGCAGCTCCAGGAACGCCAGCCGCTGCAGCAGCCGCCGCGCGGGTTCGCCGTGCGAGCCGGCGAGGCCGCGGGTGTTGAGCCGGGTCCACAGCTCGTACTCGAGCAGCCGGCTGGAGACGAGCGACTGCTTCCACAGGGCGTCGGGCGGGTGCTTGTCCTCGGCGAGGAGGTGGGCGAGGGCGACGGAAGTGTCGAGGTAGATCACCGCTCCCCGCGATCCCGGTCGAGCTCGGCGGCCAGCTCCTCCCAGCGTGCCACCGGTGCGCGCGGCGGTGGCCCGTCGCCCGCTCCCAGCGGCGGCTGCACCCACCCGTGGCGGACGGCGTCCGCGAGCAGCGCGTCGGCCGCCGCTGCGGCGCAGCCCTGGCGCGGCGGCCCGATCTCGGCCAGCACCTGGTCGTCCTCGGTCACCAGGACGGTCTCGCCGCTGGCGGCCAGACGGACGTACTCGCCCAGACGCTCCGCCAGCACCCGCACGTCCACGACACGCACGCCGGCATGGTAGACCCTCGTGGCCGCACGTCAAGGCCGGCCCTGGCTGGCGCGTTTCCCGCAGCGGGTGGAGAATCCGCAGCCGTGGCCTGTTCCTGGGAGGCATCCCCGATGCTCGGAAACCGCTCGCGTCGCCTGCGGCCTGCCGCCTTCGCCGCCGCCGTCCTGGCCGGTGTCGCCCTCGCCCCGGCGGTGCGGCCCGCGTTCGCGCAGAAGGCGCCCGACCAGATCCTGCTGAAGGACTACCGTCCGGTCAGCCTCTACCAGGTCCCGGTGACGAGCGTGCCCAGGGCACGCTACCCCGTGATCGACATGCACTCGCACCCGTACGTGAAGACTCCCGAGGACGTCGACCGCTGGGTGAAGGTGATGGACGAGACGGGCATCGAGAAGACCGTGGTCCTGACCGGGGCGCACGGGACGGAGTTCGACCGGCTGGTCGAGCTGTTCTCGCGCTACCCGACCCGCTTCGAGCTGTGGTGCGGCTTCGACTACACCGGCTCCGACCAGCCGGGCTACGGGCCGGCGGCCGCGGCAGAGCTCGAGCGCTGTGCGCGGAAGGGGGCCAGAGGGGTCGGCGAGGAGGGCGACAAGGGCCTGGGCCTGGGTTTCGGCAGGGCGAAGGGCCTCCACCTCGACGATGCGCGGCTCGCGCCGCTCCTCGACCGCTGCGCGGACCTGGGCCTGCCGGTGAACGTCCACGTGGCCGACCCCATCTGGATGTACCAGAAGATGGACGGGACCAACGACGGGCTGATGAACGCCGTCAACTGGCGGCTCGACGACAAGCCCGGGATCGTCGACCACCCGGGGATGATCGCGGTCCTCGAGCGGGCGGTGCGGGCCCACCCGCGCACCACCTTCGTGGCCTGCCACTTCGCCAACCTCGACTACGACCTGGCGCGGCTGGGCAAGCTGTTCGACGCGCTGCCCAACCTCTACGCCGACATCGCCGCCCGCTACGCCGAGACGGCCACCATTCCGCGCTTTGCCTCCGCCTTCATCGACCGCTACCAGGACCGCCTGGTCTACGGCACCGACATGGGCACCGAGGCGGCGATGTACCGGCTCACCTTCCGCATCCTGGAGACGCAGGACGAGCACTTCTACGCCCCCATCTTCGACTACCACTGGAGCTACTCGGGCTTCGGCCTGGAGGACGCCGTGCTGAAGAAGCTGTACCGCGAGAACGCGCTGGCGGTGGCGCGGCGGGCGGCGGCCAGCCGCCAGCAGGGGACGCCATGAAGCGCCTGGGTTCGGCGCTCGGTCCGGCGTTGCTGGCAGCTATCGCCGCCGCCGTGGCGGCCGGCCCGGTCCGGGCCGGCGAGGTTTCGGTCGGCCGCGAGGCGGACGACACCGTGGTCCTCCGCTCGGCGGTGGCGGAGTTCCGGCTGCTCGCCTCGGGCGAGCTGCGCGGCGCGCTGCGGCAAGGCGATCGGCTGCTGTGCCTGCAGGAGGCCGGTCCCGGTGACGCCGTGGAGGTCGCGGGCGAGCCGGCCGCCGCCCTGCGCTTCGACACGAAGCCCGCCGAGGTGACCGACCTCCAGGGTGCGCTGGGAAGCGGCAAGCGGGTGACGGTCCGGGGCCGCAGCACTGGTCCGGCGCCGCTCGAGGCGCAGCTCGTGGTCGAGGTCTGGTCCGAGTTCCCTGGCGTCGCCGTCCGCAGCCTGCACCTCCGCAACGGCGGAGGCCGCGAGGTGACTCTCCGGCGGGTGGTGCAGCAGGCGAGCCGCCTGAGTGCCGCCGGGGTGGAGCCGGGCCGGCTGCCGTTCGAGATGTGGTCCTTCCACGGCGCCAGCGTCGACTGGGGACAGGACGAGGTGGTGCCTCTGACCAGGGACTTCTCGCGTCCGAACCGGATGGGTGAGCAGCTCCCCAACGGCTCGGGCGGCGGCATTCCGGTCGTCGCGTTCTGGACGCGAACGGCGGGGCTGGCCTTGGGGCACCTGGAGCCGCTGCCCGTGGTCGCCTCGCTGCCTGTGTCCGTCGCGAAGGACGGGCGGGCGGCGGCCTCGCTGGTCGTCGAGCCCGAGCGGCGGCTGCCACCCGGCGGGGAGTACCGGGCGCCGCGCAGCTTCCTGGCCGTCTTCTCCGGCGACTTCTACGAACCGCTTCGCCTCTACTCGCAGATGCTGCAGCGCGAGGGCTGGCCGATCCCGCGGCCTTCGGACGAGGCCTACGCGCCCGCCTGGTGCGGCTGGGGCTACGAGTCCGAGGTCACCCCCGCGCAGATGCTGGGCACCATCCCCAAGCTCAAGGAGCTGGGTGTCCACTGGGCGACGCTCGACGACCGCTGGTTCGACGACTACGGCGACTGGCGCCCGCGCCGCGACACCTTCCCCGGCCACGCGCTGCGCGATCTCGCGGACGCCTTCCACAGGGAAGGGATCAAGGTCCAGCTCTGGTGGCTGCCGCTGGCGGTCGAGGACGGCCGCGGGAAGTACGAGTCCCACAGGTACGGCACCAGCCAGGTGGTGGCCGAGCACCCCGAGTGGCTGATCCAGGACGCCCGCGGCGGCCACGCCCGCTTCACCCGCAACCTGGGCGTCCTCTGCCCGGCGCTCCCGGAGGTGAGGGCCTACACGCGTGCCCTGGTGGAGCGATTCGTGCGCGACTGGGACTTCGACGGCCACAAGCTCGACAACGTCTTCACGGTGCCACGCTGCTACAACCCGGCGCACCACCACCGCTCGCCGGACGAGTCCATCGAGGCGCTGGGCGAGGTGTACCGGACCATCTTCGAGACGACGCGGGCGCTCAAGCCGTACAGCGTCACCCAGATCTGCCCGTGCGGGACCACGCCGAACCCGGCCTGGCTGCCGTACATGGACCAGGCGGTGACCGCCGATCCCGTCGGCGGGCGGCAGGTGCGGCTGCGCATCAAGATGTACAAGGCGCTGCTCGGCCCGCAGGCCGCGGTCTACGGCGACCACGTGGAGCTGTCGGAGATGAGGAGGACGGGCGCCGACGGCTGGATCGAGATCGGGCGCGACTTCGCCTCCACCGTCGGCACCGGAGGCGTGGTGGGCACCAAGTTCACCTGGCCCGACTACGGTCCGCAGTGGAAGGCCGTCTACCTCGACGAGTCGAAGGAGGCTCACTGGAAGAAGTGGCTTTCCCTCTACGCCCGGCTGCACCTGGCGCAGGGAACCTTCCGCGACCTCTACGTGTACGGCTACGACGTGCCCGAGGCGTACGCCATCGAGGCGTCCGGGCGGATGCACTACGCCTTCTTCGCCCCGGACCCGGCGGTCCCCTGGAAGGGACGGTTGGAGCTGCGCGGCCTCCTGCCGGGCCGCTACACCGTCCGCGACTCGGTCGAGGGGACGGAGCTCGGCGTCGTCGATGCGAAGGCGCCGTTCCTCGACGCCACCGTCGCCCCGCACCTGCTGCTGGAGGCGGTGCCGGTCCAGTGAAGACAGGAGGCCGCGTGAAGGGAAGCAACGACGAGGCAAACCCCGTGTCGGGCCCGCGGCCCTCACGCCGGGAGTTCCTGGGCGCGCTGGCCGGGGTGGTCGCGCTCGGGCGCGAGGCGCTGGCCATGCAGAGCCCGGGCCCGGCCGGCATCCCCGTCCGGCCCCTGGGGAAGACCGGCGTCTCGGTCTCCATCGTCGGCTACGGCGGCTGGGACGGCCCGATCGCCGCGAGCGAGACGGAGGCGATCGCCCGGATGCACCTGGCGCTCGACGAGGGCATCAGCTTCTGGGACAACGCCTGGGAGTACCACGGCGGCCGCGCCGAGGAGGTGATGGGCAGGGCGCTCGACTCGCCGTCGCGCCGCCAGAAGGTCTTCCTGATGACCAAGGTCTGCGCCCGCGACTACGCCGGCGTGAAGGCGCAGATCGAGGAGAGCCTGCGGCGGCTGCGCACCGACCACGTGGACCTCCTGCAGTTCCACGCCATCCAGTACCCGGACGACCCCGAGCGCGTCTTCGACCCCGACCAGGGCGGCCTCAAGGCGGTGCTGGAGGCGCGCAGGGCCGGCAAGCTCCGCTTCGTCGGCTTCTCCGGCCACCGCGACCCGCAGACGCACGTGCGCATGATCCGCATGCCGCACGCCTGGGACACGGTACAGATGCCGCTCAACCTCCTCGACGCGCAGTACCGCAGCTTCGAGAGCATCGTGCTGCCGCTCTGCCAGGACCGGGGCATCGGCGCCCTCGGCATGAAGTCCCTGGCCGGCCAGGACGCCCGGCTGCCCCGCGAGTTGGGCATCGACTGGCAGCTGTGCCGCCGCTACGCGATGTCGCTGCCCGTCGCCACCACCATCTGCGGCATGCAGAGCCGCGAGGAGGTGATGGGCATGGTCCGCATCGCCCGGGGCTTCAAGCCGCTCGGCGACGCGGAGGTCGAGGAGCTGATGGACCGGGCCGAGGAGGCGGCGGAGAAGGGGGAGATCGAGGCCTACAAGGACCCGAAGCAGGGCTACGGCTGCGAGTACCAGGACGCCGTGCTGAAGAAGGAAGGAAGGTCCTAGATGCAGTACCGGCGGCTGGGTCGGACCGACATGGAGGTCGCGGCGATCAGCTTCGGAGCCTGGGCCATCGGCGGGACCTGGGGACCGGTGGACGACGAGCAGTCGATGAAGGCCCTGCACGCGGCCGTCGACGCGGGCGTGAACTTCGTCGACACCGCCGACGTCTACGGCGACGGCCGCAGCGAGCGCCTGGTCGCGCGCCTTCGCCGCGAGCGCCGCGGCCAGCGGATCTACGTGGCGACCAAGGCCGGCCGGCGGCTGCCGGCGCAGACGCCAGAGGGCTACAGCCGGCAGAACCTCTTCGCCTGGGTCGAGCGCAGCCTGCGCAACCTCGAGATGGAGGCGGTGGACCTGCTGCAGCTCCACTGCCCGCACCCGCGCGTCTACGACCTGCCGGAGGTCTTCGGCGTCCTCGACGAGCTGGTCGCCGCCGGCAAGCTCCGCCACTACGGCATCAGCGTGGAGACGGTCGACGAAGCGCTGCGCGGGATACGCCACCCCAACGTGCGGACGGTGCAGATCATCTTCAACATGATGCGGTTGAAGCCGGCCGAGCAGCTCTTCCCGGCGGCGAAGGCGCGGCAGGTCGGCATCCTGGCCCGGGTGCCGCTCGCCAGCGGTCTGCTCACCGGCAAGCTCACCCGGCAGTCGACCTTCGCGGCCGACGACCACCGCAGCTTCAACCGCGGGGGCGAGGCCTTCGACAAGGGCGAGACCTTCTCGGGCGTGCCCTACGAGACCGGCCTCGACTTCGTCGATCGCCTGCGTCCGCTGGTGCCGCCGGGCGTCTCCATGACGCAGCTCGCCCTGCGCTTCATCCTGATGTTCGACGCGGTCAGCTGCGCCATCCCCGGCGCGAAGACGCCCGGGCAGGCGCGGGATAACGCGGCCGCCGCGGACCTGCCGCCGCTGGCGCCCGAGACCATGCGGGCCGTGCAGTCGCTCTACGACGAGAGGATCCGCCCCCTGGTGCACGGGAGCTGGTAGCGCGCGTCTAGCGGGTGGCGGCCGCGGGCCGGGCCGGCTGGTCGCTCCAGAGTCGCGCGTGGGCCTGGAGCGTCCGCGCCAAGTCGGATCCGGCGGGGGCCTGCTCGGCCGCGATGCGGTAGTGCTTGTCCGCGAGCGGCCGCCGCGTCGGACGCTCGCGGCTGACGAGCGCAGCCGCGTACTCGACCTCCGGGTCGGGCCGCAGGACCGCCAGCGCCTGGTGCACCAGCTGGTAGCCGTCCTCCGCGACCTCGATGCCGCGCGCTTGCGGGGTTGCGCTCATGTGCCGGGCCGCGAACAGCGCCTGGCGGTATGCCTCGGCCTCGTAGCCGAGGTCGAGCTGCGCGAGCGCCACGGCGCGCGCGTTGCCGCCGCGGGCGAGCCGGGCACGCAGCGCCTCGAACAGGCGCGTGGCGGCGGGTGGGTCGCCGGCAGCGTAGACGGCCGCCCGGCGCAGTGTCTCCATTCGCACGAGTACCCGCGTCTGCGGGACGAGCAAGGCCAGGGCGTCGCCGGCCAGGCGGCCGCGGTCGTAGTCGGGCCGCGCGTCGTGCCAGCCGCCGCCCCAGGGCAGGGACGGCGCGTCGCCGATCGACATCGGGAAGCAGACGAGGGGCGGGCCCGCCTGGGCGAGGGCGGGCGCGAGCGACACCAGGCAGACGGCGAGGGCACCAGCGGATCGGCTGCTCATCTTTCGACCTCCGTGAGAAGGGCTCACGGGAGAAGACGCAGCCTCAGCGGCTGGTGTTAGCCCGCCGGGCCTCTGCCGGGAGCGTGGGCTCCACGTCGCTCCAGCGCCGCGTCCAGTCCCGCCAGAACTCGGAGGAGCCGAAGCCCAGCTCGTCCCACCAGCGCTCGAGCATGGCGGTGTCGCCGGCCACTATGCCCTCGCGCGTCACGCCGTCCGGGGGTGGTACGAGCGTCGCCAGCCGATCCCAGATGGAGCCGCGGTCGGGCGGGTCGACGCGCGAGAGCAGGTGCCACAGCGACAGCGCGTCGCGCGGGCGCGCCTCGGCTAGGACGCGCGACAGCGCGGCGGCAACCCGGCCGTCCCTGGCTCCGGAGTCCAGCTCGTCCAGCGCCTGGGCGAAATGCGCAGTGGCCGACTCGAACCGCGGCGTGCCCGGGCCGCGGCCTCCGTAGGTGCGGCAAACCGCCCCGGCCGGCACCAGCGACTGGAGTCGGTGGTACTCGAACCCGACCCAGCCGGTCTCGACGCGCAGCAGCCCGGTGCCGTCCGCCCCGACGGTGAGCGTGTACTCGCAGCCGAGGTCCACGGCACGGGCGGCCGGGGTATCGACCACGAACTGGCCAGGCGGCGCCCAGATCATCGCGTGCAGCGTGCCGCGGGCGAGCGACAGGCGGTGTGCCCGTCTCCCGGTGTCGACCAGCCCCACCCGCGTGGACGGCTCCAGGACGACCTGGCCGATGCGGCCGACGTCGAGCCGCGCCCGCCCTTCACCCGTGTCGAGCCACTCTCCGGCGGCGATCCGTCCCTCGCGGCGGTCCGGCGTTCCGGACGCGTGAAGCCACTCCACCTGCCACGCCTCGCCGGCACCGGGCGGGCTCGTTCGCGTCGTCAGCGGCAGGAGAGCCAGTACCACCGCCGCAGCAGCCGCCAACGCGGGCCACTCGAGCCAGGGTCGCGGGGCCCTCGCTTCGAGAGCCGGCGCCGGCGGCAGGCGGCGCAGCGGACGCAGCACCGCCTCCAGGCGGACGATCTCGGGGTCGGGCTCACCCGCGCCGTCCCACAGGTACTCGCTCACCGTCTTTCCCCTTCGCCGAGGAGTTGCCGCAGCATCTGCACGCCGCGGTGCAGGTTCACCCGGACCGAGCCCGGCGTCAGCCCGGTTCGCGCGGCGATCTCCGGTCCGGTCATGCCCTCGACCAGCCGCAGGACCAGCGTCTCGCGGTACGCCTCCGGCAACCGGCGTACCGCCGCCAGCACGGCCAGCGCCTCGGTCTCCGGCGCTGCCCTTCCCTCCAGCTCCGTCGGCAGCTCGATCGTGTCGCGGGCCCGCCGGTGGTGGTCACGGGCGCGGTTCCTGGCGATCGCCGCCAGCCAGGGACCGAACGCCTCCGGGCTGCGGAGCGAGGCCAGCCGGCGCATCGCCTGGAGGAAGACGTCCTGTATCAGGTCGTCCACCTCGGCCGGCCGCACGCGCGCGAGCAGCAGCCCGTGGACCATGGGCGCGAAGCGCTCGTACAGGCGCCCGAAGGCGCTGCGATCGCCGTCCCGCGCGGAGCGGACGAGCAGCGCGTCCTTCTCCTGGCCGGACGCCGTCTCTTCACCGAGCGTGCCCCGGGCCGCAGCCGCTCCCAGCGGACCCAGCGCCGGGCTGTACTCGAGCGCCACCCGCCCCCCAGTCGAGGAATGTTGAAACGCTGTCTCAGGATGATAGACGCTGCCGCCCGCTGGAGTGTTAGCCGGCTGCGTAAGGACGCGGAACTTCCGGCTACCTCGCCGGCTGGGCCTGCGCCCTCTCGATCGACTCGAACAGCGCCCGGAAGTTGCCGGCGCCGAAGCCCTGGTCGCCCTTCCTCTGGATGATCTCGTAGAAGAAGGGCCCGGCGGCCTCCTCGTGGTAGAGACCCGAGGACTCCTTGAGGAAGATCTGCAGCAGGTACTTCCCGGGCCCGTCGCCGTCGATCAGGATCTCGAGGTGACGCAGGGTCTCGATGTCCTCGTCGATGCGGCCGATGCCCAGCCTCTGGATGCGCTCGGGCAGCGCGTCGTAGTAGGTGCCGGGCGTGGGCATGAAGGCGAGGCCCCGCGCCCGCAGCAGCTTCACGCAGTGGACGATGTCCGCCACCGCGATCGCCAGGTGCTGCACGCCCGGGCCGCGCAGCTCCTCGCAGAAGACGTTGATCTGCGAGGCGCGGTAGTTCGGCCGCCAGGGCTCGTTGTTGGCGAACTTGACGCCCGAGCCCGGGTCCCACCACACGGTCGAGCGCAGGCCGGACCCCTGGGCGTGGTCCGGGTCGACGTCGGTGGTGTGGAACTGGATCTCCCAGAAGCGCTGGAAGCCGAGCACGTGCTCGAGCCACAGGCTCACCGGGGCGAGGGTGGCGAAGTTGGACGTGACGTGGTCGAAGCCGACGAAGCCGATGCGGTTCTGGCCGCCACGCGGCCGCTCGAGCTCCTCGAACCCGGGATAGAGCGCCCGGTAGCCGCGGCGCTCCAGGAAGCGGAAGGTGGTGTCGCCGAACGGCGTGGCGATGGAAAAACAGGCGAGCGTGCCGCCGCTGCCGTCCTCGAACCGGCGGACGTCGTCGATGGGCGTGGCGCCCCGGCTCTCCAGCAGGCGGAAGGCCCGCTGCGCGTCCTCCACCTCGAAGTTGAGGGTGCCGACGCCGTCGGGGTGCTTGCGCAGCCAGCGCCAGGCGCGCCCGCCCTCGCCCCGGGGCGCGATGCAGATGACGACACAGTCGCCGGCCATGAATGCGACCGACTCCTCGCGCCCCCTCCGGGTCAGCTCGGGAGAGCTGCCGCCGATCTCGGCGAAGTCCATCACCTCGGTGTAGAAGCGCCGGCTGCGTTCGAGGTCGTGCACGTAGTAGTGCACCGACTCCAGCCGCTTGATGCCCAGGGACTCGACTGTCGCCATCTGCGTCTCCTCCTACGCCGCCGCCACCGTGCCCCGGCACTCGCCGAAGCCGATGCGGGCGAAGCCCTCCCGCTGGCAGTGGCCGACGAACGTCACCTCGTCTCCGTCCTCCAGGAAACGCCGCTCCTCGCCGCCCGGGAGCGGGAGCGGCTTCGTCCCGCGCCAGGTGCGCTCCAGCAGGCAGCCGCGCGACTCCGGCGACTCGCCGGAGACGGTGCCGCTCGCGATCAGGTCGCCGGGCCGCAGGTTGCAGCCGTTCGAGCTGTGGTGCGCCACCATCTGCGCGAGCGTCCAGTAGAGGTCCTTCAGGTTGCTGCGGCTGACGCAGGCGGGCGGCAGGCCCCGCGCCCGCATCGACGCCGTGGACAGCCGCACCTCCAGGTGCAGGTCGATGCCGCCGTGCGCCTGGTCGTCCTCGTCGGACAGGTACGGCAGCGGCCGGGGGTCGCCGGGCGGCCGGGGGAAGGCCGGCACCCGGAAGGGCGCCAGGGCCTCGAGCGTCACCACCCAGGGGCTGATCGTGGTGGCGAAGCTCTTCGCCAGGAACGGTCCCAGCGGCTGGTACTCCCACTTCTGCAGGTCGCGCGCGGACCAGTCGTTCAGCAGCACGAGGCCGAAGATGCGGTCGGACGCCTCCGTCATGGGGATCGGCTCGCCCCGCGGGTTCCCCGGGCCGAGGAACGCGCCGACCTCGAGCTCGTAGTCGAGGTTGCGGCTGGGGCCGAAGGCGGGCGCGGTGGCGCCGGCGGCAGGCTCCGTCTGCCCTCGCGGGCGGCGCACCTCGGTGCCGCTGAGCACCAGCGAGGAGGCCCGGCCGTGGTACCCGATCGGGACCCACTTGTAGTTCGGCAGCAGCGGATTGTCGGGACGGAACATGGCTCCGACGTTGGTGGCATGGAAGACGGAGGCGTAGAAGTCGGTGTAGTCGCCGACCAGCACCGGCAGCTGCATCTCGCATCCCGCCTGCGACAGCAGGACGGTGCCCGCATCGGGTCGGGCGGTGACGAAACCTCCTTCGGCCCGCAGCAGGTGGCTGAGCCGCTGGCGCAGGGTACCGCGCAGGCGCGGGTCGAGCGCCACCAGGCCGTTCAGGGTCGCAGCGCGGCAGGCCTCCGTGACATCGGAGGGCAGGCTGCGCAGCAGCCCGCGCTCTGCGCACTCGGCGAGGTCGAGCACCTGGTCGCCGATGGCGCAGCCGACGCGGGCCTGGCCCGAACCTCCGCGGAGGAAGACGCCGAGCGGCAGGTTCTGGACGGGGAAGTCGCTGGCGGGATCGTTCGCCGACTCGACCCAGCTGCGCAGCGCCGGGTCGTGGCTTCCGTCCACGTGCGGGATCACGGCAGCAAGCCCAGCGCGCGCAGCTCGTCGACCGGCTCCGCGAACGAGCAGGAGCCGAAGGAGAGGGCGAAGTCCGCCCGGCAGCGGGCGACCTGCGCCGTGGTGACGCGGCGGTCGCGCCAGCCGAGGCCCTCCTCGTCCAGGCGGAACGCCCGTGGGTCCCGCTCCTCCAGCACCGCCTCCAGCTCGCCCGGCGCCGCGCCGCTGCGGGCGATGACGGCCGCGGCGAACACGTTGAGGAAGCCGTGCATCACGGCCCGTGGCGCCTTCGCCTGGTAGGTCAGCGGGTACTCGCCCCGGATCGCGTGGTGCAGTCCGGCGGTGGCCTTGAAGGGAGCCAGCGCGGCGGCGGTCGCCGCGAGGAAGCCGGCCAGCTCGGCGACGGACGGGATCGCCGCGGCGACCACGCCGCCCGTCCGCACCTTGGCCCGCGCGCCGCGCGCGTGCAGCAGGGCCAGCAGATCGGGGTCAGGTCTCATCGACGACCGGGCGTCGATATCCGCCGGCGAGGCCTGACCCCGAGAGCCGACCGGCAGCTCGACGTAGGCGACGAGCGCCGGCGGGATCGCGGCGAGGGCCGCGGTCAGCTCGTCCGCCCTCGCCGCCTTCAGCTCGACCGTGTCGACGCAGGCCCGGCCGCGCTGGCCGGCGTTGAACGCCTGCACCCGGGCGAGGTCGGCCTGCAGGTCTCTGCCCAGCAGGGCGCTGAGGCCCTCCGGGGGGGCGCCGTCCGGGTCGAGCCTCGTCGCCAGCTCCGCAAGGCGCACGGCGGGGACGACGAACCGGCCCAGCATCCACGCCTGGGGCGAGCGGCGCCAGCGCCGGTACTCGGCCACCGCCGCGTCCATCGCCAGCTCCGCCGGGGGGAACAGGCCCGCGTAGTCGACGAGCGAGACGAGCAGCGCGCGGGCGGAGGCGGTCGTCACTTCGCGTGCTCGACCCAGGAGAGGTGGTAGGCGGGGTCCTCGACGCCGGCCGCCTCGCGGCTGACCAGGAGCGGGTGGAAGCTGTCGACCATCACCGCCAGCTCGCTGGTCGACTTCTTGCCGATCGACTCCTCGATCTTCCCCGGCTGCGGCCCGTGCGGCAGCCCGTCCGGGTGCAGGGTGACCGAGCCCAGCTCGATGCCCTTGCGGCTCATGAACTCCGAGTTGGCGTAGAAGATCACCTCGTCGGACATCACGTTGGTGTGGGAGTACGGCGCCGGGATGGCGTCCGGCTCGAAGTCGAACGGCCGCGGCACGAACGAGCAGACCACGAAGCCGTCGCCCTCGAAGGTCTGGTGGAACGGGGGCGGCAGGTGCACGCGCCCGACCCGCGGCTCGAAGTCGTGGATGTTGAGCGCCCAAGGGTAGTAGTAGCCGTCCCAGCCCACGGCGTCGAGCGGGTGGTGGGTGAGCGCCGTCTCCACCAGCCGGTTGCCGCTCTTGATCACCACCTTGAACTCGCCGTCCTCGTCGTGGGTGACCAGCCGGTCGGGCGGGCGGATGTCGCGCTCGCAGAACGGCGCCATCTCGGTGAGCTGGCCGTGCTCGTTGCGGTAGCGCTTCGGGGTCCGCACGTACCCCGCGCTCTCGATCACCAGCATCCGGTGGGGGCCCTGCTGCAGCCGCCAGCGGTGGACGATGCCGCGGGGGACCACCACGTAGTCTCCGGGGCGGAAGTCCAGCTCGCCGAAGCAGGACTCCAGGAAGCCTTGGCCCTCGACCACGAAGACGACCTCGTCGCCCTGGCCGTTGCGGTAGAAGAAGGCGTCCTCCCTGCGGGGCCGCACCACGGAGATCGCCACCTCCTGGTTGAACAGCAGCGGCACGCGGTCGAGCACGGGGCTCGAGCCGGTGACCAGCTGGGAAGTCCGGAAGTGGCGGTGGCGGACGACGCGCTCGGGCTCCGCCACCCAGTCCAGGCCGCGGATCGAGCGCACGGCGGTCACCTGCGTGGGCAGCCGCAGGTGGTAGATCAGCGAGGAGGGGCCGGTGAACCCCTGGTTGCCGACCAGCTCCTCGTAGTAAAGGCCGCCGTCCTCCCTGCGGAAGGCGACGTGCCGCTTGCGGGGCACACGGCCCAGCCGGTGGTAGATCGGCATTCAGCTCTCCGGGGACGAACCCATCTTATCCCGGAGAGTCGGGTATCACCTCTGCGCCAGGTCCAGGCGGGCTCAGGCGACGGACGGCTTCGGCTCGGGAGCGAGAGCGCCCAGCAGCCGTCCGATGAGCGCGGGGACGATGGCGATGATCGGACCGACCAGCAGCGCGCCCAGGCGCGTCTGCAGCGCCGCCGCCATCGGCACCACCGTCCCTTCGGCGACGTTGAGCGCGTCCCAGTGCCGGAAGTACGAGGTCTCGATGCCGAGCGCGAAGCTCAGCCAGGTGGCGGTGAAGATCAGCAGCTGGGCCCAGAGGCCGATGCTGTAGCCGAGGAGCGCGGTGCCTCCCCAGCCGAAGCCGCCGACGCGCCGGGACAGCGCGCCGAAGTAGAAGCTGCTGACGAAGGTCAGGCCGACGATCGAGAACATGGCGTTCCCGCGGGGCGCGTAGGGGACGCCTTTCGCCCCCAGCAGGAAGCGGGCGACGGCGAAGATCAGGAGCAGCAGCAGGGGCAGGCGGACGAATCGCAGCACACGGCCGATCATGCGACCTCCTCTCTTCCTTCAGCTGTCGACGTTGGGACGTCGACGAGTGTGCCACGAAAACGCCCTTGGCGGGCGAGGCGCGGCGGCCGCTCAGCCGC
This sequence comes from Vicinamibacteria bacterium, assembly GCA_035542035.1. GTDB lineage: Bacteria > Acidobacteriota > Vicinamibacteria > Fen-336 > Fen-336 > DATBSL01. The sequence goes on along the minus strand of DATKME010000072.1, from coordinate 40,651 downwards.
GCTTGTAGATGCGCACGTAGTCGATCGCGTAGCGGTGCGGGAAGAGCGAGTCGTCGATGCCCTGCTGGCCGCCCCAGCTGCCGCCGATGGCGAGGTTCAGCAGCAGGTACTGCGGGCCGTCGAAGGGCCAGCCGCCGCGGGTGCCGCTGCCGTCGTTGCGGTAGGTGAAGTACTTCTGGTCGTCGACGAAGATGTCGATGCGGTCCCGGTACCACTCCATCGCGTAGCGGTGGAAGTCGTCCCCGGGGTTGCTGACGGTGAGGCTCGAACCCTTCCCGTTCGCGCCGCTCCCGGCCGGCGTGTGGATGGTGCCGTAGATCCGCAGCGGGTCGAAGCCGACGTTCTCCATGATGTCGATCTCGCCGCAGGCGGGCCAGCCGACCTGGTCGATGTCGGCGCCGAGCGTCCAGATCGCCGGCCAGGTTCCGGTGCCGGTGGGCAGCTTGGCGCGCACCTCGACCCGGCCGTAGGTGAACTCGAACCGCGTCTTCGTGTTCACGCTGGCCGAGGTGTAGGCGTAGCCCTGGTAGGGCTCCTTGCGCGCCTCGATCACCAGGTTGCCGCCCTCCACCCGGACGTTCTCGGAGCGCGAGGTGTAGTACTGCGCCTCGTTGTTGCGGATGGAGCCGATCTCGTAGCCCCACCTCGCCGGGTCGAGCGCTCCTGGGGTGTCGAACTCGTCGGCGAAGACGAGCGTCCAGGGGCCGCCGGCGGGGGTGGGGGTGGGGACGGAGGAAGCCGGCGTCGGCGTGGCGGCGGCGGAGTCGCTGCCGCCGCAGGCCGCGAACGCGGAGAGGACGACGGCCAGGACGGCCGCGGAGAACCGGGCGGACGAGGACACGCTGCACCTCCGCGGACCGCGAGCGAGCTTCGCGGCCTCCGCCAGGCCCGGGTCCGCGGCCGGATTCTACTGCCGCTGCTGCTTGAGGATGTCGCGGATCTCGGTGAGCAGGACGACGTCCGGCGGCGTGGCGGCCGCCGGCGCGAAGCGGGCGGCCAGCCGGCTGAAGGGGATGACGACGAAGAAGTAGACGACGCCGGCCTTCACCAGGAAGTTGACGATCGCCGACAGCACCAGGCCGACCTTGAACGGCCCGAGCAGCAGCGCGTTCTGCAGGTCCTTGATGGCGCCCGGCGCCAGGAGGGCGATCAGCGGGTCGATGATGCCCTTGACCAGGCTGTTCACCACGTCGTTGAAGGCCACGCCGATGATCACGGCCACGGCGAGGTCGACCACGTTGCCCCGCATCAGGAAGTCACGGAAGCCCTTCAGCATGCCTTCCCTCCGGTCGGTTTCGTTCGCAAGACGCGAGAAGCGGCGAGTCGGACAAGTCTGACACGGATCAGCCGGCTTGCGCCTCCCGCTCAGGCGGCACGTCCGCGGCCGCAGAGGCCGCCGGGTCCGTGTAGAACCTCGGCGCGCCGGCTCGAAGCGCCGAGACGGGACGTTCCGGCCGAAGCCGCCCCTGGGAATGCGCGGTGCCGATCAGCCGAATGATGCGAAGGGGGGACCGGGGGGCTGGTCCGTTTGTCTCTCCCTGGGGCGTGCCCGGCCGTTTACTATCGTCAGATCATGAACGTACTGGTCCTCAACTCCGGCAGCTCCTCCCTCAAGTTCCAGGTCATCGACACCGACCTCGAGACCATCGAGAAGAACGCGGACCGCCAGCTCGCCCGCGGGGTGATCGAGCGCATCGGCAGCGAGTCGCTCGTCACCTTCCGCGTCGAGGGCAAGCCCGCCATCCGCCGCACCGCGGCCCTGCGCGACCACCGTGCGGCGCTCGACTACCTGCTGCGCTGGCTGGTCTCGCCGGAGGCGGGTGTCCCCGGCCTGACCGCCCTCGGCGACATCCACGCCGTCGGCCACCGCTGCGTCCACGGCGGCGAGAAGTTCACCCGCTCCGTCGGCATCACCGACGAGGTGGTGGACCAGATCGAGGACTGCATCGACCTCGCCCCGCTGCACAACCCGGCCAACCTCAAGGGCATCTACGCCGCCCGCGAGCTGCTGGGCCAGGGCGTGCCGCAGGTGGCGGTGTTCGACACCTCGTTCCACTCGACCATGCCGGAGGTCTCGTACCTCTACGCCATCCCGTATCCGCTCTACGTCCGGCACCGGATCCGGCGCTACGGCTTCCACGGCACCTCGCACCGCTACGTCGCCTACCGCTACCGCCAGCTCACCGGCAAGTCGCTCGAGGAGACGAACATCATCACCGTCCACCTCGGCAACGGCTGCTCGGCCTGCGCCATTCAGCGCGGCGAGTCGATCAACACCTCGATGGGCCTGACGCCGCTCGAGGGCCTGGTGATGGGCACCCGCACCGGCAACATCGACCCCTCGGTGCTGGAGTTCCTGCACCACAAGGAGGGGCTGGGTTTCAACGAGATCGACGCGCTGCTCAACAAGCAGTCGGGCCTGCTCGGCGTCTCCGGCCTGACCAACGACATGCGCGAGCTGTTGGAGGAGGAGCGCGTCCACCAGGACCGCCGCGCCCGCCTGGCCATCGACATCTTCTGCCTGCGGGTGAAGCAGTACCTGGGCTCCTACCTCGCACAGATGAACGGCGCCGAGGCCATCGTGTTCACCGGCGGCATCGGCGAGAACTCCCCCGAGGTACGCTCGCGGATCTGCCGCGGCATGGACTTCCTCGGCATCTGCCTGGACGAGGAGCGCAACCAGGCGGCGGTGGGAGGCAAGGAGGGCGACGTCGCCGCCGAGGCGGCGCGCGTGCGCACCTTCGTGATCCCCACCAACGAGGAGCTGCTGATCGCCCGCGACACCGTGCGCTGCGTGCGCAACGCCCCGCGGCGCTGGTGAGCCCGGCCCCGCGCGCGGCCAATCTCCTGGACGGGCCCGCCGGGCGGCCGCCTCGTGATAGCGTCCAGGCACGACGGAGGCCGCCTTGACCACTCGCAGGGACCTGCTGAGGCTGGCCGGCGCCGGTGCGCTCGGCCTCGCCGCGCGGCCGTCGCTCGCCGCGCTCACCCTCGCCGCGGAGCCGGGCGAGGCACGGACGAGGCCGCTGCGCATCCTGATCCTCGGCGGCACCGGCTTCACCGGCCCGCACCAGGTCCGCTACGCGCTCGCCCGCGGCCACCAGCTCACCCTCTTCAACCGCGGCCGCGAGAAGAAGCAATGGCCGGCGCCGGTCGAGGAGCTGGTGGGCGACCGCAACACCGGCGATCTCCAGGCGCTGGCCGGGCGCGAATGGGACGTCTGCATCGACAACCCGACGACCCTGCCGTTCTGGGTGCGCGACGCCGGCCAGGCGCTGAAGGGCAGGGTCAAGCACTACGTCTTCATCTCCACCATATCGGTCTACGCCTCCGACGCCGCGCCGGGGCAGGACGAGACGGCACCCCTCGCCGCGTACAAGGGCCAGGACCCGATGAAGGAGACGATCGAGACCCTGCGCAAGGACATCGAGGGCCTCTACGGGCCCCTGAAGGCGCTCTCCGAGCGTGAGGCGGAGAAGTGGTTCCCGGGGACGACCACCGTCATACGCCCGGGCCTGATCGTGGGTCCCGGCGACGAGAGCGACCGCTTCACCTACTGGCCGGTGCGCCTCGACCGCGGCGGCGAGGTGCTGGCGCCCGGGGACGGCAGCGACCCCGTCCAGTTCGTCGACGCCCGCGACCTCGCCGAGTGGACGATCCGGATGGCCGAGTCGCGCACCCTCGGGACGTTCAACGCCACGGGGCCGGCGACGAGGCTGACCATGAAGGGCATGGTGGAGGGCATCCGCGGCGCGATCGGCTCGAAGGCGAGCCTGGTGTGGGTGCCGACGCCCTTCCTCGACCAGCAGAAGGTGAGCATGTGGTCGGACATGCCGGTCTGGGTCCCGGCCGCGGGCGACACCGCCGGCGGCAGCCAGCGTCGCGTGGACAAGGCGATCGGGGCAGGCCTCACCTTCCGGCCGCTGGCGGCGACCGCGCGCGACACGCTCGCCTGGTTCCGCACCCTGCCGGCGGAACGACAGGGCAAGCTGCGCGCCGGTCTCCCAGCGGAGCGCGAGCAGCAGGTGCTCGCCGCCTGGCGGGCGCCGGGCAGCCAGGCGCCCGCGACGAAGTAGCTATTTCTCCGCCGAGCCGCGGCGCGGGATGCTCTGCGAGCGCCAGCTCTCGCCGGCCAGGTGCTTGGCCAGGAAGAGCATCTGGCCCACGTGCAGCGCGTAGTGGGCGATCTGGCGGTTGATCGCCTCCACCACGAAGTGCGGCTCCTTGCGGATGGTCACCGTCCGCACCAGGTCGGACTCGCCCAGGCTCTCGATCGCCGCGAAGAGCGTGTCCCAGCCCTGCTCCCAGCGCTCGACGAGCGCCTCGCGGGTGAGCTCGCCGTCCTCGAACTCGGCGTCGCGGTCGCGGGTCGGCTTCTCGCCGTCGCTGTCGAGGAAGTCCGTCCAGCGCGAGAGCTGGTTGCCCGAGATGTGGAGCATCAGCGTGACCAGGCTGTTGGAGCCGGCATCGAGCCGCTCCTGCCAGCGCTCGTACGGCACCTGCGAGAGGGCGCCGTCGGCCTGCTTCTTCGTGTCGCGGAACCGCTTGAGAGCGTCCGCCCGGTACAGCGCCCCGACCGAGGGGGCGCCCGTCTCGATCGCCATCACATCCTCCGTCTCTGCTCGGCCCGGTCGGCCTCCCAGTGGAAGCGGTGCAGCACGCGGGGGAACACCGGCGCCAGCAGCAGCCCGGCGGCCACCAGGAACACCATCCCGGAGTAGAGCGCGTAGACCCCGGCGAACAGCTTGCCCGCCGCCGTCTGCGGGCCGTTGCCCACCGGCCCCATCCCGCCCAGCAGCATCGCCGCGTTCAGGAAGGAGTCCAGCCAGGAGAGGCCCTCCAGCGAGTGATAGCCCGCCATGCCCGCCAGCAGCGACAGCGCGGCCAGGGCGCTCGCCACGGCGAAGTGGCCCGCCAGCCTGCGCAGGAAGCGCCGGAGCGGCAGGGGCGGGGAGCCGCGGTGCTCGTACACGATCGGCTACTCCCCGGCCGTCCGCACGGCGTACAGCCCCAGGCGTCGGGAGAGGGCCACGGTGCCCGCCAGGGCGGCGACGGCGACGATCACCGTCCCGCCGAGCGACGTGATCCGCGAGCCGCGGCCCGCGAGGTGCACCAGGCCTTCGGTGACGGCGAAGAGGCCCGCGCCGATCGCCACCCGCTGCAGCCGCTGTCGCGCCGTGCCGCCGTCCGGCGGCAGGCCGGTGACCAGCAGGAACGCGTAGGAGATCACCAGGCCGACCAGGCCGCCGACGTAGGCCGGCGGCAGCAGCGGCTGGTACGGCGTCACCACCAGCAGCGCCAGGGCGAGCACGCTGACCGGCAGCATGGCCTGGCGCGCGCGCCGGTCGTGGCGGCCGAAGACCGACTCGTCGAAGGCGCGGAAGAGCAGCACCGCGAGGCCGCTGGCGGCGACCCCGACCAGCAGGCCGCCCAGGACGTCCGCCAGGAAGTGCCGGCCCAGGTACATCCGCGAGAGGGCCATCAGCGGCACCCACAGGGCGGACGAGGCGAGCGCCCGCCGCGACCGGAAGAAGAAGGCGGTGGTGAGCAGGAAGGCGGCGGCTGCCGCCACGTGGCCGGAGGGGAACCCGTAGTCGCCGGTCGCGCGCAGGCGCACGGCGGCGATCGCCTCCGCGGTGGGCGGCGCCCAGAACGCCTTTGCCCCGCCGGGGTGGGCGAGCCGCACAGGGTGGGCCGCGTACGACTCCTTCACCCTGCCGTCCACCTCGTCCGGCCGCGGGTACTCGACGGCGTTCTTGACGGCCTCGGTGAGGATGCCGGCCAGCAGCAGCCCGCCGACGATCGCCAGGCTGGGCCGAAGGCGCAGCGCGAACGCCAGCACCAGCATCGCCGACACGTAGACGGGGGTGTAGCCGAGGAGGGTGACGGCGGTGAGCAGCCAGGTCAGCGGCGGCGAGCCGATCGACTGCAGCCAGAGGACCGGCTCCACCTGGAACATGATGTCCACACCATTGTCGCCCCTCGCCGAGGTGAGGTCTCGTGACAGCCGGACGGCTTCAGCGACGGCGTGTCGGCGGGAGCGGCTTCGTCCGTGCCAGCGGCCCGATCGGACGCTGCTCCTCCGAGCAGGCGATGAGCTCCGCCAGCCGTCGCTCGCGCGTCTCCTCGCGCCGGGCGCTGATCACCCAGAAGGCCGAGGTGCGCCGGTACCAGGGCGGCTGCTGCTGGTAGAAGGCCCACGCGCGCGGCCGCGCGCGCAGGCGCTTCTGGTACGCCGGCGGCAGCGACTGCGGCCTCCGCTCGAACGAGTACGCGCCGGCCCCCGCGCCCGCCGCCTTTCGGAACGCCGCCAGCCCGGCCGGGTGCATGCGACCGTCCGCCTGCAGCCTCTCGGCGTGGCGCCGGTTGACGGCGCTCCAGTAGCTCTTCGCCTTGCGCGGCGTGAAGCGCACCGAGAAGCTGTGCGCGTCGACCGCGCGGCGCACCCCGTCGATCCAGCCGAAGCAAAGCGCCTCGTCGAGGGCCTCGGTGTAGGTCACCCCGCGGTCCCGGGCGGAGACCTTGAAGCAGCGGACCAGGAGTTCGGAAGCCGAGGCGTGGTGTGCCTCCAGCCAGGCGCGGAACGCCGCCGCCGAGCGGAACGCGCGCGGCCTCATCCCCGGGCCGCTCGCCTCGCCGGCTGGCTCCTGGCGAGCGGCTCCCGGGCCAGCTCCTGGTAGAGGTGGACGGCCGCGCGCATGGCTCTCACGAAGTCCCCGAGGTGCAGGCTCTCGTTCTCGGAGTGGATCGCCGAGTCGGGATCCTCCGCTCCCATCAGCAGGCAGGGCACGCCGCCCAGGGCGTCCGAGAAAGGCTGCACGAAGCCGATCGAGCCGCCGGCGCCGATCATGGCCGCCTCCCGGCCGAACGCCGCCCTCAGCGCGCGGCGCGCCGCCTCGAAGGCGGGACCCTCGGGGTCGGTCGTCCACCAGGCCGAGGTGCCGCTCAGCGACGCCTTGATGCGTGCCCCGGCCGGCACCGCGCCCCTCAGCGCGCGGATGAGCAGCCGGCCGGCCTGGGCTGGGTCCATGTCGGGTACGGTGCGCATCGACAGCCGCGCGCGGGCCGCCGACTGGATCTGGTTCGAGGAGCCCTGGATCGGGTGCGCCTCGAGCGCGATCACGGTCAGCGAGGGCCGCGTCCACAGGCGCTCGTAGACCGAGAAGCCGCGCTCGCCGGTGAGGCGGGTGCCCGGCTTCATGGCCGCCGCCCGCCGGAACTTCGCCTGGTCGAAGGGCAGGGCGCGGATGCGCCTCAGCTGCTTCGGCCCGGTCCGGGCCACCGAGTCGTAGAGGCCGGGGATCGCCAGTCGCCCGTCGGGGCCCTCGAGCGAGGCGATGAGGTGCGCCAGCACGCGCACCGCGTCGGGCAGCGGGCCGCCCCAGAAGCCGCTGTGGACCGGGCCCCTCAGGCAGCGCACCTCCACGTCCACCTGCGCGATCCCGCGCAGCTGGTAGGTGAGCGCCGGGTGGCCGACGTCGAAGTTGCCGGTGTCGGCCAGCACCGCCACCTCGGCGGCCAGCGTGCGGCCGTGACGGGCCAGGAAGGCGTCGAGGCCGGACGAGCCCGTCTCCTCCTCGCCTTCGATGAGGAACTTGAGGTTGAGCGGCAGCCGGCCGGTGGCCTGCAGCCAGGCCTGGGCGGCGGCCACGTAGCAGATGAAGGTGCCCTTGTCGTCGACGGTGCCGCGGCCGTAGAGGCGCCCGCCGCGCTCCGCCGGCTCGAACGGCGGCGTCGTCCAGCGGTCCTCCCGCCCGGCCGGCTGCACGTCGTGGTGGCCGTAGACGAGCAGGGTGGGGGCGCCCGAGGCGTGGAGCCAGTCGCCGTACACGTACGGGTGCTGCCCGGGCATCTCCAGCAGGCGCACGTTCTCCAGGCCCGCCTGGCGCAGCAGCGTCGCGGTGGCCTCCGCCGAGCGGCGCACCTCCTCGGGCGGGAAGCCCTCGGCAGACACGCTGGGGATCCGGACCAGCTCGCAGAGGCGGGCCTTCGTCTCGTCGAGCTGCGACTCGAGGCGGCCGAGCGCCGCCTCCACGGCGGACTGGGACATCGACGCTCCTCCGGAGCCCGCCGCGACGGGCCCCGGAGGCAGTCTAGTCCGGCTACGGCTCCAGGGCGAGCCGCTTCACCCCCGGCCCGAGCTGGGCGCTCTCCGAGACGTAGGCGATCCCGCCCGGGTCGTCGCGGACGGCTCCGAGCACGGCCCATTCCTCGGCGTAGACCGCGGGCGGCCGGCTGCGCCCGGAGGCGATCTCCTGCTGCCAGTACGCCACCACGAACCAGGCGGGCTTCCTGTGCACGCCCTGCGAGAAGGCGGCGCGCACCGGGCTGGTGCCGGAGAGGTCGCAGGGGACGACGGGGACGCCGTCGGGCCAGGTCTTCACCCGCTTGAGGAAGAGGTCCGAGAGCTCCGTCCGGGTGAGCTTGTCCTGTGGGTTCCTCTGGTTCACCACCACGATGAAGCCGTCGCCGGCCGGCGAGGACGCGGCCAGGAGCAGGGTGAGGAGGACCGCTGCCGGGACGACCATGACCAGGTGCCTCATGGCGTCCCCCTCAGAACCGGACCCGCAAGGCGGCCCACGCCGTCCTGCCGTCCTGCGGGAGGGTGTCCTGCAGGTGCTCCTCGCCGCCCGGGTCGGCCCAGGCGGTGTCGAAGGCGTTCGAGATCTTCGCCTGCAGCTCCACCGGCGAGGCGGGCTTCGGGCGGAGGGTGAGGGCGAGGTTCAGCAGCGTGTGGGCGGAGAGCTGGGCATTGAGCGTCGGCCGCCCGCCGACGAAGTGCAGCTCGACGGCCGAGACCAGCCGGCCGCCCAGGCCGTTGAGGCTGGCCCCCAGGCTGGCGAGGTGCTGCGGCGAGTTGGCGGGGCGGGCGTCGGCGCTGCCCGCCACGGCGTCCTGCAGGGCGTAGGCGGCGCGGCCGAGCAGGCTCCGCCCCAACCGGCCCTCCAGCGCCAGCTCGACGCCGGTGGTGCGCGCCCCGTCGATGTTGGCGTAGACCAGCAGGCTGTCGGCGGGGTCGGTAGTCAAGCCGATCAGGTTGCGGATCGTGGTGTGGTAGCCGGAGATCGAGACCTTCAGGTTCGGCCGCAGGCGGTGCTCGATCGCCACCTCGAAGGTCTCCAGCTTCTCGGGGTCGAGGTGGAGTGCCGGCTTCTCGGTGACGCTGCCGTCCTGGTAGTAGAGCTCGTAGTCCGAGGGGGCCCGGAAGGCCCGCCCGTAGATCGCCTTGAAGTACGTGTTCTCGCCCGCCCGCGTCACCAGCGCCAGGCGGGGGCTGACAGTACCGCCGAAGCTCTGGTAGTGGTCGTAGCGGGCGCCGGCGTAGAGCGTGGCCCGCGGGCCGAGGTGCAGCTCGCCCTGGGCGAAGCCGGCGAGGACCCAGGACTTGCGCTCGTCCGCGAACGTCCCGTAGGCGCCCTGGCCGAGCAGGGCGTTCCAGCGCGCCTCGGCGCCGACCGAGAGGCGGTGGTTGCCGATCAGCCGCTGGTACTGCGTCTCGGTCGTCAGCCAGCGGGAGTGGATGTAGTCGCTCACCATCGAGTCGGGGTAGGGATAGTCGCCGCTGTAGGCGTTCTCGTTGTAGCTGGCGGTCACCCACACCCGCGACAGGTCGGCGAACGCGTGCTCGTAGGCGGCCGACACCATGTCGCCGGCGTCCCGCGTCCTCTCCCGCGGGTCGCCGAAGATCGTCTGGTAGGAGGCGGTCGGGACCTGCTTGCGGCGCTCGCCGTAGAAGGCCTCGGCGCTGAAGTCACCCTTCATCACCCGGACGAACCCGCGGCCGAAGCGGTCCTTGTCGAGCCCGATCGCCCCGCCGTGGTTGGTGTCGGGCGCGTCGAACTCCGGGTAGTAGAGGTCGGGCCCGCGGGTGTCGTAGCCCGAGGCCTGGGCGAAGACGTCGAAGCCGGAGGCGCTGCGCCCGCCGGCGATCACCGAGCCGTAGGCGGTGTGGAAGCTGCCTCCGCTGCCGATCACCTCGGCGCCCGCGAGGGTGGCGCCGGTGCGGGTGACGAGGTTGATCACGGCGTAGAGGGCGTTGGTGCCGTACATCGTCGAGCCGGGCCCGCGGATGATCTCGATCCGCTCGAGCGTCTCCAGGTCGACGTAGGTCTCGGTCCCCATCCCGGTTGAGTCGTCGGTGGGGCCGTTCAGCCGGCGGCCATCGAGCAGCACCAGCACCCGGGTGTTGAAGTCGCCCAGCCGTGCCATCCCGCGCACGGTGAGGTAGGTGTAGTCGCGGTCGTAGCTGGTGAACATCCCGGCCCCCATCGACAGCGCCTCGCCCAGCGTGCGGAAGCCGAACTGCTGGATCTCCTCCCGGCTGATGACGGTGACCGAGGCGGGCGCCTCGTAGGTGGTCTGTGCGTATCGCGAGGCGGTCGTGAGCAGCGGCTCCTGCGTGGCGTCTTGCGCGAGGGCGCGGCCGGGGAGGAGGCAGGCGAGGAAGAGGGTCGCCCCCCATCGGGCCTTCAGCCGCCTGCCCGGGACCGCCGAGGTCGCCAAGAGCATCACACCTCCACTCGCAGGACTGCGCCCGGCGAGCGGGTGGGGCTCGTACCGCTGCCGCGGCGGGCTCCTGCCGCGCGTGTCCGTCACGCGCACGCGATGCACGGCAATCGGCGTGCCCGCCCGCGGGCGCTCAATTGCGGCAATTCGTCGAAAGAGCGAAGGAAACCGAGCCCCTCTCGGGCTGCGCCGCCGTTTCGCGGACGCCTCGTCCGGTTTGCGGACGGGCGGGACCCGGGGAGTAGAATGCCGCGTCGTCCGGTTCCATCACACCTCCCGCTGGGAAACTGCCGCGAAAGGGGACTTCATGAGCGACGACCAGGGACACAGGCCGTACGTCTCGGCGGACACCTCCATGCAGGAGTTCACGCTGCGAGCGCTGCTGCTGGGCCTGGTGATGTGCGTCGTGCTCGGGGCCGCCAACGCCTACCTCGGCCTGCGCGCCGGCATGACGATCGCCGCCACCTACCCGGCGGCCGTGATCGGCATGGCCGTGCTGCGCGGGTTCAAGGGCTCGCTGCTGGAGGAGAACTTCGCCCGGACCGTCGGCTCCATCGGCGAGTCGGTGGCGGCGGGGGCGATCTTCACCATCCCGGCCTTCGTCATCCTCCACATGTGGAGCTTCCAGCGCATCGACGCGAAGGAGTACCTGACCGCCAGCTCCCTGATGATCGTGGGGGGGATCCTCGGCGTGTTGTTCGTGACGGTCCTGCGCCGGGTGATGGTCGACGACCGCTCGCTGCCCTTCCCCGAGTCGGTGGCCGCCAGCGAGATCCACAAGGCGGGCCAGCGCGGCGCCGACGCGGCGGTCCAGCTCTTCAGCGCCATGGGCGTGGGAGCGCTGGTCAAGCTGCTCGGGGACGCCGGCGTCTTCCGTGCCTCCAACTCGCTGCCGATCGCGGTCGGCCGCATCAAGGAGTCGTTCGTCCGCTTCGGTCTCAGCAAGGACGCGGTGAAGGTGCCGGCCGGCGCGGCCACCACCTTCCAGGCGCCCGGAGTCAGCCCCGCCTACCTAGGCGTCGGCTACATCATCGGACCCGAGCTGGGCGCCCTCAACTTCGCCGGCGGGCTGCTGGCCTGGGGCCTCTTCGTGCCGCTGCTCGTCTTCTTCCTCGGTCCCCAGCTGGCGCCGGCCTACACGGGTGCCAACGGGACCGAGTGGGCGAGGATGTCGCGGGACGTCTGGCTCTACATCGTCCGCCCGATCGCGGTGGGCGGGATGCTGGTCGGCGCCAGCTACACGCTGTTCAAGATGCGGAAGAACCTGATCGCCGGCGTGAAGCGGGGGATCGCGGACGTCCGGAAGTCGGCGGCTGCCGAGGCGCCCACCCTGCGCACGGAGCGCGACCTCTCCTTCAGGACGGTCCTCGCCGGCATCGCCGTCGTCTTCCTGCTGATGATCGGCCTCTACCTCTACTTCACCGGCGTCATCGGGGGCGCGATCTTCGCCGCCATCGTCATGCTCGTCACCGGCTTCTTCTTCGCCGCCGTGTCCGGCAACCTGGTGGGCATGATCGGCTCCTCCAACAACCCGATCTCCGGGCTCACTCTGGCCACCACGATCGTCGCGGCGCTGGTGATGGTGATCGTCGGCGTGAAGGGCACCGCCGGCGTGGCCGCCGTGCTGGGGGTGGCCGCGGTCGTCTGCGTCTCCTCGGCTGTCGCCGGCGAGATGCTGCAGGACCTGAAGGTCGGGCACATCCTGGGCGGCACGCCCTGGAAGATGCAGGTCGGTGACCTGATCGGGGTGGTGATCGCAGGCCTCGTCCTCTTCTTCCCCCTCTACTTCCTGAACAAGGCCGACGTCGCGGCCAACCCCGGAGTCGGCGGGTTCGGCGGCCCCAACCTCCCGGCACCGCAGGCGGGCCTGATGGCCGCGCTCTCGCAGGGCATCGTCGGGGGCGAGATGGCCTGGCCGCTGGTCGTCGTCGGCATCGCCATGGGCCTGTCCCTGATCATGGTCCGCGTGAAGAGCCCGATGCTCTTCTCGGTAGGCATGTACCTGCCCGTCGAGACGACGTTTGCGATCTTCGTCGGTGGGCTGCTGCGAGGGCTGGTCGACCGGATCTCCGCCGGGCGCGGCCACAACGCGGCGCAGAAGGCCCGCCTCGAGAACGCGGGCGTGTTGACCGCCTCCGGCCTGATCGCAGGGGAGGCGCTGATGGGCCTGGTCGTGGCCGGCGTGGTGGCCTACATCGCGGCGACCGCCGCCCCGGGCACCGAGGTCGGCTTCCCCCAGGTGCCCGGGTTCGCGGGGGTCGCGCCCTGGCTGGCGATCCCGGCGGGGCTGTTCCTGGTCGTCTATCTGGTGCTCCGTCCGCTCTCGAAGGCCGGTGCCGCGGACGAGCCCGCCCCTCCGACCGCGGTGATGTAGCCCTTGGCCACCCGAACGAACTCGCCGACGGCCGCCGCCCTGCGCGCCGTCGACCGCCGCTTCGACGAGTGGACGGAGGCGCTGCGCGAGCTGGTGCGGGTGCCGGGCGTGTCCGCGGCCGGGTATCCGGCGGAGGGGGTGCGTCGCTCGGCCGAGGCCACCGCCGCCACGCTGCGCCGCTTCGGCTTCGAGAACGTCGAGCTGCTGGAGGTCCCCGGCACCCCGCCGTACGTCTACGGCGACTGGCAGCGCGCCGGGAGCGCACCGACGGTGCTGGTCTACGGTCACCACGACGTGGTGCCGCCCGGCCCGCTCGACAGCTGGACCAGCCCGCCGTTCGAGCCGGTCGAGCGCGGCGGCCGGCTCTACGGCCGAGGCACCGCCGACGACAAGGGGGGGTTCCTGGCCTGGGTGGCCGCGGCGGCAGCCTGGCTCGGCAGCAGCGGCCGGCTACCGGTCAACCTCAAGCTGCTGATCGAGGGCGAGGAGGAGACCGGCTCCACGCACCTGCCGGAGTTCCTCTCCCGCTTCCGCCCGCGGCTGGACGCGGACGTGCTCGTCCTCTCCGACACCGCGAACTTCGCTACGGGCGTCCCGGCGCTCACCTGGCAGCTGCGGGGGCTGGTGCAGGTGGACGTGGAGGTCAACTGCCTCGAACGACCGGTGCACAGCGGTGACTTCGGCGGGGCGGTGCCCGACGCCGTGCGCATCCTGTGCCGTCTCATCGACGGCCTGTACGCGAAGGACGGGACGCTCGACGTGCCGGGCCTCTATCGGCGGGTGAAACGGCCGTCGGCGCCGGTCCGTCGCCGCATCCGCCGGCTTCCGTTCTCCGAGACGGCGTTCCGCCGGGGCGCCGGGCTGCGGCCGGGCTGGCCGCTGCAGCGCGAGCGCGGGCTGTCCGTCTACGAGCAGATCTGGACGCGGCCGTCGCTGACCGTGATCGCGATCGAGGCCCACCCGCTGGAGGGCTCGGTCAACCAGATCCTCGACTCGGCCCGGGCCCGGCTGTCGATGCGGACGGTCCCCGACATGGACTCGCGCGAGGCGGGGGAGTTGCTGGTCCGCAAGCTCACCACCCGCCCGCCGGACGGGGCGCAGGTCGACGCCCGCGTCGTCCGCTTCACGCCCTGGTGGACGACCGAGCCCTCCGGGCCGGCATTCGAGGCGGCGCTGCGGGCGCTCGGGAAGGGCTACGGACGCCCGCCCGCTCTCATCGGTGCCGGTGGCTCCATCGGTTTCGTGCGGCCGTTCGCGGAGGCGCTGCCGGGCGTGCCCTGCCTGCTCACCGGGGTCGAGGACCCCGGCTGCCGCGCCCACTCGCAGGACGAGAGCCTGCACCTCGGCGACTGGAAGAAGTCGATGCGCGCCGCCGTGCACCTGCTGGCCGAGCTGGGCCGGGACGCCCTGCGGCGCCGTTGATGCACCGCCTGGCGGCGGCGACGCTGGCCTGGACGGTCTGCGCCGGCGCGGTGCAGGCGCCGGATCCGGCGGCCCGGGCGCGCCAGCGCGGCCAGGGGTTCTGGTCGGGCCTGGTGAGGGACTGCACGGTGCCCGCCGGCGAGTCGGCCTTCGGCCTGGTGGTCGAGGCGACGTCGCTCCTCGGCTCGCCGGACCCCGCCTGGCGCGACGACGTCGGCTACGGCGTGGTCGCGAGCTGCGTGTACACGAAGCGCGCGCTCGGCCGCGACCAGCGGCGGGCGCTGATCGACACGCTGGTGGCCAACCTCCGGCACGGCCTCGGCGAGACCGGCACCGACTCCGTGCTGCTGCGGTCCTTCTCCGCCCTCGACCTGTCGGTGCTGGCCGCGCTCGAGCTGGACGACCACGCGCTGGACCAGGACGGCTACCGGAAGCTGCTCGACGCCGCCCTCGGCTACCTGCGTGCGGAACGCGACCTGCGGGGCCTGGAGCCGGGCGTCGGCTGGATCCACGCCACCGCGCACACGGCCGACCTGCTGAAGTTCCTGGCGCGCGACCCGCGCCTCACGCCTGCGGACCAGGCGAGGCTGCTCGAGGGGACCTGGGCGAAGCTGACCTCCCCCGGCACCCCCGTGTTCACGCACGCGGAGGACGAGCGCCTGGCCGCCGCCGTCGTCTCGGTCGTCCGCCGCGCCGACTTCGACGCACCCGGGTTCCAGCGCTGGCTGGAACGTTTCCCGCGGCTGGAGGGGGAGGTGTGGTCGGTGTCGCCGCCACCGCCAGCGGCGCTCGACGCCGCCCAGAACGCGCGCAACCTGCTGCGCGGGCTGTTCGTCGCGCTCTTGCTCCCTTCCCTCGCCACGGGTGACACGCCGCCGCGGCCGCCGACGCCGGCCGAGGACGCGGCGCGCGAGGCGGTGCGCCAGACGCTGCAGAAGATCCGCCGCAGCTGAGTTGATGGGGCCTTCCGCCCTGAGACGCCGGATGGGCGGGTCAGAACTCGAAACGGGCGGGGGGGGCGCGTCGCTCACCGGAAGCTCCCCGGCGGGGGCGGCAGCAGGCGCTCGCGAGCCCACTGCCCCCACCAGGCAGCGAAGTCCTCGGGGAAGGTGTCGTCGCCGACGCCTTTCATCAACCAGAGGCGGAGTGCCAGCGCCTCGCCGACGGTGCGGGCGAGCACGGCGGGACGCGAGTCGATCGGCACGGGCTGGGCGTCGAAGGACTGCCCGCTGCGCCAGATCGCGAAGCGGATCGGCCGTCCGTCGCCGAGCGCCGGGCCGGCCGCGTACAAGAACTGCTCCGGGGTGGAGAGCTGCCCCGCGGCGAAGGTGTACCACTCGCTCCAGGCCCCGACCAGGTCCTCGCCCGCGATCTTGTCGATCGAGCGGACCAAACGCTCGTCGACGCTCATCCAGCCCAGGACCCCTCCGTTCGCGTCGAGCTTCCGGCCCAGGCGCGCTGCCGCCCGCTGGTTGACCAGGCGGATGCGGGCGCGGCGGTCCTGCTCGGGTGTCGGCGCCAGGGCGGCGAGCCCGGAGGCGATCGCGTCGACGTCGGCGGCCACCTCGGGAAAGCGCTCCGCGTCGACGGTGTTGAGCAGATGCAGCAGCTCGAGCTGCGCCTCGGGCGAGGTGTCTGCGGCCAGGCGGTCGAGGGCGAAGCGCCGCAGGAAGGTGAACTGCCGCGGGTAGCCGGGCGGCTCGAGGATCGTCTTCGCCGCCGACAGGCGCGCGCTCGGAACGCGCGTGACCACCGCCACTGCCGCGACGGCGGCGAGCGACAGAAAGCTCCCGAACAGCGCGAACCGCCGCACCGCCGAGGGTCGGCGGCTGGCGGGGGCGGCGGCCGGCGCCTGTTCGGGCACCTGGTCGTCGAGCGGCACCCCGAAGAAGTCCGCCAGCTGGCGGGCGGTGCGCAGGCTGGCCGCGTGCGTCCCCACGCTCTCGAGCGAGGCCATCCCGGGGCCGGTGAGGGCGACGGCCACCCCGCCGTCCTTCCGGAACAACGAGACCCTGGCGGCCGCCGGGAGCGGCTCTTCGTGCAGGGCGAACGGCACCCCGAGGAACTGCCGCCCGCTGGCGGCGCGCCCGTCGTCCTTCGAGAACGCCGCGAGGCGCCGGATCAGGAACGGCACGCCGGCGGTGGAGAGCAGCAGGCCGAGCACCACGCCGCCCCAGGCGGGGTTGGGGATCTGGGCGAGCAGGAAGGTGAGTCCCTGGGAGAAGAGCAGCGTGCCCAGCGCGGGAGCGGCCTCGCCGGGCGCCAGGGCCCCCAGGTCCAGGGCCAGCCGCTGCGGCAGCCCGGAGAAGCGCCGCGGGCCTAGGCGCAGCAGGACGTGAACGAGCACCGCCAGGCCGAGCGAGAGCCCGACGAACTGCCCGACGGCCCGCAGCCGGCGGCGGGCGGTAGCGCCGGGATCGTCGCCGCCTTCGGCCGGCAGCACCCGCTGGTTGAGGTAGTTGATGCCGAACGCCGGCCGGGCGCGATCGTAGTAGACGGCCAGGCGGCTGCCGGGCGGCCGGCCGGCGGGTATGGTCGAGCCGATCGACAGCTCCTCGTCGGCGGTCTTCCCGTCGAGCAGGACCTTGCCGGTGAGGAAACAGTACCGAGGCGAGCTCTGACGCGTGCGGCCCGAGCCGCTCGAGCCCCCGATGCAGTTGCCGCCGGTGACGACGAACTCGGCGCGGCGGTAGCTGGCGGCGTTGCGGAGGATGCTCCAGTCGCTGGCCAGCTCCGGTCCGAGAAGGAACGACCAGAACACGGCCAGGAGCAGCAGGACCCGCACGAGCGATCGTGTCGTCATGGCGCCTCCCGCCGGCGCCATTCATATCACCACGCCGGCGCCGCACGCTGCGGAAGGCGCACGGCTCAGGGCGCGCCTGAGCGGTAGACGAGGCCCGCCGAAGCTCGGAAGCTGCTCGACAGCGACGACGGGCTGCTCCACGACCTGGTGAGCGACTCGAGGTACGGGACGGTCACGTCCATGTGCGGTCCCGGCAGCCGGCCCTCCTCGGCCGCCACCGCCGCGCCCGGTCCGATCGCGGAGATCCGGCCGTTCTCGATCACCAGGTTGCGGTCGGGGACCGCTGCCGCGCCGGTGCCGTCGACGCGGACGTGCGTGAGCACGACCCGCGGTCCGGTCCTCATCGCGCCGGCTGCTCGCGCTGGGCGCGGCTCGGCTGGTGGCCGGGAACGAACATGTCCTTCCAGGTGAGGCCGAGCTTCCGCTGCATCTCCAGGGGGTACGACCAGTCGCCGAGGTCGGAGGCGCCGCCGTTGTTCGTCCCGAAGGTGAACTTCACCCCCGCCGCCTTGGCCAGGCGCAGGAATGCCTCGGAAGGCAGCCTGTAGCGGGCGCCAATCTCGATGGCCACGCCGTGTTGCACCGCGGCGTCGATCACCCGCCGCATGCGCGCCGCGGTCCACAGCTGGTCGTAGCGAGCCGCGATCGCGGCCGGCAGGAAGGTCGCGTTCACGTACACGTCGATGGGCTCGTTCTCCAGGATCCCGACCGTCTGCGCCACCAGCTCCTCCATGAACGCCTGCTCGTCGGGCCCGATGTCGACCTCCTCGGGGATCCACAGGCGCATGCGCCGGCCCCGCGAGTCGGTCCAGGTCATCGAGTCGGTGAAGACGTAGTCGAAGCGGGCGCGGGCCTGCTTCGAGAACATCGTCACCCACTCGCGTCCCTCGGCCTGCATGGCCGCGAACACGGGCTTGCCGGCGAGCGCGTTCAAGAAGGCGAGCGCGTCTTCGTCCGTCTGGACGGCGAACCCCTTCCCGCAGTTGATCGCCACCCCGAAGCCCATGCCGGTGCGCCGCGACAGCTCGAGCACCTGGTCGAGGCTGAGCCCGCCCTTGAGGTGCGCGTGCAGGTCGAGGGTGGGGAAGTTGGCCTTGCCCAGCTCGAGCACCTGCAGGTACGCCGCGTCGACCACCGGCGGCGGGCCGGCCTCCGCCGCCGGCAGTGGCGTGAGCGGACGGACGCGGAGGCCGCGATAGAAGACCTTGCTGGCCGGGTCGTGGCACTGCAAGGCGAAGGTGCCGCGGCCGAGGCGGTGAAGCGGCGGGGCGCCGGCCGGCAGCGCGCCCGGCTCGCGGTAGTCGACCACCAGCGTGCCGTCGAGCCGGACCTGCACGCGTGGCCTGCGGACGACGACGTCCATGGTGAACCACTCGTCGTCCCTCGCTAGCGCCTTGTAGACGTTGCGGATGCCGTAGAGGCTGCCCGTCATCTTGTACTCGAGGTAGTCGCCCTGCCGCGGCTGCGAGTTGTCGACCTGCACCTCGAAACCCTGCGCCGGCCAGTCCTTGTCCTGGTAGGCGGTGTGGAAGTAGACGCCGGAGTTGGCGCCGGGCTTCGTCTTCACCTCGACCGACAGCTCGAAGTCCTCGAAGGAGGCGCGGCCGTCCCCGCCGACGTAGAAGAGGTGCGAACGCGGGCCGTCGCAGGCGATGGTGCCGTCGACCACGCGGAAGGACGAGGGGCTCTCAGCCGCCGGCCTCCAGCCGGCGAGCGAGTGGCCGTCGAACAGCGGGATCCAGCCCTCGGCGGCGGTGTCGGCGTCGGTGGCGAGAGCCGGGGCTGCGAGCGCCAGCGCCGCCAGCGCCAGCCCCGCAACCAGCACTCCCGCCGGTGCGAAGAGTCGGGCCATGTCGTCCTCCCCTGCGGCGCGATCTTAGCGCGGGGTGGAGGCCCGGGTGCCGGCGCGCCGCTACAGGCGCTTCCCCTTGTACTCGCCGGTGAGCGTCTTCAGGAAGGCGACGACGTCCTGGGCCTCGCCCTCGCCGAGCGGCGTCCCCAGCTGGAAGGTGGCCATGGCGTCGACGGCCCCGAGCAGCGTCTTCTTGGAGCCGTCGTGGAAATAGGGCGCCGTCAGCGCCACGTTGCGCAGCGTGGGGACCTTGAACAGGTGGCGGTCCCTCTCCTCCCGGGTCACGTTGTAGCGGCCGGCGTCGGAATCGGTCTGCCGGTCGCCGCGATGCTTGAAGTAGTCGCCGTGCAGTCCCATCCGCTCGAAGGACCTCCCGCCGAGGAGCTCGCCCACGTGGCAGGTCGCGCAGCCCCTGGCGCGGAAGACCTCGTAGCCGTGTCTCTCGGAGGCGGTGAGGGCCTGGGCGTTGCCCAGCAGGAACTGGTCGAAGCGCGAATTCGGCGTCACCAGCGTCCTCTCGAACTCGCTGATCGCCTCGGTGATCGACTGCTCGCCGAAGCCCTCGGGGTACACCGCCTCGAACTGCTTGCGCAGGACCTTGTCCCGGTTGAGCTTCGCCACGATCTCGTCCCAGCCCGCGGAGCCCATCTCCACCGGGTTGAGCGGCGGCCCGCCGGCCTGCTTCTGGAGCGTCGGCGCGCGCCCGTCCCAGAATTGAACGAAGTTCAGGGCGGCGTTGAAGGTCGTCGGCGCGTTGATGCCGCCCTTCTGTTGGCGGATGCCGTCGGAGACGACCTCGTTGTCGGTCCCGCCCGTGGCGAGATCGTGACAGGAGGCGCAGGAGAGGGTGTCGTCGCCCGAGAGGCGCTTGTCGTGGTACAGCTTCTCCCCGAGCGCCGCCTTGGCCGCGTCGTAGCGCAGCGTGGCTGGCAGCGGGCGGATGGGGGCCGCGCGCAGCGAGTCCGGCACTCCGGGCGCCGCCTGGGCGGCGCGCGCCCCGTCGATCCAGACCAGCAGCGTCTCTCTCTGGCTGCCCAGACGGGCCTTCCAGTGCAGGGCCACGTACTTGGCCGGCGGCATGTCGCCGGCGGTGATCTCGTGCTCGATCTTGGCGAGCACCGGCTCGGGGACCGCGCCGCCCTCCGCGGCGAAGCCGGAGGCGAGGTCGAAGTGCTGCAGGCCCGCCCGGATGTCGCTGTGGACCATGGTGCCTGCGACCGGCAGGGCCGCATAGAACGGCGGCGTGACACCCGGGACGTGGCAGCTGGCGCAGCTCTTCTCGAGCACCTGCGCCGCCTGGGCGGTCTGCGGGTCCTTGTGCGCCGCGACGGTGAGCGGGGTGCGCGACGGGCTGCCGAACAGGAGGTTCGAGACGGGCAGCAGCAGGGCCAGCACGAGCAGGCCCACGGCCGCCTCCACGAGCTTCTTCGCGGGCGCTCTCATCGGTGCCTCCCGGCCCCGGACGCGACGGGGTGCGGGGTTCGGGGCCTCTTTCGGGCATTCTAGGGAACCGCCGACCGCCCCGAACGGTCCCTGGGGTCTAGTCCCAAGGAACCATCCGCCGCTCGGCTATGCTTGCAGTCCCGCCCCTGCGGCGGTCCCACGAGGAGCAGGCATGAAGACCCCCTTGCGAAGCGTCCTGATCCTGGCCGTAGGTGTGCTGACGAGCGCCACCTTCCTCCTCGCGGACGAGGGCATGTGGATGCCGCAGCAGATCCCCGAGCTCGCCGCACGGCTGCGTGCCATGGGCTTCGAGGGCGACCCGGCCGCCTTCGCCGACCTCACCGGCCAGCCCATGGGCGCCATCGTCTCGCTCGGCGGCTGCACGGCCTCCTTCGTCTCCCCCGAGGGCCTGATCGTGACCAACCACCATTGCGCCGCGGGGGCGCTGCAGTACAACTCGACCCCGGAGAGGAACCTGCTGGTGGACGGCTTCCTGGCGAGGACGAGGGAGGAGGAGATCTCGAACGGCCCCGGGGCGCGCGTGTTCGTCACCACCTCGGTCAAGGAGGTCACCGACGCGATCACGGGGAAGATCGACCCGAAGCTCGACGACCGCCGGCGCTACGAACTCGTCGACCGCCGCATCAAGGACCGGGTGGCCGCCTGCGAGCAGGGCGGGCTGCGCTGCCGGGTGGAGGCCTTCTTCGGCGGGCTGAAGTACTTCGAGATCGCGCAGCTCGAGATCCAGGACGTGCGCACGGTGTACGCCCCGGCAGCGGGCATCGGCAACTTCGGCGGCGAGACCGACAACTGGCGCTGGCCGCGCCACACCGGCGACTGGTCGTTCTTCCGTGCCTACGTCGGCCGCGACGGCAAGCCGGCGCCGTTCGCGAAGGACAACGTGCCCTACCAGCCGGCGCGCTGGCTGAAGCTGCAGCCGGCCGGGGTCAAGGAGGGGGACCTCGTGTTCGTGGTCGGCTATCCCGGGCGCACCGAGCGGCAGCAGACCTACGCCGAGGTGCAGGAGACGACCGAGTGGAGCTTCCCCCGGTTCATCAAGACCTCGGAGGAGCAGATCGCCATCCTGGAAGCCCTCGGCAAGAGCGACCCCGCCCTGCAGATCAAGGCGGCCGGCCGCCTGCGCGGCCTCAACAACTACCTCACCAACCGCAGAGGGATGCTGGAGGGGCTGGTCCAGGGCGGCATCCTGGTGAAGAAGGAGCAGAACGAGAAGGAGCTCGCCGCCTGGATCGCCGCCGACCCGGTGCGGCAGAAGCAGTACGGCGACGTGCTGCCGGCCCTCGCCGCGCTGCAGGCCGAGAGCGAGAGGACCCGCGAGCGCGACGCCGTCCTCACCAGCCTGTTCGGCGCCTCGACGCTGCTGAACGCCGCGCACACCGCCTACCGCCTGTCGCTGGAGAAGGCGAAGCCGAACGACCTCGACCGCGAGGCCGAGTTCCAGCAGCGCAACTGGAGCCGCATCCGCGAGGCGCAGGAGCGGGCGCAGCGCACGCTCGACCCCCGCATCGACCGGGCCCTCCTGCGCTGGGCCATGGGCTACGCGGCGGCGCTGCCGGCCGACCAGCGCATCAGCGGCCTGGACAAGCAGGCGGGGCTCACGCCCGGGATGACGAAGGCCGACGCCGAGCACGCGATCGAGGCTTGCCTCGAGCGGCTGTTCGCCGGCACGAAGCTGGCGGAAAAGGACGTGCGCCTCGGCCTGCTCGGCGAGACGACCGCGCAGATCGGCGCCAGCGAGGACCCGATCGTGATCCTGGCGCTCGCCCTCGACCCGCTGTTCCAGGCCAACCGCGACGCATACAAGCGACGCCAGGGCGCCGCCTCGCGCCTGCGCCCGCGCTACATGCAGGCCCTGCTGGCGAAGGCTGGCGGCCTGGTGGCCCCGGACGCCAACAGCACGCTGCGCGTCACCTTCGGGACGATCAAGAGCAAGCCCGGCCCGGACGGCATTCGCTGGGAGGCCTTCACGACGCTCAAGGGCATCGAGCAGAAGAACACCGGCCAGGGCGAGTTCGACGCCCCGAAGCGCGAGCTGGCGGCGATCCAGGCCCTGCGCTCCGGCCAGCTGAAGACGCCCTATCTCGTCCCGGCGCTGGGCGACGTGCCGGTCGACTTCCTGTCGACCGTCGACACCACCGGCGGCAACTCCGGCTCACCGACGCTCAACGGCAAGGGCGAGCTGGTGGGGCTGCTCTTCGACGGCACCTACGACACCATCGCCTCGGACTTCCTCTACGACCCCGTGAACACCCGCTCCATCCACGCGGACGCGCGCTACATGCTGTGGGTGATGTCGGAGGTGGACGGGGCCGATCGGCTGATCCAGGAGATGGGGGTCGGCCGCTGAGCGCCTAGGCGCCCAGGACCTTCGCCGCCTTGCCGAACGAGGTCGGCGGCACCCAGAGGATCATGCCGAAGCGGCCGTTGCCGGCCACCGTCGCGCAGGCGGCAACGAGGTTCACGTCGGCGTTGCCCAGGCGCCGCGTCAGGTCGGCGACGGCGCCCATGCGGTCGTCGCCCTCGACCAGGAAGGCCCGCTTGGCGCGGCTGAGCTTCAGGCCGGCCTTCTTCGCCGCCGCCTTGAGCGCCGCCGGGTCCTCCGGCACCAGGTCGATCTGCGACCTGCCGCGGCCGCCGGGGAAGCCGAGATAGGCGAGGAGGTTCACGCCGGCGTCCCGCAGCGCCGTCAGCACGCCGGCGCCGGCGCCCGGCGTGTCCTTCACCACGACGTAGTAGTACTCGACGCGGCGGATGGTCTCTGCCATGGCGTTCGACTCCTTGTGTGGAGGCAGGCCTACGCTAGCGCCGATGCCGCACGGCCACAACAGCGCGCCGCCGGCCGGCTTGTCCCCTGCTGCGGCGCACGCTGGCTCGGCTCGGACCATCGCGCGGTCCGAGGCCGCCGGCACGGCCGGCTCGACCTGCCCGCGCAGCGCGGCTTAGAATCAACTGTATTCCCCCGTTCAGTCGTTCGAGGAGGTAAACGAGATGAGGAAGCTCCACTTTCTTGGACTCGCGGTGGTCTGCCTGCTGGTGGCGGCCGGCTCCTACGCGCAGGGCGGCGCGAAGGACCCGCTGAGCGGGACCTGGGTGGGCGACTGGGGCCCGAGCGCCTCGGACCGCAACCAGGTCACCGTCGAGCTGAAATACGACGGCAAGAGCCTGGCCGGGACCGTCAACCCGGGCGCGAACGCGGTGCCGCTGCAGAAGTGCACCTACGACTCCAAGACGCACGCCGTGCACATGGAGGCCGACGCCAAGGGGCACAGCGGCCAGATGGTCCACTACAAGATCGACGGGAAGGTCGAGGGCAGCACCCTGAGCGGCACCTGGAACCACGACGCCGTCAAGGGCGACTTCAAGATCACGAAGAAGTCGTAGGCGCAGACCGGCCGCAGAAGCGAACGGGGGTGGCGAGCCGCCTCGCCACCCCCGACAACCGTCCGCCTCTGCCCTGCTCCCACGGACTCAGGGACGACGGCGAACCGGGGACTCTAGAGGCCCGCTACGAAGCGGGTCCCCACGGCTACGGCCTCCCACTGGCAGCTGACCAAGATGGGGGTGGACCGCTCGGTGGTCGCGCCGACGCCGCCTTCCCAGGTCAGAACTGGAAGCGAACACCCGCCCGGAATCGTCGGGACTCCGGGATGGCCGTCACTTTACCCCACTCGAACTGGATGTCGATGTCCGTGGGTGTGTACGAGTTGAACAGGTTGAACCCGTCGACGATGAGGTTGAGCGTCCTAGACCCGCCGAGCTTGAAGGCCTTCTCGAGATGCACGTCCAGGAGGGCCTGCGTGGGCAGGATAGTCGGGTTGTTGGGGTCGCCGGCGACGATCCTGCCGAGCCCGCCGGGATCGATCACGCCGCCCGGGGGGTCGGCCCACGTGCTGTGGACGGGATAGGACTCGAGCTGCCACATCGGTTTTCCGGTGTACATCCGCAGCCGTGCGCCCAGGTCGAACTCGATCTTGGGGATCTTGTAGGAGCCCGACAGCTTGAACTCGTACTTGGGCGTGAAGGGGAGCTGTCCCTGCAGGTTGTTGATCGTGTCGTTGAGCGAGCCCATCCAGTTGTCGTCCCAGAACATCGGGGCCTGGACGTTGATGTCCTGCCGCAACGATCGGCGGCCCATGCCGGTGGAGTTCGAGTAGAGGAACGACGCCAGCGCCTGCCAGCGATCCGAGTACCTCTTGTTGAAGACGAGCTGGAGCCCGTGGTAGTCGCGCACCGGCTTGATGCCATCGAACGTCGGCATGTTCACGACCTTGGACGTGTTGTTGTCGTGGATCCACTGGATGTCGTTGCCGTCCACCACGCCGTCTCCGTTGTAGTCCTTGAACGCAACGCTGTAGAGCTGAACGGTCTGGCCGGACGAGGTCGTGAAGGGGACACGGTCGTACTCCCACTCCTGGCCCGTCAGCCTGTTGATGGGTATGTTGGCGAACAGGTTGGCCGTGTGCTTGTAGATGTAGGACGCGCTGACCGAGAAGTTCCGGGCGAGCTCCCGCTCGAGGTTCACGGTGAACTGGTCGGTGAACTGGTCCTTCAGGTTGGGATCCACGTTCAGGGTCCAGGATGTGTCGCGGGTTCGCACCTGCTCGCTGATCGGCGTCATTCCGTAGACCATCCGGGCCGCGGCACGCGTCTCGTTCACGTCGATCACCCCGTCGCCGTTGGTATCGACGGCGCTCCACGGCCCGACGTTGTAGAAATCCGTGGTGAGGGTCGCGGCGGGCATGTCGGGGCCGAATCGTCTCAGGAACTCGATGCTGAGCGGCATGTAGTACCGGCCGTAGGCGGCTCGCGCCACGGTCTTCCCGTCATCTGTCAGCTTGTAGCTCAGGCCGATGCGAGGGGACCACGTCTTGAAGTCGAAGATGTTGCCGGTCGAGGCGCGGTCGCGCAGGACGGGGGGAGGTCCGTTGATCTCCGCCGGAGAGGTGAGGAAGTCGTAGACGACGCCCCCCGCGTACCTGGTCGTCATGTGGTCGTAGCGCAGGCCCAAGTTGATGGTGAGACGCTTGCCGAGGGACCACTGGTCGTCGAAGAACGCCCCCAGGGAGTCCGCCGTGCGGACGGTCAGGGTCGGGTTGACCCTGTACACGTTGTTGTAGAACATGAGCCCGGTGTCGCCGTACCAGTCCTTCATCTCCTGGATGTTCTGCGTCGAGCGGAGGGGATACAGGAAGTTGACGTAGTTCTGGAAGTAACCCTCCTGCCGGTTGCCGCGCCCCTTCGTGTACTGGACGCCGAACTTGATGTCGTGCTGGCCGAGGAATCCCTCGGCATAGTGCGAGACATCCGCCTGGATGGTCTGGCGGTTCGCCTTCAGGTTGTCGACGTAGGGGAACGCGCCGTTGATTCCGTAGTCGGCCCACTTCCACCAGTTGATGTAGCCGGGATGGTCGGGAGCGTCCGCGGGGATGTAGGGGTTGTCGTTGGTCCAGAAACCCAGGTACTTGGCGCTCGCCGTCGTCGTGCCGCTCGGGAACCACTGCCACTGCCCAGAGAGCGAGTGCTTGAAGGTCTTGGAGCCGTAGGTCATCGACGTGTCCCAGGCCGGCTGCGTGCCCCAGCTCCAGCCGTTGCCGTCGTTGTTCTCGTAGTGGTACGAAATGTAGGCGCGGTGCTTTGCGAAGGGCGCGGCCGAGATCTTCGCGTCGACGTAGGTGCCCCAGGACTCGTTCTGGAGCGGCCACCGCGGGGGCAGGCTGCTGGAACGCAGGTAGTCGAAGGCCCCGAAGAACCAGAGCTTGTCCTTGACGATCGGGCCGCCCACGGTGGCGCTCCCTTCCCAGTCCTTCTTGGTCTCCCCCGATAGCTGCTCGCCCTGACCCACGTACAGGAAGGGCGCCCCGAGATCCGCGCCCGGGGCGGGCTGGTTGCTCGCGGGCTTCCCGAGCAGGGAGTAGAACGCCGCGGTGCCATGGAAGTCGTTGCTTCCGGACTTGGTCAGGACGTCGATGGCCGCGCCTGAGTAGCTCCCGTACTCGGCCTTCGACCCGAGGGCGACGACCCGCACCTCCTCGACCGCGTCGTAGTTGACGTTGACGAGTGTCCCGAAGGCCCCGGCCTCGGGGTTCGTGGCGTTGACGCCGTTGATGAGGAAGACGTTCTCGTTCGTCGCGCTGCCATAGGCCGTGGGGCTGGGAAGGGTGTTCGAGCTGGCCGAGTCGAACATGCCGGGTGTCGTCAGCGCCAGGTTGTAGAAGGCATCCCGGGTCGTCGGGAGCTTGGCCAGCAGGTCCTTGTCGATCCTCGAGTCGATGGTGGACGTCTTGCTGTCGACGATGGGCCCCTCGGCCGTCACCATCACGCTCTCCGTGATCGCGCCCACCGGAAGGGTGAAGTCGAGGGTGACCGCGGCGTCCGGGGACACCTCGATGTTCTCCCGTACGATCGTCTTGAATCCCGTCATCGCCGCGGTGACCTTGTACTTCCCCGCCGGCAGGTTCAGGAACACGTACGTCCCCCTGGACGACGTGGTGGCGGCTCTCTTCCCGGCCATCAGCGCCGGGCTCGAGACCTCCACCGTCGCGCCGGGGAGCACGGCTCCGTCCGCGCTGGAGACCGTTCCGGTGATCCTTCCTTCGTAGATTCCCTGGGCGCGAGCCGCCACGCAAAGGCCGGCGAGAAGTACCAGAGAAGAGATGAGGCCGACGAGCTTTCTCCTCGAGTGCATCGTCATCACAAGCCTCCATTCGCCCGGGCCCGTCGCCGGTTCCGCGAGGGCCCCCGGACCCGCCTCGCTGACGCCCGCCCAGGGCTCCGGCCTCGCGTCCCGACTCCTGCTGCCTTGAGCTCGGACCTCGGCATGCCTGGCCCCGGCGTCGCGACTTCCTTAAGGCGCTTACTAAAGATTTCGTCAAGATTTGTCAACCCCTTTTGCGATCCACAGGGACCGTCTGTCCCCGAAACGGGGCAGTCAGGGGCCCGCAGCGACCGGCTCAGCCTGGCGGCGAGCTTAGAATTCGACGGGAGTCGCAGTTGCGACCTGGCGAAAGATGAAGGCCTCGAGACCCAAGCCCAGGAAGCCGCTGGTGCCGCTGCTCCTGGTCCTCTCCGTTGGGCTGGTTGCGGCCCTCATCGTCCTTTTCGCCAGTCACCGTGACAAGAACCCCGGCAAGACCCTGCACCGGTGGTGGGCGGAGCGCAGCGTGCAGAAGCCCAACCTCGTCCTGGTCACGCTCGACACCACCCGCGCGGACCACATCGGCTGCTACGGCGATCCGGACGCCAGGACTCCGGCGATCGACGCCCTGGCGCGTCGCGGCGTGCTGTTCGCGCAGGCCGCCACCGTCGCGCCGCTGACCCTGCCCGCGCACTCCTCGATCATGACCGGCTTCTACCCCACCTACCACGGCGTGCGCCTCAACGGGACCACGGCCCTGAGCCAGGAGCAGACGACGCTGGCGGAAGTCCTCTCACGAGAGGGGTATCAGACGGGGGCCTTCATCGGGGCATTCGTCCTCGACGGACGCTGGGGTCTCAACCAGGGCTTCGGCGTCTACGATGATCAGTTCGACATGAAGAAGTTCAAGCGGCTCGACCTGGCCGGCGTGCAGAGGCCGGGGAACGAGGTCATGGACTCGGCCCTCCGCTGGCTGGAGGGCCAGAAGGACAGACCGTTCTTCGCCTGGGTCCACCTCTACGATCCGCACAGCCCCTACGAGCCCCCGGAGCCGCTCCTCTCCGAGTTCCGCAGCCGCGGCCTGGCCGCACTCTACGACGGCGAGATCGCCTTCGCGGACCAGCAGGTGGCGCGGCTGGTGTCGTGGCTCGACAAGGCCGGGCTGCAGCGGAAGACCATCCTCGTCGTGCTCGGGGACCATGGCGAGGGGCTGGGGAGCCACGGGGAGGGGACGCACGGCTACTTCCTCTACGACTACGCGCTTCACGTCCCGCTCGTCGTCGCCGCCCCCTTCGGCGCGCTGCGAGGCGTGCGGGTCGACGCGCAGGTCAGCCTCGTCGACGTCTTCCCGACGGTGCTCGCCCTCGCCGGAATCGACCTCAAAGCGAGGGTCCACGGGCGCTCGCTCCTTCCCCTGATGCTCCATCCCCAGGCGCCGGAAACGGGCTACGCCTACAGCGAATCGATGACCCCCAACCTGCAGTTCGGATGGAGCGCGCTGCACTCCTTACGCTCGGCGCGCTACAAGCTCATCCAGGCGCCGCGGCCGGAGCTCTACGACCTGCTCGCCGATCCGGGGGAAGAGACGAACGTCTTCGACCGGCATCGTGAGATGGCGCGCGAGATGGCGGTGCAGCTCGATCAGCTCATGGCGGAGACGAGCCGGGGCGCGCCCGCGCCGGAGGCCGCCAACCTCGACAAGGAGACCGTCGAGCGACTCGCCGCGCTGGGATACGTCGGGACTCCGGCCATACACCGCAAGGCCGCCGACTCGTCGCTGCTGCTGGCCGATCCCAAGGACAAGCTCGAGGTCTTCACGGCTGTGCAGCGCGCCGGGGAGCTGATGGCCCGGGACGAATACCCGCTGGCGGCCGAGGCCCTGGAGTCAGCCCTGCAGCAGGAGCCGGCGATGCCCCAGGCGCGGTTGATGCTGGGGGCGTGCTACTCGGACCTGGGTCGGAAGAGGGAGGCCAAGGCCCAGTTCGACCGGGTCCTGAAGGACGACCCGCAGAGCGTCCAGGGCCTGATCGGCCTGGCCAACATCCTGCTGGAACAGGGACGGACCGACGACGTCGTCACGCTCTGCAAGAGAACGCTCTCGCTGGACGAGCGAAACACTCAGGCCTGCGCGCTCCTCGGGGACGTGTACGTCCGCCAGCATGAGCCGCAGAAGGCGCTGCCCTACCTCGAGAAGGCGGTCGAGATCCAGCCCAAGCTGACCCAGAACCGTCTGAACCTCGCCGCGTGTCTGGTAGAGGTGAGGCAGCTCACGCGGGCGGAGGCAACCCTCGAGGGCATCGTCCACGACCATCCACGATTCCCCGGGGTCCAGTTCAACCTGGGAGTCCTTCTCGAGGAACAGGGCCGGCCCCGCGAGGCGAGAGCCGCATACGCCGCCGAACTCGCAAGCTATCCCGATCACTTCAAGGCGCGGTTCAACCTCGGCAAGCTCCTGGCGGGTCTCGGAGACTGGCCGGGGTCGATCTCGCAGATGCGAGAGGCGGTCCGGATCGCTCCGAAGCGGCCCGAAGGCTATCTCTTCCTGGCGCGGGCCCTGCTCGAGGAGAGGGCGCCGCTCGACGAGGTCCAGGGTCTCGCCGAGACGGGGCTCTCCCTCGCGCAGACCCCCGACCTCAGGGCGCTCGGCTGGTTCCTCATGGCCGACGTCTTCAACCGCAGGCATCAAGCGGCCAGGATGAACGAGGCGCTGGCCAAGGCCCGGATGCAGGTCTCGAACGAGAAAGGTGGATCTCGTCATGCAGCGCAGAGGGATTGACAAGGCTGGGGTCGTGGGGGTGGTTGCAGCGCTGGCCTTGAGCGCGCCGGCCCTCGCTCAGTACCGCGAGTACTACGTGCACGGCCGGGTGGTCGACACGCAGAAGCAGCCGATACCGGACGTCGAGATCCAGCTTCGCGACAAGGAGACGAGCCGCAGCTACGGCATGAAGACGGGCAAGGACGGCACCTTCAAGTTCGCCGGGCTGCCCCACGGCGTCTACCAGGCGACCTTCAGCAAGGAGGGCTATCCCCTCACGAAGGTCGAGTGGAAGTTCGAGGCACCCCAGGAGTCGATGAGGCGCGAGGACATACCGGACATCGTCCTCGCGTCACTGGAGCAGAGGCAGAAGGTCGAGCTGGCCAAGGCGGCAGAGTCGGGTAGCAAGGAGGCGACCGAGAAGATCAGGAAAGGAGACTACGACGGCGCGATCGCGCAGCTCAGGGGCCTGCTCGAGAAGAAGCCCAAGGACGTCAACCTTCTCTTCTTCCTCGGCCTCGCCTACGTCGGAAAGCAGATGTACCGGGAGGCGCTCGACGCCCTCACGCAGGTGACGGAGCTGAACCCCGCGTACCCCGGGGCCCACTTCGAGATGGGCGTCTCCTACCGCCAGCTCCGCGACATGCCCAAGGCGCTCGCGGCCTTCGAGATGAGCCTCGAGATCGACCCGAAGAATGCGGACGCTGCGTACAATGCCGGGCTCGTCCTCTTCGAGCAGAACCGCATCGAGGAGGCCCTCGCCCGCTTCGAGCAGGGTCTCGCCTCGAAGCCGCGGGACCCCGACCTCCTCGAGATGGCTGGGCGCTGCTACATCCACGAGGCGAAGCTCGACAGGGCCTTGGAGTGCCTCGAGAAGGCTCGTGCGGCCACCACTGACGCCGCCAAGGCGGCGCTCCTCGACGAGCTGATCGCCAGGCTGAAGACCCGGGTCGGCGCCACTCCCTGACGTTCGACAGGCCGGAGGCCGCAGGCCTGCGCGGAAGGTGCTAGCCTGTCCGTCGGAGGACAGGCATGGCCGAGCGCACCGCGTGGCAGACGATCAGGGCGCAGGGCGGGCAGATGGTGGACGAGCTGCGGCGGCTGGTCCACGAGGGCAACGTCCGGCGGGTGGTGGTGAAGCAGGGGGGTCGGACGGTGGCCGAGTTCCCGGTGACCGTGGGCCTGGTCGGCGCCCTGGCGGCGCCCGCGCTGGCCGCGGTCGGGGCGCTGGTGGCGGTGCTGGCGGACTGCAGCATCGACGTGGAGCGGGCGGGCGACGGCCGGGTCTCGAGGGGCCGCACCCCGTCCGGGTCGGGGGCGCGACGCTCCGCGCGGCCGGCCGCCGGCCGGGCGGCGGCATCGGTCCGCCGAGGGAAGGCCCGTCGCTGAAGCGGCACGGCGGGCGTCGATCGCCCGCGTGCGGCGCCCTGTTCGGGGGACCTGGCGGGCCCGCCCGGGTCGGCCCTGGACCGTGCGCGGTGCGCTTCTGCGCCGCGAATCGCAAAGAGTTGCATCGGGTCTTGACGCCGCGGGCTGACGGATTCCATCCTCGTCACAGGGTTCCGGCCCGAGGAGTGGGATCGACATGTCACCGGCGTGTCGTGCCTGCCGCGTCGCTGCTGCAATCGCCGTCACCGTCCTGCTCGGTCTGGCGCTGGGCGGGCGGGCGGAGGCCGAGCGCGCGCTGACCACGGCGGACGTCCAGCGGTTCCTGACCGCGGGTATCAGCGAGGGGACCGTGCTGACGGAGCTGAACGCCCGCGGCTTCGGCGAGCCGCTCGACCAGGCGGCCGAGGCCACGCTGCGCAAGGCCGGGGCGAGCGAGACGCTGATCGTCGCCATCCGCCGCCTGGCCCCCGCGGCGCCGCCGCCGGGCGCCGCGCCGGCTCCCGCCGCTGCCGGCGTTGCGGGCGGCGGTGCGACGGGCGCGACCGGCATCCGCGACCTGACCTTCAACGCCGCCACGAAGACGGTGCGGGTCCCGGTGTCGGTCCTGGACAGCACCGGGGCGCCGGTTCTCGGCCTGGCCGACCGCGACTTCAAGGTCTCGGAGGACGGCAAGCCCCAGCAGGTGAGCCTGTTCAGCTCCGAGCGCCGGCCGCTGCGGATCGCCCTCGCCCTCGACGAGAGCCGGAGCATGCGGAACAAGGTCCGCCAGGTCGCGGATGCGCTCGATCACTTCATCGACATCCTCGAGCCGACCGACCAGATCATGGTGCTCACCTTCAGCGACGAGGTCCAGGTGATGCAGGACTTCACCTCGGATCGCGAGAAGCTGCGGCACGTCCTCGACCGGCTGCACGCCGACGGGCCGACCTCCCTGTACGACGCGGTGTACGACTCGCTCCAGAAGGTGTCCGCCGGTCCCGCCGAGAGCAAGGCGGTGGTCGTGGTCACCGACGGCGTAGACACGGTCAGCTCGGTCACGCTCAAGACCCTCCGCGAGGAGGCCCGCCGCGCCGAGGTGCCGGTGTACTCGATCGGCCTCGACATCCCCAACGTGGAGGACAGCGTCCGCAGGGGCGGCTTCCCCGGCGGACGCGGGGGGGGCTGGGGCGGCGGCTTTCCGGGCGGACGCTGGGGTGGCGGCCGCGGTGGCGGGGGGGGCGGGCATGCGTACGGACCGCGGGAGGCCGACTTCGACGCCGGTCCATTGAAGGACCTCGCCGACGACACAGGAGCTCAGGCCATCATCGTCAAGGGTGCCGCCACCCTCGGCGGGGACAACCCGCAGATGGCCGACCATCTCAAGTCGGCAGTGGAGACGATCGCCACGACGCTGCGGTACCGGTACCTGCTCGGCTACGACCCGCCGACCGGCAAGAAAAAGGACTGGCACACCATCCAGGTCGCCGTGGACCGGCCGGGCGCGGTCGCCCGCGCACGGAAGGGCTACTACACCGACTGACCACGGCGCGCTCCCGGCAACCGGGGGCGAGCTGGCCCAGAATAGCCGGTGATGGCCGCCGCTCCCCTCTACGACATCCTGCCGCCCCCGGAGAAGACGGACGCAGACGAGCTGCTCGGCCGCTTCCTCGACTACGTGGCGGAGAAGGGCCTCGTCCTCTACCCGGCGCAGGAAGAGGCGGTGCTCGCCCTCTTCGAGGGACACAACGTCATCCTCAACACGCCCACCGGCTCCGGGAAGTCCCTGGTGGCGCAGGCGCTGCACTTCGCCTCGCTCGCCCACGGCCGCCGCTCTGTCTACACCTGCCCGATCAAGGCACTGGTCAACGAGAAGTGGATGACGCTCTGCCGCGAGCTGGGGCCGGAGAACGTCGGCCTCTCGACCGGAGACGCCACCGTCAACCGCGAGGCGCCGGTCCTGTGCTGCACGGCCGAGGTGCTGGCCAACATCGCCCTGCGCGAGGGCGAGGACGCCCGGGTCGACGACGTGGTCATGGACGAGTTCCACTGGTACGCCGACCGCGACCGCGGCGTCGCCTGGCAGGTGCCGCTGCTGACGCTGCCGCAGGCGCGCTTTCTCCTGATGTCGGCGACCCTCGGCGAGGTCTCCTTCTTCGAGGAGGCGCTCACGAGACTGAACGGCCGGCCGACCGCGGTGATCAGGTCCGCCGAGCGGCCGGTGCCCCTCGAGTACGCCTGGTCCGAGATCCCGCTGGCGCAGACGGTGGAGAAGCTGGTAGCCGAGGGGAAGGCTCCGGTCTACGTCGTGCACTTCACCCAGAAGGACGCCGCCGACAGCGCCCAGGACTTCACCAGCCTCGACCTGTGCAGCCGCGAGGAGAAGAACGCCGTCGCCCGGGAGATCGCCGGCTTCCGCTTCGGCAGCCCGTACGGGCCCGACGTCCGCAAGTGGCTGAAGCAGGGCATCGGCCTGCACCACGCGGGGCTGCTCCCGAAGTACCGGGTGCTGGTCGAGCAGCTCGCGCAGCAGGGGCTGCTCAAGGTCATCTGTGGCACCGACACCCTGGGCGTCGGCATCAACGTGCCGATCCGCACGGTCCTCTTCTCGCGCCTGTGCAAGTTCGACGGTCACAAGACGGCGGTGCTCTCGGCCCGCGACTTCCACCAGATCGCCGGCCGGGCCGGCCGCAAGGGCTTCGACGAGATCGGCTACGTGGTGGCGCAGGCGCCCGAGCACGTCATCGAGAACCTGCGCCTCGCCGAGAAGGCGAAGGACGGCAGGAAGGTCGTCAAGAGGAAGCCCCCCGAGCACAACTTCGCCAACTGGGACTACGCGACCTTCAAGCGCCTGATCGGCGCGGCTCCCGAGCGTCTCACCTCCCGCTTCCAGGTCTCCCACGGGATGCTGCTGAACGTGCTCTCCCGACGCGGCGACACCCGCCGGGCCCTGCAGCGCCTCATCCGCGACTCGCACGAGCCCGACCGCGCGAAGAAGGCGCACTTCAAGAGGGCCTGGCAGCTCTTCCGCGCGCTGCTGGGCCGCGGCATCGTGGAGATCGTGCCGCCCGGCGGGGACGGCTCGCGGGTGCGCGTCAACCTCGAGCTGCAGGACGACTTCTCCATGGACCAGGCGCTCTCCCTGTACCTGCTGGAGACGATCCCGGCCCTCGACCCGGAGTCCGAGACGCACGCTCTCGACGTGCTGACGCTGGTCGAGTCGATCCTGGAGGACCCGGAGCTGATCCTCCGCCGGCAGCTCGACAAGGTGAAGGACCGCGCGATCGCGGAGATGAAGGCGGAGGGGATCGAGTA
This sequence comes from Vicinamibacteria bacterium, assembly GCA_035542035.1. Classification (GTDB taxonomy): domain Bacteria; phylum Acidobacteriota; class Vicinamibacteria; order Fen-336; family Fen-336; genus DATBSL01. Next base: position 6,161 of record DATKME010000072.1, on the reverse strand, counting down.
CGACGAGCGCATGGAACGCCTGGAGAAGCTCGAGTACCCCAAGCCCCTGCGCGACTTCGTCTACGGGACCTTCAACGCCTTCGCCGACCGGCACCCGTGGGTGGGCGAGGAGAACATCCGTCCGAAGTCGATCGCCCGCGAGATGTTCGAGGGCTTCCGCTCGTTCGCCGACTACGTGCAGGAGTACGACCTCGAGCGCGCCGAGGGCCTCCTGCTGCGCCACCTCAACAGCGTGTACAAGGTCCTCAGCCAGACCGTGCCGGACGGGGAGAAGACGGACGCCATCCGCGAGATGGAGCTGTACCTGCGCGAGATGCTGAGGGCCGTCGACTCCAGCCTGCTCGAGGAGTGGGAAAAGATGCGGGACGCGAGCTGGGCCCCGGCGGAGGCGTCGGGCGCCGACCTGCGCCCGCCGGGCGCCGAGGAGGCCGCCGCCGACGTCACCCGCGACACGAAGGCCTTCACCGCCGCCGTCCGCACGCGCGCCTTCTCGTTCCTGCGCGCCTGGTCCGTCGGCAAGGACGAGGCCGCGCTGGACGCCATCGACTCGCCGGCGGACGGCGAGGGCCAGCCCTGGACCGGCGAGCGGCTGAAGGCCATGCGGGAGGCGTACCGCGCCGAGCACGACGGCCCGCGCCTCGACCCCGAGGCCCGCAACCTGCGCCACACGTACGTCAAGCCGCGGGACGGGAAGGCGGCCTGGCTCGTGCAGCAGATGCTGGTCGACGCCGAGGGCCACAACGACTGGGTGCTGGAGCTGGAGGTCGACCTCGGGGGCTCGCGCGAGGTCGGCGAGCCGGTGCTGAAGCTGCTGCGCCTGGGCACGCTCGTCTGAGCTGCGCCCGCCGCCCGCGCGTCCAGCGCCGTGCATGAGGCGAACCACATGGGTCACACAACGTGTGCCGATGCAACCCGGAGCCGTCCCGGTGCGTCTACTGGTCAGAAGGAAGTCGAGCCATGACGTGTCAAGCAGCCACCACGTTGCCGCGGAAGGCGGCGCTGCTGGCGCACCGGAGCGAGCACGGTGTGGCGCCGGCGACACGCGCGCGGGCCGCGTGGCTGTCCGGGATCAGCCTCGCGGGCCTGGGCCGCCTGCTGGGACCGCACCCGGCGTGGGAGCGGCGGGCGGCGGAGGCGGCCCGTCACTGGCTCCGCCTGGTCGACGAGGGACGTAACGCCGCGAGCTGGCGCACCGCGTCCCCCCTGTTGAGGGAGGGCGCCGAGCCCACCGAGTGGGAGACCGCCATGCGGTCCGTGCGGGCCCCGCTCGGTCGTTGCCTTTCGCGCCGGCTGCGGTCGCACGTGGCGGTCGACGGGCCGTGCGAGGAGCTGCAGGGCCCCTACGTCGTGGTGCGATACGACAGCGTCTTCGAGCACCTCGGCCGGAGGATCGAGACGGTCACGCCAGTGCTCGGCACCGACGGCTGCTGGCGGGTGGCGGCCTACTTCGTGGGCTGAGCTCTCCGCGCGCCTGGCCGCCCCGCGCCAGAGGACGTACGATCGCCTGGTCCCCGCTTGGAGGCGGCCATGGACGACACCCGACTGCGGGCGGAGCTGACCGATCTGCTGCGCGGCGGCAACGCGCACGGCACCTGGGACCGGGCGCTGGAGGGGCTCGCGCCGGCGCACCGGGCGCAGGTGCCGGGGCCGGGGCTGCACAGCGTCTGGCAGCTCCTCGAGCACGTCCGCATCGCCCAGGAGGACATCCTGCGCTACACGCTGGACGCCGGCTGGACGTCCCCGGATTGGCCCGAGGGCTACTGGCCGAAGGTGGTCGAGCCGAGCGCGGGGCAGTGGCAGGAGTCTGTCGCCGCATTCCAGCGTGACCTCGAGGCGGTGGTGGCGCTGGTGAACGATCCCGGCATCGACCTCACCGCTCGCATCCCACATGGCGAGGGCCGGACCTACCTGCGGGAGGCGCTGCTGGTCGCCGACCACAACGCCTACCACTGCGCGCAGGCGATCGACGCCAGGCGGCTGCTCCAGGACTGGAAGAGCCGCTGAGGCGTCCGCCCTCCTGCACGGCGCAGGAGGGCGGAGAGGGCTACCTGCTGGTGGCCGTCGTCACCACTGGCAGCCGTAGGCGGCCATCGACTGCTTGCTCGCCGCCTCGGCCTGGGCGCAGCCGTTCGCCAGCGCCGCCTTGCCCTGCGGGGTGGCGGCAGCCTGCTTCCAGGCGGCCTTCTGCTGGTCGAGAGCCTGCTTCAGCGGGGCCCGCGCCATCTCGGGGACCTTGCTGTCGATGCAGGCGAGGTACTTCTTCATGTAGCTGTCGCACTCGGGGACGCCGAAGTCCCCGGCGGCCACCGTCATCACGTTGTCCGGCTTGGCGTCAGTCGCTGCCGGCGTCGCGGCCGGCTGAGACTCGGAGGCGGCCTGCTTGGGGCCGCTGCTGCACGAAACGGCAAGGGCGACGACACAGACGAAACCGAGGACGCTCTTCACGTTCCACATCGTCAGGCTCTCCTGTCCTTGGGTTTTGTGCCCCGTGGTCCGCACCACGGGCGCGGAACGATAGCACGCCCGCTTGCCTCGGGACACCCGGGCTGGCGACACTGTCCCCATGGCGCGCACACCGCAGACGGTCCTGCAGGTCGCCGGCCGCGAGGTGGCGATCAGCAACCCGGAAAAGGTCTTCTTCCCCCGGGCCGGCCACACCAAGCTGGACCTCGCGCGGTACTACGCGGAGGTGGCGGAGGGCGCCCTGCGGGGGATCGCCGGGCGTCCCGTCGTGCTCAAGCGTTGCGTCAACGGCGCCGAGCAGGAGCCGTTCTTCCAGAAGCGCGCGCCCGAGCGCGTGCCCGCGTGGATCGAGACGGTGGAGCTGCGCTTCCCCTCTGGCCGGACCGCGCGGGAGGTGGTGGTGCGCGACGCCGCCCAGCTGCTCTGGACCGTCAACCTGGGCTGCATCGACCTGAACCCTCATCCGGTGCGCGCGGACGACCTCGAGCACCCCGACGAGCTGCGGGTCGACCTCGACCCCGGGCCCGGCGTGGGCTGGGACGACGTCCGGCAGGTGGCGCTGCTGGTTCGCGAGGTGCTGGGCGAGCACGGCCTCCGCGGCTGGCCGAAGACCTCGGGCTCGCGGGGCATGCACGTCCACGTCCGCATCGAGCGGCGCTGGGGCTTCGACGAGGTACGCCGCGCGGCACTGGCGCTCGCCCGGGAAGTGGAGCGGCGCGCCCCCGTGGCACCTGGACCCGCATCCGCGTGAACCTCCGCCACGTTCCCGAGGCGGAGCGGCCCGCCGCCGAGGCGCCGGACCCCGACTACGATCCCTGGCGCGGCCGGGGAGAGTCGGCCCGGGAGCCGCGCGCGCCGAAGACGCGCTCCAGCTCGTAGGCCGGCGTGACCTCCAGCTGGTCGTAGCGGCAGTCGCGGGGCGACTTCTCGGAGCGCCAGCGCACGAACTGCGCGGCGTGGCGGAAGCGCCTGCCCTGCAGGTGGTCGTAGGCGACCTCGCACGTGCGCTCGGGCCGCAGCGGCACCCAGCTCAGGTCCTTGCCCCGGTTCCATCGGCTGCTCGCGCCCGGGAGACGCTGGCCCTTCGCAGTGGCCTCTTCCTGCGCTCCAGGCGCTGTCGGCGCTCCTCGAGGGGGCGCCCGCGAAGGTCTTCCTCGCCGAGCGCCAACAGGTCCCACAGCACCAGCGAGGCGGGTGACCGCGCCGCCAGCAGCCGCACGCGCGAGGCGGCCGGGTGGATGCGCAGCAGCAGCGCCTCGAAGTCCAGCCCCTGCGGGCCGACGATGACGATCTCGCCGTCCGCGACGCACCGCGAGGGCAGCCCCGCCGCCAACGGTGGCAGCAGCTCCGGGAAGTAAGGGTTCAGCGGCTTCTCGTCGCGGCTCTGCAGCAGGACCTCGCCGCCGTCGCGGAAGACGACCGCGCGGAATTCGTCCCACTTGGGCTCGAACAGCCACCCCTCGCCCGTGGGCAGGTTCTCGGCGGCGCTGGACAGCATGGGCGCGAGCGGAGGGTCGAAGGGCAGGTGCATGGGCGCGGCCGACCGCCTAGTGTCGCGCAGCGAGGCCGCGCCGGCCAGCGGCGGAGACCCGCCGCGCGCCGGCTCAGGACTCGAGCGGGCGATGCCCGGGCTCGGCAGCGGCCGGCCCCAGCCCGGCACGCAGGTACTCGAGGAACTGCTCCGGTGGCACTGCGGGCGAGAACAGGAAGCCCTGGCAGGCCCCGCAGCCGTGCTGCCGGAGGAACTCCATCTGCGTGCTGCGCTCGACCCCCTCCGCCACCACCCGCAGCCCCAGCTTCTGGGCCATGGCGATGGTGGCGCCGGTGATCGCCGCGTCCTCGCTGCTGACGTCGACGCCGCGGACCAGCGACTCGTCGATCTTCAACACGTCGATGGGGAACTGCTTGAGGTAGCCGATGCCGCAGTTTCCGATGCCGAAGTCGTCGATGGCCAGCCGCACGCCCAGCGCCCGGATCGCCTGCAGCTCGGCGAGCACCTCGGGGTCGCCGCGCAGCACGCCGCGCTCGCTCAGCTCCAGCTCCAGCAGCTCGGGCGGGATGTCCGCCTCCGCCACCGCCGAGCGCACCAGCTCCGAGAGCTCGCCGCGCATGAGCTGGCACAGCGACACGTTCACCGAGACCCGCACGGCCAGCTGCTGGTCGAGCCAGGTCCGGATCTGGCGGCAGACGGTGCGCAGCACCCAGTTGCCGATCGAGACCATCAGCCCGGTCTCCTCGGCCAGGGGCACGAACTCGGAGGGCGGCACCTCGCCGAACTGGGGCACGCTCCACCGCAGCAGCGCCTCCGCTGCCGTCACCTCCGACATGGAGCCGCCGTCGAGCACCGGCTGGTAGTGCAGCTGCAGGTCGCCCTTGCTGAGGGCGGCCGGTAGCAGCCGCAGGATCGCCCGGCTGCGTTCGGTCACGCGGTTGCCGGTCTGGTTGTGGAAGCGGACGGAGCCGCCGCGCTCGACCGCCTCCGCCACCGCCAGCTCGGCCTTCTGCAGCAGGGCCTCGGCGGTGGTGGCGTCCTGGGGAGCGAGGGCGACCCCCGCGCTGGTCGACAGCACGATGTCCTCGCCGCCCGCCTGATAGCGCCCCCAGAGGCGGTGCAGCAGCGCGCGCACCGCCGTCCGCGCCTCGCGTTCACCGCGGAGCCCGGTGAGCACCACCCCGAAGGCGCCGGCGCCCACCCGTGCCGCCATGGAGAAGGACGGCGGCGCCATCGTTCCCAGCACCTCGTCGGAACGCAGCCCCGCCGTGAGCCTCTGTGCCACCTGCTGCAGCACCGAGTTGGTGCGCGCCCGGCCCAGGCGGCTGTTCAGCAGCACCAGGTGCTCGACGTCGAACAACGCGACCGCCACCTGGCTCCTGGGCGAGGCGGAGACGAGCGCCAGGTCGACCGCGCGGTCGAACCGCTGGCCGTCGGCCAGGCCGGTGAGGGCGTCGAAGTGGTCCAGCCATTCGCGGGTGCTGCGCTCCTCCTCGATCACCCGGCGGACGCGCTCCATCTCCTCGCGCAGGGAGGCGGCCTCCGCCGCCGACTGCCGCAGCCGCGCCAGCGCGCTGGCGCGCCGGCAGGCGACGCGCCAGTCGAGCGGCCGCTCGACGACGTCGTCGGCGCCGGCAGCGAGGGCGGCGGCGGTGCGAGAGCGGCCGGAGCACAGCGCCAGCACCGCCGGGCGCAACCCGAGCGAGACCTCGCCGATCGCCGCGATCAGCGGGCGGTCCCCGTGTCGCAGCGACTCGTCGACCACGACGACGGCCGGGCGCTCGGAAGCCAGCAGCTCGAGCGCGCGCTCGACGCTTCCCGCGGCGGTGACCCCGAACCCGGCGCTGGTCAGCCACACGGCCGCGTCGGCCCGAACCGAGGCCTCCGTCGACACGATGACCACCCGGTGGCGGGCGGTGGGCTCTTCGGCCGTCACCTGCCGCGCGAGCGCAGCTTCCGCAGAATAAGGAGTCAATGTCTCCCTCTGGGTTCGAAGTGCTCAGCTCGCGGTCACGGATCGGGAGTGACGATTCCCGCGACGGAACCGCTGCCCTGACTCCCGGCCTCCGACCAGATGCCGCTTTCGGACCAGATGCCGCTCTCGGACCAGATACCGCTCTCGGACCACAGCACGCTCTCGGTCCACAGGGACGACTCCGACCACAGGACGCTCTGCGGCCAGGTGCTGGGCGACGGCACGTCGGCG
>DATKME010000071.1:0-141696 GCA_035542035.1 Vicinamibacteria bacterium | reverse complement strand
GTCCGAGTACGTGACGGACCGCGGTTCCTCCCGGCCGCCCGGCCGGTCGAGCCCGGCCGTCGGGTCGGCCGTCACGCCGAGGTGCTCCTGGTCGGCGCGGAGCGCCCAGCGGTACATCGACCGCCACAGCGCGAAGAGCCGGTTCGCCGTGACGGGGTGCCGCCCGGCGACCCGCTTCAGGTCGAGGCGCAGCTCGGCCCTGGTGATCGAGTTCGCCTCGCGGTCCCCGAACGTCCCGAGGACGCAGCGGCGGAGGGCGCCGACCGCCTCGCCCGCGGTCCGCCCGCGCCAGCGCCGGCGGTTCCCTCGCACCCACGCGGCGGCGAGGGACAGCACGGTCAGCCCTCTCACCTTCGGCCGCCGGGGGTCCTCGCCGCGGGCGACCGCGCGGAGGACCCCGCGGGCCCAGTCTCGCGCGTCCGCGTCGGACGTCGCGGCCGCGTAGGTGATCGACGCCCGCCGGCCGCCGACCCGGAACCTCAGCCGGTACGACAGCGCCCCGCCCGACCGCCGCCTCTGGAGGCCCGGCACCCGGGCCCCGCCGATCGTCCGGTCCTCTCGCATCGCCCACCTCCGGTTCGTCGGGGTCCCGACGGGGTCCCGACTTGGTGAAACGCCTTGAAACCGTATCGTACCACGTGGGCGCGTAAAGGTCCACTACGAAGGGGGTTAGGCGGCTCCGCGGGACGGGGCGGGACGGGGTGAAACGCCGCCGCGACAGACTACGAATCTGTAGGTCGCAAGTTCGAATCTTGCAGGGCGCACCACTAAGTCAGAAACAACTTACGGCGAGAGCCGCATCAGTGGGCAGGCGGCTCGCAACTCCCCAGCAACTCCCGGCAGCTAGCCTCACCGGCGACCCCGTGGGCGGCAGCGGCAAAGCATGGGGCCGCCGTGACCCGCGTTCCTCGACGACGGTCACTCCGCTCGCGTAGTTTCCGCGTCCGAACGGTGGGATGCTTGTGGAAAGCGCGCGCGTGCGCGTGTCCAGGATCCTGAATCATGCGAAAGCCCTGTCTTGCTGACGGCGCGTTCGTGGCGATGGTCCTCTCGGCCGCGTCGGTGTCCGCGCAGCCGCCGGCGCGCGCACAGACGTTTCCCCTTCGCGACACGGCCGGGCTGATCGCGCCCGGCGTCAAGACGGAAGCCGTGAGCTACCTCGGCCGCGACGCCGTGCGGATCACGATCGTGGGGGAGGACGGCGGTGGGCTCGTGTTCCTGCCGGGGACCGACTTCCAGGACGGCGTGATCGATGTGGACATCGCGCTCAGGGCCACGACGCCGCCCGGCGTGCCCTATCCCGGCTTCGTGGGCATCGCGTTCCGCGTGCGACCCGACGCCTCGCGCTACGAGCTGTTCTACCTGCGGCCCGGGAACGCCGACTCGGCCGACCAGGCGAAGCGGAACCACTCGGTCCAGTACGTCTCGGAGCCCGGCTTCGGCTGGTACCGACTGCGGCGCGAGTGGCCGTCGGTCTACGAGTCGCACGCCGATCTGGCCCTCGAGACCTGGACGCGCGTGCGCATCGAGGTGGCCGGTCGCGCGGCGAAGCTGTTCGTGAACGGATCGGGCCGGCCGAGCCTGGTGGTGGACGGCCTCAAGGGCGAGGACCTCCACGGCGCGGTCGGGTTGTGGGGCTACACGAACCAGGAGTCGTATTTCTCGAACGTGCGGATCACGCCGGCCGCTCCCGCCAGGGTCACGAACGGGTCCGAGGTCGCCGGCGCCTGGGAGATGACCTACCTGGGCGACGCCGGCCGCTTCGGCGCAACGGTCGAGCTGCACCGCGACGGCGACAAGGTGACGGGAACGTGCTCCGGACCCCTGGGGCAAGGGCGGCCGGTCACCGGCACCTGGCGCGCCGGCTACGTGGAGCTCGCGATCCCGGTGGAATGGCCGAAGGAGGCCGGACAGGGGGCACCGGGGCCGGTCACGGCGTACCTCGCCGGCTGGATCGACGGTGACTCAGGCAAGGGACGGATGCGCGTGGAGGGGCGGTCCGACGGCGTCTGGACGGCGAAGCGGAAGGACTGATCTCTCACCGCCTCGATTCGCTCGACCCTGCCGAGGTCGACCGTCTGGACGGAGCTACGGCCTCGGGTGGATCGAGTCCAGAACCTGGTAGCGGGCGCGGGCGGCCTCCGGCTCGGCGGCGGGGACGACGTCGATGCGCAGGCGCAGGTAGCCGGTGGCGGCCTCGTACTTCGGCCACCGTGGCAGGCCGGGACCGTTCGGGTCGCCGGTCTTGATGAAGTTCGCGAAGTACGCCTGCATCGCCTGCGAGACCTTGCGGTCGTCGGGCTGCCACGCGTAACGGGGGTCGAGGTCGAGGTTGCCCATCGCGTACTGGATCTCGGCCGAGTGGGCGGCGCCGCGGGGCGGGGCCGGCGCCGGCATCCCGGCCGGCGGCGCGGGCGGGGGCTGGCCGGGCAGGCCGAGGTACTTCGGGCGGATGCGCGTGTAGAGGTAGCGGTAGACGGGCTGGCCGCCCGTCTTCATCTGCAGCTCCGTCCACTTCCAGGTCCCGAGCGCGATGAAGCGCGCGCTGGCCAGGTCCGTCGCGGCCTGGAGGACCTCCTCTTCCGTCGTCGGCCGGTAGACGTTCAGCACCTGCGCGGCGCTCTCGCCGTAGATCCTGCGAACCGCCTCGGCGAAGCCCTCCGGCGTCGCCGCGCTCTGACCGAGCACGACGCGCGCGGGCATCTCCTCCGAGTTGCTTCCGGCGAGCAGCGGGATCTTCGCCTGCTCGCCCGCCTCGTAGATCTCGGCGAGCGTCTTCGGCAGGAAGTAGCCGTCCAGGTTCGCGCTGAAGCGCAGCCGTGGCACGCTCGCCGCACTGGGGCCGCCACGGCCAGCCGCCGGGTCGACCGCCGCGGCCACGATCTCCTGCAGCTTCTCGGCGGGAAGAGCGCGCAGCGCCGCGAGCGTGGGCGCGCCCGCCTTCTCGCCGAACTCCTGGCCGTCCTTCTCGGTCTCGGCCAGCGCCCGCGGCGGCAGCGTCGAGATGAGGGCGCCGCTCTCGCCGATCGCCCCGGCCACCAGGTGGCGGGAGAGGGGCGAGGCCATGAGGGCGCTGACCGAGAGCGAGCCGGCCGACTCGCCGGCGATGGTGACGCGCGCCGGGTCGCCGCCGAAGGCGGCGATGTTCTTCTGCACCCAGCGGAGGGCCGCGACCTGGTCGAGCAGGCCGTAGTTGCCGGAGGCCCTGTGCGGCGACTCCTTCGTCAGCTCGGGGTGCGAGAAGAAGCCGAAGATGTTGGTCCGGTAGTTGAGCGTGACCGCCACCATGCCCCTGCGGGCCATGCTCTCGCCGTCGTAGCGCGGCTCCGAGCCGTCGCCGTTCTGGAAGCCGCCGCCGAAGATGTAGACGAGCACCGGCAGCTTTTCGCTGCCGGACTTCGCGGACGTCCACACGTTGAGGTAGAGGCAGTCCTCGCTCATACCGTTGCTGCGGAACCAGTAGTCCGCCATCGGGCCTGTCCGCTGCATGCAGCGGGGGCCGAACTGGTCGGCGCTGCGGACGCCGGCCCAGTCCTTCGGTGGCTGCGGCTCGCGCCAGCGCAGGTCACCGACCGGAGGCTGCGCGAACGGGATCCCCTTGAAGCTGCGCACGCCCTCATTCGACGGCGTGGTGGACTCGACCATGCCGTTGGCGGTCCTGACCTGGTCGGCGGCGCGCGCCGGCCCGGCGACAGACAGCGCGCCGAGCGCGCAGAGGGCAACTGAGGGCAGCAGTCGGTCCATGAGCTCCCTTCGGGCCGCGAGACTCGGGCTACGCCGGCCACTCGGGAGTCGATTCTAGCCGCGACTCCTCGCGGCCGGGGTAAAGTCGGCTTCCGATGCTCCGTGCCCTTGCCAGCGCCGGACCGACTGCGACCCACGGCCGTCGCAGTGGCTTTGCCGCGCTGGTGGCGGCCGGCATCCTGCTCAGCCGTCTGGCCGGCCTGGTGCGCGAACGGGTCTTCGCCCACTATCTCGGCAGCTCCGCGGCCGCGGACGCCTTCAAGGCCGCGCTGAAGATCCCCAACTTCCTGCAGAACCTGTTCGGGGAGGGAGTGCTCTCGGCCTCGTTCATCCCGGTCTACGCGAGCCTGCTGGAGCGCGGCGATGACGAGCGCCTGGCCGGACGCGTGGCGGGCGTCTTCGTCTCGCTGCTGGCCCTCGGGGTGAGCGTGCTGGTGCTGCTGGGCGTCCTGCTGACGCCGTGGCTGCTCGACCTGATCGCCCCCGGCTTCTCGGGCGAGGTTCGCCTCCTCACCATCCGCATCGTGCGGGTCCTGTTCCCCGGCACCGGCCTGCTCGTCATCTCGGCCTGGTGCCTGGGCGTGCTGAACAGTCACCACCGGTTCTTCCTCTCCTACGTGGCGCCGGTGCTGTGGAACGCCGCGATGATCGCCACCCTCGTCGCCCTGGGCGCGCGGCTGGCCCAGGCCGACCTGGCGGTGGCCCTCGCCTGGGGGACGGTCGCCGGCTCGGCGCTGCAGCTCGGCGTCCAGCTTCCCTTCGTGTTCCGGCACGCGCGGCACCTGTCGTTCGGCCTCGATCGGCAGGTCGAGGCGGTCCGCGAGATCTTCCGGAACCTGGTGCCGGTGGTCGTCAGCCGCGGGGTGGTGCAGCTCTCGGCGTACGTCGACCAGATGATCGCCAGCTATCTCCCCGCGGCGGCGGTGTCCAGCCTGGCCTACGCGCAGACGATCTATCTGCTGCCGGTGAGCCTCTTCGGGATGTCGGTGGCTGCGGCCGAGCTGCCGGCGATGTCGCGGAGCGCAGGAGCCGGGGACGACTGGGCAGCGGCCGTGCGCCGCCGCCTCGATCGCGGTCTTCGCCAGATCGCGTTCTTCGTCGTGCCGACCGTGCTGGCCTTCGCGAGCATCGGTCGCCTACTGGTGGCGGCGCTGTTCCAAACCGGACGCTTCGGTGCGGACCAGACCGCGTACGTCTGGTACATCCTGGTCGGTTCGACCGTCGGCATGCTGGCGATGACACAGGGGCGGCTCTACTCGTCGGCGCTGTACGCGCTGCGCGACACCCGCACGCCCCTTCGCTTCGCCATCGCCCGGGTGGCGCTCACCGCTGTGCTCGGCCTGCTCTTCGCGTTCCCGCTACGGTTCGTGCTGGTCGCCGGCGCCCGCGCGCTCGGGCTGCCCCTGCCCGCAGGCGTCGGTGGCGAAGCGGCGATGGGCACGGTCGGGTTGACGGCCTCGGCGGGCGTCGCCGCCTGGCTGGAGTTCCTGCTGCTGCGCCGGGCGGTGCAGCGGCGGGTCGGGGCAGCGGCCCTGCCGGCCGGCTACCAGCTGCGACTCTGGAGCGCCGCCGTCCTCTCGGCCGGCGTGTCCCTGGCCGCCGACCTCGCGGTCGGCCCCGCCATCGCCGGGTGGCTCCCCGTCCGTCACGTCGTCGAGGCTGCGCTGGCAGGCGCCGTCTTCGCCGGCAGCTACTTCGGCGCCACGCTGGCCCTCGGCGTACCCGAGGCCGCCGCGACCCTGAAACGGCTGCGGCGCTGACGTGCCACCATTGATGGGCTTCTTCCTGGTGACCGGCCGCAGGGCGCCCGCGTAGGCGCAACCGATCTCGACGCGAGGCCGTCCCGGTCGGTCGATCTACCGGCGGTGTGCGCCCGGCGACCAGAGGGGGAACCCGCGCTGGTCGCGAAGCCGCACCACCTTGGCACCCTTCCTGGCCTCGCGCGCGACGAGGAAGGTGGCGCCCTCCGCCTCGACTAGCGAGCCCGTCACCTCGAGCGAGTCGCCCCGCGCCAGGCCGAGCGCCTCCCGTTCGAGGAACCAGGTGGGCCCGAGGTGGACCTCGGTTTCCCCGCCCTCGCCCCGGAGCGTGACGTGCGTTCCGCCGCCATGGACACCTCGCGCTGGAACCACCGTCACCGCCGAGACCGTGCCGCGGACCGTGGTCACGGTGTCGGGGTCGAATGCGCCCGCCGACGCCGGCGCGTCAGGCTGGTCGATGGTGCAGGCGGCGCACCCGTGGCGGCCATCGACCCCGGGGCAGCCCGGGCAGCCGTGGTGACCGGCGCCGCAGTGATTGTGAGCGGCCGCCGGGCCGATGCCGTAGAAAAGCAGGCAGAGCGCCGCCAGGCCGATCTGCAGGTAGCTGCCCATCTCGTCCTCCTGCGGCTCCCGTCGGGGAGAGGCGACGGGATTATGGTCATATGACCAGAAGCCTTGTCAAGGGACAAGAGTACACGGCGCCGACCCGTTGACGTCCGCCGGCCCGGCTGGTATCGTGCATATGTTCATAACCAGGCCGCGGGCCCGGGTGAGCCGGGCCAGAGGCCGCGGAAGGAGTCGCTGCCATGAAGCTGTGCATCCCCACCCTCGGCGCCGAAGGCCTGGCCGCCGAGCTGTCCGACCACTTCGGCGCCGCGCCGCACATGACGCTGCTGGACAGCGAGAGCGGCGAGGTGGGGGCGCTCGCCTCCGGCCACTCGGAGGGGAAGGACTGCGGCCGCGTCGGCCTGCTCGACGGACGGCAGGTGGACGCGGTGGTGGTGCGTGGCGGCATCGGGCGCGGCGCCTACGCCGCGCTCGCGCAGCGCGGCATCGCGGTGCTGGTCTGCTCGGGGGGCCGGGTGGCGGACGTGCTGGCCGAGGCCCGTGGCGGCGCCCTGCGCCCCATGGGCGCGGAGCAGACCTGCAGCCACCATCACCACGGCCACCATCAAGGCGAGGGCTGCGCCGACTGAGGGCGCCTCAGAAGCGCCAGCTGGCGTTGGCGTAGAGCGTCCGCCCGGGGTCGTAGACGCGCGCCCCGGAGCGGAAGGGATCGCGCTGGTACGAGAGGTGCGGCGCGTAACAGCGGTCGAAGGCGTTCTGCAGCCCCCAGGTCAGGGCGCCTCCGCCGCGCCTCCAGCCGACCGCGGCGTTCATGATCGCGTATCCCGCCGTGGGCTGCTCGAGGAGGTCGGCGTCCACCCGGCCCTGCGCGCCCGCTGCGACCCCGTCGACCGCCGCGAACCAGCGGCCGTCGTCGAAGCGCACCCCGAGCCGGCCCCGCAGGGGCGGGATCTCAGGAAGCACCCGGGAGAAGATGCCGGCCTCCGGCCGCGGCTGCTGCGACCCGCGCACCGAGGACAGCTCGCCCGACAGGAAGAGACGGCCGGCGAGCACGAAGGAAGCCGACAGCTCGCCGCCGGTGAGGGTGGCGTCGACGTTGCGCCAGGTCCGTGCGCTGGTGTTGGTGACGCCCGGGACCTCGTTCCGCCGCTCCACGTCCGCGACGGTGATGAAGTCGGCGATCCGGTCGGCGAAGGCCGAGGCCTTCAGCCAGAAGCGGGCACGACGCCAGGCCAAGGAGAGCTCCCCGCCCGAGTTGCGGCTGGGCTCCAGGTCCGGGTTGCCCACCCAGTCGCTGCCCGCGCGCCGGAGGGCGAAGAAGCGCTCGCTCGCCTCCGGCACGCGGGCGGTGTGGCCGATGCCGAGGGCGAGCTGCAGGCCGGTGCCGGGCCGCCAGCTCGCGCGGAGCTTGCCGGAGGGGGCGACCTCGGTCCGTGCCAGCTCGCGGGTCCCCAGGTAGGCGAACGCCAGGTCGGTCCTCGCCTTTTCGGCGTCCGCTGCGCTCCAGGCGGCGTCGAGCCGGCCGCCGGCTTCGAGGAGGACGCGGTCGCCCAGGATGCGCGAGTACTCGGCAAAGGCGCCCAGGACGTCGACCGTCACTCCGGGGATCGAGGGCTGCGGCGCATACTGCATGCCCGCCATCTCCGTGCTGGCGTCCCAGTAGCGGTGGTAGAACTCGAGGCCCGCCGTGGTCCGCCCCACCCGCGCCCCCGCCCTGGCCCCCCAGGTCAGCGCGCTGGCGAGCGTCCCCATCGAGTACCCGCGCGGCGTGCCCGAGGAGGACGCCCGCCACTCGTCCGTCATCCAGTGGCCGACGCGGGTGAGGTAGATCTGTGCGGTGAGGAGCGAGATCGTCCGGCGCTGGCGGCGTGACTCGAACCGGGCGCTCGCCCGGTCGGTGGTGTCGTCGACCGCGTCCATCTGCAGGTACGGGTAGAACACCTTCTCGGCGTGCTGGCGTGCGTACGACGCTTCCACGGTGGCGCCCCCCGCGGAGCTGTACTTCAGTCGACCCCAGCCCGCGGTGGCGGCGAAGGCCCGGTCGTCGGCCGCGTCCGCGAGGTAGTTGGTCCGTTCGGTGAAGCGGCGGCCGTCGCCGTCACGATCGGCGCGGGCGCCGCGCCAGGAGATTCCGGCGAGCGCCGCCAGGCTGGGGCCCGCCCACGACGCGGTGAACGACGGGTTGAGGTAGGAGAACGAGCCCAGCGAAAGCGTCGGCACGAGGTGGAAACCCTGGTCGGGATCGCGCGTGACCACCTCGACGACGCCGCCCAGGCTGCCCTGGTTGCGGACGTCGAAGGGACCCTTGCCGACCTCCACCCGCTCCACCTCGGCGAGGTCGACGTGGAACGGCGGCGGGTCCATGTGGTTGGGACAGGCGCCGTACACCCGCTCCCCGTCCACCACGACAGTGAGGTCGCGGCTCTGCAGCCCCCGCATGACCACGTCGCTGGCGATTCCTCCCTTGCGCAGTGGCCACAGCCCGGGGATGGCAGCCAGCGCCTCGCCGAGGTCGCGGGCGTCGTCCTGGCCGATCGCCGTCGCCTCGATGCTCTCGGACGGCACGGGGGAGGCGACCGTAACGCGCTCCGAAACTCCGGCCAGCGCGAGCCGCAGGTCCTGGCGATGCGACTCCCCGGGGGCCAGGACGACGCCGTCGACCCGCAGTGGAGCGAAGCCGCTGCTCTCGGCCGTGAGGGTCCAGGTGCCGGGCGGCAGCCCGCCCGCGCGGTAGATCCCGAGCGGCCCGGACTCCACGCGCAGAGAACCTCCCTCGCGCCGCAGGAGGGTGACACGGACCCCGGGCAGGCGGGCCCCGTCGGGAGCGAGAGCCGCGCCCCAGATGGTGCCGGTGGCGACATCGGCTGGCGCCGGCTGGCAGGCGGCAGCCCGGCTCGGCGTGGAGAGCCAGAGGCCGAGCGCCGCGGCAACCAGGAAGCCCTCGGCCGCAGCTCCGCGAGTGGATGCCATTCGACTCAGGCCTCGTCTTTGCGCCGGCCTCCCGGGTCGACGAAGCGGCCGTCGTCGACGGTGGTCGCCAGGGGCGCCTCGTCCAGCCAGCCGGCGCGGCCGCTCCACGAATCGAAGCGCGGGACGTAGGGCTTGACGTCCAGCAGCGGCGTGCCGTCGAGCACGTCGACGTCGGCGACCTCCAGCGTGCAGCCCCGGCGCGCGAGGAGGCGCACCGCCGAGAGGCCGATCGGATTCGGCCTGGCCGGCGCGCGGGTGGCGAAGAGGCCGCGGGCGCGGGTGTCCAGGTACGGTGTCACCAGCGGCCGGAACGGACCCGCCCGGTCCAGCCAGTACAGCAGCCAGAGCCGTTCGAACCCCTCGATGTCCGCCAGCGCGTCGGCGTACGCGGGGTCGATCTCCAGCGTGCCCCGGGCGCCCTCGGCGAAGGCCGGTTGCACCGGCGTGCCAGGGGCCTCGACCCACGGCGAGCGGATCACGCCGATCGGGCGGAGGGGGCAGGCGCGCCGTAAAGCGTCCTCGGCCATGTCGTGTCGACTCAGAAGGCCGGCGAGAGTCACTCCCACGCCGACGGCGGCACCAGGCTGGTCCGTACCGCCGTCAGGTTCCAGGTGAAGCCGTCCAGCTTGCCAGGGTAGCGGTAGAGAACCCGCTGCTGCCAGGCCCCGTCCCGCAGCACGTATTGTCGCACCTCGTTCTGCTCGTCACTCGCCACGTAGAGCTCGTCGCGGCCGTCGCCGTCGAGGTCGGCGAGCAGCGCCGCGTGCTCGAAGCCCGAGGAGTCAGCCGCGATCCGCTCGGTCTTCCAGGGCAGGCCGGCGCCTGGTCGCAGCAGCCACAGCCCCGCCTTGGCGGTGGCGGCGACGATCTCGCGTCGGCCGTCGCCGTCCACGTCCCCGGCGGTGAGGCAGCGGCAGAGCCGGTCGGGCAGGACCGCCACCGTCTGGCCCGCGGTCGGAGGCGTGTCCGCCAGGTAGCGGCGCACCTCGACCTCTCCGCCGCTCACCGCCTCGACCGAAACGTACAGTTCGTCCTTGCCGTCCCCGTCGAGGTCGGTGACCAGGATCTCCTTGGCGTGCCTGTTCCCGAGCGCGGCCACGACCTTGCGCCCCTCGCCCCTGCGGGGAACATAGCGAACCACGGCACCGGCCTGGGGAGTGCCGTCGAGCTTGTTCGGCGCGCTGGGGGTGGCGTAGATCTCGAGCACGCCGTCGCCGTCGAGATCGCCGACCTCGATCTCGTGGACGAAGGTGTCGGGCTGACGGTCGAGCTCCTTCACGCTGAAGCCGCCGCCGCTCTCCGGCCTCACCAGCGTCACCACGCCCTGGTCGTGGGTCGCCACCACGATCGCGGGCACGCCGTCACCCATCACGTCCGCCACCTCGGCGTCGCGCATGCGGGAGAAGCGGCCGCCGAAGTCCGCCTGCCAGACGACCGTCGGCGGGGCGCCCGGGCGCCAGAGCTTGATCTCCGCCTTGCTGCCGCCGAGCGTCAGCAGCCCGCAGGAGCCCGGCTGGGGGCAGTACTCGAGCACCTTGTGAAAGACGTTGCTGTCGCCGTCGCGCAAGGTCCCGTGCCGCCAGCGAGCCCCGTCGGGGGCGAGGAAGCCCGCCGTCGCCCGGTCGGGTTTCTGGTGGCCCTCCGGGTCCGTCGTGAAGAGCGCGAGCCCCAGGGCGAGGGTGTGGGCGCTCCTCGGAGCGCGGCGACAGCCGGACGCGCAGAGCGAGCACGCCACGCCACAGAGCACGACGAGAGCGACGGTTCTTCCCTTCACCAGTTGGCTCCTTTGCCCGCCCGTTTCACTCCCCCACGGCGAGGCGCAACGACGCCAGAAGCCCGGCGCCGGCCAGGAAGGCCGCGAAGTGGAGAGCCCCGTCCCGTGCGTGGCGATGCCGGTTGACCTCGGGCACCAGATCCGAGGCCCCGATGTAGACGAAGTTTCCCGCGGCGAGGGCGAGCAGCCAGCTGGTGTCCATCCGCGGAGAGAGGCCCCAGGCGAGGACCCCGCCGACGATGAAAGTGAGTGAGGAGACCAGGTTCCAGCCGAGCGCCTTGCGGGGCGACCAGCCCGCGTGCAGGAGCACGCCGAAGTCCCCGAACTGGCGCGGGACCTCGTGCGCTGCCGCCGCGAGCCAGGTCGAGATCCCGACCCGCACGTCGAGCAGGAACGCCGCTGCCACCGCCAGGCCGCCCAGGAAGCTGTGCAGCGCGCCACCCACCAGGACCAGGACCGCGACGGCGTCACCGCAGTCGGAGCTGGCGCCATGGCAGTGGTGCCAGTGCAGGAACTGCTCGATTCCCAGGAAGAGCAGGAAGCCCGCGGTCAACCACAGGTAAGGCGCCACGCTCCCCCGCTGCTCGGCCACCGCGGCCGGGAGCATGTGCAGGAAGGCGCCTCCCAGCAGCGATCCTGCCGCGAATGCCACCAGTGGGCGAACGAGCGCTCGGGCCCTCGGCTCGCCCAGGAAGAGAGTGGCTCCACCGACCAGCGAGATCAGGCCCATCAGCAGGCCGCCGCCGACGATCCAGAGCAAAGTCATGGGACGGGACGCCCGACGAACGGGGCCACCCGGCCGCCGCCCGAGAATTCACGCGCCGACGACACTATATGAGCGTATTCTCGAAACTGCAAGCGGTCGCGCCGACGGACGGCGCCGGCCGAGGAAGAGGAGAGCCATGAGCGGAGCGCCGATCAGCCCGGCGGATCGGGATGCTGTCCATGCCGGCTGCGTGGTGTGCGACCCGGGGAACGCGCGAGGACTGGCAGTCGAGTACCGTGCCACCGCCGAGGGGGTCGAGGCGCTCTTCGAGTGCCACCCCGAGTTCCGGGGCTATTCGGGAACGGTGCATGGGGGAGTCATCGCGGCCCTGCTGGACGGGGCCATGACGCACTGCCTCTTCGCCCGGGGGCTGGTGGCGGTCACCGCGGAGCTGTCAGTCAAGTACCACCGTCCGGTGGTGACAGGGGAGCGGGCGACGATTCGCGCCTGGAGCGAGCGCGACCTCTCCCCTCTGCAGCTCGTCCGGGCCGAGCTGGTCCAGGGCGCGGTCGTCAAGGCGGCCGCCTCGGCGAAGTTCATGGAGGCGGGCCAGCTCCTCGGGTCACCTGGCCGGCGCGGCGGCGAGGGGCTCGCAGGTGACGGCGATCAGGAAGGGGGCCGCCTTACCCATGGCGGAGACGAAGTCGATCGTCGCGATCGCTTTCTCGGGTGAGGGATTGGTCCAGGTGTACTTGAACAGGCTCACCTGGCTCTTGCTGTGGGATCCGTGCCAGGCGATCTCGGCGCCTTCGGGCCTGTCCGACGGAGACTTCACCCACCAGTCGAGGTGCGTCCGTCCGTAGACGAGGGGGATCGACTGCTCCTGGCCGTCGGCATAGCGCACGACGTACTCGCCGATCCTCTCGCCGTGCCCCGCACCCCACGCCGAGGCATGAAGGAAGTGGATGCGCTGTGCCTCGAGCTTCACCTTGATGCCCTTCACGGCACGCGGGTATTGCCTGGCCTTTTCCTGGTCGCTGAGGACGGACAGCGAGAGCAGCTCGCTGCTGGCGAGCTGAACGATCCCGCGGACGTCGAAGGACGTGCCGGCCAGCGTCTGGACGCCCTTCGGCAGCGCCTTCAGGTTGACGCCGGCCGAGACCAGCCAGTCGTTGTCGAGCGGAGCCGTGTAGTACGGGGAAAGGTCGATGAGCGACGGGCTCGCCTGGGGATCCCGCGCCGGGATGGTTCCTCCGAGAAAGAAGCTCTCTGCTGACGTGGCGACGCCTCCCCCCAGGCAAGAGACGCACCAGAACGCGATCCCGGCCGCACGGCGACCGCGCGCCAGGACCGACAGCGCATGCTTGATCATCCGAGTACCTCGATCACACCTTCCGCGGGCGACCGTGAATCAGAAGACGTACGTCTGGGTGGCACCCTCGACGTCCATCAGGAAGGGCGGCGCCTTCTTGACCTTGATGCGGGGATCGCGCAGGTCCTCGGGCTTGACGCCCTTGTTCTCCAGGGCCAGCTCGCACAGCACCACGTCGCCGCCCCCCTCCAGCAGGTCGTTGAAGAGCTTCACGGGATTGGGCAGGCCCTTGGGCTGGCCGAACTTCTCGAGCTCGCCCTTGAGCAGCCACTTGGTGGCCGCCGGGCAGAAGAAGACGTGGACCTCGTAGTCGAGGGCCAGGCCGGACGTGGAGAAGATGAGCGTGGGCATGATGTTGGCTCCGGTCTCTCCGTTGCAGACGATCGACATTTTCTGGGCCACGGGGGTCTCCTTTTAGGTTGAGGTGGAAGCTCCGACGTCGCCGTGCTGGACGACGGCGCCGCGGCCGAGCGCATGGATGAAGAGGGCCGCCGTTCGGTAGAGGGCATGAGCGAACTTCGTGAAGGGCAGGAGCAGCAGGAGCTCCAGCGACAGGGCGATGTGCGCAAGCAGCAGCCAGTACGCCCAGGGTGCCGGCCGGGGCAGATAGACGGCGAGCTCGAGGGCGAGGCCGCTGGTGCCTGCCAACCACAGCAGGACCAGCAGGGTCCAGTCCGCGACTGACGAGCGCGCGGTGGTGGCGTCGACCCTGCGCAGCCGGTTCAGGGCCGCGATCGAGGTGCCGGACACCATCGACAGCCCCGCGACGGTTCCCAGGAGCCGCACCGGGTACCAGAGCGGAACCCAGGCTCCGATCGCCTTGATGCCGACCAGGGCGAGGCCGTAGTCCAGCGCCGTGGCGGCCAGCAGCCCCAGGAAGCCCCAGAGCACCATGCCGTGGACGAGCCACTTCGCCGTGAGCCAGGAACGCCGCTCGGCCGCCGTCCCGCAGTCGCTCCGGTAGCGCCGCTGGGCGATCACCTCGGCCCCGAAGGTGTCCAGGAGCGCCCGGATCCAGTCCGACAGCCCGCGCGGCGTCGTCGGCTCCGGCTGCTCCCGCCGCACCTGGCGGACCATGTTGACGACGCCGACGAGGCCGGCGAGGCCCACGAGCGCCATCGCGCCCAGGCCGAGGTCGTGGATGGCAGCCGCGGGGATGAAGTCGAAGAGCCGCAGAGTGTCGGTTGGCATCACCCCATGCGCCGTGTAGACGACCAGCCCGATCAGGACGCCCAGCAGAACGAGGAGCGAAACGCCGACGAGGGGTCGCGTGAACAGGAGTCGAGCGAGCCCCAGCGGGTCGTAGCTGGCCGCGGCGTAGCCGCGGGCGGCGGCCATGAACTGGGCGGGATCCGCCTGGGACGGGCAGGTCTCGCTGCACTCGCCGCAGCCGTAGCAGAGCCAGAGCTCCTTGCTTGCCAGCAGCGGTTGCTTCAAGCCCAGCTGGGCGTACCGGATGAGGCGCCTCGGAAAGGTCTCGCCGTTCTCCGAGAGCGGGCAGATGGCGGTGCAGTTGCCGCAGTTGAAGCACTTGTCGACGCCGAGGGCGCCGTATTCCCCGATGGCCGAGAGCAACCGAGGGTCCAGGCGGTCGCTCACTTCAGTGCGCCTCAGCGAGCTGGTAGACGGGGTAGTCCCCGGACATCCCGCTCTCGACCACGAGGTTGTACTTCCTCATCGCCGCCAGGTACCACAGCACCTCGCGGGGCTCGAGGCCGAGCGCGGAGGCGGCTTCGGGCACGGTCCGTGGCTTCTCGCGCAGGACCCGGACGAGTCCGTCCTGGACCTGCTTCTGCTCCTTCAGGAGCGCTCGGGCTCGCGCCACCCCCGCGGGGTGGGCATCTCGCAGGCGGCGGAGCAGCTCGGCGCGGGAGGCGGCTTCCTCTTTGGTCTTCATGGTTCCGTCCCCGCCAGTGCAGGCACGTCCAGGCCGAGCGCTGCCACCATGGCCTCGTACTGCGCGAGCGTCCAGCCCTGCACGTCGATGGCCCCGTTGGGGCACGCGCTGACGCAGGCGCCGCAGCCGACGCAGTTGGCCGGTGTGACCACCGCGCGCCTCAACTGCCGGCCCTTCTCCTCGGAGATCCGAAGCGCCAGGGCGCCCTCGTAGGCGCAGGCGGCCACGCAAGCCCCGGTGCCGTCACATCGGCTGGCGTCCACCGCGGCCACGAAGGGCGGCAGCTCGACCCGGCCCTGGCCCAGCAGCGCCGATACCTTGGCCGCGGCAGCCGAGGCTGCGTTGAGGCTCTCCTGGATGTTCATCGGCCCCTGGGCGGTCCCGGCCAGCACGACGCCGTTGACCGCCGTCTCGACGGGGCGCAGCTTGGGGTGGACCTCCAGCAGGAACCGGTCGGCGCCCCGGGAGATCTTGAGCATCCGGACGAGGTCGTCGACGTCGCGGGGCATCATCCCCACCGCCAGGACCACGAGGTCGACCGCGATCTCGATCTCGCGGCCGTAGGTCAGCGCGTCGGCGACCTTCACCAGCACGGGGTGCGAGTCGCCCTCGGGCGCTGCCGTCACCACCGGCGGCTGCTCGCCGTGATAGCGCAGGAAGCGCACGCCGCCGCTCCGCGTGCGCTGGTAGTAGTCCTCGTGGCCGCGCCCGTAGGTGCGGATGTCCTGGTGCAGGTCGTAGAGGTTCAGCCCGGGGTAGCGCTGGTGCAGTTGCTCGAGCGTGTGCAGGCTGGCCGTGCAACAGACGCGTGAGCAGTACGCGTTCACTTGCCCGTCGGCCTGCGGCGCGTGCACCCCCTCGACCTGACGGCTGCCGACGCAGTGGATGAGGGCCAGATCGCGAACCGGCCGGCCGTTCCACTCGAGCGGGCCGCGCTCCTTGGCGCTGGCCAGGTGGCGGACGAGCTGCGGCAGGGTGACTACCTGGGTCAGCTCGCCGAATCCATGCTCGCCGCGCGGGGGCTGGTAGGGATCGAAGCCGGTCGCCACCACGACTGCGCCGACCGTGAGGCTCACGGTCTCGACCGGGTCCTCTTCGAGCTGGCGGGAGGAGCCGCTGACGTCGGGCGCGTCCGTCCCCTGCGTGCCGGGCTCGAGCAGGGCGGCGGGGTCCGAGGGGTGCCCAGCGAGGGCGTGCCGCTCGACGCGGACGTCGAAGTTGCCGACGTATCCGCTCACCGCGACCACCTGCGCCCGGGTGAGGACGGCGATGTCGGGATGCGCGCACACCGCCTCGATCAGCTCCCGGAGCAGCGCGCGAGCGTCCTCCCCGGTCGGGAACACGGGGCCGAGCTGCGCCATGCGGCCCCCGAGGAAGGACGACTTCTCGACCAGGGTGACGCGGAGCCCCTGGCGCGCGACGTCCAGGGCCGCGCGGAGGCCGGCGACACCGCCCCCGATCACCAGGGCGTGCTTCTCGGCGCCGAGGCGGATCGCCTCGAGAGGCCGGAGCAGGCGCGCCTTGGCGACACCCGCAGCCATCAGTCGCACCGCCTTCTCGGTGGCGCCCTCCTTGTCGTGGCCATGCACCCACGAGTCCTGCTCGCGCAGGCCGACGTGGTGGTAGAGGTAGGGATTGAGGCCGGCGCGGGCGACCGCTCCCCGGAAGGTCTGCTCGTGAAGTGAGGGAGCGCAGGCGCCGACGACCACCCGGTCGAGGCCCAGCTCGCGGATGTCCTGCTCGATCCGGCTCTGCCCGCCGTCGGAGCAGAGGGATTCGTCCGTGCGCGCGACCGTCACGTCGGGCAGGCGCTCGCTGAGCCGGGCGACGACGTCGCAGCGAACGGCACCGCTGATGTTGCCGCCGCAGTGGCAGACGTAGACGCCGATGCGCGGCTGCCGGGCGGGGGCGCGGTCATCCGACATGAGCGACGGCTCCCCTGGCGCCGCGGGCGCGGATGTAGGCGCTGGCCTGGCTGGCGGCGGCGCTCGCGGAGACGATGCTGTCGACGATGTCCATCGGGCCCGAGGCGGTGCCGGTGGCGAAGATGCCGGGGTGACTCGTGGCGGAGGGGATGGCGTTCGCGGTCGGTGCGCAGACGAACCGATCCGGCCCACGGGCCACGCCGAAGGTGCCGGCGGGATCACCAGCCGGCACGATGCCCTGAGAGAGCACCACGAGGTCGTGCCTCCGTTCGACGATCTCGCCGCTCTCCGTCAGCTCGACCCTGACCAGGGGGTTGTGCTCCGCGTCTTCGCGGATCCGCGCCACCTTGCCCCGTACGAACTCGACGCCCATGGCGCGGGCGCCCTGGTAGAACTGCTCGTAGCCCTTGCCGAAGGTGCGGATGTCCATGTAGTAGACGGTGACGTCGGCCAGGGGCAGGGCGCCGTTCAGCAGCATCGCCTGCTTGATGGCGTACATGCAGCAGACGCGTGAGCAGTAGCCGATCCCCAGCGTCTCGTCGCGCGAGCCGGCGCACTGGACGTACGCGATCGAGCCCGGCTCCTTCCCGTCGCCCGGCCGCAGGACGCGACCGTAGGGCCCCGTGGGCGCCAGGAGGCGCTCCATCGCCAGCGGGTCGATCACGTTCGCCAGCTCTCCGCCACCGTAGTGGGGCTTGGCATCGATAGCGGTCAGCTCGAAGCCGGTGGCGACGACGATGGAGGTGGCCTCGACCTCGAGTGTCTGCGGCTGCTGGCTGAAATCGACCGCGTCCAGGGGACAGGCCTGCTCGCACTTGCCGCACCAGAGGCAGTAGTCAGGGTCAAGGACCGCGTGCTGAGGCACCGCCGTCGAGAAAGGCACAGCGATGGCGCGCGAGGCTCCGAGGTTCCGGTCGAAGCGGCTGGGAACGGTGATGGGGCAGGCGTACTCGCAATCACGGCAGCCGGTGCACTTCGATTCGTCGACGTAACGGGGCTTCTTCAGCACAGCCACGCCGAAGAGGTCGCCGCGCTGCTGCACGGAGTGGACCTCGCACCAGGTCAGCAGGTGGATGTTCGGATGGTGGGCGACCGCCGACATCTTCGGGGTGGTGATGCAGCTGCAGCAGTCGAGGGTGGGGAAGACCTTGCTGAGCGCGATCATCGTCCCGCCGATGCTCGCCTGGCGCTCCACCAGCGCCACCTGGAAGCCCTGGTCGGCGAGGTCGAGCGCCGCCTGCATCCCGGCGATGCCGCCGCCGACGACCAGCACGTCCACGCGCAGGTCAGGCACGAGCCTGGTTCCCGGCCGCGTGGGCGGCGAGCTCGTCGCGGGCGGGGCCCATGCCCTCGAGCAACTGGTTCATCTGCCGGACTTCCTTGAGGAACGGCTTGACGCAGACGGTGCATATCGCCGCCAGGCGCAGGCGCCGAATGTCGAGGCCGCGGTCCTTCATCAGGGCGTAGGCTTCCTGGACCAGACGGGCGGTGCCGTCCGCCTCGACCTTGTAGGGGCTGTCGGTGCCGCTGTAGAGGACGAGGACGCCGTCCACGCCGGCCTGGAAGGCCCTGAGGTAGAACTCCGGCGGGAACATCACCGGGGAGCGCACCGGCAGCACGTAGGTGTTGGACGGGTACTCGAGGTGGCTCTGGCCGGTCGAGTCGGCCCCGGCGTACCCGCCCGACAGCGTGGCGAGGATCAGGATCCTCGGTCGACGCAGCTTCGCGTCCATCGCCTGGCCGCCCGCCACGGCTACTTCATGCGGCGGATGAACAGCCTCTCGTAGCCCTCACCGGGCAGGACGCCCAGGAACTGGTGGCCCACCTTCTCGCACCAGCGCGGCATGTCCGCCTTGGTGTTGGCGTCGCCGGACCAGACCTCGAGCGCCTCGCCGACCTTGACGGTGGCGATGCCCTTCTTGGCCTCCAGCAGCGGCCCCGGGCACGACATGGCGCGCGCGTCGACGACCTTTGCGGCCTTGAGGCTGGAAAGAACCGGAGTGGTCATGAGCATCTCTCCTGTCGGTACAGCCAGCCCGTGCTCAGACCGTCACCAGACGGTCCGAGTCGCGGACGACCTCGTAGAAATCCTTGAGCGTCGACAGCGGGCAGAGCTCCGAGCCCTCGGACTCACGCAGCTGCAGGCAGGTTCCACAGGCGAGGAACTCGCCGCCGGCCTCCAGCACCTTGCGCGCCTGCCCCTTCACGTCGAACCTCGGGTCCCCGATCCGGTCCATCTCCACGCCCTTGCCGGACAGGAACACGCGGACCCGGTCTCCCTGATGCAGGCCGTACAAGGCCAGGCGCAGCGCGTTGAAGACCGACTCCGGGTCGGTCCGAGTGATCACGATGCCGAGCTTCATCTCCTGCGCTCCCTCGCCGGCCTGCGTGGTGCTTCGCCCTCCTCGACGGGCAACCCGGCATCGCGCCACTCCGGGAAGCCCTCCCGCAGGCGGAGGGCCCGCAGGCCGCGCCGGCGCAGCAGGCGAACGGCCTCGGCGGCGAAGAAGCAGTAGGGTCCGCGGCAGTAGGCGACGATCTCCTTGCGGCGCGGCAGCTCGGCCAGGCGCCGCTCGATCTCCGCCAGCGGCAGCGACAGCGCTCCCTCGACGTGCCCGGCCGCGTACTCCTCGCGTGGTCGTACGTCCAGCACCACCACCTCACCCGCCCGGGCGCGCTGCAGGAGGTCTTCCTTCTCGACCGGCTCGAGGCCGTCCGTCTTCGAGAAGTAGTCGTGCAGCAGTTGCCTCACCTCGGCCTGGCGCGCGGCGGAGAGCTCCCGCAGGGCGCGGTATCCCTGCAGGACCTTGGCGTCCGCCAGCCGGTAGAACACCTGCAGGCCCTGCTTGCGGGTCTCCACCAGCCGAGCCGCCTTGAGCACCTGCAGGTGACGCGAGGTGTTGGCCAGGCTGAGGCCGGTCTCGCGGGCGACGGCCTCCACGTGGCGCTCCCCCTGGGTCAGGAGGTCGATGATCTCGATGCGCTTGGGGCTGGCGAAGGCGGAGGCGATCTGGGCGAATTGCCCGTAGAGCGCGTCCTTGAACTCGCGGCCCCTGGCCACCGGCTCCTTCATGATCAAGTGAACAATAGAATAGTTGAGCAGCCACGTCAAGACCCCGGAGCCGGCCCACGGTCTGCTCCACCTGCCGAACTGGTGATACAAGCAGTCGATCGTGCGGCCGTCCAACATCCCCCGCAGCACCGACACCACCCGAGGAGCCACCACGACGCGTCGTCTCCTGGCATTCGCCGCCGCTGCCTGGGCGCTGACCGCAGTCGCGTTCGCCAGCGACGGCCCAGAAGTTCCCGGTCTTCGCTATCGCCTGCAGCCGGTCGTCCCCGGCGTGTACGCGGCGTTGCCGTCCGGGGTGCCGTTCTACGTTTCGAACTCCGTCGTGATCGTGGGACCGGAGGACACAGTCGTCGTCGACACCGGATGCGGGCCGAGCGAGGCGCGGGTGCTGCTCGCCGCCATCCGGAGCGTCACCAGCCGGCCCGTGCGGTTCGTCGTCGAGACGCACTTCCACTTCGACCACGCGCTCGGCGCTGCCGCCTTCCCCGATGCCGTGGTCATCGCTCACCAGGCGACTCGCGAGCTGCTGGGGCCGGGGAGCCGGAGCCGGACGCTGGCGGACAACCTGGCAGCCCTGCCGTCGCGGATCGAGGCGGTTCAGGCGCAGGTGGCGACGGAGTCGGACGCGGGAAGGCGAGTGGAGCTATCCGCTCAGGCGAGGTTGCTGGACGACTATCGGACCGAGCTCGCCAGCATCGTGCCGGTCCTGCCACAGGTGACGTTTCGCAGCGAGCTGACGCTTCACGCCGGGGGAAGGGAGCTGCGGCTGCTGCACCTCGGCCGGGGCCACACGGCGGGCGACGTCGTCGTGTATCTGCCGAAGGAGCGGGTGGTGTGCACCGGGGACCTCTTCAACGGCTACATCGGTTTCATGGGTGACGCCTACGTGGGCGACTGGCCCGACGCCCTCGAGCGGCTGGCGGCGCTCGAGTTCGACACCGTCATCCCCGGCCACGGCGAGCCTTTCCAGGGCAAGGACGCGATCGCGCCGGTGCAGGCATGCCTGCGCGACCTCTGGCGGCAGGTCTTGCGGCTGAGAGCCACGGGGTTGGCCGCGGACGTGGCGGCGGCACGCGTCGACCTGCGCCCGCACGCGGCGCGCTTCCCGCGTCTCGCGCAACCGGGTTTCGACCCCGTCGCCGTGCGCCGCATGTACGAGGTCGCCGCGCCTTGACCCGGCGCCGGGGCTACGCCGGCGATCGCGGAGAGGCTGGCGGCGCGGCTGCTCCGGGCCTGCTCATCCGCGCTTCGCCCTGCGTCCATGCGCGGCGCCGGCTCGCCCGCCGCGAGGGCCGCGGTCCGTCCGCAGGAAGGCGGCGCTCCCGCAGCCAGGGCATCCCGCCGGGCGTCCGGTTCCGAAGGGGGCGCTCCACTCCTTCCGACACGACTCGCAGCGGAAGCGGCGCTCACCCGCGAACTCCACCGGGCCGCCCCCGATGCGCAGCGCGCGGCCGTGGACCAGCGCCTCGGCGACCTTGCGCCGCGACGCCTCCACGATCCTGGCGAAGGTGGCGCGCGAGATCCCCATCCGGCGGGCTCCGTCCGTCTGGTAGAGACCCTCGAGGTCCGCGAGCCGCAGCGCCTCGAACTCGTCGACGGTCAGCTCGATCTCGGCGATCTCGCGCAGCGGCACGCCGGCGGGCTTGAAGTAGACGACCCGCGGAGGGGCAGCGACCCGGCGCGGGTAGTGCGGGCGGGCCATCGCCGGAATATATGAGCCTATGCTCGGAAGTGCAAGAACTGCCGGCTTCCGGCAGACGTCCCCGGCAGCCGCATCGGGCGGCACTATACGAGCGGATGCTCACAAGCCCAATCGCCTCCCCGCGGGCGCTCCTTGACACGATTATGATCTTATGCTCATAATCCGGGCAAGGGAGGCGA
The DNA here is from genome assembly GCA_035542035.1 of Vicinamibacteria bacterium. Classification (GTDB taxonomy): domain Bacteria; phylum Acidobacteriota; class Vicinamibacteria; order Fen-336; family Fen-336; genus DATBSL01. The sequence goes on along the minus strand of DATKME010000071.1, from coordinate 120,027 downwards.
GGATGCCGAGGGGAGACAGGACGGGCCCGGAGGGCCTGGAGGTTCCGGGGTCCGTGACCGCCGGCCGCTTCGGGCGAGGCGCCGGGGGGGCCGCGTGTGGTGGGCGGCGGCGGTTCCGCCGCGCCTTCCGCGCCGGCTGGTGGCCGGGCTGGCTGCGTTTCGACGGTTGGACGGCCTGGGCCGGCAAGCAGAGGGAGGCCCTCGAGCGGGAGACGCTGGAGAGTCAGGCCCGGGACCTGGAGGCGTCGCTCGAGCGGATCCGCTGGCGGCTCGGGGAGATCGGGAAGGACGGCTCGCCCCCTTCGCGGTGAATCGGCAGGCACGGGCGGCGGAGGCTGGAATGAAGGTGGCGCTGACCACGTCGGGGACCGAGATGAGCGCGCCGCTCGACCCTCGTTTCGGGCGGGCGGCGTACTTCATCATCTACGATCTCGAGGACGGCTCTTTCCAGGCCGTCGCGAACCAGAAGAGCCTGAACGCCCTCCAGGGCGCCGGCGTGCAGGCGGCCTCGACGGTCGCTCGGCTCGGGGCCGGGAGCCTGATCACCGGTCACTGCGGGCCCAAGGCGTTCCGCGTGCTCGAGGCGGCCGGGGTGCGCATCTACCTGACGGATGCCCGGACGCCGGCGGAGGCGCTCGCCCGTCTGCGGTCGGGCGAGCTGCAGCCCGCAGGCGGCGCCGACGTCGAAGGCCACTGGAGCTGATGTCGCTCCGGATCGCGGTCGCCTCGGGCAAGGGGGGCACGGGCAAGACAACGGTGGCGGCCAACCTCGCCCGGGTTTTCGGCTCACCCGTACAGCTCGTCGACTGCGACGTGGAGGAACCGAACCTGGGCTTCTTCATCGGCGGCGCCTCGCTCGGCTGCGAAACCGTCACCGTGCCGACGCCCGTCGTCGAGCCGTCGCTGTGCGACGGCTGCGGCCTCTGCGCCGAGGCGTGCCAGTTCGGGGCCATCGCCGTCACCCGCTCGCGGCCGCTCGTCTTCCCGGAGCTGTGCCACGGCTGCGGCGGCTGCTCCCGGGCGTGTCCGCGCGGCGCCATCCGCGAGGCCGGACATCGCATCGGTGTGGTCGAGAGCTTCGCCTCCGGCAGCGTGCTGCGCCTCGAGGGCCGCCTGGACGTGGGGCGCCCCGCGGCTCCGCCGCTCGTCCGCGCGGTGAAGCAGCGGATCCGCCCAGGTCCAGCAATCCTGGACGCACCGCCCGGGACCTCCTGCCCCGTGGTCGCCACCGTGCGCGGCTCGGATTTGGTCGTGCTGGTCAGCGAGCCGACCGCGTTCGGCCTGCACGACCTCGGGCTGGCCGTGCAGATGGTGCGCTCCCTGGGGCTGGGCTGCGGCGTGGTGGTGAACCGTGTCGGCCTGGGGGACGCACGGGTCCAGCGCTACTGCGAGACGGAGGGCCTGCCGCTGCTGGCGGAGATCCCCGACGACCGCCGCGTCGCCGAGGCGTACTCGCGCGGCGAGTTGATGCTCGACGCAGTCCCGGGCTATCGAGCCCTCTTCGAGGGCCTGCTGGCCCGCATCCGGGAGCTCTGTGCGAGGCGTCCCTTCGCCTCCGTTCCCGCCGGGGGGGCGGCGTGAAGGAGATCGTGGTCCTCAGCGGCAAGGGCGGGACCGGCAAGACCAGCCTGACGGCCTGCTTCGCGGCGATGGCGCACCGGGCCGTGATCGCAGACTGCGACGTCGACGCCGCCGACCTGCACCTCCTGTTTGCGCCTCGCCCGCTGGAACGGCACGAGTTCCTGGGCGGGCGCACGGCGGCCGTCCGCGAGCAGGACTGCAGCGGTTGCGGTGGGTGCGCGGAGGTGTGCCGCTTCGGCGCGATCGCCGCAGGACGCGCCGCCGACGGGGAGAGGGTCTTCCGGGTCGACCCCCTCGGCTGCGAGGGCTGCGGGGTCTGCGTCCGCCTCTGTCCGGCGGGGGCGATCGACTTCCCGGAACGCGTCTGCGGTGCCTGGATGGTCTCGGAAACCCGCTGCGGCACCCTCTTCCATGCACAGCTCGGGACCGCCGCGGAGAACTCGGGGCGGCTCGTCTCGCTGGTGAGGCGCGAGGCCCGCCGGCTCGCCGAGCGGAGCGGTGCCGGGCTGCTGCTGGTGGACGGCCCTCCCGGAATCGGCTGCCCGGTGATCGCCTCGCTCACCGGCGCGGACCTCGCGCTGGTGGTGACCGAGCCGACGCTGTCGGGCGAACACGACCTGCAGCGCGTGGTCGCCTTGGCGAGCCATTTCCAGGTACCCGTGGCGGTGTGCGTCAACAAGTGGGACATCAACGGCGAGGTGACGGAGCGGATCGAGCGGGCCGCGCGTCGGCTCGGCGGGCACGTGGTCGGCCGCATCGGTTACGATGCGGCGGTCGTCCGAGCGCAGATCGAGGGGCGTACCGCGATCGAGGCCGAGACCCCTTCCGCGGGCGCGATCGCCGCGGTCTGGCGCCGCGTGCGGCGACTGGCAGACGAGGAGCCGGCCGTCCCTTGCCGCCCCGTCACCGTGGCCGGCCGGAAGCTGCGGTCGGCCGCGGAGGGGCCGGCCAGCTGAAGTGGATACGAGTGGGGTGCCCGCTCGAACCCGTGTTGCAACGACGCGCTCCGCGCGCCGGCGTGAGGAGAAGGAGACCAACCACATGCGAATCGCGATTCCTGTCGCGGGCGGCGTGCTCTGCCCGCACTTCGGCCACTGCGAGCACTTTGCCGTCGTGGACGTCGACCCCCAGGCACGCACCGTGTCGAGCACGCGCTCGCTGGTGCCGCCGCCACACGAGCCCGGAGTGCTTCCACGCTGGCTGAAGGAGCAGGGCGCCGACGTCATCATAGCCGGGGGCATGGGCATGCGGGCCCAGAACCTCTTTGCCGAGAACGGAGTCCGTGTCGTCACCGGGGCGGCTGCCGAGGCTCCCGAGAAGCTGGTGGCGGCCTTCCTCGCCGGCTCGCTCGCCACCGGGCCGAACGCCTGCGACCACTGAGCCCCGCGGCGCGCAAGAGGGGCCGGCCGCTCCCGCGAGCGGCCGGCCGGCCTTCCCTCAGGCGTTGACGGCAGCCTTCATCACCGTGCTCAGGACCGTCTCCTTGTCGATCTTCCTGGTGCAGAAGAACCAGTCGTGGCAGGTGACCCCCGGCTGCTTGCCTTCCATCCTGTCCTTGGCGGTCCCGCAGGACCCCGCCGTGGGGACGATCACGTCGTCTCCTGGCCGCCAGTCCGCCGGCGTCGCCACGGAGAAGGCGTCGGCGGTCTGCAGGGCGACCAGCACCCGAAGCAACTCGTCGAAGTTGCGCCCCAAGCTCAGGGGGTAGTAGATGATCGTCCGGATCACGCCCTTCGGATCGACGACGAACACCGCCCGCACGGCCTTGGTCGAGCTCTCGCCTGGCTGGATCATCCCGTACCGCTTCGCCACCTCCATGGTGATGTCCTCGATCAACGGGAACTTCACCTCGACGTTCTTCATGCCCTTGTACGCGATCTTCTCCTTGATGGTCCTGAGCCAGGCGATGTGGCTGTAGAGGCCGTCGACGGAGAGGCCGACCAGCTTGCAGTTGAGCTCGGCGAACTTCTCCTCCAGCGTGGCGAAGGTCATGAACTCCGAGGTGCAGACGGGCGTGAAGTCGGCGGGGTGGCTGAACAGGATGACCCAGCTCCCGGCGTACTGGTCGGGGAAGCTGATCTCACCCTGGGTGGTGACCGCCTTGAAGGCGGGCGCGTGGTCTCCGATCCTCGGCATCGTCGCGGGCGTCTCGGCCTTCGCCTGTTCCATGTCACTCCTCCTCGAGCTTCTCTCTCCTCGCCGGGGGGCAGCGTGGGGTGCTGGGGTCGATTATTGGAATACGCTCATATCCCTGTCAAGCCGGGCCAGCGGGCGCGCCGGGCTTGACTCTTCTGAGCAAATGACCATTATTGAGCGGGTGCGGATCCTGATCGTCGCGGACAACGTCGCCGGCGGGCGAGGCCTGCTGGCAGAGCACGGCCTGTCGTTCTGGCTGGAGCTCGGCGAGCAACGGGTGCTCTTCGACACCGGACAGGGGCTGGTGCTTCGGCACAACGCGGAAGCCCTCGGCCTCCGCCTGGGCTCGCTCGACGCCGTGGTCCTGAGTCACGGCCACTACGACCACACGGGCGGGCTGGCCGCGGTGCTGAACGACCGCCCCGGGGTTCCAGTCTACGCCCACCCGGAGGCGCTCGCTGTCCGTTACTCCGGGCGGGGGGCGGCGGCGAGCGAGATCGGGATGCCCGCAGCCGTGCGGCAGCTGCTGCTCGAACGGGCGTCCTTCCATTCGTCGCACAACCCCGTGCACCTCGGCGGCCTGCGCCTGACGGGCGCAATTGCGAGGCAGCACGGCTCCCCGCCGGTCGCCGGCAGCTTCTTCCTGGACGCGGAGGGGCGGGAAGTGGACCCGATAGCGGACGACCAGGCGGCTTTCGCCGAGACGCGGGAGGGAGTGGTCGTCCTCCTCGGCTGCGGGCACGCCGGCCTCCTCGACACCCTGCGCCAGGTGGAGTCGCTCAGCCAGGGGAGGCGCGTCACGGCTGTCCTGGGAGGCCTGCACCTTGGCGCCGCCAGCGACGCGCAGATCGACGTCGTCGTGCACGCGCTGCTCGAGCGTCGGGTGGAGCGGGTGGTGCCGTGCCATTGCACTGGCGTCCGGGCGACGGCCGCGCTGATGCAGGCGCTCGGCCCGCGCTGCAGCCCGGGCAGGGTGGGAGCCGTGTACGAGTTCGAGCAGTGAGCGCGCTCGCGCGGGGGGCATGGTGGGACGAGGCTTCGCCGCCGTCCTCCTGGCCTGGGTTGCCAAACGGTGGGGAGGCGCAACCGTGTCGAGGCGCGCGGCGGTCGCCATGCTGGCCATGACCACCGCCGGCGCTCGGGAACAGGCCGCTCTCTTTTCCGCCTGCCTGACCTTTCTCGAGCCGTTCGTGATCGGCGCGAGCTGCCTGTGGTGCCTGAGCTCGGCGCTCCTGATGACCGGGCTCCACGTGCTCGCCTGGCCGGACGGGCAGGCGGCACTGGGTCAGTGGCGGCAGCGGGGCACGGCGCGTCGACTCTCAAGCCACGGCTGAGGGGCCGCGCGGGGCGCTGCCGACGATGATCTTCGAGCGGCCGGTGTCGGTGGCGACCCGCTCCACCGCCTGGAAGTGCCTCCGGAACAGCGCCTCTTCGTTGCCGAGCACCTCTCTCGCCTTGCGCAGCCCCATCGAGAGCAGCCTCACGTAGAAGAGCAGACGGACGAGCGGCCGGGTCGGCACCTCGTGCTCCATCATCAGGAACGACCCGCCGGGCCGCAGCGTCCGCCTCACCTCCGCCAGCGCCCGCTCCGCCCCGTCGCCCTTGAGCTCGTAGAAGGCGTGCGAGCAGGTGACGGCGTCGAAGCAGCCCGCCCGGAACGGCAGCCGCTCCGCCTCGGCTCGCACCAGCGCGACTCCCGGCCGGCCTCCCAGCCTGCGGCGGGCCTGCCCCAGCATGCCGCGGGAGAAGTCGAGCCCCACCACCAGGCCGCGCGTGCCGGTCCGCCGCAGCAGGCTCGGGAGCATCGCCCCGGTGCCGGTGCACAAGTCGAGGGCGCGGGCGTCGGGCAGGAGGCCGGACCGCTCGGCGAGCGTCTCGCGAAGCCGTCCCTCGCGGTCGCTCGAGTGGGCCGCGACGAAGCGGTCGTAGACGCGCGAGAAGGCGTCGTAGTAGCGCACGCGGTAGCGGGAGCCGAGCCCCTTCTTCATGATCGTGTCCAGTCGCCTGTCCTCGGTCCTGAGGGCGGCCCGAGGATCGCTCACGGTGGCGCTCCCAGCAACTCCTGACGTCGTGGCCGCATGTGCGAGAGGGCTGCACAGGCTCAGGCGGCTGGGCATGGACGTCACCGTCAAGCCTGCCGCCTGATCCCGGGAGGATTTCTTTCAAGGCGGCAGGCACAACGTTTCGTCGCAACGCAACGCTGCAACGAAACGCTGAGACGTTTCACGCCTCCGCCCACACTCACCCAAACGAACGCGCAAACGAGCCGAATCGCCCAGCGCTCCCAGTGGCACGAACCCTGCTCGTTACGTCCCGAAGCAGGGAACCCGGTTGACGTCTTCAGCGGAGACCCGCACGGACGGAGTGACTGAGCCATGAGGAAGATCTTCGCGGGCCTGGCTGGCTTGCTGCTGCTCGCGGCACTCGCCTTTTCGTCGCTCGTCCGCAAGGACGTCGAGCCGTCCCTGACCGACACGCTCCACCGCCGCTACGCGAAGAAGCCGGTCCCGTCGGTCGACCACACGAAGTTCTCCCAGCTGCAGCGGCGCTTCGCCTCGCCGCAGCAGGTGACCGAGGCCTGCATCTCCTGTCACAACGGTCGTCAGCAGGAGGTGATGCGCTCCAGTCACTGGAACTGGGAGCGCGCCGAGTACATCGCCGGCCGGGGCGTGCGCTACATCGGCAAGAAGAACCTGCTGAACAACTTCTGCATCGGGGTGGCGGGCAGCCACGAGGCCTGCGACAAGTGCCACATCGGCTACGGCTGGACCGATGCCGGCTTCGACTTCGGCGACGCGCGCAACGTCGATTGCCTCGCCTGCCACGACAACACCTCGACCTACGTCAAGGCGAACAGCGGGGCGGGCAACCCCGACCCGACGGTCGACCTGACGAAGGTCGCGCAGCACGTCGGCCGCCCGCAGCGGACGAACTGCGGGACCTGCCACTTCTTCAGCGGGGGCGGGAACAACGTCAAGCACGGCGACCTGGAGATGGCCCTCTTCGACACCACCCGCCAGGTCGACGTCCACATGGGCAGCGACGGCGCCGACATGTCCTGCGTCGACTGCCACACCGCGGAGAAGCACCAGCTCAAGGGCAAGCTCTACTCCATCTCCTCGATGAACCGCAACCGCGTGCAGTGCGAGGACTGCCACACCGCGACGCCCCACGCCGACGGCCGCCTCAACATGCACACGCTCAAGGTCGCCTGCCAGTCCTGCCACATCCCGACCTACGCCAAGGTGAACTCCACCAAGCTGCGCTGGGACTGGTCGACCGCGGGGCGGCTGCGCGACGGCAAGCCCTTCGAGGAGAAGGACGCGCTCGGCGACGACGTCTACATGTCGATCAAGGGCTCGTTCCGCTGGGGTCGCCAGCTGAAGCCGGAGTACGCCTGGTTCGACGGGACGGCCAGCCACTACCTGCTTGGCGACCGGGTCGAGCAGGCGCCCGTGAAGATCAACCGCCTCTTCGGCAGCTACGCCGAGCCGGACGCGAAGATCGTCCCGGTCAAGGTGCACCGGGCCCGCCAGCCCTTCGACGAGGAGAACCGCCTGCTCGTCCAGCCGAAGCTGGCGGGCACGCACGACGGCGACGGCGCCCTCTGGCGGGACTTCGACTGGCAGCGCTCGGCCAGCGAGGGGATGAAGCTCGTCGGCCTGCCCTACAGCGGCAAGCTCGGGTTCGTCGAGACCGAGATGATTTGGCCCATCAACCACATGGTCGCGCCGAAGGGGCAGGCGGTCGGCTGCGCCGAGTGCCACACCCGCCGGGGGTCGAGGCTGGCAGGCCTCACCGACTTCTACCTGCCCGGCCGCGACCGCAACCGCTGGGTCGACGGCCTGGGCTCCCTGGGAATCGGCCTGGCGCTCGCGGGCGTCGTGCTGCACGCGGGCGGACGCGCGTGGGTGAGCCGCCGGGCCACGGAAGGGAGCCAGCGATGAGGCGGGAATACGTCTACAAGGGTTTCGAGCGCTTCTGGCACTGGACCCAGGCGCTGCTCATCCTGTTCCTGGCCATGACCGGCTTCGAGATCCACGGCTCGCTCTCCTTCTTCGGCTTCGAGCAGGCGGTCCGCTACCACAGCGTCGCCGCCGTGGCGCTGCTGGTGCTGATCGCCTTCGCTGCCTTCTGGCACTTGACCACCGGCGAGTGGAGGCAGTACCTGCCGACGCTCGACAACCTGCGCGCCCAGGCGGAGTACTACCTCCTCGGCATCTTCCGCAACGCGCCCCACCCCACCCACAAGACGGCCCTCAGCAAGCTGAACCCGCTGCAGCGGCTCGTCTACCTGGGCCTGAAGCTGCTGGTCATCCCGGGGATCGTGACCTCGGGTCTGCTCTACATGTTCTATCGCTACCCGCAGCGCTACGGCGTCGACGCCCTGAACGTGAGCGGCCTGGCGACGATCGCGGTCCTGCACACCGCGGCCGCCTTCCTGCTGGTCGCCTTCCTGGTCTCGCACCTGTACCTGATCACCACCGGTCAGACGGTCTTCTCGAACCTCCGGGCGATGATCACCGGCTGGGAGGAGCTCGAGGACGGCCCGGGCTCGGGCAGCAGGACCAGCACGGACTCCACGGAGATCGCGGCATGACCACCCAGCGCTACCTGAATCCCTACCTGGCTGGCGTTCTCCTCGGCCTGGTGCTGCTGGCGGCCGTCGTCGTCAGCGGCCGTGGCCTGGGCGCGAGCGGCGCCGTTAAGAGCGCCGTCATCGCGGCGGTGGAGACGGCGGCGCCGGCGCATGCCGCCCGCCAGCCGTTCTACGCCGAGTACGCGACCGAGCACGCCGGGAACCCCCTGAAGCAGTGGCTCGTCTTCGAGGTCATCGGCGTCCTGATCGGCGGGTTCCTCTCCGGCCTGGTGTCGGGCCGGCTCACCTGGACGACGGAGAAGGGCCCTCGGATCACCAGCCGCACCCGGCTCGCGTTTGCGCTCGCCGGAGGCGCGCTCTTCGGGATCGGCGCGCAGTTCGCTCGCGGCTGCACGAGCGGCGCCGCGCTCAGCGGGATGGCCGTGCTGGCGACCGCGGGTTTCGTCACCATGCTGGCCATTTTCGGCACCGCATACGCGGCGGCCTTCTTCTTCCGCAGGCTCTGGATCTGACCATGGCACCCCTCGTCCCGGACCTCCTCTCGAACGAGCTCAACATCCTCTCGGGCCTGCTGATCGGCATCGCCTTCGGCTACGTGCTCGAGCAGGCCGGCTTCTCCTCGTCCCGCCGCCTGGCAGGGCTTTTCTACGGCTACGACTTCACGGTCCTTCGGGTCTTCTTCACGGCCGCGATCACCGCGCTCTCGGGCACGCTGCTGCTCGGCTGGGCGGGCCTGCTCGACCTGGACGCGATCTACGTGAACCCGCTCTTCCTCGGTCCGGCGGTCCTGGGCGGCGTGGTCATGGGCCTGGGGTTCATCCTCGGCGGCTACTGCCCGGGAACCAGCGTCTGCGCGGCGGCGATCGGCAAGAAGGACGCGATCGTCTTCGTGCTGGGCGGCGCGCTCGGCGTCTTCGCCTACGGCGAGGCGTATCCGCTCTTCTCCGGCTTCGTGAACGCCGGCGGCCGCGGGCCGGTGAGAGTCTACGACTCGCTGGGCGTGTCTCGTGGCGGGTTCGTCCTGTTCCTCGTCGCGGCCGCCGTGGCCGCGTTTGCCGTCACCTCCTGGATCGAGAGGAAGGTGAGCGCACAGGCGCCCTCGCGTTCCTTCCCGCGGGCGGCCCACCGCTGGGCCGCCGCCGGGCTGCTGGCGCTGGCGGCGGTCCTGGTGTTCCTGCCGGACCGCAAGACCAGGCTCCTCACCCAGGTCGCCGATCCCCTCTACCAGCAGCAGCACGCGGCGCAGTACATGACCCCGGACGAGTTCGCGTTCCGCCTCCTGGACGACGACCCGCGTCTGCTCGTCCTCGACCTCAGGGGTGAAGCGGCACAGAAGCGGCTCGCGTTGCCGGGCGCGGTCTCGCTCCCGCTGGAGGGGTTGCTGGCCAGGGAGTGGCAGCCGCTGCTGGGTCGCCGACGCGTGAGCCGCGTCTTCGTGGACGAGGACGGCTCGCGCTCGCTGCAGGCCGCGCTCCTTGCCGAGCGGCTCGGCTACCAGAACGTGCGGGTCCTCGAAGGAGGAGTCCGCGCGCTGCGCCAGGCGATTCTCGAGTACGAGTCGCCGGGCCCCGCCTCCGACGCCGCCCAGGCCGACCGCGACCGCTTCCGCTCCGAGGCGCGCGTGCAGCTGGCGAAGAGGATCGCTGAGTCGAAAGCGGGTCCTGTGGCCAAGAAGCCGGTCAAGAAGATCCAGGGAGGCTGCTCGTAGAGGCGTCCGGACACTCGTAGCGGCCGAAGCGGGCCGAGTTGCGGCTCCGGCGATCCACTCATGTATTGCGCCGAACGACGCTCGGCCTTGCGCGTGCTCCCCGCCAGGCCCAGCGAAGCGACCGCCATGGCCCGTCCCCCTTGCCCACGCCGCGTCGCCTCTCGCCCGCGCTTCGGCTACTTCAAGCCCGCAGGCGTGCCTCTGCGGACGCTCGAGGAGACGGCGCTGAGCGTGGACGAGCTCGAGGCCCTGCGGCTCGCCGACCTCGAGGGCCTGTACCAGGACGAGGCGGCCCGGCGCATGGGCATCTCACGGGCCACCTTCGCGCGGATCGTTGAGGCCTCGCGGCGAAAGGTCGCCGAGGCGCTGGTCGACGGACGGGCGCTTCGGATCGTCGGCGGCCCGGTAGCCTTCGCGGGCGAGCGTCGCTTCCTCTGTGAGTCGTGTCGGCACCCATGGTCCGCCCCGTTCGGCACCGGGCGTCAGCAGGGCTGCCCCTCCTGCGGGAGCGCGGAGTTCCGGCGCCTGGACCCCGGGCCCGCGCCGGGTCGGCGCTCGGCACCGACCCGGGCGTCCCGCGGTCGGAAGGTCCGCCAGTGAACGCCAGCGCCTGACGGGGCCCCGCCCCGGGCTCAGGCAGAGCGGCCCGACGCGGTGGCCGGGACGGCCTGGATCGCGAATGCCGGCGGCTTCAAGATGTGCTTCTTGACCGCGCAGAGATCGGCCGCGCGGATCACGGCGTCTCGGTGCTTCTCCGGGAAGCCGGCAGGCAGCCGGATCTCCAGAAGGAGCCTGGCGATCCGCGGGCTTCCCGCCTCGCGCTCGACCCGCATCTCGAGCCCGAGACCTTCGGTGGCGATGCCGCGCGAGTCGCAGAAGCCCTTGACGTAGATGCCGGCGCAGGTGGCGATGGAGGCGAGGAAGAGGTCGAAGGGCGCGGGCGCCGAGCCGTCGCCTCCTCCCTCGGGCGGCTGGTCGGTATGGACGGTGAAGCCCCCGTACTCTGCGTCCACGCGCTTGCCGCCGGGAAAGCGAACAGTCATCGTCGACATCCGTGCCCTCCTCCTCCGTCGCGGGCCGCCTCCAGGAGCTCGCCGTCGTCCACCCGGAGATTATCGCCTGGGCTCTGTGCTGGTGAGAGCCGCCTTCCCCAGGGAGGATTCACACCGCACGCGGCGGTGACAACTTCTCACGTGGCGGGCCCCGGGAAGGTGGTAGCTTCGACAAACGCGGTCCGTGGCCACAGCGTCTGCCGATCTTACGCCCGTCTCCCGGGGGGACGTCTCCGTGTCTCGCCGCCGCTGGGCGCTGGGGCTGGCGCCGGTCTGCCTCGCCATCCTCGCCCGGTGGCTGCTCGAGCCAGTGCTGGAGACCAAGTCCCCCTTCCTCCTGCTCATACTGGCGGTCATGCTGGCGGTGACGATCGGCGGCGCGCGGGTGGGCATGGCCGGGGCGGTTCTGGGAGGGGCGGCCGGGCTGTTCTTCCTGGCCGACACCCCGCGGGGTCCATCCGAGGTGCTGCGGTCGGCGCACCTGCTCCAGCTGGCGCTCTACGTGGTGGTGTCGGCCGGCGTCACCTTCCTCGTCGACAACCTGCACCAGACCCGGCTGCGGGCTGAGTCGTCCGCCGCGGAGCAGGCGCGCCTGGCGGAGCAGCTCGCCCGGGCCAACCGCGCCAAGGACGAGTTCCTGGCCACGCTCTCCCACGAGCTGCGGACGCCCCTGAGCGCCATCGTCGGCTGGGCGGAGGTGCTGCAGAGCGGCCGGCTCAGCGAGGAAGAGCGGGGGAGGGCGATCGAAGCCATCCGCCGAAACGCGCGCATCCAGACGGGCCTCGTCTCGGACCTGCTGGACGAAGCGCGGATCCTCGCCGGGAAGATGCGGCTCGACCCGCTGCCGGTCAGGATCGGCGACGTCGTCACCGCCGCGATCGAGACGGTCCGTCCGGCGGCGCTGGCCCGCAACGTCGAGCTGGACGCGACCGGCGACCTCGCCGTCCGTGTCTGGGCTGACCAGGGCCGGCTCCAGCAGGTCGTCTGGAACCTGCTCTCGAACGCCGTGAAGTTCACGCCGGCTCAGGGAAAGGTGACGACCTCCGTCGTCACCAGCGCCGGCTGCGTGCGCGTGGCGGTCACCGACGAGGGCCCGGGACTTCGGCCCGAGTTCATCCCCCAGGCCTTCGAGCGCTTCCGGCAGGACGAGACGAGCGCCCGCTCGCAAGGGCTGGGGCTGGGGCTGGCGCTGGTGAAGCACATCGTGGAGATGCATGGCGGCAGCGTGTCCGCGGCCAATCGCTCCGACCGCAGCGGCTCCATCTTCGAGGTGGTCCTGCCCGAGCTCACCCGCTCCATCGCGGAGCGCAGCGCCGCCAGCCGACCCGGCGCGGCCGATGCCGAGAGGCTGAGCGTCCTGGCCGGGTTGCGCGTCCTCGTGGTGGACGACGACACGGATGCGCGCGAGCTGATGCGCCGCAGCCTGTCGCGGTTCGGGGCGGAGGTCCGTACGGCGGGCTCGGTCGGCGAGGCGGTGGCCGAGCTGCAGCGGGGCAGGCCCCATGCCATCCTGACCGACATCGTGATGCCCGGCGACGACGGGTTCGCGCTCCTGAGGCACGTGCGATCGCTGCCGAACGCACCCTACCGCAACATCCCGACGGCCGCGATCACGGCGGCTGCGACCGAAGCGGAACGGCTCAGGGCGCTCTCCGCCGGCTTCCAGCTCCACCTGGGAAAGCCCGTGGAGCCGCACCAGCTCGCGCAGGCGGTGCTGACGCTCACCAGCCGGCGTCCTGCCTGACCGGCCCTGAGACCCCGGGGGGCAGCGAAGCCAAAGGTGCGGGCAGCGCCGGCTCGGCCTGCCGTAGACTCCTCTCGTCGGCGTGAGGGACCGCCGCACGAGGTGACATGGCGCGCGTCGTCCTGCCGTTCGGAGCCGCCTCTCTCGCTTTCGACATCCCCGACGGAAACCTGCTCGGCGTGTACTCGCCCCGGGCCGTGGCGCCCGTCGCGGACCTCGACGGTGCGATCCGGGGTGCGCTGGCGTCGCCGCTGGGGCAGCCGCCCCTCGCCGCGTGGGTCCGGCGGACGGAACGGGTCCTGATCCTCGCGGACGACAACACCCGCTCGACTCCCGTGGATCGGATCGTTCCCGTGCTGCTCGGCCAGCTGAACGCGGCAGGGGTGAAAGACGACCGCGTCTCCTGCCTGGTGGCGCTGGGAACCCACCGCTACCTGTCCGAACCGGAGATGCGGCGGAAGCTGGGCGCGGACGTCTGCCGGCGCATCCGCGTCTTCAACCACGAGTGGCAGGACCCGACGCAGCTGGTGTCGCTCGGCTGCTCCAGCCGGGGCACGCCAATCCGCGTCAACCGGGCGGCGGTGGAGGCGGACGTCGTCATCGGCATCGGCTCCGTGGTCCCCCACCACATCCCCGGCTTCTCGGGCGGCGGGAAGATCGTCCAGCCGGGGATCTGCGGTGCCGAGACCACCGCGGCCACCCACATGCTGTCCTGCGGCGGCGGCGGCGACTCGCTGCTGGGCCGGGCGGAGAACCCGGTGCGCTCCGACATGGAGGAGATCGCCGACCGCGTCGGGATGAGGACCGTCTGCAACGTGGTGACGAGCCCCCAGGGGGAAGTCGCCGGCGTCTTCTTCGGCCGGCGCGGGGACGCGTTCGCCCGCGCGGTGGACCTGGCGCGCGCCGTCTACGCGTTCTCCTACCCGCGCGACCCCGACATCGTGATCGCGGGAGCGTGCCCCTGCGAGCTCGACTTCTGGCAGTCGCACAAGGCCCTGTACCCCGCGCAGCGGATGGTGCGGCCGGGCGGCACCATCGTCCTGTGCACGCCGGCGCCCGAGGGCGTGAGCCCGGTACACGCGGGCGTGCTGGAGTACGCGAGCCGCTCCTCGCAGCGCCTCCGGGAGGCCTACGCCGCGGGTAGGCTGAAGGACGGTGTCGCCGCCGCGCTGGCGGTGGCCTGGGCCATGGTGCGCGAGAAGGCGGGCATCATCACCTGCTCGCCCGGCATACCGCCGGACGACAAGGCGAGGCTCGGACACACCCACGCTCCCGACATCGCCTGGGCGGTCCAGGAGGCGTTTCGCCGACAGGGAGGCGAGGCGCGGGTGGCGGTGCTCACGCACGCCCCGGAGATGCTGCCGGTCCGGGACGCGTGATGCCGTCTCATCCCTTGCGCGTCTGTGTCGTGGCCGACGACCTCAGCGGCGCCGCCGACACCGCGGTCCAGTTCCTCCGTTCGGGTGAGGAGACCCTGCTCCTGACGCTGGGCGAGGCTGCCGCGCCGGAGCCGGAGGCCGGCGCCGGACTGGCGATCGACACGGGAACGCGGGGGTTGGATCCCGCCCAGGCCGCCCCCAGACTGCGAATGGCGGCTGGAATCGTCCGCCTCTGCAGGCCCGCGCTCGTGTACCACAAGATGGACAGCCAGCTGCGTGGCCGGCCGGGCCTCGAGATCGAGACGGTGCGTCGCGAGCTGGGCCTGAGGTGCGCGCTGGTGGCGCCCGCCCATCCCGACCAGGGCCGCGTCACCATCGACGGGGTGCATCTCGTCCGAGGAGTGCCGACGGCGGAGGGAGAGGCGGGCCGCGATCCCGTCGCGCCGGTGACGGAGTCGTGCCTTCCCCGGCTGCTCGCTCGGCAAGCCGGCGTGCCGGTCACCCACCTGCACCATACCGACCTGGACAACGGGCCGGACGCCCTGCGCCGGACGCTGGAGCGGCTGCTGAGCGAAGGCCATCGGTTGATCACCTGCGATGCTGGCTGTCGGCAGCACCTCGACGTGGTGGCGGCCGTGGTCGCCGGCGGTCTCCGGGACGCGCTGCTGGCGGGCTCGGCCGGGCTGGCGACCGCACTGGCCGCTCGCCTTCGTCCCGGTGAGGCCGCAGGATCGGCCGCGATGCGTCCTGCTTCGTCCATGCTCTTCGTCTGCGGCTCGGCCAGCCGATCGCTGCGGCGGCAGGTCGCGTTGCTGCGGCAGGGCCGGTGCCAGGCGGTGGTGCTGACGCCCTCGAGCCTCGCCGGTGAAGGGCTGCGGGCGCTGACACGCGCGGCCACCGCCGCCTGGGAGGCGTGCGACCTCGTCGTGCAGGCGCCCCACGAGCGCCGGGAAGGGCGCACGGCGCCGGGCCGCATCCTCTCCGCCCTCGCCGCTCTCGGCGCGGCGCTGGCGAATCACAGGAAACCGGGTGCGCTCTTCCTCTCCGGAGGCGACACGGCGCGGGCGATCCTGGGCGCGGCCGGTGTGTCGGCGATCCGGCTCCGCGGCGAGGTGATTCCCGGGGCGCCCTGGGGTGTCGCGCAGGGCGGCGCTCTCGACGGCGTGACGGTGGTGACGATGTCCGGCTCCTTCGGGCGAGACCAGGACCTGGTCGCCGTGCACCGGCGGTGCAGGAAGGACGGGGCGAGATGAGCGGCGATCGACCCCTGCTGGCCATCACCATGGGCGACCCCGGCGGCATCGGGCCCGAGGTCTGTGCGAAGGCGCTGGCGAGCGAGGCCGTGCACGAGGTCTGCCGGCCGCTCGTCGTCGGCGACGCTGCGGTGGTCGCGGACGCCGTCCGCTTCTGCGGCCTGGGTCTCGCCGTGCGCGCCGTGGGCCGGCCCGCGGAGGCGCGGTACCAGCGCGGCACCATCGACGTCCTCGACCTGCACAACCTCCCTCCCGCCCAGCTCCGCCCCGGCCAGGTGACGGCGGAGCAGGGTCGCGCCTCCTTCGAGTACGTGGCCAGGGCCATCGAGCTCGCCCGGGAGGGACTGGTCGACGCCAACGTCACCGGCCCCATCAGCAAGGCGGCCGTCAACGCGGCAGGGTTCCACTACGCCGGCCACACCGAGATCTACGCCGAGAAGACCGGCAGCCACGACTACGCGTTGATGCTCGTGGAAGGCAGGTTCCGCGTCGTCCACGTCTCGACGCACGTGTCGCTGCGGCGGGCGATCGACGCGGTGCGGACGCCGCGGGTGCTCAAGGTGATCGAGCTCGCCCACGCCGCCGTCGGCAGGCTCAACCGGGGGCGGGCGCGGCTGGCCGTGGCCGGCCTGAACCCGCACTGCGGCGAAGGCGGCCTCTTCGGCAGCGAGGACGACGAGCAGGTGGCGCCGGCGGTGCGCGCGGCCAGGGAGCGCGGGATCGAGGTCGAGGGACCGCTGCCGGCGGACACGGTGTTCCCGAAGCTGAAGGGCGGACAGTACGACGCCGTGGTCGCCATGTACCACGACCAGGGGCACGTCCCGGTGAAGCTCCTCGGCTTCCACTACGACGGCGCAACCGGCGCCTGGACGAGCGTGGCGGGAGTGAACGTCACCCTCGGCCTGCCCATCATCCGCACCTCGGTCGACCACGGCACGGCCTTCGACCGGGCCGGTCAGGGGACGGCCAACGCCCAGTCGATGATCGACGCCATCCAGCTCGCCGCGACGCTCGTGCGGTCGCCCAGGTGAGGGTTCGGTGCGAGAATCACCAGCCATGAGACTGCGCCTCCTCGCCGCGCTCCTGATCTCCACCGCCTGCGCCCGCCTCGCCTTCGCCGCCCCGGCGACCCGGGTCGAGCTGCCCCGCAGCAGCCCCGAAGCCCAGGGGATCGCCTCCTCGGCGCTCCTGGCGTTCCTGCAGGAGACCGAGCAGAAGGTCGACGCCGTCCACAGCTTCATGCTGCTGCGGCACGGGCACGTGGTGGCCGAGGGCTGGTGGGCGCCCTACGCGAAGGACGACCCGCACGTGCTCTACTCGCTCAGCAAGAGCTTCACCTCCACGGCGGTCGGCCTCGCCATCGCGGAGGGCCGGCTGAGCCTCGACGACCGGGTGCTGGACGTGTTCCCCGAGGACGCCCCGGAGGAGCCGAGCGCGAACCTCAAGGCCATGCGTGTGCGCGACCTGCTGGCGATGTCGACGGGCCACCACGAAGAAGCGATCGCCGGCTTCCCCTTCGACTCCGACAAGTCGCTGGTGCGGCTGTTCCTGGGACTGCCAGTGGCGCACAAGCCGGGGACGCACTTCGTCTACAACACGCCGGCCACCTACATGCTCTCCGCCATGGTGCAGAAGGGGACCGGCTCCACCGTGCTGGACTTCCTCCGCCCGCGACTGTTCGAGCCGCTGGGCATCGACCAGCCGAGGTGGGACGCCGACAAACACGGGATCTCCTTCGGGGGTTTCGGCCTGCGCATCCGCACCGAGGACATCGCGCGCTTCGGCCAGCTGCTGCTGCAGAAGGGGAGCTGGCAGGGGCGGCAGCTGGTGCCGGCCGATTGGATCGCCGCCGCCACCGCCCGACAGGTCTCGAACGGCAGCGATCCCAGAAGCGACTGGGAGCAGGGCTACGGCTACCAGTTCTGGCGCTGCCGGCACGGCCTCTACCGTGGAGACGGCGCCTTCGGCCAGTTCTGCATCGTGATGCCCGAGCAGGACGCGGTGGTCGCGATCACCAGCGGCACCGCGGACATGGGCGCGGTGATGGAGCAGGTCTGGGAACACCTGCTGCCCGCGATGGGGCCCGCGGCCCTGCCGGCCGCCGCCGACCAGGAGGCAGCGCTGCGGCGGAAGCTCGGCTCGCTCGCGCTCGCGCCCCAGTCAGGCGCCGCCTCGTCGCCGCTGGCGGCCCAGGTGTCGGGCAAGCGCTACTCGTTCCCGCAGAACGCGGACGGCGTCGAGGCGGTCGCCCTGGAAGCGAACGCCGGTGGCGACACCCTGGTCCTCCGGCGCGGCGGGCGCGAGACGAAGCTTCCCGTCGGCCACGGCCGCTGGGGCACGACGGTGGTGCTGCCGACCGGTGCCGCCGAGGAGAAGGCAGCGGCGAGCGGCGGCTGGACCTCGGACGACACCTACACGGCGAAGCTCTGCCTGCACGAGACGCCGTACGTGGTCACGCTCACCCTGCACTTCACCGCCGACGAGCTCGCGCTCGACCAGCAGTCGAACGTGGCCTTCGGGGAGACCCGGCGGCCGCGGCTCTTCGGCCGGCGCTGAGCGGGCGTCGGCGCACCCGCAAGCCCTGATGCGGCGCGACAAGCGGCAGGAGGTGCTCGACGAGCTGGCGGCGCTGCGCGAGCACCCGTCCGCGCCCGCGTCACTCGCCACCCTGCGGCGGGTGCTCGGCGACGAGGAGCCGCCTGTCGTCGTCGACTGCCTGCTGGGCCTGCTGCAGCTGGACCCCACCGGTGCGCTGCCCTTCGTCACCGGTCTGCTCGAGCCGATGCCGGTCGCCGGCCACCCGCCGCGCGACCGGGCTGCCGAAGCCGTGCGGGCGCTGGGCGGCTGCGACGCGTGACGACCTCGGTCGGGAGGTCGGTCGGGAGAGGAACCGGCACGGCACGGGAGGCTCATGGTGATGGATCTGGGTGCACGGCTGCGCCTCGCGGCCCTGGTCATCGGCTGTGCTCGAGCGACGGTGGCCGTCGCCGAGGACGCCACGCCCCCGCGGATGCCGCCGGCCGAGCGCGCCTACCGGGGCCGCCTCGCCCTGCTCGTCGACGGCGGTTGCTTGTCGTCGCGCGAGGACCTGGTGATGCCGTTCAAGGACAACGGCCGCGCGATCGTCGTGGGGGAGACGACGGGCGGCAGCAGCGGCCAGCCCTACCTGCTCGACCTCGGGGACGGGATGCTGGCGCTGATCGGGGCCAGCGCCAGCGCCCCCGGCCGCGGGCGGCCGCTGAGGGGCCCCACTTGGGCATGACCGAGACGGGGCTCCTCATACGCCCGGCGACGCCGGCAGACATGGCCGCCGCCGGCCGGCTGGGCGCGCTGCTGGTGCGCCAGCACCACGCGTTCGACCCACAGCGGTTCATCCCGGCGGGCGAGGACGTCGCCGAGGGCTACGCCTGGTTCCTCGGCACCCAGCTCGAGAAGCGGGACGCCGTCGTGCTGGTCGCCGAGCGGGGCGGCCAGGTGGTCGGCTACGCCTACGCGACGCTGGAGCCGCACGACTGGATGGCGCTGCGCGCCGCCGCCGGCTTCCTCCACGACGTGGTCGTCGACGAGTCGGCCCGCCGGCAGGGTGTCGCCACCCGGCTGGTCGAAGCCGGCTGCGACTGGCTGCGCGCGCGCGGCGCGCCGCGCGTGCTGCTGTGGTCCGCCGCGGGGAACACGGCGGCGCAGTCGCTGTTCGACGGCATGGGCTTCCGCCGCACCATGATCGAGATGACGCGGGAGCTGGAGGCGGGCGCCGGCGAGCCGACGCGTGCCGACTCGGCATAAGATCCAGCGCCGCGCGGCTCCCCTCGGAGACCGGGGCGGCGGGGCAGGAGGAACCATGCCGCGACTCGCTCATCATCCTCTCGGCAGCTGGCTGACGGCGCTCGCCGTGGTGGGCGTGGCCTGCGCGGCCGGCGGATGCGGTGGCAGCAAGGCCAGGCCGCAGGCGGACGAAGCCTCGGCCACCTCCACTCCCGCCGCAGCAACCCCATCGACGATCGCCGAAGACGCCGGCGCGCTGGCCGCCTACGAGGCGGCGCTGCCCGAGGCCGTGCGGGCGATCGTCTCGAAGCGCTTCAGCGGCGACCTCGACGAGATGGTGCGCCACAGGGTCATCCGCGTCGGCGTCACCTTCAACCGCACCTTCTACTTCGTGGACAAGGGCGTGCAGCGCGGCGTCGCCTACGAGATGGCGCAGGCCTTCGAGGAGCAGCTCAACAGGAAGCTGAAGACCACCGACGCCACCAGGGTCCACGTGTTCTTCGTGTCGCTGCCGCGTGACCTGCTGGCCCCGGCGCTCCTGGAGGGCAGGGTGGACGCGGTGGTGGCCCAGGTCACCGTCAGGCCGGAGCTGCAGGCCCTGGTGGACTTCACGGATCCGACCCGCACCAACGTCAGCGAGGTGGTGGTCTGCGGCCCCGGCGCCCCGGCCCTCGCCTCGGCCGACGACCTCGCCGGGAAGGAGGTCTACGCCCGCAAGGACAGCAAGTACTGGGAGAGCCTGGTCTCGCTCAACGCCAGGCTGAAGGCCGGGGGGAAGCCCCCGGTCGAGATCCGCGAAATCCCGGCGAACCTCGAGGACGATGACGTGCTGGAGATGGTCAACGCGGGTCTCGTCCCGATCACCGTGGTCGACAACTACCTGGCGGACTTCTGGCAGAAGGTCTTCAAGGACCTGACCGTCCACGACGACCTGGCTCTGCGGACGGACGCCAACCTGGCGGTGGCGATCCGCAAGAACACGCCTCGCCTCAAGGCCGAGCTGAACGCCTTCCTGGCGAAGTACGGCCTGGGCACGGCGTTCGGCAACATGCTGGAGAAGCGCTACCTGGTGAGCACCAGCTACGCGAAGCGGGCCACCTCCGAGGCCGAGCGCAAGAAGCTCCTGGCCCTGGTGGACATCTTCCGCAAGTACGGCGACAAGTACGGGCTCGACTACCTGCTGATGGCGGCCCAGGGCTACCAGGAATCGCAGCTCGACCAGAACGCCAAGAGCCAGGTGGGCGCCATCGGCGTCATGCAGGTGATGCCCGCTACCGGCAAGGAGCTGAAGGTCGGCGACATCACCCAGCTCGACCCCAACATCCACGCCGGCGTCAAGTACATGCGCTTCATGATCGACCAGTACTACAAGGACGAGCCGATGACCCCGCTCAACAAGGGCCTGTTCACCTTCGCCTCCTACAACGCGGGCCCCGGCCGCGTCCGCCAGCTGCGCCGGGAGGCGGAGAAGCGCGGGCTCGACCCCAACGTCTGGTTCGGCAACGTGGAGCAGGTCGCCTCCGAGCGTGTCGGCCGCGAGACGGTCACCTACGTCTCGAACATCTACAAGTACTACGTCGCCTACAAGCTGCTGATGGAGGACCGTGTCCGGCGCGAGGCGGCGAAGGCGGCGGTGAAGGCGGGCGCTCGCTAGCGCCGGTACCCCGGCCCCCGGAGGATCCGTCCCGGCCGGGCGGTGGTGATCCGCCCGCCGTCCACCACCAGCGCCCCGTTGACCGCCACGTAGGGGATGCCCTCGCTGTAGTGGCTCGGGTCCGTGTAGGTCGAGCGCTCCCGGACGCGCTCGGGATCGAATGCCACCAGGTCCGCGCGCATCCCGGGCCGCAGCAGGCCGCGATCGCGGAGCCGCATGCGGGAGGCCGGGAGCGAGGTCATCTTCCGGATCGCCTCCTCCAGGCTCAGCAGCTTCTCCTCGCGCACGTAGTGGCCGAGGATCCGCGCCGTCGAGGCCCAGGCCCGGGGGTGCGACTTCTCCTGCGAGAGGATGCCGTCCTCGGCCATCGCCCCCGAGTCGGTGCAGAAGGACACCAGCGGGTGTGCGAGCGCCGCGCGGACGTCCTCCTCGGCCATGGAGAAGGTGACGCGGCCGGTGTTGCCCCGGTCCGCCGCCACCACGTCCATCAGCACGTCCAGCGGGTCCCTCGTCTCGTCCTTCGCGATCTCCGCGATCGTCTTCCCCTCGTACTTCCTGAGCGCCGGGTTGATCACGCTGGTGATGAGGATGGCGGCCGCCCCTTCCGGCCAGTCGCCCTGCTGCTCCTCCAGGAAGTCCGCGCGGGCCCGGCTCCGGGTGGCGGGATCCGTCAGGCGCGCCACCATCTTGGCGGCGCCCCCCTCGCGCACCCAGACGGGCAGGCTGGCGTCCAGGCCGTTGGAGCTGGCGGTCCAGGGGTACTGGTCCGCGCTGACGTCGAGGCCGGAGGCGCGGGCGGCCTCCAGCCGCTTCAGCACCGTCTTCATCTTCCCGAAGTTGCGGCGGCCGGCGGTCTTCAGGTGATAGATCTCGGCGGGGATGTCGGCCTCGCGGGCGACGCGGAAGACCTCGTCGAGGCTGCGGTCGATGGTGTCGTCCTCGTTGCGCTGGTGGGTGATGTACGACCCGCCGTAGCGGGCCGCCACCCGGGCGAGGGCGACGATCTCCTCGGTCGAGGCGTAGACGCCGGGAACGTAGATGAGCGACGTGGAGAGCCCGAGCGCGCCGTCCTCCATGGCGGCCGCCACCGCTCCCTCCATGGCCCGCAGCTCCTCGGCGGTGGCCGGCCGATCGTCCTTGCCGACGACGAGGTTGCGCACGCCGCCGGCGCCCACGAAGGTGCCCAGGTTGATGGCGGAGCCGTGGCGCTCGAACTCCGCGAAGTAGCCGGCCAGCGTCGTCCAGCTCGGGACGACCCCGTAGTGCGCCCAGACCTCGCGGCCGTCAGCCACCATGCGGGCATCGACAGGTGCGATCGCGTCGCCCTCGCCGGTGATCTCGGTGGTGATGCCCTGGGTGATCTTGCTGGCCGCGCGGCCGTCGACCAGCACGTTGTACTCGGACTGGCCGAGCATGTCGACGAACCCGGGCGCGATGACGAGACCGCTGGCGTCGATGCGGCGTTTCGCCGGCCGGCCGTCGAGCGCGCCGATCGCCTCGATGCGGTCCTCCACCACGCAGACGTCGGCGTGGAACCAGGGCGCGCCGGTGCCGTCCACCACCCGGCCGCCGGTCAGCAGCAAGTCGCAGGGAGCGTCCGTCGTCACGGCGGCGAGGGCCACGGCGAGCAGCGTCAGCATGGCTGCGGATTATGCCCGCGGTGACCTCGGCTAGCGATCCGGCGTGGAAGTCGTCTCGACGCTGCGCGGCACCGTGACCGCCAGGTACCCCTCCCCGGCCAGGTCCTCCCGGAGCAGAACCAATCGCCGGAGAGGATACGCCGAAAGGCGGTTCCGGCGGGTGCGACACGGGCTACCGCGCAGCTACGGAGCGGGCTCGCAGAGGAACGTGTCGCGCGCCAGCAGGCGGCCGTCGGAGGCGCGCGCCTCGACCGCCCAGGGGCCGGCCGAGCCGCGCGGGAGCTGCAGCCGTGACTGCGTCCGCCAGAGCGAGCCGCGGATCGGCAGCTCCGCCCTCGTCACCGCGCGCCCGTTCTCGAACCAGACGTGGCCGATGACCTGGCCGGCCCGGCCTCCCACCACCGCGGTCCAGAAGACGACGGTGCTCCCCTCGGCAAACCGGCTGGACCGTCCGACCAGGCGGTGATCGGCGACGGCGGTGCCCACGCCATGCTCCCGGACCTCGAGCGCCGGCGTCGGTGGGACCACCGCGGGTTTCGGGGAGGGCCGCGCGCTCGCCGTGGCCGGCGGCGACGTGTGGGGCTTGGCGCCGGCCGGAGCCGCTGTCGTCGCCCCCGGCGGCCGCGCGGCCGCCGCCGTGACCGGACGTCTGCCCCGACCGCGGACCACCACCCATCCCAGGCCCGCCAGCAGGACGAGGACGAGCGCGGCAAGGCCAATGTGGGCCGGCTTCAGCCGGGCGGAGACAGGGCTCTTCGCTTGGCCTCGGCGCTCGACGAGGTGCGACAGCTCGTCGAGCAGCCGCCGGTCGTCCTCGGGCGTGCCGGGGTGGCGCTGCCGGTCCCGCGCACGATAGGCCTCCAGGATGGGCCGCGGGTCGACACCGAGAAAGCGCGTGTACGCCTCGATGTAGCCCTTCGCGAACGGCCCCGAAGGCAGGGCCTCGAGGTCGCTGCGCTCGAGCGCCTCGAGGTGGCGGCGAGGGATCCGGGTGGCCTCGGCGACGGCGGCGAGCGTGACCCCGTGGGCCTCCCGCGCCCGGCGGAGCTGCTCGCCGAAGGCGTTCGCCTTCGCCGACCCGGTCATGGGACGCATCACTACCACACTCGCGGGCGCCCGGTAGAATTCGTCATGACCAGCGCACGCAGGCGTTTCCTGAAGGGCTCGGCCTTCGGCCTGGCCGGCCTCGCCACCCAGCCGCCTCCCGGCATGCCGCCGGCCTTCGGCACCGGCCCCGTGGTCGGTCCCGAGATCACGCCGGCCACCATCGCCGAGGCGGAGAAGCTGGTGCAGGTCGAGTACACGGCGGCCGAGCGCGCGGAGGCCGCCGGCAACTGGCGTGTCTCGATGGCGCCGCTCTACGAGCGGCGCACGGGTCCCCGCAAGCTGGCGCTCGAGCCGACGCTGCCACCGGCCACCCGCTGGGACCCGGTGCTGCCGGGCCTGGCCGCCGGCCCTCCCCGCGACCGCTTCGTCCGCAGCGCGGGCGCTGTCCCGACGCTGCCGGCGCGGGACGAGGACATCGCCTTCGCGCGGCTCACGCAGCTGTCCCGCTGGATCGAGTCGCGCGCCCTGAGCTCGGAGCGGCTCGTCCGCATCTACCTCGGGCGCCTGCGCCGGTTCCAGCCGAAGCTCAACTGCACGATCACGCTGACCGAGGAGCTGGCGCTGCGGCAGGCGCGGCAGGCGGACGCCGAGATCGCCGCCGGCCGCTACCGGGGCCCGCTGCACGGGATCCCCTGGGGCGCCAAGGACCTGGTGGACACCGCCGGCATCCCGACCACCTACGGAGCCGAGCCGTACCGCAACCGCGTCCCGGAGACGGACGCGGTGGTCGTCGAGCGGCTGGCGCACGCCGGTGCCGTGCTGGTGGCCAAGCTGAGCCTGGGCGCGCTGGCGCTGAACGACGTCTGGTTCGGCGGCCAGACCATGAACCCCTGGCTGCTGGAAGAGGGCGCCTCGGGCAGCAGCGCGGGGCCGGGCGCCGCGACCGCGGCGGGCTGCATCGGCTTCGCGCTCGGCAGCGAGACGGGCGGCTCCATCGTCTCGCCGGCCATGCGCTGCGGTGTCGTCGGTCTGCGGCCGACGTACGGCCGGGTGCCGCGCACAGGTGCGATGACGCTGTGCTGGTCGCTCGACAAGCTCGGGCCCATGGCCCGCGGGGTGGAAGACACGCTGCTGGTCCTGCAGACGCTCGCCGGCCCGGACCCGGGCGACGTGGCCAGCCTGCCGGCCAGGCTCGACTTCGACGCCGCCGCGGGCGGGGCCGGCCTGCGCGTCGGCTACCTCCCGCGCTGGATGGAGGAGCCGCCGGCCACCGAGGTCGACCGTGCCGCGCTCGAGGCCGTGCGGCGTCTCGGCATGACCGCCGTCCCCGTGGAGCTCCCCGACTGGCCCTACGGGTCGCTGAACACCGTGCTGTTCGCCGAGGCGGCCGCCGCCTTCGAGGAGCTCACGCTCAGCCGCGGCGTCGACCAGCTGCGGGCGCAGGTGCCCGACGCCTGGCCGAACATCTTCCGCCAGTCGCGCTTCCTCTCGGCAGTGGACCTGGTGCAGGCGGACCGCCTGCGCCGCAAGGTGGCCCTGGAGATGGCGCGCCTCTTCGCCGGCGTGGACCTGCTGCTGGTGCCCTCGCTGCGCGACGAGATGCTGACCATCTCCAACCACACCGGGCACCCATCGCTCACGCTGCGGGCCGGGTTCGTGGAGGTGAGCCAGGCGCGCAGCGACTGGGCGCCCGACCCGGCGCACCCCCTGCCGACGTTCTCGCCCCCGCGCCGCGTCCCCCACGGCGTCACCCTGATCGGGCGGCTCTTCGAGGAGGGCACGCTGGGCCGTGCCGGCATCGCGCTCGAGCGGGCTTTCGCCGTGGCGGACGAACGACCGCCGGGCTTCTGAGCCACGGCCGCGGGGTCAGGTCGTGCATCACGGACGCGACCGGCACGCACGACCTGACCCCGATTAGCTACAGGCCGTATTCCTTCTTGCTCTCCTCCAGGGTGACCTGCAGGGGAGCGCTCGAGAGGCTCTGCCGCAGCTCCTCGAGCTCGTTCGCTCCCTCGCGCAGCGGCAGCGTCACCTGGCCGCCGTGGGCGGCGCTGCGGAAGGCCGCCATCATCACCTCGAACCCCGCCCAGGCGTTCTCGAAGCTGCAGGGGTGGACCTTCTTGCCGTCGAGCCAGTCGGCCATGTCCTGGATGTAGCCCGGCATGTCCTGGTCGTAGGCCATGGCGCCCTCCCCGCCCAGGACGCCGCTCGCGGTCACCGCCTTCCAGCCGTTACCGGTGTAGACCTCGGCCCAGCCCTCGCTGCCGGTGGCGCCGATGCGGTTCTTGCCCCACCAGCGTTGCACCTGCGGCACGTCCGGCGCGCCGCCGCCGCACTCGTAGACGCCGCGCACGCCGTTCTCGAACTGGACGAAGGCGCCCACGTAGTCGGGCGAGGCGTGGACGTCCGCGAGCTTGTGCCGGCCCGCTGCCTGGGCCATCACCCAGCTGGCCCGGGCGTAGTCGTTGAACCACATCGAGTAGTCGATGAGGTGTGACAGCATGTGGGCGGACCAGCCCACCGACGTCCCGTAGACCGTGTGCACCTTGCCGACCCTGCCGGAGGCGATCGCCTGCTTGACCGCCTGGTAGTGCGGACCGTACCGGTGCTGGTGGCTGACCACCGCCTTCACCGGCCGCCCGCCCAGCAGCTCCTTCACCTGCAGGCCCTCCTGCGAGGTGAGGGCGACCGGCTTCTCGAAGGCGATGAGCCGGGCCCCGCAGTCGACGCCGATGCGGACCATCTCCCTGCGGATGTTGGGCAGGGTGCAGAAGCAGAAGACGTCCGGCTTCAGCTCCCGGGCCAGCGCCGCGGCGTCGGCGCCCGTCTTCGGGTTGCCCACGCTCGCCGCCGCCTCCCGGGCCCGGGCGGCGTCGATGTCGCACAGGCCGACCACCTCGAAGGCGGGGTTGGCGTGGAAGTGCGCGGCGTGGTGCTTGCCGCGCTTGCCCAGGCCCACCACCAGCACCCGGTACTTGTTGGTCATGCTTCGCTCCTCAGGGGGGCTCCGTCACTTCTTCCAGGAGCGGACCGCCTCGATGACGTAGTCGACCTCGTCGGCGGTCAGCTCCGGGAACATGGGCAGGGAGATGCAGCAGGCGGAGTTCTTTTCCGCCTGCGTGAGCGGTCCCCGGATCTCCGCGTCGCGGCCCCAGGGATAGCCTTCCTGCTTGTGGATGGGGATCGAGTAATGGGTCTTGGCGTCGATGCCCTTGTCGTTGAGGTGCTTCAGCAGGAGGTCGCGGTCCTTGGCCTCGCGGGTCTCGATCTCGTAGAGGTGGTAGACGTGGCGATAGCCCGGCCGCTGGTAGGGCACGGTGACGGAGGCCACGTCCTTGAGCCCGGCGTCGTAGCGGGCAGCCCACTTGCGCCGCTGGTCGCTCCACTCGGTGATGTGCTTCAGCTTGGCGCTCAGGATGCCGGCGTGGAGGTCGTCCAGCCGGCTGTTGAAGCCGAAGCTGTGGTGGTCGCGCTGGGCGGAGCCGTGGTTGCGCAGCTTGCGGATCTTGGCGTCGACCTCGGAGTTGTCGGTGTAGAGCGCGCCGCCGTCGCCAAAGGTGCCCAGGTTCTTCTGGATGATGAAGCTGGTGGTGACCGCGTCGGACAGCTCGCCGATGCGGAAGTCGTCGCCGCTGGCGTCGATGGCCTGGGCGTTGTCCTCGATCACGAACAGGTGATGCTGGTCCGCCAGCTTGCGGATCTCGCGCATGGGCGCGCACTGGCCGTAGAGGTGGACGGGGATGATGGCCTTCGTGCGCTTGGTGATCGCGGCCGCGATCCGCGCCGGGTCGATGCAGCGGGTCTTCTCGTCGCAGTCCACCAGCACCGCCTTGCAGCCGGCGATCCAGATGGCCTCGGCGGTGGCGAAGAAGGTGTTGGCGTGGGTGATGATCTCGTCGCCCGGCTTCATCCCCAGCGCCATGATGGAGAGCCAGATGGCGTCGGTGCCGTTGCCGACGCCGATCGCGTGCTTCTTGCCGGTGTAGGCGGCCAGCTCGCCCTCGAACTGCTTCAGCATGGGGCCCATCACGTATTGCCCGCTCTCCAGGACCTTGGAGATGTTGGCGTCGATCTCGGCCTTGATGTTGTGGTACTGGCGGGTGTGCCCGTAGAAAGGAACCTTCACTGGATGCCTCCTCAACTGCCGAGAGTCTGATTCACCAGCCCCCCGGGCGCAAACGGTGCAGGACGAGCGGCAGGATCGCGGCGCCAGCAACGAGGGTATGGCGCCGCAGCGGATGCTAACCTGCGTCACCGTCGCGTGACCAACCTCGTCGGCGGGCGCTGACCGGGCACGGACGAAGCCGATCGCGGGAATGCGAAGGAGGGTGCGCCCGACCCGCACGTCCCCGGCGGCGACCGGGCTCCCTCCAACCCGACCGCCTCGCGAGACGCCCCGCGGCGTCGACCGCACCCTCCGCGCGCCCGCTGCAAGTGCAGGGGCGATGCCAGCGCCCCCGGCCGATGCCTCAGCGACTTACGGCGCAGGCGTGAGGGCGCCGCCGACAATTTCCGTCGCGCTGACGTTTTTGTGTCCCCGAGAGACGCCGGAGGTCGAGGGCGGTAGATTGAGCGGTCACGAGGTGCCCGATGCCAACCCAACGCGTGCTCGCGCTCGCATCCGTCCTGAGTGCATTGCTGGGATTCGGTTTTCGGCCGCCCGCGGCGGGTCCGGTCGGGCCTCCCGCGCCCGTCGGCGCCGTCCCCAGCCCACGGCAGCTCGCGTGGCAGGAGCTCGCCTACTACGGCTTCGTCCACTTCGGCGTGAACACCTTCACGGACCGGGAGTGGGGCACCGGGGACGAAAGCCCGGACCTCTTCGCGCC
This sequence comes from Vicinamibacteria bacterium, assembly GCA_035542035.1. Taxonomy (GTDB): domain Bacteria; phylum Acidobacteriota; class Vicinamibacteria; order Fen-336; family Fen-336; genus DATBSL01. Next base: position 91,645 of record DATKME010000071.1, on the reverse strand, counting down.
GAGCGCCTTCGACGCGCGGCAGTGGGCGCGGGCGGCGCACGAGGCGGGAATGGCCGGGCTGATCCTGACCGCCAAGCACCACGACGGCTTCTGCCTGTGGCCGAGCCGCTTCAGCGATCACTCCGTGCGCTCCAGCCGGTGGCGCGACGGCCGGGGGGACGTCGTCGGCGCGCTCGCGGAGGCCTGTCGTGCCGAGGGGCTGAGGCTCGGGCTGTACCTCTCGCCCTGGGACCGCCACCACGCCGAGTACGGCCGCCCCGCCTACCTCGAGTACTACCGCGCGCAGCTGCGCGAGCTGCTGGGGTCGTACGGGCCGCTGTTCGAGGTCTGGTTCGACGGGGCCAACGGCGGCGACGGCTACTATGGCGGCGCTCGCGAGACGCGCCGGATCGACGCTGCCGTGTACTACGACTGGCCGCGCACCTGGGGCCTCGTCCGCGAGCTGCAGCCGCAGGCGGTGATGTTCTCGGACGCCGGCCCCGACGTCCGCTGGGTCGGCAACGAGGACGGGCTCGGGTTCGAGACCGCGTGGATGGCGATCGACCGCTCGGGCCTGTACCCGGGGTTCGCCGGCTACCCTCGCCTCGCTGCCGGACGGGCGGAGGGCGCCGACTGGGTGCCGCCGGAGGTGGACGTCTCCATCCGCCCCGGCTGGTTCTACCACGCCTCCGAGGACGCCAGGGTGAAGAGCCTCGCCCAGCTCATCGACATCTACTACGCCTCGGTGGGGCGCAGCGCGAACCTGCTGCTCAACGTGCCGCCCGACCGCCGCGGCCTCCTGCACGAGACCGACGTCGAGCGCCTCCGCGCCCTGCGCTCGTGGCTCGAGCGGACCTTCGGCGCCGACCTGGCCCGTGGCGCGCGGGCGGAGGCGAGCGCGGTTCGCGGGGACGCGCCGCAGTTCGCCGCCGATCGGGTCCTGGACGGGGACGGTTCGACCTACTGGACGACCGACGACGGGGTGACCACCGGCTGGCTCGAGCTGCGGCTCCCGGCGCCCGCGCGCTTCGACCAGGTGCGCCTGCGCGAGGCAGTGGCCCTAGGCCAGCGCGTGGAGGAGTGGCAGCTGGAGGCCGAGACCGCAAGCGGCTGGCGCACAGTGGCGCGGGCGACCACCATCGGCGTGCGGCGGTTGCTGCGGTTCGAGCCGGTGACCGCCTCGCGCGTGCGGCTGCGGATCCTGCGCGCACGGGCCTGCCCCGCCATCGCGGAGCTGGCGCTGTTCCTGTCGGCGCCCCTGCCCGCCTCGGCTTCGGCGCCAGCTCACGAGACGACCCTGTCCTCGGGCAGCGCCGCGTCGGGGGCCAGCTCGGGCAGCCGCGCCAGCTCGCGGTAAAGAGGGGTGAAGTCCGGCGCGGTCGCCGCGAACAGCTGCTCGAAGCCGTCGATGACGAAGTAGGTCTCCTGGAAGGCGTCGATGCGGTAACGGGTGCGCATGATCCGCAGCAGGTCGAAGGCCACCCGGCGGGGCTTCGGGCTCTCGACCGCGTAGCCGATCTCGCTCGGCGAGGACAGGATGCCGGCTCCGTAGTCGCGCAGCAGGCCGTCGCCGCCGCGGATGAGGCCGAACTCGACCGTGTACCAGTACAGCCGGGCCAGCCACTGCAGCGCGCCCAGCCGCTCGGCCTTGAGGCCGCCCCGGCCGTAGGCCTGCATGTAGTCGGCGAAGGTCTGCGTGAACAGCATCGGCACGTGGCCGAAGAAGTCGTGGAACACGTCCGGCTCGACGATGTAGTCGAACTCGTGCTCCTCCCGCAGCCACACGGTGACCGGGAAGCGGCGGTTGGCGAGGTGCTCGAAGAAGACGAGGTCGGGCACCAGGCCGGGGACGGCGACCAGCTGCCAGCCGGTGGCGCCGCCGAGAGCGCGGTTCACCTCCTCGAAGCGGGGGATCCCGCCATCGTACCGCAGCGCCCGCAGGGCCTGCTCGTACTCGCGGCAGGCCCGGCCCGGCACCAGCTCGATCTGCCGCCGATAGAGCCTCCGCCAGCGCCGCTGCTGCGCGGAGGTGTAGCCGTCGTAGTCCTGGTCGACGGTGTAGTCGGGCCGCATGCGGCTGTAGTCGCCGCGCAAGCCGTGGCTCGACTGGCCATGGTTGGCCGGCTGCTCCAGGCTCATCGCCCGTCTCCTCCGACTGGGGGTAGTCTTCCCACATGGTAACCGAAGCAGGAGCCTCAGCGGAGGTGTCGTGAGGCGAATTCGGCCGCCGTGCTGAAGCGGTCGCCCACCCCGGTGCGTCGCGGAAATGGCGGCCACCTCGCCGGCGTTATGACCAGCAAGCGTACGAACAAAGGAAGGTCGTCATGAAGCTGCGGCTGGTCGTGTTCGCGGCCGGGTCGGCACTCGGCCTCGCCTGGCTGCTCGGCTCCTCGCACGTCGCGAGCAGCTGGACGCCGCCTCCCGGGCCTCCGCCGAAGCTCGCCCACGCCACCTTCGCCGGCGGCTGCTTCTGGTGCATGGACCCGCCGTACAGCGGCCTCCCCGGCGTCTACTCGGCGACGGCAGGCTACGCCGGGGGCCAGGTGAAGAACCCCACCTACGAGGAGGTCTCCTCCGGCACGACCGGCCACGCCGAGTCGATCCAGGTCGCCTACGACCCGGCGCTGGTCAGCTACGAGCAGCTGCTCGACGTCTACTGGCACAACATCGACCCGACCGATGCCGGCGGCCAGTTCTGCGACCGCGGGACGCAGTACCGCACGGTGATCTTCTACGAGAACGAGGAGCAGAAGGCGGCGGCCCTCGCCGCGAAGAAGGCGCTGGAGACCAGCCGCCGGCTGCCCGGGCCGGTGGTCACCGAGGTGCAGCCGCTCGTCGCCTTCTACCCCGCCGAGGACTACCACCAGGGCTTCTGTCGAAAGAACCCGGCCCGCTACAACCTGTACCGGGCCGGCTGCGGGCGCGACCGCCGGCTCGCGCTGCTGTGGGGCAAGGACGCCGGCGGGCACGGCGGCTCGAGCGGCGGCAACGCCGCCGCCTCGCGGGCGAAAGGATGGACGGACGTGAAGGAAGGACGCTGGAAGAAGCCCTCGCCGGAGGAGCTGAAGCAGAAGCTGACGCCGCTGCAGTACAAGGTGACGCAGCAGGAGAGCACCGAGCCGGCGTTCCACAACGAGTACTGGGACAACCACCAGCCCGGCATCTACGTCGACGTCGTCTCGGGGGAGCCGCTGTTCTCCTCGCTCGACAAGTTCGAGTCCGGCACCGGCTGGCCGAGCTTCACCCGCCCCCTGGAGGCGAAGAACGTGACCGCCAAGACCGACTGGAGCATCGGCGTCCCCCGGACGGAGGTGCGCTCGGCCCACGCCGGCTCGCACCTCGGCCACGTGTTCCCGGACGGGCCGCCGCCGACGGGCCAGCGCTACTGCATGAACTCGGCCGCTCTGCGTTTCGTGCCCCTGGCCAGGCTGGACGAGGAGGGCTACGGCGAGTACAAGGCCCTCTTCGAGAAGAACCAGAAGGCCAGCAAGTAGACAGGCCACCAGGCAACAGCCAGTCCGTCGGCCGCAGCAACCCCGGGGGGGTTGGGGGACGGAGTCCCCCCATCTCAAAGGAAGCTGGTACGGGCCGAAGCCCTTCTGCCCCGCCCCTCTGTCCCGGCCCCTCCTCCTATCCCTCGACTCGGCCCTCCTCCTCTCCCCCTGATTGCTCCCCATGACCCCCGTCATGGCGTGGCCGTGTGCCCACGGCTACAAAGGGAAGACCGACGAAGGGCCCTCTCGTGCGAACCGACCGCCTCACCCGATTCCCGCGGCGCCTCCTGGACGAATCCACGAGCTTCCTGCGACAGGACGGCTGTGTCTCCGCAGCCGTGCTGAAGGGACCCGCGCTGCGCGCCCGCCGCCGGAGGATCGTCTGGGTCCGTCACCTGGCGCAGGCCGGTCTGCTGCTGACGGTCCTGCTCATCGGCGTCCAGTTCACGCGATGGGTCCACGGGCTGGAAGCCGGCCGGGCGGTCGGCTCGAGGCCGGCGGGGGTCGAAGGCTTCCTGCCCATCGCGGCGCTGCTCGCGCTGCGGCACCTCCTGGCCACCGGTACCGTCCACCCGGTCCACCCCGCCGGGCTGGCGATCCTGCTGGCGGCTCTGGGCACCGGGCTTGTGGCCAAGAAGGCGTTCTGCTCCTGGATCTGCCCGGTGGGGACGCTCTCCGAGGCGCTGGCGGGGCTCTCGCACCGGCTCTTCGGGCGGACGCTCGGGCTGCCGCGGGTGGTCGACGTCCCGCTGCGCTCGCTGAAGTACCTGCTGCTCGCCTTCTTCGCCTGGGCCGTCTTCGTCACCATGGACGGCCAGGGAGTGGCCGACTTCCTGGACTCGCCCTACAACCGGGTGGCCGACATCAAGATGCTGTACTTCTTCGAGCGGCTCTCGCTGGTCGGAGCCTCGGTGCTCGGGTTGCTGGTCGTGCTGTCGGTGCTGGTCCCCTACTTCTGGTGCCGCTACCTCTGCCCGTACGGCGCGCTGCTGGGGGCGGTGTCGCTCCTCTCGCCGCTGAAGATCACCCGGGACGCGCCGTCCTGCATCGACTGCGGCCTGTGCACGCAGGCCTGCCCGGCGCGGCTGCCCGTCGAGCGGCTCGCGAGGGTGCGCTCGGACGAGTGCTTCGGCTGCCTCTCCTGCGTCGCCGCCTGCCCGGTCACCCGAGCGCTGCGGGTACAGACGCCCTCGCCCTGGCGCCGGGGCGTCCGCCCGGCGGCCTTCGCCGCCCTGGTGGTGGTTCTGTTCGTGGGCGCCACCCTGCTGGCGCGTGTCTCCGGGCACTGGCGCAACGGCATCACCGACCAGGAGTATGCGCACCGGGTGCGCGCCATCGACTCGCCCGCGTACGCCCACGACCGTGGCCGCGTGCCCAGCCGCGCGGAGTGGCAGGCGGCGGAGCGCTGATAGAATGGCGGTGGCGTGGCGCGCATCGTCGTGCTGGGATCGGCGGCGCAGGACGAGGTGCTCTGGCTGCGCCAGCCGCTGCACGAGGGGCGTCACCTCGACGCGCGGCAGCGGGCGCTGCGGCTGGGCGGCGGTGGCGTCAACACCGCCGTCCCCCTCGGCCTCGCCGGCCACCAGGTCTCGCTGCTGACCGTGGTCGGCACCGACGGGGTCGGCGACTGGCTGCTCGGCCAGCTGCGGGCGGCCGGCGTCGACGTCGGGCAGGTGCGGCGGGTGCGCGGCGAGAGCACCCGCTCGCTGGTGATGCTCGACCCGGCCGGCGAGCGGACCATCGTCAACCTGCATCGCTGCCGCGAGCCGCAGCCGCCGGTGCGGCTGCGGACGCTGCCGGCCGACGCCGTCTACGTGCGCACCCGGGAGACAGACCTCGCCGAGCTGCTGGCCGAGCGCGCGGCGGCCGCCCTGGTGGTGGCCCACGTGCCGCCGCTCGCCGACGGCTCGCGGCCGGCCACCGTGCTGGTCGGCTCCGAGTCGGACCTGCCGCCCGGCTTCCTGGCCGACCCCTGGGGCTGCGGCCGCGCCATCGCCGGCGAGTGGCTGCGCTGGGTGGTGGTGACCCGCGGCGCCTCCGGGGCCTCGGCCTGGGGCGACGGGGTGCGGCTGAGCGTTCCCGCTCCCGTGGTGGACGTGGTCGACACCACCGCGGCCGGCGACGTCTTCGCCGCCGGCCTGGTGCACGCGCTGGTGCAGGGCCGCCTCATGGAGGAGGCGCTGCGCACGGCCGTGGCCTGGGGCTCGGCCACGGTGGCCTGCGCGGGGCTCCCCGACCGCGACGCCCTGCGCAGCCTCGCGTGACACAATCCGGTCCATGAGCGGACCGCGCGACAGGGTCGTGATCGTCACCGGCGCCGCCGCCGGCATCGGGCGGGCCACCGCGCTGCGCTTCGCCGCCGAGGGCAGCCGGGTCGCCGCCTTCGACGTGGACGAGGCGAAGGGGCGGCCCCTGGCGGCCGAGCTCGACGGGGCCGGCGGGCAGGGCCACTTCGCCCGGGTGGACGTGGCGGACGCCCGGTCCGTGGAGGCCGGCGTCGCCGGCGTCGTCGAGCGCTGGGGGCGCATCGACGTCCTGGTCAACAACGCCGGCATCCTCCGCGACGCGCAGCTCGTGAAGTGGAAGGACGCCCAGGCGGTCTCCACCCTGAGCGACGAGGCCTGGGACGCCGTCCTCTCGGTGAACCTGAAGGGCATGTTCCACTGCACCCGTGCCGTGGTGCCGCACCTGATCCGGGGTGGCGGGGGCGTGGTGCTGAACGCCTCGTCGGTGGTGGGGCTGTACGGCAACTTCGGCCAGACCAACTACGTCGCCTCCAAGGCCGGCGTCATCGGCATGACCCGCACCTGGGCCCGCGAGCTGGGCCGCTACAGGATCCGGGTGAACGCGGTGGCGCCCGGCTTCGTGGCCACCGAGATCCTGCGCGGGATGCCGCAGAAGGTCCTCGACGCGATGGTCGAGCACACGCCGCTCGGCCGCATCGGCCAGCCGCAGGACATCGCCAACGCCTACGCCTGGCTGGCCTCGGACGAGGCGAGCTTCGTCACCGGCCACTGCCTTTCGGTCGACGGCGGGGTGGTGGTCGGCACGTAGAAGGCCGGCGCGCGCCGGGCGACAATGGACGTATCCGCGCCACCGCAGGAGGCCGCATGAAGCCCGTCTACCTCGCCGCCTACCACCAGTCCGTCTTCGGCAAGCTCGGCAAGATGAGCGTCCCCGAGATCGTCGCCCGCGCCGTCAGCGAGACCTGCGGCGAGATCGGCGCCCCGCCCTCCGCGCTCGACGTCGGCTCGATCGGCTCCGCCTGCAACCAGTCGCTGAACGAGCAGGGGCTGCTCTCCGGCCTGATGGCGGGCGTCCCGGGGATGGAGGCGAAGCCCATCGAGTCGGTGGAGAACGCCTGCGCCTCGGGCGGCCAGGCCGTGCTCTCGGTCGTGCAGAAGCTGCAGTGCGGCATGGGCGAGACCGGGATCGCGGTCGGCTACGAGAAGATGCGCGACGACGCCGGCAAGGCCGACGGCAAGCTGGTCGGCAAGGTGCTCGGCTACTTCTCGCACCCGGAGGACCGCGCCGGGAAGACCTTCGTCTTCCCGCACATCTTCGCCGAGGTGATGGACGAGTACATGCGGGCCCACGGCACCAGCGAGCAGGAGCTGGCGACGATCGCGGTCCAGGAGTACCAGAACGCGCGGCACAACCCCTACGCGCAGATGCGCGACAGCGCCCTCACCGTCGAGGAGGCCTGCCGCATCGAGGGCATCAACCGCTACATCGCCGAGGGGCTGAAGCTCAAGACCTTCGACTGCTCGCAGATCACCGACGGCTACGCCGGGCTGGTGCTGGCGACGGAGGAGGGCCTCGAGCGGCTGGGCGTGTCGAAGAAGGACTGCGTGCGCCTCGCCGGCTGGGGCCAGGCCACCGACCCGCTGAAGAAGGACGGCCGCGACGTGCTCTGCCCCAAGGGCGCCTACCGGGCCATGGCCGCCGCCTACGCCATGGCCGGCGTGAAGCCGGCCGACGTGAACGTGGCGGAGCTGCACGACTGCTTCACGGTCATGGGGGCGATCGGCACCGAGGTGATCGGCAAGGCCGAGTACGGCAAGGGCGCGCGCTACTGGGTGGAGGGCAAGGCGGCGCCTTCGGGCGAGTGCGCGATCAACAGCTCGGGCGGGCTGATCGCCAAGGGCCACCCGGTGGGCGCCACCGGAGTGGCGATGATCGGCTGGAGCGCGTGGCAGCTGCTCGGCAAGGCGCCGGCCCCGCTGCAGGTGAAGAGCCCGCGCGCGGCCGCCACCTTCAACATCGGCGGGCCGATCTGCGCCTCCGTCTGCACCGTCCTGCTGCCGGCCTGAGGCGGTGTCACGCCGGTGCGCCCCCGCCGTCGTCCCGGAGACGTAAGCTACTGCCTCGGCAGCATCTTCAGCGGAGGGCCGGCATGGCAGACAGCACCAGGGTGCTTTGGGCCGTACGCGTGGCCGTGGTGGTGGTGGGTGCGGTGATGGCGTCGCGGGTCGCCTCGCCGCAGGCATCGCCGGCGCCGGTGATCCCCGACGAGGCGCGGCTCCTGGCGATGACGGCCCGCTTCGCCCCGGTCGACATCGGGGCGGACCTGAGCCGGCTGCCCGCGGGAGAGAAGCAGGCGCTGGCGCGGCTGGTCGCGGCCTCGCGGCTGGTCGACGCCATCTTCCTGCGCCAGGTGTGGGCGGGGAACGAGGCGCTGCTGATGCAGCTCTGCGCCGACCACTCCTCGCTCGGTCAGGCGCGGCTGCACGCGTTCCTGATCGACAAGGGGCCGTGGTCGCGGCTCGACCAGGACGCGCCCTTCGTCCCCGGCGTCCCGGCCAAGCCGGAGAGCGCCAACTTCTACCCCGCCGGGGCGACCAAGGAGGAGGTCGAGAGCTGGATGAAGTCGCTTCCGGACGCCGAGCGCTCGGTCGCCCAGGGCTTCTTCACCACCATCAGGCGCGGAACCGACGGCCACCTGCGGGCGGTGCCCTACAGCCTCGAGTACCAGGGCGAGCTCTCGCGGGCGGCGGAGCTGCTGCTCGATGCCGCCTTGGCGACGGAGCAGCCGACGCTCAAGCGCTTCCTGCAGACGCGCGCGGCCGCCTTCCTCAGCAACGACTACTACGAGAGCGATGTCGCCTGGATGGAGCTCGACGCCTCGATCGAGCCCACCCTCGGCCCATATGAAACCTACGAGGACGGCTGGTTCGGCTACAAGGCGGCCTTCGAGTCGTTCATCGCCCTGCGCGACGACGCCGAGACCGGCAAGCTCGCCCGGCTCTCCTCGCAGCTGCAGTGGCTGGAGGACCGGCTGCCGATCGAGCCGGCATTGCGCAACCCGAAGCTCGGGGCGCTGGCGCCCATCCGGGTGGTGGACGTCGTCTTCACCGCCGGCGACGGCAACCGCGGCGTGCAGACGGCCGCCTACAACCTGCCCAACGACGAGCGGGTCGTCTCGGAGAAGGGCAGCAAGCGGGTGATGCTGAAGAACACGCAGCGCGCCAAGTTCGACACGGTGCTGCTGCCGATCTCGAAGGTGGCGCTCGCGTCGGCCGACCAGCCGAAGGTGGACTTCGACGCCTTCTTCACCCACATCCTGATGCACGAGCTGATGCACGGCCTGGGGCCGCAGAAGATCACCGTCGCCGGCCGGCCCACGACGGTGCGTCTCGAGCTGAAGGACCTCTACTCCACCATCGAGGAGGCGAAGGCCGACATCTCGGGCCTGTGGGCGCTGCAGCAGCTGGTCGACAAGGGCGTCCTCGACCGCTCGCTCGAGCGCACGATGTACACGACCTTCCTGGCCTCCGCCTTCCGCTCCATCCGCTTCGGCATCAACGAGGCGCACGGCCGAGGCCAGGCGCTGCAGCTCAACCGGCTGCTCGACGCCGGCGCCTTCCGCGTCGCCGCCGACGGGACCTTCGCCGTCGACCCGGCGAAGGTGAAGCCGGCGGTCAGCGACCTCACCCGCGAGCTGATGACGCTCGAGGCGCACGGCGACTACGACGGCGCCGGGCAGCTGCTCACCCGGCTCGCGGTCGTCCGGCCGGAGACCCGGCGCGTGCTCGACCGGCTGCAAGGCGTGCCGGTCGACATCGAGCCGCGCTACACGACGGCCGACGCCCTCGAGCGGCCATGAGCGTCCTCTTCTCGCCGCTCCGCCTGCGCTCTCTCGAGCTGCGCAACCGCATCGCCGTCTCCCCGATGTGCCAGTACTCGAGCCGCGACGGGCTGCCGAGCGACTGGCACCTCGTCCACCTCGGCAGCCGGGCGGTGGGCGGCGCCGCCCTGGTGGTCGCGGAGGCGACGGCCGTCACCCCGGAAGGGCGGATCAGCCCCGGCGACACCGGCCTGTGGTCGGACGCGCAGGCGCAGGCCTGGTCGCGGATCGCCCGCTTCGTCAAGGAGCAGGGCGCCGCCGCCGGCGTGCAGCTCGCGCACGCCGGCCGCAAGGCCTCCACCGACGTGCCCTGGAAAGGCGGCCTGGCCGTATCCCACGACGCGGGCGGCTGGACGCCGGTGGCCCCGAGCGCCGAGGCGTTCGCGGACGGCTTCCCGGTCCCGCGGGCGCTCTCGGTCGCCGAGATCCACGGCGTCGTCGAGGCGTTCGCGGCGGCGGCCCGTCGGGCGCTGGCGGCCGGCTTCGACTGCCTCGAGCTGCACATGGCGCACGGGTATCTCGTCCACCAGTTCCTCTCGCACCTCTCCAACCACCGCGACGACGCCTACGGCGGCTCGCTCGAGAACCGGATGCGCCTCGCGCTCGAGGTGGCGCGCGCCGTGCGCGCCGCCTGGCCGGAGGAGCGGCCGCTCCTCGTCCGCATCTCGGCCAGCGACTGGGTGGAGGGCGGCTGGGACCTCGAGCAGTCGATCGCGCTCTGCCGAGGCCTGGCACAGGCCGGCGTCGACCTCGTCGACTGCTCGAGCGGGGGCAGCGTGCCGCACGCCAAGATCCAGCCGGGCCCCGGCTACCAGGTGCCGTTCGCCGAGGCCATCCGACACCGGGCCGGCGTGAAGACCGGCGCGGTCGGCCTGATCACCGAGCCGGCGCAGGCCGAGGCGATCGTCGCCGAGGGCAAGGCGGACGTCGTCTTCCTGGCCCGCGCCATGCTGCGCGATCCCTACTGGCCGCTGCACGCGGCGCAGGCGCTCGGTGTCGCCGGGCCCTGGCCGGTGCAGTACCACCGCGCGCGGCCGTAGCCGCGGGGAACTTACAGCCCGAGGGCGATCGCGCGGTCGCGGTGGGTGCGGCTCATCGACTTGAGGCGCACCAGGCGGGCGACCCGGCGCCGCGTCCCCGCCACTTCGCCCCGTGCGCGTGGGCGCAGTCCTCGACGACCGCCAGGCCGGGTCGGCGGGCGAGCTCCGCCAGCGCGTCCATGTCGGCCATGCACATGGCCAGGTGCACCGGCAGCACCGCCCGCGTGCGCGGGGTGATCGCCGCCTCGACCGCCTGCGGGTCGATGCAGTACGTCCCGGGCAGCACGATCACCTCCCGGCCGGCTTGCCCGCGGCCTTCCCGTCGCGCTCCGCGCGGACGTCGTTGTCGGCCACCACCGTGCGCCCGGAGACGTCTGTCATCTCCACGAGCGCGTCGGCCGGGGCCGTGAGCGCGCAGCCCCGGACCACGGCGTCGGAGCCGTGCGCCAGCCGGACCGCCGGGCCGGCCGGGTGCGCCGGGGCGCCGCGGAAGCGCTCCACCTCGACATCGCGGAAGTCCTCGCAGTCGATGGCGCCGGTGAAGAAGGGCGGGACGTCCGGCCCCCACGCGACGCGCAGGCCGCGGACGGCGAGGCCAGACACGTGGCGCGCCAGCAGCGCGGGGATGTCGTGGCGGAAAAGGGCGTGCTGCGGGTCACGGGTCAGCCGCAGGTCCAGGTTGCCGCCGTAGGCGTCCGACTGCGGCCCGCGCACGAGGCGCAGGCGCACGTCCTCCAGCGTGACGTCCTCGATCGGGCTCTCCGGCGTGCCCCACAGCACGATCCCGTGCTCGCCCTCCACCCGGATGCGCGCGAAGGTCAGGTTGCGGATCCGTCCCGGCTTCGTCACCCCCGGCGCCCACAGGATGGCGGAGACGTGGATGGGCTCGGCCTTGCCCCACCAGTGGCCGGTCAGCAGGTGCGTGCGCAGCGTGATGTCGGTGAAGAGCAGGTTCTCCACGTCGCCTGCTCCGCGGACGAAGACGCCCAGGCCGCGGTTGGCGGAGGAGACGACCAGGTTGGAGAAGACGCAGTCGCGGATGGTGCGGGTGTGGTCGTAGCCGCAGCGGATCGCCACCGAGCGGGTGGAGAGCGTGCAGTTGGTGACCACCACCCGCTGCGAGCCGAAGAGCGCGATGCAGTCGTCGCCGGTGTCGATGTCGCAGCCCAGGATGCGCACGTCGTCGCACTCGACGAGGTCGATGCCGTCGTCGTTCGGCACCCGGGTGCCCGAGGCCTCGGAGTCGATGCGCACGGCCTCGATGGTCACGTTCTCGCAGCGGCGGTAGTGGCTGGTCCAGGTGGGGGAGTTCTGGACGGTGACGCCGTGGAGCAGCACGTCCTTGCATCCGAAGAAGCGCAGCAGGTTCCCCGGCCGCTCGCCGTGGGCGATGGGGCCGTGCTCGTAGAGGACCCCCTTCGGCATGAAGGCCTCGCCCTGGCGGGTGAGGCTGCGGTCGAAGTCGCCCGAGTCGTGGGCCCGCGTCGGGTCGTGGAACGCCATGGCGTTGCCGTCGAGGGTGCCGCGGCCGACGATCGCCACCCGCTCGGCGTTGCGCGCGGTGACGAGGCCGGCGCGCTCGGACTCCCCGCTGGCGTCCTTGCCCTCGACCGGGTAGTCCTCGAGCCGCGGCGACGCCTTGATGGTGGCGCCGGCCTCCAGCTGCAGCGTCACGTGGCTCCGCAGCTCGAACGGCCGCGACAGGTAGGTGCCGGCGCTCGCCAGCACCGTGCCGCCGCCGGCCGCGTGGCAGGCCTGGATCGCCCGCTGGATGGCGGCGGTGTCGTCGTCGGCGCCGTCTCCCTTCGCGCCGAAGGCGCGCAGCTCGAAAGGCCCGTGAGCCGCCGCGCCTCCCGCTTCCTGGGCTTCGGCAGGCGAGGCGAGCGCCGCCGGGACCAGGGCCCCGCCGACGAGCGCGCCACGCTTGAGCAGCTCGCGCCGCGAGCGCCGTCCGTCTCCGGTCGCCATGGCGGCCAGTCTACTGTGCCTCCCGCCGTGCCTCCAGCGTTCAAGTCCCTGGATCGCCGTCAACCCTGGACGCCGCTCGAGCGTCTCAGCGGCAAGGAGGACGGCGATGCGGGGGCACACGCGGACGGTCGTCCTGCTGGTCGCGGCGCTCCTCCCGGTAGCGCCCGCGTTCCCGACCTCGCTCCAGCCGGCCGCGGACGGGCGGCTCAGCATCGACCTCACCCGGGCCGCCGAGCCGCCGGTGATCGACGGCCGCATCGACGACGTCGCCTGGAAGACGCCGCCGCTGGAGCTGCCGGAGTGGGTCACCTACAACCCCGTGAAGGGCCAGCGGATCCCGCAGAAGACCGAGGTCCGCCTCACCTACGACGACAGGGGCCTCTACGTCGCCTTCCACTGCCTGGACCCGGAGCCGGCGAAGATCCGGGCGACGCTGAGCCGCCACGACCAGCTCTTCAACGACGACTGGGTCGGCCTGAGCCTCGACGCGATCGGCGCCGGCCAGTGGTCCTACGACCTTTTCGTCAACCCGCTGGGTGTCCAGGGCGACATCCTCGACAGCGCCACCGAGGGCGAGAACATCTCGCCCGACTTCGTCTGGGACAGCGCCGGCCGTCTCACCCCCGACGGCTACGACGTCGAGCTGAAGGTGCCCTGGAAGAACTTCCGCTTCAGCAGCGGGCGGGAGGTGACGATGCGGATCCTGTTCTGGCGACGGGTGAGCCGCATCGGGATGTCCGCCTCCTGGCCGGCGCTGGCGGACAACAAGCCGTTCTTCCAGAACCACGCCCCGATGCTGCTGCACGACCTCGCCCGCCCGCTGGCCCTCGAGATGGTCCCCAGCGCCACCTTCGCCCGCGACCAGGAGCGTCTCGGTCCCCAGGGTCTCGCCCTCACCGCCAGCCGGCCCGACTTCGGCCTCAGCGTCAAGTACGGCGTGACCTCCACCACCACCGTCGAGGCCACCGTGAACCCCGACTTCAGCCAGGTCGAGTCGGACGCCTTCCAGATGGAGGTGAACCAGCGGTATCCGGTCTTCTACTCCGAGAAGCGGCCCTTCTTCATGGAGGGCATGGGCACCTTCCAGATCGCCGGGGCTAGCGGCGACTCCGTGATGCGGACGGCCGTCGACACCCGGCAGATCGTGGATCCTGCCTGGGGCAGCAAGGCCTCGGGCTCGCTGGGACGGGTGACCTTCGCCGCGCTCGTCGCCTCCGACACGGCACCCGGACGTGCGCCCGATGCCGACGCCCTGCTGAAGGACCGCAACGAGACGTTCCTGGTGGGCCGCGCCACCTACAGCCTGGGGGCCAGCAGCTACGCGGGCGCGATCCTCACCGACACCGAGCTCGCCTCCGGCCACAACCGGGTGGCCGGCGCAGACTTCACCTACGCGCGCGGCAGCCACCAGTGGACGGGGACCTTCCTCGCCTCGCGGTCGCTGTCGACCGACGGGCGCGAGACGACCCGCGGGCTCGCCGGCCAGGCCACCTACGGCTACAGCACCAAGCGCTGGACCTTCATGAACCAGGCCGAGCGCTACGACCCCGATTTCCGGATGGACACCGCCTTCCTGCTGCAGACGGGGATCACCAGCGACTGGACCTACGGCCAGCTCTCGCTCTACCCGGACGAGAAGAAGCACTCCTGGTTCAAGCGCTTCTCGGTCCTCGGCTTCACCCGCTTCGGCCGCGACGAGATGCAGGGCGGCGACCTCGCCGTCGGCCTCCTCGGCGTGCAGGGCAGCTTCACCCGCCAGGGCTCGCTGCGGGTGGACTACGCCGTGATGCGCGAGCCCTGGGCGCACCAGTCGTTCCCGACCCGCCGGCTGCAGGCCTTCGGCGGCGCGCAGCTGCTGCGGTGGCTCGGGGTCAACTTCTACGCGAGCGGCGGCCGCGCGGTCTACTACGACACGACGGCGCCCTTCGTCGGGCCCTCGTGGTCGCACTCGCTCGGGGCGACGCTGTCACCGGGCCCGTGCTTCAGCCAGAACGTCTCCTGGGACCACTACCAGATGGACCGGCCCGACGGCACGCGCGCGTACCGCGTGGACCTGCTGAACCTGCGCACCACCTACCAGTTCGACCGCCGCTTCGCGCTGCGCGCGATCGCCCGCTACGACAGCTCCGCGCAGCGGATGCTCACGGATCTCCTCGCCTCGTACGAGCCGGTGCCCGGAACCGTCGCCTACGCCGGCTACGGCTCGCTGCTCGAGCAGCGCGTGTGGGACGGCAGCGCCTGGCAGCCGGGCGGCCGCGACTACCTCACCATGCGCCGCGGCCTCTTCTTCAAGGCCTCCTACGCCAAGAGGTTCTGAGGGGTCAGGTCTTGGGTTGTGGGCGACCGTCAGGCTCGAAACGGCCAGCCTGACGTCGCCGGCGGCGTGTTCAGCGCAGGCCGCCCGGCGGTCGGTCCTGCCCTGTCCCGTGGGGAACCTGTTCTCCGTCCATGTCGCGCCCGCTTCGAGTCGAGTTTCCGGGAGCCCTCTACCACGTCACTGCCAGAGGCAACGACCGCGCGCCGATCTTCCTTGACGACTCGGACAGGCGGCAGTTCCTTCTCCTACTCGCCACGCCGGAGGCGAACCTGTCGCGCGGCATGCGACAGCTGAACGGCGTCTACACGCAGCGGTTCAATCGCAGCCACGAGAGGGTCGGTCACGTCTTTCAGGGCCGCTTCCACTCGGTTCTCGTCGAACGCGAGGGGCATCTCGCGGAGGTTGGCGCCTGCGGAGCTGTATCGGGATTGATCCAGTGCCCGGGTGGCTCAGCACCGATTTCCTCCTCGCCGGCTTCGGATCACCAGCTCGGTATCTCGAGTTCGTCCGGGCAGGGTTGCAGGGTGCTGCGGCAGCGCCGCGGACCGACGTTCGCGGAACTGTCGTCGGCTCCCGGTCCTTCGTGGACAGCGTCCGCACCGTCGTGACGCCCGCATCCGTCAGGCGAACCGAGACGAGGGCTACCGCGTGACGGAGATCGGCCGCCATCTCAGGCTCCACTACAGCACAGTCAGCTACATCTGCCTCGCGTCAAAGGCCGCCGGCCTCACACGACCGCGGACACCCCCACATCCCAAGACCTGACCCCTCAGATGTAGTAGAAGGCGACGGCCAGGATGGCGTAGATCGCCAGCAGCTGGAAGCCCTCGAACCAGTTGGTGCGGCCGTCGCTGGCCAGGTGGGCGACCGCCATCGCGGAGAGCATCACCGCCGCCACCTCCAGCAGCGAGAACTCGAGGCCGAGCGGCTGGCCCATCAGGTGCCCGGCGATCACCAGCACCGGCGCCACGAAGAGCGCGATCTGCATGGAGGAGCCCATGGCGATGCCGAAGGCGAGGTCCATCTGGTTGCGGGCCGCCATCAGCACCGCGGTCGCGTGCTCGGCGGCGTTGCCGATGACGGCGATCACCACCACGCCCATGAACACCTTCCCCAGCCCGAGCGCCTCGCCCGCCGAGTGGATGGCGCCGACCAGGAACTCGCTGACGAAGCCCACCAGCACCGCCGCGCCCAGCAGCAGCCCCAGGCTGCGCCACAGCGGCCAGGCCGGGGCGCTGGGGCCGCCGTCCCGGTGAGCCGCCTCGCGCGGGGGCGCGAAGAGCCGCTGGTGCGTCTTCAGCTGAAACAGCAGGCTGGCCAGGTAGCTGGCGATCAGCACCCAGGAGAGGTCGAGGCTGATCGCCTCCAGGTGCTCGGGCTCGCGGTGGTGGGTGACCGATGCGTAGATGGCCGGGATCACCAGGGCCACGGTGGCGAGGACCATCATCCCGCTGCCCAGCTCGGCGGCCCTGCGGTTGAAGAGGAGCTCCTTGTGGCGCCAGCCCCCGACCAGCATGGCCACACCCAGCACCATCAGCATGTTCCCCAGGATGGAGCCGGTGATCGAGGCCTTGACGATCTCCACCTCGCCGGCCCGCAGCGCGATCAGGCCGATGATCAGCTCGGCCGCGTTGCCGAAGGTGGCGTTGAGCAGCGCGCCGATGCCGGGGCCGCAGCGGTGGGCGAGCTGCTCGGTGGCCTCGCCCATGAGGCCCGCCAGCGGCAGCACGGCGAGGCAGCTGACCACGAAGACGGCCGTGGCCGAGGCGTGGCTGAGGCCGAGCCAGAAGCTGATCGGGACGAACAGCAGCGTGGAATAGAAGACCGCCCGCGTGCTCATGACCGCCAGGCTCCTGGGCGCCAGCCTCATCCTCGCCCTCCGTCCATGGACGGCGGTATCTTCTCCGATATGCGCGTCCCCCGCCTGATCACCTCCGTCCTGGCCGTCTGGACCGGCGCTGTCGGCGGGGTCTCGGCCGGCCAGCCAGGGACGAAGGCGCCGGCCGTGCCGCCGGCGTCGGCGCTGCGGTTCGGCTTCGCCGCCCGCACCATCACCCCCGAGCTGGGCAAGCGGCCCGTCTTCCTGGCCGGCTTCGACAACGACCGCCGGGCCACCGGCGTCCACGACGACCTGTGGGCGCGGGCGGTGGCGGTGAGCGACGGCCGCCAGACCCTGGCGATCGTCGCCGTCGACCTCATCGGGATCTTCCACGCGGAGGTGGTGAAGGCGCGTGAGCGGCTGGCCCGGAGGCGGCCCGACGTGCAGCTCGTCGTCGCCAGCACCCACGACCACGAGGGGCCCGACACCATGGGCCTGTGGGGGAAGAGCCACTTCTCCTCCGGCGTCGACCGCGCCTACCTCGAGCGGGTGCGGACCGCCGTGGTCGACGTCGCCGACGAAGCCGTGGGCCGCCTGCAGCCAGCCCGGCTGCTGCTGGCGCAGGCGCGCACGCCGGGCCTGATCGAGGACGGCCGGCTGCCGCGGGTGGTCGACGACCGGCTGCAGGTGCTGCAGGCGGTGAGCGCGGAGGGGAAGACGCTCGGCACTGTCGTCGACTGGAGCAGCCACCCGGAGGCGCTGGGCGGCGACAACACCTGGCTGACCTCCGACTACCCGCAGTACCTGCGGGCGCGTATGGAGCGCGAGCTCGGCGGCACCTGCGTCTTCCTGGTCGGTGCCATCGGCGGGCTGATGACGCCGCTCGGCGTCGGGCTGCGCGACGAGGCCGGGCAGGCGGTCCCGCCCGACAGCTTCGCTTTCGCGCAGGCGATCGGAGAACGGGCGGCGGAGGCGGCGCTCACCGCGCTGCGCAGCGCCGCCCGACCGAGCGCCAGCAGCGCCCTCGAGTACCGCCATGCCACGGTGTACCTGCCGCTGGCGAACCGCCTCTTCCGGCTGGGCCTGTTCCTGGGGGTGATCGACCGCCGGCTCTACAGCCACGGCGTCCCGGCGACGGCGCTCTTCGGCGACGACCTGCAGACGGAGATCGGCACCCTGCGTCTGGGGGACGCGGAGGCCCTGCTGGTGCCGGGCGAGATCTACCCCGAGCTGGTGCTGGGCGGCATCCAGTCCCCCCAGGACCCGGCCGCCGACTTCCCGGGGGCGCCGCCCGAGCCGCCGCTCGACGCGATGCTGACTTCCGACTTCAAGATGGTGGTGGGCCTCGCCAACGACGAGGTCGGCTACCTGATCCCGCGCTCCGAGTGGGACGCCAGCAAGCCGTTCGCCTACGGTCGCACCGAGGCGCAGTACGGCGAGGTGAACTCGGTGGGACCGGACGCCGCGCCCCGGCTGGCCCAAGCCTTCGCCCGGCTGCTCGGCCGCTGAGCCCAACCCGGCCGGGGCCGACCCGGCGCGGCTATGATGGTCGCGGATGGCCTTCCGCAGCGTCACCACCCGGCTGATCTTCTGGACGGTGCTGGCGAGCGGCCTGGTGTTCGTGGCCACCCTCGTCGTCTCCAACCGGATCGCGCGCGACGCCGCGCTGCGGGCGGCCGAGACCGAGGCCCGCCAGGCCACCGACCGGCTGGCGAACCGCATCGCCGCCGTGCTGACCGCCGTGGAGGAATCGGCCCAGCTGCTGGCCGAGACGCTGGAGACGCTCGACCCCGACCCGCCGGCCACCGAGCGCCTGCTCCGGCGCTTCGTGGGCAGCGAGCAGGACATCGCCGGCGCCGCTGCCGCCTACGCTCCGGCGCCAGCCGCCCGGGGCCGCAGCTCGCGGCGCGCGCTCTTCGTCTTCGGCCGGTCGGAGGACCCGGCCGCTCTCGGCTACGTGGACCTCGCCTCCCGCGAGGACTACACGCGCACTCCGTGGTACGCCGTGCCGGCCGCCTCGGGAGAGCCCGCCTGGTCCGAGCCCTACCTGCAGGCGGCGAGCGGGCACGCGATCGTCACCTACTCGGTCCCCTTCTTCGCCGGCGAGGGCGCCTCGCGCCGCCTGCGCGGCGTGGCGACCGCGGACGTGCCGCTGGCGTTCCTCTCGCAGATCGTCCGCGAGGTCCACCCCGGCGAGACCGGCCGGGCCCTGGTGCTCTCGCGCACCGGCCGCATCCTGGCCCTCTCGGGCAACCGCCGCTTCCAGAGCGAAGCCGACTTCCTCGACCAGCTCCCGGCGCAAAGGCGCGCCGACCTCGAGCCGCTGGTCCGGCGCATGCTGTCCGGGTCCACGGGCTTCACCGAGGCGAGCGTCGGCGGCCGGGCGGGCCGGATCCTGTACCAGCCGCTGGGCCGGGCGGGCTGGTCGCTCGGAGTCTTCTACCCCGAGCAGGAGCTGATGGCCGGCGCGCGGCAGCTGCGCACGCTGCAGGCGGCGCTGGGCGTCACCGGGCTGGCGGTGCTGGGCGCGGTGGTGGTGGCGCTCTCCCGGCGGTACACCGCGCCGCTGCGCGAGCTGGCCGCCGCGGCCCACGCGCTGGCCTCGAACCTCGACGCCGCCCTGCCAGAGACGCGCTCGCAGGACGAGCTGGGCGCGCTCGCGACCGCGTTCCGCGACATGCGCGACGAGCTGCGCCGCTACCTGCGCGACCTGGAGGCCGCCACCAAGGCCCGCGAGCGGCTGGAGAGCGAGCTGGCCATCGCCCGGCGCATCCAGATGGACATGCTCCCGCGCCCCTCCGCCGGCGGGGCTGGGCTGGGCTACGAGCTTTCGGCGCTGCTGGAGCCGGCTCTCGCGGTCGGCGGCGACCTGTTCGACCACTCGGCGAGCGCGGAACGCGTCTTCTTCCTGGTGGCCGACGTCTCCGGCAAGGGCATCCCGGCGGCGCTCTTCATGGCCCGCGCCAGCACCCTCGTCCAGTCGGCGGTCGCGCGGCGGCTCGACCCCACGGAGATCCTCGCCGAGGTGAACCGCGGCCTGTGTCGCGAGAACGCCGAGGGCATGTACGTCACCGCCGCCTGCGGTGTCCTGGAGATCGCCACCGGCGAGCTGGCCTTCGCCTGCGCCGGCCACCAGCCGCCGGTGCGGCTGTGCGCCGGGGCCGCACCCAGCCCGCTGCCCGCCCAGGGCGGAACGGTGCTGGGCCTGTTCGAGGGCGCGCGCTTCCCGCTCGAGCGCGCCCGGCTGGCCCCCGGCGAGGCGATCTTCGCCTTCACCGACGGCGTCGACGAGGCTTTCGACGCCGGGGGCGCTCTCTTCGGGCAGGCGCGCCTGCTGTCATGCCTGGCGCCGCTCGCCGGGGCCCCCGCGGCGAGCGTCAACGCCGCCGTCCGTGACGCGGTCCGCCGCTTCGCCGGCGAGGCCCCGCAGTCGGACGACATGACCATGCTCACCCTGCGCTACCTGGCGGAGCGACCTGACGACGATTGACAATCGCCGCCCCGGCGAGGGCGAGCTGTGGCGGCTGGGGGCATCGCGGGGCTGGTGTTCGGCAGCTACCCCGCCGTCCGCGCCGCCCGGCTCGACCCGGTGGAGGCGCTCCGCTACGAGTAGAATCCCTCCGCCCCGGAGGGAGCATGCCAGCAGAAAACAGCAGCGCAGCGGCCCGGCCCGCCCTCGCCCGCGTCCTCGGCCTGTGGTCGCTGGTCATCTACGGCATCGTGCTGATCCAGCCCACGGCGCCCATGTCGCCCTTCGGCGTGGTGAGCGTGGAGGCGCGCGGCCACGTGGTGACCGCCATCCTGATCGGCATGGTGGCGATGCTGTTCACCGCCTTCGCCTACGGCCGGATGGCGGCCGTCTACCCCAGCGCCGGCTCGGCCTACGCCTACGTGGGCAAGGAGCTGCACCCGGCGCTCGGCTACGCGACCGGCTGGAGCATGCTCTTCGACTACGTGATGAACCCCATCATCTGCGTGATCATCTGCAGCAAGCTGGCCCAGAACTACCTGCCGCAGGTGCCCTACCCGCTCTTCGCCGTCTTCTTCGCCGTGCTCTTCACCGGCCTCAACCTGCGCGGGATCAAGGCTTCGGCCCGCACCAACGCCGTGATCGCCATCGGCCTGGGGGTGGTGCTGGTCCTCTTCTGCGTGGCGTGCTTCCGCTACCTGTTCGGCCAGCACCTCGACGGCGCCGCGCTGACGCGGCCCTTCTACGACCCGGCCACCTTCTCCTGGCGGGCGGTCTCCAGCGGCACCGCCCTGGCCGTCCTCACCTACATCGGCTTCGACGGCATCTCCACGCTGTCGGAGGAGGCGAAGAACCCCCGGCGCAACATCCTGCTGGCGACCGTCATCGTCTGCCTCTTCACCGGCATCTTCGGGGCGCTGCAGGTCTACCTGGCCCAGCTGGTCTGGCCCGACTGGAAGAGCTACCCGAGCGTCGAGACCGCCATCGTGTACGTGGCCGGACGCGCCGGCGAGGCGATCGCCAAAGGTGCGGGCGCCGTGCTCTTCGCCGGCCTCAACTTCGCCCTGCTGGTCGCCAACATGGGCTCGGGCATGGGCGCGCAGCTCGGCGCCAGTCGCCTCCTCTACGGCATGGGCCGCGACGACGCCATCCCCCGCGGCTTCTTCGGCAAGGTGACGGCGAAGACCCACATCCCCGCCAACAACATCCTGCTGGTGGGCGGCCTGGCGCTCCTGGGCGCCTTCCTCGTCGACTACCAGCTCGGGGCGGAGATGCTGAACTTCGGCGCCTTCATCGCCTTCATGGGCGTGAACCTGGCCTGGTTCGTCCACTACTGGCTGCGCCAGCCGGAGAAGAAGGTGATGAACCTGGTGCCGCCGCTGCTCGGCTTCCTGATCTGCCTCTACCTGTGGCTGAGCCTGCGCACCCCGGCCAAGATCGCCGGCTTCGTCTGGCTGACCACCGGCGTCCTCTATGGCGCCTGGAAGACGCAGGGGTTCAGGAAGCCGATCGAGTTCCGCGAGGTGGCCGAGTAGGCCCTCGGCGCCGGAGACCTGGAATACCGCCTCGTCCGCGTGCGATCCTGGGAGAAGATCCCAGCCGCAGCGAGGTGTTCCATGTGGTCCTCCGCCCACAAGCTCCGCCTGCCGTCGCCCGAGGAGGCGCTCCCCGGCCGCGACCGCCCGATCGCCGTGCCCGCCCGCCACTTCGTCACCGGCTCGGCGCTGCAGCCGCCCTTCCCGGCGGGGACGGAGCTGGCCCTTTTCGCCATGGGCTGCTTCTGGGGGGCGGAGCGGCGGTTCTGGCAGACCCCCGGTGTCGTCTCGACCGCGGTCGGCTACGCGGGCGGCTACACGAAGAACCCGACCTACGAGGAGGTCTGCTCGGGCCGCACCGGCCACGCCGAGGTGGTCCGCGTGGTGTTCGAACCAAGCCGGGTGAGCTACGAGGAGCTGCTGCGCGTCTTCTGGGAGAACCACGACCCCACCCAGGGCATGCGCCAGGGCAACGACGTGGGCACCCAGTACCGCTCGGCCATCTACGCCTGCGGCGAGGAGCAGCACCGGCTGGCGGAGGCCTCCCGCGAGGCCTACCAGAGGGCCCTCGAGCGCGTGGGGCGTGGCCGCATCACCACCGAGATCCGCGAGGTGGGCGAGTTCCACTACGCCGAGGACTACCACCAGCAGTACCTGGCCAAGAACCCGGGTGGCTACTGCGGCCTGGGCGGCACCGGGGTCGCCTGTCCGGTCGGGGTGAAGACGGCCTAGCTCGCCTCCGGTCACGTTTTCCTTGAACCGGGCGCCCGAGGACGCTACCTTCTGGGTGCATTCGCGCCACCACCGCGCGGCGGAGGAGGCCGGTTTGAGGGTCCTCGTCATCGACGTCGGAGGGAACAACGTCAAGCTGCTGGCCAGCGGACAGAAAGAGCCCCGGAAGGTGCCCTCGGGCCCGGACCTCACCCCGCGCCGGATGGTTGCCGAGGTGCGCCGGGCCGCGGCCGGCTGGGACTACGACGCCGTCACCGTCGGCTTCCCCGGGCCGGTCAAGGACGGCCACCCGGCCCAGGAGCCGCACAACCTCGGCCGAGGCTGGGTGAGGTTCGACTACCGGACGGCCTTCGAGCGGCCCGTCCGCATCCTCAACGACGCGGTCATGCAGGCCCTCGGCAGCTATCGCGGCGGCCGCATGCTCTTCCTCGGGCTCGGCACCGGCCTCGGGGCGGCGCTGGTCCTCGACGGGCTCGTCCACCCCCTGGAGATCGCCCACCTCCCCTACGACGGCGACCTCACCTACGAGGACCTGCTGGGCCGGCGCGGCCTCGACCGGCTCGGCAAGCGGACCTGGCGCCGCCTGATCGGACGGATGGTGCCGGAGCTGCACGCCGCCTTCCAGGTGGACGAGGTGGTGCTGGGCGGCGGCAACGCCAAGCACCTGCGGCAGCTACCGGCGGGGTCCCGCCTCGGCGACAACGCCCGCGCCTTCCTGGGCGGCTTCCGGGCCTGGGACCGCTCGCTCCGCCTCAGAAACGGAATCGCAGGCCGCCGAGCAGCTTGAAGGCGCTGAGGTTCACGGCCCCGCCGCCGTCGCCCCAGTCGGGCTTCGTCACCAGGTCGAACACGAGGCTGAAGCCCACGTCCAGGTCGCTCACCCCGACGCGGACCAGCTCCTGGACGCCCGTGCTCTCCCCTCGTCCGCGCGTTCCCCACGCCCCGTGCAGACCGCCGCTGCGCTCCCGAAGGAGGCGTGGCAGGATCCGATTGGCTCGGCCGTGTGGCTGGGACGACTTTCGCCGCCGCGGCCGACGGGAGTCAAAGCGGGAGGCGAATCGGCCTCAGGCGGCGGCCGCCGGCTGGCGGCCGTTCCCGGTGCGGCCGAGCGGCACCAGCCGCCGCAGCCGTCCCCAGGTCGGGCTGCGGGCCCAGTCGTCGAACAGGCTGTAGGCGACCGGCACCCCGACCAGCGTCAGCAGCAGGGCCAGCGTCTGGCCGCCGATGATGACGCTGCCGATGGCGCGGTTGGTGCCGGCGCCGGTGCCGCTGGAGGCGACGAGCGGCACCATGCCGGCGACGAAGGCGAGCGTCGTCATCAGGATGGGCCGCAGCCGGTCGCGGTTGGCGAGGCGGATGGCCTCGGCGCGCGGCAGGCCGGCCGCGCGCAGGCCGTTGGTGTGGTCGATCTGCAGGATGCCGTTCTTCTTCACGATCCCGAACAGCACCAGTATGCCGAGAGAGGAGTAGATGTTGATCGACTGGCCCAGCACGACGATCGACAGCAGCGCGAACGGCACCGTCAGCGGCAGCGCCAGCAGGATGGTCACCGGGTGGATCCAGCTCTCGAACTGGGCCGCCAGGATGAGGTACATGAAGATGCCGGAGGCCAGGAAGGCGAGCAGGAA
Source organism: Vicinamibacteria bacterium (assembly GCA_035542035.1). Lineage (GTDB taxonomy): Bacteria > Acidobacteriota > Vicinamibacteria > Fen-336 > Fen-336 > DATBSL01. The sequence goes on along the minus strand of DATKME010000071.1, from coordinate 67,537 downwards.
GTTCTTCGCCGCCTTCGCCTGCTCGCGCGAGCGGCCGGTGAAGCCGTAGGAGTACTGTGGCGGCATCTTCAGATCGGCGGCGGCGCGGCTGAGCTCGTCCATGATCGCCTGCGCGGACGAGCCCGGCAGGGTGTTGGCGTAGAGCAGCACCTGCCGCTGGCGGGACAGGCGGTTGACCAGCGAGGGGCCGGTGCCCCGCTCGAAGCGCACCACGTCCTGCAGGCGCACCGGGCCGCGTGGCGAGGGCACCTGGGCCTGGGCGATGCCGGCGGGGTCGCGCCGGTAGTCGGCCTCGCTGCGCAGGTGCACCTCGTACTGCTCGCCGCCCTCGTAGTAGTCCGTGACCTTCAGCCCGCCCACCAGCACGTTGAGGGTGGCGGCGATGTCCTGCACCCGCACCCCCAGGTCGCCGGCCTTGGCGCGGTCGATGTGGACGCCCAGCTCGGGCTTGCCCACCACCAGGTTGGAGTCGGCGTCGACCGCGCCCGGGGTCTCTCGCAGCCGGGCCAGCAGGACCTCGGAGTACTTCGCCAGCTGGTCGAGGTCGGGCCCCCCGATCCAGAACTGGATCTCGGCGTTGTTGCCGGCACCGAAGGCCGCCACCGGCTGGACCTGGGCCCGCAGGTCGAGGGACGAGTACTGCGGCAGCACCTGGCGACGGACCAGGTCCATCACCTCGAACTGGTCCAGCCGCCGCTTGTTGACCGGCAGCAGCTTCACGTAGATGGAGCCGAGGTTCATGGTGTTCTGCGGGTCCGCTCCGATCGTCACCAGCGTGTACTGGACTCCCGGGAGCACCCGCACGCGCTTCGCGACCGACTCCATGATGGTCTGCGTCGACTCCAGGCTGGAGCCTTCCGGCGCCCGCACCACCATCTCGAACTGCGACTCGTCGTCGCGGGGCAGGAAGTTCTTGTTGGCCACCACGCCCAGGGGGAGGGACGAGGCCACGGTCAGCACCATGGCCAGCACCACCACCCAGCGGTGGGCCAGCGACCAGTCGAGCAGCCTCAGGTACCGGCTCTCGATCCAGGCGTAGACGCCGTGCTCGCGCGAGGTCTTCTCGGTCTCCACCTCGTTCGGTCGCAGCCAGCGCGCGGAGAGCATGGGCGTCAGCGTGAAGGCGACCAGCAGGGAGACGCCGATGGCGAAGGCCATGGTGATGCCGAAGGAGTTCATGAAGCGGCCGACGATGCCGCCCATGAGCGCCACCGGCAGGAACACGGCCACCAGCGATAGCGAGGTGGCAAGCACCGCCAGGCCGATCTCGCGCGTCCCCTCGACCGCCGCCTGCGCCGGCGGCAGCTTCTTCTCCTCCATGAAGCGGAAGATGTTCTCCAGCACGATGACGGCGTCGTCGATGACGATGCCGACCACCAGCGCCAGCGCCAGCAGGGTGATGACGTTCAGGGTGAAGCCGGCCGCCTGCATGGCGGCGAAGGTGGCGACCAGCGAGGTGGGGATGGCGATCGCCGAGATCAGGGTGGGCCGGAAGCGGCGCAGGAAGAACCAGACCACGGCCGCCGCGAAGAGGGCCCCCAGCACCAGGTGCTCCTTCACCGCGTCGACGGCCGCCACCACGTACTCCGACTGGTCGCGCACCACCTCCACCCGGTAGCCCTTCGGGAACTGCGGCTCGAGCCGTGCCAGCCGCTCCTTCAGGCGCTCGACCACCTCGATGGTGTTGGTGCCGGACTGCTTGCGGATCTGCAGCACCACCGCCGGTTGGCCGTTGACGCTGGCCTGGGTGGTGGGGACCTCGGTGCCGTCCTCCACCCGGCCCACGTCCGAGACGCGCACGGGGACGCCCCTGCGGTTGCTGACCACGATGTCGCCGAAGGAGGCGGGCTGGGTGACCCGCCCGTAGGTGCGCAGGGTCAGGTCACGCAGGCCCTGCTCGACGCGCCCGCCGGGCAGCTGCACGTTCTGGCTGGCCAGGGCCAGGGAGACCTCGGCGGCGGTGAGGCCGACCGCCGATAGGCGCGCCGGGTCGGCGATGACGTTGATCTGCCGCCGGCGCCCGCCGATCAGCTGGACCTGGCCGACGCCCAGCACCGACTCGAGCTGGCGGCGCAGGACCTTGTCCGAGAACTCGGTGACGTCGCGGATGGGGGCGTCCGCCGCGACCGCCAGCGAGAGCACCGGCGCCGCGTCGGGGTCGATCTTCTCGATCACCGGCGGCTCGGCGTCGCGCGGCAGCTGGCGCAGCACGCTGTTGACGCGGTCGCGCACCTCCTGGGCAGCCACGTCGGCGTTCTTCTCCAGCTCGAAGCCGATCACCACCTGGGAGACGCCCTCGGCCGAGACCGAGATCAGCTGGTCGATGCCGCTGATGGTGTTGACCGCCTCCTCCACCTTGTCGGTGACCTCGGTCTCGATCTCCTCGGGCGCCGCCCCCACCAGCACCGTGCTCACGGTGACGTAGGGCAGGTCGATCTTGGGGAAGCGGTCGACGCCGAGCCGCTCGTAGGCGAACAGCCCCAGCACCACCAGCGACAGCACCAGCACCCAGGTGAAGACCGGGCGCCGCACGCAGATCTCGGCGAGCCTCTGCACGCGCTAGCTCCCCTGGAGGTCCAGCTCGACCTTGGCGAACTGGCCGGGCCGCAGCCGGCGGTCGCGGTTCGGGAACTCGGCCTCCACCAGGAAGGTGCGGGTCTGCGGGTCCACCGACCCGCCCACCAGGCTCACCTTGCCCTCGAAGTGCTGGTCCGGGAAGGCGTCCACCCCCGCCCGCACCGGCTGTCCCTGCCGGACGCGGGCGACGTAGCGCTCGGGCGCCCGGAAGCGCAGCTTCAGCGGCGCGGTCTGCTCCACCACGAAGGCCACGGTGCCCTCGGTGAGCCGCTCGCCGACGTCGGTGCGCCGCTCGGCGATGACGCCGTCGACCGGCGAGGTGAGGGTGGCGTCGGCCAGCCTCTGGCGGGCGAGGTCCAGCGCTGTCCGCGCCGCCTGGCGGGCGGCGTCGGCCTGCTCGGCGCCCGACTGCGAGCGGTCGAAGGTGGCCTGCGCCACCGAGCCCTTCTGGGCCAGGCCCTTCTTGCGCTCGAAGTCGCGGCCGGCGTCCTCGGCGGCCGCCTGCGCGCGCCGCAGCTCCGCCTCGGCCCTCGCCACGTCCAGCTTCAGGTAGTCGGTCTCCAGCTGGAGCAGTGGCTGGCCCCTGTGCACCGGCTGGCCCTCGTCCGCCAGCACGCGGGCCACGCGCCCGCCGGTGCGCGGGACGAGGTTCGAGCGGACGAGCGGCACGAACTCGCCGGTGAGCGCCAGGCGCGCCTCGTCGCCCCCGCGGTCGGCCGGGCTGGCGCCCGCAGGCGGCGAGGCCAGGGCGGCCACGGCCCGTACGTCCGCCGGCAGAGGTGGCGGCGTGGGCGTGGCCGAGGCGGCGTGGGTCGTCTCCCGCGAGCAGCCGGAGAGCGTCGTCGCGGCGGCGAGGGCGAGGGTGGCGACGCGGAGCGTGCAGGACGTCACGGCTGGGCCTCCTTGAGCACGGCGGACTTGAGGTCGCCGGCGGCGAAGTGAACGCCGAGCTCGGACAGGTGCTTCCCGATGCGGCTGACGATGACGGCCCGCCGCGCGTCGGCCAGGTTCGCCTCCGAGGACTGGATGTCGAGGGAGGTGGCCTCCTGCCCGCGGTAGAGGTCGAAGACCTGGGCGTACTCGGCCTCGGCGGCCTGCAGCTGGTCCTGCGACAGCGCCAGCGAGGTGTTGGCGGTCTCCAGGTCGAGCAGGGCGCGGCGCACGTCCTCCTGCGCGCTGCGCACCGCCTCCTGCAGGGAGAGGCTCGCCTGGCGCCGCCGCTCGCCGGCCAGCGCCACCCGCGCGCCCACCTCCCCGGACTGCCAGATCGGCACGTCGACGCGCAGCGCGGCGTAACCGTAGCGGTCGGTGGGGAAGGACGTCTTCTGCCAGAGGTAGCCCGCGTCGGCGGTGACCGTGGGCAGGTAGGCTCCCTTCTGCTTCGACACCTCGAGCTCGGCGACGCGCAGGGCGGTCCGCGCCTGGGCCACGTCGCCGCGGTTCTGCTCGGCGCGCTGCAGCAGCAGTGCCTCGTCGGGGTGGGGCGGCAGGGTGGCCGTCGGCTCCTCGGCCGTGAAGTCCCCGTCGCGGTCGAGGTCGAGCCGCAGGTTGCCGGCCGCGGTCTCGCGGTCGCGCCGGGCGAGCGCGAGCTGGCGCTCGGCGGTCTTCACCGACGACTCGGCCCGCAGCACGTCCACGCGGGTGGTCTCGCCGGCCTCGAAGAAGTCCTGCGCCTGCTTGAGGCGCTGGCGAGCCAGGGCCAGGGTCTGCTCGGCCACCTTCACCAGCTCGTCGTTGCCCACCACCGCCAGGTAGTCCTGGGCCGTCTTGAGCAGCACCCGGTCCTCGGTGATGCGCACGCCCTGCTCGGCCGCGCGCACGCCCTCGCGCGCCTGCTGGTAGGCGCGCTGCTCGCGCAGACCGGCGAAGATCGGCTGGTTGAGGGTGAGGCGGAGGTTCCAGTCGCTGCGCGGCAGGATCACGCTGGAGAAGACGCCGGGCAGGCCGAAGGCCACCTCGCGGTCGTTGCGGATGAGGCCGCCGCTGGCGCCCAGCCGCGGCAGCACCGCCGAGAGAGCGCCGCGCTTCTCCGCGGCCGCCGCCGCCACCTCCGCCCGTGCGCGTCCCAGGCCCAGGTTCGCCTGCAGCGCCCGGCGCAGCGCCTCCTCGAACGACAGCGGGGCGCGACTGGCAGCGGGCGCCTGTGCTGCCGCCGGGAGCGGCGCGGCCAACGCCAGGGCCGGAGCGAGCAGCAGGCAGGGGAGGGGCCGCAGCTTCACGACCGCCTCCGCTCGAGCATGCCGTGCAGCAGCAGGTCGACGACCCACTCCACGTCCTCGGCGGTGCCGTGCCCGCGCTCCTGCAGGCGGCGCACCACCACGGCGCTCAGGCCCTCGGCCAGGAAGAGCGCCAGCCTCGAGGGGTCGAGCGGCTTCAGCTCGCCGCGCCGCGCCGCCTCGGCGAACAACGACTCCATCAGCGCCAGGTAGCGGGCGTACACCGGCCGGTGGCGCCGGGCGTGGCAGGCGGTCCCCTCGGGGCCGCGCATCTCCACGTACACCCGCAGGAACTCGCGGTTGGCGTCGAAGAACTCCAGGTTGGTACGGATCAGGGCGCGAAGCGTCTCCGGGAAGGGCCGGCCCGGCCGGATCTCGGCGCGCAGCCGGGCGAGCAGCTCGTCGAAGACGCCGGTGGCCGCCTGCTCCAGCAGCTCGGTGCGGTCGCTGAAGTAGAGGTACAGCGTGCCCTTGGCGACGCCGGCCTCCTCGGCGATCGCCTGCATGGAGACGCCGGCGATGCCCCGCCGTGCCAGCACGTGACGCGCCGCCTTCAGGATGCTGTCGCGCCGGAACTCCTCGACCAGGGTTTCCTTGGTGCCCACGTTCAATCCTGTGAATGTCCAGTCAGTCGACTGACCGACCGGTCATCCTAACACGCCGGCGGCACCCGTGGCCGGCCGCCGCGCGGTCCGGGCGTGTTACGCTGGCAGCGCCCGGCCATGTTCATCCCCATCGGCGACGCCCCGAATCCGCGCGGCACGCCGGTCGTCACCTGGCTGCTGATCGCCGCCAACGTGGCGGTGTTCCTGCTCGTCAACCTGCCGCTGGGGGCACGGCGGCCGGACTACGGCGACCCGGCCTTCCGCGAGTACGTGAACGTGATGGCGCGGCAGGTGGAGAGCCGCGCCGAGCTGCGGCAGCTGGTGGCGCACGCCACCGAGTACGATCTCTTCGCCTTCGAGCACGGCTTCCGGCCGAACGCCCCGCGGGCCCTCAGCCTGCTCACCTGCATGTTCCTGCACGGCGGCTTCCTGCACCTGGCCGGCAACCTGCTGTTCCTGTGGATCTACGGCGACAACGTGGAGCGCCGGCTGGGGGCCGTGCCCTACCTGTTCGCCTACCTGGCGACCGGCGTGGTGGCGACGCTCGCCCACGCCCTGGTCTTCTCCTCGTCCGAGATGCCGCTGGTGGGCGCCTCGGGAGCCATCTCGGGCGTGCTGGGCTTCTACTTCGTCTTCTTCCCGCGCAACACCGTGCGCATGCTGGCCTTCCTGCCGCCGTTCCTGATGCAGGTGTTCGTGTTGCCGGCGCGCTGGGTCCTGGGCGCCTTCGTGGTCCTCGACAACCTGCTGCCGTTCCTGATCTCGGGCGAGAGCGGCGTGGCCCACGGCGCGCATCTCGGCGGCTTCGTGGCCGGGGCGCTCGCCGCCTGGGTGCTGGAGCGCCGCGGCGAGACGGGCGGCCGGACGATAGAGGTCGAGCCGAGCCCCTCGAGCCTCGAGGGGGTGCGCGCCTCGCTCCAGGCCGGCCGGATCGGGGAAGCCGCCCGACGCTACTTCGCCCTGCCGTCTGCGGTGACCCGCGGCGCCATCGCACCGGGGGAGGCGGTGGCGATTGCCGGCTGGCTGCGCCGCAGCGGGCACCCGGAGGCGGCTCTCACCCTGCTGCGCCGGGTGGTGCGGGATTTCGGGAGCGGCCCGGAGCTGGGTGAGGCGCACGCCCTCGCCGGCGCCATCCTGCTGGAGGACCTGCAGGAGCCGCCAGCGGCGTACCAGTACCTGCTGAGCGCGCTGGAGCTCGGCGTCTCGTCACAGACCGAGGCGCAGGTGCGCCAGCACCTCCGCCGCATCGACGAGATGCAGAAGCGGCGCCTGGGCCGGCTTCACTCGCCGCCCGACTGGTCCTGATCCCCGGGGAGCGCGCCGGTCCCCCGCAGCGCCGTCTCCAGGAAGCGTCGTGCCTCGTCGTGCACACCCGGCTGCTGGCTCTCCCGTGGCCCGGCGACGTTCAGCGTCGCCACCCTCTGCCGTCCGATCCAGCGGCGCAGCGCCGAAGGATCGGGGTCGCGCCCGAGGTCGAGGATCAGCAGCGAGCGCCCCAGCCGCCGTGCCAGAGCGACGGTGAGGGCGGTGCCACCCGCAGGTCGGCCGCGGGTGAGGACGAGGGTCGCGTCCGCGTCGCGCACGTTCCACGCCGTGCGCTGGGCGAAGTCCGCTGACGGCGTCTCCCGGAGCGGATAGCGTGGCGGGATGGGGCCGTCCTCCGCCCGGCGCCCGCGCGGGCACCAGCCGCCGCAGGGCAGTCCCAGGGCGAGCGCCGCGTCGAGCGCCGCGCGGTCGACACCGGTCTGCCCGCCGGAGACGATACGGAGCACCTGGGGAGGAGTGTATTCTGCGCGGCGGACGGGAGAGCGGCGTGTCCCACGAAGAGCTGATGCGTCTCGCGCTCGAGGAGGCCCGCGCGGCCGCGGCTGCCGGCGAGGTGCCGGTGGGGGCGGTGCTGGCGCTGGACGGCCGCGTGATCGGCGCCGGTCACAACCAGCCGATCGGTGCCGTGGACCCGACCGCCCACGCCGAGATCCTCGCCCTGCGGGCAGCCGCGCGGGCGCTCGGCAACTACCGCCTGTGCGGAGCCGTGCTCTGCGTCAGCGTCGAGCCGTGCCTGATGTGCGTGGGCGCGGTCGTCCACGCCCGCATCGCCACCGTCGTCTACGGCGCGGACGACCCCAAGGGCGGTGCCCTGCGCTCGATCCTCGATCCCCGCACGCTGCCGCTCAACCACCGCTTCGAGATCGTCCCCGGTGTGCTGGCGGAGGAGAGCGGCGCTTTGCTGCAGGCGTTCTTCCGGGCCCGGCGGGGGTGAGGCCCCCCGAACCGGGGGCGCGAAACCCTCGAGGAGGCTCGTACGGCTGCGGTTCAGACGGCGGGCTCGCCGACGTGCAGGGCCACCCGCGCGGTCCGGCTTCCGCACTCGGCGAACCAGCACTCGCCCTCGCTCACGAGGTCCCACTCGACGATGTAGCGCCCCGCCGTCTCCGGCGCGCGGAGGTTGAAGAGGAAGCGGACCGACTCGCCGGGCGCCACGATCCGGGGGACGGGGATCCGCTCGCCGTCTCGCCGGACGACGAGGCCGGCGCTCGTCAGCAGGTGGTGGCTGAGATTCAGGTGCGGCCAGGACGAGCCCGGCGGCAACCAGTCCAGGCGCCCGGTGTTCCGGGCGAGGACCTCGACGACGACCGCCTCGCCGCACCGCACCGAAGCGGGCATCCGCGCCTCGAGGGTTGCCTGCCAAGGGGGCGTGGCGGGCCGCTCGGGCGCCGCTTCGACGCCGTCCAGCAGCCGACCGGGACGGCCCCGGGGGCGGGGCGCGCCGGCCGCCGGCCCCGGCACGAGGGGCCTGCGCTCCCGGCCGGCCGTGGAGTGGTAGTCCTCTGCCGAGCCGAGGGCACGGTAGACGGCGGCCTTGGCCTGGCGCTCGGCCTCCGACAGCACCAGCGCCTCGTAGTGGAGGATCGCCGTTCGGTCCTCGTGGGCGCCGGGCCCCATGACCCGGTAGCCGCTGTGGATCCGGCCCGTGTGCCAGACGCGGGCGGGGTGGTTGCGGAACAGGCGAAGCTGCCAGTCCGGATACCAGGGGGCGGCGTGCAGGTAGGCCGGCGGCGCGAGAGCTGCGAGGCACCGGCGCGGGAACCAGTAGTGGCTGTAGCGCGGATCGGTCACCAGCTCGCCCAGCACCGGGGCGAAGGCCTCGTCCAGCCCTTCGTCCTCGTCCAACGCGAGGATCCAGTCGCCGCTGGCGTGGCGGAGGGGCAGCAGGCGGGCGCGCAGCGGCGGGCCGACGTGCTCGAAGCGGAAGACGACGTCGGCTCCCGACCGGGCGATCGCCAGCGTGTCGTCCTGCGAGGCGGCGTCGACCCCGATGACGATCTCGTCGACGACGGCGTCCAGCTCCCGGAGCAGCCGGGCGAGGCCGCCCCGCGAGGTGTGGGCGAGGATGCAGGCGGAGACCGTCGGCCGGCGCCCGCTCACGCGCGGGGTGGGTCGCCGAGCCCGATGCGCCGCCGCGCCTGGGTGCAGGTGGCCACCGGGCGCCCCATCGCGCGCGCGATGCCGACCACCCGCTCGACGAGCGAGAGGTTGGTGGCGGGGCACTGCTTCGCGGTGTCGAGGAAGAGGTTGTCCTCCAGCCCCACCCGCACCTGGCCGCCCATGGCGACGGCGAGGGCGTTCATCGGGAGCTGGAAGCGGCCGATGCCCGCCGCCGCCCAGGTGGCCCCCGCGGGGAGGGCGGCGACCAGCTGGGCGAGGTGCAGGGGTGTGGCGGCGAGGGTGCCGAGCGAGCCGAGGAGCAGGTTGAAATAGAACGGCTCCCGCAGGACCCCGCGCTCGATGAGGTAGTGGGCGTAGTCCAGCATCCCGACGTCGAAGATCTCCAGCTCGGGCACGATGCCGCGCTCCCGCATCCGGTCGGCCAGCGCCCGGATGGTGCGGGGCGCGTTCACGGAGGCCTCGCGGGGGAAGTTCATCGAGCCGAGGGTGAGCGAAGCCATGTCCGGCTTCACTGCCCCGTCGAGGTCCAGCACCTCGCCCCGCTGCTCCGGATCCTTGTAGAGCCGGCCGCTGGTGGTCACGCACACGACCATGTCCGGCAGGGCGGCCCGGATGAGGGTGATCGTTTCGCGGAAGACCTCCTTGCGGTAGGTGGGTCTCCCCTCGGCGTCGCGGGCGTGGACGTGGACGACGGTGGCGCCCGCCGCGGCGCAGCGGCGACAGTCCTCGGCGATCTCCGCCGGGGCGAGGGGCACCGCCGGGTTGTCGGCCTTGGTCGGCACCATTCCTGTCGCCGCCAGGTTGACGATGAGCGGCTCAGCGGTCATCGGCCGCCCTCGGGCAGCTCCTTGACGACGCGCGCCGGGACCCCCATGACCTCCACCCGGTCCGGGACGTCCTTGGTGACCACCGCGCCGGCGCCGATCACCGCCCCCTCGCCGACGCGGATCCGGTCGAGCACGACGGCCCCCATGCCCACGTACGTCCCCGGCCCGATCGACACGCCGCCGGCGATGTTGGCCCCCGGCGACAGCGTGACGTAGTCGCCGACGACGGTGTCGTGGCCGACCAGGACGCCGCGGTTCACGATGACGTGGGCCCCCAGCCGGGTCTGGGCCGACACCACGACGCCGGCGCTGACGAAGGACCCGCATCCGACGACGCTGCGCCGTGAGACGCGCGCCGTCGGGTGGACGACGGTGGCGAACCGGAAACCCATCGCTGCGGCGGCCTCGACGAACGAGCGCCGCTTCGTCGTGCCGAGCGAGCAGAGGGCGAGGTGGGTTGCAGCGAGCGGCGCTGCGTCCTCGAGCCAGACGATCGGGCGGCCGAGGAGGGTCCCCGTCGTCCTGGCCCGGTCCCAGTTCTCGACGAAGACCGAGACCTCGAGCTCCCCGCACTCCTCGACGATGTCGGCCACCTCCGGGGCGAAGAGGCTCGTGCCGAGAATGGCCAGCTTCTGGCGCGGGTGGCGGGCGCCGCGGGCGCTCCCCGTCAGCCTCGTGCGATCGCCCCGACTCACCAAGCTGCCTCTCCTCCTGCCGCCGAGCGGTCGGGATTCTACGCCAGGCGCGCTGCTGCGCGAGTATCCGGCGAAGGCTGCACTGGCGGCTCTCGCCCGGGAAGGCGGCGCGCGGCCCGCCATGCCCACGGCGGAACGGATGTGAGGCCGGGCGAGCCGGATGCGCGCCCGAGGGTGATATCGTCTCGATCTTCCGAACCTCGACTCTGGCGTCGATCCTCCGGCCAGCGGCGCGCCGCCGGAATCGGGGGATCGCGCCCCGGTGTGGCAGAGACGGGAGAATCCGATGAGCTCGAGCCCGACGCCGTTCGCGGCATTCTACGAGGCGTACCTGGAGCAGCACCGCCATCCGCTCAACCGCCTGCTCCATCTGCTGGCGAAGGTGCTGGCGCTCCTGGCGCTCGCGGCCGCCGTGCTGCGAGGGAGCTGGCTCGCTCTGGCAGCGGCGCCGCTTCTCGCCGTCCTTCCCTGCTGGCTCGGCCACCTGATCTTCGAACGCAACCGGCCGACCTCGTGGACCCGTCCCGGGGCCAGCCTGCTGGGCAGCCTCAGGATCCGGCTCTTCCCCAGACCGGCCGCGGAAGGCAGCAAGCCCTACTACAGCCTCGCCTCCGACCTGTGCATGTGTGCCGCCATGCTCGGCCTTCGTGGCTCCCGCGGCTCCGCGGCGACCAGCGAGCGCACGTAGTCCTTGGCGGCGCGCAACTGGTCGTGCAGGTGGCTGTACCAGAAGCGGCCGCTGCGCCCCAGCAGGTCCAGGTTCCCGACCGCGGCCAGGGCACGCATCAACGCCGCGAGCCGCGGCGCGTAGTCGCGCGCGTAGACCGGGTAGGCGTTCGCCAGCAGGTGGTGACGCCACTCGAGGACCCGCCGGCAGTCGATCAAGCCGACTCCCGCGAGCTCGCCGACCACTCGCTCGGCGAGCGCCTGGTCGGAGAGCCCGTGCAGCTCGTCTCCGCTCGAGCACGGCACCTCCGCCAGGAGCCCGGTCTCCCCCGGCGGCGCCATCGGCCGCCAGCGGTTGCGCGGCTCCGACACGCGGGAGACCGCGAGCCGCGGGTCGGGCAGGTAGATGGTGGCGTTGTCGCTGAGGCGCTCCTGGTCGAGCCGCAGGAAGACCAGCCGCAGGTGGCGGAAGCGCAGCCCGGCGGCCGCCTCGCGCGCCTCGTCGGGGAGCGCGCTGCCGAGCCAGCACACGACCTGGCCGAGCGGCAGGGTGACGACCACCCGGCCCGGCACTTCCAGCTGCGGGCGACCGGCGAAGCGCACCGCCCGGATGCGGCCCCCGTCGCAGTCGAAGCCCGTCACCTCGTGGTCGGGGTGCAGGCTCGCGCTCGGCAGCATCGCGGCCATGCTGTCCGCGATCGTGCCGTAGCCGCCGCGCGGGTAGAGGAAGGAGCCGTCGAGGTGAGCGCTGCGGCGGTGCGGCAGGAACAGCTCGAGCATCAGGGCCGCGAGGCCGAGGCCGGAGAGCCGCCGGGTGGCCACCTCCGGCGACAGCTCGCTCGCCGGCAGACCCCAGAGCTTCTCCGAGTAGGCGATGAGCAGCGGCCGGCCGAGTCGCTCGCCGTAGAGGTTGATGGCGCGGTCGGCGAAGCTCCGCTCGGGCCGCGGCCGCAGGCGCCCGCGCAGGAGCTCTCCGCCCACCACCAGCGCGGAGAACAGGCCCTGACTGCGCAGCCAGTCGAGCGGGCTCGGGGGAAAGGCCGTGTAACGCCCGCCGTGCAGGATCCGGCTCGGCGCCTCCACGCGCACCAGCCTGTCGTCCGTCCAGGCGCGGAGGTCGGCGGTGATCTCCGGGTCCCGGTCGTGGAAGCGGTGCGCCCCCGAGTCGTAGCGATGGCCACCGCAGGCGAAGGTGCGGCAGAGGCCGCCCAGGCGGGCCGAGCGCTCGAAGAGCTGGAATCGGATTCCCGCCCGGTGCGCGTAGAGCGCGGTGGCGAGACCGGCGGGGCCGCCGCCCAGCACGACCAGCGGTCCGGGGAAGGAACCTGGGGCAGACGGCGAGGGGAGCATCGCGGTTCGGCCTCCTGGCTTTGCCGACGGAAGCGCGGAGTCTCCCACAAACGGCGGCGCGATAGAAGACCGGACGGTCAGGAGTCTCGATCCGCTGCCAGCAGTTGCCGAAGCGCCTTCGCCAGGTCCGTGATACCGAAGGGCTTGGCGATGAAGTGCACGCCCTTGTCGAGTATGCCGTGATGGGCGATGACGTTGGCCGTGTACCCCGAGGTGAACAGGATCTTGATGCCGGGGCGGAGCGCCTCCAGCCGCTGGCGCAGCTCTCTTCCGCTCGTCCCCGGCATGACGACGTCGGTCAGGACGACGTCGATCCTGGGCGCGTCGGCCTTGCACAGCTCGATCGCCTCGTCGCCAGAGCACGCGACCACCACCTCGTAGCCCAGCGACTGCACCAGAGCCACCGTGATTCGACGGACTGATTCCTCGTCTTCCGCGACCAGGACCGTCCCGGCTCCGACGTAGTCGAGCAGCTCCGCGACCTCCGTTTCGGGCGCGCCCCTCTCGAGCGCGCGAGGCAGGTAGATCTTGAAGGTCGTGCCCCGACCGGGCTCGCTGTAGACGTTCACGAAGCCGCCGTTCTGCTCCACGATCCCGTGGACGGTGGCGAGGCCCAGACCCGTACCCTTCCCCATCTCCTTCGTCGTGAAGAAGGGCTCGAAGGCGTGCGACAGGGTCTCCTTGTCCATCCCGGTCCCGGTGTCGCTCAGCGCGAGCAGAACGTAGTCACCCGGCCCGGCGTTGGCGTGCTGGCGGCGATAGCTCTCGTCCAGTCGGACGTTGGCCATCTCGATCGTCAGCTTGCCCCCGCTCGGCATGGCATCCCGGGCATTGACGGCAAGGTTGAGAAGGACCTGGTCGATCTGCGTGGGGTCGACGTTGACCAGCCACAGGCCCTCAGTGCTCTCCACGCGCAGCTCGACGTCCTCGCCGATCAGGCGCGACAGCCCACCCGCGAGACGAGTGACCAGAAGGTTGAGGTCGGAGGGAAGCGGAGAGATCACCTGCCGGCGCGAGAAGGCCAGCAGCTGGCTGGTCACGTCCTGCGCCCGGCCGGCCGCGCGCTCGATCTCGTCGACGTAACTCACGAGGCGGTTGTCGGTCGGCATCCGGCGCCGCAGCAGCTCGACGAAGCCCATGATCACGTGCAGCAGGTTGTTGAAGTCGTGGGCGACTCCGCCGGCGAGGCGGCCGACGGACTCCATCTTCTGCGCCTGGTAGAGCTGGGCCTGGAGGTTCGCCCTCTCCTCGTCGAGGCGCTTGCTCTCGGTGACGTCCTCGTAGGTGCCCAGAACGCCGACGATCCGCCCTTCGCCGTCGCGCAGGGCGACCTTGCTCGTGCGCAGGCACAGCCGTGTCCGGGAGGGTGTGGTCTGCGGCTCCTCGTAGCCGACCCGGGGAACCCCGGTGGCGATCACCTGTCGGTCGTCCGCTCGATACAGCTCAGCCTGCTCCTTCCACGCCATGTCGTAGTCGGTCTTGCCCAGGAGCTCATCCGGCGAGTCCAGTCCGGCGTCGCAGGCGAAGGGGCGGTTGCAGCCCAGGAAGCGCCCGTCGGCGTCCTTCCAGAAGACCCGCACCGGGATGGTATCGAGAACGAGCTGCAGCATCCGGCGGGACTCCTCCAGGGCCGCCTGCGCCAGCTTGCGCGCGGTGATGTCGCGGGCGACAGCGTAGATGACCTTGCCGGCAGGAAAGGAGCGCCATTCGATCCAGCGGTGGGAGCCGTCCCGGGCGCGGTAGCGATTGACGAAGTTGAACACCTCCTTCTGCTCGCCGAGCCTCTCCAGCGCGAGGCGGGTGGGCGCCACGTCATCCGGGTGGACGAAATCCAGGAATCGCCGTCCTTCCAGCTCCCCGACGCTGTAGCCCAGGATGGTTTCCCAGGCCGGATTCAGGCGCCGGAAGCAGCCGTCCGTGTCGGCGATGCACAGGAGGTCGAGAGCGCTCGTGAAGTAGCGCTCCAGCTCAGCCGTCTTGTCCCGCAAGGCCTCCTCGGCCCGCCGGCGCTCGGTCACGTCCAGGAGCTGTCCGATCGTCTGCAGCTCTCCGCGCGAGTCCCTGATCACGGCCGAGCGGATCTCGGCTCGCCTCGTCTCGCCGTCCTTGCGGACGATGTTGAACTCGTAGCGGCCCGGGACTTCTTCCCCTGCGCGTCTCCGCAGGTAGTGATCGCCGACCAGCGAACGGCTTTCCTCGTCCAGGAAGTCCCGGAAGTCGCGATCGATGATCTCCGCCTGCGGCCGTCCCAGCATGCGGCACAGCTCGTCGTTGACGTAGGCGAACCGGAAGGCGTCGCTGACGATGACGATACCGGTGGGTGCATTCTCCACCAGGGAGCGGAACTTCTCCTCGCTCTCCTGGAGGGCGGTCTCGGCCTGCTTTCGTGCGGTGACATCCCGATCGATCCCGCGGTAGCCGAGCAGCGCCCCCTTTGTGTCGAAGAAGGGGACGGCGTTCGTCTCCAGCACGACGCGGCGTCCGTCCTTGTGCTGGTTGACGTTCTCCAGTCCTTCGAGAGGCCGGGCGGCCGCCGCGACCTCCTGGAACAGGCGACGGACGCGCGCCGCCTCGTCGGGGGGCATGAGGTCGAACGGCGTCCTGCCCACCACCTCCTCCGCCTCGTAGCCCAGCAAGGCCCGGACGGTAGGACTGGCGTACGTGTAGACACCCCACCGATCCGTCTCCCAGACCCAGTCGCCGCTCGTCTCCACCAGAGAGCGGAAGCGCTCCTCGCTGGTCCGCAGCGCCTCCTTTGCCGTCGCCGCCTCCACCACGGTCCCCGAGAGCGAACAGGCCATCAGGACGATCACCGCCATGTAGCCGTACTCGATCAGATAGACGAAGCGAAAGAGGCCGGCGCTGACGAAGGTGTCGCTCAGCACGGTCCCGGAGAAGAGGCACAGGACCAGCAGCAGCGGCAGGTCCTGCTTCCGTCGCCGGCTGCGGTAGGCGAGCACGGCCAGGCGCAGCAGGTAGGCGACGACGAGCAGCCCGAGCAGCGATTGCGCCCTCGTCACCACCCCGGATGTCGCCTCGTAGTACGTGACCTCGAGCCCCGCCGGCAGGTGGATCCGCTTGATCGATGGCTCGCTCACCACCAAGGTCAGACCGCTTCGATCGACGCACTGGACGGCGGCGAAGAGGGCATAGCCGGCCGAAAGCGCCCGCAGCACCCGGCGATCGCCCTGGCGAGTGTGGCCGGCGACGAACCAGATGAAGGGGATGGCGACCAACGCCAGAGCGGCGAACTGCGCACGTTGCCACCGCGCGCCCTCGGTCACCGACGAGGCGCCGTAGAGCCCGGCACACAGGACGTCGTAGACGCCGATCGCCAGACAGCTCAGCCCGAACGTCAGGTACTCGCGGTTGTCCTTCCGCCGGAAGGAGACGAGGAGCTGGGAGGAGGCGACGTAGAACGCGATACCGGCCATGACGACAGGGGGGATGGCCTGCGCCTGCATGATGGGCACCTCGCCGCCATCAGGTCGTGGCGGACGCATCATACGGCCGAAGCCGGCCGACGCCTTCCGGCCCGGGCTGCTCAGGCGCGTCTAGTGGCGGAGAGGGTGTCCGCCTAGCTGACCTTCCGGTGCATTCCGCGAGCGTCCGAGACCATCCGATGTTCGCCCTGTCCGATCGTTAGTTACGGGTGGTCGACCGTCCGAAGTTGTCTATTGAAGTCCCACACCATCCGGTCTAGGATGTGGGACGCTATGAGGGATACAGAGACTCACGGACGCAAGCCTCACGGCCGCCATCCTGAGCGGCGGCTCACTCCCGTCCGGATTCGCTCCATCAGGACGCCCGGTCGCCACGCGGACGGCAACGGGCTGTACCTCGTGGTCGACCCTTCCGGCGCCAAGCGCTGGGTGCTACGGACCGTCGTCTCCGGGAAGCGATGCGACCTGGGTCTCGGGGGCCTGTCGCTCGTCGCGCTGGCCGAGGCACGCGAGGAGGCGCGACGCCTGCGGGCGCTCGCACGGAAGGGCTTGGACGTACTGGCGGAGCGGCGAGCCAAGCGGCGTACGGTGCTGACGTTCGAGGAAGCCGCGCGCGAAGTCCATGCGCAGCATGGTGCCGCGTTCCGGAACGACAAGCACCGGGCGCAGTGGCTGGCGTCGCTCGAGGCCGATGTGTTCCCGGTGTTCGGTGGTCGCCGTGTCGATCAGGTGGATACGGCCGACGTGCTGCGGGCGTTGACGCCCATCTGGACGGTGAAGCCGGAGACGGCGCGACGGCTGCGGCAGCGCATCAAGGTCGTGCTCGCCTGGGCGAAGGCATCCGGGTTCCGCAGCGGCGACAACCCCGTGGACGGCCTGGGGACGGTGCTGCCGAAGCAGGACTCGGAGAAGAAGCACCACGCCGCGCTGCCCTACCAGCGCGTCTCGGAGTTCGTTGCCGCCATCCGAGCGTCTGACGCCAGCGAATCCGCGCGGCTTGCGTTCGAGTTCCTGATCCTGACCGCGGCGCGGACGAGCGAGGTGCTGAGGGCGACCTGGGGCGAGTTCGACCTCGAGGGCAAGACGTGGACGATCCCGGCCGACAGGATGAAGGCGAAGCGCGAGCATCGCGTGCCACTCGCCCCGCGGGCCGTCGAGATTCTCGAGGAAGCGAAAAGGCTCGGTGACGGTGCTAGCGGTTCGTTCGTGTTCCCGGGCCGCGGGAAGGCGCCGCTCTCAAACATGGTGTTCCTGATGACGCTTCGCCGGATGGAGCGGCAGGACATCACGGCTCACGGGTTCCGCAGCTCGTTCCGGGATTGGGCGTCCGAGCGGACCAACACGTCGGGCGCCGTGTGCGAGGCCGCTCTCGCGCACACGGTCCGGGACAAAACGGAGGCCGCCTACAACCGGAGCGACCTTTTCGAGCGGCGCCGCAAGCTCATGGCCGCCTGGGCTGCGTTTGCCACGGCGAAGACGGCGGACGTGCTGCCGCTCCGTGCATAGCGCCGGCATGGCACACCCGCGCCGCGCCGAGATAGCCCCCGCAACGCCCACAAGCGAGGCCGAGGATGCGATCGTCATCGAGACCCTGCGGCGCCGCTACCCAGGACGACCCGAAGGCTGGTGGGACCAACCCTTTCTACCTCCGACGCCCTTCAAGGCGGAACACCGGCGGGACATCGCAGCCGAGCTGGTCGCGATGCTCGAGCGGCGGGGGCGCGATCCGGATGAGGCGGATTCGCTGCTGGTCACCCTCGAACGGCTCGTCGAAAGCTGGCGGCACGATCGGCGCGCGTCCTGGAACAGGGTACGTGCGCTGGCGCACGATCTGCGAACAGCAGTGTGGGACGGACACACAACCATCGCCGGGTTGATGATCGCGACGCCCGCGGACTGGAAAGTGTTCTTCACAGTGCTTGACAGCCTAGGTTCAGGCAACGTTAGGCGGGGCCGAGTCGCAACCTGGCGTGACACGGTTCGCCGGGGTGTCGAAGACGCGGTGGTCTATGTACTCCAAGACGCGCGTCTGCCATGCGGACCGAATTCACCCGGCGCGCGCAGGGTTCTTGAGACCGCCTTGCTGGACGTTACCGGCGTCCGTTGCTGGTCGAAGTCGGCAACGATCTCGGCCCTAAAGCGCGCGGTGGCCCGGGTCAACCGTGGCCGGAGGGGCAAGTAACCTCGGCATTCTTAGGCTCCAGACGAACACCGGAGCGGCGCCGCAAACTCCCCGTAGGTTCCCGGATGGGCCGGGAACACCCAAGGGGAACGAGATGGCGGCATCCGGACGCTCCGCGCTGGCGATCCTCCGGCGCAGTCAGGTTGAGCAGGAAACCGGTCTTGCGAAGTCAACGCTGTACCTCCGAGTCGAGCAAGGGCTATTCACCGAGCCGGTCTTGATCGGGCCGCGCGCCGTGGGCTGGCCGGCCGGCGAGGTTGAGGCGCTGAACGCGGCACGGATCGCAGGCAAGGACGAGGCAGCCATCAAGGCACTCGTGGCGCGGCTCCACGCGGCCCGGCGCGCTAGCGCCGCCTAACGCGGCGCAGCCCCTTCGTCGGTTGCAGCAGTGTCGCTGCCTGTCGCGGAGATGTTCCTGCGAGATGTTGCCGCCCGCTTCGGCGCCAAGGTGCGCGCGGGCAAGTTCCGGACGCGCTGTCCTGCGCACAAGGACAGACTCCCAAGCCTTAGCGGGACGTTGAACGAGAACGGTGACCGTGTCCTGATCCACTGTTTCGCCGGGTGCGATCCGGAGGAGATTACTGAGGCCGTCGGCCTGAAGATGGCGGATTTGTTCGTCCGTCGTGGACGCGGGCAGCCCGAAAGCCCGCTCCGCGCCGCACGGGTCTCTAGGCCTGACCGTCGGCAGTGGGCGAAGGACGTGCTTGCGAGCAAGCTCCCCGCGTTCGTGGCGGACGTCCTGGCCGATCCCGAAGCCCGCCGGCTTTTCCCGGCCGCGGGCTCGGATGACGACCTGCGACGGTCCTTGTATCGCCTCGCGACGTCGCTAGGGTTCAAGTCGCGGAAGGTTGCCTTCAGATGCGGCTGGCGTTGGGAACGTCCTCCGAATCGCGAAGGGGACACCGTTCAGGCGACGGAAGCGGCAAAACCCCAGGAAACAGCCGAAGCGGACACGTCGCTGGGAGGCTCCAACGGCGACGTCGGGCAGAAGCGCCCCTTCGCTGCCCTTCGAAGAGTGCAGGAAACAGGCGAAGGGGACAGCCACTCACCCGTACGTTACGAAGTACGTAGGAGTAGGTCCGTTCAGCATTCGTTCCCAGCGGAGCGCCGCGCAACGACGGACGGGAATGACGGCGCTGTCTGTCGCGGTTGCTCCGAGTGCGGTGACGCGGGCGTCGCCGGGCTGTACGGCTTAGTTCGGCCGGGGTACTGGCTTTGCTCTCGCTGCTGGTGGTCCCGCGGCGGCTGGGGCGGAAAGCCGGTGTGCGCCTGACCATGCACCCCGCTGCTCGAGCCTGGGACGCGGCGTCGGCATTCCGCGCGGCCGTGCGCGCCGCTGGGGCGGCTCGGCACGTGCTCGTGGCGGAAGCCGCTGTGCGCTTGGCCCGCCAGGGCTACGTTTCGGAAGTCCGGTTCGACGTCGCGGACGGTACGCCGCTCGACGTGCTCCGGGCCACCCTTCGCGAGCTTGCGCCGGCGGCGGCTGCCGAGGCCGATGCCCGCTTGGACGCCTACGAGGCCGCGGACGCGGCCAGAGTTCCCGCTCCGGACCCCGATGCCCATGGAAGCCCCTGCGATGCCGCAGGGGACGAGCGGCGCGGTCCAGACCCCGCGCCCTTTCCTGAGCAGGGAATCGCCCCAGACCGCTTGCCGGATGCGTGCGCTAAGCGATCGCGGGCGTGCCTCGTCTGTGGGACGGTGTTCGAGGTCAACTTCCGCCATGCCGACGAACACAAGTTCTGCTCGGCCGCTTGTCGGAGCCGTCACCGCCGGAGGCGGCTTGCCGGCATCGCCCCGTCAGGAGTAACGAATGACTGGCACCAAAGTAGTGCGGAATAGCGGCCAGTTTCAGAAGGGCCACGCCAAGACGGGAGGCCGACGCCGAGGCACGCCGAACAAGGCGACTCGTGCTGCGAAGGAATGGATGGCGGCGATCATCAGCAAGCTCAGCGTTCAGGACGCTATCGAGAAGCGCATCCTGAAGGGTGATACGGCCGCGTTCTTCAAGGCGGTAGAGCACGTCATCGGCAAGCCACGTCAGGCGACGGACGTCAATCAGGCCAGCACGGTCGTCTTCCGCTGGGCGGGCGAGGAGGAAAGCCGGCTCGAGGACGGACGGAAGCGTGTGGCGGACGCGAAGCGCAGGGAGGACGCCTCGCCCGAGCAGGCTACTCCTCGAAGAGACGACGCTTGATGTACGCTGCGCCAGCTGCTTGGGCCATGTCGTGCATCGTCGTGAAATCGGTGCTGGCCCGCACGTAGTCGTCGAGCGTCGCCTCAGGGATAGCGTCGAAGTCGGCCTGGCTATCGACCCTAAACGGGCTCTTCTCTAGCCACGCTTCAACGGAGCCGAATCGTCCCGCGGTGTGGGTCCGCAGGAACTCGTCGGTTAGCAGTTCTTTCAACGGAACGCTATGGGTGCCGTCGAGGGCCTTGGCGTTCTCGCTGAGGCGCTCTATCTTCCGCTTCATTTCGTCGAGACCTTTGACGTCGACCCCGAACTTCATGTAGACCTCCGAGCGTGAGCAACAGATTCTCGTGACGGGGGAGCCGGATGACCCCCACCTAGCGATTAGAGCTACTCGCCGGTGACCGTCACCTGTTCGGCATCCTTAACGATACTGACGTCCAGGAGCACGCAGCGATCCACCGACTCCTGAAGAAAGAGAATCCGCAGTGCTGGGATGCCCGGATACGCATCGGTGAGGACAAGTCGTAGGTTGGAGCCCTTCCGGACCTCAGGGAACTCGGAGGGATTCCGCGAGATCGCCCAGCACACGCCATCCATGATTTCGTCCCAACGGCGCGCATCCGGCTCGATCCTGCGTGCGGACTCGACGAAGACGGGGTCTTCCGCGATGTCGCGGTAGATGTCCACGATCTACAGCCAGCCGTGCTGCGTCGCGACGTCCCGTGCCCACCGCCGATCCTCGGCGGTCGCCTTCCGAGACGAAACGAATACAGTCTCGTACGGAATAACCTCGCGATCGGTCGCCAGTCGCCAGCCGATCGACTTTTCGTGCGAGAGACTGCTCACTCCGACCGCCCTCTTGCCCCAGAGGGCGTTCACCACGGTGTTTACGATCTCCAGCTCCGCCGGGCTGAACTGGGATTCATTGGCGGCGCGTCGAGCTGTCACGCGTTCCTGCCTGCGGCTTCCGGCGGTCGATCTCGTCGCGATGTCGACCAAGCCCTCCCTCACCAGCTCGTCGAGGACGGGCAGAAGCGCCGTCGGTACAGGTCCCCACGGTAGGCGCATGTACTTGGCACCCGTGATCGACGCTCCAAGCCGGGCGAATGCCTGAAAGTCAGCCCACCACAGTACTTTGTTCAGCTTCGTCTTTCCGAAGCCATCGTCTCGAGCACACTTCCGCGCCACGTACAGGATCAGCTCGCGAAACTTCTCCCGGTTTAGGCGGGGCTCGTACGTCATTACTCCCTCCTGCACCACCCACTCTAGGGGCACACGTCTACCCAGTTGGGTCCCAGGGCTGCTGAAATTAGACGCCACCGGGCCGCATGGGTTCAATTTGTTTCTGCGCAGGGCCGCTTTCGCGTGCCCAGCCGTGCCCAGCGGCACAAGAATGTGGGATGAACTGAGGGCTGATAGTTCAGATGAACACTACAATGGACTTATTTAGAACAACTTAGGGCCTTGGACTGGCGGAGAGGGTGGGATTCGAACCCACGGTACCCTTTCGGGGCACAACGGTTTTCGAGACCGCCCGATTCAACCACTCTCGCACCTCTCCGCGCGCCGTGGTCGGGACGGCAACAGCCACCCATTGTAGTCGATGGGTCGGTCCCCTGGCATCTCGGGCGGCGGGGTCGACCGCGAGCGAGCCGTCAGATCACGATGGTGAGGATCCCCCTCGCGGGGCTGGTGGACTTGAGCGCGCGCCCCTTCACCCACAGCTGGAAGACCTGCTCGTGGTCGCTGAGGTTGGTGAGCACGATCGCGATCTTGCCGTCGGGGTTGCGGAAGGCCGTGGCCAGGAAGTCGTCGCTGCTGACGGTGCAGGCGATCCGCCGCGCGCCGGGCCGGATGAAGCGCGAGAAGTGGCCGAACGCGTAGTGGGGCGGGTGGAAGACGAGCTGCCCCGTCTTGAGGTCCGCGTTCGCGATCGAGGCGCCCATCAGTCCACCGGCGTGGCGCGGGCCGCCCTCCGAGTCGAGCAGCAGGTTCCACACGGTCCAGCCCACCGTCCAGTTGTTGAGGTCCAGGATCACGTTGCGGGCCAGGCGCTGCGCCTCTTCCCAGCTACCGCCGATCCCGCCCTCCGTGTAGAGGAGCGCCTTCTCGGGATACGCGTCGTGCAGCTGCCGTACGTTGTCGTGGTGGTTCCCGACGTACCAGTGGAAGGCGGTGCCCCACACGTACTTCGAGGCCGCGGGGTCGCCATAGGTGGCCTGGGCACGCTGGTAGATGAGGCCGCGGTTGTGGTCCCAGATCATCAGCTTCACGTCGCCGAGGCCGTTCCGGTGGAGCGTGGGGCCGAGGTAGTCACGGACGAAGTCGCGCTCCTCGTCGGCGGTGAAGAGACACGACTCCCACACCTGGGTGGCGAGCGCCTCGTTCTGCACCGTGAGACCCCAGATCGGCACGCCCTCGGAAGCGTAGGCCTTCACGTATCTCGCGAAATAGTCGGCCCAGGTCTGCCGGTACTCCGGCTTGAGCCTGCCGCCGTGGAGCATCTCGCCGTTCGTCTTCATCCAACCCGGCGGGCTCCAGGGCGAGGCGTAGAGGCGGAGCTTGCCTCCCGCGACGGCCTGGGCGCGCTTGATGAACGGCAGGCGGTTCCTGCGGTCGTGCTCGATCGAGAAGCGGGTGAGCGCCGTGTCGCCCGCCACGTCGTCGTAGGTGTACATGTCGGCGGCGTAGTCGCAGCTGTGGATGGTGGTGCGGCACAGGGTGTAGCCGTTGCCCTCGACCGGGTCGAAGCTGGCCTTCAGGAACGCCTCCTGGGAGGCGGCCGGCAACGCGGCGAACACGTCGGCCGCGGCGTCGGTGAAGGCGCCGCCGAAGCCCTCGATCGTCTGGAAGCTGCGGCCGGGGTCGATCATGATCGTCGGGTAGTTCTCGTCCGGCTGCTCCAGCGGCTCGAAGGCCCTGAAGCCCTGGTCGACCAGCAGCTCCTGCGGAGAGGGCGCGGTCACGTAGATGCGCGCCTCCAGGTAGGTGGGCTCCTGGGCGTGGGCGGTGAGCGGGAGGCAGACGGCGCCGAACGCCGCGAGAACGGTGGTGACCGGCCAGCCGTGGGTGTTCATAGCGATCGCATCCTATCGAGAATGAGGCGCCCCGGCGTCAGGGCTGCCGGTAGACGCGGCCGTCCTTCATGACGAAGGAGACCCTGGCCAGCGTCGCGATGTCGCGGGTCGGATCGCCTGCCACCGCCACCAGGTCGGCCCGCAGCCCCGGCTGGATGCGGCCGATGCGGTCAGCCAGGCCGATCACCCTCGCGTTGACGGCGGTGGCGGCGAGCAGCGCCTGGGCGGGCGTCATGCCGGAGCGGACCAGCCACTCGACCTCGCGGTGGTTCTCCCCGTGCGCGAACACGCCGACGTCGCTGCCACAGCCGACGACGACACCCGCCCTGAGCGCGGTCTTCACCGCGTTCACCACGGCCTGCATCTCGGGCGTCGGTGGCGTCCCCCGCTGGTAGCCCTGGAAGTACTCCTGGTAGGCCTCCTCGGCGGCGAGGGTGGGGAAGAGGGCCACCTTGTGCTCCGCCATCAGACGGAAGACCTCCTCGGTGCCGCCGTAGCCGTGCTCGATCGTCTGCACGCCCGCGAGCGTGGCCCGGCGCATGCCCTCGGCGGTGGCGGCGTGGGCGGCCACCGGACGGCCGGCGCTGCGCGCCTCCTCGACCGCGGCCTTCAGCTCCTCGAGGGACAGCGTCGGCACGGCCGTCCCGCCCGGCCCGCGCCGGTAGTCCGCGTACACCTTCACCCAGTCGGCGCCGTGGCCGACCTGCTCGCGCACGGCCTTCACCATCTCGTCGACGCCGGTCACCTCCTGGGCGCCCTTGGGCGGGACGAAGTCGGGCGCGAAGCCGAGCGGCCCGGGCCCGTAGCTGGCCGTGGCCACGATCGCCCGGGTCGCCACCTGCAGCCGGGGGCCGGGGATCCGTCCCTCGTCGATCGCCTTCTTGACGGAGAGATCGGCGTAACCGGCGCCTTCGGTGCCGAGGTCGCGCAGGGCGGTGAAGCCTGCCATCAGCGTGCGCTCGCAGTGGAGGGTGGCGGCGATGGTGCGGTAGGCCAGCGGCTCCTTCAGCACCTGGTCGTTCCACGGGGTCTCGTTGTAGGGGTGCAGGAAGACGTGCGAGTGCGCGTCGATGAGGCCGGGCAGGAGCGTCATCCCAGGGAGGTCGATGGTGCGGGTGTCCGCGGGCGGCGCCACCTGCGCCGCCGGTCCCGCCGCGGCGATGTCGCGGCCCTTCACCAGCACCACCCAGCCCTCGTGGATCTGCTCGCCGTTGGCGTCGAACACGCGCTGCGGCCGCAGCAGGACCGCCGGCTCCGGGGCGGTGCCGGCGTCCGGTGGCGCGGCTCGGAGCGGCGTCGTCAGGAACAGGACCAAGCCGGCGAGCGTGATGGCCACCGCGCCCGCCAGCCGCCGCACCCGGACCCTCTGCATGGCGACCTCCGTGGGGCGGAGTATCCTCCCCGCCCCGGTCCGGCTCAACCGCCACGTGGAACGCCTCCGGCGCTCGTTGTATCCTGACCGACGCGCCACCACGGCGCGCTCCGCGGAGAGATGCGAGAGTGGTTGAATCGGCGTGACTGGAAATCACGTGTAGTGGCAACCCCACTACCGAGGGTTCGAATCCCTCTCTCTCCGCCACCTTCGGGTTCTCTGCCGCAGTTCACACGACGAAGATTCCTTTCGTCCGCGCTTCTGGCTGCAGGGAGTTCGGTCTGCCTCCGCTCGCGTCTCGGGTGGGCGGAAGACGCAGTCGATCCGCGCACGGCACGGATCGTCGCGAATACGATCGGGATCGATACCCACAATCACGTCGATGTCCCGCTGACCGCTGGCGAAATGCCGGGGCCCGATATCGAGCTCAGGAGCGAGCTCAGGCGATCCGGACTGTCCGCCATCTGCATGACCTTCGCGACGGACTACCAGCCGGGCGATGCCTACGACCGCTTCAGGACGGGGTTGGTCTCGATGAGCCGTCAACTGGAACGCGACGGCATGAAGCGCTCCTTGTCGGCGGAGGATGTTCGCGCCGCTCATGAACAGGGTCAGCCGGCCGTCATCCAGGCCGTGGAAGGCGGTCACTTCCTGGAAGGGCGCGTCGAGCGGGTCGAGGAGGCCTACCGGCACGGACTGCGCCACCTGGGATTGCTCCATGACAGCGACGCCTCCGTCCCCCTGGGTGACGTGTACACCAATCCGCCGAAGTTCGGAGGTCTGACTGCGTTCGGAGCCTCCGTCATCAAGGAGTGCAATCGCCTCGGCATCCTCGTAGACCTGGCGCACGCGGATTCGCAAACGACGCAGATGGCGCTCAGGGTGACGAGCAAGCCAGTCGTGATCTCGCACACCGGCCTCGACACTCGGCTTGGAAACGACCCGAGCATGGCGCAGATGATGCGTCCCCGGCTCATCACCAAGGAACAGGCCAGGATGGTGGCGGATGCCGGTGGAGCGGTTGGTGTCTGGACGCACCTCGCCGATACGCCGCTGGAGTACGCGAAGAACATCCGAGCTCTTGTCGACGTGATCGGCGTCGATCATGTCTGCATCGGCACCGATACGAAGCTCACACCTCCGACCCCGCGGTTCGCTGGTCCTCCTCCACGTGCTCGGCGTGCACGAATTGGCGAGCGGACGAACGAGGCGTGGGCCGACGAGAAGGCCGGCTTCTGGCCGGTGGCGGTGGATGCGATGTTGAAGGCAGGCTTTACCGAGGAGGAGATCGGGAGAATCGGTGGCGGGAACTATCTCCGCATCTTCAGTGCTGCGGTGAAGTAGCGCGCCGAGGCCCCCTGGCGGGATCGACGGTCGTCAGACGGGCGCGGGTGCCGCCCGGGGGCGCCCGCTCCTCTTGAGCGGCCTCCGGAGGATCACGAAGTGGCTGGCGAACTTCGAGTACCCCGAGTACTGCTCGGCGGCGCGGTGGTACGCCTCCGCCACCCGAGGCTCCGGTTCGCTGCCGGCAAACCGGCGGGTGACCCACTTCTCGGTCTCGGCGGAAGGCAGCGGCGGCTGGCCGACGCTCCGCCACCGCCGCCAGCGGTGGCCGCACTTGTCGAGCACGAGTCCTGCCCGGGCGGCACCCTCGAGGAAGCGCGCCTGGTCGCGTCCGAGGACGTCCTCGCGGCTGCCCGGGGCGGGGCAGCGTCCCTCGCGGGAGGGAGCGAGGAACTCCGGCTTGAAGTCGAAGAACGGGCTCGAGTGCTGGAAGAGGTGGTAGAGCCGCCCGCCGGGGCGCAGATAGCGGCCCAGCGTCCGTAGCACCTGGGGTCCCGCTGGCTGCCAGCCGTGGGTCCCGGGGTGCAGCAGGTGGACGTGGACCTCGTCGAAGCGCTCGCGGCCGAGCAGCGCGGCGAGCTGTGCGGCCAGGGTGTCGGGCCGGTTGAGGTCCAGCTCGGTCTGGACGTACCGCTCGGTGAGCCGGGCCTGGATCTCGGGCTCGACGGTGGCGAGGTCGGGCGGTGCTCCCGCGGCGCCCGCCCGTCTCCGCTGCTCCGCCTTGAGGAGCGAGTCCACCTTGTCCAGCCGGACCCGGTTGCGGTCGATGCCCGTGTAGTGGATCGGACGCGCCTCCACCCGCCGTGCGACCGCCACCCGCACCAGCCCCGCTCCGCAGGCGAGGTCGAGCACCCGGAACGGGCGCCGTGTCGGTCGCCTTTTCACCATGGGCATCATGTCGTGCGGCGGAGGGGTACCAGGAACCTTAGGACGGATGGGCGGTCTCCGTCAAAGTGCCCCGCTCGGGCGCGGAGCGAGGCAGAATCACGGCGGAGGGGACAGGAATGGGCGAGCTTCTGACGACCCCGGCGCAGGCGGCGCTGATCGTCCTGCGGACGGTCGTGGTCTACGCGTTCATCATGGTCGGCTTCCGCCTCACCGGGAAGCGTGAGGTCGGGCAGCTGGCGCCGTTCGACTTCGCCCTGGTCCTGTTGATCGCGAACGCTGTCCAGAACGCGATGGTGGGGCCCGACACCTCCCTCGTCGGCGGGCTCACCGCGGCCGCGGTGCTGCTGCTCGTCAACTGGGGCCTCGGCAAGCTGGCCCGGAACAACCGCGGCTTCGAGCGCCTGCTGCGCGGCCACGCGCGGGTCCTGGTCAGCCGCGGCCGGGTGGTGGAGGAGGGCCTGCAGGCAGAGAACCTGACGCACCACGACCTGATGCAGGCGCTGCGCGAGAACGGCTGCCCGTCGGTCGAGGACTGCCGCCTGGCGGTGATGGAGGTGGACGGGACCATCTCCGTGATCCCGGCCAACCACGCGGCGAACGGCCGCGGCAAGCCGTAGGCCGGCGGCCGCTACCAGCTCGAGGGCTGGTAGTCCTTGAGGAAGCGGCCGAAGACGTGCTCGCCGCTGTTGAGGCCGGAGAAGAACGGGTCGAGCACGCGGGCCGCGCCGTCGACGACGTCGAGGGGCGGCTGGAAGCCGAGCTCCTCGCGCTTGCGCACCGCGTGCAGGAACGGGTCCTCGTCGGTGATCCAGCCGGTGTCGACGGCGTTCAGGTGGATGCCGTCCTTGACGTAGTCGCGCGCCGAGGTGAGCGTCAGCATGTTGAGGGACGCCTTCGCCATGTTGGTGTGCGGGTGGCGGTCCGTCTTGGTGCCGCGCGAGAAGACGCCCTCCATGGCCGAGACGTTGACGATGTGCTTCTCCCGTCCCGGCGTGCGCAGCATCAGCGGCTTCAGCCGGCTGCACAGGACGAAGGGCGCCACCGCGTTCACCAGCTGCACCTCGATCATCTCCGGCGTCGGCACGTCGGCGAGCGCCAGGCGCCAGGAGTTGACCGCGCGCAGGTCCACCTGCTGCTGGTCGGCGTCGCGGGCCCCGTCCGGGAAGAGGTCGGCGCGGCGCGCCGCCTCGTCGAAGGAGAAGCGGACCTGCGACAGGCGTGCCGAGTGGCGGAGCCCCAGCCCGGCGCCGCCGCCGCGCCAGGCTACCAGGCCGCCGCCGTCGTCCGCCGCCGGCGCCGCCGGCGTGAGGCCCTCGAGCCGCCCGGTGAAGTCGTGGTGCGCCTGCAGCAGCGGCTGCAGCGGCCCGGGCAGCGCCTCGATCGGCTGCTCCTCGAAGGACAGCAGGTGCTCGTAGAAGCCGGGCGGACGGCGCACGGTCTGGCAGGCGTTGTTCACCAGCAGGTCGAGCCGGGCGTGCGCGCGGTCGACCAGGCTGCAGAAGATCTCGACGCTCGGCGCGTGGCGCAGGTCGAGCCCGTGCACGTGGAGCCTCTGGCGCCACTCGGCGAAGTCCGGCTCGCCGGCATAGCGCCGCGCGGCGTCGTGCGGGAAACGGGTGGTCGCGATCACGGTGGCGCCGGCACGCAGCAGCTTGAGCGCCGCCTGGTAGCCGATCTTCACGCGGGCCCCGGTGACCAGGGCCACCCGCCCGCGCAGGTCCGCGGCCTGGAACCGCTTCTGGTAGTTGAGCTCGGCGCAGGGCGGGCAGAGCGCGTCGTAGAAGGCGTGCAGCTCGCGGTACTCGGCCTTGCAGACGTAGCAGGTGCGCGGCGTGTGCAGGAGCGGCTGCTTGCGCGCGGCCGTGTCCGCCTCGAGCAGCCGGGGCGGCGGCACGAACACCGGCGCCTCGCGCGCCCCGCGGATCCCGGTCCCGGCCAGGGCGGCCCGGTCCTGGGCCAGGAGCTGCCGGCGCTTCGCCCCTCGCAGCGCCCGCACCAGGCGACGCTTCTGGGCGAGGTCCGGGTGGACGGTGCGGCCGGCGGCGACCAGCAGCCGCGTGCGCTCCTCGTCGCTGAGCTGCGCGAGCAGCGAGCGGTCCGCGACCACCGCCTCGAGCACCTCGCGGGCCCGGCGCAGCTCCTCGGCGTCAGGTCCGGGCGCCGGGAGCCGCCCGGCGGCCGCCGCCTGATCCTTGCGCATCCGCACAGTCTATCCGGCCCCGCCTGCCGCTGCCTTCCCCCGAGCGCCGGAATGAATTAGGCTAGCCTCCTGCGGGCCGGTCGCACGTGGGCCCCGGCCCTGCGCAACGCGAGTCGTCGAACCCCGCCAGGCCCGGAAGGGAGCAACGGTTAGGCGAGCCTCGCGTGTGCCGCAGGCCAACCGGGGTTCACGTGGGGCCGGCCCTCCCGGCCTGCTCCCGAGCCACGCCCTTGAGCTACAAGGTCCTCGCCCTCAAGTACCGGCCCACCTCCTTCGACGAGGTGGTCGGCCAGGCCACCGTCACCCGCACGCTGCGCAACGCGCTCGAGCGGGGGAAGGTCGGCCACGCCTTCCTCCTTTCCGGCGCCCGCGGGGTCGGCAAGACCACGACGGCCCGCATCCTCGCGAAGGCGCTCAACTGCGCGAGGGCCGACGGCCCCACGGCGAGCCCCTGCTCGACCCGCACCGAGGAGGAGCGGGGCGTGGCCTGCGCCAGCTGCCGCGAGATCGCCGACGGCAAGAGCCTCGACGTCCAGGAGATCGACGGCGCCTCCAACAACTCGGTCGACCAGATCCGGGAGCTGCGCGAGAGCGCGCGCTACAACCCCGCCCGCGACCGCTTCAAGATCTGGATCATCGACGAGGTCCACATGCTCTCGGCGGGCGCCTTCAACGCGCTGCTGAAGACGCTGGAGGAGCCTCCTCCGCGGGTCAAGTTCATCTTCGCCACCACCGAGTACCACAAGATCCCGGAGACGATCCTCTCCCGCTGCCAGCAGTACGACTTCCGCATGATCCCGGCGCGGGAGCTGCAGGCGCACCTGCGCACGATCGCCGAGGCCGAGGGCATCCGGGTCCAGGACGCCTCGCTGGCGCTCATCGCCCGCGCGGCCGAGGGCAGCGTCCGCGACGCGCTGTCGCTGTTCGACCAGGTGCTGGCTTTCACCGGGCAGGAGGTGAAGGACGACGACGTGGCGGGGCTGCTGGGGCTGGTGGACCGGCAGCTCCTGCACCGCGCCGCGCGCGCCCTGGTGGCGAGCGACAGCGTCGGCATGCTGGAGCTGGTGGAGACCCTGGCGGACTACGGCGCGGACTACCGCAACTTCGTCCGCGAGCTGCTGCTGTACCTGCGGGAGGTGATGGTGGTGAAGCTGGCCCCGGCGGAGGGCCCGCTGCTCGCCTCCGTCCTGCCCGAGGAGATGGGGACGCTGCGCGAGACGGCCGCCGCCCTCTCCGAGGAAGACCTGCTGCGCTCGCTGGACCTGCTGACCCGGCTGGAGGTCGAGCTGCGACAGAGCAGCGACCCCAGGGTGACGCTGGACCTGGCGCTGCTCAAGCTGGTGCAGATGCGACGGCTGCTGCCCTTCGCCGAGCTGGTGGGCCGAGTGGAGCGGCTGGCGGGAGGGGCGGCGTTCCCGGCGCCGTCCGCCCACCGCGGGGCCAGCCGGCCGCAGCCCGCTGCCGCCGCCACGCCGTCGCCGGCGCCTGCGGCGGCGCCGGCCGCTCCCGCGCCCGGCGACGAGGCCGGCACCCTCCTGGCCGAGATGCGACGCCAGGCGCCGTTCACGCTGACCGGGCCGCTTCTCTCCGCTGTGGCGCGCCTCGAAGGCGACACCCTGGTTCTCGAGATCGCGCCCGATTTCGTGGGGATGGCGAGCCTGCACGCGGACGACTACCGCGCGCTCGCCCGCCGGGCCGCCGGGCGCCGGCTCGCCCTGCGGCTGGTCGCCGGCGGGACGGTTGGCGCGGAGGAGCCGGCCCCGCCCAGCCCGGCGGAGGCGCGGCGGGAGCAGCTGCGGGAGGACGCGGAGCGCGAGCCCGCAGTGCGAGAGGCGCTGGACCTCTTCGGCGCCCGGCTGATGGACGTGAGGGAGACGAAGCCAGACAGGGAGGACCCGTGAACCCGTTCGGTGACCCGCGGAAGCTGATGAAGCAGCTGCAGCAGGCGCAGGAGAAGATCCAGGCCGAGATCGCGGCCCTGGTGATCGAGGCGACCTCGGGCGGCGGTGTGGTCAAGGTCGAGATGGACGGCCAGAAGCAGCTGCGCAGCCTCACCATCGATCCCGAGGTGGTGAGCCGCGACGACGTTCCGATGCTGCAGGACCTGATCGTGGCCGCCATCAACGAGGCCGGCCGCAAGGTCGAGCAGGCGATCCAGGAGAAGGTCGGCGGCCTTACCGGGGGGATGAAGATACCCGGGCTGTTCTGACGCCTCGATGGACTACCCGGCGCCGGTCGCCAAGCTGATCGACGAGCTGCGCAAGCTGCCCGGCATCGGGCCCAAGTCGGCCCAAAGGATCGCCTTCCACCTGCTGCGCGGCTCGAAGGACGACGCCGCCCGGCTCTCCCAGGCGATCGGCACCCTGCTCGACGGCATCCGCACCTGCTCCGTCTGCCACGCCGTCACCGACCAGGAGGTCTGCGCGATCTGCCAGGACCCCTCGCGCGCCGAGCGCACCATCTGCGTGGTGGAGGAGCCCCACGACGTGGTGGCGATCGAGAAGACGCGCGACTTCCGCGGCCGCTACCACGTGCTGCACGGCGCGCTCTCGCCGCTGTCCGGCATCGGGCCCGACGAGCTGCGCATCCAGGGCCTGCTCGAGCGCGTCCGCCACGGCGGGGTCGAGGAGGTGATCCTCGCCACCAGCCCGACCGTGGAGGGCGAGGCCACCGCCGTCTACCTCGCCCGGCTGCTGAAGCCGCTCGGGGTGCGGGTCACCCGCATCGCCATGGGCGTGCCCGTGGGCTCCGATCTGGAGTGGGCGGACGAGGTGACGATGTCGAAGGCCCTGGAGGGCCGGCGCGAGTACTAACCCCCGCGGCAGCTTTGATTTCCCTTGACCCGCGGGCTACAGTTATGCCCGTTCTTGCGGGGGAGTTGTCCGCCCCGGAGCCCGCCGTGGCCCGAGGCCCCTGCGAGAGGAGGAACACGAGATGGCGGCGCCCGACATCGTGATGTACGAGGAGGAGTTCTCCGAGATCAAGAAGATCATCTCGAAGCTCCGCATCGACGCCAACGCCAAGGTCGTGTTCCTGGTCGACAAGAACGGCCAGCAGATCGCCGCCCAGGGCGAGATCGAGAACCTCGACACCACCTCGCTCGCCTCCCTCACCGCCGGCAACGTGGCGGCCACCGACGGGCTGGCGCGCCTCATCGGCGAGAAGGAGTTCTCGATCCTCTTCCACGAGGGCGAGCGCGACAACATCCACATCTCCATCGTGGCGCAGCGGGTGATCCTGGTCGTGATCTTCGACGAGCGCAGCTCGCTCGGCCTGGTCCGGCTGAGGGTGAAGAAGGCGTCGGGCGAGCTCAACGAGGTCTTCGCCCGCATCGTGGCGAAAGTGGAGAAGGAGCGCGCCGCCGCCGGCGCCGCCTTCGAGAGCCCCTTCGCCGAGATCACCGACGAAGACATCGACAGCCTCTTCAGCGAGTAGCCCGCGCCAAGATGACGTTCATCAACTACGCCTCCCGCGAGATCAACTGCAAGATCGTCTACTACGGGCCGGGGCTGTGCGGGAAGACGACCAACCTGCAGTGGATCTACGACAAGACCAACCCCAACGCCAAGGGCAAGCTGATCTCGCTGGCGACCGAGACCGACCGCACCCTGTTCTTCGACTTCCTGCCGCTCGAGCTCGGCACCGTGCGCGGCTTCAAGACCCGCTTCCACCTCTACACGGTCCCCGGCCAGGTCTTCTACGATGCCAGCCGCAAGCTGATCCTGAAGGGCGTGGACGGCGTCATCTTCGTGGCCGACAGCCAGCTCGAGCGCATGGACGCCAACGTCGAGTCGATCGAGAACCTGCAGACGAACCTCAAGGCGCAGGGCTACGAGCTGATGACCATCCCCTACGTGCTGCAGCTCAACAAGCGCGACCTGCCGGGGGTGGCGCCGGTCGAGGAGATGGTGCGTCAGCTGCGCAAGAAGGGCGAGCCGGTGTTCGAGGCGGTCGCCTCCAAGGGCATCGGCGTCTTCGAGACCCTGAAGGGCGTCGCCAAGCTGGTCCTGCAGGAGCTGACCAAGACGGCCTGAGCCCTCTCCAGCCGGCCCAGATGGCGCACCTCGACAGCGAGCGCGCTTGCCCCGCCCGCCCGTTCGTTGACACCCGGGGGGCCGAAACCTAGAATCCGAGTTTGCAGTCGAGGACGGCCCGATCCTCAGTAGCTCAAGGGTAGAGCATCCGGCTGTTAACCGGAGGGTTGTAGGTTCGAATCCTACCTGAGGAGCCATCCCGGGCCCGAGTGGTCGACGACTTCCCGCCGCCGCTCTTCCAAATGTCCCTCAACTGTCCCTTTTCGTTCTCGACTCTCGTCGGCTGCGTCGAGAGATAGGCGTCGGCGCGGAGCAGCGCGTCGGCCGTCTCGCGCTTCGTGACGATGTTGTAGCGGATCAGCATCGAGCGGGTTCTGTGGCCGGAGACCTTCATCGCCGTCGTCTCGTCGACGCCCGCGCGGATGAGCGTCCGAACGGCCGACCTTCAGAGATCGTGGAAGAGCAGCGTGCGCCCGAGCACCGGGGCGATGATCCGGCCCCCGGCCGCCTGCGACGAAGTCCTCACCCGGGATTGGTGAGATCACCTCACTAGCCCATCCCGTTTCTCCCATCTACCCGACACGTGCCGACGTCGCTACCTTGTAGTCGAGCTCAGGGAGGCCCAATGGGAGATCAGGCGGAACGGTTTCCAGCCATCCGCGAAGGGACCCGAGGCGTACTTCACGGGTGCCGTGCGTGTCGACCCACTGTTCGTGGCGGCCAGCCCTGCGCGCGCACGGCGTGGCGTACGCATCCACTCGGTCAGACGCTGATCGTGACGGCGGGCTGCGGCCTCTCCAGAGTTGGGGTGGTCCCGTCCGGCCAGGGCGCCGAGTAGAGGAGGAACCGTCGTGCGAGTTGTGTCGGGTGAATGGCGCCACTTGCTCCTCCCCCTGGCATTGGTGGTCTCCGGCGCGGTGGCACGCGCTCAGGACGCGTTGGGCGCCGAGGAACAGCCGCAAGTACAGCAGCGCTCGATTGAGGATCTCAACCTCGTCGGCGCCGAGACCGCCATGCCTCCGTTCGTCGAGAGCCCCATCGACATCGACTCCGCTTTCCGGCAAGCACCGTTGCGCGGGGGAATCGCCCTGCGGGGCATTCTGCAGGGCTCGTACTCGCAGAATGCCCTTCAGGCTCCCGTGCCGGCCGACCAGCAGAAGTACGTAGGCGAACGCGAGTTCGCGGGCCTGATGACCAACTGGACGCTGACGTGGGACCTTCGGCAGCTTCATCTCGAGCACGCCCAGCTCTACGTGTGCGGGGTCTGGAACTGGGTGAGCTGGAAGCCGGCCGGCCCGTCGTCCACTCAGATCTACGGCCTCTACCTCTACAAGTCCTTCGCCGACGCACTCGTCGAGGTCAAGGCGGGATACATCGGGAACAACCTCGAGGTGATCGGCCTGACCGTCGGTGGCTCGACCGCCACCGGAGCGCAAGGTGTCTACGCCGTCCTGCCCTACGAGCTCGGCCTGTCCTACTTTCCGATGACCGCGCCCTCCCTCAACGTACGCCTTCGTGGCCCGCGCCACACCTACTTCAAGGTCGTCGAGCAGCGTAGCCTGGACCCAAGGGGCGGCCCGACCGAGGTCGCCCGCAACCGCTCCGGCCTGCGCTTCGACCCGAAGGGTGACCAGCTGCTCTCGCTGGGAGAGGCAGGCTACTGGCGTGCGGCGAGCGCAGCCGGTCGCGAGACGTGGCTCCGCGCGGGCTGCATGTACAACAGCACCGCCTACGCGTCCCTGGACACCGGGAAGAAGGAGTCAGGCAACACC
Organism: Vicinamibacteria bacterium; assembly: GCA_035542035.1. Lineage (GTDB taxonomy): Bacteria > Acidobacteriota > Vicinamibacteria > Fen-336 > Fen-336 > DATBSL01. The sequence goes on along the minus strand of DATKME010000071.1, from coordinate 32,651 downwards.
GCCGCCTTCGCTCTCGTGGACCATCAACTGCGCCAGCCCGATGCGCTTCATCCTGAGCGCGGCCTCTACCTGGGCGGAACGGCCATGATGGCCGACTCACGGTTCAATGCCTACGACCGCTACTACGAGCTTCGGCTCTATCAGAAGGCGCCGTTCCGTCGCCGGCCAAGCGACATGGCTTCGCTCGTGGCTTCGTACACGCACCACAGCCAGTACCTGACGGACACGCTCGCCGCCGCCGGCCAGACGGTCTGGCGCCACTCCGCCTCGTTGACCGGCAGCTACTCGCTGCGCGTCCACCCAGGACAGTACCTGAGTATCGGCCTGAGCTACCTCTACGGTCCGACCATCACGCCGCGGGCCTGGGACGCGCTCGTCTTCGCCGTGAGCTACACGATGTTCATCTGAGGCGCGAGGGAGCACCATGCACGGAGCGGTCCTCTACGGCGAACGACGCGCGATCAAGACGCTGCTCCGTCCAGGAGACGTTCCCGGAACCGGAGGCACGAGGAGGTGAGCATGAGGAGACTGGTGTCGACGGGAACGGCGTCCTTGCTGCTCGCCATGGCCGTGCTCACAAACTCGACGGCGGCCACCCGGGATCGCGCCGTCAACGAAGACGTGCGGGACCGCTTCATCGGGGCCTGGCGGCTCGTCCGGCTCGAAGAAGAGGGTGCCGACGGCAAGGTCCACAGGGCGGACTGCAGCGGAATGCTCGTCTACACGCGCGACGGCCACATGTCGGTCCAGGTGATGTACCGAAGCCCGCAGGCGGGGACGCCCGCCGGACCCGTTCAATACGCCCAGGGCGGCTACGAGGCCTCCTTCGGGAGCTACGAGGTCAGCGCGGACGCCCATACCTTCACCTACCACGTCGAGGGCGCATTCGTCCGGAGCCTCATCGGCAAGGACCTGGTGCGCGTGTTCGAGATGTCCGGCAGGCAAATGACCGTGAAGTCGTCGAACCCCGACGAACACTGGCGGGTGGCCTGGGAGCAGTACTGAACGAAACGGGTGACTACCGATGAAGAAACGCGCACTTGGAAGCAACCGCCTCGAAGTCTCGGCCCTCGGGCTCGGCTGCATGGGAATGAGCTGGTCCTACTTCCCGACCCCGGACCGCAAGGCGATGCTCGCTCTCCTGCAGAAGGCCGTGGACCGCGGCGTGACGTTCTTCGACACGGCTGAGGTCTACGGTCCGCTCGCGAATGAAGAACTACTTGGAGAGGCCCTGGCTCCATTCCGAGGCCGGATCGTGATTGCGACCAAGTTCGGCTGGGCTCCAGCCCACGAGGGTGAAGCGCGGTGGAGCCGCCTCGACAGCCGACCCGAGCACATCAAGAAGGCGGCCGAAGGCTCGCTCCGGCGCCTCGGGATCGAGGCGATCGACCTCTACTACCAGCACCGCGTGGATCCTGAGGTCCCGATCGAGGACGTGGCGGGTGCCGTGAAGGAGCTCATCCAGCAGGGCAAGGTGAAGCACTTTGGGCTCTCGGAAGCCGGGGCGAAGACCATCCGCCGCGCTCATGCCGTCCAGCCGGTGACTGCCGTCCAGAGCGAGTATTCGCTCTGGTACCGCGAGCCCGAGAAGGAGGTGCTGCCGACCCTCGAGGAGCTGGGCATCGGCTTCGTTCCCTTCAGCCCGCTCGGCAAGGGCTTCCTGACCGGCGCGATCGACGAGAAGACGACGTTCGCGCCCTCCGACTTCCGCAGCGTCGTGCCGCGTTTCGACGCGGAGAACCGAAAGGCGAATCGAGCCCTGGTCGACCTGATCGAGACGATCGCCCAACGCAAGCAGGCGACGCCAGCCCAGATCGCCCTCGCCTGGCTGCTGGCGCGGAAGCCATGGATCGTCCCGATCCCGGGTACGACGAAGGCGCACCGGCTCGAGGAGAACGTCGGCGCGGCCGATGTCGACCTGACGGCGGACGACCTCCGCGACATCGAGAGCGCCGCCTCGAAGATCACGATCCAGGGGGCCCGGTACCCCGAGCACCTCGAACGGATGAGCGGCCGTTGAGCGGAGCGAAGCGATGACCCCGCAAGGAGGTCGCACGGTGGGCGGATGGTCGAAGGACGAGCTGCGCCGGATCGCCGAGGCGGATGACCTGCACATCGCGCCGCTCCGGGAGGACGGCGCGACACACGGCACACCAACGTGGATCTGGTCTGTCGCGGTTGACGGTGCACTCTACGTGCGTGCGTACAACGGGAAAGGCTCAAGCTGGTACAGGGCTGCGGTGCGCCAGCGGGCGGGCCGGATCATCGCGGCCGGCATGACGAAGGAGGTCTCCTTCGAGACAGTCGATGGGCCTATCAACGACCGGATCGACGACGCCTACCGCGCCAAGTACGGCGGCAGCCCGTACCTCGGCCCAATCATCGGCCACCGCGCGCGCTCCGCCACGGTCAGGGTCCTTCCACGCGAGCCTGCGAACTGACGGGGGTCGGCCTCGGGGCTCTCCACTGTCCCCGAAATGTCCCAACCTGGTCCCGGGTGGCGCACGCCCGGCGATCTCAGGGGAAGGTGCCCGGGCCCTGCTCCGGCGCCAACGGCGCGAGGACGAAGCGCAGACCGCGGGTGTACGACTCCAGCTGCATGCCGGCGTGCCGTTCGCCGTCGATGATGCGGAACTGGTACGCGAGGTGCGGGTACTTCCGGGAGGCGACCCGCGCGTTGTAGCGGAGGATGGCCGAGAGGAAGCCGGGGTTCTCGTTCTCGCCCATGGACGCGAACAGGCGGCCCTTGAGTTCTCCGCCGGCCTGCGCGAACTTCTCCTCGCATCCCAGGAGCCAGCCGTCGTTCACCGCCACCGCCGGCGTCACCGCCACCCACGCCGAGAACAGATCGGGCCTGGAGTACATCGCGTAGAGCGTGAACAGCCCGCCCAGCGACGCGCCGGCGAGGACGCGGTGCGCCGGGTCCGCCCGGTACTCGCGCTCCACGAAGGGGATGATCCGGGTCTCGAGCGTCGCCAGGAAATCCGCCGCGTGTCCCGTGTCCGGCCCGTCGCCGAGCGGAACCGGTGACAGCTCCCAGGCCCGCAGCCTGCCGTAGTCCAGGTTCTCGCCCGCGTAGCCGAGCCCGACGATGATGAACTCGGGCGCCACCTTGTCGAAGACGAGCGCGCCGCGGATCGCGTCGAGCTTCTGGAAGTCCCAGTAGCCGTCGGTCACGTAGACCACCGGGTACCGCCGGCCGGTCTCCTTCCCGTAGCTGGCCGGCAGGCCGACCGACAGCTGATAGTGGCGGCCGGCGGCGTTGATCGGCAGCACGCGCAGCTCGGAGCCGGGAATCGTGTGCGGGGGATAGGGCGGCGCCTTCTCCGCCGCGGGAGCCGGGCCGGCGGACAGGGCGACGGCGAGGGAAACGAGCGGGGCCACGCGTGAGGGCTTCATGGAGTCGAGAGCTTACCGCGTTCCGCTCGACCTGGCGGTGCGGATGCTCCATCCCTGGTGAGATCATCGCAGGGGCGCCCCGAGGCGGCCTGAAGGCCGCAGCGGGCTTCTCTAGGGAGGGACGGGATGAGGCACCTGGGACGCGCCGTCGCGGTCTGGTTGGCGTGCGCGGGCGCTGCCCTCGCGCAGGCGCCGGGTCCCGCCGGAGCACCGCCGGGCCCGGTCTCGCCGGAGGTGCTCTCCGACGGCCGGGTCACCTTCCGCCTGGCGGCCCCCGACGCGCGCGCGGTGAGCCTCGCCGGCGACTGGCCGATCGGAGCCGGCCAGGCGATGCTCCGCGACCAGGAGGGCGTGTGGTCGGTCACGATCGGCCCGCTCCAGCCCGACTTCTACGGCTACTGGTTCCTGGTGGACGGCGCGCGGACCCTCGACCCGCGCAACGTGCTCACAGCCCGCGACGGCGTGCGCTTCGCCAGCCAGCTCCGCGTGCCCGGCGCGGCGTCGGCCGACTACGAGACCAACGACGTCCCCCACGGGACGCTGGCCCAGGTCTGGTATCCGTCTCCCACGCTCGGCGCGCGCCGGCGGATGTACGTCTACACGCCTCCGGGCTACGAAGCCGGGCGGGAGCGCTACCCCGTCCTCTACCTGCTCCACGGCGGCGGCGGGGACGAGGACGCCTGGACGACGCTCGGGCGCGCGCCGCAGATCCTCGACAACCTGATCGCCCAGGGCCGGGCGAAGCCGATGATCGTCGTGATGACGAACGGCAACGCCGCGCAGGCGGCGTCGCGCGACCTGCTGCCGCCGCCCGACCCCCGCGGCGCCGCGCCGCCGCCGGCCGGCGCTTCCGCCCTGACCGCCGCCATCCTGAGGTTCCCCGAGAGCCTGGTGCAGGACGTGGTGCCGTTCGTCGACGCCACCTACCGCACCCGGGCCGATCGCGAGGGGCGGGCGATCGCCGGGCTGTCGATGGGGGGTGCGCAGGCGCTCTACGCCGGCTTCAACAACCTCGACCAGTTCGCCTGGATCGCCGCCTTCAGCGGCGGCTTCCCCCTGCTTCCCGGCGTCGCGGTCAGCATCACCCCGCCGGCCAACGCGGCGAGCCTCCGCGGCCCGGACGTCAGCCGCTCGATCGATCCAGTGAAGTTCTCGGAGCTGCACCCGAAGCTCGACGCGAGCGCCAACCCGCGGCTCCGTCTCTTCTACCTCTCGATGGGCCTCGAAGACGGACTGATCACCACCCACGCGGCGCTCAAGAAGCTGCTGGACGAGAAGGGCGTCAGGTACACGCTCCTGGAGAAGCCGGGCTACGGCCACGAGTGGCGGTTCTGGCGGCTCAGCCTGAAGGACCTCTGCTCGCGCCTGTTCCAGGCCCCGCTGCCCGCCGGCACCCCTCGATGAGCGCGCTCGACACGGCCCTGCGCACCGCGAGCGCCCTGGCCCTGTCGCTCGCCGCCGTCGGCGCCCGCGCCCAGACCCGCGCCTGCGCCGACCTGCTCGGCGTCGAGCTGGCCGACGTGGGTGGCACGGGCAGTCGCGTGACGAGGGCGACGCGGGCCGAGGACCACGGCGTCGCCGTGTGCGCGGTCGAGGGCACGCTGGCGCCGGCGATCGGCTTCCAGGTGCAGCTGCCGCTGTCGACCTGGACCGGCCGCTACCTCCAGGCCGGCTGCGGCGGCCTCTGCGGCCAGGCGTCGCTGCGGGTCGGCGCGGCCGAAGGCTGCGCGCCGCTCGCCGCGGGCGGCTTCGCCGTCGCCGCGACCGACATGGGCCACCAGGGCAGGGGCGGCGAGTTCGGGCGGGACCCTCAGAAGCGCGAGGACTTCGCCCACCGCGGCGTGCACCTCACCGCGGTCGCCGCCAAGAAGCTGATCCGCGCGTTCTACGGTCGCGACGCGGAGCGATCGTACTTCAGCGGCTGCTCCGACGGCGGGCGCGAGGCGCTGGTCGAGGCCCAGCGCTACCCGGCCGACTTCGACGGCATCGTCGCCGGCGCGCCGGCCCTGAACTTCCAGGTGCAGAACGGCCTGTACCACGCCTGGCAGGCCCGCTCGAACACGGGCCCGGACGGCAGGGCGATCCTCGCCGCTGCGCGCCTGCCGCTCCTGCACCGGGCCGTCGTCGACCAGTGCGACGCCCTCGACGGCCAGGTCGACGGGCTGATCGCCGACCCGCGCGCCTGTCCCTTCGAGCCCAGCCGGCTCCTGTGCCCGGCGACGGCCGCGGACACGGCCGGCTGCCTCACCGCGGCCGAGGTCGAGGCCGTGCGCCGGCTCTACGACGGCCCGCGCGACGCGGTCACCGGCCAGCGCCTGACCGTCGGCGGACCCCAGCCCGGCTCGGAGCTGGCGTGGGCCGGCGTGTTCGTCCCCAGCTCGGCGGGCGCGCCGATCTTCAGCGAGCGGATCGCGCTCGACGCCCTCCGGAACCTGATCTTCGAGACCAACCCCCCGCCGGACTTCGGCCTGAGGGACGTGCGCTTCGACACGGCGACCTTCGACCGCCTGCGGCCTCACCACCCGCTGTTCGACGCCACCGATCCCGACCTGACCGCCTTCGCCGGGCGTGGCGGCAGGCTCGTCCTGTGGCACGGCTGGGCCGACCCGCACATCTCGCCGATCAACACCATCGCGTACCACGAGGCCGTGGAGCGGACGATGGGGAAGGAGCGGGCCGCCGCGTTCGAGCGCCTCTACCTCCTGCCCGGCGTCTACCACTGCGGCGGTGGCGAGGGGCCGAGCCTCGTCGACCTGCTCACGCCGGTCATGGACTGGGTCGAGAAGGGCTCGGCGCCGGCCGCGATCCTCGCCCGCTCGCCGGGACCCGCGGGCCGCGCGCGGCCCGTCTACGCCTATCCGGCCCTGGCCAGGTACGTCGGCCAGGGCGACCCGAACGACGCCTCCAGCTACCGCCGCGGCGACGCGCTCTTCACGGCTGCCCCACCCGCCTGGGCGGGCGCCGACTTCTACCGGCCGCGGCAGCACTGACGCGAACCGCCTCGGCACGACGAGAGAGGACTGAGATGGCCATGACGAGAACCGTTCCCCGGATGGCCGCGACGCTTTCGCTGCTCGCTGCGGCCGTCTCGCCGGCGCCGGCGGCGCCGCTGTTCAGGTCGGCGGTCTATCGCTCGGGGCGCGGCACGACGCTGCCGTACCGCTGCTTCGAGCCGGACCCGGCGAAGACCGGGGCCGCGAAGCGGCCGCTCATCCTCTTCCTCCACGGCGAAGAGGCCGCCGGGATCGACAACCGGGCGCAGCTCACGTCGTCCGAGGGCGCGACCATCTGGGTCGAGCCCGACCACCAGGCGAAGAACCCGACGTACGTCCTCGCCCCGCAGGCCCCGCGCGGGGCCGACTGGAGCAGCGACCCTGTCTACGGCGACACCCTCGGGCTGCTGAAGCAGTTCGTGGCGAAGCACCCGGACGTCGATCCCGACCGGCTCTACCTCGTCGGCTTCTCGGCGGGCGGCACGGGCGCCTGGACGATGCTGCTCCGGAACCCGGGCCTGTTCGCGGCGGCGATGCCGATCGCCGGCAACGCGGACGCGTTCCTCGCCGACAAGGCGGCGTTCGCGGCAGCCCGCAACACGCCGGTGCTGCCGGTCCATTCCTGGGACGACCCGGTGTCGCCGGTGAGGGGCGCGCAGAACGCCATCGCGGCGCTGACCTCCGCCGGCGACACCTCGGTCGCCGGGATCGCGCAGATCTGGGGCATGGGCTCGGTCGTGCCCGCGCACGAGGCCTGGCGGCCGGCGTTCCACCACTACGAGGTCATCTACAACTGGCTGTTCGACCAGAGCCTCGCCCGCACGCAGCGAGGCGCCGTCGCGCCGAGCTCCCTCTACACCGTGCGCGACCTCGGCGGCGGCGTGCAGCAGGTCTGGGACTACTACCTCGGCACCATCTACGTGATCGAGCGGGCCGACAAGGCCCTCCTGATCGACACCGGCATGGGCACCGGGAGCCTGTACGACTTCGTCCGCCAGCGCGTGCTGAGGAACCGAGACCTGCCCATCGAGGTCGCGATCACCCACGACCACTTCGATCACATCTCGGGGCTGTCGGGCTTCGTGGGCGCGGCGCAGCTGCGCAAGGTCTACGTCCACGAGGAGGACGCCGCCGCCGTGGCGCGCGTGCTGAAGGCCGATGCCGGGAAGATCCAGCACCTGGCCGACGGCGACCGCATCCCGCTCGGCGGGGGAGCCGTCGAGGTGATCGGCGTCCCCGGCCACACCTTCGGGTCCCTCGTCTACCTGTACGAGAGGAACCTCTACACCGGCGATGCGGTCGGCACCGGCGACGCCTGGCTCGCCTTCTCGCCCATGTCGGTCGAGGACTACGTCGGCTCGCTCCAGCACCTCCTCGACCGCATCGGCGGCCGGAGCCTCGCCGTCCTCGGCGGCCACACGGGCGAGTGCCGCACCCCGCTCGCGGTCGAGTACGTGCGGCAGCTGCTCGCCTGCGCGAAGGGGCTGGTGGACGGCACCATCGCCAGCACGCCGTACCGGCGCACCGTGGGTGGCCAGGCGACGCTCGGCTTCTCGGCGACCGTCGGCCGCGCAACGCTGGTCCACGACCTGAACAACATCCGCGCGACGAAGGGCGCGCTGCGCAGCCTGTCGGTCGGCACCGCCCGGCTCGACCCCATGTTCCGCCCGTTCCGCTTCTTCTACTCCGCCGTGGTCGGTCCGGAGGTGGCGAAGGGGACGATCACCGCGGTCGCCCTCGCGCGCGAGACCGCCACCGTCACCGTCAACGGCGCGCCGGTCCGGACGGGCGCCGCGTACGAGGCGTCGCTCCAGCCGGGTCGCAACGTCTTCACGATCGTGGTGAAGACGGAAGACGGCGGGGCCGGCAGCTACGAGCTGACGGTCGATCGCGGCGGCTCGCCCCCTTCGAGGTGGTGAGACGGAACTGCGACCGGCCGGCCGGCGTATCCAGTCGTGAGGGGAGCTTGCTGCAGAACGTCCTGCGCGACGCGCGCATCGCGCTCAGGGTCTTCGCCTCGAGCCCGGGGGTCACCCTGGTGGCGGCGCTCACCCTCGCCCTCGGCATCGCCGTCGCCTCCACCGTCTTCAGCTGGATCGACGGCGTGCTGCTCCACTCCTACCCCGGCGTCACCGATACGCGGGGGCTCGCTCTCGTCCAGACGAACGTCTCCAGCGGCGCCTCCTCCTACCTCGACTACCGCGACTACCGCGAGGCGCTGAAGGGCGTGGGAGAGACGGCGGTCGGCAGGCTGACGCCGCTGAGCATCGGCGCCGACGGCAACGCCGAGCGCGCCTGGGCGGAGCTGGTCTCCGCCAACTACTTCGACGTGCTGCGGGTGAAGCCCGTGCTGGGCCGCGCCTTCCTGCCCGAGGAAGGCGCCGACCGGCCGGGCGCCTTCCCGGTGGCCGTGATCAGCCATCGCCTGTGGCAGGGCCGTTACCGCGGCGACCCGGGCGTGCTGGGGACGACGGTCCGCCTCAACCGCCACCTGCTGACGATCGTCGGCGTCGCCCCGCCCCGCTTCCGCGGCAGCATGGTCGGCTTCGCCTACGACGTGTGGATGCCGATCACCATGGCCCGCGAGATGGGCACGGGCGATGGGACACTGAGCTTCCGCGGGTGCCGCGACCTCACCTCCGTCCTCGTCCGCCTGGCGCCCGGCGCCACCACCGAGCAGGCGCGCGCGGAGGCGAGCGCCGTCGCCAGGAGGCTGGCGGCGAGCTACCCGGACACGAACCGGGGGGTGGAGGCGACGGTGGTGCCGGTGTGGGCCGGCCAGCTGGGCGCGCAGGGCATGCTGATGAGACCGCTCGCCATCCTGGCCGCCGTCAGCGCGCTGCTGCTGCTGATCGTCTGCGCCAACGTCGCCAACCTGCTGCTCTCGCGGGCGGTCGCCCGGCAGAAGGAGCTGGCCATCCGGGTGGCGCACGGCGCGAGCCGCGGCCGGCTGGTCCAGCAGCTGCTCACCGAGACGCTGCTGCTGGCCACCGCCGGGGGAGCCCTCGGCCTGCTGCTGGTGTGCTGGACGGGGAGGTCGCTCGACCGGCTGCTGCCCCCGCTGGACTTCCCCATCGACATCGGCGGCGGGCTGAGCGGCCGGACGGTCGGCTTCACGCTGCTGCTGGTGCTGGCGGCGACGGTCGCCTCGGGGCTGGTGCCGGCGCTCGTCTCGGTGCGGGGCGACCTCAGCCGCACCCTGAACGAGGGAGGACGTGGCGGCATCGGCGGCGCGCGTTCACACCGGCTGCGGAAGCTGCTGGTCGGTGCCGAGGTGGGCCTCGCGGTGGTAGCCGTGATCGGCGCCCTGCTGTTCCTGCGCAGCTTCCGCAACGCCAACCGCATCGAGCCTGGCTTCGACGCCCGCAACGTGCTCGTCGCCCAGTTCTACCTCTCGAACGCCGGCTACAGCGCCCAGGAGCAGTGGGCCTTCTGCCGCACCCTGCGCGAGCGGATGGAGCAGGTCCCGGGCGTCGTCGGCGCGACGTACACCGATTTCGTCCCGCTCAGCTCGCCCGCCTCGAGCCCGGAGGACTACCTCCCGGTCGACGGATACGTCCCCGCCCCGAACGAGAGGATGCGGCTGCCCCGCGCCGCGGTGCCCCCGGGGTTCTTCCAGTTCATGGGCATACCGCTCGTCGAGGGCCGCGAGTTCAGCGAGCGCGACGAGGCCGGGGCGCCCGCCGTGCTGATCGTCAACCAGACCTTCGCCCGGCGCTTCTTCGGCGGGGCGAGCCCCATCGGGCGAACCGTCGCCGGCGGGGCGGGGACGATCGTCGGGCTGGTCAGGGACGGCAAGTACGACACGCCGACCGAGCGGCCGCAGCCCTACTTTTACCGGCCCTTCCGGCAGGAGTTCGCCCCCGGCCTGAACTTCGCGTTCCTGGTGAGGACCAGGGGCGACCCGACGCTCGTGGTGCCGGAGCTGCGCCGCCAGGCGCTGGCGCTCAACCAGGACGCCGTCTTCCACTCCGTGCGCCTGCGCGATGCGATCGGCTACTCCCTGTACGTGCCCATGGTCACCGCCAGCCTCCTGAGCGTGGTCGGCGCCGTCTGCCTGCTGCTGGCGACGGCGGGGCTCTACAGCGTCATCAGCTGCGCGGTCAGCCAGCGCGTCCAGGAGTTCGGGGTGCGGATGGCGCTCGGCGCCGGCCCCTGGGACCTGGTGCGGATGGTGACGCGCGAGAGCCTGCTGCTGGCGGTGCCGGGCGTGCTGGTGGGAATGGCGGTGGCGCTCGCCGCCGCCCGAGCGGTCGGCGGCATGCTGGTCGGGGTCAGCGCCGCGGACCCCGCGACCTTCGCCGGGGCGGCCCTCTTCCTGCTGCTGGTCAGCCTGCTGGCTAGCTACTGGCCGGCGCGGCGCGCGGCCCGCGTCGACGCGATGAGCGCGATGCGTTCGCAGTAGCGCGCTCGCGACCGGCGCTCCGGGGCCTTCCCGCCGCCCTCTCGAGCGAGTACAGTCGCCACGGTTCCGCGGCAGGTGGTGGGCGACGCGAGCCCCGGCCCGCGGGGCGAGGAGGCGGCTGATGATCGCCCTGGCACTGCTTCTCTCCCTCGTGCGCGTCGACGGCGACGGGGTGCGGCTCGAGTTCGACGCGCGCATGCGCAGCCGCGTCGTCGCCACCTTCGCCGGCGAGACCGTCCTCGGCGGCTTCTCCGAGTCGGAGACGCTGCTCACCGCCGGCGGCGACGCCGTCGGGTTCGCGCTCCTGGAGCACCAGGAGGACGCCGTCAAGGACGCGCTCGGCGAGGGCCGGCGGGTCACGATCGTCGGCCGCGCCGGGACCCTGTCGAAGCGCGTCGAGGTGACGGCCTACCAGGAGCGGCCGCGCTTCCTGGTGGTGCGCGTCGTCTACACCAACGACGGCAGCACGACGGTCGATGTCCGCGGCTACACAAGCCATCGCTACGCTTTCCGCCCGGCGCCCGGCGGGGCGGAGCCGGCCTTCTGGTCCTACCAGGGCGCCTCGTACGAGAGCCGGCCCGACTGGGTCCTGCCGGTGCCTGCGGGCTTCTCCCGGGACAACTTCCTGGGGATGAACGCCACGGACTACGGCGGCGGCACGCCCGTCGTGGACGTGTGGCGACGCGACGTCGGCCTGGCCATCGGGCACCTGGAGCTCGTCCCCCGGCTGGTGTCGCTGCCGGTACGCCGTCGGGGCGGCGGGGAGGTCGAGCTGGCGCTGCGGGTCGAGACGAAGTCGGCGCTCGCGCCGGGCGAGAGCCTGCAGACGCTCCGCAGCTTCGTGGCGGTGCACCGCGGCGACATGTTCGAGACGCTGCGCGCGTACAGCGGCCTGATGCGGGCCCAGGGCCTCGTGGTCCCGCGCGCCCCGGAGGCCGCGTTCGAGCCGATCTGGTGCGCCTGGGGCTACGGCCGCGCGTTCACGCCGCAGCAGGTTTTCGAGACGCTGCCGGTCGCGAAGCGGCTCGGTTTCCGCTGGGCGACGCTCGACGACGGCTGGCAGGTGGCCGAGGGCGACTGGACGCCGGTGCCCGGCAAGTTCCCCGCCGGGGACGCCGACATGAGGGCGCTGGTCGATCGCATCCACCAGGCCGGGCTGCGGGCGCAGCTGTGGTGGGCGCCGCTCGCCGCCGACCCCGGCTCCCGCACCGAACGCGAGCACCCGTCCTGGCTGCTGCGCAACCAGGACGGCTCCACCCGCAAGATCTCCTGGTGGGACTCCTTCTACCTCTGCCCCGCCCATCCACCGGTGCGCGAAGACGCCGCCGCCTTCGCGCGCAAGGCGCTCGCCGACTGGGGCTTCGACGGCCTGAAGATCGACGGCCAGCACCTCAACGGCGCGCCGCCCTGCTTCAACCGCGAGCACGCCCACGCGACACCGGAGGACGCGGTGGCCGGCGTGCCCGGCTTCTTCAAGGCCATCTGGGACGCGGCGCAGGCCGCGAAGCCCGGGGCGCTGGTGGAGATCTGCCCCTGCGGGACCGCCTACTCCTTCTTCACCCTGCCCTATCTCAACATGGTGGTCGCCTCCGACCCCAGCAGCTCCTGGCAGGTGAGGCTCAAGGGCAAGACGCTCAAGGCGCTGGCCGGCGACGGGGTCGCCTACTTCGGCGACCACGTGGAGATGAGCGAGGGCGGCACCGACTTCGCCTCCACCTTCGGGGTGGGCGGTGTGATCGGCACCAACTTCGCGTGGCCGGGTGCGTCGGGAAAGAAGCAGCCGAAGCTGCTGCTCACGCCCGAGCGCGAGCAGCTCTGGGCGAAGTGGACGAGGCTCTACGCGGAGAAGCGCCTGCCGGCCGGCGAGTACCTGGGTGGCCTCTACGACATCGGCTTCGACCGGCCCGAGGCCCACGTGGTGCGCAAGGACGGCGTGCTCTTCTACGCCTTCTTCGCCCGGAGCTTCGATGGCGTCCTCCAGCTGCGGGGCCTCGCGCCCGGCGCCTACCGGGTCACCGACTACGTCAACGGCCGCGACCTGGGCCAGGTCACGGCGGAGAAGGCCACCCTCGGCGCCCACTTCGAGCGATCGCTGCTCCTCGAGGTCCGGCCCGAACGGCCCGCGGTTGCGGCCACGGCGGCCGCGTCCCACACGGGCCGCTGAGAGCGCCTTGACAGAGGAGCGCGTCGTCCTGGTGGCGCCGGCAGCCGGCGAGGCCGAGGCGCTCTGCCGCCAGGTTGCGGCCGAGGGCCACCAGCCGTGCCCCTGTCCTGCGGTCGCGGAGGCCCTCAGCGAACTGGAGCGCACGGCCGCGGTGGCGCTGATCGTGGCCGCAGAGGCGCTCGACCAGGCGGCGGTGAAGGCCCTCTCCGACTGGCTGGGTGCCCAGGGCCCCTGGTCGGACCTGCCGGTGCTGCTGCTGTGCGGACCCGCGGCCGCCGAGGCGTTGCGGAAGGACCTCCAGGCCTTCGTGGAGGAGGCGAACGTCACGGTGGTGCCGCGTCCAGCGGCCGCGCCGACCCTGGCGAGCTGGCTGCGCTCGGCGGTCCGCGTGCGGCGCCGGGAGCAGAAGGCGCGGCGGCTGGTCGCCGACCTGGAACGCTCCGTCCGCTTCGGGGAGACGCTGGTGAGCGTGCTGGGGCACGACCTGCGCACGCCCCTGGCCGCGGCCCGGCTCTCGGCCGAGATGATCCTGCGCACCTCCCGCGACGAGCGCGCGCTGCGGCCGGCGGGTCGCGTCCTCTCCTCCACGCACCGCATGCAGCGCCTCATCGACCAGCTGCTCGACTACACCCGCGTCCGCGAGGGCCAGGGCCTGCCGCTGAACCTGCGGGCGACCGACCTCGGCGAGCTGGCGCGCGCGGTGTGCGCGGAGGTGGAGAACGCCGAGCCGGGCTCGCAGCTCGAGTTCCAGGAGCAGGGCGACCCGGAGGGCGACTGCGACCCCGACCGGCTGGCGCAGCTGCTGGCGAACCTGCTGACGAACGCGGTCAAGCACGGCGCCGCCGGCGAGCCGGTCACGATCCGGCTGGACGGCCGGGGGTCCGGCCGGGTGAGCCTGTCCGTGCACAACGCCGGTGCGATCTCGCCGGCGGTGCTGCCCGTCATCTTCGAGCCGTTCCGGGGCATCGCCGAGGCGACCGGGCGCGACGGGCTGCGTCACGCGCGCCCGGGCGGGGGGCTGGGGCTCGGCCTCTACATCGCCCGGGAGATCGCCCGCGCCCACGGCGGCGACATCGTGGTCATGACCTCCTCCCGCGAAGGCACCACCTTCACCGTCACCCTGCCGCGCCACCCGCCCCTGCGCTCCCCGGGCTAAGATCCCCGCGCCCATGTGGCGCGCCCTCCTCGACCGGCTGCGGGGCCGTCCGGTCGAGCACGACCTCTCCCGCTACCGCGACGCGCTCGCCGCCGCCTCGGCGCTCGAGCCGACGATCGCCGCGCTTCCCGACGCCGGCCTGCCTCGGTGGGCGGGGGAGCTGCGCGCGCGTCTGCCCGCGGCACCGTCGGCCCCGCAGCTCGCGGAGGTGTTCGCGCTGGCGCGGGAGGCGGCGCGCCGGGCTCTGGGACAGCGGCCGTTCGACGAGCAGCTGCTCGCCGGCCTGGCGCTGGCCGAGGGACGGGTGGTGGAGATGGCGACCGGCGAGGGCAAGACGCTGGCGGCGGTGGCGCCGGCGTTCCTGCACGCGCTCTGCGGCCGCGGCGTCCACGTCCTCACCTTCAACGACTACCTGGCGCGGCGCGACGCCGCCTGGATGGGGCCGGTCTACGAGCGGCTGGGGCTGAGCGTCGGTTTCGTGCAGGAGAAGATGAGCCCGGACGAGCGCCGCCGCGCCTACGCGAGCGACGTCACCTACCTCACCGCCAAGGAGGCCGGCTTCGATCATCTGCGCGACGGGCTCTGCCTGGAGCCGGGCGAGCGCGTCCAGCGCGCGTTCCACTTCGCCCTGGTCGACGAGGCTGACTCGATCCTGATCGACGAGGCCCGCATCCCCCTGGTGATCGCGGGCGAGGCCGGCGACGCCACCGCCTTTGCCGAGCGCCTGGCGGCCCTGGTGCGCACCCTGGTGGCGGGCCGCGACTTCGACACCGACGAGCACGCCCACAACATCGCCCTGACCGAAGAAGGCGCTTTGCGGGTCGAGGCTGCGCTGGCCTGCGGCAGCCTGCACGCGGCGCCGAACCTGGCCCTGCACGCGGGGCTGCGCCACGCGCTGCACGCGCTGCACCTGCTGCGCCGCGACGTCGACTACATCGTCCGCGACGGCCGGGTGGAGCTGGTGGACGACTCCACGGGACGGGTGGCCGACAAGCGCCACTGGCCCGACGGGCTGCAGGCGGCGGTCGAGGCCAAGGAGGGCCTGCGTCCCAGCCGCGAGGGCCGCATCCTGGGCTCGATCACCCTGCAGCACTTCCTCTCGCTCTACCCGCGGCTCGCCGGCATGACGGCCACCGCGCAGAGCGCGGCCGAGGAGCTGCAGGCCTTCTACGGCCTGCGCACGGTGGCGATCCCGACGCACCGGCCCTGCGTCCGCCTGGACCGGCCCGACCTGGTCTTCACCCACCGCGAGGCCAAGGAGGCGGCGCTGGTTGAGGAGATCCGCGAGGTCCATGCGCCGGGCCGGCCGATCCTGGTGGGGACGGCCAGCGTGGCCGAGTCGGAGGCGCTGGCCTTGGCGCTGCTGCGGGCCGGCGTGCCCTGCGTCGTGCTCAACGCCAAGAACGACGAGGCGGAGGCAGAGGTCGTGGCCCGCGCCGGCGCGGCGGGGGCGGTCACCATCTCCACGAACATGGCCGGCCGCGGCACCGACATCCGGCTGGGCGGGCCGGACGAGGGGGGACGCGACGCCGTGGTGGCGCTCGGCGGGCTGTACGTGATCGGCACCAGCCGCCAGGCCAGCCTGCGCATCGACCGGCAGCTGCGCGGCCGCGCCGGCCGGCAGGGCGACCCGGGCTCCTCGGTCTTCTTCGTGAGCCTGGAGGACGACCTCATCCGCCGTTACGGCGTCGAGCAGCTGATCACGCCGCGGCACCTGCCGCAGCGGCAGCAGGCTCCCGTCCGCAGCCGGCTGCTGCAGGCCGAGATCGCCCGCGCCCAGCGCATCGTCGAGGACGAGGGCTTCCAGTTGCGACGCACCCTCTTCGGCTACTCCGACATCGTCGAGCGACAGCGTCGCGCCATCCAGCGCTGGCGCAGCGCGCTCCTCGAGCGCGTCGGCGAGCCGGGGCTCCTCGCCGAGCGCGCCCCCGAGCGATGGGCGGCGCTGCGGCCGGCCCTCGGCGAGCCGACGCTCGGCGAGATCGAGCGCCGGCTGCTGCTGGTGGCGATCGACCGCTGCTGGAGCGACCACCTCGCCGAGCTGCGCGAGCTGCGCGAGGACGGGGTGCTGCTGGCCTTCGCCGGCCGCTTCCCCCTCGCCGAGTTCCACCAGCAGGCCCGCGAGAGCTTCACGATGCTCGAGCAGCGCATCGAGGACGAAGCCGTCGTCGACTTCGAACGGCTCACGATCACCGAAAAGGGCGTCGACTGGGACGACCCGCGCCTGCGCGGACCGTCCGCCACCTGGACCTACCTCGTCGGCGACAACCCCTTCGGCGCCAGCGGTTTGCTGAGCCCCGCCGGCCGCACGCAGATGCTCTCGGCCGTGGCCGGGGCGCCCTGGCTGGTGCTGCTGTACGGCGCGGGCACCCTGTGGCGCCGGCGCCGCGACCGCAGCGTATCCTCCGGCGGCGGCCGGGGAACATAGGCTTGGACGGCCACGGGTGTGAGCGCATGACCGACGGCGCGGCCGAAGCCGAGCTGCTCCTCCGGGCGGCCCGGGGCGACGAAGCGGCCTTCCTGCTGCTCTACGAGCGGCACCGGACGCCCGTCTTCCGGTTCGCCTGCCGGATGCTCGGACAGCCGCAGCAGGCGGAGGACGTGACGCAGGAGTGCTTCCTGTCGATCCTGCGCCGCCCCGAGGCCTTCCGGGCGGAACGGGCGTCGCTGCGGACGTACCTGTGCGCCATCGCGCGGCACCTGGCGCTGAAGCAGCTGCGCAAGCGCGGGCAGGAGACGCTGACGGACGACCCGCCAATCGACGCGGAGGCGGCGACGAAGGCGGCTGCCGACGACCCGCTGCAGACGGCGATCGACGGGGAGGAGGCCGAGGCGGTGCGGCAGGCGGTGCAGGAGCTGCCCCCGTTGCAGCGGGAGGCGGTGGTGCTGTTCGAGTACCAGGAGATGAGCCTGGCGGAGATCGCGACGGTGTGCGAGGTGGACGTGGGGACGGTGAAGTCGCGGCTGCACCGGGCGCGCGAGCGCCTGCGCCGGCGGCTGCTGCCGTTCCTGGCCGGCGGGGGGCAACCCTCCGCAGGCGTGGTGGGAAGGGAGACGAGATCATGACGGACAGGGACGCGGACCGGGACCCCGAGCTCGAGCGGCTGCTCGCCCGCTGGAGCGCGCCGGTGGTGCCGGACGGCCTCGACCAGCGGGTGCTCGCGGCCTACCGCCGGCAGGTGCGGCAGGCCGAGCCGTGGTGGTCGCGGCTGTTCACCGCCTCCGTGCGGGTGCCGCTGCCGGTCGCGGTGGGGATGCTGATCCTGCTGCTGGTGACCGTGGCGCTGGCGCTGCGGCCGGCCACGCCGCCGCCCACCGCCGGCGCCTCGGGCCCCGGCGGGCCGGTGCAGGCGGCGCAGGCACGTCCGGTCGGGCCGCCGGTGGTGACCCGCACCAGCCTGGCCGGCTTCCAGCCGGTGAGCGAGGTGACGGCGACGGTCGTGCAGGCGCCGGAGATCCGGCAGTGAGGAAGGCGGCGGCTGCGGCCCTGGCGGCGGCCCTGGCCGCCGCCCCGGCTGCGGCGCAGGAAGCGGCCGCGGTGGCGAAGCTGGAGAACGGCACCTCCATCGGCTTTGCCCTGGTGCGCACCGGCGCCGAGCACCCGTCCGGCGCCATCGGCGAGGCGGCGCTGCCGCGCTCGAACAGCGTCAGCCGCGTGCTGTGGGACCGCGAGAGCGGCGCCTACTTCGGCTATCGCGTGGAGGTGGAGCGGCGCGAGGGCCCGCGTCCCTTCAAGGTGGCCTTCAAGGCGCTGGACCGCGACGCGGTCGAGCGAGAGCTGAAGAAGCGCGCGGACTGCCCGGGCTGCCCGGCGCCCGCGCCGCTGGGCGGCGGCCCGCAGTTCCCCGCGCCGCAGCAGCTGGGCGAGGGCGAGGCGCTCACGCTGGAGCTGCTGGCCAACCCCACCACGGGCGAGCGGATCCTCGACGTGGTCAAGCTGTCGGGCCAGCCGATCGCGGCGGCGGTGATGCACTCGGCGGCCAACCGCGTGCTGGAGGCGCAACAGGCGATCCGGCGCGCCGACCTCCACGCCGTCCGCAAGCGCTACGCGCAGGCGGCGGACGAGTACCGCGCCGCGCTCGAGCTGCAACCGAACGACGCCTCGGTTCACCAGCGGCTGGGCATCTGCTACCAGCTGCTCAACAACGACGCCATGGCCAGGCGCGAGTACGCCCGCGCGCTCGAGCTCAAGCCGGCCTACGCCGAGGTGTGGAACAACATCGGCAGCCTGGAGCAGAAGCACAAGCGCTACAAGGAGGCGGTGCGCGCGTACAAGAAGGCGATCGAGATCAAGCCGACGCTCTCGACGCCCTGGAAGAACCTGGGCGCCGTCTACCTCGCCCAGGGGCGGGTGCAGCAGGCGTTCGAGGCCTACCAGGAGGCCTTCCGGCTCGACCCCACGATCCTGGAGAGCCAGGGGCCGTCGATCCCGGCGGAAGGCGTCGACGCCGCGACCCAGTACTTCTTCACCGCCAAGCTGCTCGCCCGGAACGGGCAGAAGGACGCTGCGCTCGACTTCCTGGCGAAAGCGAAGGCAGCCGGGTTCCACGACTTCGAGAAGGTGGCGTCCGACCCCGCGTTCGCGGACGTGGTCAAGGACCCGCGCTACCAGGAGATCACCACCAGGTAGCGCGCCGTATCCGTCCTCCTCGCGCGCGCAACAACGTGCGAGAGACGAGGAGGATGAGATGAGAACGACGACCCTGGCGCTGCTCACCACGCTGGCGCTGGCCGGCGCGGCGAGCGCCGCCGACCTCAGCAAGACCGCCCCCGCCGCGTCGCCCGACGTCGTGCAGCAGGCGGCGCTCTACGCGGCCCGCCAGTCCTGGCCCGAGGCCGCGGCCGCCTACCGGCAGGCCATCGCGACGAGCCCCCAGGACGCCTCGCTGCACAACCGGCTGGGCATGTGCTACCAGCGCATGGGCGACGCCAACGCCGCGCGCGCGGCCTATCGCCGCGCCACCGAGCTGCGCAAGGACTACGCCGAGGCCTGGAACAACCTGGGCACCCTCGACCACGGCCGCGGCCGCTACAAGCAGGCGATCGCCGCCTACTCGCGCGCGATCAGCATCAAGCCGGGCGAGGCGGTGTTCTACAAGAACCTCGGCTCCGCCTGGCTCGCCCGCGGCAACGTCGAGAAGACGCTGGAGGCGTGGAACGAGGCGCTGCGGCTGGACCCGGCCGCCTTCGAGATCGAAGCGATGCAGGTCCCGGGTGGCGGTGTGGACGCGGCCAAGCAGTTCTTCCTGTGCGCCAAGGTGGCGGCCGCGCGCGGCGACGTGGAGCGGGCGCTGGCGTTCCTGAAGAAGGCGCAGGCGGCGGGCTTCAACGAGTTCGCGAAGGTGGAGCGGGACACCGACTTCGCCAGCATCGTCAAGGACCCCCGCTACGCGGCGCTGAAGTAGAGCCGGTCCCGGCGGCCCCCGCCGGGTCGTGCGAAGGGCGGACGGCCGAAGGGCCGCCCGCCCTTTCTTCGTCCTGCGCCACCGGCAGCGCCGCTTCAGTCCGGCAGCAGGCGGTCGACCTCCTCCGCGATGGCGGCGGAGGAGGTGAGGCCGGGCGAGTCGATGCCCACCAGGTCGACCAGGCCAGGGCGCCCGCGCGCCGACTCCTCGGCGATGACGAAGTCCCGGAAGGGCTGGCCGGCGCCCTGCAGCTTGGGGCGGATGCCCGAGATGTCGGGCGCGAGGTCGAGGTCGGTGATCGTCGGCAGCAGGCGCCGGACGGCCGTGCCGAACGCGGCGCGCCTCGACTCGGCGACCGCGTAGTCCAGCCTCCGCGACGGCAGGTACTCGAGATCGGGACCGAAACGCAGCCGGCCGTCGAGACCCAGCACCGCGTGGACGCCGAGGCTCTCCTGGCTGGGCACCGGGTAGACGAGCCGGGAGACGAGTCCCGCCTTGCGGCCCGAGACCGCGAAGTAGCTCCCCTTGCACCAGTGCAGGCGGTAGCCGGCCGCGTCGGGATCGACGCCGGACAGGGCGGCCACGGTGTCGGCCTCCAGCCCGGCGGCGTTCACCACCCGCTCGCTGGTCAGCGACTCGACCCCCTGCGGGGTCCGGATCTCCAGGCGGTAGTCGCGGTGGCGCCGCTCGAGGCCGACCAGCTCGGCCCGGGTCTGCAGGATGACGCCCGCGTCGCGCGCCTGGCGCAGGAAGGCGTCCATGAGGCCGTGCGCGCTGACGATGCCGGTCGTGGGCGAGAACAGGCCGGCGACGGCGGGGACCGCGGGCTCGAGCGAACGGCACTCCTCCGCCGTCTTCATCTGCAGAGGGACGCCGTTCGTCCGCCCCAGCTCCAGCAGCCGCTCCAGCTCGGGCAGCTCCTCCCGCGTGCGCGCCACGATCAGCTTGGTGATCCGGCGGTGCGGGACCTGCAGCCGGGCGCAGAGCTCGTAGAGCAGCTCCCGTCCGCGGACGCACAGACGCGCCTTCAGGGAGCCGTTGGGGTAGTAGAGGCCCGCGTGGAGCACCTCGCTGTTGCGGCTCGAGGTCTCGGTGCCGGGCCGCTCGCGGCGCTCCAGCAGCACCAGCTCCGGGAAGCGGCGCGAGAGCCGTGCCGCCACGGCCAGGCCGACCACCCCCGCCCCCACCACGGTGACCGGCGTGTCCGCCATGGCCCATCATCATAGGGCGCCCCTGCCGTGCGACCACCGTGATCCGGTTGATCTATGGAGCCCCGGGGGCCGTCGGCGCGAAGCTGGAAGCGCCGTGGAGGAGCCATGAGCGAGACCGAGCGCATCTGGGACCTGCTGCAGCGGTCGTTCGAGGGCGGCGACGCCTGGCGGTGCCCGTCGCTGCGCGACCTGCTCGGTGGCGTGAGCGCGACCCAGGCCGCCACCCGCGCCATCCCCGCTGCGCCGACCGTGTGGGAGCTGCTGCTGCACCTCACTGTGTACGAGGAGGTGGTGCGGCGGCGGCTGAGCGGGGAGCAGGTCGAGCACCTGCCGGACGAGGCTGGCTGGCCGACGCCGGGCGACGCCTCGCCCGAGGCCTGGCTGGCGGCCAAGCTCGCCTTCGGCGAGGCGCGGCGCGCGCTGCGCCAGGCGGTGGCCGGCTTCCCGGCCGGGCGCCTCAACGAGGCGGTCCCGGGGCGGGAGTACCCGTACTACGTCCTGCTGCACGGCGCCATCGACCACGCGGTGTACCACGCCGGCCAGATCGAGATGCTGCTCGTCGCGCAGGGGGTCCGGCCGTCCGCCTCGCCGATGGCCAGCCACGAGGGCGTGCAGCCCGCGCCGTAGCGCGGGAGTAGACTGCGCACGCGGCCTTCGTCCCTCGGCCGCAGGGGAGGAGGCCCATGAGGTCCGTCCTTCGCTCCACCGCCGCCTGCCTCGCGCTGGCGACCGCGCTCCTGCATGCCGGGGCGTCCTCGGCCGCACCGCAGGCGCCGCCCTCGCCCCAGCCCGCCGCCTTCGACGCCGTCGCCGCGACCAACGCCTACCTGGCGACGGTGGCCGGCGAGCAGCGGGCGCGCTCGGACGCCTACTTCGAGGGGGGCTACTGGCTGCAGCTCTGGGACTTCCTGCTCGGGGTGGCGGTCAACCTGGCCCTGCTGGCGAGCGGGCTCTCCCGCCGCATGCGCGAGCTGGCGGAGCGGGCGACCCGCCTGCGGCCGGTGCAGACGCTCCTCTACTGGATGCAGTACCTGCTGCTGACGTCGCTCGTCCTGTTCCCGATGACCGTCTACGAGAGCTTCTTCCGCGAGCACGCCTACGGGCTCTCCAACCAGACCTTCGCGGCCTGGCTCGCCGACGCGCTGAAGGCGCTCGGCGTCGGCCTCGTGCTCGGGGGCCTCTTCGTCACCGTCCTCTACGCGGTGGTGCGGCGCCTGGTGCGGACCTGGGCGCTGTGGGGCGCCGTCGCCATGGTGGCCCTGGTGGTGTTCGCCATCCTGATCGGGCCGGTGTTCGTCGCCCCGCTCTTCAACCGGTACACGCGCCTCGCCGACCCGGTGGTGGAGGACCCCATCCTCTCGCTCGCCCGCGCGCAGGGGGTGGCCGCGCGCGACGTGTGGGTGTTCGATGCCTCCCGCCAGAGCAAGCGCGTCTCCGCCAACGTGAGCGGCTTCGCCGGGACCATGCGCATCAGCCTCAACGACAACCTGCTCAACCGCTGCTCCCTCGCCGAGATCGAGGCGGTGATGGGCCACGAGGTCGGCCACTACGTGCTCCACCACATCCCCACCACCATCCTGTTCACGGCGGTGGTGATCGTGATCGGCTTCGCCCTGCTCAAGCGCGGCTTCGAGGCGCTGGCGACGGGGCCGGGAGCGCGCTGGGGCATCCGCGGGGTGGGCGACCCGGCGGGCCTTCCCCTCGCGCTGGTGCTGCTCTCCACGTACTTCTTCGTCCTGACGCCGGTGCTCAACTCCTGGACCCGCACCCAGGAGGCGGAGGCGGACCTCTTCGGGATCAACGCCTCCGGCCAGCCCGACGGCGAGGCCCGCGTGGACCTGATGCTCGGGGAGTACCGCAAGCTCGATCCCAGGCCCCTCGAGGAGGTCCTCTTCTTCGACCACCCCAGCGGCCGCAGCCGCATCCTGATGGCGATGCGCTGGAAGGCCGAGCACCTCGCGGAGGCGGCGGCCAACGCCGAGCGGGCGGCGGCCGAGGATCGACGCCGGGGCTGGAGCACGGAAAAGGCGGAGGCGTGGGCGCGCGAGCACGCCCCGCGCTGAGACCGTGAGCTCGCGAGCCCTGCTCCTCCTCCTCTTGTTCGTCTGCCTCCGCCTTGCCCAGCAGGTGGCGGAGACGATCCTCGCCCGGCTCGACCGGCGCTACGCGACGGCTCCCGCCCGGCTGGACGAGGCCGCCCGGGCCCTGGAGGTTCCCGAGGAGGAGATGCAGAAGGCGGTCGCCTACTCGGCCGACCGCCACCGCTTCGCTCTGCGGAGCGGCTGGGTCGAGGTCGGCGTGGTCCTCGCCTTCCTGGCGGTCGGCGGGCTGGGGGCCGTCGACCACCTCGCCCGGCGTGCCGTGGCCGCGACCGGCCTCATGCCGGCGGGTCTCCCCGCCCGGATCGCGTCGGGGCTCGTCTTCTTCGCGATCCTCGGCCTGCTCAGCGGCATGCTGGCCCTTCCCTTCGACCTCTACTCGACGTTCCGCATCGAGCAGAGGCACGGCTTCAACCGCCAGACGCTGCGCGGCTTCGTCCTCGACCGGCTGAAGGCGCTGCTCGTCGGCGTCGCCCTCGGCGCGCCGCTCCTGGCCGGAGTCCTCTGGGCCATGGAGCGGCTGGGGGCCTGGTGGTGGGTGGGGGCCTGGGCGCTGGTCGTCGGCTTCAACCTGCTGGCGGTGTGGATCTACCCCGCGCTGCTGGCGCCGCTGTTCAACCGCTTCACGCCGCTGCCGCCGGGCGAGCTGCGGCAGGGGATCGTGGCCCTTGCCGAGCGTACCGGGTTCCGGGCCGGCGGGATCTTCGTGATGGACGCCTCCCGGCGGACCGCGCACGGCAACGCCTACTTCACCGGACTCCTCCGCCAGAAGCGGATCGTGCTCTTCGACACCCTGGTGGAGGCGATGGGCGTGCCCGAGACGGTCGCGGTGCTCGCGCACGAGCTCGGCCACTTCAAGCTGCACCACGTGCGCTGGGCGATCCTGCGCAGCGTGGCGGCGAGCGGGGCCCTCTTCTTCCTGCTCAGCCGTGCGTTGCCGCGGTCCGTCTTCTACCAGGCCTTCTCGGTCGAGCGCACCTCCTACGCGGCCCTCGTCGTCTTCGGGCTCTGGTTCGGGCTGGTTGCCTTCCTGCTCCAGCCGCTGGAGAACGCGATCTCCCGCCGTCAGGAGTTCGCCGCGGACGCGTTCGCCCTCCGCAGCGGGTCGACGGGCGCCGAGCTGGGGAGCGCCCTGCGTCGGCTGCGGGAGCGGAGCAAGCTGCTGCCGCTCAGCCACCCGCTGTACTCGCGCGTCTACCACTCCCACCCCCCGCTGCTCGAGCGCCTGCGGGCGATGGGCGCGCTCTAGGCCGCGCCGGCCGGCGCGCGTGGCTTCACTCGTTCGCGTCGGCAGACGGTCCGTAGATCGCCGGCACCTTCCCGCCCATGGGCCGCAGGTACGTGCTGAGCTGGCCGCGGTGGTGGATGCCGTCGAAGAGGAAGCCCCACGCCATCTGCTCGAGCGTGTCCTCCCACACGGCCTGACCGCCCATCAGGAAACGCGCCCGGGTCGCCTCCCAGCGCTTCGGGTCGATCGTGGCGACGAGACGATCCACCTCGGCCCCGCTGCTCTCGAAGAGCGCCGCGATCTCGTCGACCGAGGCCGGCGGAGGAGTCTCGGTCCACTCGACCTCTCCCTTCGCGAACAGGCTCACCAGGCCCCGCTCCTCCGAAGCCAGCAGCCACGCGATCTCGAGCGCGCTGCGCGACCTCGGCTCGGGCCGGTACTCCCCGCGGCCGGCAGGGACCGCCTTCAGCACGCGGACGAACGCGCCGCGCTCCGCCTTGTGGCGGGCGGCGAACAACTCGAGGCTCGTGGTCATGGCCGGCTCCTCTCCTCATTCTTCCCGGGAAGGGTC
Source organism: Vicinamibacteria bacterium (assembly GCA_035542035.1). Classification (GTDB taxonomy): domain Bacteria; phylum Acidobacteriota; class Vicinamibacteria; order Fen-336; family Fen-336; genus DATBSL01. The sequence continues at coordinate 8,020 of DATKME010000071.1, read as the reverse complement.
CAGGCTATAGCGAACAAAAGGCGAACAGCAAGCGGCCGAACCGGGCGCCGCCAGCGCGCTAGCGGCCGAGGAGCGCGCGCGCCTCCTGGCGAAGGGCCGTGACCGCGTCCTCCACCCGGTCCTGGTGGGTGCGGAAGCTCAGCACGCAGATCCGCAGGGCGTAACGGCCGCGCAGGCGGGTGCTGGAGAGGAACACCCGGCGCCGGTCGTTGACCCGGCGCAGCAGCTCGGGGCCCAGCCGCTCCGCCTCGGCCTCGGCCCGGCGCAGCCGAAAGGCCACCACCGACAGTTGCGGCGGGTCGATCACCTCGAACAGCGGGTCTGCGGCCAGCTGCTCGTACGCCCAGCGCGCCAGCCGCAGCTTTTCCGCCGCCTGCTGGCGGAAGGCCTCGAGGCCGTGGAGCTGGATGGGGAGCCAGACCCGCAGCCCGCGGAAGTCGCGCGACAGCTCGGGCGAGAGGTCGGCGAAGCCGAGCGAGCCCTCCTCGATCACGTCCTGCACGTAGTGCGCCGACTCGCGGTGGGCGCGGGCGAGCGCGGCGCCGTCCCGGACCAGCAGGGCCCCGATGCCGTAGGGCAGGAAGAGCCCCTTGTGGGGGTCGAGCGTCACCGAGTCGCACTCCTCGATGCCGCGCAGCAGCTCCGCGCCGCCCGGGGCCAGGCGGAAGAAGCCGCCGTAGGCCGCGTCCGCATGCACCCACAGGCCGTGCTCGCGGGCGACCTCCAGCACCTCGGGCAGCGGGTCGACGGCGCCGGTGTTGGTGGTGCCCACGTTCGCCACCACCAGGAACGGCCGCCGGCCGCCGGCGCGGTCCTCGCGGATCGCCTGCGCGAGCGCCTCGGGCCGCAGCCGGAAGCGGTCGTCGGTCGGCAGCTGGCGCAGCGCGCTTCGCGGCAGCCCGGCGAGGCGCGCCGCCTTGGCGACGCAGTAGTGCGTCTCCTCGGAGCAGTAGAGCCGGGCGCCTTCGAGGTCCTCGCCGAGCCTCTCGTGACGCGCCGCCACCACCGCGCTGAAGTTCGAGAGAGAGCCTCCGGAGGTGAGCAGGCCCTGCGCCTTCGCCGGGAAGCCCATCCAGTCGCACAGCCAGCGGGTGACCGTCTGCTCGATCTGCACCAGCGCCGGCGCCGGCGAGGTGACGCCGACGTAGCGGTTGGTGGCGCTGGCGAGCAGGGCCGCGAGCGCCGCGGCGTAGACGCCGCCGCCCGGGATGTAGGCGAGGTAGCCGGGGCCGGCCGCGTTGTAGCTCTTGGCGATCGCCGGCCGCAGGCGCTCGAGGAGGCCCTCGATGGAACGGCCCTCCACCGGCGGCGGCTCCCGGAAGGTCGCCCGCACCGCTTCCACGCCGTCGAGGTCGAACGACGGCTGCAGCGGCAGGCTTTCCACCTGCTCGAGCACGAAGTCCACCACCGCGCGAGTGAGGCTCTCGAGGTGTGCGGGGTCGGGCTCGAGCGGCCAGTCGCTCATGCCGCGATGCTACAACGCCGCTCGCCCGCCGGCCCCGGCCGGCTTAGAATCCGTGCGTCCATCGCGAGGAGGCCTCCATGAGGAACGATCGCGTCCTCTCCCGTCGCCGTGCCCTGCAGCTCTCGGCCAGCGCCGCCGCCGCGGCCTGGGCCCTGCCGCTCGCGCGCGAGGCGCTCGCCGCCGGCAAGGTCCCGATCGGCGTGCAGCTCTTCTCGGTGCGCGACCTGTGCGAGAAGGACCTGCCGGGCACGCTCAGGGCCATCAAAGCGATGGGCTACCAGGGCGTCGAGTTCGCCGGCTACTACGGCCGCGGCGCGGCCGAGCTGAAGAAGCTCCTCCATGACACCGGCCTGCGCTGCTGCGGCACCCACACCGGCCTCGACACGCTGGAGGGCGACGCGCTCGCGAAGACCGTCGCGTTCAACGAGACGATCGGCAACAAGTTCCTGATCGTCCCCTGGATCCCCGAGGAACGGCGCAAGACGGTGGCCGACTGGAAGAAGCTGGCAGCCGAGTTCGACGCCATCGCCGACAAGGTCGCCGCGCACGGCATGCGGGTCGGCTACCACAACCACAACTTCGAGTTCACGCCGATCGAGGGCACCACGCCCTGGGACCTCTTCTTCGGGGGGACGAAGAAGGCGGTGGTGATGCAGGTCGACACCGGCAACTGCATCGAGGGCGGCGGTGATCCCCTGACCGTGCTGAGGAAGTACCCGGGCCGCGCCGCCACCATCCACGTGAAGGCGTACTCCCAGGCGAAGCCCGATGCCTTCCTGGGCGAGGACGAGATCCCGTGGAAGGACGTCTTCGCGGCCCTCGACGAGGGCGGCGCCACCGAGTGGTACATCGTCGAGTACGAGCGGGAGAACCAGCCGCCGCTGCCGGCGATCGAACGCTGCCTGAAGAACCTCAGGGCGATGGGGCGGTAGACAGCGCCAGCCCGCGCAGCCTCTCCGGCCGGTCGGCGGCGCGGTCGAGACGCAGGAAGGTGACGACGGCCGGCAGCGCCACCAGCGGCATCAGCCCCCAAAAGAGCCGCTCGCCGAGCGCCGCGTGCAGCGGCAGCGCGAGCGCCGGGTTCACGGCGAAGGCGATCGACCAGGTGGCCTGGTAGAAGCTGAGGTAGCGGCCGCGGGCGGCGGGCGGGGCCCAGTCGGCGACGAAGGACATGGCCTGCGGCGAGGCGAGGATCTCGCCCGCGGTGAAGACGAGCACCGCGAGGAGGAACCAGGCCCAGTGCATGACCAACCCGAGCATGCCGAAGCCGCAGGCGCACAGCAGGTTGCCGAGAGCCGCCACCCGCAGCCGCCGGAAGCGCTTGAGCCAGGCCACGATCGAGATCTCGAAGAAGGCGATCAGCAGCCCGTTCACCGCCACCAGCGCGCCGTAGACCCTGGCCGGGTAGCCGGCACCGCGGGTGACCGTGAGCGGGAAGACCGACAGGTTCGAGCAGAAGATGAAGGTGAAGAGAAACGCCGCGGCCAGCATCTGCAGGTAGACGAGGTCGAACAGGGGGTGGCCGGCCGGCGCGAGCGGCCGGTGCGCGGCGGGGGACGTCGCGGGCGAATCCTCGGACGCCGGCGCCCTGGTCACGGCGAGGACCACGCCGCCCGGTCGCGTGTCCGGGATCGCCAGGAACACGATCACGCCGTACGCCAGCGTGGTGAGGCCGTCCCCCAGGAACAGCAGGCGCCAGCTCCAGTCGGCCAGCACGCCGCCGAGCGCCGTCCCCGCGGCCCAGCCCAGGTTCACGGCCATGCGCAGGCCGGCGAAGCCGCTGGCGCGCTCGGAGGAGGGCAGGAGGTCACCGATCACGGCCGAGGCGGCGGGCCGGTACAGCTCGCCGATGAAGCCGAACGCCAGCAGCAGCGGCACGAACTGCCGCGCCGAGGGGGCGAGGCCCATGGCGACGGCGAGGAGGCCGGAGCCGAACAGGCTGAGCAGCAGCGTGCGGCGCCGGCCCAGCCGGTCGGTCAGGACCCCACCGGCCAGGATGGAGACGAGCGAGCCCGAGCCGTAGGCGAACAGCAGCCGCGCCGCCGTGTGCTCGCCGAGGTGGAAGTCGCGCAGCAGCACCAGCGCGAGGTACGGCAGGATGAAGGTCCCCAGCTTGTTGACCAGCGTGCCGAAGATCAGCACCCGCACCGGCCGCGGGAAGCGGCCCACGATCCGGAGCGGGTTGGCGGACATGGCTGCCCAATGTACCGGATCGCGGGCGCCTTGACCGCCGCGCCGCCGGTGGCTCTAATGGGCCGATCAACGGGAGGCTGAGGAGCACCATGCACAAGCTGGTCCTGCTGCGGCACGGAGAGAGCGCCTGGAACCTGGAGAACCGCTTCACCGGCTGGACGGACGTCGACCTCTCGCCCCGCGGGGTGGAGGAGGCGACCGCCGGTGCGAAGCTCCTCCACGACGGTGGCTACGTCTTCGACGTCGCCCACACCTCCGTGCTGCGCCGGGCGATCCGCACGCTGTGGATCACCCTCGAGGGCATGGACCTGATGTGGATCCCGGTCAAGAAGAGCTGGCGTCTCAACGAGCGCCACTACGGCGCCCTGCAGGGGCTCAACAAGGCGGAGACCGCGAAGAAGTTCGGCGAGGAGCAGGTGAAGATCTGGCGCCGCGCCTTCGCCACGCCGCCGCCGCCGCTCACGCCCGACGACGAGCGCCACCCCGGCCGCGACCCGCGCTACCGCGACATCGCCAAGGACCTGCTGCCGCTCACCGAGTCGCTGAAGGACACCATCGACCGCTTCCTGCCGTACTGGTACGACGCCATCGTCCCCGACCTCCTCGCCGGCAAGCGCGTGCTGATCGCCGCCCACGGCAACAGCCTGCGCGCGCTGGTGAAGCACCTCGACAAGATCTCGGACGAGGAGATCGTCGGCCTCAACATCCCCACCGGCATCCCCCTCGTCTACGAGCTCGACGACGACCTGCGGGCGGTCAAGCACGACTACCTCGGCGACCCCGAGGCCGCGAAGAAGGCCGCGGAGGCGGTCGCCAACCAGTCCAAGGCCCGCTAGATGCGGCGGCTCTGGCCGCGGGCGCTGGCCGGCGTCCTGCTGGCGCTGGCGCTCGCGGCCGGCGCCGGCTTCGGCCTCGCCGGCGCGCGCCTGCACGACAGCCTGCCGCTCGTCCGCGGGGAGCAGGTCCTGCCCGGCCTGGCCGAGGCGGTGCGCATCGAGCGCGACGCGCTCGGCGTCCCGGTGATCCGCGGCCGCAGCCGCGTCGACGTGGCGCGCGCCACCGGCTTCGTGCACGCGCAGGAGCGCTTCTTCCAGATGGACCTGCTGCGCCGGCGCGCCGCGGGCGAGCTCGCGGCCCTGGTGGGCGAGGCGGCGCTGCCGGCCGACCGCGAGGTGCGCCCGCTGCAGCTGCGGGCGGTGGCTCGGCGCGCGGTCGCCTCCCTGCCGGCGGAGGAGCGGGCGCTGCTGGCCGCGTACACGGACGGGGTCAACGCCGGCCTGCGCGCGCTGCGGGCGATGCCCTTCGAGTACCTGCCGCTGCGCGGCGAGCCCAGGCCCTGGCTGGGCGAGGACTCGCTGCTGTGCGCGCTCACCATGTACCTGACGCTGCAGGGCGAGCTGGCGGAGCAGGAATCGACCCTGGGCCTCATGCACGACCTGCTCCCGCCGGCGCTCTTCGAGTTCCTCACGCCGCGCGGGACCGAGTGGGACGCGCCGCTGCGGGGCGTGCCCTTCCCCCAGCCGGCGCCGCCGGGGCCGGAGGTGATCGACCTGCGCCGGCAGCCGCCCCTGCTGTCGCGGCCTTCGGCCTCCGCCGCGCCGCTCGCCGCCGACGAGAGGCCGTCGCTCGGCAGCAACAACTGGGCGGTCGACGCGGCCCACTCGGCCACCGGCGCCGCCATCCTCGCCAACGACATGCACCTCGGCCTGGCGGTGCCGAACACCTGGTACCGCGCCTCGCTGGTGTTCGAGCAGGACGGCGCCGAGCGGCGGGTCACCGGCGCCACCCTGCCCGGCGCCCCGTTCGTGGTCGTCGGCAGCAACGGACGCGTGGCCTGGGGCTTCACCAACAGCCAGGGCGACTGGGCCGACCTGGTCGTCCTCGATCCCGATCCGGGCCACCCGGACGCCTACCGGACGCCGGGCGGCCCGCGCCGGTTCGAGCACGCCAGCGAGACGATCCAGGTGAAGGGCGGCGACGACGTGAAGGTCGAGATCCTGAGGACCATCTGGGGGCCGGTGATCGACAAGGACCACACCGGGCACCGCCGTGCCCTCGCCTGGGTGGCACTGCGCGACGGCGGGGTGAACGCCGCGCTGGTCAGGATGGAGCAGGCCTCCAGCCTGGCCGAGGCGCAGGCGCTGGCGCCCGCGTGCGGCATCCCCGAGCAGAACCTGGTGGTGGCCGACGCCGCGGGGCACATCGGCTGGACCGTCGTCGGCCGCATCCCCCGCCGCTTCGGCCACGACGGCCGGCTGCCGGTCTCCTGGGCGGACGGCAGCAGCGGCTGGGACGGCTGGCTGCCCGCGGAGGAGTACCCGCGGGTCGTCGACCCGCCGAGCGGGCGCATCCAGACCGCGAACGCCCGCGTGGTCGATGGGGAGGACCTGCGCAAGGTCGGCTTCGGCGGCTACGACCTCGGCGCGCGCCAGCGCCAGATCCGCGACGACCTGCTGGCGATCGACAGGGCCAGCGAGGCCGACATGCTGCGGGTCCAGCTCGACGACCGCGCGGTTTTCCTCGAGCGCTGGCAGCGGCTGCTGGTGGAGCTGCTCGGGCCCGAGGCCACGGCGGGCCACCCGCTGCGCGACGAGGCGCGCGCCCTGGTCGAGGGCTGGGGCGGACACGCCTCGACCGACTCCGCCGGCTACCGCATCGTCCGCTCGTTCCGGATGCGCGTGGCGGCCGACGTGTTCGCTCCCCTGCTGCGGCCCTGCGCGGCCGCCGATCCGGAGTTCGACTACCTGGGCACCCGCCCGGGACGGCCGTCGCGCGGCCACCGGCAGTGGGAGGGCCCGCTGTGGGCGCTGGTGACGCAGAAGCCGGCGCACCTCCTCGACCCCGCGTACCCGAGCTGGGAGGCGCGTCTGCTCGCGTCCCTCGACGCGGTCCTCCTGGAGCTGAGCGGTGACGGTCGGCGGCTGGCGGAGCGCACCTGGGGGGAGCGCAACACCACGCAGATCGACCATCCGCTCGCCCGTGCGCTGCCGCTCGTCGGCGGCTGGCTCGACATGCCGCACCACCGTCTGCCTGGGGACAGCCACATGCCGCGCTTCCAGTCGGCGCAGGCCGGCGCCTCGGAGCGGATGGCGGTGTCGCCCGGCCACGAGGAACGGGGCTACTTCCACATGCCGGCCGGACAGAGCGGCAACCCCCGCTCACCGCACTACGGCGACGGCCACGCCGCCTGGGAGCGTGGCGAGCCGACGCCGTTCCTGCCCGGGCCGGCGGTCGAGGTGCTGACGCTGGCGCCGGCGCGCTGAACCGGGCCAAGGGCACTCAGGATGGCGATCTTCGCGGACAAGGTGATCGTGGTGACCGGGGCCTCGCAGGGGATCGGCCGCGCGCTCTGCCTCGAGCTGGCGACGCAGCGGCCGAGGCTGGTGCTCGCTGCCCGCGACCAGGAGGCTCTCGAGACGGTCGCCGCCCTCTGCCGCACGCGAGGGGCGGAGGCGCTGGTCGTGCCGACGGACGTCGCCGACGCGTCGGCCTGCCGCACGCTGGTCGAGCGCGCCGTCGAGCGTTTCGAGGCGCTCGACGTCCTGGTCAACAACGCCGGCATCGGCATGCTGGCCCGCTTCGCGGAGGTCACCGACCTGCGGCCCTACGAGCGGCTGATGCGGGTCAACTACCTGGGCAGCGTCTACCCGACCCACTACGCCCTGCCGCACCTGCTGCGCGCCCGCGGCCAGATCGTGGCCGTCTCCAGCCTGGCCGGCCTCAACGGCGTGCCGCTGCGCACCGCCTACGCCGCCAGCAAGCACGCGCAGATCGGCTTCTTCGACTCGCTGCGCGTCGAGCTGCGGGGGAGTGGCGTCGCCGTCACCGTGGTCTGCCCCTACTTCGTGCAGTCGGAGATCCGCCGCCGCTCCCCGGGCCCCGACGGCGCCCGGGTGGCGGAGTCTCCGGTGCGCGAGGGCGAGATCATGAGCGCCGAGGAGTGCGCCAGGCGGATCGTGCGGGCCATGGCGCGGCGGCAGCGGATGCTGGTGATGACGGCGAAGGGCAGGCTGGGGCGCTTCGTCAAGCTGGTGGCGCCCGCCCTGGTCGACGCCATGGCCGAGCGCGCGGTCAGGAAGGGCAAGTGAGCCTCCACTATACCAATGAATAATATAGCTGGCGATCGCCTGCCGGGGCGGCCATGAGGAGAGTCCTGCGGGTCCTCGCCGTCCTGCTGGTGGTTCTGGTCGCGGTCTGGTTCGGGGTGTGCGGCTGGCTGGTGCTGCGCCACCCGCCGGTCCGGTTCACCGAGGAGGAGCTGCAGGCGCCGCTGCGCGCCTGGCCCGGTGGCTTCCTGTGGGGGACCGCGACCGCGGCCCACCAGATCGAGGGCGGCAACCACAACGACTGGACCCGCTTCGA
>DATKME010000070.1:0-138030 GCA_035542035.1 Vicinamibacteria bacterium | reverse complement strand
CCTCCGGCAGCGTCTCCAGGTCGTACGGCGTCTGCTGGTAGACGTAGTAGTTGAGCCAGTTGGCGAACAGCAGGTTGGAGTGGCTGCGCCAGCGCACGATCGGTGCCCGGGCCGGGTCGTCGTCCGGGTAGTAGTTGCGCGGCACGGCGATGGGCAGGCCCTTGTTGACGTCGCGCACGTACTCGCTCTGCAGGGTCAGCGGGTCGTACTCGGAGTGGCCGGTGACGAACACGTGGCGCCGGTCGGCGGAGAGCACGATGTAGACGCCGGCTTCCGCCGATTCCGAGAGCAGCACCAGCTCGGGCACCGCCAGGACGTCCTCGCGCCGGATCTCGGTGTGGCGGGAGTGGGGCGCGTAGAAGGTGTCGTCGAAGCCGCGCACCAGGCGCTCGAAGCGGATGTTCACCGTGTGCTCGAAGACGCCGAACATCTTCGCCGGCAGGTCGTACTTGGGCACGCCGTAGTAGTGGAAGAGGCCGGCCTGCGCCCCCCAGCAGATGTAGAGGGTCGAGTAGACGTGCTCGCGGGCCCAGTCCATCACCTCGACCAGCTCGGGCCAGTAGTCCACGTCCTCGAAAGGGAGCTGCTCGACGGGCGCCCCGGTGATGATCAGGCCGTCGAACTTCTGGTCCCGGATCTCGCGGAAGGAGGAGTAGTGCTCCAGCAGGTGCTCCGCCGAGGTGTTCCTGGACTCGTGCGACTCCATGTGCAGGAGCTCGATCTCGACCTGCAGCGGCGTGTTCCCGAGCAGGCGCAGCAGCTGCGTCTCGGTCGTCACCTTCGTGGGCATCAGGTTCAGGATCGCCAGCCGCAGCGGGCGGATGTCCTGGTGAAGGGCGCGGTTCTCGCCCATCACGAAGATGTTCTCGCTCTCGAGAATGCCCATCGCGGGCAGGCTGTCCGGGATCTTGACTGGCATCTGGAACCTCGAGGGGCGCCGGCGCCCGAGGCTGATTAGTCTAAACCGCCCGGTTGCCCGGCACGAGCGCCCGGGCGGCCCCAGCCGTAACTCGCTCGCCGCCCGCGGGAACAACGCATGGAGGTGGCCATGGCTCTGCGCGTCCGCGGCCAGACGGTGCTTCCGGTACTGGCCCTGTTCCTCGCACCCGTCGCTGGCGCCCCCGCACCGCCGGCGGCTCCGGTGCCGGCCTCCGAGCGCACGCCGGTGTTCGGCAGCGGCGTCGAGCTGGTGGTGGTCGACCTCGTGGTCCGCGACCGCCACGGCAACCTCGTCCGCGACCTGCGCAGGGACGAGGTGGACGTGTACGAGGACGGCGTGCGCCAGCAGGTGGCCGAGTTCCGCTCGCTGCAGTCGGGTGTCGCGACGAGCGCCGTCTTGCCGGCCACCGGAGGAGCCGGCCCGGCCGTCGCGCCGGCGGCGGCCCCGGTCGCGGCCCGCCCCCGGGTGAACCTGGTCGCGCTCGTCTTCGACCAGCTCTCGGTGGACGGCCGCGCGCTCGCGCACGCGGCGGCCCGCATGTTCGTCGAGGCCCAGGCCGACACCGACGCCTACCTGGCCGTCTTCCGCATCGACGGCCGGCTGAAAATGGCCTGCAACTTCACCCGCGACAAGCAGGCCCTGCTCGCCTCGCTGGAGAGGGCCACCCTGGGCAGCTCGCCGGCGTTCGCCTCGGGGGTGAAGGGCATGAGCGGCGACGTGGCCAGCTCCCCGAACTACGGCGACCCGCGGCAGGCCGGCTACGACCCCCGCGAGCTGCGCCCGGCGCACTTCGACGGCGACCCGGGGGCCGGCACGCCCATGGACGGCCCGGGGCCGGTCTCGGCCGAGCGCGGCATCGCCAACGCCGAGCTGGACATCCTGCGCACGGCCGAGGACGTCGAGCGCACGCAGCGCGGCAACTGGTCGCTGGACGGCCTGCTCTCGGTGGTGCACGGCCTGCGCAACCTGCCCGGCCGCAAGACGCTGGTCCACTTCTCGGAGGGCCTGCAGGTCCCGCCCTGGCTGGAGGACCCCTTCCGCGTGCTGTCGAGCGAGGCGAACCGCGGCGGCGTCAGCATCTACGCCGTCGACGTCCGCGGCCTCGGCAGCCGCAGCCACCTCGACGACGCGAAGGAGATGCTCGACCAGGCGGTGCGGGTCAGCGAGAGCCAGCGGCTGAGCGGGGGCGCCTGGCAGGGCGTCACCCGCGAGCAGGCCCGCGAGTTCGACACGGTGGAGGCCACGCTGCGCATCGACGCCCACGGCACCCTCGAGGACCTCGCCCGCAGCACCGGCGGCTTCCTGATCGGCGACAACAACGGCCTCGGCCCCAAGCTGCGCACCCTGAGCGAGGACATCCACCACTACTACGAGGTCGCCTACGCGCCCAGCGACCGCCGCAACGACGGCCGCTTCCACCGGCTCGCCGTCAGGGTGCGGCGCGCGGGGGCGCAGGTGCAGTCGCGGCAGGGCTACTTCGCCGTGCCCCGCCAGCTCGGCCAGCCGGTGTTCGTCCACGAGGGCCCGCTGCTCGAGGCCCTGGCCGAGCGCCGGCCACCGCGGGCCTTCGAGCACCAGGCGGCCGTCTTCCGCTTCGAGGCGGACGAGGCGCGGGTGCGGCACGCGGTGGTGGCGGCGGTGCCGCTGGCGAGCCTCCGCTTCAACCGCGACGAGGCGAAGGGGTACTACCTCGGGCGGGTGTCGGTGCTGGCGCTGGTGAAGGACGCCCGCGGCGACATCGTCGAGAAGCTGGGCGAGGACTACGTGATCCAGGGCCGGCTGGCGGACCTGCCGGCCACGCGGCAGCGGCGGGTCTCGTTCGTGCGCGGGCTCTCCCTCCCGGCCGGGCGCTACGAGGTGGAGACCGCCGTCCGCGACGGCATCGGCGAGCGCATCAGCTGCGGACGCATCGAGCTGCGGGTCGAGCCGCCGGTCCGGGGCGTGCGCGTCAGCAGCCTGGTGGCCGTGGCCGGCGCCGCGCCCGCAGGCGATGGTGAGTTCTTCCGCCTCGGGGAGGCGAGCCTGGTGCCCGGGCTCGACGGCGAGGGGCCCGCCGTGCGGGCCGGCGACGGCCTCGCAGTGTACTTCGTCGTCTACGGCCGGTCCGGCGCGGCGGACTCTCCGCGCGCGGAGCTCGAGATCGGCCGCGGCAGCCGCACCGTCCGCCGCGGCGCCGTGCCCCTGCCGGCTGCCGACGCCAGCGGACGTGTCGCGCACCTGGCTCGGGTCGACCTCGAGGGCCTCGCTCCCGGCGACTACGTGCTGCGGCTGACGGTGGCGCAGGACGGCTCCACCGCCAGCGAGCGGACGCCGTTCCGCGTCCTCGCCACGGCTGCCGGCCCGGGCGGCGGCGCCGTGCGCGCGGCGCGCTGATTCCCGTGTTGGAAGGGCGGTGACAACCATGCTCAACGACTGCTCGCGTTCCCTGGTCTTGGCCGCGCTGTTCGTCGTCCCGTCCGTCTCTGCCCAGACTCGACTCCAGGCGTCCCCCGACCTCGGCATCACCGTGCGCCGGCTCAGCCCGCGCGTCGCGGTGGTCAGCGCCGGACCCTGGAACAACTCCTACCTGGCGATCGCGACCCGCAAGGGGATCGTCGTCGTCGATTCCGGCTTCTCGAAGACCATCGCCCGAGCCGTGCGCGAGGCGATCGCGGCAGAGTTCAAGCGCAGCGACTTCGCCTACCTGATCCTCTCTCACGAGCACAGCGACCACGTCTTCGGGAACAGCGCGTACGCCGACATCCCGATCGTCGGGAGCGACCTGATGCGGGCGGCGATCCTGCGGATGAAGGCCGACCCGGCCAGCGTTGCCGAGCGGCTGGCGATCCCCAAGGCCAGCCTCGCCAAGATGCGGGAAGACGCGCTCAAGGATCCGAAGCTGGCGGGGGACCCGCAGGTCGCCCGGGGCGAGAGCTTCTGGAACGTGGTGCAGGCGGACTACTCCGCCGGCGTGGACTACGTGCCGCCGACCATCACGTTCGACCGCCGGCTGGCTCTGGATCTGGGGGACGTCTCCGTGCACCTCTTCTCCTTCGGGCACTGGCACTCCGCGGCGGATACCATCATCAGCGTCCCCGAGGAGGGCATCGTCCGGCTGGGAGCGATCCTCTACGGCGACCACCTGCCCGTCCTGAAGAACCCGTACGCGAAGGAGCCGTTCACCGCCGCGATCGTGGACAACTGGATGGCGGTCCTCGACGAGGTCCTGTCGCAGGCCGACGAGAAGACGCTTTTCGTCTCCTGTCACGGGTGGGGGGTCATGACCAGGGCGCAGTGCGCGCCGCAGGTCGCCTACCTGGAAAAGCTGTGGAACGAGGTGCGCCGCGCGAAGTCGGCAGGCATGACGCTGCCGCTGGCGAAGGAGGCCCTGCCGCGGGCGCAGACGTTCCCGGAGGTCGCCAACCTGGCGGACGCGGACTTCCAGATGCAGAACATCCACGAGCACAACATCGAGGCGCTCTGGAGCGTGGCGCCGTAGGAGGCGAGCTGACTCAGTTCGTCGCCTCGGCGAGGCTCTGGAGGTCGTTCAGCACGCCGCCGGCGGTGACGTCGGGGCCGGCGCCGGGGCCGGCCACCACCAGCGGCTCGCGGCTGTAGCGGCGGGTGGTGAAGGACAGCAGGTTGCGCGTGCCTTTGAGGCCGCCCAGCGCCGAGTCGCGCGGCACCGCGCGCAGCGAAGCCTGGACGGAGCGCCGCGTCGCCATCACCACGTAGCGCAGCACGCGCCCGTGGGCCGCCTCGGCCTGGATCCGCCGCCGCCAGGCGTCGTCCAGCGCGGGCAGCCTCTCCAGGAAATCGGGGAGCGACACGCGGCGCAGCGCCCGCGGGACCAGGCTCTCTGCCCGCGGCACCTGGCCCTCGTAGCCGAGCAGCCGGGCGAGGATGAGGCCCTTGCGCAGGACGTCCTGCCCGCTGAGGTCCTCGCGGGGGTCCGGTTCCGTGTAGCCCTCGCTCATGGCCCGCCGCACCGCGTCGGAGAAGGCGCAGCCTGCCTCCACCGCCGAGAGCACGAAGCCGAGCGTGCCGCTGACGCAGCCCTCGATCGAGAGCACGCGGTCGCCGCTGTCGACCAGCTTGCGGAAGGTGTCGAGCACCGGCAGCCCGGCGCCGACGGTCGCCTCGAAGCGCACGCGGCGGCCCCTGGCTGCCGCCGTGTCGAACAGCCGGCGATAGGCGGCCCGCGAGCCGGCCAGCGGCTTCTTGTTGGCCAGCACCAGGTCGAAGCCCTGGCCCAGCGCCTCGATCAGCAGGTCGTCGGTCTGCTCGGCGGTCACGTCGACCAGGACCGGACGGGAGACGGCGTGGGCGGCGATCCACTGCAGCGCCTCGGCGGCGGAGGCGGCTCGGCCGCCGAGCTGCGACAGCAGCCGGCCCTGGTCCTTGCCGCCCGCCAGCCGGTGCAGCCGCGCCCGCGACAGCCCGCGCGGGTCGAAGACGTAGCCGGAGCGGTCGAGCGCGGCGACGATGCGGATGCGGCCGTCGGTGGAGGCGGCCGTCATCGCCGCCAGCGCCCGGCCCACCCGGCCGAAGCCGAGCAGCACCGCGTCCGTGGGCGGGCGCTCCACGGCGCGGCCGCCGCCGATCTTGGCGAGCTGGAAGGCGCCGTGGACCGCGCGCGCCGCCTCGGCGGCCTGCGCTTCGTCGACCACGAACGAGATGTTCAGCTCCGAGGAGCCCTGCGCGATCGCCATCACGTTCACTCGGTGGGCGGCGAGCGCCGAGAAGACGCGGGCGGCGATGCCCGGCGTCCCCGCCATGCCCCGCCCCACCACCGCCACCACGGCGACACCGCGCCGCGCGGAAATGCCGTCCACCAGCCCCGCCTCGATCTCGCCGCGGAACGCGTGCTGCAGGGCGACGAGGGTGCGCTCGGCGTCGGCGTCGGGCAGGGTGAAGCCGATCGAGCTCTCGGAGGAGGACTGGAAGATGGTGGAGACCGACAGCCCGGCCGCGTGGACGGCCCCGAAGGTGCGGGCCGCCATGCCCGGCACGCCCATCAGCCCCTTGCCGGCCACGGTGACCAGCGCCTGGCCGCGGATGGTGGCCAGCGCCTTCACCGGGTAGTCGGCCAGCGTTCGGCGGGTGGAGACCTCGGTGCCCGGCCGGCCCGGGTCGGCGAACGAGCGCACGTGGAGGGCGATGCGGCTGCCGTCGAGCGGGATCAGGGCCCGCGGGTGCAGGACCTTGGCCCCGAAGTACGCGACTTCGGCGGCCTCCCGGTGGTGCATCTGCGGCAGCAGACGCGCGTCGGGCACCGCGCGCGGGTCGGCGGTCAGGATGCCGGGGACGTCCTTCCACAGGACGACACGCTCGGCCCCCAGCGCGCGGGCGAGCAGGGTCGCGGTCAGGTCGGAGCCGCCGCGGCCGAGGGTGGTGACGGCCCCGTCCGGCCCGGCGCCGATGAAGCCGGGCACCACCGGGGTGATCCCGCGCCGCAGCAGCGGCAGCAGCACCGCGCGGGCACGGCGCCGCGTCTCCGCCAGCTCCGGGGCGGCCTGGCCGTGGCGGCCGTCGGTGAGCACGAGCTCGGTGGCGTCGACGCGCTGAGCGCGGCGCCCCACCCGGTCCAGGACGGCGGCGACCACGGCGCTGGCGGCGCGCTCGCCGCGGGCGACCAGCGTGTCGCTGGCCCGGCTGGAGAGGTCGGCGAGCGCAGACATGGCGTGGGCGATCTCGCGGTACTCGCGGGCCTGCTCGTCCGCCAGGGACAGCAGGGGCCGGCGGGCGGCGGCGGAGGTGACCAGCGTGTGGGCGAGGTCGCGGTGGCGGCGCAGGAAGGTGGCGGCGGCGGTGGAGGCCGCCGCCGGGTCACCCCGGACCGAGCGGCGGGCGCCGTCCAGCAGCAGGTCGGTCACCCCGGCCAGCGCGGACACGACCACCACCAGCGGGCCGCGGTGCGCGCGCACCAGCGCCACGGCGTGGCGCACCGCCGCCGCGTCGGCGAGCGAGGCCCCGCCGAACTTCCAGACCTCCAGCCGCGGGGCACGGCCGGCGCCTGCGCGCTCTCGAGACATCTGCTGTCCTCATCGGAGGCATGCGCCCGCTTGGCGGCGCGCGCCTGTCGCAAAGAGGCGCATTGTAGCAGCGCGGGCGCGCCGCTTCCGTCCGACGCTCGAGGCCTCGAGAACGCCGATCTCGAGGCCGACAGACGCCGGTCACACCCAGATGCCGGGGATCTTGCGGTGGCAGTCCGGGCAGGCGCCGCCCTTCATGCGGTTCTCGAGGACGGCCATCCCCATCCGTCGAATCAACGCTCTGCCGCAGCCCGGGCAGTAGGTGCTCTCGCCGGGATGGCCCGGCACGTTGCCGAGATAGACGAAGCGCAGGCCCTCGGCGATGGCGGCGTCGCGGCAGCGATCGAGCGTGGCGATCGGCGTGGAGGGCACGTTCTGCAGACGATACGAGGGATGGAAGCGGGTGAAATGCACCGGCGTCTCCGGCCCCAGCTCGTCGCGGACGAAGCGCGCCAGGGTCCGGGCCTCCGCTTCCGAGTCGTTCTGCCCGGTGATGACGAGGTACACGACCTCGGTCCAGGTCCCGTTCCGGCGCAGCCGCCGCAAGGTCTCCAGCACGTGCTTCAGCTCGCCGCCGGTGTGACGCTTGAAGAAGCCCTCGTCCATGCCCTTGAGGTCGACCTTGTAGGCGGCGATCTCCCGGCAGAGGTCCGCGAGCGGCTGCTCCTGCACGTAGCCGTTGGAGATGACGACCGTTCGCAGCCCGGCCCGCCGGCCGGCCTGGGCGATGTCGAGCACGTACTCGGCGAAGACCACGGGCTCGGTGTAGGTACAGGCCAGCAGTGGAGCCCCCTTCTGCCTCGCCAGCGAGACGGCCTCCGCGGGGGGCAGGTTCATGGTCCTCACCTGCTCCGGCCGGGCCTGGGCGATCTCCCAGTTCTGGCAGCAGCGGCACTCGAGGTTGCAGCCCGGGGTGGCGAGCGAGAGCGCCAGCGAGCCGGGGAGCACGTGGAAGAAGGGCTTCTTCTCCACCGGGTCGAGGCCGAGGGCGCACGGCCGCGAGTGGACGAGCGTGTACAGCCGCCCCTTGCGGTTCTCGCGGGTGCCGCAGGTGCCGCGCTCGCCCTCCGAGATCCTGCAGCCCCGCGGGCAGACGCCGCACTCCACCCAGCCGTTGTCGAGGGGCTTGTTCCACCGCGCCGGGACGGGATTGAGGCCGCCGTCCTCCGCCTCGAGCGGCCGCGAGGCCTGGAACGGGTCCTGGAACGGCTCGGCCTCCAGCCACTCGGGACGCGCGAGGGCGCAGCCGCCGCATCCGGCGGCGACGGCTCCCAGGAAACGTCGTCGCTGCATCAGACCTCCGCCCTCTCGATGCGGCCGTCGTCGGCCACCCCGAGGCCCAGCTTCGCCGCGGCCTCGATCCAGCGCGGGGCCCGGTTCTCGGCCGTGAGCGGCGGCAGCCCCACCTCCTTCCGCCGCGCCTCGATCACCTGCCAGCCCACCCGGTCGAGGGCCACCGGGTCGGTCGAGGCGAGGAAGCCCGAGTACGGCCAGGCCCAGCGCGGCACCCGCCCGGGGCCGCCGTGGCACTGGGCGAGCGAGCCGTCGACGACGTTGAGCCGCAGCTTCTGTCGGACGAGCGGGTGCTGCGAGAGCGCCGGGACGAACGGCGCGCAGCCCTCGTCGTGGAGCTTGTTCGGGTTGTGGACTGCGCCGTACCAGTTCTTCATCGAGAGCGAGGCGCCGGCGAGGTAGTGGTCCTTCATCACCGCGCAGGAGATGACGGCGGTGAGGTCCTCGACCAGGACCCGCGCGAAGCGCGAGGCCGAGGGCCCCCAGTCGACCAGGTCGCCCCAGCCGTCGTCGTTCGTGCCGAAGACGCGGACGCCGCTGCGGCTCAGGGCGTAGCCGGCGTCGCGCAGCTCGCGGTCCGTGCGGTCCCACACGTAGATGCGCTCCGCCGGCACGCCGGCCGCCTGCAGCCAGGCGGCGAGCTGCAGCGCCACCTCCGGCCGGGTGCAGACGCCCCGGCCGCCGAGGCAGTTCACCTTGATGCCGACGACGTCCTTGGGCCGGAACAGCCGCCGCATCGCCCCGACCGGCGTCGGCTCACCGGCGGCGCGCGCCACCGCCGCGCCCAGCCCGTCCGCCAGCAGCTTCGGGTCGAGCCCTCCGCCCGCGGCCAGCACGCCGGGGCGGCGACCGATGGCGACGACCGCCTTCGCCGGCGCCGACTTCAGCCCCGGCTGCGGCCCGGGCACGAACGCCTCGGCCGCACGCGCCAGCGGGCTGGCGGCCGCCGCGGTCGCGGCCAGGCCCACGAGCGCACGGCGGCGGCCCGCGTCGATCGGCAGCCGTCGATCTTCGCTCATGGGTGCTCCGGGAAGACCTGGCCGGTGAAGACGGAGAGCGTCGCGCCCTCCCGCCAGGCGTCCTTCGGCAGGCCGGCCTTCTCGGAGAGCGCCTCCAGCATCTGCTCGACGTTCCAGCCCTGCTCCGGCGCGACCTGCGGGAGGAAGAGGGCCGCGTGGCCGCTCTTCTGCAGGACGACACCGTGGGTACCGATCTTGATCTCCTTGTACGAGGCGATCGGCCGGCGCGGCGAGAGCACCGTCACCTCGAGCGAAAGCCGCGGCAGCTCGGCCGCCTTCACCGGCTCGAAGCGCGGGTCGTGGAGCGCCGCGTCGAGCGCCGCCTCCGCGGTGCCGTAGTAGAGCGGGAAGGTGGGCTCGGGCTGGCCGATGCAGCCGCGGAGCTTGCCCTGCGTGCGGATCTCCTGGGGGTCCGTCCGGTTGAGGGTGACGAAGACGCCCTGCCGGCGCTCCTGGTCGCGGCCCGCCGGCCAGGCGGCGAGCGCCTTCTGCAGGTCGTCGGTGCCGCGCAGCTCGCTGTCGAGCGCGGCGCGGGCGAGCTTCACCAGCCGCGTCCCCGCCTCGTCCGTCAGCGCCGGCGTCTCGGGCGGTGCGTCCTCCAGACGCGGCGGCGCGGTGAGCGTCGCCACCGCCGGCACCGGTGGCTCGCGCAGGAACGCCATCGCCGTGTAGGCGACCGCGCTGTCGTCCTTCAGCCCGGGAATGTCGGAAGAGGCGTAGGCGGCGAGGGTGAGCGCCCTCGCCTTCGGCGCGATCCTCGGCAGCAGCTCGAGCAGGGTCTCCAGGTCGCGCCGGCCGCAGATCGTGTTCCCGGTCTCCTGCAGGTAGCCGCGGAAGCCGCTGGCGTCGACGGCCGCCAGCAGGGCGACCGCCCGCTCGTTCATGGCCCTGATCTTCGGCAGCACGGCCGGCGAGAGCGCGCCGAAGGGCTGGTAGTCGAAGCGCGGGCCGTAGTGCGAGAAGTCGCTGGAGAAGACGAACAGCGTGCGGCCGTCGTCGAGCTTCGAAAGCCGCGCGGCGAAGGCCCTCTCCATGTCCGCGTCGGTCTCGCCCGCCAGGATCGGCACCAGGCAGAAGCGGCCGAGGGCCACCTGCAGGAACGGCAGCTCGATCTCGACCGAGTGCTCCGGTCCCACGGCGTCGGGCACCGGCCGCGCCTCCCCGCCCTGCAGCGAGGCGAAGACGCCCGCGCACAGCGGGACCTCGCCGACGGGCGTGCGGTAGGCCCGGGCGTCGTCGATCGCGTACCCGCGGAAGGCCTGGTGGTGCGACGGGCCCATCACCACCACGCGGTCGAAGTCGCCGGGGCGCAGCAGGCGGAACGCGGTCCCCGCCACCGGCCCCGAGTAGTTCCAGCCCGCGTGCGGCACCACCAGGGCCACCGGCTTCTGCGGCGCGCGGTCGAGCGGGGCGCCCGCCCGCATCAGCAGCTCGGCCGCGGCCACCAGCGACGCCCGGCCCTCCGGGTACCAGCTCCCCGCGAGCGCCGCCGGGCGGACCCGGCCGCCGCTGGCGGCCTCCGGGGCGATGGCGACCGGCGCGCCGGCGAGCGCCACCGCGATCGCGTAACCGGCGATGGCTTTCATGGCAACCTCCCCCCCAGTGTGAACCCGCCCCGGGCGTCGCGGGACTCGCCCGCCCGGGTGACGCGCACCGCCGCGGGCGCCGCGACGGGGCACTTGGCCTCGCACAGGCCGCAGCCGACGCAGAGGTCGGGGTCGATGCGCGGCCGTCCCAGCCTCACCACGCGGCCGTCCGCCCGCGCCACCTCGGCCGGCTCCAGCGTGATCGCCTTCGGGCTGGTGGGGCAGACCTCCTCGCAGACGACGCACGGCGTCGCCATCGCCCAGGGCAGGCAGCGGCCCCAGTCGAAGAAGGCCGTGCCGATCTTCACTGGCCTCCCGGCCCCGGTCGATGCCGTTCGCGTCCACCCCTTCGTCTCCGGCGTCAGCGGCGCGATCGCGGCCGTGGGGCAGACCTGGCCGCAGCGGGTGCAGCTCGGCTCGCACCACCCGCGCCTCGGCACCAGCACCGGCGTGTAGAGGCCCTCGAGGCCCGCGGTGGTGAGCGAGGGCTGCAGCGCACCGGTGGGGCAGGCGTTGACGCAGGCGCCGCAGCGCACGCAGCGGGCGAGGAAGGCGTCCTCGGCCAGCGAGCCGGGCGGCCGGATCGCCTCGGGGCTGGCCTCGGCGGTCGTGGCCCTCAGCAGCGGCACGACGGCGGCGCCGGCCAGCGCGGCGCCGATCAGTTGTCGCCGTGGCAGGTCGACCCCTCCGGCCGGCGCGGACGTCGGCGCGAAGAGCCGGAAGCGGATGGCCTCCTCCGGGCAGGTGGCGAGGCAGTTGAGGCAGACGTGGCACTCCGACACCCGGTGCTTCGCGAAGGGCTCGTCGCCGCCCTGGCAGTCGCGGGCGCAGCGGTTGCAGGCGTTGCAGCGCTCCTCGTCCACCTCGATGCGGAAGAGGGCCGTGCGCGCGCCGAGGCCCAGGAGCGCGCCCAGCGGGCAGAGAGCGCGGCACCACCAGCGGACGACCCAGCGGTTCGCGGCGAGCAGGCCGAGGAAGACGGCCGCCGTCAGCCAGGCGCCGCCGAACGTGCGCGGGCGCGTGCCGCCCTTGCCGAGCGCGGCGTCGACCGCAGGCAGCAGGCCGGAGGCGAAGGAGCGCATCGCCAGCGAGAGCGGGTCGAGAAGGCCGACCACGCCCGTGCCGGCGAGAGCGGCGATGCCGAGCGCCAGCAGCAGCAGGTACTTCAGCCGGAAGTGCGCCCGCCAGCGGTTCGCCTTCTGGTAGGGGCCGTGGCGGAGCCCTCGCGTGAGCCAGGAGGCGATCTGGTGCAGGGTGCCGAGCGGGCAGATCCAGCCGCAGAACGCGCGGCCGAAGAGGACGGTGACGGCGACCACGATCAGGGCCGCGGCCAGCCCGGCCGGCAGCAGCCACGACGAGGCCAGGACCGACGCCGCGGACAGCGGGTCGAGCTGCAGCAGCCGGCGGACGGGGAGGCGCCGGAGACCCTCGTCGCTCATCAGCAGCAGCGCTGCCAGGAACAGGAGCAGGAAGTAGCCCTGGTAGACGCGGCGGAGGCCGCGCAGCAGCTCAGGCACCGGCGCCCACCTCCGGGACCGGCCCGGCGCCCGCCGCCACCCGGCCGAGCCCGCGCCCCTCCGCCTGGACGACGGAGGGGACGTCGTACGGGTCGAGGCCGAGCTGGCGTGCGGCCCAGGCCTCGCAGGCGACCGCGTCGGTGCCGACGGCGACCGCGTTCACCATCTTCAGGTCGTCGAGCCGGCCGCCGGTCGGGCCGTTGCGCACCATCACCCGCGTGGCGTCGACGACGGTGAGGGTCGGGCGGAACGCCGCCGCCAGGTCGACGACGCAGGCGTGGATCTCCTGGTGGAGCCGGCCGCGGCTGCCGCCCAGTAGGCCCATGTGGTTCTTGAGCCCGCAGGTGAGACGCGAGAGCGAGTGGTGCTTCACCACCGGGACGTTGATCAGGCGGTCGGTCAGGAGGAGGACCGCCAGCACGTCCCAGCTCGCCAGCACCACCCCGCCGATCGCCGCCGGGACGAACGACGCTGCCGCGGCCGACAGCAGCTCCGCCCCGGCGGCGCTCGCCGCCGCCGCGATCCCCGAGCGAGCGGCCACCCGGCTCGCGTCGTGGACGGGGTTGTCGGCCACGATCACCCGCGCCGCGCCGGCCGTCCGGCACTGCCGGACGACCTCGGCCACGACCTCGGGGTGCGTGTTCGCGCCCTGCTCGGGTGTGCGGTCCCAGGCCATGTTCGGCTTGACCAGCACGGTCTCGCCGCGCTTGACGAAGCGGGCCATGCCACCGAGCTCGGCGAGAGCGGCCGTCACCATGGCGGCGGGGTCGCTCCCGCGCGCCACCACCAGGGGCGGGCGGGAGGGTTCCTCGGCCGCGCGGTGATCGCGGACCGGCTGCGCCGACCGCGCGGGCTGGAAGCGTCCGCGGCCGGTCCGCCCCAGCCAGGCCAGGGCACCCGAGCCGCCGAGCACGAGCCCCGCCCCGCCCAGGCGGCGCAGCGCCAGCCGACGGTTCACCGGCGCGCTCAATCGGTCCTCGGCAGCGCGGGGGCCAGCCGCTCGGCGACCTTCAGCAGCCGGCCGGAGCCGGTGACGCCGGGGTCGGCGATCAGCCGCACCACGACGGCGCCGCGCCGGAAGTAGGCGGCCTGGTCGGACACCTGCGCCTCGTCACCGGGGCCGGCGGTGCGCTCGTGGCCCGCCTCGCGCTCCAGGGCGGCCCGGGCGTGGGCGACGGTGTCGAACACCAGCGCTTCCGCGTCGGCCGGCGGGTCCTCGGATCGCCAGTACAGCAGGCGTCGGCAGCCGGCCGCTCGCAGCGCGTCCGCCCCGCCGTCGACGCGCTCCTCGAGGCGGTTGGCGGGCAGGTCGAGGGTCGGCGACGGGGCGACCACGGACGGGCGGCGGTCGGAGACGCCGCCCGCCGTCAGCGCGCCGCGCACCAGCCACGCCGTCAGCAGCACCAGCGGAGCTGCCAGCGCCAGCCCGACCAGCCACGCCCGCCCTCCCCGCACCATCTCAGGAACTTTCGGCCCGTTCGGGTCTTTCCGCATGAGCCGTTTGATCCGCCCCGGCCGATGACATAATCCGCCGACGCGGTGTCGGCGGCATCACCCGATGGAGGTGTGCGTGCAACACGGCATACAGCTCGGCGGGATCGACTACCTGATCCTCGTCATCTACTTCCTCTTCGTGATCGGCATCGGCTGGGTCCTCCGGCGCTACACGAAGACCAGCGAGGACTTCTTTCTCTCGGGCCGCGCCATCCCCGCCTGGATCGCGGGCCTCGCCTTCCTCTCCGCCAACCTGGGCGCGCAGGAGATGATCGGCATGGCCGCCTCCGGCGCCAAGTACGGCATCGCCACCGCGCACTTCTACTGGGTGGGCGCGATCCCGGCCATGGTGTTCGTCGGGATCTTCATGATGCCCTTCTACTACGGCTCGAAGGCGCGCTCCGTCCCCGAGTACCTGAAGCTGCGCTTCGACGAGAAGACGCGCGGTTTCAACGCCATCTCCTTCGCCACCATGACGGTCTTCTCCTCGGGCATCTCCATGTACGCCCTGGCCAAGCTGCTCGAGCTGCTGCTCGGCTGGGACTTCAACGTCTCGCTCTGGATCTCGGCGGCGATCGTGCTCGCCTACATCTACCTGGGCGGGCTGACCTCGGCGATCTACAACGAGGTGCTGCAGTTCTTCCTGATCGTCCTCGGCTTCGCGCCGCTCGTGTACCTCGGCCTGCGCGACGTCGGCGGCTGGAACGGCCTGGTGGCGAAGCTCAACACCGTGGCGACCACGAACGGCTACGCCCCCGGGACCTGGAGCCAGTCCTGGCGCCACCTGACCAGCCCCCAGGCCAACCCCATGGGTGTCGAGTGGTTCGGCATGGTGATGGGCCTCGGCTTCGTGCTCTCCTTCGGCTACTGGTGCACCGACTTCCTGGTGGTGCAGCGGGCGATGGCGGCCAACTCCATGGCGGCCGCGCGCCGCACGCCGCTGATCGCCGCGGTGCCGAAGATGCTGTTCCCGTTCCTGATCATCGTCCCCGGCATGATCGCCATCGGCCTCACCTACGCCGGCACCAGCTTCACGCTGCCCAAGATGGCCGACGGGAGCTGGGACTACACGATGGTGATCCCCAACATGCTGCAGCACTACTTCCCGCCGGGCCTGCTGGGCCTGGGCCTCACCGCGCTCATGGCCTCCTTCATGTCCGGCATGGCGGGGAACGTCACCGCCTTCAACACCGTCTGGACCTACGACATTTACCAGAGCTACATCAGGAAGGACGCGACCGACGCCCACCTGCTGTGGGTGGGCCGGATGACCACCATCTTCGGCATCCTGGCCTCGGTGGGCACCGCCTACCTGGCGACGCGCTTCAACAACATCATGGACTTCCTGCAGCTGGTGTTCGCCTTCGTGAACGCGCCGCTCTTCGCCACCTTCCTGCTGGGAATGTTCTGGCGGCGCAGCACCGGCCACGGTGCCTTCTTCGGCCTGCTCTCCGGAACCGTCGCCGCCGCCGTCCACCACGGGCTCACCCTGCCACAGAACGCCGTGGCGGGGATCAAAGGCGGGTGGATCGTGGCCTGGTTCTCTGCCCGGCCAGTGCACGTCTATCCCAGCGAGATGGCCCAGAACTTCTGGACCGCCATCTGGGCCTGGAGCACCTGCTTCGCCGTCACCGTCGTGATCTCGCTGCTGACGTCACGGAAGAAGAGCGACCAGGAGCTGACCGGGCTCGTCTACTCGCTCACCCCGCGGCGCACGGACGACGATCACCTTCCCTGGTGGCAGCGGCCGGCCGGATTCGGAGTGGCGGTCCTGGTGCTGGCGGTCGTGCTCAACGTCGTCTTCTGGTAGGCGAGGAGGCAGCCATGGGTCTCGACATCCGCACGCCGATCGGCCTGATGTTCGGCATCTTCGGCCTGCTCCTCGCCGGCTACGGCCTGATGACGAGCGGCTCCGCCATCTACCAGCGCTCGCTCGGCCTGAACGTCAACCTGGCGTGGGGCGCCGTGCTGGTGGTCTTCGGCGGCATCATGCTCTGGTTCGGGTGGAGGAAGAAGTAGGTCGCGGGGTCGGATTTCGAGTGTCAGCGTCTCGACCCCCGCGAGGCTTCCATGAAGACCTGACCCCGTGCTGACGCGCCCCTGGCGCGCCTCAGGCCGGCAGACGGTCCTCGGCGCGGGGCCGGACGAAGCGGGCGGCCAGGAGCGCCAGGGGAATCAGCAGCGCGAACCAGCCGAGCGCCCGCGCCGGCGTGCCGCCGCGGGCGGGATCGGCGAGCAGGCCGCCCAGCAACGGGCCGAGCGTCGCCACCACCCAGGGCAGACCCATGAGCAGCGCGCTCACGGCGATCAGCGGCGTGGCCCTCGCTGCGGCGTGGTAGACCGCCGTGAACAGGAACTGCGACAGCGAGTAGCCGAGGTAGCCGCCGGCGAAGAACAGCCCCAGCAGGAAGCCCGCCCGCCGCCGCGACAGGCTCGAGGCGGCGCCCGCGGCCGCGGGGTGGAAGGCGGCCGAGCCGATCTGCGCCGCCATCACCAGCAGCGCCATCACGAGGTACGAGCCTCGCGCCCAGGGTACGAAGGTGACCGCGGCCGCCGAGGCGACGCCGATCACCAGCAGGCGTTTCCGCCCGTCGCGGTCGGCGAACGCGCCGAAAGCGAGCTGCAGCCCGTTGCCGGCCATGCTGCTGACGGTGGCGATGAGGCCGGCCAGGGCCAGGTCGAGGTGGGCCACCGTCTTGAACACTGGCCAGATGCCGGAGCAGCAGTCGGTGGCGAAGTGGCCGCCGGCCAGCGCGAGGAGGCTCCAGGCGGCGGTGCGCGACAACCCCGGCTCGTCGGCAGCGACGGGAGGCGACGGCGGCTGGGGAGCCGGCTGCGGCCGGGGCGGGGCGGGCGGGGCGGGCGGGGCGGCGGTTGCGGCGACGCTCAGCGGCCGCCTCCGATCTCCGCCAGCACCGCCTCGACGGCCGGCTCCAGCGCGGCGGCAACGGCCGGGGTCATGTCGCTGCGGAACTCGAGGACGCTCTCGGCCTCGATCGCGACCACGCGCACCGAGGCCGGCATCGGGAGGCCGAGCTTGCGGCCCAGCTCGAGCGCCCGCGGCAGGTCGATGCCGTGGGCGATGGCCGTGCGCTGCGTCGGCAGGTCCTCCGGCCCGACGCAGCGGATCGTGCCGGGCGCGCCGCCGGTGACGGCCGCGTCGACCACCACTGCCCGGTCGTAGCCGGTCATCGCCTCCATCAGCCGCAGGCCGCCGGCCTCCTCCTCGCGCACCTCGACGTCGGCACGGCCGGCCAGGCGCTCGCGCAGGCGATCGGCGACGCGGAGGCCGATGGCGTCGTCGCCGAGCAGGGGGTTGCCGAGGCCGAGCACGAGCGTCTTCACGACCGCTGAGTCTACCCTGCAACCGTCGGTCGCCTTCGTCGTCCTCGTCACAGCCCGTCGACCAGGAACAGGTCCTCCAGGAAGAAGCCGTGCGTGTAGGCGTAGCCCTGGCCGTCCGGCGTGATCTGCAGCGACCAGACGTGCCCGACGCCGGTGGCCGACGGCGGGCTGAGCTGGCCCCAGGCCGTGCGCGCCCCGCTCGCCAGGTCGATGCGGAAGACCTGCGCCGGGACGCTGCCCTCGCGCACGTACAGCGACCGACCGTCGCCGCCCACGCGGACGGCGGCCTCGCCGAACGGGTCGTCCGGCAGGCGCCACGGCAGGACACGGCCGGGGACGCCGGCCGGCGAGTAGGCCTGCAGCCTTCCCTCGGCGGTCCTCGCCAGCAGGGTTCCGTCCTCGAGAGCGCCCGGGATCACGCGCACTCCCTCGGGCGTGACCGCCGTGACGTTGCCCGAGGGGAACTCGGCGAGGAGCGATCGCGGCGCGTGAGCGGGCGCGGCGGCGTCGAAGCCGACGGCGTGCTCGTCGACCCGCCAGGCGGCCGTCAGCCGTTCGTGCGGCGGCAGCGGCAGCGTCCGGGCCTCGCCGGGGCCGGTCGGCGTGAGGGCGATGCGGCTGGGGTGGTCCGTCTCCAGCAGCGCGAAGCGGCCGTCCGCGGAGAGGCCGTGGGCCTGGGCCTCGCCGAGCCGCAGCGGCGGACCGCCGCGCGTCGGCTGCAGCAGCGCCGCCCCCGGCGGGCCGTCGCCGTGGTACCAGAGCAGCGCCTCCCGGCCGTCCGCTGTCAGGCCCACCACGCCGGAGTTGGCGAAGGCCGAGGCTTCCCGCTCGGGCTCGCCCGGCACGCGCGCGCGGACGTCCCAGCGCTCGAAGCCGTGGTGGAGGAGCACGCGACCGTCCGGGCCGACGTCGTGCACCACCAGCGTCCCCGCCAGCGCGCAGATCTCGGTCACCTCGCCGCCGGTGGTCACCCGTCGCAGGGTCCGTCGCAGGTCCGACTCGCCGGCGTCGACCAGCAGGGCGTCGCCGCGCGGCGACCAGGCCAGCCTCTGGCGGGACGGGGCGACGTGGAGGCGCTGCTGTCGGCCGGCGCCGTCGACCAGCAGGACGCCGTCGGCATCGTCCAGCACCGCGAGCCGCTCGCCGTCCGGAGCCACCCGCACCCGTGTCGGCGGGCAGGGCCGGAGGCGGACGACGCCGACCGGGTACTCGAGCTGGAACTGGCCGTTGCGCCAGCGAATGACCGCCAGCTCGCGGCCGTCCGGCGACCAGTCGGCGTCGAGCACGTCCTCCAGCACCGGCCGCACCGGTCCCCCGGACAGCGGGACGCGCGCCAGCGTGCCCAGCCACAGCGTCCCCAGCTCCCCGGCAGGAGCGAGGCGCAGCGCCAGCTCGCCTTGCGAGGAGACGGCCAGCAGCGCGGCCGGCGGCAGGCCCAGCGACACGGAGACGGGGCTGTCCAGCCGCCGCGAGAACACCAGAGGCGGCGCCCCGTCCCACAGCGCGCTGTAGACGACCGTGTGCCCGTCGCGCGTGAAGCGCGCGCAGGTCACGATGCCGCGGCGGAAGGTGAGCTGGGTGAAGCGGGGCGGGGGCCATCTCCAGAACGAGTGGACCAGGAGGCCGCCGAGCAGTGCGCCCGCGAGGAGCGCGGCTGCGACCGCGATCCCCAGCCCCCAGCGTGGTGGGAACGGGGGGCGCGGGCTCGGTCCGGACGGAGCGCGCGCCGGGGGCGCCGGAGCGCCTTCCTCAGCCGGGGCGGCCCCGGGCTCTTCCACGACCTCCCCGGCGAACGCGTATCCGAAGCGCGGGACGGTGCGGACGATCGTGCCCGCGCGCGCGTCGTCGCCCACCGCCTTGCGCACCTCGGTCACCACCTGCGCGAGGCTGGTGTAGCCGACGGCGGTGTCAGGCCAGAGGGCGTCCCGCAGCCACTCGTGGGAGAGCGCCCGGGGCCGGTGCGCCAGGAGGAGCGCCAGCAGCGTGAAGGCCCTCGGCGAGAGAGGGACCAGCTCGCCGGCGCGGCGCAGTTCGCGGGCGTCCGGGTCGAAGGTGCACTCGCCGAAACGCAGACGCATCGTCCGTCGAAGCCTACCAGACCTGTCCGTCAGCGCATTGATTCAAGACGAGCTCAAGGTTCAATGAACACGCCGGCGCCGTCCGCGCCGATTCCTCCGCGTGTGGGAACGGTCCTCCTCCTGGCCCTGATCGCCGCCGCCGCAGCGCCGGAGGAGGGCGGCCCCCGTCTGCTCGCCGTCCGGACCTCCGGCCCCGTCCATCTCGACGGCCGCCTCGACGAGCCCTGCTGGCGCCTGGCCCCGGTCGCCTCCGGCTTCCGGCAGCGCGACCCGCGCGAGGGCGAGCCGGCCAGCGAGGACACCCAGGTCCGGGTGGTCTACGACAAGGACACGCTGTACGTCGGCATCCTGGCGCTCGACCGCGAGCCGGACC
Organism: Vicinamibacteria bacterium; assembly: GCA_035542035.1. Taxonomy (GTDB): domain Bacteria; phylum Acidobacteriota; class Vicinamibacteria; order Fen-336; family Fen-336; genus DATBSL01. The sequence goes on along the minus strand of DATKME010000070.1, from coordinate 118,371 downwards.
AGCTGATCGCGCGGCTGCTCGAGCGCGACCGGCTGCTGACCCAGGACGCCGGCAACGTGGCCCGCTTCGCCGGGGACGACGTGGTGGCCTTCACCCTCGATCCCTTCCACGACCACCGCGACGCCTTCCTGTTCGCCGTCAACCCCAACGGCGCCGAGGCCGACGCCCTGGTGACCGACGAGAGCCAGACGCTGAACCTCGACTGGCGCGGGATCTGGCGGGTGGCCACGGCGCGGACCAGGAACGGCTGGTCGGCGGAGTTCGCGATCCCGTTCCGCTCGCTGCGTTACGCGGACACCGGCCGCGAGCAGGTGTGGGGCTTCGACGTCGAGCGCATCGTACGGCGTCGCAACGAGGACACGCTGTGGAGCGCCTGGTCTCGCGCGGAGGGCGGGCTCAACCGGGTCAGCCGCGCCGGGCACCTCGAAGGGCTCTCGGGCCTGCCGCGCTCCGCCTTCAACATCGAGGTGAAGCCGTACGGCCTCGGCGGCGCGGCCTGGCAGCCCGACCTGGCGGGGCAGGCGCCCGCCTCGGGGGAGTGGCGCGCCGGCGGCGACGCCAAGTGGGAGGTGCAGCCCGGCCTCGTCCTCGACGCCACCGTACGGCCCGACTTCTCGCAGGTGGAGGCCGACGACCAGGTGGTGAACCTCACCCGCTTCGAGCTGTTCTTCCCGGAGAAGCGGGACTTCTTCCTGGAGAACGCGGGCATCTTCGACCTCGGGACCCGAGGCTCGTACGAGACGCCGCCGTTCCTGCTCTTCTTCTCGCGGAGGATCGGGATCCAGGGCGAGGACGAGGTGCCGGTGCTGGCCGGCGTGCGCCTGTCCGGCCGCGCCGGGAGGCAGACGATCGGGCTGATGGACGTCTACACCGGCGAGCTCTCGGGTCCGGGTGCGACGGTCGAGGAGCCCCGCACCAACTTCGGCGTGATGCGGTGGAAGCGCGACGTCGGCGAGCGCGGGTACGTGGGTGCCATGCTGACGGACCGGAGGACGTCCGCCGGGGCGGCGACGGACGGCGGGGTGGACGCCTCGCTGTGGCCCGCCTCGCGCCTCAACCTGCAGGGCTTCATGGTCCGGACCGCCGATGGCAGCGGCGCCGACTGGGCGGCGCGGGCCTCGGCCGAGTACTCGGCCGACCCCGTGTACCTCTTCGCCGAGTACCTGCGCATCGGGCCGCAGGCGCAGACCGGGATGGGCTTCGTCACCCGCACCGACCTGCGCCGGGCCAGCTGGAAGGCCCAGTACACGTTCAGGCCCCGCATCCCGGGGCTGCGCCAGATCGCCGCCTACGTCGGCGGCAAGGTCCAGGCACGCACGAACGGCGAGTCACAGGACGGCAACGGCTTCGCCGGCGCCTCGGTCCTGCTGGACTCGGGCGACGTGCTGACGGCGACGCACGTCCGCGGCTACACGGTGCTCGACGGCGGCTTCCGGCTCTCGGATCGCATCCCGATCGCGCCCGGCCGCTCCGACCTCACGGACACGGAGGTCTCGCTCAGCAGCAGCCCGAAGCGCGCGCTCTCGGCTTCGGCCTCCGCTTCGCTGCTCGGGCTGTGGAACGGCAGCGAGCGGTCGTGGACGCTCGGCGGATCGGCGCAAGGCGCCCACCTCTCGCTCGGTCTCAGCTACACGCGGAGCGAGGCCTCCTTCCCGGCGGGCGGCTTCGTGGCGAACGTCGCCGGCCTGCGCCTCGGGTGGGCCTTCTCCACCCGGCTCTCGGCCCAGACCTTTCTCCAGCACGACGACCTCGACCGCCGCTTCGTCGGCAACTTCCGCTTCCGCTTCATCTACCGGCCGGGCAGCGACCTGTACTTCGTCTACGACGAGGAGCGGGGCGAGCCTGGGGACCCGCAGGCGCTCATCTCGCGCGGCGCCGTGCTGAAGCTCTCCTACGTGGCGCGCTTCTAGGACGCGCGGGCAGAAAAAAGCCCGCGCTCGAGATCGTCTCACCCGGGGGATGGGCGGCGAGACCAGCGGCGGGGTCCGCTCGTCGAGCGCGGGACCACCCAAGTCTCCACGTCCGGGCAGCGCTCGGCCATAGTCCCGATGGGCCATGCTCGTCCATCACGCGGTCCGTGGTGCGGCCGCTATACTGCTCGGAGTGAGCGAGACAGCCATCGAGACCCGGCCCACCCGGGGCGGCACGGGGCTGCGCTTCGCGGCCGTGCTGCTGAACGCGGTGCTGTTCGTGGTCGGGATGTACTTCGAGCTGCACCCGCGCGACCGGCACGACCTGTGGTCCGCGGCGGCGGTGGCCGGGGTGGCCGTGGTCAACTCCGTCGCCCTCACCGTGCAGCCGGGGCCCTCGGTGGGCCCGCGCTTCGTCCCCCGGCTGCGCCGGATCGCCACCATCGCCAACAGCCTGCTGCTGGTGGTGGGGGTGGTGATCGTGGCCTTCGAGACCTGGCTCGACTGGCACCACGCCGCTCTCCACGGGGTCGCCCTGCTGGCGCCGCCGCTGCTGACCATCGCCGCGCTGCGGAGGCTGCGACCGATCCGCTAACGTGTCGCTACCCGACAAACTCGAGCAGCTGCCCGCGCGGCCGGGCGTGTACCTGTTCAAGGACGCGGGCGGCCGCATCCTCTACGTGGGCAAGGCGCGGGTCCTGCGCGAGCGGGTGCGCTCCTACTTCCAGGCCTCGCGGCCGGCGGAGTTCCACAAGGCGAGGATGGTGGAAGAGATCGCCGACCTCGACCTCGTGGTCACCGACAGCGAGATGGAGGCGCTCGCTCTCGAGAACAACCTGATCAAGCGCCACCAGCCGCCCTACAACGTGCGGCTGCGCGACGACAAGAACCACCCCTATCTGAAGCTCACGCTGGCCGAGGAGTACCCGCGGCTCTACGTGGTCCGCCGCCCCTCCGAGGACGGCAACGCCTACGGCGGCCCCTACATCCCCGCCAGCCTGGGCCGCCGCACGGCCGGCATGGTGCGCAAGCTCTTCGGCATCCGCTCCTGCAAGGAGGCGCTGAACGGCCACCGGGCGCGGCCCTGCCTGCAGCACCAGATCGGGCGCTGCCTCGCCCCCTGCGTGGCGGAGATCTGCCCGCTCGACCGCTACCGCCGCTCCTGCGAGGACGCGCGGCTGTTCCTGGAGGGTCGCACCGACGAGGTGGTCCGCCGGCTGCAGGGGGAGATGGAGCGGGCGGCCGCCCTCGAGCGCTACGAGGAGGCGGCCTCGCTGCGCGACCAGGTGCAGGCCCTGCTGCGGATGGAGGCGCCCCAGAAGATCACCACCACCGACATCGAGGAGCGGGACCTCTTCGCCGTGTACCTCGAGGCCGAGCGGGCGGCGGTGCAGGTCTTCAGCGTGCGGGACGGGAAGGTGGTCGCCCGCGAGGGGTTCCTGCTCGACGCGCTGACCGAGCCGGAGCTGGTCCTCTCGCAGACCGTGCAGCAGTTCTACGCCGCCGGCCGCTACGTGCCGCGCGAGGTGCTGGTACCGACCGCCATCCCCGACGGCGAGCTGCTGCAGGCCTGGCTGGAGAAGCGGCGCGGCAGCGGCGTGACCATCCGGGTGCCGCAGCGCGGCGAGAAGCTGCGCCTGCTGGAGCTGGTGGACAAGAACGCGCGCCTGGCCTTCGAGCTGGAGTGGAAGCACCCGCGCCGCCAGTCGCAGGAGATCCTGCGCGGGTTGCGCGACCTGCTGGACCTGGAGGTCGAGCCGCAACGCATCGAGTGCTTCGACATCTCCAACATCCAGGGCTCCGACGTGGTCGCCTCCATGGTGGTCTTCGCGGCCGGCCTGCCCAAGAAGTCCGACTACCGCAAGTTCCGCATCCGCGGGGTCTCGGGCGCGCCCGACGACTTCGCCTCCATGCGCGAGGTGGTCACCCGGCGCTACCAGCGGCTGCTCGAGGACGGCCGGGAGCTGCCCGACCTGGTGCTGGTCGACGGCGGCAAGGGTCAGCTGGGGGCGGCCGTCGGCGCCCTCGAGGACATCGGCCTGGGCGACCAGCCGGTGGCCAGCCTGGCCAAGCGCGAGGAGCTGATCTTCGTGCGCGGCCGCGAGGAGCCGATCGCGCTCCCGCGCGCCTCGCCGGTGCTGCAGCTCGTGCAGCGGGTGCGCGACGAGGCGCACCGCTTTGCCATCGGCTACCACCGCCAGGCTCGCTCGAAGCGCACGCTGCACTCCGAGGTGGACGACGTTCCCGGCGTGGGGCCGGCGCGGCGGCGGAAGCTGCTGTCGGTGTTCGGCTCACTGCGCGGGGTGCGCGGAGCCACCGAGCAGGAGCTGGCGGCCGTCGTCGGCCGCGCGACGGCGAGGCGCATCCGCGCCCACTTCGAGGGCGCGGCGAAGCCGGAATAGAAGTCAGCGGGCGGACGTTTCCGGGGAGACGTTCGCCGCCACCGTCGTCGTCGGCCCCGGCTGCGTCTCCAGCAGCACCACCGCGATCCGCCCGTCGGTTTCGACGGTCTCGCCCGCCGCGACGGTGAAGACGCGCGGTGCCCGCGGGCGTTCCAGGAGCGCGGTGCCGGCGACGCGCCCGGCGAAAGAGAGGTCGTCCACCAGCTTGGTCCGCTCGCGGTCGATGCGGGGGTCGACCCGGTGGGTGAAGCGGCGCTCCGGGTGGCTGTACTCGATGCCGACGTCGTGGCTCGCCGCTCCCAGCCAGGCCTGCCGTCCGCCCGGACCGGGGAAGTTGCCCCACAGGCGGACGTGGTGTCTCTTCGTCAGCGTGTTGCACTGCTTCTCGAACACCAGGTCGGGAGGGCGGCCGCCGATCTCCATGCGCGACACCGGAGCGCGGTCGTAGCCCCGGTGGCCCATCAGGGCCAGCAGCCCGTGAACGGCGGTGCGCGGGTGCAGGTCGCTTGCCCGCGCCCATCCGGCGGCGGCGAAGGCCGACTCGACGTCCTCCCGGCTTCCCACCAGCAGCACGTTGGTGAGGTCGGAGGTGCGTCCCGTCTTCGGCGAGACGGTGAGCAGCGGCAGTCCTTCGACGGCCATCTGCAGCGACGCCGGAGGTGTCCTGACCGGGATGGGCTCGAGCGGGGATGACGCCCCCCCGGCCAGGCGCTCCTCGCCGGCCTCCACCGGCTGCTGCAGCGCCAGCTCCAGCTCCACGCCGGGCCGGTACTCGACGGCGTCGCGCTGCGCCTTCTCCTTGGCGAAGCGGCCCAGCTCGAGCAGCGCCAGCGTCACCGGGTGCGCGTGCGCCGCCGCCAGCAGCGCGAGGTGCAGGGTCGACGGGCGGCTGGTGAACGTGCCCAGGCCGCGGATGGTCCCGTCCGGTGCCACCTGCTCGCGGGCGTTGTCGACCTCGGCGACCCGCGCGTCGATCGGCAGGCGGCGCCCGTCGGCTGCGACCATCTCGTCGAAGCGCAGCCGCAGCGCGGCGCGCCGGCCGAAGCCGCCCCGCCTCGCCAGCACGCGGCCGCGGAGGACTCCGCCGGCCGGGAGGACGACGTCGTCACCCGCTCGCAGCGGCGCGATCAGGAGGGCTTCGACCGGGTCGCCGGGGCGGCTCGACCGACTGGAGACGCCGGTGGTCAGGCGGACCGACAGCGCGGTGCCGCGCGGCGCGACGGCGGCGGCCTGCGCGACGACCGCCGCCAGCAGCGCGGCGGCGAGGGCCGGCGCAAAGACGCGGAAAGGTCGCCCTCCGGTGACGGCTGGCAGCAAGTCCACCTCTGGCAGGGGATCGCGGGAGTTCGAGCAACATACCATGGCCGCCACCCGCCTGCGCAGCGGTGACGCCCCGCACCCCCGCATGTCCAGGCTCAAGGCGCGGTGGCGCCGGCGGGGACGGAGGCCGTGCGTCCGGCGGGTTGCGGGTCGACGCCCAGCCACAGCCCCGCGGCGAGAACGGCGAGCCCCGCCGCCACCTGCAGCGCGGCCTCCCAGCCGATGGCCGCGGCCAGCAGCGGGGTCAGGGTGGGAGACACCATGCCGCCGACGTTGCAGCCGGTGTTCATCACCCCGCCGGCCACCCCGGCGCGCTCGCCGGCGATCTCCGACACCGTCGCCCAGAACGGCCCCTCCACGCACAAGACGAGGGCAGTCGACAGCGCCAGCGCGGTCGCGGCCAGCCAGGCGTTCGCGGTGCGTGCGCCGAGCGAGAGGAAGACGCCGGCCGCCGCCAGGCCGACGATCGCCACCACGCGCCGGCCGAGCCGCACGCCGTGGCGGGCGGCGAGCCGGTCCGACACCCAGCCGCCCAGCGGGATGGAGGCGATCGACAGCAGCCACGGCAGGCTGCTCAGCGCAGCGCCCTTCAGCAGGTCGAAGTGCCGCTCCTGGACGAGGTACAGGTAGAACCAGAACACGAAGATGTAGCCGACGTAGCCTTGCAGCGAGTAGCTGGCGGTGAGCAGGACGAAGCTCCGCGTCCGCAGCGGAGAGCGCGGGGCCGCCGGCTGCGGAGCCGGCTCGGCTGGCGGCGCCGCCCGGTCCGTTGGCGGCTCGCCGGCGACACGCCAGGCGAGCGCAGTCGCCAGCGCGGGCAGGGCCGAAGCGGCGAGCGCCACCCGCCAGCCCCAGCGGACCATCACTGCCGAGAGCAGCGGCGGCGCCACCGCCGAGCCGATGGCGATCGACGACACCACGAACCCGTTCGCCCGCGCCCGGCTGCCTGGTGTCACCCAGGCCGCCACGCCCCTGGCTGCCGCCGGAAAGGTCGGCGCCTGCCCGATCCCCAGCAGGAAGCGCAGCGCGAGCAGGACCGCGAGCGCCGCGGAGGTGGAGGAGCCGAGCGGGCCGCGGCCCACGAAGAGCTGCAGGCTGGTGGCCGCCAGCCACCACCATGAGGCGCGTTCGAGGACCCTGCGGGAACCCCAGCGGTCGGCCAGCAGGCCGCCGGGCACCATGAACAGCGTGTAGCCGAGGAGGAAGGCGCTGAACACCCGCCCCATGTCGGCCTGGGAGAGGTGCAGCTCGCCCATGAGCAGCGCGCCGGCGACGGACACGTTGACCCGGCAGAGGTAGGCGGCGGAGGCCGTGGCGCAGAGCAGCGAGACCCAGCCCCACTGGCGGGGCATCAGCGCCGCAGCCACTTGTGCATGAGGACCTCGGAGGCGCCGTCGATCACGTAGTCCTCCAGCACGCCGACGGCCTCGTAGCCCTGCCGCTCGTACAGGCGCCTCGCCCGCTCGTTGAAGGAGGACACGCAGAGGAAGAGGTGCCGGGCCTGCGGCCGGTAGCGCTCCTCGAGGAATGCGAGCAGCCGCCGGCCGACGCCACGCCCGCGCGCCTCGGCGGCGACCGCGATCGAGGCGAGGTAGGGCGAGCCGGCCACGCCGCGCGGGTGGACCAGCGCGAAGCCCAGCGGGGTGCCGGCGGCCCGGGCGACCAGCAGGTCGTAGCCGCCCCGGGAGCAGGCCTCACGGCAGGACTCGAGGCCCCGCCGCAGCGTGATCCAGGGGTCCGAGCCGGCCATCAGGCGGGCACACCACTCGCGCTCCGTCTCCAGCGCCGGAGCGATCTCGAGGTCCTCCACCCGAGGCCTCCGTCGCGGGCGGCCGGCTAGAACCTGTAGCCGAGCGACACGCCGAGCTGCAAGCCGTGGCTCTTGTAGGTTCCGTCGTACTCGTAGCGGCTGAGGCCGAGGGTCGAGCTGTCCCGGAAGGCCACGTAGCGGGCGTCGAAGTCGAGACGCAGCCGCTCGTACTTCCAGCTGCCGCCGGCGCCGAAGGTGTAGCGGTCGGCGTCGTGGATGAACGGCGAGATGGTCGGCGTGGGGGCCGGGCTGTGGTCGTAGCCGAAGCCGCCCCGAACCGCCCACTGGTCGCGGATCAGGTACTCGACGCCCAGCGCGCCGCGCCAGGTGCTCGACCAGTCCTGGGGCAGCGTCGTGTCGTAGGCCGGCGTGTTCGCGAAGGTCAGGGTGACGGCGTCGAAGCTCGACCACAGCATCCACTGGACGTCGCCCTCCACCGTCCAGTAGCCGCGGCGCCAGGCGATGCCGGCGGCGATGCTGCCGGGGTAGGTGAACTTCGCCGTCCCCGGCTGCGAGGCAGGGAGCGCCAGCGCGACCGCCTGGTCCACGTCGCTGTTGCCGGTGAGGACCTGCACGAAGTCGGCCTGGGTGGCGTGGTCGATGGTGACCTGGTGGCGGTAGGAGACGCCGATCGAGAGGTCCTCGCTCGGGCTGGCCAGGATGCCGAGGTTGAACCCGACCCCGGTGTCGGTGCCGCTCGCCAGCGTCAGCTGGGCGACGTCGGTCGGCTGCGGGAACGGGTTGGGCTCGGCGGTGAGCCTGCGGGCGAGGCTGAACTTGGACAGCCGGATGTCGACGCCGGCGCCGACGGCGAACCTGTCGGCCAGCTTGTAGGCCACGGTCGGGTTGATGGACCAGGACTGGATCTCGCAGTCGAGGCAGATGAAGCGCCCGCTGAAGGTGTCGGGGTTCTGCCACTTCGAGTGCAGCGAGAACGGGCGGTCGAAGCCGAGGCCCACGACCGTCCGCTCGCCGACCTGCTGCGAGTAGAAGATCGCCGGCATCAGGGCGAGGCCGTGGTCCGCGCTCTCGAGCGTCCCCTGGGGCGGGGTCGGGCCCGAGCCCGTGAAGTCGGTGGACAAGGACGACAGGGCACCGGCCACCAGGAGCTGCTTGCCCTTGAGGAACCCGATCCCGGCGGCGTTGTAGTAGATGGCCGACGGGTCGGCCGCCTGGGCGACGTAGGCGCCGGCAAAGCCCATGGCCCGCGCGCCCTGGCTCTCGACGGCGAAGCCGGACGCGTGGAGGGAGACGGGGACGGCCAGGAGCGGCAGCGCCAGCAGCGCCCGCAGCACGCGGTCTCGGTGCACCATCGAACCTCCTGCTTTCTGATCCCGCCGGAGTATAGCAGCCACCGCCTGTAGCGTAGCGCGACATTTTCACCGCAATACGCTGAGGTCAGGCGCGCAGGCAGTGCGGCCCCAGGGCCGTGGTGAGAGGGTCGGCGTCGGGCGCGCAGAAGCCCAGGCCGAGTCGCCGGCGCCAGCCCTCGGCGTGGTCGAACCGCCCCGACCAGGTGCCGACCTCCCGCATCAGCGCGCGCATCGTCTCCAGGTACGAGCTCAGGCCCTGGCTCTCGTCGAGCCACTGCTGCTGGGAGCGGTGGCAGGCGAGCATCGCGGTCTTGCGCTCCAGCACCTCGCCGCCCACGTCGACGTAGTGGGTCGGGCGCACGATGGCTCCGAGAGGGTCGCGGTTGCCGTGCGGCTGCGCGTGGTAGACGGTCACGGAGAGATCGACCGGTGGCGCCGGCGGCTCGGTCTGGAGGTTCGGCATCCCGCGCCCGAAGGCGGCCGACACCGCGAGCCGGCAGGCGTTCTCGTGGTCCTCCATGTAGTCGGCCGGCGAGTGCGTCAGCAGGATGTCGGGAGCCGCCTGCCGGACGAGCGCGGCCAGCCGGACCATGGTGCGCGGCTCGTACAGGACCTCGAAGTCGTTCACCAGGCTCTCGTGCCAGGCGAACCCGGCGAGCCGGCACGACGCCTCCGCCTCGCCGCGACGCACGCGCGCCGTCTCCTCGCGCCCCAGCGTGGTCGAACCGCAGCAGCCGTTGGCGACGGCGAGGCAGTGGACCTGGTAGCCGACCGCCTTCAGGCGCAGCAGCGTGCCGGCCGCCAGGAACTCCATGTCGTCGGGGTGGGCGAAGACGGCGAGCGCCGTGGCCATGGCCGGTCGACTGGTACACCCGAACGGTGGCGGATTCAAGGTAGTGTTGGTGCGCGGAGTCGTCGACGTCCCCTCGAGGAGGTGACCCGTGGACCGTCCCCTTCGGGTGCTCGTGGCCGGCTGCGGCAACATGGGCAGGAGCCACGCCCGCGCGTACCGCCGCCTGCCGGATTTCGAGATCGTCGGCCTCGTCAGCCGCGGTCCCGCCTCGCGTCGCGCCCTGGGCGCGGAGCTCGGAGGCGTGCCCGACTTCGGCGACTACCACGAGGCGCTGCGGGTGACGCGGCCCGACGTGGTGAGCATCAACACCTACCCCGACACCCACGCCCCCTTCGCCAGGGCGGCGATCGAGGCCGGCTGCCACGTGTTCTGCGAGAAGCCGCTGGCGACCACGGTGGAAGAGGCGCAGGCCGTCGTCGGCGCCGCGCGGGCCCGCGGCCGCAAGCTGGTGGTCGGCTACATCCTCCGCGTCCACCCGGCCTGGACGCGGTTCATCGAGATCGCCCGCACCCTGGGCAAGCCGCTGGTCATGAGGATGAACCTCAACCAGCAGAGCCACGGGCCCGCCTGGAACTGGCACCGGCACCTGATGGAGTCGATGAGCCCGCTGGTCGACTGCGGCGTGCACTACGTGGACGTGATGTGCCAGATGACCGGCGCCCGGCCCATCCGCGTCTCCGCCGTGGGGGCGCGCCTCGCCGGCGAGCTCAAGCCGGGGATGTACAACTACGGCCAGCTGCAGGTGGTCTTCGACGACGGATCGGTCGGCTGGTACGAGGCGGGCTGGGGCCCGATGATGAGCGAGGTGGCCTTCTTCGTGAAGGACGTGGTCGGGCCCAAGGGCTCGGTCTCCATCGTCAAGGACCCGAACGAGAGCCGGGCCGGCGGGTCGGACGACATCGACAGCCACACGAAGACGAACTGCCTGCGCCTGCACCATGCCGCGATCGGGCCCGACAACGAGTTCCTGCAGCAGGACGAGTTCATCAGCACGGAAGACGAGCCGGACCACCTGGCGCTGTGCCAGCGCGAGCAGGAGGTTCTGCTGCGCGCGATCCGGGAGGACCTCGACCTCAGCGACCACGTGCAGGATGCGGTGAACAGCCTGCGCATCGTCCTCGCCGCCGACGAGAGCCAGAGGCGGGGCGCGGTGGTCACCCTGTAGGCGAACGTAAGTTACTCGGCCGTTACTTCCTCCGGCGGGGACGGCGGCCCAGGATGAGCCGGGCCAGAGAGGACCCGACATGACCAGGACCGTGGCGGAGTGGTGTACCTGGGCGCGCGAGCGCCGGGCGGCGTTCGAGGCCGTGCCCCTCACCGAGCAGCTGCAGGCCGAGCGGGTGCAGGTCGGCTTCTCCCTGACCCTGTATGTCGCCGCGCCGATGGAGGCGCCGGCCGGGGCCGAGCGCGCCGAGGCCATCCGGCGGCTGTGGGGCGAGCTGAGCGAGTTCGCGCAGGCGGTGGCGCCCGAGGACCAGCGCACCGCCCGCGTGGACGTCGAGCAGGCGGCGCGGGTGGTGCTGCGGCCCGAGAACGACTTCGAGCCCCAGGTGGGCCTCACCTTCCACCTGTTCCCTCGCGCGGCGGCGCTCTCTGCGATCGACGACGAGGACCAGCGCCGGATGACCGAGCTGAAGAGGCGCCTGCTCGCCTTCGGGCTCAAGCAGGCGAAGGTCTAGGGCGGGATCGGGTCAGTGCTCGACGGCGCGAACCGGAACGGCCTCGCCGTCGATGTCGACCTGCCGGACCGCGCAGCACCCGTGTTGGCGGCCCCAGGGCCCAAGGAGTCGAGGATGAGAGTGATCGTCGTCGCCGTGCTCGCCGCGCTCACCGCGCCGCTCGCCCCCGCCCAGACGGTGAAGGACGCGCTCGAGCTGAACCGCCAGGCCGTCGAGGCACAGCGCCGGGTGCTGGTGGCCGGGTCGCTGCACCTGACCGACGCGGAGGCGCAGGCGTTCTGGCCGCTCTACGACGGCTTCGAGAAGGACCGGCGCCAGGTGGACGAGCGCACGAACCAGATGGTGGCCGACTTCGTCGCCGCCGGCTCCGGCATGTCCGACACCCAGGCCACCGCCATGTTGAGCGAGGCGCTGCGGCTCGACGACGAACGGCTGCGGGTGCGCCGCGGCTGGCTCTCGCGCATGTCGAAGGCGCTCCCGCCGCGCAAGCTGGTGCTCTTCTTCCAGCTCGAGAACAAGCTCGATGCCGTCGTGCGCGCCGACGTGGCGCGCCAGATCCCCCTCACCCGCTAGAGCCGGGAGGCGCCGATGACTCGGGAGTTCCGCGTCGCCGTCGGGGCGCTCGCCATCGTCGCCGCGCCGGCGCTGGCGGGCGCCGAGTCGACCAGGCTGCCGCTGATGCCCTGGCCGGCGCAGGTGGAGACGGGCCAGGGCGCATTGGCGGTGGGGCCCACGCTCGGCCTGTGGAGCGAGGGCCCGGCGAGCCCGATCGTCGAGCGGGCGGTCGAGCGGCTGGCCGGCCGGGTGGCCGCGGCCACCGGCATTCCGGTCCGCGTCCGCCGTGCCGCGAGCCGGGACGCGGCCACGCTGCGCCTGCGCTGGGCGAAGGACCCGCGCTGGCTGACGCTCGAGGCCGACGAGTCGTACCGGCTCGAGGTCGCCGCCAGCGGCGCCGAGCTGCAGGCGGCGGGCGAGACCGGCGTGCTGCGCGGCCTGGCCACCCTCGCCCAGCTGGTGGTGCCCGCCGGCGAGGGTTTCGGCCTGGCCGCGGCGCGCATCCACGACCGCCCGCGCTTCGCCTGGCGCGGCCTGATGATCGACACCGCTCGCCACTTCCTGCCGCTGCCGGCGCTGCTGCGGCAGCTCGACGCCATGGAGGCGGTGAAGCTGAACGTGCTCCACCTCCACCTGAGCGACGCCGAGGGCTTCCGTCTGGAGAGCCGCGTCCACCCGAAGCTGCAGGACGCCGGTTCGGGCGGCGAGTTCTACACGCAGGCGGAGATCCGCCAGCTGGTGACGGCCGCGGCCGACCGCGGCGTCCGCGTGGTGCCGGAGCTGGACATGCCCGGGCACACCCGCAGCTGGCTGCTCGGCTACCCGGAGCTGGGCGGCACCTCCACGGCGCTGCTCGACCCTGCCCGCGAGGAGACGTACGCGTTCATCGACGCGCTGGTCGGCGAGGTGGCGGGCCTGTTCCCCGACCGCTTCTTCCACTTCGGCGGCGACGAGGTCGTGGGCGACGAGTGGCAGCAGAACCCGACGATCCGCGGGTTCATGGAAGCGAACGGCATCGTGGACCGTCGCGCGCTGCAGGCCCACTTCAGCCGGCGGGTGAGCGCGATCCTGGCGCGGCACGGCCGCACCACGATGGGCTGGGACGAGGTGCTGGGGCACGGCCTGCTGCAGGACGCGGTCCTGCAGAGCTGGCGCAGCTCGAAGATGACGGCGCGGGCCACGGCGGCGGGCCACCGGGTGGTGGTCTCGGCCGGCTACTACCTCGACTGGCTGATGCCCGCCACCTTCCACTACGCGCTCGACCCGGCCGACCCCCAAGGCGTCGGCATCAGCGAGCAGGAGCTGAAGGCGCTCGCCTCCACGCCGCTTGCGTCCTACCTGGGCGAGGAGCGGGTCATGGACCCCCTGGCGTCGCTGTCGGCGGCACGGGAGGCGCTGGTGCTGGGCGGCGAGGCCGCGCTGTGGACCGAGATCGTCACCCCCGAGATGGTGGACGGCCGGCTGTGGCCGCGCACCGCCGCCATCGCCGAGCGCTTCTGGTCGCCGCGGGAGACCCGCGATCCCGTGTCCCTGCTGCGCCGGCTGCCGTCGGTCAGCCGCCAGCTCGAGACCCTGGCGCTCCGCCACGAGGAGGACCGCCGCCTGATGCTGGCGCGGCTGGCACCCGACGAGGAGACGGCGGTCGTCGCGCTCGGCGAGGCGGTCGCACCGGTGCGTTTCTACTCGCGCCTCCTGCGGCGCATGATGGCCGGCCCCGCCGCCCTGGAGGTGCCGCTGAACCGGCTGGCCGACGCCGCCACGCCGGACAGCGTGCAGGGCCTGCGCTTCGCCCTGGACGTCCGGGACCTGATCGCGGCGCGGGAGACGAGCGGCCCGCGTCTGGACCGGGTGCGGCGGCAGCTCGTCGCCTGGCGCGACGCGGGGCCGGCGCTGGCCGTCTCCGCCGAGCGGCAGCCGCTCCTGCGCGAGGTCCTGCCGGTGGCCTGCGATCTCAGCACCCTCGCGGGCGCCGGCCTGGTCGCGCTGGATGCCTGGGAGCGCCGGACGCCGGTGGCGGCCGATTCCCTGGGCGGCGCGCTCGCTCTCGCGGAGCGGCAGGCGAAGGTGGCCGAGTCCACGTCGACGAGCCTGCTGGAGGCGCTGCAGCCGCCGCCTCCCGCCGAGCTCGTGCTGACCGCCGCGCCTCCGATCCGCGACCTGCTGCGGGCCGCCCTCGCCCGGTAGCGCCCTCTAGGGCTGCCGATCGAGGAGCGCCCTGTACCGCGGGTGGTCGCGCAACGGGACGAGATCCACCTCGGCCTCGATCCTCTGCCTGGTGGCGAAGCCGGCGGCCAGCGCTTTCTCCAGCCGGTCGAGCGCGGCCTCCTGCTGGCCGGCCAGGGCCAGTGCCCGCGCCGCTCCGTAGTCCGCGACCCCCGAAGAGCCGCCGCTGGCGATCGCCGCGTCGTACTCGGTGACCGCCGGCAGGTACTGCTTCTCCGCCAGCAGCAGCTCCGCGAGCTCGAAGCGCACGGAGGCATCGTCGCGCAGCTCGATCGCCTGGCGGAACTCAAAGGCCGCCTCCCGCCCCCGCCCGGCCATGCGCAGGGCGCGGGCGTGCTGCCGTCTCGCCTCCCGGTTCGCCGGGTCCCGCGCGACGATCTCGGCGTAGTCGGCGGCGGCCTGCGGCCACTCCCAGCCGTAGGCGTTGACGAGCGCGGCGCGGGCGGCGGGCACCTCCCGCGCCGGCTCCGCGGGCGCGAGGTGCCGGACCAGGAAGCTCACCGTGTCCCGCACCAGCTGCTGCGACTCCGCGGACTCGACCAGCGCGTCGAAGGCGTGAGGCAGGTCGTGGGCCAGGACCATCGTCCACGGCACGCCCTGTTGGGCGGCGGCCGTCCACAGCTGCCGCTCGCCGGCGATCAGGAGCGGGGAGTCCCGGCCCGCCATCACGTAGAGGACCGGCAGGTCCTTCCTCAGCGTCGTCACGGTGGCGGTGCCGTAATAGAAGACGGCGGCGCGGAGCGGGCTCGCGCCCATGGCATAGGGCAGGGCGGCGGTGACGTTCGCCGAGCAGGCCCACAGGCCGATGCGCTCGGGGTCGAGGGCGAGCGCGCGGCCCTGGCGGCGCAGGAAGTCGACCCCCTGCGCGAGCTGGGCGGCCGTGCGGCCGGGCTCCGCCTCCACCGTCACCGCGGCCACGCCGTGAGCCGCCATGAGTCGCGCCCAGCTGCGGTAGATCTCCCACTCCTTCAGCTTGCCCAGCACGCCGTCGCCGACGCCGTTGGCGAACACCACGACAGGCGACGCGCCGGCCGGTGCCCCGGGAAGGTAGAGGTCGAGGTGCAGCGGCCCGCTCGTCCCCTGCGCGTAGGCGATATCGGGGCGGACCATCACCTCGGCCATCCCCGGGACGCGGTAGACGACCGGGTAGGTGGTGACGTCGTGCGGGGACCGCGGTTCCTGGGCCACGACCGACGACGGTATCACCGCGACGGCGGCGGCGAGGAGACACGCGCGCCCGGTCGGCGAAGCCCTCACGTCTTGAAGCCCTGGTCCCAACCGGAGAGCTGGGAGGCCGGGGTCCTGCCATCGGTGCCGCGGCGCAGCGCCGCCACGACCTGCGCCTCGTCGATGCGGACGACGCCGTCCGGCCCCGCCGACGCCCTGGGGTCGAACTCCAGCGGCGACACCACCCGGCGCAGCACCTCCTTGAGCGCACGCGCGCCCAGCCTCGGCTGTCGCGCCGCCTCGCGGGCGACGCGGCTCGCGGCCTCGGCCGTCAGCTCCAGGCGGCAGCCGAAGCTGGCGAAGAAGGCCTGCGACTGGCGCAGGCTGGAGTCGGCGGCGCCGGAGAGGATGCGCAGCAGCGCCTCGGCGTCGAGCGCCTCAAGCAGCACCACCGCGTCGAAGCGCGAGAGGAACTGCGGCGAGACGCCGTACTCGAAGAGGTCCTCGGTCCGGAGCCAGTGCCGGAGCGAGAACTGCAGCTCCTCGTGGGCCCGTCCGGCCTCGTCGACGATGGTCACCGGCTTCAGCGCGCCCTGGTCGCGGCCGACGGTGACGCGGTCGTAGACGGCGTCGTAGAGCCCCTCGAAAGCCCCGGCGCACACGAAGAGGAGCGCGCTCGAGTCCAGGATGACGGTGCCGCCGCCGCCCCAGGCCGGCAGCGTGAAGGGCACAGCCTCGTTCTCGATCAGCGTGAGCAGCGCCTCCTGGGCCCGGATGCCGGCCAGGTTGGGCTGGCCGCCCACCTGGCTGCGGATCTTGTCCACCTCGTCCACGAACACCAGGCCGTGGCTGGCCTGCTGCAGCAGCTGCTCGACCGGCGCCTGCGGGCCGAGCTGCTCGCGCGCCCGCTCCAGCAGGCGCGCGAGCAGCTTCTCGCCGGGGCGGCCCTGCTCCGCCTCCTCGCCCAGCACGTTGGCGTGGACCCGGATCACGGTCGAGCGCAGGGCCAGCGCCGGGTTCGCGGCCAGCAGCTCCTCGACCGCCCGCATCAGGGTGGTCTTGCCCGAGCCCGAGGAGCCGATCAGCAGGATGTTGCCGGCGGCCAGCCCCGCCAGCTTCTTCGAGAGCGCGATCGACATCTCGCGCACCGCGTCCTTCTGCCCGATGACGCGGCGCTCGAGGGCAGCGGCGATCTGGGCCGGCGAGGGCGGCGGCGGCACGCGCGGATTCTACCGTGCTACGATCCCCCTCTTCCTGCGGAGGACGGAGATTGGCCTTGAGGCCGGACCAGGTCGCCTGGGCGCTGACGTACTACGTGGTCCTGCTCTTCTCGCTGAGCGTGCACGAGTCCGCCCACGGCTGGATGGCGCTGCAGATGGGGGACGACACCGCCGCCCGGCAGGGCCGCATCACCTTGAACCCGCTCTCGCACATCGACCCCTTCGGGACCGTGCTGATCCCCCTGCTGCAGGTGCTGCTCACCAGCCAGCGGATCCCGCTGCTCGGCTGGGCCAAGCCCACGCCGGTCGGCGCCCACAACTTCCGCAAGCTCGCCCGCGGGCACGTGCTGGTGGCCGCCGCCGGCCCGGTCTCCAACCTGGTCCTGGCCAGCCTGTTCACGGCCGGCCTCTTCGTCGGGCTGCGCTCAGGCGCCCGCGCCAGCGAGCCGGTGATGGCCCTGCTCACCACCGGCATCCAGATGAACGTGGTGCTCGCGCTGTTCAACCTGGTGCCGCTGCCGCCGCTCGACGGCTCCTGGGTCGCCTCCTGGGGCCTGCCCCGCGCGTTCTCCGCGCCCTACGAGCGGCTGGTGGAGCCCTACGGGCAGTGGATCCTGCTGGTCCTGTTCGCGACGGGCGCCCTCAGCTGGGCGCTGGCCCCCTTCACCCGCGCCCTCTACACGTTTCTCTTCCGTCTCGCTCTGTGAGCGGCAAGACGCGCTTCACGAACACGCTGGCCCCATGACACGACCCCGCATCCTCTCCGGCATGCGCCCGACCGGCCCCCTTCACCTCGGCAACTACATGGGGGCGCTCGACAACTGGGTGCGCCTGCAGGACGGCTACGACTGCCACTTCATGGTCGCCGACTGGCACTCGCTGACCACGGACTACGCCGACCCGTCCGGCATCCGGGACAACACGCTCGAGGTGGCCACCGACTGGCTGGCGGCGGGCCTCGACCCCGCCCGCTCCACGCTGTTCATCCAGAGCCTGGTGCCGCAGCACGCGGAGCTGCACCTGCTGCTGTCGATGATCGTGCCGGTGCCGTGGCTCGAGCGCGTGCCGACCTACAAGGAGCAGCAGCAGAACCTCTCCGAGAAGGACCTCTCCACCTACGGCTTCCTCGGCTACCCGCTGCTGCAGGCGGCGGACATCGTCGTGTACAAGGCCGACGCGGTGCCGGTGGGCGAGGACCAGGCGCCGCACGTCGAGATCACCCGCGAGATCGTGCGCCGCTTCGACAACCTCTACGGCCCGGTGCTCCCCGAGCCGAAGACGCTGCTGACGGAGGCCAGGCGCATCCCGGGCACCGACGGGCGCAAGATGTCGAAGTCGTACGGCAACGCCATCTACCTGAAGGACGACCCGGAGACGATCAAGGCCAAGCTGCGGCCGATGGTGACGGACCCTGCGCGCAAGCGGCGCAGCGACCCCGGCAACCCGGAGCTCTGCCCGGTCTTCGACCTGCACAAGGTCTTCTCCCCGGCCGAGGCGCAGGCGTGGTCGGCGCAGGGCTGCCGGACCGCCGGCATCGGCTGCCTCGACTGCAAGGCGAAGCTGGCCGAGGGGCTGCTGGCCCGGCTGGCGCCGGTGCAGCAGCGTCGCCAGGAGCTGGAGAAGCGGCCGGACACGGTGGGGGACGTGCTGGGGGAAGGGTCGAAGAGGGCGCGCGAGGTGGCGGAGGCCACCATGGACGAGGTGCGCTCGGCCATGAAGATCCGCTACGACCTGAAACGGTGAGCGACGAGCCGGAGACGAAGGACGCGACGGCGCCCGTGCCGGAGGGGGCAGGCGCGCCCGCTCCGCCCGGCCCCGCCGTCCCCGAGCGCGTCGCCGTGCCGGAGGGGGTCGAGTCCGTGCTGCCGGACGACGCCCCCCGGATCCACCTGCCGCTCTTCGAGGGACCGCTCGACCTGCTGCTGTACCTCATCCGGCGCGAGAAGATCGACATCCACGACATCCCCATCGCGCCCATCACCCGGCAGTACGTCGAGTACCTGGAGCTGATGCGCGAGCTGAACCTCGACGTGGCCGGCGAGTTCCTGGTGATGGCGGCCACCCTCATCCACATCAAGTCGAAGATGCTGGTGCCGATCCAGCCGACCGAGGCGGAGGGCGACCAGGAGCAGGTCGATCCGCGCGAGGAGCTGGTGCGGCGGCTGCTCGAGCTCCAGCGCTACAAGGAGGCGGCCGGCCTCCTGCACCAGCAGGCGCAGATCCGGGCGGCGCAGTGGACGCGGCCCGACACGGTGCTGCCGCGCTTCGACGACGCCGGCGAGGAGATGCTGGAGGCCGGTCTCTACGACCTGATCTTCGCCTTCAAGGAGCTGCTGGACCGGCGCAAGACGCTGCTGGCCCACGAGGTCGTGGACGAGGGGCCGCCGCTGGAGCAGAGGATGGACGAGCTGCTGGCCCTGATCCGCGAGGGCGAGTCGCTCGAGTTCCTGGCGCTCTTCGAGACGCTCTCGACGAAGGCGGAGATGATCGTGACCTTCCTCGCCCTGCTCGAGCTGGTGCGGCTCAAGCGGGTGCGGGTGTACCAACGCGGGATGTTCGGCGGCATTCGTGTGTTCCGGCCGGTGGGGCCGCCGGGCGCCCCGCCGGTGAGCGCGCCGTCCGCCGGGCCGGGGGAAGCGTGAGCGAGAACGAGGAGCCGGAGGACGAGACGACGGCGAGCGAAGGGCCGGTCGCGCCGGAGCCGTCCGCCGAGGCGCCGGTCGAAGCGCCACCCCCCGAAGGCGAGGAGGCCAGCGTCCTGCCGCCGGCGCAGGTCCGGGCCGTGCTCGAGGCGCTGATCTTCGCCTCGCCGCAGCCGATCACCGCGCGCGAGATCACCCGCGTGCTGCAGGGCGTCCCCCGGGAGGAATGGGAGCGGCAGCTCGAGGAGCTGAGGTCCGACTACAACCGCGACGAGCGCGGGCTGCAGGTGGTGGAGGTGGCCGGCGGCTGGCAGATCACCACCCGCCCCGAGTACAACGACTGGGTGCGCGAGCTGCTCGACCCGCGCACGCCCACCCGCCTGTCCATCCAGGCGCTGGAGACGTTGGCGGTGATCGCCTACAAGCAGCCGGTGACGCTGCCGGAGATCATCGAGCTGCGCGGGGTGAAGTCGGGCGGGGTGGTCAAGACGCTGCTGGAGAAGCGGCTCATCCGCATCACCGGCCGCAAGGAGGTGGTGGGCCGGCCGATGCTCTACGGCACCACCCGCCAGTTCCTGCTGCACTTCGGCCTCAAGGACCTGGAGGAGCTGCCGAAGATCGAGGAGTTCGCCCAGGTGCTCGGCGAGGAGGTCGACGTCGCCGGCCTCAAGCGCGCGATCGAGGCGCCCCTGCCGGTGCAGGTCTCGGTGGCGGACCCGGACGGCGAGCAGATCCCGCTGTTCGAGGGACAGGCCGCGCCGGCGGGCGAGCCGGCGGCGGACGGATCGGGCGAACCCGCCAGCCCGGAGGCCGGCGCCGAGCCGGTCGAAGCCGGCGGCGACTCGACGGACGGCGGTCCCGAGGACCACTCGGACTGACTCTGCCTCGCGGCAGAGCCGGCGCTCGCGCCTCAAGATAACTCGCGCCTCAAGATAAGATGCCCGGGTGCAGGAGAGGCTGCAGAAGATCCTCGCGCGTGCCGGCTTCGCCTCGCGTCGCGGGGCGGAGCGGCTCATGGTCGAGGGCCGGGTGACGCTCAACGGCGAGCCCGCCCGCGAGCCGGGGACCAAGGCCGACCTCGGCCGCGACGACGTGCGCGTCGACGGCGTCCGCGTCAAGGCTCCGAAGGGCCCCGTCTACCTGGTGCTCAACAAGCCGCGCGGCGTGGTCGCCACCCGCCGTGACCCCGAGGGCCGGCAGACGGTGATGGACCTGGTGCCGCCGGTGCCGGGCCTGTTCCCGGTGGGCCGCCTGGACGTGACCACGGAAGGGCTGATCCTGCTGACCAACGACGGCGTCTTCGCCGAGCGGGTGTCGCACCCGCGCTACGAGGTCCCGCGCGTCTACCAGGCGAAGGTGCACGGGGTGCCGGGCGAGGAGGCGCTCGCCCGGCTGCGCCGAGGCGTGCGCGTGGACGGGGAGACCATGGTCGCCGACCGCGTCCGCGTGCTGCAGGGCAGCGGCAACGCCTGGGTCGAGCTGACGCTGCACGAGGGACGTCACCACGAGGTGCGGCGGATGCTGGAGGCGGTCGGCCACCCGGTGGCGAAGCTGCGCCGGGTGGCCATCGGGCCGGTCACCGCCCGCGGCCTCGACCCGGGCGAGTTCCGCCCCCTCGCCGACGAGGAAGTCGCCGGGCTGATGCGGGGCGAGGGCCGTCGCCGGGCGGAGCCGGCCCGCAGGCGCCCGCGGCCGCCGCGCCCTGCCGGGCCGTCGGCGGGGCGCCGCCGTGGCGCGGCGCTTCCCAGCCGCCGCCGTTCCGGCGGAGGCCGTCCGCGGTGAGCGCGAGGCCCGCCCCGGTCTGGTTCGAGTTCCCGGCCCACCTGCAGGGTCTCGACCGCTTCGAGGCCGGCAAGCCCATCGCCGAGGTCCGGCGCGAGCTGGGCCTCAGCGACGTGATCAAGCTCGCCTCCAACGAGAACCCGCTGGGGCCGTCGCCCCGCGCCCTGGAAGCCGCACACGCCGCGCTCGCCGACGCGCACCGCTACCCCGATCCGCAGGCCACGGAGCTGCGGGCGGCGCTCGCCGCGCACCTCGGGGTGCCGGCGTCGCACCTCCTGGTGGGCAACGGCTCGGTGGAGATCGTCGACCTCGTGGTGCGGGCGCTCCTGGGTCCGGGCGACAACGCGGTGATCTCCGAGCACGCCTTCGTGCGCTTCCGGCAGATCGTCTCCGCCCACAACCACGGCGCGCGCCTGGTGCCGATGCGGGAGTGGACCCACGACCTGCCGGCCATGACCAGGGCGGTCGACGAGAGGACGCGGCTCGTCTTCGTGGCGAACCCGAACAACCCCACCGGCACCTGGAACGTCCGGGCCGAGGTGGAGGCGCTGGTCGAAGGGCTGCCCCCGCGCTGTCTGCTCGTGCTCGACCAGGCCTACTTCGAGTTCGCCGACCACCCCGACTACCCGGACGGGGTCGAGCTGGTCCGCCGCGGGGCCCCGGTGGTGGTCACCCGCACCTTCTCCAAGGCGTACGGTCTGGGCGGGCTGCGGGCCGGCTACGCGGTCGCCCTCCCCGAGGTGCTCGACGCGCTGTTCACCATCCGCGAGGCCTTCGGCACCAACTCGGTCTCGCAGGCGGCCGCCGCCGCCGCGCTCTCCGACCAGGAGCACGTGCGGCGGACGGTGGCGCTCAACCGCGTGGAGAAGGCCCGCCTGTCCGCGGCCCTGCGCCAGCGCGGCTTCGCCGTGCTGCCCAGCCTGGGCAACTTCCTCACCTTCGACACCCGGGCGGACGGCCGGGAGGTGTTCCGCCGCCTGCTCGTCCGCGGCGTCATCGTCCGCCCGCTCGACCCGTACCAGATGAAGAGCTGGCTCCGCGTCTCGATCGGCACCGAGCCGGAGAACGCCGCCTTCCTCGCCGCGCTCGACGCGGCGACCGGAGGAACCGAGCCATGAGGAACAAGGGACTGGTCGTCGCCATCGACGGACCGTCGGGGGCCGGCAAGTCGACCACCGGCCGCGCGCTGGCCGCCCGTCTCGGCTACACCTACGTGGACACCGGGGCCATGTACCGCGCGCTCGCCCTCAAGGCCATGCGCTCGGGCGTCTCGCTCGACGCCGAGGAGGCGCTCGCCACCCTGTGCCGGGCCTCGCAGATCCAGCTCAGCGACGGGGGCCGCCGGGTGCTGCTCGACGGCGACGACGTCACCGGGCAGGTCCGCTCGCGCGAGATCAGCCGCGCCTCCTCGCTGGTCTCCGTGCACCCCGGCGTGCGCGTGGAGATGGTCGCGCGCCAGCGCGAGATGGGGAAGGACGGCGGGGTGGTCATCGACGGGCGCGACATCGGCACCGCCGTCTTCCCGGACGCGGAGGTGAAGTTCTACCTCGACGCCAACCACTCGGCGCGCGCCCAGCGGCGGCTGGCCGAGCTGCGGGCGGCGGGCGTGGAGGCCTCCTTCGACGCGATCGAGCGCGAGGTCCGCGAGCGCGACTACACCGACACCCACCGTGCCGAGTCGCCGCTGGTGCGGGCCTGGGACGCCCTCTTCCTGGACACCACCGCGCTCACGCCCGACGAGGTGGTGGAGCGGCTGCTGGCGGCGGTGCGGTCCCGGGAGGGCCGGCCGGTGGACCTGGGCCAGCTGGCGCAGCAGCATCGCCACGGACCGCGCCGCTACCTGGAAGCCCTGCGCACCGGGCAGCTGAGCGCCGGCTTGTACCGCCTGCGCGCCGGCGAGGACGACGAGCAGGGCCCGCAGAGCGAGGAAGGCGTCTACCTGGTGCTCGAGGGACGCGGCCGCTTCCGCATGGGCGACGAGGACTTTGCGGTCGAGCCGGGCTTCCTGTTCAGCGTGCCGCCGCGGGTCGAGCACGGCTTCCACTCGGTGGCCGAGGACCTGCTGCTGCTGTCGTTCTACTCGCCCGCCCGCGGCGCCGCGGCGGCCGCGGACTGACCGCCCCCGCGCGCGGCGCGCTCAGCGCTCGACGGTGTGCCCCGCGCGCTCCAGCGCGAAGACCCCGCGGTCCAGGTCGCGCTGCTGCACCATGAGGTAGTCGGTGTCGTAGGTCGAGACCACGAAGATGCTCACGCCCGAGCTGGCCAGCGGGCCCGCCAGGCTGGCCAGGATGCCGGTGACGCCGAAGCCGAGCGGGCCCTTGACGCGCAGGCAGCGCCAGCCCGTCTCGCTGCGGACGCCGGAGGGGACCGCCTCCTCGGCGCACACCACCGACAGCTCGGCCGCGGTGCGGGTGACGGAGACGAACGGCGCAGCTCCTGTGGGTCCGCCAGGCGCCTCGCCGGGCGCGGCTCCCGCCCAGGCCGGGAGGGGTGCCTCGGGTTCCAGCCGGCACACCGCGAAGCGGCCGGCCACCAGCTCGAGGGTCAGGCTGCGGGCCATGGCCCCGTCAGCCTACCACCGACCTCGGTCCGACATGCGCCCGCAGCGCGGCCCCGACGCCGCGCCGGTGGACGAGCCCCTGGACGTCAGCGACGGCGCGAGCTCCGCCTGGCTGCGCCGCGGTCGACGCCGTAGGGGCCGGAACCGCGGGAGGCGATGAACAGGAAGAGGAAGCAGTACAGCACCGCGAGCTCTCCCCCGTTCTGGATCGGCCACGTCCCCTTGTGTGCGTGCACCATGAAGTAGGCGACTGCCATCTGGCCGGCGGCCAGGAAGGCGGCCCAGCCCGCGAACAGCCCCAGGGCGATCAGCACGCCGCCGCCGAGCTCGATGATCCCGGCTGCGGTCATCAGGGGACTGCCGAGCATCTTGTGGCCGCCGAGGACGCCGAACAGCTTCTGCGCGCCGTGACAGGCGAACAGGACACCGGCGAAGAGCCGCAGGATCGCGTAGAACAGCTCCGACAGACCGCCCAGCCAGCGCTCCATCCAGTCCTCCTGACCGAAGTGACGGATGCCCCGAGTATCCGGCCTACAGCCGCAGCCGCGCCAGCTCCTCGAGGGTGGTGACTCCCGAGGCCACCAGCGCCAGGCAGCGCGTGCGCAGGTCGATCATGCCCGCGTCGAGGGCGAAGCGGTGGATCTCCTCCGCCGGCGAGCCCTGCTCCACGGCGGCGCGCACCTCCGGGCTGACCGGCAGCGTCTCGAAGATCGCCCGCCGCCCGCAGTAGCCCACCGTGTGGCAGGCGGCGCAGCCGCGACCCTTGTAGAAGGTCACCGCCCGCAGGTCCTCCGGGTCGAGGCCCAGGCTGGCGAGCAGTTCCGGCGGGGGCGGGTCCGCCGGCACCCGGCACTCGCGGCAGATCTCGCGGACGAGCCTCTGCCCTGTCGCCAGCGCCAGCGCCGCGGCCAGCCGGTCCGGTGCCACCCCCAGGCCGCGGACGCCGGCCACCGCCTGCGCGGCCGTCGGCGCCGTCACCTGTGCGAAGGCCAGGAGGCTGGAGGCGCCCTCGGCCAGCAGCGCGGCGGTGGCGGCGTCCGGCACGGCCGAGACCACCACCGCCTCCGCGCCGGCGGCCAGCAGCGGCCGCAGCGCCTCCTCGACGCAGGGCCCCTGCTCGCCCGCCTCGGCCTCCACCTGTCGCACGCCGTCGAGCCGCCAGTGGACCGGGCTCTCGACCGAGGCGACGTCGAGCGGGACGTGGGCCAGGAAGCTGAGGATGGAGTAGCAGGTGGTGGCGGCGCCGTTGGAGGGCGGTGAGGAGACCAGCACCAGCCCGCGGCCGGAGCGGATCACCTCGACCAGCCGGACGCGGTCCTCCAGCTCGAGCCCGAGGGTCCCGAAATCCTTGATGAAGGTGGCCCGGTTGACCAGCCGCACCGTGGCGCCGACGCCGTAGCGCGACGGCACGGTGCGCGCCACCGCGTCGTACTCCTCCTGCCGCAGCCGCACCAGCGCGCGGCCGGTCTGCACCCGCGACCGGCGGGAGGAGTCGAGGCCGAGCATCGCGAAGAGCGCGCGCTCCAGGGCGGGGGCGAACGACGTCGGCACCGGCTCCACCCGGAAGGAGAAGCCGTCGATGCCGTAGCGGATCTCGATCCGCTCGGGACCCGGCTCCAGGCTGACCTCGGAGGCGTGCTTGCGCGCGCCGAGCTCGAGGATGCTGTCGAGGACTCCGTCCGGGCTGCTCTGCTCCCAGTAGGGCGTCCCGCCCGCCTCGGGCCGCGCGGGCTCGGTACTCGGTCGCGAGGCTCTGGCGACGGCGTCGCGCTCCGCCGCCAGGCCCGGCGGGGCCTCGCTCCAGAAGCGTTCCTTGTACTCGCTGGACGCCGAGCAGAAGCAGCGCAGGCAGAAGGGGCAGACCTTGGTGGGGGTCTTCGGCTCGTCGGAGCACCAGACGGCCGCGGCGGCGTCGAACTCGCCCAGGCAGTTCCAGCATGCGACCACATAGGCCTGGGCCACAGTCGCAGGCTAGACGACAACTCCTTGCAAATCAAGGTGCTTCCGCCGCGGCTGCGTTGACCCTTTTCACGACCCTGTGGTAGCGTGCGTTGGTTTCCGATGGCCGAGAAACTCCGCACCACACCCCTGTACGAGGTCCACCGGGAGAGCGGGGCGAAGATGGTCCCCTTCGGCGGGTGGGACATGCCCGTCGAGTACTCGGGCCTCATCGCCGAGCACATGGCCGTCCGCACCGCCGCCGGCCTTTTCGACGTCTCCCACATGGGGCAGCTCGAGGTGGAGGGGGAGGGCGCGCTCGCCTTCCTCCAGCGGGTCACCTCCAACGACGTGGCGAAGCTGGTGGACGGCCAGGCCCAGTACTCGTCGCTGCCCCTGCCCAGCGGCTGCCCCGTCGACGACATCATCGTCTACAGGCGGTCCGAGCGCCGCTACCTGATCGTCGTGAACGCCTCCAACACCGAGAAGGACTGGACCTGGCTGCTGGCGCAGCGGCCGGCCGCCTGCGGACTGCACAATCTCTCGGACCAGTACGCGCTCCTCGCGCTGCAGGGACCTCGGGCCGAGGCGATCCTGCAGCCGCTGACGCCCCTGCCGCTGAAGGAGATCGCCTTCTACCACTTCGCCGAGGGCAGGGTGCTCGGGCACGAGGCGATCGTCGCCCGCACCGGCTACACCGGAGAGGACGGCTTCGAGATCTTCCTCCCGCCCTCGGTCGCGGCCTCGGTGTGGCGGCGGCTGGTCGAGGAGGGCCGGCCGCAGGGTCTGCTGCCCGCGGGCCTGGGGGCCCGCGACACCCTGCGCCTCGAGGCGAAGATGATGCTGTACGGCAACGACATGGACGAGACCACCACGCTGATCGAGGCCGGGCTGAGCTGGATCGTCTCGCTCGAGGAGGCCAAGGGCGACTTCAACGGCCGCCAGGTGCTGGCGGCGCAGAAGAAGGAGGGGGCGCCGCGGAGGATCGTCGGCTTCGAGACGACCGAGCGCGGCATCCCGCGCCACGGCTACCCCGTGCTGCTCGACGGCGCCCCGGCCTCTACCGTCACCTCGGGGACGTTCGCCCCGTACCTGCAGAAGAGCATCGGGCTGTGCTACCTGCCCGCCGCCCGCGCCGCGGTGGGAACCCCTCTGGCCGTCGACGTCCGCGGCCGTCGGGTGGCGGCCCGCGTCGTGTCCACGCCGTTCTACAGGCGTCCGCGCCCCTGAGCAGGGAGCGGGGGAGAGGAGGCTCCATGTACCCGCAGGAGTACCGCTACTCCAAAGACCACGAGTGGATCCTGGTCGAGAGCGGCGTCGGCCGGATCGGCATCACCGACTACGCCCAGAAGCAACTCGGCGACGTCGTGTTCCTCGACCTGCCCGAGGTCGGCCGCACCCTCAAGGCCGGCGAGCAGTTCGGGACCGTGGAGTCGGTGAAGGCCGTCTCCGAGCTGTACGCCCCGGTCACCTGCGAGGTGGTGCAGGTGAACGCGGCGCTGGTCGAGAAGCCGGAGACCATCAACAAGGACCCCCACGGCGCCGCCTGGATGATCGAGGTCCGCGTCACGGACCCCGCCACCCTGGAGGCGCTGATGGACGGGACCGCGTACCAGGCCCACGTCGACAGCGAGGCGAAGTAGCCCCAGACCCGCCGACGTCCGCCGTCCAGAGGAGACCGTGTCCAAGACGACCCCCGCCGTCGCGGCGCGTGCCAGCCGCGTGCTGATCCAGCCGGAAGCCGATTTCGTCCGTCGCCACGTCGGCCCCGGTGACACCGAGGCGGCCGCCATGCTGAAGACCCTGGGCCTCGACTCGCTCGAGGCCCTGGTCGGGGCCACGGTGCCCTCCGGGATCCGCCTCGGCCGGGCGCTCGCGCTGCCCGAGCCGCTGCCGGAGCCGGAAGCGCTGGCGGAGCTGGCGGGCAAGGCCGCGAAGAACCGCGTCTTCCGCTCGTACATCGGCATGGGGTACCACGACTGCCAGACGCCGGCCGTCGTCCTGCGCAACGTCCTCGAGAACCCCGGCTGGTACACCCAGTACACGCCGTACCAGGCCGAGATCTCCCAGGGGCGGCTGGAGGCGCTCGTCAACTTCCAGACCATGGTGGCCGACCTCACCGGCCTGCCGCTGGCGAACGCCTCCCTGCTGGACGAGGCCACCGCGGCCGGCGAGGCGATGACCCTGTGCCGCGCCAGCGCGAAGCCGGGCCGCGACGGCTTCTTCGTGGCCGAGGACTGCCACCCGCAGACGATCGCGGTCGTGCGCACCAAGGCGGCGGCGGAGGGAATCGCGCTGCACGTGGGGCCGGCCGACTCGGTCGACGTCGCGGGGCAGAGGCTCTTCGGCGTCCTCGTCCAGTACCCGGCGACCGACGGCCTCGTGCGTGACCACGGCCCGCTGGCCGAGCGCGTCCACCGGGAGGGCGCCCTGCTGGCCGTGGCCACCGACCTGCTGGCGCTCGTGCTGCTGCGGCCCCCCGGCGAGTTCGGGGCGGACGTGGCCCTGGGCTCCGCCCAGCGCTTCGGCGTGCCCCTGGGCTACGGCGGGCCGCACGCGGCCTTCTTCGCGGTGAAGGACGAGCACAGGCGGAACCTGCCGGGGCGGCTGGTCGGCGTCTCCAGGGACGCCGAGGGCCGTCGCGCCTACCGCCTGGCGCTGCAGACCCGCGAACAGCACATCCGCCGCGACAAGGCCACCAGCAACATCTGCACGGCGCAGGTGCTGCTGGCCATCATGGCCTCGATGTACGCGGTCTACCACGGGCCCTCTGGCCTGCTGGCGATCGCCCGCCGCGTGCACGCGCTCGCCCGCGTGCTGCAGCTCGGCCTGCGGCGGCTGGGCTTCGACGCCGCCGCCGCGCCGTTCTTCGACACCCTGAGGGTGCGGACCGGCGCCGAGAAGGGCCGCGCCACCCTGGCGCGGGCGAGGGAGAAGGGGATCAACCTGCGGCCGTACGAGGACGGCTCGCTGGGCGTGGCCCTCGACGAGACGGTCCTGCCGCGGGACGTGGCCGAGCTGTTCGAGGTCTTCGCCGCCGGCCCGGTCGGGTTCACCCCGGAGCAGCTGGCCGACGAGGTGGAAACGGCGCTGCCCGAGCCGCACGGCCGGCGGAGCGCCTTCCTGGGTCACCCGGTGTTCCACGCGCACCACTCCGAGACCGGGATGCTGCGCTACCTGAGCACCCTGCAGGGGCGCGACCTGTCGCTCGCGCACTCGATGATCCCGCTCGGCTCCTGCACCATGAAGCTCAACGCCACCTCGGAGATGATCCCGGTGAGCTGGCCGCAGCTGTCGAAGCTGCACCCCTTCGCTCCCGTCGAGCAGGCCCGCGGCTACCAGGAGATGTTCGCGGACCTCGAGCGCTGGCTGGCCGAGATCACGGGCTTCGCGGCGGTGTCGCTGCAGCCCAACTCCGGCGCCCAGGGCGAGTACGCGGGCCTGCTGACGATCCGCGCGTTCCACCACTCGGGCAACCAGGCGCAGCGCGACGTGTGCCTGATCCCGGTCTCGGCCCACGGGACCAACCCGGCGAGCGCGGTGACCGCGGGGTTCAGGGTGGTGCCGGTGGCCTGCGATGCGCACGGCAACGTGGAGCTCGCCGACCTGCGCAGGAAGGCCGAGGAGCAGCGCGACCGGCTCGGCGCACTGATGGTCACCTATCCCTCGACCCATGGCGTCTTCGAGGAGGACATCCGCGAGATCTGCCGGGTGGTTCACGAGCACGGCGGCCAGGTCTACATGGACGGTGCCAACATGAACGCGCAGGTCGGGCTCACCCGGCCGGCCGACATCGGCGCCGACGTCTGCCACCTCAACCTGCACAAGACCTTCTGCATCCCGCACGGCGGCGGCGGCCCCGGCATGGGGCCGATCGCCGTGGCCGCGCACCTCTCCCCGTTCCTGCCGGGCCACCCGGTGGTGAAGACGGGCGGCGAGAAGAGCTACGGCTCGGTCGCCGCGGCGCCCTGGGGCAGCGCCAGCATCCTCGCCATCTCCTGGGTGTACATCCGGATGATGGGCGCCTCCGGCCTGAAGAAGGCCACCCAGGTCGCGATCCTGAACGCCAACTACATGGCGAAGCGCCTCGCGCCCCACTACCCGATCGTCTACAGCGGGGCCGACGGCCGCGTCGCCCACGAGTTCATCCTCGACGGCCGCGCCTTCCAGAAGGCGGGCATCAAGGTGGAGGACGTAGCCAAGCGGCTCATGGACTACGGCTTCCACGCCCCGACCGTGTCCTGGCCGGTGGCGGAGACGCTGATGGTCGAGCCCACCGAGAGCGAGGACAAGGCGGAGCTCGACCGCTTCTGCGACGCGATGATCGCGATCCGCGAGGAGATCCGGGCGGTCGAGGAGGGCCGCGTGAAGCCGGAGGAGAGCCCGCTGCGGCGCGCCCCGCACACGGCCGCGGCGGTGACGGCGGCCGAGTGGCAGCGGCCGTACACGCGCGAGCAGGGTGCCTTCCCGGCGCCCTGGGTGAGAGAGGCCAAGTTCTGGCCGCCGGTCGCCCGCATCGACAACACCTGGGGCGACCGCAACCTCTTCTGCACCTGTCCACCGTTCGAGGACCCCGTCTGACGGTGACGACACGTCCCCCTGCGCGCACGGCACCGCCGGCACGCCGGGCCGCGCCGGTCCGTCCGGCCGCTCCCGGGCCCCCGGTGTGGGCGCTCGTGCGCGGGCCCGCGCTGCTGACGCTGGCGGTCACCCTGCTGCGCCTGCTCGGCGAGCGCCGCGGCTGGTCGCCGTCGTCCTTCAGCACGCTGCCGGGCGGCGGGCTGGCCCCGGTGGGGATCACCTGGCTGGTGCCGCTGGTCGGGCTGTACCTCGGCTGGCGGCTGGCGCGGCTCGGCTTCGCCGCCGGCTCGCCCCGGCGCGCGGTCGTCTGGCCGGCGGTGGCCCTGGCGACGGCCCCGCTGCTGGCCTGGCTGCTCGACCGCCTGCTGCGCCCGGGCTGGATGTCGGCAACCGTCCTCTGGGGCGTGGCCTCGCTGGCGGCGGCGGCGGTGGCGTTCTCCGCCTGGCCGGCGCTCGGGCGGACGCTGCTGCCCTACGCGCTCGCCGCCCGGGTGCCGGTGGTGATCGTGATGGGCCTCGCCATCAGCGGCGGCTGGGGCACCCACTACGACGCCGAGCCGCCGGGCTTTCCGCCGATGCCGCCGCTGCAGCGCTGGGTCTGGACCGGGCTCGTCCCCCAGTGCACCATCTGGACGGGGTTCACCGTCGCCGCAGGGGCGCTGTGCGGCGGGCTCGGCCGGCTGGCCGGGTCCCGCCGCCGCTGACGCGCGAGGGCGCCGCCCGAGGCCTTCAGCCTTCCCTCGGCAGGTGCTTCTTCCGCTCCCTGACCAGGCGCGCCGCCTCCAGGCGCGCAGCCAGGTCCTTCTCCCGGCCGCGGTCGGTCGGCTTGAAGTACCGCCGGCCGGCCAGGCTCTCCGGCAGGCAGTCCATCCCCGCGACACCCTCGGCCTCGTCGTGGGCGTACTGGTAGCCCCTGCCGTAGCCGAGGTCCTTCATCAGCCCGGTCGGCGCGTTGCGGATCCACAGCGGGACCGGCTCGGCGCGTGTCTCCAGCGCCTCGCGTGAGGCCTCGCCGTAGGCCGTGTAGACGGCGTTGCTCTTGGGCGCGGCCGCCAGGTACACGACCAGCTCGGCCAGCGCCAGTGCCCCCTCCGGCATGCCGATGAAGTGCACCGCCTGCTGCGCGGCCATCGCCACCACCAGCGCCAGCGGGTCGGCCAGCCCCACGTCCTCGGAGGCGAAGCGGATCAGGCGCCGCGCCACGTAGAGCGGGTCCTCGCCGGCCTCCAGCATGCGGGCGAGCCAGTAGAGGCCGGCGTCCGCGTCGGAGTTGCGCACCGACTTGTGCAGCGCCGAGATGATGTTGTAGTGCTCCTCGCCCGCGCGGTCGTAGAGGAGCGACTTGCGGGCGAAGGCCTCGCGCATGGCGGCCTCGTCCACCCGCCGATGCCCGTCCCCGCCCGGCATCGCCGTGGTGACCCCCAGCTCGAGGACGTTGAGGGCGGTGCGGGCGTCGCCGTCCGAGGCCTCGGCCAGGAAGCGCAGCGCCCCCTCGTCCACCTCGGCGTCCAGCGTGGCAAGCCCGCGCTCGCGGTCGGCGAGCGCCTGCTTCAGCACCGCCAGCAGCTGCGAGGCGCCCAGCGGCTTCAGCACCACCACCCGCGAGCGCGACAAGAGCGCCGCGTTCACCTCGAAGGAGGGGTTCTCGGTGGTGGCCCCGATCAGCACGATGTCGCCGGACTCCACGTGGGACAGAAGCGCGTCCTGCTGGGCCTTGTTGAAGCGGTGGATCTCGTCGATGAACACGATCGTCCGCCGCCCCTCGCGCCGCCGCCGCTCCTCGGCAGCCCGCATCACCTCCCGGACCTCCTTGACCCCCGAGAGCACCGCGCTCATGGCCTCGAAGTGCGCGCGGGTCGTGCGGCGGATGACGAAGGCGAGGGTGGTCTTGCCGGAGCCGGGCGGCCCCCACAGGATCAACGAGCGCAGCTGGTCCTGCTCGATGGCGCGGCGGAGCGGCCGCCCCGGGCCGAGCACCTCCTCCTGGCCCAGGACCTCGTCGAGCGTGCGCGGGCGCACGCGGTCGGCCAGCGGCGCGTCCTTTCGCGGCTCGCCCTCGGCTCCGACCCGGCCGCGCGGCGGTCCGGAGGTCCCGGGGAACAGCGAGCCCGTGACGTCGTCGCGCGCGCGGGGCATGGCGATGCGAGCAAGCCTAGCGCGGTGCGGCACGGGCCGCGAACCCGCGCTGCCGCGCCGCCTCGTAGAGGACGAGCGCCGCGGCCACGCCCACGTTGAGGCTCTCGACCGGGGGGGCCAGCGGGACGTAGAGCCGGCCGTGGGCGCGGGCGAGCGTCACCGGGTTCAGGCCGGCACCCTCCGCGCCGACGACGATCGCCACCGGACGGCGCAGGTCGGCCTCGTCGTAGCGGGTGTCGCCGTCGGCTGCCGTCGCCAGCACCGCCACCCCGCGCTCCGTCAACCGGTCGATCACCGCCTCCATGCTCAGCGCGCGCACGTGCGGCAGCCGGAAGGCGCTGCCCATGGCGCCGCGCAGCGCCTTCCAGGAGAGCGGGTCGGCGCAGCCCGCGGTCAGGTACGCGCCGGTGGCATGGGCCGCCTCGGCCGTGCGCAGGAGGCCGCCGAGGTTGCCGGGGTTCTGCACGGCATCCGCGACCAGCAGCAGCGGCTTCCCGCGGAACAGCAGGTCCTCCTGGAAGGTGGGCCGCCGCGCCAGGGCCAGCAGCCCCTGCGAGGTCTCGGTCTCCGACAGCGAGGCCAGCAGCTCCGCCTTGAGGTGGTGAACGCTCACCCGGGCCGCCGCCAGCGCGGTCAGCGCGGCGCGGCCGACGGCAGTCGCCTCCGCGCGCGGCGCGGCCGCCGCCTCGACCACGGTCAGCCCGGCGGCCAGCGCCTCCAGCACCAGCCGCGGCCCCTCCAGCAGGCACAGGTCGGAGGCGGCGCCCTTCTCCACCAGCGCGCGCAGGCGCTTGTAGAGGGGGTTGGCGCGGCTGCTCACGGTCTGCTTCACGGCCATCTTCGGGAGCGAGGCGTGATAATATCATCCTGTCGGCGCCCGTTCCCCGCATCCCCTTCACAGTCGCTGTTTCCGGATCGACACGGCGTGATACTCGATATCAAGAAGAGGCTCCAGGACGAGATCCTTCAGCTCGAGTACGAGCTGAAGGTGCAGCTGCCGAAGGAGATCCTGCGGGCGCGGGAGCACGGCGACCTGCGCGAGAACGCCGAGTACAAGTCGGCCAAGGAGAGGCAGAGCTACCTGCAGGCGCGGGTGGCCCAGTTGCACCGCCGGCTGGCCGCGCTCTCGCTGGTCAACCTGGACAAGATCCCGCACGACAAGGTGGGGCTCGGGTCCGTGGTCACCGTGCGGCAGGACGACACGGGCGAGGAGACGGTGTACGAGATCGTGGTGGCCGAGGACTCCGATCCCACGATCGGTCGCATCTCGCCCTCCTCGCCGATCGGCAAGCAGCTGCTGGGACACGAGGAGGGCGACACCGTCGAGGTGCGGGTGCCTTCCGGCAAGAAGACCTACGACATCACCAAGCTGGTCACCATCCACGACCAGGTGAAGGACGAGTAGCGGGCCTCGCGCGTGCCTCTGCAGGCGCTCACCACCGTGAGCCTGGCCGGCGGCGTGGCCGCCGCCCTCGAGCAGGTGCCGGCTGGGGCGGGCGTCGCCCAGCTGCTCGGGCCCCAGGGCCGCAGCCTCGTCCTCGGCACGGCCTCGAACCTCCGCCGCTGGGCCGCCTCGCGGCTCGGGGCCGGCCCGGGACCCGCCAGCGGGCGCCGCCCGAAGACCGATCTCTCCGGGGTCGCCACCGCCGTCGCCTGGACGACGACCCGCGGACCGTTCCACCAGAGGCTGACCTGCGAGAGGCTGATGGCGCCGCTGGTGCCGGCCTCGGCCCGCCGCGAGCTGAAGCCGCCGGCGTTCCTCCACCTCGACCAGGGCGAGCGCTTCCCTCGGGTGAGCGTGCGCGGTGCGGAGGAAGCGGGCGCGCACGACTTCGGCCCGTTCCGCGACCGCCGCGCGGCGGAGAGGGCGCGCGACGCGGTGCAGCGCGCGTTCGCGCTGCGCCCCTGTGATCTCGTCTTCGAGCCCGACCCCGCCTGGGCGCCGGGTCTCGCCTGCCTCTACGCCCAGGTCCGCTCCTGCGCGGCGCCCTGCCTCGGCCGGACCGCCGAGGCGGAGTACCGCCGGGGCGCGGGACGCGCGGCGGCCTGGCTGTCCGATCCCGCGGCCAGGCCTGAGGCCACCACGGCCGTCCCCGGCTTCGTCGCCGGCGCCCGGGGCTCGCGCGCCCTGGTCGTGGACGCTGGCCGGCGAGAGGTCGGCCTGTTTCCGGTGCGCGACGGGCGCGTCCTCGACGCGGCGGCGGTGAGCGCCCCGCTGGCTGTGCTCGAGGAGGCCGTCGCCGCGCTCCGATGGCCCGAGGCCGAGGGCCCGGCCGACTGGGTCTGGCTCGCCAGCTGGCTCCGCAGCGCCCGAGCCCGCGCCGGCTGGCTCCCTCTTTCTCCCGGCGAGGAGCCGCGCGCGCTCGTCGGCCGCGTGCGGGGGGTGCTCGCTGCCCGCGGTGATAAGGTAGGGGCAACGCGAGGGAGGACGTGAGGGAGTACTCGCCCAGACGCCGCACCGCGCTGGTCCTCACCGGCAGCGGCACCACCGGCGCCTACCACGCCGGGGCGCTGAAGGCCCTCGACGAGAGCGGCGTCAAGATCGACCTGGTGGTCGGCTCCGGCATCGGCGTGCTGGCCGCGGCCTTCGCCGCGATCGCCGGCGGGCCGAAGCTCAGCGGCGCGGACGGCTTCTGGAAGGGCGTGCGCTGGGGCTCGTTCTACCGGCTGCGTCCGCTGGTGCGCTCCGCCCTGGCGCTGCTCGGCGTGTCATTCGGCATCTTCGCGGCACCGGTGGTGCTGGGCCTGCTGCTGGGCCTCCTGGCCACGCTGCTGCTGATCGTCGACCGCATCGTGCCGGGGGTGGCCGCCCGCGCCGCCTCGCTGCTGTCGGTGACCCCCGAGGCGCTGAGCGGGCCCTACCTCGCGGCCCAGGCGATGCCGGTGTTCCTGCTGGGGCTGCTGGCGGCCGTGGCGATCAGCGTCCTCTGGCTGCGCGACCGCCGCCGCTTCGCCGAGGCCTTCGAGTCCTTCTTCGACGCCCGCCCAGGTCTGCAACGCGTGCGCTCGGCCCTGTGGCAGGTGGTCGGCGCCGCCGCGGCCCGCGCCGCCGCGGTGGGCGAGGCCGAGATGGGCCGGCGCTACGCCGCACAGCTCACCGACAACCTGGGCCAGCCGGGCTTCCGGGAGCTGGTGCTGCGGACGGCCGACCTCGACCGCGGCGGCCCGCTCTCCTTCGTGCTGCTGAAGGACGGACCGCCTTCGGGCGCGGCCCGCGGGGGCACCCTGGCGGAGGTGGTGGACCTGCGGGTGGCGGGCCAGGACGCGCTGCTGTTCGACGCGCTGGCGACGGCGCTGCTCTGCCCGCTGGCGATGCCGCTGCGCCGGGTCACCTTCCCCAGGGGCTGCGTGCACGCCGGCGAGACGCACCGCCTCACCGACGCCACCCTGCTGCCGGGGTGCGGTATCTCGGAGGCGGTGGCGGCCGGGGCCGAGCAGGTGATCGTGGTGACCGGCGTGCCGGAGTCGCGGGGACCGCTGGCCCGGCGGCGCGGCCCGCTGGCCCGCGTCGACGCGGCGCTGCGCACGCTGGAGGTGCAGGCGGCGCGCGGCATCGACGAGACCCAGCGCTTCAACCGGCTGGTGAGCGCGCAGGGCCGCCGCGGCGAAGACGGCCGCACCGGCTGGCAGGACCCGGCGAGCGGCCGCCTGTTCGGCGAGATCGACCTGTGGGTCATCCGGCCGGAGCGCCGGGTGCTCGGCCCGATGGAGCTCGACGGCGTGCGCGACCCCGCCACCGAGGTGCTGCAGACGACGGAGGATCTGGTCGAGCTGGGCTTCCGCGACGCCTACCGCCAGTTCGTGGAGCCGGTGGTCGGACAGTCGGCGCTGCCCGAGCGGGCGGAGGGACGCTATCGCGACGTCACCCAGCCGGTGGAGCTGTAGATGAAGCCACGCGGCGCGGGGACCAGGGCGGTCCACGGCGAGCACGGCGTGCGCCCGGGCCCGCTGGCCACGCCCATCGTGCAGACCTCCACCTTCGCCTTCGGCTCCTCGGCCGAGCTGCGCCGCCACCTCGACGGCGACGAGGACCTCTTCGTCTACACGCGCTACGCCAACCCCACCCTGCGCGCGCTGGAGGCGTCGCTGGCGGCGCTGGAGGGGGCCGAGGCGGCGCTCGCGCTCTCCTCGGGGATGGCGGCCATGACCAGCGCCGTCTTCTCCCTGGTCCAGGCCGGAGACGAGGTGCTGGGCAGCCAGTCGCTCTACGGCGGAACGCTGCGCCTCCTCACCGACACCCTGCCGCGCTTCGCGGTCCGCACGCGCCTGGTGCCGCTCGAGTCGCTGGCCGACCCCGCACGGCTCGCCGGCGAGCGGACGCGGGTCCTGATCCTGGAGAGCCCGACCAACCCCACCCTCGACGTCGTCGACCTGGCCGCCGCCTGCGAGGCGGCGCACGCCGCCGGCATCGCGGTGATCGTCGACAACACCTTCGCCACCCCCTACCTGCAGCGGCCGCTGGCGCTGGGCGCGGACCTGGTGATGCACAGCCTGACGAAGGCGCTGGCCGGGCACAGCGACCTGATCGGCGGCGCCCTGGCCGGCTCGCGCGCGCGGATCGCCGAGGCGCGCGCCACCATGAAGGTCCTCGGGGGGTGCCTCGACCCCCACGCCGCCTTCCTCGCCGGGCGCGGGCTGAAGACGCTGCACCTGCGGGTCGAGCGGCAGTGCGCGAACGCGATGGCGGTGGCGCGGCGCTTCGACGGTCACCCGGCGGTCCGGCGCGTCCTCTACCCCGGGCTGTCGTCCCACGCCGGGCACGCCGTGGCCTGCCGGCAGATGTCCGCCTTCGGCGGCATGGTGACGCTGGAGCTCTCGGGCGGCCTGGCCGCGGCCGAGCGCTTCTACGACCGCCTGCAGCTCGTGGCCCGGGCCGCCAGCCTGGGGGGGGTCGAGTCGTTGGTCAGCCTGCCCGTGCACACCTCGCACCACGGCGTCCCGCCCGAGGAGCTGCGGGCGGCGGGCATCGACCCCGGCATGGCGCGCCTGTCGATGGGCGTCGAGGACGCGGACGACCTGGTGGCCGACGTCGAGCAGGCGCTGCGGGCCTGACAGGTCGCGTGCTCCCGCCGCCGCAGCAGCACCTGATCAGCGCGGGCCTCGTCGGCCTGGGCATCTACTTCTTCGTGCAGCTCGCGCGCGGTCTGGCGGGTTATCTGCGCTTCCGCCGGGTGTGGCCGACGGCGATCCTCACCTGGCCGACGCCGCGGCCGGCGCAGCTCCCCTGGCTGCTGCTGATGGGGGTGATGGGAGCGCTCACCGCCGGCGTCAACGCCTGGTTGCGCCGACCCCCGCACCACGTGGTCGGCCTGGCCCTGATGGCCGCCTATTTCCTGGTGCTGGTCCCGCTCGCCCGCCACATCCGCCTCGGCCTCTACCGCGACGGAGTCTGGGCGCACCGCGGCTTCCTGCGCTGGCAGGACGTCTCGCGCATCGCCTTCGTGGAGACGCCGCAGATCGTGCTGCTGCTGCAGCCGCGCAAGGGCGGCGCCTCCTTCAAGCTGCCGGTCCCGGCGGAGGAGTACGGCACCGTGCGCAAGCTTCTCGAGGAGAAGCTCCGCGCCGGCGCGCTGCGGCTGGACCCGGCCATCCTGGGGCTGTGAGGCCGGCGTCCTCGCCCTGACGCGATCCCACTCCGTCCGCACGGAGTAAACTGCGGCCAATGAGCCAGTCCACCGCGGGGGGCACGCTGCTGCCGTTCCTGGAGCGCCTCGACCAGGGGACCCTGGTCTTCGACGGGGCGATGGGGACGATGCTCTACTCCCGCGGCATCTTCGTGAACCGCTGCTTCGACGAGCTCAACCTGTCGAGCCCGGCGCTGGTGCGCACCATCCACGCCGAGTACGTGGAGGCCGGAGCCGAGGTGATCGAGACCAACACCTTCGGCGCCCACCGCCTGAAGCTGGGTCCGCACGGGCTCGAGGCGCAGGTCCGCCGGATCAACCGCGAGGGAGCGAAGATCGCCCGCGAGGTGGCCCAGGGCCGGGCGCTGGTGGCGGGGGCCATCGGGCCGATCGGCAAGCCGCTGGCGCCCCTCGGCAACCTCCAGCCGGGGGAGGCGCGCGAGGCCTGGCGCGAGCAGGCCGAGGGCCTGCTGGAGGGCGAGGTCGACCTGTTCCTGATCGAGACCATGCCGTCGCTCGATCAGGCGCTGGTCGCGCTCGAGGCGGTGCGCTCGGTCGACGCGCGGCGCCCGGTCGCGGTGAGCCTGACCTTCAGCGAGGAAGGCAACACGCTGCACGGGGACCGGCCCGAGGAGGTCGTCCGCCGCCTGGAGGACGAGGGCGTGGCCCTGATCGGCGCGAACTGCAGCCAGGGGCCACAGGCCATGCTGGAGACGATCGAGCGCATGGCGGCCGCCGCCCGCACGGCGCGGCTCTCGGCCATGCCGAACGCCGGCGCACCGGCCCTGGTCGAGGGCCGCTACGTCTACCTTTGCACGCCGGAGTACATGTCGACCTGGGCCCGGCGCTTCCTGGACGCGGGGGCGACAGTGGTGGGCGGCTGCTGCGGCACGACTCCCGCCCACATCCGCGACCTGGTGCGGGCGGTGCGCATGACGCGCCCCTCCCAGGTGGAGGTGAAGCAGACGAAGCCCGCGCGGCCGCGGGAGGCGCCTCTGCCGGTCCCGCGGGAGCAGAAGTCGCCCCTGGCCCGCCACCTGGGCCGCAGGTTCGTGGTCTGCGTGGAGCTCGACCCCCCGCGCGGCGCCGACCCCGGCGTCATCGTGGAGCGCGCCCAGTACTGCAAGGAGAACGAGGTCGACGCCATCAACGTGGCGGACGGGCCGCGGGCCTCGGCCCGCATGAGCGCGCAGGCGCTGTGCGTGCTGCTGCAGGACCGGGTGGGGATCGACACCATCCTCCACTACACCTGCCGCGACCGGAACCTGCTCGGCATCCAATCCGACGTGCTGGGTGCCCACGCCCTGGGCCTGCGCAACATCCTGGCGATCACCGGCGACCCGCCCAAGCTCGGCGATTACCCGGACGCCACCGCCGTCTACGACGTCGACTCCATCGGCCTCATCCGCATCCTCGACCACCTCAACCACGGCTGCGACCTGGCCGGGAACCTGATCGGCCCCGCCCTGGCCATCCACGTGGGCTGTGGCGCCGACCCCAGCAAGCAGGACGTGGAGCGGGAGGTGCGGCGGCTGGAGGAGAAGGCCAGGGCGGGCGCCGAGTACGTGATGACGCAGCCGGTCTACGACCCGCGTACGCTGGAGCGCTTCTGCGGGATGATCCGGCACCTGAGGCTGCCGCTGCTGGTCGGGATCCTGCCCCTCTACTCCCACCGCAACGCCGAGTTCCTCCACAACGAGGTGCCGGGCATGCGGATCCCCGACGACATCCGCGAGCGGATGCGCCAGGCGGGCTCGGGGGAGCGCGCGCAGCAGGAGGGAGTGGCCATCGCGCAGGAGGCGGCTCGCGCCGCGCGCGAGCTGGGACAGGGGGTCTACGTGATGCCGCCGTTCAACAAGGTGGATCTGGCGGTGCGCGTGATCGAGGTCCTGCGCTAGACTCGGACGATCAGCCCCGCGGAGGATCCGTGAGCCGCGCTCGCGCCGGCGCCCTGGCCGGCAGCCTTCTCGTCCTGGCCGCCCTCGCCGCCGTCGCCGCGGCCGGGCAGGCGCCGGTGTTCCAGGCCGGCGTGGAGATGGTCAACGTCACCGTGACCGCCCACGACGCCAGGGGCAACCTCGTCTCCGACCTGACGGAGTCCGACTTCACGGTGAGGGAGGACGGGCGGCCGCAGAAGCTGGAGCTGTTCGCGGCCGCCGCCCGCCAGGTGCACGCCGGCGAGCGCTCCCCGGCGAGCGGGGAGCTGCATTGCACCCGCTGCAACGCGGTGCTGCAAGTGACCGCGGGCGAGGCCGTCCCGCCCTGCCCGGAGGGGCACCGCACCTTCGACCTGGGGCCGCAGCAGGAGCTGGCGCTGAACCTGGGCCTGCTCTTCGACACCAGCGAGAGCATGCGCAGGGAGATCAAGCTCAGCCAGGAGTCGGCCATCCGCTTCCTGGACGCGATCCCGCGGGCCAAGGACCTGCTGCTCGTCTTCTTCGACCGCGACATCCGCATCTCCCGCTACAACTCCGAGAACCAGCAGGGCATCTTCGAGCGCATCCTGGGCACCGAGGGCAGCGGCTACACCGCGCTCAACGACTCGATCGCCGTGTACCTCTCGCGAGTGGCCGACACCCCCGGCCGCAAGGTGCTGGTGCTGTTCTCCGACGGCGACGACACCACCAGCCGCCTCAACTCCGCCGACGTCGAGCAACTGCTCCGCGGCAGCGACGTGGTGGTCTACCCGGTGGCGTTCGCCGGCGAGCGGCCGCAGAGCTCGGAGGGCCTGCGTGCCCAGGCCTTCCTGGCCACCCTGGCGGAGGTGAGCGGCGGCCGCGTGTTCAAACCGCGGGCCTCGCGCGAGCTGGCTGCCATCTACCAGTCGATCCTCGACGAGCTGGGCAGCCAGTACGTGATCGGCTACGTCTCGGACAACCCGGCCCGCGACGGCCGCTTCCGCAGGCTGCAGGTGGAGGTGAAGCGTCCGGGGCTGAAGCTCCGCCACCGGCCGGGCTACGCGGCGCCGAGGGACGGGCCGGCGAAGAAGTAACCCACGAACGAGGCGTCCCGGGTCACTTTCTGGCGGCCGCGGCCATTGATGGATCGGCAACGGTGAGGTATCTTGCCGTGTCTTGATGAAGAAAACGTCGGCCCCTGCCAGGGCGGCGGCGTCTCTCCTCCGAGTCGCTCCCGCCGCATTGCTCCTGCTCTTCTCCGCCTGCGGTGGATCCAAGCCCACCGCGCCGCAGACGCCCACCGTCACCACCCCCACGGCCTCGCCCACCGCGACTCCGTCCTCCTTCGCCGGCAGCTGCACCATCGGCAAGGGCGACATCAACGCCGTGTGCGTGCACGGTGTCAAGGGCTCGCAGCTCATCCACTACGTCGAAACCGCCATCGATTCGGCGGTCCGGGAGAAGCCGCAGCTGTTCGACATGACCGTCGAGGAGCACAAGGGAGCGGACACCTTCCGGGTACTGGACCCCGAGGCCTATCTGGACGCGATCGTCACCAACGTCCAGCGCCAGCACGCCTGCGCCCAGCGGGACCCGGACGACTTCGGCTCGAAGCGCGTGCTGGTCAAGGACGCGAACGATCTCTCCGAGGGCTTCTACGTCATCTCCGACAAGGGCTTCATCCAGCGCGGTGGCCAGGCCTTCGACCAGCTCTGCACGCCGGCCTCCTTCCCGATCGACCGCACGGCAGACATGCCGCCGGCGGGCAGCGGCTGCGGACGGCCCTACCCGGCGCCGATCCACCACTTCGACGCGAAGGTGTGGCTGCCGGGATCTGCCTACGTCACCCTCGACTCGACCGCGAAGGTCGGTCCCGACGTGGCGTATTGCGCCGCCGTCGGCTACACCGACGGCCGGGCGTTCTGCCCCGTGCGGGCCGATCACGGCCCCGAGCGCGTGGCCTGCGAGGCCTGGCGCGTGGGCACGGCCAAGGACACCGGCCGGCCCGGCCCGACCTGGACCTTCAACGGCCATTACTGCACGGGCCCGGACAGCGGCTGCCAGAACCACCCCGACAACCAGAACGACCTCTGGGCCTACGAAAACGGCACCTACACGATGTGCGGCCAGAACGGGGCCTGCGGCTCGGTGGTCGTCGGGCGCTGAAGCCTCACCGTCCTGAGGGGGACGCCTCCGGGGCCGCCGCGAAGTCGGTGGTCGGCTCGCCGTCCCAGTAGTAGTCGAGCGCCCGCAGCCGGGCGGCGATCTCGTCGCTCTTGGGGAAGCCGCGGCGGACGAAATAGTAGTGCGTGTCCCAGGCGTTGCGGCCAAAGCAGGCGGCGAGGAGGTAGTCGTGGCGCTCCGCGAAACCGATCATGGTCGTCACCATGCGGTACCAGGCGGGGCCCAGCGCGCGGTTCTCCACCCGGGGGCCGCTCTTCGGCACGCCGGGCGAGAAGTAGGCGTGGACCATCATCACCTCCGGCCGGTAGCGCTCGAGGTAGGCGTCGTCGATGCCCCCGTGGTGGGCGACGTAGGCGTCGTTGAGCCCCCAGGCGTCGACGGCGCGCCACTCGCTGTACAGGGGCAGCAGTCCGGCCTCGGTGGTGGCGAGCGCGAAGCCGCGAGGCGCGTAGTCGCGCAGGACCCGCGCGGCGTCGTAGAGCCCCATCCGCTCCGGGGCGATGTAGCGGTAGCGCGAGTGCTCGTTCCAGCCGAGGACGGAGGCGATCGCCAGCGCCGCGACCCAGCCGGCCGCCGCCGGGGGGCGGGTGAGCGCGGGCCAGGCCCCGCGCAGCCGCCGCACCAGCGCCTGCGCCACGGGCACGCTGCCCAGCAACAGCACCGGTACCATCGGCTGCCGGAAGCGCATGACGTAGTTCGTCTCGTCGGAGATCAGCACCCACAGCGCGACGAACAGCGCCACCGGCGTGAGCACGAATAGAGCGGCCCGTCGGGCGCCGCGGACCAGCAGCCCGATCGGCGGCAGCAGCAGGAACGGCAGTCCCAGCCGCCACAGGTCGCGCCAGGCCATGCGCAGCGAGTGCCAGTGCAGCAGGAAGGCGCCCTTCTTGTAGAAGGGATTGGGCAGCGGCCAGCCGAAGTACCACCAGCGCCACAGGAAATAGGCGAGCCCCAGCGTGAGGAACACCAGCAGGTAGCGGCCCAGGATGCGCCGCGCGCCCGAGCCGCGGCGGACCAGCAGGACGCCCAGCAGCATGAAGCCGCCGAGGAAGACGCCCTCCGGGCGGGCGAGCCCCATGGCCAGCGCCGCCAGAGCGAACCGCAGGGCCGGGCCGCGCTCGGCGCCAGGGGCGCTGTCCGCGAGGAGGCTCGCGTACAGCCAGGCGACGGCCACCGCCAGGGCGAACAGCGGCGTGCCGTAGCAGGCCGCCAGGTGCCGCAGTCCCGGCCCGATCGCGTAGAAGGCGGCGGGCACGGCCGCCCAGTGGGCGGGGACGCCGTGCAGCCGTAGCGCGCCGAGGAACAGCAGCAGGACCGTGACCGCGTGCGCCGCCATGCCGAGGCCGCGCGCCGCGGTCTCCAGGGTGAGGCCGGCCCGGTGCAGCGCCGCCACCGCCAGCATGAACA
The DNA here is from genome assembly GCA_035542035.1 of Vicinamibacteria bacterium. Lineage (GTDB taxonomy): Bacteria > Acidobacteriota > Vicinamibacteria > Fen-336 > Fen-336 > DATBSL01. Next base: position 75,167 of record DATKME010000070.1, on the reverse strand, counting down.
GGAAGTCGGTGGCGCCGTCCACCGGCTTCTCGCCGACGTTCCAGACGATGCCGTGCCCCTGCGCCAGGTGGCCCGAGTAGCGCAGCAGCATCGCCGCGTCCTCCTCTGGCCGCCCGCGCAGGTCGAGCTGTGTCTGCGCGTACCACGCCAGCCCGAGAAGCAGCGCGAGGGCGAAGGCGGTGGTGGTGGCGGCGGAGAGCGACCAGGCGCCGCGCGGCGGTGGGAAAGGGCTCACGAGCGCGCTACCATCTCACCCCTGACCGGCCCTCCGCAAGCGCGAGCGCCGTCAGGTGCGTCGCGCGCCGACTCCCGGAAGCTGACCCCGTGCGGCGTGTGCGCAAGACCCTTGCCTCGGCGGGGAACGAGCGACTAGAGTGCGCGGCCGAGGCGTCGCGTACTCGACGTGCGAAGAGGTCAAGGATGATGCAGCGCCAGCTCCTCCCCCTGGCCGCAGCCCTGCTCGCGTCGTTCTCCCTCGCGCTCGCCGTCTCCTGCGGAGGCGGATCGCCCTCCGGCTCCACGCCACCCGTCTCCGCGCCCACGCCCACGCCTGCGGGCGGCGTCCAGTCCTGCCGCCTGGGAGCTGGCAGCGCGGTCGCCACCTGCGGAAAGCAGACGGGGCGCTTGACCGACTTCGTGATGACGGCCATGGACGAGCTGCTGGCGCAGAAGCCGCAGATCTTCGACACCAGGGACGCCGAACCCAAGGGCAGCGACAACTACCGGGTGCTCGACAAGGAAGCCTACCTGAACGGGATGGTCGCCAACCTGCAGTCCGCCGGCCTGTGCGCCCAGCGCGACCCGGACGACTACATGTACGAGCAGATCCAGGTGAAGGACGACAACAGCTTCTCCGAGGACTACGACGTCCTGGTGAGCGACGGCCACATGTGGCACAACGGCGCCAGCTACCGCTTCACCTGCAACCCGGCCTCCTTCCCGGTCGAGCGCAACGTCGACCTGCCGCCGGTGGGCAGCGGCTGCGGGCGCCCCTACCCGCCTCCCGTCCACCACTTCAACGTCGAGCTGTACATCCCTTACGGCGACTACGCCCTGCTCGACTCGACGCCGATCGTCGGACCCGACGGCGACTTCTGCAAGGCCATCGGCTTCTCCGACGGCCGCGCCTTCTGCCCGGTGCGCAAGGAGGGCAGCCCGGAGCGCTCGGCCTGCGAGAGCTGGCGCGTGGGCGTGGCCGAGGACACCGGACGGCCGGGCCCGACCTGGACCCGCGCGGGCAAGTACTGCACGGGCAGGAGCAGTGGCTGCGACCACGAGCCCGCCAACCAGTACCAGCTGAGGGCGTACGAGAACGCGACCTACACGGCCTGCGCCCAGAACGGGGCCTGCGGCAGCGTCGAGGTGACGGACCGTTGAGCGTTCCGCGGGCGGGGAGGGGCGCCCCTCAGCAGGGGCCGCTGCGGCCGCGCGACAGCAGCGACTCGAGCCTGCGCTCCAGCTCGCGCACGCGCTTCTGCAGCTCGGGAAGTCGCGCGAACAACGCGCTCGAGCGCAGCCAGGCTCGGTTCTCGATGGCCGGGTAGCCGGAGACCACGGTCCCCGGCTCGACCGAGGAGGGGATGCCGGTCTGGGCGGTGGCGATCACCCGGTCGCCGATGGTGAGATGCCCGGCCACGCCCACCTGTCCGGCCAGCGTCACCCCGCTGCCGACGCGGCTGCTGCCGGCGATGCCGACCTGGCCGCAGAGCACGGTGTCGGAACCGACGGTGACGGAGTGCCCCACCTGCACCAGGTTGTCGAGCTTCGAGCCGCGGCCGATACGGGTCTCGCCCAGCGCCGCGCGGTCGACCGCGGTGAGAGCGCCGATCTCCACGTCGTCCTCGATCACCACCGTCCCGACCTGCGGGAACTTGTGGTACCGGCCCTCCGCGTCCCTGGCGAAACCGAAGCCGTCGCCGCCGATGACCGCCCCGTTCTGCACGATCACCCGGTCGCCCAGCCGGCAGCGCTCGCGGACCTGCACGCCGGAGTGGAGCAGGCAGTCTTCGCCGATCGTCACCTCGTCGTAGACGACCACCTGCGGGTGCAGCACGCTGCGCGCCCCCACCCGCGCCCGGGCGCCCACCACGGCCAGCGCTCCCACGTGGACGCCCGTCCCCAGCACCGCGGTCGGGTGCACCTGGGCGGAAGGGTGGACGCCGGGCTCGGGGCGCGCAGGGGGGCAGATCAGGCCCACCGCGCGGGCGAAGGCGAGATAGGGGTTCTCGCTGACCAGCCGCGGCAGCGTGGACTCGTTCGCGGAGGCGACGATCACCGCGGCGGCCCGGGTGGTCGCCAGCAGCGGGGCGTAGCGGGGGTTGGCGAGGAAGGTGAGGTCGCCGGGCCCGGCCCGCTCCAGCCCGGAGACGCCGCGGATCTCGACCTCGCCGTCGCCGAGCAGCTCGCAGCCGAGCCGCCCGGCCAGCTCCCGGAGCTTCACCCCCGGCTCTCGGGCGCTCAGACGCCCTTGTCGGCCCTCTCCGGGAGCGAGGCGTACTGCGCCACCGGCTTCTCGGGGGCCGGCTTCGGCGCGGACTCGCGCTCGCCGGAAGCCACCGAGCCGGACAGCCAGGCGCCCTCGCGCACCACCAGCACGCGGGCGTCGACGGTGCCGTGCATGCGCGCCTTCTCGCTCAGGGTGAGGGCGCGGGCCTTGACGTCGCCCTCGAGCTGGCCGGCGATCTCCAGCGCGTCGGCGCTGACGGAGGCCTCGACCTTCGCCCCCTCGGCGATCACCAGCCGCCCGGCCACCGCGATCTCGCCCTTGAAGCGGCCGTGGATGACCACGTCCTTGCCCTTGAGCTTGCCCTCGATCTCGACCTGGCCATCGATCACCGTCACCTTCTCATCCGCCATCGCGACCTCGCTTGCTGGAGCCCGCATTCTAGCCCAGGAGACGCGTCCGGCTCTTGTGGCCGGGGCCACATGGGGGTAGCGTGGGCGCTCGCCGGAGGCCCGCTTGGACTACACCTACGCCGACGTCGCCGGTATGATCGACCACTCCCTGCTGCGGCCGGTGCTCCCGCAGGAGGAGCTGGAGGCCGGCTGCCGCCTGGCCCGCGAGTACCGGGTCGCCAGCGTCTGCATCCTGCCCTACTACCTGGGCCGCTGCACCCAGCTGCTGGCCGGCAGCGCGGTCGTCCCCAGCACCACCATCGGCTTCCCCCACGGCGCCCACGCCACCCGGGTGAAGGCCTTCGAGGCCGACCAGGCGCTGGCCGACGGCGGGCTGGAGCTGGACATGGTGGTCAACATCTCGAAGGTCCTGAGCGGCGACTGGGGCTACGTGCGCGACGACGTCCGCGCGGTGCTCGAGAAGGTGCGCGCCCGGGGGGCGAAGCTCAAGGTGATCTTCGAGAACTGCTACCTGGACGCCGCGCAGAAGATCCGCCTGTGCGAGATCTGTGGCGAGCTGTCCGTCGACTGGGTCAAGACCTCCACCGGCTTCGGCAGCGGCGGCGCCACCGACGAGGACCTGGTGCTCATGCGCGAGCACACGCCGGCGCACGTGCAGGTCAAGGCCGCAGGCGGCGTCCGCGACCTCGACCGGCTGCTGCGCGTGCGCGAGCTGGGATGTAGCCGCTCGGGCGCCACCGCCACCCGGGTCATCCTGGACGAGGCGAAGCGCCGGCTGGGGATCGGGTGACGCCGGACACACGGCCAGCCTGACGTCGCCGAAAAGCGGCGTCGGGCGCGTAGAATAGGGGCTCGGGCCGCACCGTGCCGGACACCTCTGTGACGCTCGACCCCGAAACGCTGGTCGAGGCTTTCCCCCCCGTCCCGCCTGTCCAGCGGGCCGTCTCCGCGGCGGCCCCCGCGGCGCAGGCGCCGCACCCCTGGCTGGCCGCCCTCGCCGTCCTCGCCGGCACGTTCATGGTGGTGCTCGACACCACCGTGGTGAACGTGTCGCTGCCCCACGTGGCCGGCTCGCTGTCGGCCTCGGTCCAGGAGTCCACCTGGGCGCTCACCTCGTACCTGGCCGCGAACGCCATCATCCTGCCCATGACCGCCTGGCTCGCGAGGATGGCGGGCCGCAAGCGGCTGCTGCTGCTGGCCGTCGCCGGCTTCACCACCGCCTCGGCGCTGTGCGGCATGGCCGTCACCCTGCCGATGCTGGTGGCCTTCCGCATCGTCCAGGGCATGACCGGGGGAGTGATGCAGCCGCTCTCGCAGGCGGTGATGCTGGAGGCGTTCCCCGGCCGCGCCCGCGGCAAGGCGATGGGCCTGTGGAGCGTCGGCATCATCGTGGCCCCGATACTGGGGCCGGTGCTGGGCGGCTGGCTGACCGACAACCTGAGCTGGCGCTGGGTGTTCTACGTCAACGTGCCGGTCGGGCTGGTGGCGATCCTGATGATCCGCGCCTTCATCAGCGACCCGCCCTACCTCCGCCGCCCGCAGGCGATCGACAGCTACGGCCTGTTCCTGCTGGTCGTGGGCATCGGCTCGCTGCAGATCGCCCTCGACAAGGGCGAGGAGGAGGACTGGCTGGCCTCGGGCTGGATCGTCGCGCTGCTGCTGACCGCCGGGGTGGGCCTGCTGGCGCTGGTCGTCCGCGAGCTGACGACCCGGCACCCCGTGCTCGACCTGCGCGCCTTCAGGGAGCGGAGCTACGCGGCTGGGGTGGCCCTCATCGGCGTGATGTCGTTCGTGCTCTTCAGCAGCCTGATCATGCTCCCAGTGCTGCTGCAGGTGCTGCTCGGCTACCCGGCCGTCGAGGCCGGCATCGCCCTGATGCCCCGCGGCTACGCCTCGCTCCTCGCGACCCCGCTGGTCGGCCTGGTGGTCGCGCACGTGGACCCGCGCAAGCTCCTGGCCGGCGGCTTCCTGGCCGGCGCCTGCAGCCTGTTGTGGTTCTCCCGGCTGAACGTGGACGTCGGCTACTGGGACCTGTTCTGGCCGCAGTTCCTGCAGGGGCTATCCTTCAGCCTGCTGATGGTGCCGCTGACGGTGGCGACGATGGACCGCATCGCCAGGGAGTCGATCGGCGACGCCGCCAGCCTGTTCAACCTGGTGCGGAACCTCGGCGGCTCGGTCGGCATCGCGGTCACCCAGACGCTGCTCGAGAACTTCCGGCAGAGAAACGTCAACATCCTGGGCAGCCACGTGACCCTCTACGACCCCGCGACCCGGGCCATGCTGGAGGGCCTGCGCCGGAGCTTCCTCAGCCGCGGCAGCGATCCTGCCACCGCCGCCCGGCAGGCGTACGGGGCGGTGTGGGGGATGGTGCAGAGGCAGGCCGCCATGCTCTCGTACGTGCAGGCGTTCGAGTTGCTGACCCTGTTCATGCTGCTGGCCGTCCCGCTGGTCTTCCTGCTGAAGAAGCCGACACACCAGGCGGAGGGCGCACCGGCGGCCGAGTAGCGGAGAGTCATCGATGAAGCGCATCCTGACGCTGCCGGGCCTCTCGCTCGCTCTCCTCTGCTGCAGCCGCCACCCGGGCAGCAGCGCGCCGCCTCCGCCGCTGGTCGAGGTGGTCGCGCTCGCCGCCCAGACCGACCAGCCGATCGAGCTGCGGGGCAGCGTGGCCGCCCGCAGCCGCATCCGCCTCGGCTTCAAGCAGCCCGGCGTGGTGGCCGAGGTCCGCGCCCAGGAGGGCGACGCCGTCCGCCAGGGACAGCTGCTGGCGACGCTCGACGAGGTCGACGCCCGCGCCCAGCTGCGGGTGGCGGCGGCGCACCGGGAGAAGGCGGGGCGCGACGCCGAGCGCGCCACCCGCCTGGTGTCCGAGGGCGCCATGGCCAGCAGCGTCCGCGACGACGCGCTCAGCCAGCTAGAGGCCGCCGAGGCGCAGGTGGCCCAGGCGGAGGACGCCCTGGCGCGGACGCGGCTGTTGGCGCCGGCTGCCGGCACCGTGTTCGCCCGCCTGGCCGAGCCAGGCGAGACCGTCGGCGCGGGCGTGCCGATCGTGGTGCTGGACACCACGGGGACGGTGGTGGTGAAGGCGGCCGCCACCGCGCGCGAGCGGCGGTTGCTGCGGGTGGGCCAGGCGGCCCGGCTCACCGGCGACGCGGGTGAGACGTTCGCGGGACGCGTGACGAGCGTCGCCACCACCCCCGACCCGGCCGACGGGCTCTACACGATCGAGGTGACACCCGACGGCGGCCGCCGGCTGCTCCCGGGGACGCTGCTGCGCGTCCGCTTCGCGCCGGGGCGGCAGGCGGCGGAGCTGCGCATCCCCCTGGAGGCCGTGGTCCACCGGCAGGACCGCGACTTCGTGTTCCTGCTGGAGAGCGGCGAGAAGGTGCGCCAGGTCCCGGTCGAGGTCGACGAGGCGGAGGGCCACGAGATCGTCGTCCGCTCCGGTCTTCGCGGCGGTGAGCGGCTGGTCGCCGAGGGGGCCTACTTCCTGCAGGACGGCCAGCGGGTGCGCACCATCGAGCGCAGCCGATGACGCCGCGGCTGCCCCGGGACCAGCTCTCCTTCCGCGACCTCTCCTTCGGCGCCATCCGGCGCTGGCGGCTGGTGCTGGTGGGCGCCCTCGCCCTGTTCCTGCTCGGCCTCGCCGCCTGGCTGCTGATCCCGCGGCTGGAGGAGCCGCGGATCGAGGTCACGGCGATGACGGTCAGCATCCCCTACCCGGGAGCCAGCCCCGAGGACGTCGAGACCCAGGTGGTGAAGCCGATCGAGGCGCTCCTCTACGAGCTGCCGGGCGTGGAGTTCGTGGAAGCCTACGCCTACCCGCAGTCGGCGTTCTTCCTCGTGCGCTGCGAGGACGGCGTCGACATGAACGTCACCGCCGAGCGGGCGCGCGGCAAGATCCTCAGCCGCAAGCGCGAGCTCCCGGCCGAGGTGAAGGACCCCGAGGTGGTGCCCTGGAGCACCAGCCTGATGCCGCAGATGGTGGTGGCCGTGGTGGGAAACCTCTCCGACAGCCGGCTCACCGCCGCGGCCAAGCGGCTCAAGTCCGCGGTGGCGGCGGTGGCCGGAGTCGCCGGGGTCGACCTGCTGGGCGAGCACGAGCCGGCGGTGCGGGTGCGCCTCGACGCAGTCCGCCTGGCCCGGCACCGGCTCTCCGCGGAGCAGGTGGTACGGCAGCTGCAGCTGTCGAACGTGCGCATCCCCGGCGGCGAGTACGACCTGGGGCCGCTGACGACGCTGCTCGAGGTGAACCAGGAGTTCACGGACGCCGAGGACGTCGGCCGCGTCCCCGTGGGCGTGCAGGCCGACACCGGCGGGGGGACGACCACCGTGGTCTTGCGCGAGGTGGCCGAGGTCCGCGACCTCACGCGCACGCCCCGCAAGCGCTTCCTCTACGCTGGCCAGCCCGCCGTGGGGCTGCAGGTGCGCTTCCGCAAAGACCGGGACGCGGTCGCCGTGGGCTCGGCGGTCCGCGACGCCGTTCTCAGGGTGGCGGCCACCCTGCCGCCTGGGATGCGCGCGGTGGTCTGCCACGACCAGCCGGCCTGGATCGGCCGCTCGGTGCGCAGCTTCGTCCAGAGCCTGCTCGAGGGCATGGTGCTGGTGGTGCTGGTGATCACGCTCGGCATGGGCTGGCGCGCGGCGCTGGTGGTGTCGGGTGTGATCCCGCTGGCGGTGGGCGGGGCGGTGCTGGGCCTCTTCGTGTTCGGGATGAGCCTGGAGACGGTGAGCATCGGCGGCCTGATCGTCGCCCTCGGGCTGCTGGTCGACGACGCCGTGGTGGTGACCGAGAGCATCCAGATCATGCGCGACAAGGGCCTCTCCCCCCTGCGGGCGGCGGTGTTCGGCACGGCCCGCGTGTTCTGGGCCAACAACGGCACCACCGCGGTGGCGATCGCCTCGTTCCTGCCGCTGTTCGCCATGGGCGGCGACATCGGCGCGTACATCAAGGGCATGCCGGCCTCGGTGGTACTGGCGCTCGCCACCTCGCTGCTGGTGGCCCAGCTCTTCACCCCCTGGGTGTCGATGTTCGTCCTGCGCAGCCCGGCTTCGGTCACCCCCGTCGCGGACGAGGCGCTCTACGACCGCAAGCAGGACCGGGCGGAAGGGCCGCACGGCGAGCGCAACCCCGCGCTCCTCGTGCTCCGGCGGCTGTACGAGCGGCTCATCCCCTGGGTGGTGGCGCACCCCGCCCGCGTGGCCCTCGCCGGCACGGGGTTGCTCGCTGCCTCGCTCGGCCTCTTCGAGGTGATCGGTCTGCAGTTCTTCCCGAAGGCGGACAAGCCCTCGCTGTTCGTGGCCCTCGAGCTCCCGAAGGGGAGCCGGCTGGAGAGCACCTCGCTCAAGCTCGCCGAGGCCTGCCGGCGGATCCAGGAGGACCCGTCGGTGCTCGACACCTCGGCGGTGCTCGGCGGACCGTACCCCGAGGTGTTCAGCTCGCGCGTCAGCCACGCCGAGGGCAGCCACGTGGCCGACGTGCTGGTACGGCTGCACGACGGCGACGACCCGGTGCAGGCGGCCTCCCGCCTCCGCCGGCGGCTGGCGGACCTGGTCGGCGTCAACGTCAACGTCGAGGACCTCGTCTACGGCCCGCCGGTGCGCCACCCGGTGGTCTTGCGCATTCACGGCGACGACTACCTCGAGCTGCGCCGTCTGGCCGAGCAGGCGAAGGAGCGCCTGCAGGCCATCCCCGGCACCGTCAACGTGCTCGACAGCCTGAGCGAGAGCGTGCCGCTGACCCGGGTGACGCTCGACGTCGACCGCGCGCTGCGCACCGGACTGACGCCGGCGCGGGTGGGGCAGACCCTGCGGATGCTGCACGGCGACGACAAGGTCACCGAGTTCCGCCGGGGCGAGGACCTGGTACAGGTGGTGCTGGAGCCGGCGCCGGAGCCGGAGCGGCCGGTGGCGGCGCTCGGGGAGGTGCGGGTGCCCGCGCCCGGCGGCGAGCTGGTGCCGCTCAAGGACTCGGCCCGCATCCGGCTGGACTACGGCTTCGCGCGGCTGAACCGGCGCAACACCCAGCGGGTGGTCGAGGTCACGGCCGACGTCGACGCCTCGACCCTGTCCTCCAGCGTGATCGCGCAGCTCGAGCCCGCGCTCGAGCGCCTCGACTGGAAGCCCGGCTACGGCTACACCTGGGCGGGCGAGCGGGAGGAGATCCTCAAGAGCTTCCGCAACCTGGGCATCGCGGCGGCGGGGGCCGTCCTGCTCATCTTCCTCCTGCTGGTGGCGATGTTCGACGACTTCGCCGTCACCGTCGCCGTGATGCTGGCGGTGCCCTACGCGCTGGTCGGCGCCCTGCCCGGCCTGGCGTTGACGGGGAACCCGTTCGGCTTCATGGCGTTCCTGGGGCTGATCGCGCTCATCGGCGTGTACGTCAACCACAAGATCTACTTCGTCGACCGCATGCTCGAGCTGATGCGGCGCGGCGAGCCGCTGGAGACGGCCATCCTGCAGGCCGGGCAGGACCGGCTGAGGCCCGTCGTGCTGACGGCGCTCACGGCGGTGCTCGGCCTGGTGCCGCTGACGCTGTTCGGCGGGCGCATGTGGGGCAGCTTCGGCTGGGTGAACATCTTCGGCCTGATCGCCTCCATCCCCCTGTCGCTCGTGCTGCTGCCGTCCTTCATCGTGCTCGCCCATCGCCTGACCTCGCGGAGGCGGGCAGGAGGAGCGCCCTCATGAAGCTCGCTCTGGGCCCCACCCTGGTCCTCGTCGCGCTGGCTCGGGCCGCCGCTGGCGAGGACGCTCTCGGCGTGGAGGACGCGGTGGCCGCCACCCTGGCGGCGCAGCCCCGTCTGCGCGCCGCGCAGTCCGAGGTCCGGGCCGCCCAGGCGCGGGCCGAGGAGGCTGCGTGGAACCGGCTGGGCACGGTCGAGACCACGGGCCTCTACACGCCCACGCAACGGCCGCTGCAGATCGAGTACCCGGGCATCCCCGGCCTGATCCCGCCCACCTCGTTCGAGGTGAAGCAGCTGGACCGCTACGCGCTGAACGTCTCGCTGACGCAGCCGCTGTTCACCTGGGGCGCGCTGTCGGGAGAGCGCTCTGCCGCCCGCACCGACCTCCTGGCCAGCCGGGGCTCCTGCGAGAGGACGCGGCAGCAGCTGGTGCTGCAGGCCGAAGAGGCCTTCCTGCTGGCGGCGACCGCCTCGGCGGCAGTGGGCGTGGCCGAGCAGGCGCTCGAGCAGCAGCGGGCCTTCCTGCGCGCCACCCGCTCGCGCATGGAGGCGGGCAGCGCGGCCAGGCTCGACGTGCTCAAGGCCGAGCTGTCGCTGGCCGAGGCGGAGTCGGACCTGCTCACCACCCGCAACCGCGCCACGCTCGCGCGCGAGTCGCTGGTGACGGTGACCGCCGACGCCCGCTTCCGCGCGGCGCCTCTGCGCGAGGTGGGGGAAGGTGCTCTGGAGGCGGCCTCCGAGGAGGAGGTGATCGCGCGAGCCCTGCGGCAGCGGCCGGACCTCGAGGCGCTCCGCCGCCGGGGCGAGGCGCTCGACCTGCGCGCGGGCGCCGTCCAGGCCTCCAGCCTGCCGGCGCTCGGCCTGCGGGGGACCTTCACCCAGCAGAACGACGAGGCGGGGCGGCTGTTCGCACGCCAGGGCCAGATCTACCTCCTCGGCCTTGCGCTCAGCTGGGACCCGGCTCAGGCGCTGCGGACGCGACCGAAGGTGGCCGAGCTGCGGGCCCTGCGGGACTCGCTGTCGGAGTCGCTGCGGGCCGCGCAGGACGGGGTGGCGCTCGAGGTGCGCACGGCGCTGGCCACCGCCGGCGAGGCGCGGCAGCGGCTGGTGGTGGCGCGCGGGGCGCTGGCCACCGCCGAGGAGCAGGCCCGCGTCGCTCGGCTGGCCTACGCGGAGGGCACGGCCAGCGCGCTCGAGGCGCGGGACGCCGAGCTGGGGCTGACCGGCGCCCGTGTCGCGCTGCTGCGGGCGAGGCTCGACCTCGCCGTCGCCCAGTCGCGGCTGCGCTACGCCGCGGGCGAGTAGGATCCAGACCCCACGACCCGCTCCAGCGCGCCGCAACTCCTCGCGGAACCTGACGACAGCCGGCAGCTTCCAGGTCGGCTGACCGGCCGCGGGCGGCGGCCGTATGATGTGCGGATGAGCGTCCCCCAGGAGATCGCCGCGTGAGCCGTGCGCGCGCCGAGGAGCCGCGGCTGGCGCCGGCCAGGGCCGACAGCCGCTTCGAGCTGGTGAGCGAGTTCCAGCCACGCGGCGACCAGCCGCGGGCGATCGAGGAGCTCACGGCCGGCCTGCAGCGTGGCGACTCGCACCAGGTGCTGCTCGGGGTCACCGGCAGCGGCAAGACGTTCACGGTCGCCTCGGTGGTGGCCAACGTCAACCGGCCGACGCTGGTGCTGGCCCACAACAAGACGCTGGCCGCCCAGCTCTACCAGGAGTTCAAGAGCTTCTTCCCGCGGAACGCGGTCGAGTACTTCGTCTCCTACTACGACTACTACCAGCCCGAGGCGTACGTGCCGCAGTCGGACACCTACATCGAGAAGGAATCGACCATCAACGACGAGATCGACCGGATGCGGCTGTCGGCGACCCGCAGCCTGTTCGAGCGGCGCGACGTCGTCATCGTGGCCTCGGTCTCCTGCATCTACGGCCTGGGCTCGCCGGAGGCGTACTACGGGATGCTGCTGTTCGTGCGGCAGGGGGACACCCTGGACCGCCGCGACCTGCTGGCCAAGCTGGTGGACGCCCGCTACGACCGCAACGACTACGACCTGCGCCGCGGCACCTTCCGGGTGCGCGGCGACGTGGTGGAGATCGTGCCCGCCTACGAGGAGAGCGGGATCCGCATCGAGCTGTTCGGGGACGAGGTGGAGAGGATCAGCTCCTTCGATCCTCTCACCGGCAAGACCAGCGGCCGGCTGGCACAGGTGGCGATCTATCCTTCGAGCCACTACGTGACCCCGCAGCCGAAGCTGGCGGACGCCCTGCGCACCATCGAGGCCGAGCTGCTGGAGGAGAAGGCGAAGCTGGAGGGTCAGGGCAAGCTGCTGGAGGCGCAACGGCTCTACCAGCGGACCATGTTCGACCTGGAGATGCTGCGGGAGACCGGCCACTGCCACGGCATCGAGAACTACTCGCGCCACCTCTCCGGCCGCCGCCCCGGCGAGCCGCCGCCGACGCTGCTCGACTACCTGCCGAAGGACGCGGTGATGGTCATCGACGAGTCGCACCAGTCGGTGCCTCAGGTGCGGGGCATGTACCACGGCGACCGCCAGCGCAAGACCACGCTGGTCGAGTACGGCTTCCGCCTGCCCTCGGCGCTCGACAACCGGCCGCTGAGCTTCGACGAGTTCGAGGGCAGGCTGGGGCAGGTCATCTACGTGTCAGCGACACCCGGGCCCTACGAGCTGCAGAAGTCGGGCGGCGTGGTGGTGGAGCAGGTGATCCGGCCGACCGGGCTGATGGACCCCGGGATCGACGTCCGCCCGGTGAAGGGCCAGGTGGACGACCTGCTGGCCGAGATCCGCACCCGCGCCGCGAAGGGCCAGCGGGTGCTGGTCACCACGCTGACCAAGCGCATGGCCGAGGACCTCACCGAGTACTACCACGACCTCGGCGTCCGCGTGCGCTACCTGCACTCGGACATCGAGACCCTGGAGCGGGTGCGCATCCTGCGCGACCTGCGCCGGGGCGAGTTCGACGTGCTGGTCGGCATCAACCTGCTGCGGGAGGGGCTGGACCTGCCCGAGGTCTCCCTGGTCGCCATCCTCGATGCCGACAAGGAGGGCTTCCTGCGCTCCTCGGGCTCACTGATCCAGACCATCGGTCGCGCCGCCCGCAACGTCGAGGGCAGGGCGATCCTCTACGCGGACAAGCAGACGGACTCCATGCAGACCGCGATCGGCGAGACCGGCCGCCGCCGGGCGCTGCAGGAGACCTTCAACACGGAGAACGGCATCACCCCGGAGAGCATCCGCAAGAACATCGGCGAGCTGCTCTCCTCCGTGTACGAGCACGACTACGTGGCGGTGCCCGAGGTCGAGGAGCCGGAGGAGGCGGAAGCGCGCTACCGCTCGCTCGACGACATCGAGGCCGAGCTGAAGGCGCTGGAGAAGCAGATGCGGGAGGCGGCCAAGGCCCTGGAGTTCGAGAAGGCCGCCGAGCTGCGCGACCGCATCAGGAGGCTGCGGGCCCGCGAGTTTGGCCTCCGCTAGCCGGTCGCGGGGTGGGCGCCGCCTGGCGCAGCGAGCGCAGGAACAGCCGGAAGCGCTGGGCCTGCGGCTTCGGCATGTGCACGATGGCGCCGCTGACGTGGTAGCCGTCGGCGGCGCGCGTGGAGCGGACCACCCGCATGATGCACTCCAGGGGCTCGTCGTCCGGCGGCAGCTGCAGCTGCACGCGGGCGATGGCGCCCGTCTCCACCGCGTGACGGGTGACGAAGGCCAGGCCGCCCTCGCTCAGGTTGCGGGTGAGGAGCGGGTGCAGCTCGGGGGTGGCGGCGGTGAAGCGGCCTTTGAGGGCGGCGGGCAGGCGCGGGTGGTCGCGGCGCTCCGGGGAGAAGGCGGCCACCTGGTTGCGGCCGGCGGCCTTGGCCGCGTAGAGCGCGCGGTCGGCGCAGTCCACCAGCTCGTGGGCGGTGGCGGCGTCGCCGGGCAGGCTGGCCACGCCGATGCTGACGGTGATCGGCCTCCCGGAGTCGGCGCCCACGTCGGCCTTCTCCACGGCCTGGCGCACCTTCTCCGCCACCGCCAGCGCCGCCAGCTTGGGCGTGCTGGGCAGCAGGATGGCGAACTCCTCGCCGCCGTAGCGGGCCACCACGTCCACCCGCCGCACCGAGCGGCGCAGCACGGCGGCCAGCCGGCGCAGCGCGCGGTTGCCGGCCGGGTGGCCGTGGGCGTCGTTGTAGGCCTTGAAGTCGTCGGCGTCGACCATCAGCAGCGTCACCACCAGGCCGAAGCGCTCGGCGCGCCGCGCCTCGGCCGCCACGCAGTCCTGGAAGTAGCGGTAGTTGTGGACCCGCGTCAGCTCGTCGAGCATGGCCGAGCGGTGGGTGCGGCGCAGGATGCGCAGGTCGACGATGGCGGGGTTGCGCAGGGTGCGCGGCCGGCGCAGGAAGTGGTGGAGCACCGCCACGCGCAGGTCCACCGGCTCGCCCAGCCGCGCGGCGAGCGCCTTCCACTCCCGCAGCACGGCTCGCCAGTGACGGCGCGCCCTCTCGGGGGGGAACTCGACGTGGGCCAGGACGAACAGCAGGACGGTGTGCACCTGCGCGCCCCAGCGGGCCTGCAGCGCCGCCAGCGAGGACTCCAGGGCGGCCGGGTCGCAGGGGCCGTCCTCCAGCAGGGAGATGATCGCCGCTGCCACCGCCGAGTCGAGCGCCGGCGAGGGCGGGCTCATCGCCGGGCCGAGGCCTGCCGCCTCAGGGCGAGAAGCTCCTCGGCTGGGATCGGCCGACCGAAGTAGTAGCCCTGGCCGTGGGTGAAGCCCGCCCGCCGGCAGGCCTCCGCCTCCTCGGGCGTCTCCACGCCCTCGGCGATGGTGTTGACGTGGAGCTCGCGGGCGGCGGCCACCAGCGAGCTGACCAGGCGCCGCCGGGAGAGCGGCGCGCAGTGGATGCCGGTCACGAAGCGCCGGTCGAACTTGAGGTACTCGGGGGGCACCTCGGCCAGCTCGAAGAGCCGCGCCTCGCCGGCCCCGAAGTCGTCGTAGGCGACGCCCACCCCGATGGCGGAGAGGTCGTCCGTCAGCCGGCGCAGGAACTCGATCTGGCGCAGCGCGCTCTCGTGGATCTCCAGCGCCAGCGAGACCTCGGGGCAGAACTCCCGCAGCTCCGTGAGCGAGGAGAGCAGTCCGGCGTAGCACGCGGGCGTGAACTCGGCGGGGTGGGTGTTCAGGAACAGCAGCAGAGGCGGCGGGCATCCGCGCACCAGCTCCACCGCCTTGCGCCGGAACAGCCGGCTGAGCCGCGCCTGCGTCTCCAGGCCCAGGATGCCGGCGAGGTCGAACAGCTCCACCGGTCCCCGCGGCATCTCCTCCAGGCTCCCGCGCCCCAGGGCCTCGTAGGCCACGGGCTCGCGCGAGGGCACCGTCACGATCGGCTGGTAGTCGACCGAGACGGCACCCATGTCGATCAGCGTGCGCACGCGGCCGGGCGCCAGCTTCGCGTGCAGCGGCACCGTGTCCCCGGCGGCGTACGCCTGCTCGCCGTCGGCGGTGGCCTGCACCACCCGGAACTCGGCGTCCCCGATCTGCAGCAGGTCACCCTCGTACAGCGGAGCGTCGGTCACCGGCTGCTGGTTGAGACAGGTGCCGTTGCGGCTGTCGAGGTCGCGCACCCGCAGGGTGAAGCCGTCCGAGTAGATCTCGGCGTGCTGTTTGGAGACGTGGGCGGAGGACAGGGCCAGCGGCAGGTCGGCGGCACGGCCGATGCGGAAGGGGAGCGGGTGGATCGGCACCCGCTGCGTCGTCCCGTGGGCGTCGGCCGCCGATTGCAGCGCCCAGGAGCCGCTGGCCCGGGCGGGCTGCGGCGGCTGGGGAACGGCGACGCCCTCCTCGGCGCGTCCGGACAGCGGCCCGGTGTCGCGGAGCAGCGGGAAGCGGGGCAGCGAGGGTCGGTCCGGGCTCATCGGACGCCGCTGATCTTAGACCCAAGCGGCCGCCCTGTGTTGCGCCCGGCCTGCCAGACTCGGCGCGCCATGCGGCCGCTGACGGCGGCTTCTTGCGTGGTGGGCCTGGCGCTCCCCTGGGGCCGGCCAGCAGCGGGCGAAGACCGTCCGGAGCGCGCCCGCCTTCGATCGCATGCGGCCGCTGCTGCCCTACACGCTCGGCCTGGGACTTCGGGGACCGGGGCCACCAGCCCCTCGCGGTCGAGGCGTTCCAGCGCCTGCCCTACTGGGCCGGCAACTGAGGCCGCCCGAACGGAGCCGCACGAGTTGTCGTATCGTCTCTAGATGGCCCGTGGGGACCTGATGGCCTCGTGTCCCGCCTGCGCCCGCCCCGTCGACGAGACGGACCGGTTCTGCCCCGGCTGCGGCGCGGGCCTGGACCCGGCCGACAGCCCGACCGGCACGGCCCCCCGCGGGGCGGCGGCGGCCACGCCGGGCGGAACGCCGCGCCGTGCCGGGGCGGCCTCGCCGGAGCGCTTCACGCCGGGGACGGTGCTGGTCGGGCGCTACCGCATCGTGGGCCTGCTCGGCCGCGGCGGCATGGGCGAGGTGTACCGGGCCGACGACCTCAAGCTGGAGCACCCGGTCGCGCTCAAGTTCCTCCCCCGCGAGCTCGAGCGCGACCCCGAGCGCATCGAGCGGCTGTACAGCGAGGTCCGCATCGCCCGGCAGGTCTCCCACCCGCACGTCTGCCGGGTGTGGGACGTGGGGGAGGCCGAGGGGCAGCACTTCCTGTCCATGGAGTACGTGGACGGCGAGAACCTGGCCTCGCTGCTGCGCCGCATCGGCCGCCTGCCGGGAGACAAGGCGCTCGACATCGCGCGCCAGGTCGCCTCCGGGCTGGCGGCGGCGCACGAGAAGGGCGTCCTCCACCGCGACCTGAAGCCCGCCAACGTCATGCTGGACGGCGAGGGCAAGGTGCGCCTCACCGACTTCGGCCTGGCCGGGCTCGCCGAGGCGATCCGCGGCGAGGACCTGCGCTCCGGCACGCCCTCCTACATGTCGCCCGAGCAGCTGCAGGGACGGGAGGTCACCACCCGCAGCGACATCTACGCTCTGGGGCTGCTCCTGTACGAGCTGTTCACCGGCCGCCGCGCGTTCCAGGGCCGCACCCTGGTCGAGCTGGCGCGGCAGCAGCGCGAGGAGCGGCCGCCCGAGCCCTCGCTGTTCCTTCCGGACATCACCGCCGCGGTGGAGCAGACGATCCTCGCCTGCCTGGAGAAGGAGCCGCGCAAGCGCCCGCCCTCGGCGCTCGCCGTCGCCGCCATGCTCGCGGGCCGCGACCCCCTGGAGGCCGTGATCGCCGCCGGCGACACGCCGTCGCCCGAGCTGGTGGCGGCGGCCGGCGAGTCGGAGCGGATGTCGCCCCGCGCGGCTGCGCTGTGCCTGGCGCTGGTGCTGGCGGCGGTGATCGCCGCGCCTGCGCTGCTGCAGCCGATGCACGTGCTGTCGTACGTCCCCGTCCAGAAGTCGCCGGCCGCGCTGGAGGATCACGCGCGGGAGCTGATTGGAAGGCTCGGGCACCGCCCGGCCGTCGCCGACTCCGAGACGGGACTCCAGGTCGACGCAGAGTACTTCCGTGAGACGCGGCGCCACGACCGCTCGCCCTGGCGCTGGGACGCGTTGCGCGCGGGCGAGCCGCCGGTGGTGCAGCTCTGGTACCGCCAGAGCCCGCGCCCCCTGTACGCCCCCCGCTCGCTCGGCACCGTGTCGTGGGAAGAGCCGGCGCAGCTCGTCTCCGGCATGGCCGCGGTCCGCTACGACCTGACCGGCCGGCTGCTGGCGCTCTCGGTGGTGCCGCCGCAGGTGGAGGCGCAGGACGCGGGCGCTGCCGCCACCGCGCCGGACTGGACCCCGCTGTTCGCGGCGGCCCGTCTCGACCCCTCGGCGATGAGACCGGTGCGGCCGCGCTGGAACCCGCCCTTCCAGACGGACGCACGCGCGGCCTGGGAGGGGGTCTGGCCGCGGCGGCCCGAGATCCCCATCCGGGTCGAGGCTGCCGCCTATCGCGGCCGCCCGGTCTGGTTCGAGATCGTCGATCCCTGGACCCGTCCCGAGCGCGACCTGCCGTTCGTGCTGCTGCCGGGCGAGAAGGTCACCCGCGCCGTCTTCCTCCTGCTGATCGTGGGGCTGGCGGCCGCCGGAGCGGTGCTGGCCCGGAACAACATCCGCCTCGGCCGGGGCGACCGGCGCGCCGCCTTCCGGCTCGCGCTCACCCTCGCCGCGCTCGGCGTCGTCGGCTCGATCCTGAGGGCCCACCACGTGATGGACTCCTCGATGGAGCTGGGCCTGCTGGCGCGCGTGACCGGGATGTCGATCCTGGTGGCCGCCCTGGTGTGGCTGTTCTACCTGGCGCTCGAGCCCTACGTCCGGCGCCTGCGGCCCTGGACGCTGGTGTCGTGGACGCGCCTGCTCGGCGGCGGCGTTCTCGACGCCGTGGTGGGACGGGACGTGCTGATGGGGATGGCCTGGGGCTCCGGCTGCGCCACCCTCCTGTTGCCGGTGATCATGTACGTCCCGCGCTGGCTGGGCCGTCCCGAAACCGAGCCGCAGGGGGAGTTCCTGGGCACGCTGCTGGGCCTCCGCCCGCTGCTCGGCTCCGTCCTCGACATGCCGGTGAACGCGACGCTGGTGGGCCTCGGCCTGCTGCTGCTGTTCCTGGTGCTGCGGTTCGTCACCCGTCACGACCTGCTCGCGGCGGGTCTGGTGGTGGCCATCATGGTGGCGGCGGTCGTGGGCAGCGCGTCCGACCAGGGCTGGCTGCTGGCTGCCGCTTTCGGTCTGGCGATCTACGGCTCCTACGTCTACGTCCTGCTCCGCCTCGGCGTGCTGGCGGCGATCACGGGCTGGTGCACGCTGGACCTGCTGGCCGTCCCGCCGCAATCGACGGACGCCGGCAGCTGGACGGCGTCGGCGACGGTGGTGGTGGTCCCCCTGCTGGGGCTGCTGGCCATCGGCGCCTTCCGGACCGCCGTGGGCGGCCACCTCGGGTTGCGCCGATACCTGGGCGGCGACGCGCCGTCCTCCTCGTCGCGGTCCGCCTGAGGGCTCTAGCGCTCGAACACCACCCGGCCGCCGACGACCGTCGTCAGCACCCTCACCTCCTTCAGCCGCTCCGCCTCCACCGCGAAGGGGTCTGGCGAGAGCACCACGAAGTCGGCCAGCTTCCCGGCGGCGAGCGTGCCCTTGTCGTTCTCCTGGAACTCGGCGTAGGCCGCGCCCGTCGTGTAGGCGCGCAGCGCCTCCTCGAGCGTCAGCTTCTGCTCCGGGAACCACCCGCCCGGATGGCGGCCGTCGAGAGTCGCCCGGGTGACGGCGGCGTAGAGCGTCTCCAGGGGGTCGAGCGGGGCCACGTACCAGTCGGTGCCCAGCGCCAGGCGCACGCCGGCGTCCAGGAACGAGCGGAACGCGTAGGTGGTCTTCGCCCGCGCCGTGCCGATCCGCGCCTCGGCCCAACGGCCGTCGTCGATCGCATGGTAGGGCTGGACCGAGGCGATCACGCCCAGCCTGGCGAAGCGGGCGAAGTCCTTCGCCGCCATGTGCTGGGCGTGCTCGATGCGCCAGCGCCGGTCGCGCGGCCCGTTCGCCCGCAGCACGTCCTCGAACAGGTCGAGCACCGTGGAGATCGCCCGGTCGCCGATGGCGTGGATGCACAGCTGCAGCCCGGCGGCGTCGGCGCGGAGGAGCCGCTCGCGCATGCCCTCGAGCGGCTGCATCTCGTCCGAGAGCAGGCCGCTCGTCGTGGGGTCGTCGGTGTAGGGCTCGAAGAAGAAGGCGGTGGTCGAGCCGAGCGAGCCGTCGGCGAAGCCCTTGAGGGCGCCCAGCCGCAGCCAGGCGGAGCCGAAGGCGCGACGCAGCCCCAGCCGGGCCTGGTCCTCCCACTGTGTCTCCAGCGGCGCCGCGTGGACGCGCAGCGTCAGCTCGCCCTTCTCCAGCAGCTCGGCGTAGGCGGCGACCTGCGCGTAGTCGGGGTTCATGTCCTGCACGCTGGTGAGGCCGAGGCTGGCCGCGTGGCGCAGCCCGGCGCGGGTCGTCCGCAGGCGCGCCTGGTGCGTGGGCGGCGGGACCACCTTGTAGACGAGGCCCATGGCGGCGTCCTTCACCACGCCGGTGGGCTCGCCCCGGGCGTCGCGGACGATGACGCCGCCGGGCGGGTCCTGCGTCTCCCGGGTGATGCCCGCCAGGCGCAGCGCCACCCCGTTCGCCAGGGCCATGTGCCCGTCGTAGCGCTCCACGAACACCGGCGTCCCGCCGGTCAGCGTGTCGACGTCCTGCCGCACCGGCAGCCGCGGGTGCGCGAAGGCCTGGTCGTCCCAGTTGCCGCCCAGCACCCACTCGCCCGGCGCGAGCGACCTGGCGTGCGCGGCGATGCGGCGGGCGAGCTCCTCGGGCGAGCCGGCGTCCTTCAGCTGCACCTGGGCCAGCCTCGCGCTGCCGTCGAAGAAGTGGAGGTGGGTGTCGTTGAAGCCGGGCAGCACGCGCCGTCCGCCCGCGTCGACCACCCGGGTGCGCGGGCCGCGCCAGGGGTCGATCTCCGCGGCGGTTCCCACCGCCACGATCCGCTCGCCCAGCACGGCCATGGCCTCGGCTTCCGGTCGCGCGCTGTCGCCGGTCCAGACCCGGGCGTGGGTGAGCACCAGGTCGGCGGCGGGCCGTGTGTCGGCGCGCGCGGCGACGGCAGCCAGCAGGAGCAGCGGGATCAGGGGGAAGGAACCGTCGATTGCCATTGTCGCAGCACCTCGTAGAGCAGGATGCCGACGCAGGTGGAGACGTTGACCGAGCGCAGGTCCGGGTCGTGCATGGGCAGCCGCACCAGCCGCTCGTGGTAGCGCTCGCGCAGGCGGGAGGGCAGCCCGACGCTCTCGCGGCCGAACACCAGCACCGTCCTCTCCGGGAAGCGGACGTCCCAGTACGGGCGCTCGCCCTCCGGGCTGGCGAAGAACGGCTCGCCCAGGCGGGGCAGCACCGCCTCGAACGCGTCCCAGCCCGACCAGATGCGCGGCGTCACCCGCTCCCAGTAGTCGAGGCCCGCGCGCCGCAGCTCCCGCTCGCCGAGCGAGAACCCCAGCGGCTCCACCAGGTGCAGCTGCGCGCCGGCGGCCAGGCAGCTGCGGCCGGCGTTGCCGGTGTTCCAGTGGATCTCCGGTTCCACCAGCACCACGTGCAGGGACGGCGGCGCGTCGGTGGCGGGCAGCCGGCGCTCCCGCAGGCGGGCGAAGGCGGCGCGCGTCGAGGAGAAGGCGAGCGTCGCGGGGTCGAGCTCCTCGGGCCGCATCCAGACGCAGGCCTGCACCTCCTCGCGGGCGTGCGGGCGCTGTCCGGCGGCGGCACGGCCCGTGAAGAACAGGTCGAGCACGGGGTAGTCCACGTCGCGCCAGGGGTAGAGGTTCGGCCAGCCGCCGAGGTAGCGCACCTCCTCGACCACGAGGCCGGTCTCCTCGCGGGTCTCCCGCAGGACGGCCTGCTCCGCGGTCTCGCCGAAGTCCACGAAGCCGCCCGGCAGGCCGAAGGAGCCCTTCGCCGGCTCCTCTGCCCTCTTCAGCAGCAGCACCCGGCCGTCCTCGCGCCGGACGAAGACCCCGGCGGCGACGGCGGGATTGAGGTGGAGGTGGAAGCCGCAGGACGCGCACGCGAGCAGCGCGTTGCGGACCTCTACCCCGGCGCCTTCCCCGCAGCGGGGACAGTGTCGGAACGCCTCGGCTGGTTGCAGCGCTGGTCCTCCGTCGCCCCCGCATGGTACCCCGCTTGCGCCGGCGGCCTCGCGGCGGCTCCGTCACCCGGGCGGACGATCACGGGGCGGCCCACTGCGGCTGGTATCATCGCCGGCGGCATGGCCGCGGTGACCGTCGAGGAGGCGTTCGCGTACTGCGAGGCGCGCACGAGGGCCCACTACGAGAACTTCCCGGTGGGGCTCTTCGTGCCGCGCGCGCGACGGCCGTACGTCTACGCTCTGTACGCGTTCGCCCGGGCGGCCGACGACTTCGCCGACGAGCCGATCTACGAGGGCCTGCGCCGGCAGAAGCTCGACGACTGGGAGCGGCTGCTGGAGGCCGCCTACCGCGGCGAGGCCGAAGGCCCGATCTTCGTCGCCCTGGGCGAGACGCTGCGGCGGTTCGCCATCCCGAAGCAGCTGCTGCGCGACCTGCTCTCCGCCTTCCGGCAGGACACCGAGAAGGCGAGCTACGCCTCCTGGGACGAGCTGCTCGACTACTGCCGCCGCTCGGCCAACCCCGTCGGTCGCCTGGTGCTGCTGGTCTTCGAGCAACCGGGCGACGACCTGCCTCCGCTCTCGGACGCCATCTGCACGGCCCTGCAGCTCGCCAACCACTGGCAGGATGCGGCCGTCGACTACGCCCGCGGGCGCGTGTACGTGCCGGAGGACCTGATGCTGCGGCACGGCGTCTCCAGCTTCGACCTCAGCCGCGGCCGGGTGAGCGAGGGCTGGCGAGGGCTGATGGCCGAGCTGATCGGCCGCACCCGCGAGCTGTTCCAGCAGGGCCGGCCGCTGTGCGACCGCGTCTCCCGCGAGCTGCGCTTCGAGATGCGCCTCACCTGGCTGGGCGGCAGCTCAATCCTCGACCGCATCGAGGCGGTGGGCGGCGACGTCTTCCAGCGACGGCCGAGGCACTCGGCCCTCGACAAGGCCGCGCTCGCCTGGCGGGCCTGGCGCTGGCGGCCGGCATGAGCGGGAGCGTCGGCGCCCGCATCACCCGCCGCAGCGGCAGCAGCTTCTACTACGCCTTCCGCATCCTCTCCCGGGAGAAGAGGAGGGCCGTCTTCGCGCTGTACGCCTTCTGCCGGGTGGTCGACGACTGCGTGGACGAGCCGGACGGCGAGGGCGAGGCAGGCCTCGAGCGCTGGCTGGCGGAGGTGCGGCGCTGCTACGCGGGACGGCCCCAGACCGAGCTCGGCCGCGAGCTGGCGGAGACGGTCGCCCGTTTCCCCATCCCGCGGTCCTGCTTCGAGGACGTGGTCGCCGGCTGCCGCATGGACGTCGGCGAGCGGCGCTACGCGACCTGGGACGAGCTGCGCGTCTACTGCGAGCGGGTGGCCTCGGCGGTGGGTCTGGCCTCCATCGAGATCTTCGGCTACGAGGACCCGGCCACCCGGCGCTATGCCGTCGAGCTGGGGCTGGCCCTGCAGCTCACGAACATCCTGCGCGACATCGCGCCCGACCTCGAGCGCGGGCGGCTCTACCTGCCGCTGGAGGACCTCGGCCGCTTCGCCGTCGGCGAGGAGGAGATCCGCGCCCAGTGCCTCCACCCGGCGCCGCCGCGCAGCGCCGCGCTCTCGGCGCTGCTCGCCTTCGAGGCGGACCGCGCTCGCCAGCACTACGCCGCGGCGGCAGCGTCCCTCCCCGCCGTCGACCGCCGCTCCATGCTGGCCGCCCAGATCATGGGCGCCGTCTACCGGGCGCTGCTCGAGGAGTGGGAGAGGCGCGGTCACCCGATCGGCGGCGCCCGGGTCTCGCTGTCGAAACCGCGCAAGGCGTGGATCGCCCTGCGCAGCGTCCCGCGGGCCTGCTGGCGCGCATGAAGGTGGTGGTCGTCGGCGGTGGCTTCGCCGGCTTCGCGGCGGCCGTCCGGCTGCAGGAGCGGCGCCACCAGGTGGTGTTGCTGGAGCGGCGGGGCGTGCTCGGGGGCCGCGCCACCTCCTCGCGCGACAGCGTGACCGGGGAGGACGTCGACAACGGCACGCACCTCATGGTCGGCGCGTACCGCGCGACGCTCGACCTCGTCCGCCGCGCGGGTGCCTGCGACCTGCTGTGGGAGCAGCCCGAACTGCGCCTGGAGTGGGTCGACGAGCGGGGCACGGCGGCGCTCGCCTGCCCGGCGCTGCCGGCGCCGCTGCACCTCCTCGCCGGCCTGCTCGGCCTGCGCATTCCCCTGTCGGTGAAGCTGCAGGCGATCCGCTTCGGTCTCGCCGTCCGGCTGGGGCGCCGGCCGGAGGGTCGCACCCTCGCCGAGTACTTCGCCCACTGCGGCCAGGGATCGCAGGCGCGGCGGCTGCTGTGGGACCCGCTGGCCCTGGCGATCCTCAACGAGGTGCCCGAGCGCTCGGCCGCCGTGCTCTTCCACCGCGTGTACCAGGAGGCGTTCCTGGTCGACCGCCGCGCCTCGCGCCTGGTCTTCCTGCGCCGCGGCTGGGGCGTGCTGCTGGAACGGATCGCCGGCTACTTCGAGGGCCGGGGCGGGCGGGTGGTGCGCGGCGCGCACGCGGTCGGGCTGGAGGTGCGACAGGGCCGGGTGGTCGGCGTGCGTTGCCAGCTCCGGGCCGGGGCGCGCGAGGCGATCGCGGCCGGCGCCCCTGCGACCCCCGCCGTCGAGCCGGCGGACGCCGTCGTCTCGGCCGTGCCGCCGCGGGCGCTTCTGCCGCTGGTCCCGGACGGCTGGCAGGAGCGTCCGCCTTTCGACGCGCTGGAGCGCTTCGGCGCCGCGCCCATCGTCTCGGTCGAGATGTGGCTGGACCGGCCGGTGGTCGACCTCGTGATGGCCGGGCTGCGCGACTGCGAGGTCGAGTGGGTGTTCGACAAGGGCCGGCTGTACGGCCGCAGCGGCGCCCCGCAGCACCTGGCCTTCATCGTGAGCGCGGCGTACCGCAGCGCCTCGAAGACGAACGCCGAGCTGGTGGGCGCCGCCGAGTCGGCGCTCCGCCGCTACTTCCCGGCGATGCGCGCGGCGCGCGTGGAGCGCGCGCTGGTGCTGCGCGACCCCACGGCCACCTTCTCCTCCACGCCGGAGCTGGAGACGGTGCGCCCGGGCCCGCTCTCGCCGGTCGACGGCCTCTTCCTGGCCGGGGACTGGACCGCCACCGGCCTGCCGGCCACCATCGAGGGCGCGGTGAGAAGCGGCGAGGCTGCGGCAAAGGCACTGGGGTCAGGTCTTGTGTCGTAGCGCGTGGTTGCGCGAAAGCCCCTCAAGGACGAAGCTACGCCATTCTGCCGATGCGGTTCGGGAATGCCGGCGGATGCCCACAGGTGAGATGACGATGTCCGAGGATCGAATGGCCCGAGTCGCCTCCCCCGCGCTCGACGAGTTGATCGGGCAGCGGCTGGCCGTCCTGGACGACGGCTTCGTCCGGGTGGTCGACTACATGGGTGGAGACGAGTCGATCGTACAGGCGGCGAGGGTCTCCTACGGCAAGGGGACGAAGCAGCTGCGCGAGGACCGCGGCCTCATCCGCTACCTGATGCGTCATCGGCACACGACGCCCTTCGAGATGTGCGAGATCAAGCTGCACCTGCGGGTTCCCATGGACACCTGGCGGCAGTGGATCCGGCACCGCACCGCCAACGTCAACGAGTACTCGACCCGCTACTCGGTGGCGATCGACGCGGCGCAACGGACGGATCCGGCAGAGTGGCGTCGGCAGTCGCCGGAGAACCGGCAGGGCAGCTCCACGAACCTCGACCTCGCCACGGGACAGGCGCTCTCTGCGCGGGAAGCCCAGCTGCAGGAGCTGGCTCGAGAGGTGTACCAGGAACGGATCACCAGGGGTGTCGCCAGGGAGCAGGCCCGGAAGGACCTGCCCCTGTCCACCTACACGGAGGCGTACTGGAAGGTCGACCTCCACAACCTCCTGCACTTTCTCGAGCTCAGGCTCGACCTGCGCGCCCAGCGGGAGATCAGGGCGTACGCACGCGTCCTCGGCGAGACGGTGGTGCGGGCGTGGTGTCCGGTGACCTGGGAGGCGTTCGTCGACTATCACCTGCAGTCGATGAGCCTTTCCAGGCTGGAGATCGCGGTCGTCCATGCGCTGTCGACGCAGCCCGAGCGCGCCATGGAGGTGGCGCGGGCGTCGGGCCTGCTGAAGTCGGGGGGCAGCCTCGAGCCCACCCGGGAGGGGAAGGAGGTGGGGGAAAAACTCGCCCTGCTGGGATTCGTGGTCCCCTGGTCTCCACCCGGGAGACCAGACTGAGCGCTGGAAGCGGGCGCGGAACGACGAGCGCACTGGCACAGGACGAGCGATGCGGCTATTCCAGGTGAGGGCGGAAGCGGGCGGCTGCCGGCTGGGCGTGTCGAGGGGCGGCGCCGCCGCCGTGCTGCGGTCGCCCCACGAGGGCATCGCCACCGTCCTCGAGCTGCTCGAGGCGCAGGAGCGCGGGCTCGACCCGGAGGAGTGGGTCACCTCCGCGGAGCGTGCCGGCAGCCTGCTGCGGTTCGACGCGGAGCCCGTCCGCGGCGCCGACCCTCGCCTGACCCTGCCGGTGACGCCGCCTGAGGTGTGGGGGGCGGGCGTGACCTACCGCCGCAGCGCCGAGTTCCGCGAGGAGGGCACCGGCATCTACGACCGCGTCTACGTCGCCGACCGGCCGGAGCTGTTCTTCAAGGCCACCGCCTGGCGCTGCGCCGGTCCCGGCGAGCCGATCGGCCGCCGCCGCGACTCCGGCTTCACCGCCGCCGAGCCGGAGCTGGCGCTGGTGCTGGGCCGCAGCGGGCGCGTGCTCGGCTACACGCTGGCGAACGACGTCTCCGCCTGGGACATCGAGCGGGAGAACCCGCTGTACCTGCCGCAGTCCAAGATCTACAGCGGCTGCTTCGCCTTCGGCCCGGTGATCGCCACCCCCGACGAGATCGCCGACCCCCGCGCGCTCGTCCTCCGCTGCCGGATCCTGCGCGCCGGCCGCGAGGTCTTCCGCGGCGAGGCCAGCACCGCCCTCATCAAGCGGCCGCTGGAGGAGATCATCTCCTTCCTGCTGCGCTCGAACGAGCTGCGCACGGGCACCCTGCTCTCCACGGGCACCGGGATCATCCAGCCGGCGGAGGTCGGCCTGCAGGAGGGGGACGTGGTGGTCGTGTCCTGTCCCGAGATCGGCGAGCTCACGAACCCGGTGGCGCTGGTGTGAACGCGACAGCTATATCAATCGTTGATATAGCTGTCAGGGACCCTCCGCCCGCGGCAGCTCCTTGACCAGCTTGCGGTCGCCCCAGCGGACGGTGAGCAGCGAGCCCTCGTTCCAGCTGGCGACGGTGAGGTCGAGCACGGGCGCCATCTCGCCGCCGGCGGCGAACTCGACCGGCCGCTTGTAGACCGTCTCACCCGGAGGCGGCGCCGCCATCGCCGGCGGGTCGACCAGGAACTCGCGACCGGCCACCCGGCGCAGCTCCAGCGTCATCGGCAGGGCCCCCGTCTTCGGGTTGAGCACCAGCGCGTACTGCCCGGGGAACAGCCGCGTGCCGTCGAGGGCGAAATAGCCGGAGAGGCTGAGGCGGGCGAAGGCCCAGCTGCGTGCCGTCTCGCCGCCCTGGTCGAAGGTCTGGAAGACGTCCGGGCGCCAGGGGAAGGGGACGAAGCGCACCTCCAGCCCGGAGGCCTTGTCGCGCTGCACGAGCGCGGGAGCCTGGGGGCTGGCGGGCGGGGGCCCCGCCAGCGCCAGGACGAGCAGCACCGAAGCAGCAGCAGGCATGCGGCAACTCTAGCCGATCCGGTTATTCGTTTCGGGGGTCACCCGTTCGGGAGAGGCGCGCCGCATGCGGTCAGCGCGGCCGGCGCTCTTGACATTCCCGGCCGAAGTGCCCGACCTTTGCCGAAGTGGCTCCCAAGACGGCAGGGTCAGCCCCCGCCGGTCACATCGCCCGGGCAGTGGGCCTGCGGGCCCTGCTGGCGTTCCTCGCGCCCCGCCGGGCGGACGTGGCCAGGATACGGGAGAGCGCGGGCCTGGACGGCGTCGATCTCGAGAAGCTGGAGCAGCGGCTGCCCGTCGCCGCCACCCGGGAGGCGTGGAGACTCGCCGCCCAGGCGACGGCGGACGAGGCCATCGCGATCCACGTCGCCGAGGCGCGGCCGCGGGAACGGCCGGACGCCCTCGACTACGCGTTTCGCGCCAGCCCGACGCTGCGCGACGCCCTTGGCCAGGTGGTCCGCTACGCGCGCCTCGTGTATGACCGCCTCACCCTCTCCCTGGTGCCGGTGCGCGAGAGCGACGGAGCGCGGCTGGTGGTGACCTCGCCCGCCATCCATCAGGTCAACCGCCACCAGATCGAGTTCTTCATGGCCGACCTGCTGCGGCTGGCGCGCGACCACTGCGACTCCAGCCTGGTCCCGCTCGAGATGAGCTTCACCCATGCCGCCCCTGCCTCCCTGGACGAGCACCGGCGCTTCTTCGGCTGCCCGGTCCTTTTCGAGCAGCCTGTCATCGGCCTCTCCTTCGCGAGCGCCGACCTCTGCCGGCCGATGCACGGCGCCGACCCGGCCCTCGCCGTGCTCCTGGCCCGGCAGCTCGACGGGCTGGTGGAGGGCCTGCCGCGCGACGAGTCCGTGTCGGCCCAGGTGCGGCATGTCATCGAGGACGACCTCGCGTCAGCGGACTTCTCCGTCGACCGCGTGGCGCGGCAGCTGGCCATGAGCGTGCGAACGCTGGCCCGCCGGCTGGAGGGGGAGGGGACCTCGTTCCGCCGCCTGGTCGACTCGGTGCGCAAGGAGGCGGCGGTGAGCCACCTTCGCAACCGCCGGATGGAGCTGGCGGAGGTGGCCTTCCTGCTCGGCTACTCCGAGGCGAGCGCGTTCCACCGTTCGTTCAGGCGCTGGACCGGCCGCACGCCGGTCGCGTTCAGGCGTGAAGCGCTCGGCTGAGCCAGAGCCGCTCGAGATCCACCGCGCCGGCCGCGGACCGTCAGGGCTCGTCCGGAAAGGAAGCGAAGAAGCGGAAGCCCTCGAGCACCCGGAGCATCCCGCATGAGCCCTGGCTGCATATGGGAGGGCCGGGCGGATTCTCCGAGGAGCCGGGTCGGACGGCAGGCAGGCAGCTCTCGTAGCAGACCTCCGGCTCCCGCTCGCGCAGGGGCGGGTAGTAGTGGGGATCGCCCTCGAGTCCGTGTCCGACCCGCTGCTCCGCCACGAAGGCGCAGGTCGCGGTGGCGAACCGCTCGAGCGCCCGCTCTCCGGCGACCACCTCGAGCGCCAGGCGGATGTTCCAGAAATGGGCGTCGAAGACGAGAGCGGTCGTGAGCGCCCGCCGGGACAAGTGCGGCAGGCGGCCGCGCCAGCGGGTCAGGTCGTCGAGGTCGGCGACGCTGCGACGCGCCGCCTCGAGCAGGCGCGGGTCGCGGGCCGCAGCCGTGCCCGGGTGAGGAGCCTCGAAGGCCTGCACTACGGAGTCGATCAGCTCCTGCGCCTTGGCCTTGCAGCCGAAGTCGAGATACAGGGTCTGCAGACGGTAGGCCGAGCAGGGGGAATGAGGCCCGCTGCCGAAGGCGCGCAGGTCCGCCTGGATCCGCTGGGAGAGTACCTCGAAGCGCGACACCAGGGGATTGCCGAGGGGCGTGCGCGGCGGCTCGGCTGCGTCCGCGAGCCAATCGTGTCTGCGCCCCTTGCCATGCCCGTCTTTCGAGTTCTCGTGCACCCCTGCTCCTCTGCGCTGCCCATCGCAACGCCCATGGTCAAAGGATAGGGAGCAGACGCAACGCTCTCTCGACCCGGCGTGCCGCACTATTGACATCTCCTGCCAAAGTGCCCGACGGTACGGAAGGGTGCAGGCCTCGACGTCGGGGACGGTCACTCGGGAGGCCTGGAGGCTCGCCACCGATGGCAGACGAGGCGATCGGGATCCATGTGGCCGAGACCCGGCCGCGAGATGTCGTGCACCCGCTCGAGCACGCCTTTCGCGCGAGCCCCACCCTCCGCGATCCTTCGGCCAGATCGTCCGCTACATGCGGCTCCTGCACGAGCGCGTCACCGTCCGGCTGGTGTCGGAGAGCGACGACAGCTGGCTCACGTTCGACTTCGGCCGACCGATGCACGGCGCCGCCCCGGCTCTGGCCGTGCTTCTCGGCCGGCGGCTCGACGGCCTGGTGGAGGACCTTCCGCTAGGCGAGTCGGTGTCAGCCCGGGTGCGGCACGTGATCAAGGACGACCTCGCGTCGGCGAGCGTCTCCGTCGAGCGCGTGGCCAGGCAACTGGCCATGAGCGCGCGGACGCTCGCGCGCCGGCTGGAGCCGGACGGGACTTCGCTCGTGCCGTTCCTGATCCCGAGCGGCGCCTAGACCGACGGTCGTTCCTTGTCGGCCCGGAGCACGTCGAGCAGGGCGTGCATCATGTCGTTGTCGGTGATGATGCCGATGACGCGCTCGCCGTCCACCACCGGCAGCGCCCCGTACTTGGTCGTGTAGAGCGTCTCCGCCGCGGCCAGCAGCGGCGTGTCGGCGGTGACCGTCACCGGGCTGTGGACCATGATGCGGGAGACCGGCGTCTCCTCCATCACCCGGTTGAAGTCCTCCTCCGAGCCGTCGAGCACCGACGGCTCGGCGCGCTTGAGATCGCCCTCCGTCACCAGGCCCACGAGCACGCCGTCCACCGCCACCGGCAGGCGGCGCACTCCCCGCAGGCGCATGGTCTCGAGCGCGTGCATGAGGCTGTCCGCGGGCGCGACCGTCAGCGGGTTCGACGTCATGTAGTCGGAGACCGTCATGCCGGTGAGCTTCATGGGCGAATGGTACGCCCACACCCAGGCATGTATAGTGTCGGCTCCCGACAACGACATGGAGGACGGAGGATGCCCGAGCTGACGGGTCTCGCAGGTCCGATCGTGGTCGCGGCCCTGGTCGTCAGCGTGGTCGCCGTGCTGGCGACGTCCGTGATCGTGTTCAGGGTCCTGGGCGGCCTGGCGAAGACCTCGCGGCGGACGCAGCGGCTGCTGGCGACGGGAACGCCGGCGGCCGCGCGCATCCTGCAGATCCAGTCGACCGGCACCACGGTGTCCTACGGCGGCGATCGCAGGCTGCAGGTGATGATCTGGGCCGAGGTCACGCCACCGGTCGGCGCGCCCTACCGGGCGCAGTTCACCAGCTTCATCTCGGAGCTGCAGATCCCGCAGGTCCAGCCGGGAGCCCAGGTGCGGGTCCGCTTCGACCCGGCCGATCCTTCCCAGGTCGCCCTCGAGGGTCTCGGCGCCTCGCCCGTGACCGGCCAGCCGATGCCGGTCCGCCGGGGCCTGCCGGCCGGCGCGAAGATCGGGGTCGCGATCGGCTGCCTGGGGGCGCTCATCGGCCTGGGCGTCGGCGGCTACGCCGTGGCGGTCAACGTGATGGGGATCGGCCTCGACCGCCCTTCCGACACGATCTGCGGGCGCGCGGCCGCCTGCTGCGAGGCGATCACGCGCGCGACGGGCAACACCCGGTCCTCGGCGAATTGCAGGAACCTGAAGAAATTCGGCGTGCCGGACGCGATCTGCCAGCAATCGCTCGACACCTTCCGGCAGACCGCGAGGCGGCTCCACGTCACCTGCGAGTAGCGGGTCGAGGACGCGCACAGCGCAGCCCGGGAGCGACGGGCGGCTCTCGTCGCGGAACGCTTCGTAGCAGGTCGGGGACCGCACGCTTGACAGAAGCACGCCGCGGGTGTCGCCTAGAGACAGACGATTGGGGAGGAGGTGCCGTGGCGCGCTCGATCGAGGCCATGGTGGACGAGCAGGTCCGTCGCTGGCAGTTGCAGCGGCACAAGAAGACGACGGTGGGAAAGCGGCCGGTGGTCACGGTGACCGGCCAGCACGGCGCCCGGGGGGACGAGCTGTCCCGGCGCCTGGCCGCGGACCTCGGCTTCGACCACTTCGACCGCGAGATCATCCACCTCGTGGCGGAAAGCGCCCACCTGAGCGAGCGCATCGTGGCCGCGCTGGACGGGAAGAAGCGGGAGGTGCTGGCCGACTGGCTGGCCGGATTCTCGAGCGAGAACTACCTGAGCACCGCCCAGTACCGTCACCATCTCGCCCGCGTGATCGGTGCCATCGCGCAGCATGGCGGGGCGGTGATCCTCGGCCGGGGAGCCCACCTGCTCCTGCGGGGTGACGCCCTGCGCGTGCTCGCGGTGGCCCCGCTGGAGGAGCGGGTGCGGCAGGTGATGCAGGCGGAGCAACTGGCGGAGCGCGCGGCGCGCCGGCGGATCGAGGCGGTCGAGGCCGAGCGCCACGGGTTCATCCTGATGCACTACCACGCCGAGTTCTTCGACCCGGCCGCCTTCGACCTCGTGGTCAACACGGCCGCTCTCGGCGTCGACGGGGCGAGCGTAGCCGTCCGCTGCGCGCTCGCCGCGAAGTTCGACCCGGAGGAAGGCGCCGTCACGGCGAAGAAGGCGACCGTGCCCGGGCGCGGCGGCGAGGGCCCGCGGTCGCGCTGAGGGGCGGCCCGGGGTCAGGCGCGGGGTATCGCCACCGACGGCGATCTCGTCATCGCTGTCGACGGGCTGACAGGGCCGCGGACGCGGGTCGCCGCCTGACGGCTATCTCGGCGCCTCGGACCCGGCGACACTCTCGCGCAGATCGAAGAGCTGCCAGCTCCCGGCCCGGATCGCCTCCCTCTGGTCGCGCAGCAGCTGGAGGAAGCGCCGAACGCCGAGGGGCTCGTTGCCGTTCGCGTGCACCAGGACGATGCTGCCGTCACGCGGCCACTCGTTCTTGGCGAGCCAGGCGTCCGACCCGACGGGAACGAGGCCGAACGCCACGACCCTCGCGAAGAGGGCCGGGCTCGAGACGAGCCCCGGGAAGCGGAAGAAGGCGGACGGCGTGATTCCCGCCGCGAGCATGGCGGCCTCGGTCTGGAGGACCTCGGAGGCGAGGTCGGTCCCCGGCTCGAGCAGGAAGTTCTCGCGGATCGGAAGCGTGGCGCTCGAGCGGTGGTGGAAGGAGTGGTCGACCCAGGTCGCGGCGAGCTCCCCGTCGCGCACCAGGGAGAGCAGCCAGGCGAGGTCTTCCGGATGCTCCCTCATCCAGGCGCCGGTCAGGGCCACCGCCACCGGCACGGGCCTCTGGTACCGTCCCAGCTCCTCGACGAGCGCGGTGAAGAGGCGGCGGTCCAGCGGCAGGCGCGACGGGCAGAGGTCGACCGTGAGGTCCACCCCCGGCGCGGGCGGCCGCAGGTGGGTGAGCCCGGCGTCCTGCAACGGCACCCCGTGCCGCTCCGCCTCGGCCAGGGCGCGGCCGTAGGGGCTGTCCGCTATCGCCCGGCGGACCTCGGACCACGAACGTCGCTCGACCGATACGGCCCCGGCCGGCAGCGCGCGGGTCTCGAGCGTGTGAGGGTCGACGAGGAGCAGGAACCCCCGGCCCCCGCTCACGAACGAGCGGAGGACGACCGATGGCGCAGCCGCTCCCGGCTCGCGGGCGAGCCCGGTGAAGACGCGCAACGCGTGCACCCCGCCGGCGCCGGGGGCGAGGAGCGCGGCCGCCAGCGCCGCGGAGGTGCCGAAACGCGCGCGAAGGCGGCTCACTCGTCACCAACGATACTGTGGATGGGGCCGGGGTTCCACGTCGCCGGCTGGCTCGGTGGGCAGGTTGTGGGTGAGCGGCGCGGGGGGTCCTCGCGGCTGCACATGCCCGCTCGCCGCTGCGGAGCGTGGACGTGAACCGGACGATCCATTGACCGCGCGGTGAGGGCGATCGTAGGGTGCAAGCCAATCCCTCAGCCCGCGCTGGAAGGAGCAGTGCCCATGCCTTGCACTCTCCGCCCGCCGCTCGATCACGCGGTCCGCGTCCGCGCGCCGAGGGACGATCACGATCACCGGGACCGAGACCCGCGTCACCACCGATCCCGGCGACCAGTACGACCCAGCCATCTCCGGCAACCTCGTCGTCTTCACCGACTACCGCGCGGCCGACACCGACGTCTACTACGTCGACCTCACCACCGGGGCCGAGTACCCCGTGATCGTCGCACCCGGCAACCAGGAGCTCACTGGCATCTCGAACGGTCGCATCGTCTACACCGACTACCGGACGGCGGACGTCGTGCTGTTCGACACCACAACCGGAACCACGACGAACCTGACCAAGCCGGACAAGGATGCCGCTGGGCTCATCTTCCACTCCGTCGATCCGGCGATCAGCGGGTCCCTCGTCGTGTGGCAAGACACCCGCGATGGCAACCAAGAGATCTACGCGAAGAACGTCGACACCGGCGAGGAGCGCCGTGTCAGCAACTCGTCGGACAGTGATCAGGCGCCGGCGGTGAGCGGCACCGTCATCGTCTGGCAGCGGTGTGTCGCCGGGGGCACTTGCGACATCTGGAGCTACGACTGGAGCACCGGCGTCACCACGCAGATCACCGACACGCCCGCCTGCAACGAGCGCAACCCCAACATCAGCGGGCAGAAGATCGTCTACCAGACCGACTGCAGGGGCGGCAGCGACATCGCCGAGTACGACCTGGCGACCGGAACGGAACAGCATCTCGCTCTTCCGGGCGGCCAACAGGCGAACCCGCATGTCAGCGGCGACTTCGTGTCGTACGACAACCTGTCGGAGGGGATCTACCACATCGGCTTGTGGCACCCGCCGACGGGGGATCACTTCCTGCTGACGGTCAGCACCACCAGCGGGCAATACCTGAACGCCATCGACGGCCACCGCGTCGTCTACACCGACGACCGCAACGGCGACCTCGACATCTACATGTACGAGTTCGAGGTGAGCGGGGTGGACACCGTGCCGCCCGTCATCTCGGGTGCCACCGACGTGACGGTGGACGCGACCTCGCCGGCGGGGGCCCACGTCGTGCTGAACGTGACGGCGACCGACAACATGGACCCGTCGCCCACGCTCTCGTGCACCTCGCCGCTCGACGCGACCTTCCCGATCGGCG
Organism: Vicinamibacteria bacterium; assembly: GCA_035542035.1. Taxonomy (GTDB): domain Bacteria; phylum Acidobacteriota; class Vicinamibacteria; order Fen-336; family Fen-336; genus DATBSL01. Next base: position 41,114 of record DATKME010000070.1, on the reverse strand, counting down.
ACACCTCCGTCACCTGCACCGCCACCGACGCCTCCGGGAACACCTCGGAGCCTGCGACCTTCACCGTCCACGTGCGCGGCGCGGTCGAGCAACTCGTCTCTCTCAAGGCGTTGGTGGAGTCGCTGAACCTCGGGCACTGGATCGAGGAGAGCCTCGAGGCCGAGCTGAACGTCGCCATCTGGGCGGTCCAGAGGGGGCATGTCGGCATCGCCTGCATCGCCCTCAGGTCCTTCGTCTACGAGGTGAACACGCGGACGGGGAAGGGGATCCCGGCCGCGGACGCGGCGTTGCTGCTGACGGCGGCCAGCCGGATCCGCGGCGTGGTGGGCTGCCCGTAGCCTCGTCGCTCTGTCGAGTGCGCATCCGGAGGGAGCTTCCGAGACCTGGCGCCGGCTGGCCGAGGTCAGCGCTGGAGACGGTAGCCGACGCGGTGCCGGACGACGGCCTTGCCGTGGCCGGCCACCTTGACCGAGAGCTTTCGCAGCCGTCCGGGAGCCCCGGCCGGGTCGGGCGCAAAGCCGAGCACGTACTGCGCCCGCAGGTCGGCCACGATCTCGTCGAGGACGCCCGGCAGCGCCTGCTCGTTCGGGAGCTTGAACAGGCGACCGCCCGTGACCTGGGCGAGTCGGTTCAGCTCCTTGAGCGCCTCCTGGGGACTCTCGCCGTCCCCGCCGGGCGACGCCGGGTAGGCGACCGGGTACACGGTGACGGGGTGCGACTGGACGGCCTTCTCCAGCTGCTGGGGCTCCGTGCTGCTCACGGTATCGATGCCGTCCGTGAGCAGGACCAGGGCCGATCGGCCATTCGACGTGCCGAGCGTGCGCAGGCTGAAGACGATCGCGTCGCGCAGGGCCGTGTTGCCGCCCGCAGGCGAGGTCCGCACCTGCTCGAAGAGCGCCTCGGGGTGCTCGCGGTCGAAGTGCTCGACGCGCTGCGTCTGGTCGAAGAAGACGACGATGATCTCCTGCGCGTTGGGCAGGCTGCCGAGGAAGCGCACGGCCACGTCCTGCGAGCGGCGCAGGGTGTCGAGCATGCTGTCGCTGGTGTCGACCAGCAGCGCCACGTCGAGGGACGTGGACCGGCCGCCGCCGCCCGCGCCCATGCGGGCGCACACCTCGATCTTCTGCTTCTTCCCGTCCTCGGTCAGGACGAAGTCGCGGGCAGTGAGGCCGTCGAGCGGGCGCCCGTGGCCGTCCTCGACCGTCACGGCGACGTTGACGAGCGAGGTCTCGGCCGAGAAGACGGCCACGGGCTGCGCCGCGGCGGGAGCCGCGGCGAGCCCAGCGGCCAGCGGAACGGCCAGCAGCAGCGACGCCTGCCGCATGCCTAGTTGGAGGCCGTCGTCCCGCCGGCCTTGGGCGTGCTCAGGTAGCCGGTGATGCGGTCCTTCTGGACTGAGTACACGACCACCTCGTTGAGCTGGCGCGAACCCTTGCGGTAGAACTGCACCGGCTCCAGCAGCGTCTTGTCCTTCTTCTCGATCTCGAGGTCGTCCACCACCAGCACCATGTTGAACTTGTGGCGCTTGGGGTCGGCGTCCTTGAGGCGGATCGCCACCGGGCCGACCGCGGAGGGCGCCTTCCCCTTGCGCAGGTCGAACTCGAAGTACTCGCGCAGGCCTGCGCGCTTGAGCGCCGCCAGCTCCTCGGCGTTGCGTGCGATGAGGCCGCTCTGCTCGCCCAGGTCGCCGATCGCGCGCTGCAGCTGGGCCTGGGTCTGTTCGATCGCCGCCTTGCTCGCCGCGAGGTCCTCCTTCACCTTGCCGACCTCGCCGCCCAGGCTGGCCAGGCTCTCCTGGCCCTTGCGCTGCTCCTCGCGCAGCTGGCGGGCGGCCGCTGCCGTCCTCTCCAGCTCCGCTTCGGTGACCCCCGCCTTCTCGGCGACCGCCACCGTCTGCCCGCGCACCGCGGCCAGGGCGAGGTCGAGCTCCCTCGTCCTCTTGTCGATCGTGGCCACCTCTCCCAGCCGGGCCGACAGATCGCCGATCTGCTTCCGCGCCTGGCGGAGCTCGACGAACAGATAGGTGGCGGCGACGAGCGCGACGACGGCGAGGCCGGTGCCGAGCATCCCGAGGATGCCCGAGGGCCCGCCCTGGGCTGCGGGCCCGGCTGGCGTCGTCTCCTGCGTCTCCGTGATCGAACTCATGGATCCTCCTCTCCCCGTGGAAGGAGGGGATCCTACATGAGTTTCAGGGGCGATTGTGCTCCTCAGTGCTGTGATGCACCGTGCCAGGGTCGTTGGGTCGTTGGGCCTGCGTCGGGAGTTCGTCGGCCTTCGCTCGTGGCCTACCGGTAGCGCGCTGTTGGCACACCGAAGGGTTGCGGCAGTGGGCCAGGCGTCGAGTAGCTGGGAGAAACGGGATAGGCTAGTGAGGTGGGCTCACCAATCCTCGGCGACAACCTCAACCTCGGTGCGCTCGCGGCGTTCGCGGTGGTCGCCGAGGAGCGCAGCTTCACCAAGGCCGCCGTCCGGCTGGGTGTCAGCAGATCGGCCGTCAGCCACCTGATGCAGGCACTCGAGGAGCGATTCGGGCTGCGGCTGCTCGCGCGCACGACCCGGACGGTCGCGCCCACGGAGGCTGGCGAGCGCCTGCTGGCACGGCTTCACCCCGCGCTCCAAAGCATCGCGACCGCCGTCGCCGACGTCGGCCGGCTTCGCGCGACACCGGCCGGCACCGTCCGCCTGATCGCGCCGCCGATGGTGCTGGCCACGGTCCTCAGTCCGAAGCTGAGGGATTTCGCGCGCGACCATCCCGACATCGTGCTCGACATCACGAGCGAGGACGACACCCGCGGCGACCTCGTCGCCCGGCGCTTCGACGCGGGCATCCACCTCGGCGAGTTCCTCCAGCGCGACATGGTCGCCGTGAAGGTGACGGGCCCGCAGCGTGCCGCCGTCGTCGCCGCACCCGCGTACTTCGACTCCCATCCACGGCCGAAGACGCCACGTGACCTGACGGCTCACCGCTGCCTCTGCTACCGCATGGGAACGGGCGGGCCCGTCTACAGGTGGGAGTTCGAGAAGCGGAACAAGCCGATGACGGTATCCGTCTCGGGGCCTCTCGTCGTGACGGACGTGGAGTTCATGATTCGCGCGGCGCTCGACGGCCTTGGGCTGGCGTACACGCTCGAGGACTACGTGGCCGACCACGTCGCCCGCGGCGAGCTCGTGCGCGTCCTCGAAGACTGGTGCCCTCCGTTCGACGGCTACTTCCTCTACTACCCGAGCCGCCGTCATCAGCCACCCGCCCTGCAGGCTCTCGTCGACACGCTGCGAATCTGAGGCTGTGACTGCTCCTCGTCCTTCGCCACGTGGTCCTCGAACTCCTCGCTCCGAAAGTGAGTCCGAGCAAGAGCAGGCATCGGCGCCAACTCCAACTGTTCCAGCAACTCGCGACGATGATGAAACCCCGTGAAACGGGAGTTGTTACCGCTGTGCGGATTGGACCGGTAACAAGAGCGGTAACAAGGCACGAGCCAAACCGACGCGTCCCAGCCGACGAGGACCCACGGAGGGCCTCTGGGCCTGTCCACGATTGACATCTGTCCACGCCGCGTGGACAATACTCGAACGTGGACAGAGACCCGGAACCCGAGGCACACGTCTTGGCCGCCGCCGTCAAAGCGATGGAGCCGCTCGGCTTGCGCTTTAGGGTTCTCAACCAGCAGGGAGGCCGCGACCACCAGCCGGACGCCACTCTCGGCCTGCGCTTCGGCGGGCGCGAACTTCGGTACCGCGTCGAGGTCAAGCGACGTCTGCGGCCAGCAACGCTTGGGGCGGTCGTCCATCAACTGCGAGCCCACGGTGGCAATCCGCTTCTCGTGGCCGACCACGTGACGCCGCCCCTCGCTGAGGCCTTGCGTGTTCAGGGCATCGAATTCCTCGACACGGCCGGCAATGCGTTCCTGAATCACCCCCCGCTCCTGGTCTTCGTCAAGGGCCAGCAAGCTGGCGAGGAGCCAACAGCTCTCGAACGCGGCCGTGCGTTTCAGGCAACCGGACTTCAGGTCCTCTTCGCCCTGCTTGCCCGGCCTGGGATTGTGGAGCGTCCGTACCGCGAGATCGCGACCGCCGCCGGAGTGGCGCATGGCACGGTGGGTTGGGTCATGGCCGAGCTTCCACGCCTCGGCTACGTCGCGAACGTCGTCGGCCGGCGCCGCCTCGTCGATGGCGAGCGCCTGCTCGACCGCTGGACCGAAGCCTATGCGCGCACCCTTCGGCCCAGACTGCTCCTCGGCCGATACCGCGGCGACCTGGGCGCGCTCCAGAAGCCCACGCCGCTGCCGGCTGGCGTTCTGATCGGCGGGGAGGTGGCCGCCGCGCGTCTCACGCGCCATCTGCGTCCCGGTACAGCCACGTTCTACGCGCAGGCCGTGGATCCGAAGGCGCTGCTGAAGCTCGTCCTCAAGGCCGACACCGGGGGCAACGTCGACTTCAGGCGTTGCTTCTGGAACTTCCCTGCCGAAAAGACGCAGCTCACGCCCAACCTGCTGGTGTATGCCGACCTCCTGGCGATCGGCGACGCCCGGTGTCTCGAGACCGCGCAGCTTCTCCGTGGCCCACTCATCGCTCGACTTGTCTGATCGTGCCGTCCTCCGGCCGTTAGCCGAGCTGCTCGCAGCGGTCGGCGCAGCAGCCGGCGAAGCGCCGCTCCTCTTGATCGGCGCTGCCGCGCGCGACCTCCTCCTCGTCCATGCGCACGGCATCGATGCCGCCCGGGCCACCGAGGACACCGACGTGGCGTTGGCTGTTGGTAGCTGGAACGACTTTCAACGGTTGCGTGAGGCTTTCCTCAGGTCGGGTGAATTCACCGCTGACGGTCCACCGCATCGCCTCTGGCGTAGAGATCAACGCCTGGACATCGTCCCCTTTGGCGGCGTAGAGCGATCGGACCGGAGCATCGAGTGGCCAACGAAGGGCGGGGAGGTCATGAACGTCGCAGGGCTTGCTGAGGCGCTGGCGACAGCCATCGCCGTGACGTTGCCCGGCGGCGTCTCGATCGACGTCGCCTCTCTGCCGGCCCTGGCCCTTCTGAAGATCTGGGCCTGGAAGGACAGACGACACGTCGCGCCCGGCAAGGATGCTTCCGACATCTGGATGTTGCTGCGGCACTACGCGGACGCCGGCAACCAGGATCGGCTCTACGGCGAGGAAGGTGAGGCGCTCGCGGCACACGCTTTCGACCTCGAGCAGGCCGGTGCCTGGCTCCTTGGCAAGGACGCCCGCCAGGTCCTGGTCCACGGTCCTGATGCTCGCCAGTCGCTCGAGAGCCTGGATGCGGTATTGAAGCCTGAGATCGCTCCGGATGGCACCCTGCGCCTCGTTACGCAGATGCCAACCGGAGACCGTGATCGTCAGTTGTTGCTGCTGACGGCATTCTGCGCCGGCCTATTCGAGGCCGGCCTGTCCCCAAGCTGACAGCGGGACAGGGCGAAGGCGGCGTCGAGGACTCTAGGCCGGAAGGGTGAATCGGATGGCGCGCTAGAGAGCCTGATCGCGTTGGGCGCTACCGGTTCCGCCTACCAGATTGCTGAAGCCTACGCGTTCCGTAAGGAGGCGGACAAAGCGTTCGAGTGGCTGGAGCGCGCCTTTGCGCAACGGGACGCAGGCCTCACGTTTATGCGCGCCGACCCGCTGTTAGAACCCATCCGCGGCGACAGGCGTTACGGGGACTTCCTCAAGAGAATGAACCTTCCGACCTGAACTGGACGGTTTCGTCATAGCGCGCCCCGGGGAACCAGCACGCGGCACGTCTGGTTTCTCGAACGGGACGCGATGCCCCGGCGCCGGCCCCACCATGCCTCGTCACTTCACCATGCACAGCCTTCGGCACACGTTCTGCTCATTGCTCATCGCCGCAGGCGTGAGCCCCGTCTACGTCCAACAGCAGGCTGGGCACGCTGACGTGGGGTTCGCCGTCCGCGTCTACGGCTCGTGGTTCGCGGTAACCGCAGCGGGCGCGATGGACCTCTTGGCGCGACGGCGCTCCAGGCCTACCGGTGGCAAAAACGGGCCGAACCGGTAGCACGCTCGAAGGCGTGTCCCCGGAAGATCTTGAGCCGACGGGAACTACTCCTCGTCCTTGTGCACGTGGTCCTCGAACTCCTTGATGAAGGAGAGCGTGCGCAGGTCGGCCATGCGGTCGAGGTACACGTGGCCGTCCAGGTGGTCGCACTCGTGCTGGATGACGCGGGCGAAGAAGTCGGCGGCCTCCAGGGAGTAGGGCTTGCCGTGGCGGTCCTGGGCGTCGAGCTGGAGGCGCTTGTAGCGCGGGACCACGCCGCGCAGGTCGGGGACGGAGAGGCAGCCTTCCCACGCCGACTCGCGCTCCTCTCCGAGCGGGGTGACCGTGGGGTTCACCAGGACCATGAACGGCACCTCGGCGCGCGAGCGGTCGTCCGAACCCGGCACCTCGATCACGGCCAGGCGCCAGCTCTCGTGCACCTGTGGCCCCGCCAGGCCCACGCCCTCGTACTCGTACATGGTCTCCCGCATGTCGTCGATCAGCTTCTGGAACAGAGGATCGCGAAAAGCCTGCTTCGGGACCGGTTGCGCCGCGGTGCGGACCACGGGGTGTCCGATACGGGCGATCTTCAGTATGGACATGGGCTCCTGCCTGGTGAGCTCCTCGCGCCAGTCTACGTCGGTCTCGCCAGGGAGGGCTCTCAGTCGATCTCGAAGGCGAGGTAGTGCAGCATCCCGTTCCGCTCGATCTGGACCACGACCGGGTCGCCGTCCTTCATGTCCTGCACCGCCCGCTTGAGCTCCGACAGTGAACCGACCGTGACGCCGTTCACCGCGTGGATGACGTCCCCCGGCTGGAAGCGGTCTCCGGGCGGAGCGGCGTCGGCGGACATGGCGGCGACGACCACTCCGCCCGGGGCGCGCAGGGGGCTGAGCGCTTCCGCCAGCGGCCCGTCCAGGTCGATCCCCAGGACGTCGAGCTGGGGGACCAGGTTCGTCTCGGGACGGACCATCTCCAGATAGTGCGCGGGATCGTCCGGGCGTTCGACGACCCTCGGCTGGAGCTTGAGCCGCTCCTCGCCCCGCTGCACGTCGAGCACGGCCGTCGCGTCCGTGGCGTGACGGTACAGGCTGAAGGCGAACTGACGGACGTTGCCCACCGGGCGTCCGTCCACCGCCACGATCACGTCCCCGATATGCAGTCCAGCGCGAGCGCCGGGTCCGCTCTGGTCGATGTCCGCCACGATCACGCCGCTCTGCGGCAGGTGCATGGCGGCCACCATGGTCGGCGTCACCGTCTGCATCTGCGCGCCGATCACGCCGCGGTGGACGTGGCCGTGCGACCGGAGCTGCTCGACGATCGTGCGAACCGTGTTGGCGGGGATGGCCAGCCCGACGCCTTCGCTGCCGCCCGACTGGCTGAGGATCATGGTGTTGATGCCGACGACCTCGCCGCGCGAGTCGACCAGCGGACCGCCGGAGCTGCCGGGGTTGATGGGGGCGTCGGTCTGGATGTAGGCGAGCGATTCGTCAGGCCCCAGCTGCCGCGCCACCGCGCTGACGACGCCCATGGTGACCGTGTTGCCCAGGCCCAGGGGGGAGCCGAACGCCAGCACCAACTGGCCCTGCCTGAGCTTGTCGGAGTCGGCGAGCCGCAGCGGCTGCAGGTCCTTGGCCGCCACCCGCAGGAGGGCGAGATCGGTGGCGGTGTCGACACCCACCACCGTCGCCTCCAGCTTCGCCCCCGGGGTGTGCCCGGGGTGGCCGGTCCGCGCGGAATCGGCGGGCAGCGCCGGCTGCACCGCGATCCGCCCCGCGCCGGAGACGACGTGTGCGTTCGTCACCACCAGCCCGTCGGCGTCGATCACCACGCCCGAGGCCGTGCCCTGCTGTTTGGTGAGCACCTGGCCCTGGCGCTGGCCCAGGGCGTAGCCGCTGGTGAAGATCTGGACCACCGAGGGCGACACCTGGGCCGCGATCCCTTCGAAGGCGCGGCTCATCGTCTCGAAGGCGCCGGCGGGTTCCGGCTGTCGGGGGGCCTCGGGGGAGGAGCCGCCGGCCCGGGCGGGCGCCACGGGGACGAGCCCGAGAAGGGCTGCGGGCAGCAGCAGGTTACGGATGCGCATCGATCGGATCACCATGGCCTCTTTCTTCACCAACGCGGCGGAGTCTCGGCGGCGTTCTCGCGCTCGATTACTTGAAGAACTCCTCGCGGTCTCCGGCCACGACCTCGAACACCTGGATCGACTCGGCGCGCAGCACCTGCATGTCGATCGCCTGTCCGGGCGCATTCCTCCACAGCGCGCGGTAGAGCTGGCGCAGCGTGTGCACCGGCTGGCCGTCCACGCTCACCAGCAGGTCGCCGCGCTGCAGGCCCGCTGCCTCCGCCGGCCCGCCGGTGACGATGCCGGAGATGGCGACGCCGTCCTCGCTGGCCTGCGGGTAGAAGCCGATCCAGGCATGCCGCTCGGAGGCCGGCGGCGGCTCGCCCCTCTCCAGGCGCGGCCGGCGCTCGAGGAACAGGCCGACGGGGATGGCCAGGCTGTAACGGCCGACCGCTCCCAGCCCGAGCGAGACGACGCCGACCACCCGCCGCTGCAGGTCGAACAGCGGCCCGCCGGCGAGGCCGGGGTTCACGATGGTGGTCATGACGGCCTGGTCGAGCATGTACTCCCAGAACGCCTCGAAGGGGCCCACGAACGAGACGTGGCCGCTGGCGCCCCGTCGCTCCTTGTCTCCCGTGCAGGTGAGCAGGAACACGGGGTCGCCCGCTCGCGCCGGCTCGCCGTCCGCGAGGGCGGCCGGCTGCAGGTCGGGCCCGCTCACCGTCAGCAGGGCCAGCCCGCTGTCGTGGTCCAGAGCCAGTCGCTCGGCGGTGCGGGAGCGCCCGTCGATGCCGACCACCTCGACCTGCGATGCGCCGAGCACCAGGTAGTGCGCGGTGAGCACGGTGCCCGGCGCCACCACCACGCCGGCGCCCATGCGCTCCTCGCCGAGAATCGCGGCCGAGGGGTGGCGGGGCGGGACCTGGGCGTGCAGGTACACCACCGAGGCAGCGGCGACGCGGGGAATGATGAGGGGAGAGTCCGTGGCCGTCTCCGGGAGCGCGTCAATTATAGGCGGCTGCAGCCGGAGCCGGCGGGCGCCAGCGCGGTGGCGCGGAGGCGGTGCCGGCGGCTACTTGGCGCGGTAGGTGATGAGGCCGCGCTTGAGGTCGTAGGGCGAGACCCCCACGGTGACGCGGTCGCCCTGGATCACGCGGATGCGGTACTGGCGCATCTTGCCGTTCAGGCGGGCCAGCACCTCGTGGTTCTCGCTGATCTTGATCTTGTAGTTGCCGCCGGCCAGGACCTCGGTCACGACTCCCTGCAGCTCGATCAGGTCTTCCTTGCTCATTCACTCTCCGTGGCGAGGCCCGGCCCCCGGGGACCGGTCCGCCAACCGGTGATTATGGGATCGCGCTGCCGGTCCGTCCAGTCAGCGGCCGGTGCGGGTCCAGTCGACGAGCCCGGCGCGGGTGGCCGGCTGGCAGCGCGGGCAGAACCAGGAGTCCATGCCCTTCACCCCGGCGGTGCGCAGCCTGCCCCCGCAGCGGGGGCAGGTCTCCCGGCGCCGGACCTTGAGGAAGTCGCGCACCTTCACCTCGATCGGCTCCGCCCGGCGTTCCACCTCCGCCACCGCCTCCCTCATCACCTTGACGATGGCGTCGTGCAGGCGCACGCCGTCCTGGTGCGTCAGCGAGCGGCAGAAGGTCTTGGGATGGATGCCCGCCTCGAACAGCACCTCGTCGGCGTAGGCGTTGCCCAGGCTGTCGAGGGCCCGCTTGTCCAGCAGGAAGACGCGCACCTGGTCGCGGCGGTGCTTGAGCAGGCTGACGAAGCGCTCGCGGGTGAACTCGGGGGAGAGGATGTCGAGGCCGCCCGTCTGCATCCCGGGCACGGCCTTCCAGTCGTCGGTGAGGATCAGGTAGGCCTTGCCCATCTTCTTGTCGTCGAGGTAGCGCAGCTCCACGTCGCCGAAGCCCAGGGCGAAGGCCATCGTCCCCTCGTCGGCCTCGCCGGGCGTCACCAGCCGGAAGCGGCCGGCGAGCATGGGGTTCACCGCCAGGTCCAGCCCCTCGAAGCGGAAGACCAGGAAGTGCGACTTGCGGAAGACCTCCTCCAGCGGGCGCCCCAGCAGCAGCGAGAGGTTGCCGCGCACGGCGAAGCGCAGCACCACGGGCTCGCGCACCCGCTCCGCGCCCACCCGGCGGCCCACCAGCCGCTCGCGCACCCGCGACAGGATGTAGAGGAGGTCGGGGAGCTCCGGCATGGGCGTCCCTCCGCTCGAGGCGATTCTCGTACGGAGGCAGGCGCGCTACAACGTGGGACCTGACCCCACGAACTCGCGCAGCTCGGCCTCCAGGAAGGGAACGCAGATGACTGCGTTGCCACCGTGGATGGAGCGGCCGCCGTCGAAGTTGAAGAAGCGCGCGCCCGCCTCCTCGGCCAGGATCTTCAGGGGGGCGAGGTCCCAGGCCTTCGCCGCCAGCTCCAGCCAGACTTCGGCGCGGCCGGAGGCCACCAGCATCGCGTCCTGGCAGCCGCCCATGCTGCGCACCGCCCAGTAGCCGGCCAGATGGCCGAGGAGGCGGTCGGCGAAAGGGGCGCGGGGGACGCTGTCGAAGCCGGTCAGGCAGGCGATGGCCCGTTCGCGGCGGTCGATCGACGAGACGCCCAGCCGCCTCTCGTTGCAGAAGGCTCCCTGCCCGCGGACCGCCCAGTACATCTCTCGCTGCGCGGCCAGGTTGCAGACGCCGAGCACCACCTCGCCGTCGGCCTCCAGCGCGATCAGGTTGCTCCAGGTCGGCAGGCCGCGCAGGAAGTCGCGGGTGCCGTCGATGGGGTCCACGATCCAGCGCCGGCCGCTGCCGCCCGCCTCGCGGGCGCCCTCCTCGCCCAGGAAGCCGTCCCCCGGGAAGGCCTCGTGCAGCGCGTCCACGATCAGCCTCTCGCACTCGCGGTCGGCGACGGTCACCGGCGACAGGTCCTGCTTGTCCTCGCTGGTGACGCCGCGGGCGGCGTGGCGGAGCGCCAACTCGCCCGCCCGCCGCGCCACTCCTCGGCAGACCTCGATCTCGCTGTGCCACTGCATGCGGCCCATTGTGCCGCAGCCGGCCGGTTTCCCGGTTGCCGGAGAGGGGGCTATTTCCCGCTCGGCCTGCCCGCCGGCGTCGGCGTGGCCTCGACCTCGGCCTGGAACTCCGCGAAGGCCTTCGGCGGCGAGCCCGCGAACAACCCCTGGCCCTGCTTCCGCCACAGCAGCGTGCCCCCGTGCGCGTCGTACACGGAGAACAGGTCGGCGGTGGAGGACAACTCCACCTGTCCGGAGCCGAGCCCGCCCAGCGGCCCGCGGCCGCCGCCGCTCCCGCCACCGATGCCGGCGCCGCCGGCGCCGCGCCGGCCGATCCGGACGGCGATCCACAGCTGGGCCTGCTGCGGGGTGGTGGTGATCGCGTACTTTCCCCACTGCTCGACGGCGCCGCGGACGGCGTCGAGCGCCTGCCGGTCCTCGGGGTAGATGTCGTAGGGGGCCGAGATGGCCTGTTGCTCGCTCAGGAAGCCGTGGCCGGTGTCGTAGCCCAGGCACACGTAGCGGGCGAGGGCGAGCTGGGCGTGGACCTTCCTGGCCGCCAGGGCGGCCGCCGGGAGCACCCCGGCCAGCGCCGCGGCGAGGGCGAGCGCGGTGCCTTTGCGCATGGCGATCCCTCCTGCTCGACTATAGCCTTTGCGCGGCCGGGCGGCGGCGCGGAGAATGAGACCGCGCGTGAGCCCCCAGATCGTCGTCGGCCTGAACGCGGTGATCGTGGCGGTGACGGACGAGGAGCCGCGACTGCTCACCGTCGAGCGGCCGGAGCACGCGCGCGCCGCGCCGGCGGCGAGCGGTCCCGCTCTGCCCTTCGGCCCCCTGGACCCCGCCGGCCACCGCACGCTGGAGCTGGGGCTGCGGGCCTGGGTGCGCGAGCAGACCGGCCTCGAGCTGGGCTACGTCGAGCAGCTGTACACCTTCGCCGACCGGCACCGCGACCCCCGGGAGCGCCGGGGCGGCCCGCGCATGGTCTCGATCGCCTACCTGGCTCTGGTGCGCGAGGGCCGGGTGGCGGGGGAGGCGCGGGCGCGCTGGCGGGGCTTCTACGAGTTCCTGCCCTGGGAGGACGCCCGGACCGGCCGGGCGAGGCTGATCGACGCGGTGATCGTGCCGGCGCTGGGGCGCTGGGTGGCGGCGGCGAAGGAGGCGGAGACGCGAAGGGCGCGCCGGGAGCGGGCGGACATCAGCTTCGGCCTGCGCGGGGCCGCCTTCGACAGCGTGCGGGTGCTGGAGCGCTACGAGCTGCTCTACGAGGCCGGCCTGGTGGAGGAGGCCACCCGCGACTGCGGACCGCCGCTGCGCCCGACCGCCGACGTCGGAGAGCCGATGGCGCTCGACCACCGGCGCTTCCTGGCCACGGCCCTGGGCCGTCTGCGTGGCAAGCTCAAGTACCGGCCGGTGGTCTTCGAGCTGCTGCCGGAGACGTTCACCCTGCTGCACCTGCAACGGCTGGTGGAGGCCCTCGGCGGCGTGCGCCTGCACAAACAGAACTTCCGCCGTCTGGTGGAGACCGCCGGCCTGGTGGAGGGCACGGGTGTCCTCGCCCCCGGCCACGTCGGCCGCCCGGCGGAGCTGTTCCGCTTCCGCCGGGAGGTCCTGCGCGAGCGCCGCGCGCCGGGGGTGGGCCTGCCCGAGCTGCGCTGACGCTTCCCGCCCCCGGGCCGTTGACTTTTATGCTCCGGGCCAGCATATTGTCGGTAGTGGGCAGCGTGGCTGCTCTGTTTTTTGAACCCTATTATACTCACATTGAGTATATTGGTGCGAGGAGGGCCGATGACGACCGTCCCCTGGATCCCGGAGGGCGGGGAGCTGCACTTCACGCCCGAGGTCGCCCGCCGCACGGCGGACGTGCTGGAACGGGTGCGCCGAGTGATCCCGGAGCTGGAGTGGCCGGTCCACGCGCCCTGGGTGGATGCCATTCGCGAGTGGAAGGCGCGCCGCCGCGCCGTGGTGCTGGCCCACAACTACCAGACACCCGAGATCTTCCACGGCGTCGCCGACATCACCGGCGACTCGCTGGCCCTGGCGCAGCAGGCCGCCGCAACCGACGCCGAGGTGATCGTGATGGCCGGCGTTCACTTCATGGCCGAGACGGCCAAGGTGCTGAATCCCGGCAAGACCGTGCTGATCCCGGACCTGCAGGCGGGCTGCTCGCTGGCCTCCTCGATCACCGCCGCCGACGTCCGGCTGCTGCGCGAGCGCTACCCCGACGCGCCGGTGGTGACCTACGTCAACACCTCCGCCGAGGTGAAGGCGGAGTCGGACGTCTGCTGCACCTCGGCGAACGCGGTGGAGGTGGTGGAGTCGCTGGGCGCCCGCCGCGTCATCTTCCTGCCCGACGAGTACCTGGGCCGCCACGTCGCCTCCAGGACACGGGCCGAGGTGATCCTGTGGAAGGGCCACTGCGAGGTCCACGAGCGCTTCACCGGCGCCGAGATCGCTGCCTTCCGGCGACAGCACCCCGAGCTGTCCGTGCTCGCCCACCCCGAGTGCCCGCCGGACGTGCTCGCGGCCGCCGACTACGTGGGCTCGACCGCCGGCATGGTCAGCCACCTGGCCAGGACCCGCCCGCGACGGGTGGTGCTGGTGACCGAGTGCTCGATGAGCGACAACGTGGCGGTGGAGTTCCGCGACACCGAGTTCGTGCGTCCCTGCAACCTCTGCCCGCACATGAAGCGCATCACCCTGCCCGGGATCCTGCGCTCGCTGCAGACGCTGGAGCAGCGGGTGGAGGTGGAGCCGGCCGTCGCCGAGCGGGCGCGCCGCGCCGTGGAGCGGATGCTGGCCGTCGGCCGCGGGGCGGGACGATGAACCCCGCCCTCGACGCCGTCCGCGAGGCGGAGGTCGTGGTGGTGGGCGCCGGCGCCGCCGGCCTCAGCGTGGCCCTGGGCCTGGCCGGCCGCCGCCTGGACCTGCTCGCCAAGGGGCCGCTGCAGCTCACCGGGAACACGCCGCTCGCGCAGGGCGGGGTGGCTGCGGCCGTCGGGGCCCAGGACTCGCCCGGCCTGCACGCGACCGACACCCTGGCCGTGGGCGGCGAGATCGGCGACCCGGCGGCGGTGGCGACGCTCACCGCGGACGGCCCGCGCCGGGTGGCCGAGCTGATCGCGCTCGGCGCCCGCTTCGACCGCGACGCGAGCGGCGCGCTGGACCTGGCCCGCGAGGCCGCGCACTCGCGCGCCCGGGTGCTGCACGCCCGCGACGCCACCGGCGCCGAGCTGGCGCGGGCGCTGGGGGCGGCGCTGCGCGGCCGCGGCGGCCTGAGCGTCTTCGCCCAGGCCCTCGCCCTCGAGCTGGTGGTGGACGGCGGGCGGGTGAGCGGGCTCCTGGCCCGCCACGCCGACGGCGCTCTGGTCCTGCACCGGGCGCGGGCGGTGGTGCTGGCCACCGGCGGCATCGGCCGCCTGTTCGCGCGGACCACCAACCCGGCCGAGGCCACCGGCGACGGCCTGGCGCTGGCCTTCCGGGCCGGTGCGCGCCTCGTCGACCTCGAGATGGTGCAGTTCCACCCGACCGCGCTCGACTGCGGAACGGACCCGATGCCGCTGCTGACCGAGGCGCTGCGCGGCGCCGGCGCGCGGCTGGTCGACGCCGACGGCGAGGCGCTGCTCGAGGGCCCGGGCGCCGAGCTGCAGGCCCGCGACGTGGTGGCCCGCGGCATCCACCGAGCGCTCGCCTCCGGCCGCCGCGCCTTCCTGGACGCCCGAGAGGCCGTGGGCGACGACTTTCCGGAGCGTTTCCCGACCGTGTTCGAGGCCTGCACGGCGCACGGGATCGACCCTCGCCGCGAGCCCATCCCGGTGGCGCCGGCGGCACACTACCACATGGGCGGCATCGCCACCGACGGCGACGGGCGCACGAGCCTCGCGGGCCTGTGGGCCGCGGGGGAGGTGGCGTGCACCGGCGTCCACGGCGCCAACCGCCTGGCCAGCAACTCGCTGCTCGAGGCGCTGGTGTTCGGCGCGCGCGCGGCACGCTCGGTGGGCGAGGCGCTGCCGCACCTGCCCCGGCCGGCCGCGATCCCGCCGCCGTCCGTGGCTGCGGCGACGGACGACCTCGAGGCCGCGATCCCGTGGCTCGGCCGGCTGCGGGAGCGGATGTGGGACGAGGTCGGCCTGGTGCGCACGGCCGAAGGCCTCCGTCGGGCGCTGGCGGAGCTGCGGACGATGGACGGGCTCGTGCCGACGTCTGCCTGCGAGCTGCGATCCCTGCACACGGTGGCGACGCTCCTGGCGACGGCTGCCCTGGCGCGGCCGGAAACCCGGGGCGCGCACTTCCGTGCCGATCACCCGGCGTCGAGCCCGGCGTGGAGGCGAAGGATCGTCCTGCGGCGGTCCCACGACGGCGTCGCTCTCTCCCCTCAGCCCGCGCCCGACGCCAGCCGACCGGCGGCGGAGGCCTCGGCATGAGCACGGCCGTCGCGCCGGTGCGCCTGCCGCCGCTGCTGCCGCTGCTGTACCACGACCTGGTCCAGCGTGCGCTGCTGGAGGACCTCGGTCGCGCCGGCGACGTCACCACGGACGCCATCGCCCCGGCGGGGCTGACCGGCCGCGGGCTGCTCGTCGCCCGGCAGGCCGGGCGCATCGCCGGCCTCGACCCCGCCCTGCATGCCTTCCGCGTCCTCGACCCCGCCTGCCGGGTGGAGGTGGAGGTGGCGGACGGCCACGACGCCGAAGCGGGACAGGCGATCGCCGCCGTCGAGGCGAGCGCGCGGGCGCTGCTCGGTGCCGAGCGCACCGCCCTCAACCTGCTCGGCCACCTCAGCGGGATCGCCACCGCCACGCGCCAGGTCGTCGCCTGCCTGGCGGGTCTCCCCGCGCGCGTCGCCGACACCCGCAAGACGACGCCGGGCCTGCGCGCGCTCGAGAAGCACGCCGTCCGTGCCGGCGGAGGCAGCAGCCACCGCTACGGCCTGGACGACGCGGTGCTGGTGAAGGACAACCACCTGGCGCTGGCCGGGGGCGTCCGCGAGGCCGTCGCCCGCGTGCGCGCGAGCGTCGGCCACCTGGTGAAGCTGGAGGTCGAGGTCGACACCCTCGCCCAGCTCGAGGAGGCGCTGGCGGCGGGCGTCGACGCCGTGCTGCTCGACAACATGGATACGGCCACCCTGCGCGAGGCCGTCCGCCGCGTCGCCGGCCGCGCGCTCA
Organism: Vicinamibacteria bacterium; assembly: GCA_035542035.1. GTDB lineage: Bacteria > Acidobacteriota > Vicinamibacteria > Fen-336 > Fen-336 > DATBSL01. Next base: position 24,876 of record DATKME010000070.1, on the reverse strand, counting down.
CCGAAGCCTCCGGCGGCATCCGGCCGGAGAGCGTGCGCGCCGTGGCCGAGACCGGCGTCGACCTCGTCTCGCTCGGCTGGCTGACGCACAGCGCGCCCGCGCTGGACGTGGCGCTCGACCTCGAACCGCCGTCTCGTTGACCTGACGCGGGTCCTGCCGAGCGCCTACCCATGCGCTATTCTTCGTCGAGCGGAACCGGCGCCGGCGCGGCCGCTGACACCGGCCCGGCTGGCGACGAAGACCCACTGAACACCGAGAGGCGGGGCACATGCTGGGCGGAATCCACCAGTACGAGCTGCAGATCCGCGAGGGCCACCTCGACAGCTTCGGGCACGTCAACAACGCGGCCTACCTCGACATCCTGGAGGAGGCCCGCTGGGAGCTCGTCACCGCCAACGGGTACGGGCTCCAAGAGGTCCACCACCGGGGGATCGGACCGGTGGTGCTGGAAGTGCACCTGCGCTTCATGCGCGAGATCCGCAACCGGCAGCGGGTGGTGGTGCGGACCTGGCTGCATTCCTACACCGGGAAGATCGGCAGGCTGGCCCAGCAGATCTGCGACGAGAGCGGCCAGCTCTGCACGGACGCCCTCTTCAGCATCGGTCTGTTCGACCTGCGCACCCGCAAGCTGATACGGCCGACGCCGGAGTGGGTCACGGCCCTGGGACTGCGGCTCGAGGACCTGGGCTAGCAACGGCGGCGCGGGCGCGGCAGGCGAGCCCGCCGCGCCCGCTGCCTGCGGTCCGCGCGGCTAGGGCCTGAGCCGCGAGATGCGGGTGGCCCAGTTGCCGAGGCTGGCGCGGGTCCCGCCGCAGGTGCCGAAGGGCGAGGCCAGACCTCGCTGGAGGTGCCGCTGTCGAAGAAGACGGCGTCCGAGCTCAGCAGGAACTCGGTGCCGCCGTGCTCGCCGGCGCACTGCGACTCGGGCGAGACGGCCGGCCACACGATGAACGCCGGCGTTCGGCTGTGCTGGGGAAGGCAGTAAAAGCGATAGTTTCAGCGCGAACCCGCGGTCAAGAGGAACTCACGTCGGTGCCGTCTCAGGGCACGGCGCGCGGCGTCGCGCCGGCGAGCTGCTCGAGGTCCTCCTGGGCGAGGTGCTCGGCGGCCACCTTCTTGGGGACGAGGCCCAGCGCGAAGGCCACCCCGTAGAGAATGGCCTCCGGCCGCGGAGGGCAGCCGGGGATGTAGAAGTCGACCGGGATCACCGTGTCGGCGCCGCCGAGGACGTTGTAGGTGTCGAACCAGCAGCCGCCGCCGGTCGCACACGAACCGATGGCGAACACCAGCCGCGGACGCGGCACGGCGTCGATCAGCCGCCGCAGCGCGGGCGCCACCTGTCGCGTGACCGGTCCGCAGACGAGGACGGCGTCGGCGTGGCGGGGGGAGGCCACCAGCCGGATGCCGAAGCGCTCGGCGTCGTAGAACGGCGTGAGGACGTTGATGACCTCGATGTCGCAGCCGTTGCAGGCGCCGGTGTTGGCGTGGTAGACCCACAGCGCCCTGGGCAGCGCCTTGCGGCAGAGACCCTGGAGCATGGCCCTCACCTCCCCAGCGTCGTCAGGGCCGTCGCGGCGCGGTCGAGCAGCGGGTGGGCGGCCTGCGGGAAGACGCCCAGCACCACGCAGGCCCCGGCCAGGACCAGCATCGGCACCCACAGCCCGGGCGGCACCTCCTGCACGCCCGCCGCCACGGCCCCGCCGCTGCCCCAGAAGACGCGGTAGGCCGCTCGCAGCATCACCGCGGCGGTCATGAAGGTGGCCAGCAGGCCCAGCACCACCGCCCACCACATCTGCGCCCGGCCCAGGGCGAGGAAGATCGTCAGCTTGCTCATGAAGCCGCCGGTGAGCGGGAAGCCGGCGATGCCCAGGGCCCCCACCACGAAGCAGCCGCCGGTGATCGGCATGCGCGCGGCGAGGCCCCCCAGCTCGGCGATGCGTCGCCCGCCGGTCGCGTAGATCACCGCCCCGACGCAGAGGAACAGCAGCGCCTTCTCCAGCGCGTGGTTGAGCAGGTGGAACGCGCCGCCGTAGCAGCCCAGGTAGGTGCCCAGCCCGATGCCGACCAGGACGTAGCCGATCTGGCTGACCGAGGAGTAGGCCAGCAGCCGCTTGAGGTCGTCCTGGGCGAGCGCCATCAGGATGCCGACCAGCATCGAGAACACGCCCAGCGCCACCACGAACACCGCGATCTTCGACCAGCCGGGGTAGAAGACGCTCACGGTGCGGGCGAGCGCGTAGAGGGCCATCTTGATCATGACCCCCGAGAGCAGCGCGCTCACCGGGGTCGGGGCCTCGGCGTGGGCGTCGGGGAGCCAGGGGTGGAAGGGCGCGATGCCGGCCTTGGTTCCGAAGCCGGCGATCAGGAAGGCGACCGCCAGCAGCGCCGTCCCGCTCGGGACCAGCCGCGCCACCTTCGCCACCTCGCTGATCAGCAGCGCCTCGCGGCCGCCGAGCTGCCCGGTGGCCGCGGCCGCCGCGTAGACGGCGACGCAGCCGAAGAGGGCGAAGGTGATGCCGATGGTGAGCAGCATCAGGTACTTGTACCCGGCCTCCAGCGCCCGCCGGTCCCAGTAGAAGGCGACCAGCAGCCCGGAGGTGAGGGTGGTCGCCTCGACGGCCACGTAGAGCATGATGATGTTGTTGGTGACGCAGCCCCAGACCATCGTGCCCAGGAAGAGGAGCAGCAGGCCGTAGAAGGCGGGCAGGCGCCTCTCCGCATCCGTCCCCACCCGCGTCAGCAGCTCTGGCCGGCGCACGTAGAAGACGGCGTACACCGAGGTCAGCAGCCCGACGCCGCCGATCACCGCCACCAGCAGCGCCGAGAGGCCGTCGACGCGCAGCTCGTTTCCCCAGGAGGTCAGGACCTCGCCCGCTGCCACGCGCAGCGACATGACCACCGCGATGGCGGCAACGGTCAGCGAGCCGAGCAGGGCGAGCGCAGGCGCCAGCAGGCGACCGCGGCGGCGGGCGAGGAAGGCGAGGGTGCCGGCGGCGAGCGGGACCAGGAAGGCGGCGATCGGAAGCCAGGAGACGCTCTCGCTCACCACTGCAGCTCCTTCAGCGCGAGCGTGTCGGCGCTGCCGAACTCCTCGCGCACGCCCGCGATCACGTAGAGGAGGAGCGCCACCGTGACCACGACCTCGGTGGCGACGCCGAAGAGGGCCGTCTCCGGTATCTCGGGGGCCAGGCTGACCAGGCTCAGGTGCACGCCGTTCTCCAGCAGGCAGAGGCCGATCACCGTCTTCACCGCGTCGCGCCGGGTGAGGACGGCGTAGAGGCCGAGGGCGAACACGGTCGCGCCCACCGCCAGGTTGGTGCGGAAGACCTCCTGCTGGGCGAGCGCGGTCGGCGCCAGGAAGGTGGCGTGGCTGTGGGTCAGGCGGAAGAAGCCGGTCATCAGCAGCGCCGCGACCAGGACGGAGGGGGCGAAGCCGAGGTAGGGGGGGACCTCGGTCTGCTCGCGGCGGCCGCCGTAGCGCAGGAGCAGCCAGGGCGTCACCAGGGCCTTGGTGACGAACGCGGTGGCCGCCCACCAGGCCAGGGCCGGGTTGACGGGGACGAAGGCCAGGAGCAGCGCCACGATCAGCAGCGCCTGCAGCGAATAGGCGATGGCGCTCAGCCGCAGCCGACGGGCCTCGACCGCGGCCACGGTGGTGATCACCATCAGCAGGCTCAGCGTGCGCACCAGCTCCGCGTGGGGGGCGGGGGTCACGGCCGGGCCTCCTTGCCGTTGCCGCGGAAGCCGGGGGTCATCAGGCGGTCGAGCGGCGTCTTCGTCGGGAAGCAGCGCCCGCAGCGCTGGCAGGGGCCCATGAAGACGTCGAGGCGGATCACCATGTCCGCTCCGGCGTCGGTCGCCGTCTCGAACTGCGGCCCCAGCCGGATGGCGCGCTCGGGGCAGACCTCCTCGCACCGGCCGCAGTACGTGCAGCGCCGCCAGTACAGCTCGAGCCGGCGGGTGTGCTGGTCGAGGTCGTGGAGCTCGATCACCCGCGCGGGGCAGACGTTCGCGCAGCCGCCGCAGCCGAAGCAGAGGTCGGGATCGATCTCCAGCTTGCCCCGGAAGCCGGGCTCCGGCGGCCGCGGGGCGAACGGGTAGGGGAGCGTCACCCGCCCGGCCCGGATCCCGAGGAGCGCCTCCCTCACCTTGGACAGGAGCACCGCCGCCTCCTACATTCCGATCACCGCGAACGCCAGCCCGGCCAGCGCGCCGAACACCACGCGCAGGTAGTAGCCCAGCGCCTGATCCACCCGCAGCCGCGGGTTCACCACGTCCACCACCGTCACCAGCGCCAGCACCACCGCCACCTTGAGGAGCGCGAGCAGCAGGTCGAGGGAGAGGACGCCCACCCTCGGCCAGGGCAGGAACAGCTCCACCAGCACGAAGCTCAGCACCAGCTGCCGCGCCCACATCGCCCAGCGGAACAGCGCCAGCCGCGGCCCGCTCTGCTCGACCAGCGGCCCGCCCATCAGCTCCTGGTCGGCCTCCGCGATGTCGAAGGGGATCCTGCCAGCTTGCGCCTGCAGCGCCAGGAAGAAGGCGAGCGCGGCGATCGCCATGCTGATCGTCGGCCCCTGCGCCGCCTGCCAGGCCAGCAGCCCGGAAACGGTCAGGGTCCGGGCCTTGAAGACGCCCACCACCAGCGCCACCGCCATCACCGGCTCGACCGTCAGCAGCAGCATGATCTCGCGCGAGCCGCCGACGAACGCGTAGGCGCTGCCGCTCGCGTAGCCGGTCAGCACCAGGACGGCGGCGGCAGCGGTGGCCACGTACAGGAGCGCCACCACGTCGCCGGCGAAGGCCAGCGGCGGCGGTCCCCCCATCGGTGCCAGCAGCGCGAGCAGCAGCACGAAGCCGAGCGAGAGAGCCGGCCCGGCTGCGTCGAAGAAGCCGCGGGAGGTGCGCAGGTCCTCCTTGCCCAGCAGCTTCAGCAGGTCGAGGTAGGGCTGGTACACGGGTGGGCCGATCCGCGACTGCAGCGCCGCCTTCAGCTTGCGCGTCAGGCCCTCGAAGAGCGGCGAGACGAGCAGCCCGACGCCCGCGTTGAGCAGGCAGAGGCCGATCCTGGCGAGCGCGCTCAACTCGGGCCTCTCTTCCGCTGCGCCAGCTCGCGCAGCTCGGCGGGCTCGTAGACGCGGACGGTGCGCGTGCGCACGTCCACCGCCTCGACGCGCTCGGTGCAGGAGAAGCAGGGGTCGAGGCTGCCCAGGGTGATCGGCACGTCGGCGATCGTCTGGCCCTGCACCATCGCCGGCATCGCCTGCAGGTTCGGGTAGCTGGGGGCGCGCACGCGCCAGCGGTAGGGCCGATTGTCGCCGCCGGTGAGCAGGTAGTGGACCGCCTCGCCCCGCGGCGCCTCCACCACCGAGATGGCCATGCGATCGGCGGGGACATCCTCGCCGACGTCGGCCAGGACCGTCCCGTCCGGCAGGGCGGCCAGGGCCTCGCGCACGAGGCGCACGGAATCGAGAAGCTCCTCGACGCGCACCAGCACCCGCGACCAGGTGTCGCCGCCCTCCTGCAGGCACAGGTGCGGCACGATCTCGTCGTAGGCCGCGTACGGGTGGTCGAGCCGGGCGTCGATCCGGAGACCTGAGGCGCGGGCCGGCGGCCCGACGACGCCCAGGGCGCGCGCCGTCTCCGGCGGGAGCGGGCCGACGTCCCGGGTGCGGGCGATCAGGGTGGTGTCGCCCAGGATCGCCTCCCGCACGGCCAGGCTCTCCTTCTCCACCGGCCCCAGCACCTCGAGCACCCGCGGCTTCATCTCGGGAGCGAGGTCGCGGCGCAGCCCGCCCACCGTGTTCATGCCGTAGGTCTTGCGGTTGCCGCTGATCGCCTCGCACAGCCACATCACCGGCTCGCGGATGCGCCAGGCCTGCATCAGCACCGCGTCGAAGCCGATGATGTGGCCGGCGATCCCCAGCCAGAGCAGGTGCGAGTGGATCCGCTCCAGCTCCAGCATGATCGTCCGCAGGTACCGCCCCCGCCGCGGGACCTCGATGCCGGCCGCCTTCTCCACCGCCTGGCAGTAGCAGGTCGAGTGGATGAAGCCGCAGATCCCGCAGATCCGCTCGGCCAGGAAGGGGATCTGGCCGTAGGTGAGCACGGTGTCACCGAGCTTCTCGATCCCGCGGTGGTTGTAGAAGCCCCGATAGTCGCAGCCCACGATCCGCTCGCCGTCCACGAACAGCCGCCAGCAGGACGGCTCCTCCAGCACCGGAAAGAAGGGGCCGACCGCCACCACCGAGGTGCCGGGGGGCGGCGCCTTCATCGGCGGCCGGACGCCCTCGGTCGCAGGAGGCTTGAGGTCGTGCGGGACGTCGCGGCGGAGCGGGTAGAGGCCTTCGGGCCAGTCGTCGGCCAGCATCAGGCGGCGCGGATCCGGGTGCCCTTCGGGGACGACGCCCACCGCGTCGCGGAACTCGCGTTCCGCCCAGGCGGCGGCGGGCACCACCGGCGTGATCGAGTCGATGCGCGCGTCGCCGGAGTCGACCCCGCAGTCGAGGGCGACGAAGAGCTGCTCGGCGTCGAGCGAGAACAGGTGGACGATGCCGTAGTCACCCGCGAGCGGCCGCCGGTCCGTCCCCACGGTCACCAGGAAGCGGGCCCCCAGGTCGGCGACCAGCGCGGCCGCCGTCCTGCGCACCGCCTCCCGTTCCACCTTCACGTGCAGGGTGTCGGCCTGCGGCTCGAACAGGAAGTCGCCGGCGCGGTCCGTCAGGCGCATCCTGCCGCCGTCGGCGCGCAGCAGCGCCTCGATGCGCTGCCTGACACCGGCGCGGTCGGCTGCCGTGCTCATCGCGCGCTCCTCATCTCGCCACCGCCAGCAGCAGGCCGGCGACGGCGATCGCACCGCCCACGATCCACAGCAGGTACACCTGCGGGACGCCGACGTGCGTGCGGCTCAGCGCGCGCGCCGCACGCTGGACGGCGGCGGCGGCCGGCAGGTACAGCCAGCGGTCGAGGTCCAGGGCGCGGTGCAACGCCTGTGGAATCGCCGGCGGCGCGAGGCGCGCCGCCGGGTAGATCCCCGCGAACGCGCGCCGGAAGGGCTGGTAGAAGCTGCTGGCGCGGTAGCGCACGTCCGCGCTGGCGTGCTCCTCGCCGCAGTTCCAGACGGGGACCAGGCGGACCTCCGCGCCACCCGCGCGCTGGACCGCATAGGCGAGCCCGGCTCCCAGCGCCAGCGCCGTCGCCAGGGCCAGCGGCGCCAGCACCGCCACCGTCCTCCCCTCGAGCACCACCGCGGCCGCCCAGTGGCCGCCCAGCAGCGAGGCGAACGAGGGCACCGGCACCAGCGCCTCGACGGCCCGGTGCAGCAGCCGCAGCGGCAGCTGCGGCAGGAGCCCCAGCAGCACGCAGAGCGCGGCCAGCACCGCCTGCGGCGCGGCCATCGTCCCCGGCACCTCCGCCACCGGATGCTCGCTGGGCGGCCCGAGGAACACGGTGCCGATCACCTTGGCGAAGGACGCGAGCGTCGCCAGCGAGACGAACAGGGCGAGCAGCCCCAGCAGCAGGAACAGGGGCTGCGTCATGCCGGCGGCCAGGCAGGTGACCACGATCAGCCATTTGCTGGCGAAGCCGTTGAGCGGCGGCACGCCGGCGATCGCCAGCGAGGCGACGGTCGTCGTTGCCGCCGTGAGCGGCATGAAGGCCGCCAGGCCGCCGAGACGGTCGAGATCGCGCTCGCCGGTGCGGAAGAGCACGGAGCCCGCGCCCAGGAACAGGCAGCTCTTGAAGCAGGCGTGGTTGAGGGCGTGCAGGAGCGCGGCCATCAGGCCGAGCGCGCCCAGGGCCGGGCTGCGGGGAAGCAGGGCGACGCCCGCGCCCAGGGCCAGGCAGACGTAGCCGATCTGGCCGATGGTGTGGAAGGCCATCAGCCGCTTGGCGTCTTCCTGCTCGAGGGCGGTGAGCGTGCCCAGGAACAGCGAGGCCGCTCCCACGAGCGCGATGGCGATGCCCCAGCCTTCGGAGGCCGCCGACGCCGGCAGGAAGGACACGAACACCCTGACCAGGCCGTAGATCCCCAGCTTCACCAGCAGCCCGGAGAGAGCGGCGCTCACGCCGGACGGCGCCGCGGGGTGCGCGTCGGGCAGCCAGTCGCCCATGGGCAGCAGGCCCGCCTTGGTGGCGAAGCCGAGGAAGAAGAGCAGCAGCACGCCGTGCGCGAGGAGCGGCCGGGTCGCCAGCAGGCCGACGAGCGCCGCGCGCAGCGCCCCGAAGTGGAAGCTGCCCGCTTCGCGCCAGAGCAGCAGCACCGCCGCCACCAGGCACAGGCTGGCCGCGTGCGTCATCACGAAGTACTTGAGCGCCGCCCGCTGGCTGGCCGGGTTCCTGCCCTCGAAGGCCACCAGGAAGAAGGAGGAGAGCGTCATCAGCTCCCAGCAGACCAGGAAGACGACCATGTCCCGCGCCACCAGCACACCCGCCACGGCGGCGAGGAAGACCAGCAGCACCGGGTAGAAGCGGGCGACCCCGTCCTCCCGGAACTGGGTCATGTACTCGACCGAGTACAGCGTCGCCAGCAGCCCGATCAGGCCGGTGAGGGCGAGGAACACGGCGGAGAGCGGGTCGACGCCGACCGTGAGCGTCGCGCCGAGCGCCGGCACCCGCAGCAGCGTCCGCTCGCTCTGGCTCGCCGTGAACGCCTGCCAGACGACGGCCGCCAGGGGCAACGAGGCGACCGCGACCGCCGCTGTCGCGATCCAGCCCGCCAGCCGGCGGCGTGGCGAGGCGAACAGGCTGAGGACGGCCCCCGCGATGACGAGCGAGGCGAACAGCCCGAGCAGGGTGGCGGTGTCCATGCCCTACTCCCCCATCGCCTGCACCAGCGGCAGGCCCACGGCGGCGATGCCGAGGCAGGCGAGCACCAGCAGCGCCAGCGTCGCGCTCATCGCCGGCGGCGGGTCGCTGTCGACGCAGGCGGCGGCTGTCGGCTCGCCCAGGAACACCCGCTGGCCGACGTGGACCATCCAGCCGAACGAGACCAGGCTCTCGACCAGCACCAGCGGGACCACCAGCCAGGCCGCCACCCCGCCGAGCTTCACGGCTCCGGCGACGATCAGCAGCTTGCTCCAGAAGCAGGCGAAGGGGGGGATGCCCGTCACCGAGAGCACCCCCACGAAGAAGGCGGTGGCGGTGAAGGGCATGGCCTTGCCCAGCCCGCCCAGCTCCGAGATGCGGCGGGTCCCGGTGACGTAGGCGACCGCCCCCACGCAGAAGAAGAGCAGGCCCTTCGAGACGCCGTGGCAGAGCAGGTGCAGGGCACCGCCACGGAACGCCACCACCGAACCCAGCGCGCCGAGGGCGACCGCCAGCAGCACGTAGCCGAGGTGGGCGATCGTCGACCAGGCCAGCAGGCGCTTGAGGTCGTCCTGGACGAAGTAGTACGAGAGCGCGACGAAGACCGTCAGCAGGGCCATGCAGCCGAGGACCACGGCGACGCCCTGCGGCATGGCCCAGCCCGCGCTGGCCGCCCGCGCGACCAGGTAGACGCCGGCCTTGACCATGGCCGCGGCGTGCAGATAGGCGCTCACCGGCGTCGGCGCCTCCATCGCGTCGGGCAGCCAGGTGTGCAGCGGCACCTGGGCCGCCTTGGCCCAGGCGGCGAGGACCAGCAGGAAGAAGACGCGGCCGCGCGCCGGCTCCGCCAGGCGGGCCAGCGCCTCGAACTCGAAGGAGCCGGTCTCGGCGAACATCACCACCAGCGCCAGCAGGAAGGCGAGGCCGCCGGCGTGCGTCATCAGCAGCGCCTTGTAGCCGGCCCGGAGGCTCGCCTCGCTGCGGAAGAAGGAGATGAGCGCCCAGGAGCAGACGGTGGTCAGCTCCCAGAAGAAGAACAGCTGCAGGAGGTTCGCCGCGAGAGCGACCCCGACCATGCTGGCGAGGAACAGCAGCAGCCAGAAGTAGTAGCGCGGCTGATCGCGCTCGCCGACCGGGTGCTCGCGGTGCCTCTCGCGCAGGTAGGCGGTCGAGTACAGCACCGCCAGGAAGCCGAGGGGGGCGGCGAGCAGCAGCAGGATCGAGGAGAGCGGGTCGAGCAGAACGCCGAAGAGCGGGGCGTCGACGTATCCGCGCAGCCAGGGCAGGTCGCCCACGGCCGCGCGGCAGGAACCCCCGAACACCGCCGAGACGCAGGCGATCGCCAGCAGCGCCGCCGCGCCCGCCGCGGTCACCGCGACAGCGCGCGAGGCTCGCGCGCGCAGCACACCGGCCAGCACCGCGCCCGCCGCCGGCAGCGCCAACGCGAGCAGGAGCAGCGGGATCAGCACGGCAGGCCGTCCCTGCGCTGCGAGAGCGCGCGGTTCAGGATGTCGGCAGCCAGCAGGGCGGCCGCCGCCACCTCCGCGCTCACCGCCTCGCCGACGCCGGTCCGCGCCGGCTGCACCGCCAACAGGAACACGCGGGCGCCGGTCTCGGCCGCCAGCCAGCGGGCCAGCACCTCCAGCGGCACGCGGTGGCTGGTCGGCGTGAAGCGGTCGAGGTCGCCCGGCCCGACCAGGGCCAGCGAGCCGGCGGGCGCGCCCAGGTCGACAGCGTCGACCAGCAGGATGGTGTCGGGCCGGGTGGCGGTCACCGGCCCCAGGTGGCTCTCGGGCACCTCTTCGGCATCGATCACGTGCAGGCCGGGCCCGGGCCGGAGGCGCCCTGCCACCAGGCCGCCGACGGCGTCGTCCGCGCGCAGCGGGTTGCCGATGCCCACGACGGTGACCCGCCCGCGCAGCCGTTCCCGCAGCGCTCCTTCCAGGCTCACTCGCAGAGCTCCCGCATCTGCCGGTAGTTGAAGACGGGCCCGTCGCGGCATACGTAGCGGTGCCCGATCGCGCAGTGATTGCACTTGCCGACGCCGCACTGCATCATGCGCTCGAGCGTGGAGATGATCGCCTCCTCCGGGAAGCCGCGCTTCAGCAGGTCCTTCACCACGAACCCGATCATCACCGGCGGGCCGCAGACGTAGGCGAGCGTGGTGGCCGGCCGCAGGGGTACCTTCTCGAACAGCGTCGGCACCACCCCGACGTGGCCCTGCCAGTCGCGGTCGCCGCGGTCCACCGTGACCTCGACGCGGACGTCGGAGCGCGCGGCCCAGGCCGCGAGCTCTTCCTTGTAGACGAGGTCTGCCGGCGTGCGGGCGCCGTAGAGGACGGTCACCTCGCCGAAGCGCTCGCGCTCGTCGAGCACGTTCCAGATCAGCCCGCGCAGGGGCGGCAGGCCGATGCCGCCGCCGACGAACAGCAGGTCCCGGCTGCGCGCCGCCTCGACGTCGAACCCGTTGCCGAAGGGTCCGCGCAGCCCGACCTCGTCGCCGACGCGCAGGGCGTGCAGCGCGTCCGTCAGCTGGCCCACCCGGCGCACCGTGGTCTCGATGCCTCCGTTGCGGGTGGGGCTGCCGGCGAGGCAGAACGGCGCCTCGCCATGGCCGAACACGGACAGCTCCAGGAACTGCCCGGGCCGGAAGGCGAAGCCGTTTCCGTCGAGCAGCCGCAGGCGGAAGGTGCGGGTGTCGCAGGTCTCCTCGCGGACCTCCGCGATCTCGGCCAGCCGCGGCAGGAAGAGGTCAGCCATTCCAGGTGCCTTCGCGGACGGCTGCCACCAGGGCGGGCAGGTCGGTCGTCCCCAGGCAGGCCCTGACGCAGCGCCCGCAGCCGACGCAGCCGACGCTGCCGTCGCGGCGGTAGTACTGCGCGCTCACCTTGTGGAACAGGCGCCGCTTGATGCGCTCGGCCGGCTGGTGGCGCGGGTTGTGGCCCGAGGCCTCGAGCGTGAAGGCGGAGAGCTGGCAGGAGTCCCACAGCCGGCAGCGCAGGAAGCCGCCGTCCTCCCGGCGGTCGGCGACCGAGAAGCAGTAGCAGACGGGGCAGAGGTAGGAGCAGGCCCCGCACTGCTGGCACCAGTCGCTCGCTTGCTCCCAGAGCTCCGGCTCCACCCTGCCGGCGGAGAGGCGCCGCATGGCCGAGCCGAAGTGGCAGGTCTCCCGGCCGAAGCGGCGTCGCGCCTCCCCCTCCAGCTCGGCCCGGCGGTCGAGGTCCTGCTCCCGCGCCGGCCGCAGCGCCCTGCCCGCCGCCGCCAGCGTCCTGCGCCCGCGCTCGCTCGCCGCCTCGGCCAGCAGCCGGTCCCCGAGGTCGGTGAGCTGGAGGTCGTAGCCCTCACGCAGCGAGGGGCCCGCGTCGCAACAGACGCAGAAGCCCTGCCGGCAAGGGTCGTTGCAGGCCAGGCTCACGAGCGTCAGCCGGTCGGCGCGGCGCAGCCACGCCTCGTCCGCGGGCTCCGCCGCCATCATCTGCCGGAGGAAGGCCATCCCCTTCACGTCGCAGCTGCGTGCGTTCAGGAGGACCCGCGGGCGAGCGTCATCGACCGGCTCGAGGGCGAGGCGGCCGTTCCTGCGGCGGATGCGCACGAGCGGCTCGGTCTGGGGGAGGACGAGCGGCTTGGGGGGTGCCAGCGGGTTCTCGAAGTCCCAGAGGACCTCGTCGGCGGAGCGGATCGTCGCGAACAGCACGTCGCCGCCGTGGGCCGGGGTCGGCGCGATCACCTCGGCCTCTGCGAGCAGTCTCTCGACCCACTCCCGCAGGTCCGGCTTGGCGATCGTCCCCACGTCCTGCTGCCTCATGACCGGTCTTCTCCGGCCCGACGGGCGTGTCGCGCCTCACCCGCGCGCCAGGCGGACCTCCCTCGCGGCGGCCCCGCCCATCACGACGGCGGCGGCCTCGCGAAACGCGTATGGAACCAGCAGCACGTCCGGCTCGAGATCCCCGCGCGGCCCGGCGGGCAGCGTCGTCTCGCCGCTGCTGGAGGTGAGCCGCACCGGGTCGCCGGCACGCACCCCGAGCTGCTGCGCCATGCCGAGGCTCAGTCCGACCACGCCCCGGGGGTGGAGCTTCCGGCGGGAGAGGTGGTCGCGCCGCAGGGTCGGCGAGAACGCCACCAGCGGGTCGCTCCCCCAGTCGAGGGCGCCGTCCCAGGCCAGCACTGGCCCCGCAACCGGCGGAGAAGGCGCCTCCAGCGGGCCCAGAGCGATGCCGGTGTCGCGCGGCAGGCGGAGAGCGGCGCCCCAGCCGGAGCCGTCCGCCTGCGCCGCGTCGGCATAGGCGGGGACGGCCCCGGCGACCTCCGCCAGCACGTCGTCCGCGGAGCGGAACGAGGTGGCCGCGCCCAGCCGCTCGAGCAGGTCGGCGAGCACCCGCCAGCCCGGGCGCGCGGATCTCGGGGGCGCCACCAGCCGTCTCACGCGTTGCACCCGACCCTCGAAGCTGGTGACGGTGCCGTCGGTCTCGCCGAAGGCGGCGACCGGCAGCACGACGTGGGCCAGCCGTGCGGTCGGGGTGAGGAACGCGTCCAGGACCACGAGGCAGCGCGCCCGCTCGAGCGCCGCGCGAACCGCGCCGGGCGAGGGGAGCGCCCCCGGGAGGTCCTCGGCGAACACGAGGAGGGCGGAGGCGAGCTGGACCGTCGCCTCGGCGTCGAGCCCTGTCGCAGGTGTCGGCTCCCGGCCCCACACGGTCCTCAGTCGCCCGAGGGCCTCCTCGTCGAAGGGTCCTCGAGCGCCGGGCAGCCGGTCCGGCGTGAGTCCCAGCTCGCAGGCGCCGCGGAGGTTGCCCCTGGCCGGCAGCAGCAGCACGGCCGAACCCGGCCGACGAAGGTGGCCGGACACCGCCAGGAGGGTGGCCAGCACCCGCGCCGATTCGAATGCCTCGTCGGCGTCCGCGTTGGTGGGGCCGAGGACGAGGCTGGCGCGCGGCGCATCGGCAAACCAGGCGGCGACGCGCCGCTCCGGCTCGAGGGGGGTCCGTCCGGCGAGGCCGGCGCGCAGCTCGGCCTCGCCGGGAAGCGCCTCGGTGCGGGCGCGCTCCCGCGACTCCAGGGCCGCCGCCACCAGGCCCAGGAAGGCCTCGCGCTCGCGGCCGGGCACCACCGGCACGTGCTCGGCGGCGAGGCGCGCGAACTGCGTCCGCGACGACCCGACCGTCACCAGCCGCGCGCCGCGCCTGAGGGCGCGCAGGATCGACAGGCCGACGCGGGGGTGGGTGGAGGTGAGATCGCCCTCGACCAGCAGGATCACCTCGCTCGCCTCGAGGTCGTCGAGGGTTCCCTGGGCCGCGCCCGGGCCGCCGACCAGCGCCAGGCCGTCGAGCTGGGCCTGGTACGAGGAGCGGTGCGCCGAGTCGAGGTTGGCGGTGCCGAGCGCCTGGCGACCGATGCGTGCGAGCAGGTAGCACTCCTCGTTGGTCGCGCGCGCCGAGCCCAGGACTCCCACGGCCGGAGCGGCGCGCCGGAGGCCCTCGGCCGCGTGCGCCAGCGCCTCCTCCCACCCGACCGGCCGGAGGACGCCGTCGCGGCGGAGGAGCGGCTCGGTCAGACGCTCGCCCCACGCGGGGGCCTCGTGGGCCGCCCAGCCCCGGGCGCAGAGTCGCCCCTGCGACACGGGATGGTGCTCGCTCGGTGTGACGCCGGCGAGCACGCCCGCTTCGCCGTGGATGTAGAGGCCGCAGCCGCAGGAGCAGAAGGGGCAGGTGGTGAGCGCTGCCCGTCCGTTGGCGGCACCGTCGGAGTGGTGAGGCACTCCCGGCTTCTCAGCCACGCCAACCTCGGGCTTGCCGACTGCCCAGCAGGAGTATTCGTCTCTGCTCCGGCCCGGTGAATAGGCCAAACGGATGGGTCGACGAGATCAGCGACCGCGCGAATCGGCTCCATGACCGCCGCTCGGGCCGGTATTTGGCGAATCGGGCCGTCTGTCCTGGTGGCGCCTGTTGGCCGCTTCCCCCGGTTTGCACGCTCCGAGAGAGCCACGGCCGACCCGGATCAGCGTGCCAGCAGCGCCCGGGCGATCGCCGCGTACTGGCCGACGGCGCCTTCCAGCTCGGCGAGGTCCACGTGCTCGTCCTCGGTGTGGGCGACCAGGATCGAGCCGGGCCCGAAGAGCAACGGCCGGCCCCAGCCGGACAGGAGCGGGATGTCGGTGGTGAAGGCGAAGGCCTGAGCCTCGAACCCCGGCAGCGACTCCATCCGTACGGGCGGCACCTCGAGGACCTCCTCGAGCTCCACCCGCTCGCGCAGCGGGGCGAGCCGCGCCAGGACCTCGCGGCCGGGGCCGACCGTGCGGAAATTCAGCTCGGCCTCGGCCTGGGGAGAGATCACGTTCGGCGCCACGCCGCCCGAGATGAGGCCGGTGCAGTAGAACGTCCGGCCCATCTGCGGGTCCTCGGGCAGGTCGATAGCGCGCAGCGCCACCAGCGCGTCGACCAGCTTGTCGATGGCGGAGACCCCGAGCTGCGGCTGGGAGGAGTGCGCGGCGCGCCCCTGCGCCTTGAGCTTCAGGCGCAGCACGCCTCGGGTGGCCAGCCCCAGCCGGCTGTCGGTCGGCTCGCCGTCCACCAGGTAGCGCGAGCCGGGTGCGACCGTGTTCGCGGCGGCGGCGCCGTCGCTGCCGCGCTCCTCCCCGACCACGAACAGCAGCCCGACCCTGTCCTCGCCGCCCTCGCGCAGGCGCTCGACCGCGGTGACCTGCGCCGCCAAAGCACCCTTGGCGTCGCAGGCCCCACGCCCGTGCAGGCGGGAGCTGTCGAGGCGGCTGGGGAAGAAGGGCGGCACGCAGTCGAGGTGGGTCGAGAGCACCACCTCGGGTCTCGACGACAGGAATGCCGTCAGGTTCGTCCGGCCGCCGGCGACCGGCTGCTCGGCGACGGTGAACCCGCGCTGGCGCAGGTAGTCCGCCAGCCAGGCGCAGCAGGCGGCTTCGCGGCCGGTGGTGGAATCGATGTCGATGAGTGCCCGGGCGAGGTCGACCAGCCCTAGCGCAGCCATGTCTCCAGCTCCGTGCGAGCGTCGGTCTTCTCGTCGCGGTACTTCACGATCACCGGTGTGGCCAGCGAGAGGCCCCACTCGCGTCCGGCGCCGACGGTCACCGCGCGCGCCCCCGGGACGACGACGGCGCCCTCGGGCACCACCAGCGGTGCCCCGGCCTCGGGCCGGAGGATGCGCCCGTTCGGCAGGTCGTAGACGGGCGTCGAGCCGGTGAGCACGGTCCCGGCCCCGATCACCGCGCGGCGCTTGACCACGGCGCCCTCGTAGAGGCCGGTGTTGCCGCCCACCAGCACGTCGTCCTCGACGATCACCGGCAGGGCGCCGACCGGCTCCAGCACGCCGCCGATCTGCGCCCCCGCGCTGAGGTGGACGTGGCGGCCGACCTGGGCGCAGGAGCCGACCAGGGCGTGCGAGTCGACCAGGGAGCCGTCGCCGACGTACGCGCCGATGTTGACGTACATGGGCGGCATGGCGATGACGCCCCGGCCGAGGTAGGCCCCGTCGCGCACGGCCGAGCCGCCGGGGACGATGCGCACGCCGGCGCCGAGGTCCAGCGGCTTGAGCGGCAAGGTGTCCTTGTCGAAGAACGGCCACCGGCCGTGGTCGATGGAGGCGTCGCGGAGGACGCCGTGGCGAAAGCCGAGCAGGATGCCCTGCTTCACCCACACGTTCACCCGCCATCCGGTCGGCGCGGCGGGGTCGGGCTCGGCCGCTCGCACGTCGCCGTGGGAGAGAGCGGCACGCAGCTCCGCGAAGACCGTGCGCACCTCCTCCCGGGGCGCCGCGTCGCCGGCGAGCGCCAGGTCCTCGACGCGGACGCGCAGGGTCGGTGCGGGAGTCACGGTGCCACCGCGGCGGTCTTGCCGGCGGCGGCCAGCACGCGCGCGAGCTTCTGCCGCGTCTCCGGCTTCGGGGGGACCATCGGCAGCCGGTAGGTCTCCTCCAGCAGGCCCATCAGCGCCATCGCCGCCTTCACCGGAATCGGGTTCGACTCCGTGAAGTTGGCGAGCATCAGCGGCAGCAGCCGCGCGTGCAGCACGCGGGCGGTGACGAAGTCGTTGCGCTCGGCTGCCTCCACCATCTGCGCCATCTCCGCCGGCACCTCGTTCGAGGCCACCGAGATGATGCCGCGGGCGCCGACCGCCATCGCCGGCAGCGTCATGGCGTCGTCGCCCGAGAGCACGACGAACTCCGCGGGGACCGCCGCGATCGCCTCGCAGATCTGCGTCATGTTGCCCGAGGCCTCCTTCACGCCCGCGAGGTGGGGGAGGGTGGCGAGGCGCGCGAGCGTCGCGGGGTCGACGTTGCAGCCGGTGCGGCCGGGCACGTTGTAGACGACGACCGGCAGCGGGGTCGCCTCGGCGATCGCCCGGTAGTGCTGGTAGAGGCCCTCGGGGGTGGGCTTGTTGTAGTACGGGGTGACCGACAGCAGGCCGTCGGCCCCGGCCTCCTGCATGGCCCGCGCGGCCTCGACCACCTCGCGGGTGTCGTAGCCGCCCGCGCCGGCCAGCACCGGCACCCTGCCCTTCGCCTCCCCGGCCACCAGCTCGACCACCCGCCGGCGCTCGGCCGGCGAGAGCGTCGGCGACTCCCCCGTCGTCCCGCAGGGCACCAGGAAGTGGATGCCCGCGTCGATCTGTCGTCGCGCCAGCCGCCGCACGGCCGCCTCGTCGACGGCCCCGCTGCGGGTGAAGGGCGTGACCAGGGCCGTCCCGCAGCCCGTGAACGGAGTTCGCATGGGGGTCTCCTCTCCCGTGACCTTACCCGATCCCGAGGACGTCGCGCATCGTGAACCAGCCCCGGTGCCCGACCACCCATCGCGCGGCCAGCAGCGCGCCGTGGGCGAAGGTCGCCCGGTCGCGCACGCTGTGCTGCAGTGTCAGCGTCTCGGCGGGCCCGTCGAAGCCGACGGTGTGGATGCCCGGGATGGAGCCGGCGCGGGTGGAGCTGACGTCGACCGGCAGCCGGTAGCCGCCGCGCTCGAGCGCCGCGCGCAGCATGAGCGCGGTCCCCGAGGGGGCGTCTCTCTTGGCCTTGTGGTGCGCTTCGTGGATGAAGGCGCCGTAGCCCTCCGCTGCCGCGAACAGGCGGCCGGCCTGCTCCGTCAGGGCGTCCATCAGGTTCGCGGCCAGCGAGAAGTTCGCCGCCACCACCGCGCCCACGCCGCAGGACGCCACCGCCTCGCGCAGCACCGCCTCCTGCGCCTGCCAGCCGGTGGAGCCCACCACCAGGTTGACCTGCTGCGCGGCGAGCCGGGGAACCGTCGCCAGCGTGCTCTCCGGCGCCGAGAAGTCGACGGCCACCTCGACGCCGCGGCAGAGCTCCGGGGTGACACCCGCGCCGCCCTGGTTGTTGTCGACCTCGAGGACGCCTTTCACCTCGAAGCCGTACTGTGGGGCGAGCTGCTCGACCAGCCGTCCCATCCGACCGTGTCCGACCAGCAGCAGCCGCATGTGCCCCCCTGTCGGGCTAGGCCCCGGTGACGGTGGCCGACTCCGGGCGCCCTTCCTCCTCGAAGAAGCGGCGGTGCAGCCGCTCCATCGCCTCCTTGACGTCGCCGTCGCGCAGCACCACCGTGATGTTCTTGCGCGAGCCGCCCTGCGACACCATAGCCAGCGGCAGGCCCTCGAGCGCGCCGAGCACCCGGGTGGCCAGGCGCGCGTCCTCGTGCAGGCTCTCGCCCACCGCGCAGACGATCGCCATCCCGTCCTCGCTGGAGACGTCCGCGAAGGCGGTGAGCTCGGCCACGATCGCTTCGAGCGCCCGCCGGTCGTCGATCGTCACCGAGACGCTGACCTCGGAGGTGGTGACCACGTCCACGCTGGTGCGGAAGCGCTCGAACACCTCGAATACCCGTCGCAGGAAGCCGTAGGCCATCAGCATGCGCGAGGAAGCGATGTCGATGCGGGTGAGGCCTCGCTTGCAGGCGATGGCGGCCGGGGCGTCACCGCTGCGCTCGACCGTGGCCGTGATCAGGGTGCCCTCCGCCTCCGGCCGCTGCGCGTTGAGGATGCGCACCGGGATGCCCAGGCCCACCGCCGGCAGGATGGTGCTGGGGTGGAGCACCTTGGCCCCGAAGTACGCCAGCTCCGAGGCCTCGTCGAAGCTGAGGCTTCGCACCACCCGCGGCGACGCCACCACCCGCGGGTCGGCGGTCAGCATGCCGTCGACGTCGGTCCAGATCTGGATCTCCTCGGCCGACAGCGCCGCCCCGAAGAGCGCAGCCGAGTAGTCCGAGCCGCCGCGGCCCAGGGTGGTGGTGACGCCGTTGGCGGTCGAGCCGATGAAGCCGCCCAGCACCGGGACGACACCCTCGGCGACCGCCGGCGCCACCAGCGCCTGCAGCCTCTCTTCCGTCTCTTGCCGGTCCGGCTGGGCCGCGCCGTGCTGGGCGTCGGTGACGAGCACCCGGCGGGCGTCCACGAAGCGGGCCCGGACGCCGGCGTCCTCCAGCGCTGCGGCCACGATGCGGCTGCTGGCCAGCTCGCCGAAGGCCACGATGGTGTCGGCAGAGCGCGGCGAGACCTCCTCGATCACCGCCAGCGCGTGCACGATCGACGACAGATCCGCGAACAGCTCGTCGATCTCGGCCAGCAGCTGGCTGCGCCGCCGGGGCTCGGAGACCAGCTCGCACATCTGCCGGTGGCGCTCGTGCAGCGCGCGCACCGCCTCGCCGGCGGCCGCGGCGTCGCCCTTCTCGGCCAGGGCGGTGATCCCGATCAGGCCGTCCGTCACCTTGGACAGCGCGGAGACCACCACCACCGGCCGCTGGCGGGCGCGCACGATGCCGACCAGCCGCCGCACGGCGGCCGGGTCCTTGACCGAGGTCCCGCCGAACTTCATCAGGATCATGCCGTCGTTCTCCTGGTGGCTTGCCGTCTTCTAGGCCAGCCAGCCCTCGGCCAGCATCAGCTCCGCGTTGAGGAGCGCGGCGCCGGCGGCCCCGCGCACGGTGTTGTGTCCCAGGGCCACGAACTTCCAGTCGAGCACCGGGCAGGGACGCAGCCGGCCGACGGTGACCTGCATCCCGCGCCCCCGCCAGGCGTCGAAGCGCGGCTGCGGCCGGTTCGGCTGGTCCAGGTACAGCACCGGCGGCCGGGGGGCCGAGGGCAGCTCCAGCTTCTGCGGCGAGGAGCTGAAGCCGTCGAAGGCCGCGCGCAGCTCCGCCACCGTCGGCTTCTGCTCGAGCGCCACCGAGACCGTCTCGGTGTGGCCGTCCACCACCGGCACCCGGTTGGTGGCGGCGCTGACGCGCACCGGGTGCAGCTCCACCGCCTCGCCGCGGAGGCTGCCCAGGATCTTGCGGGTCTCGATCTCGATCTTCTCCTCCTCCCCGCCGATGAAGGGGATCACGTTGCCGAGGATGTCGAGCGAGGCGACCCCCGGGTAACCGGCGCCCGAGACCGCCTGCATGGTGCTCACCAGGCAGGAGCGCAGGCCGAAGGCCCGCAGGGGCGCCAGCGCCATCGTCAGCACCACCGTCGAGCAGTTGGGGTTGGTGACGATCGCCCCGCCCCCCGGCCGGCCCTTCGCCTGCACCCGCAGCAGAGCCAGGTGGTCGCCGTTCACCTCCGGCACCAGCAGCGGGACCGCCGGGTCCATCCGGTGGTTGCGGGAGTTGCTGACCACCAGGTGCCCGGCGTCGGCGAAGGCCTGCTCGATCTCGCCGGCGACGCCCGCGTCCAGCGCCGAGAAGACGAGCCTCGGCCCCCTGCCGGGCGTGCACGACTCGACCGCGCGGTCGGCGACGCCGTCCGGGATCGGCGTCTCCAGCCGCCAGGGCGCGGCCGCCGCGTAGGGCTTGCCCTCGGAGCGCTCGCTGGCCGCCAGCCAGGTGAGAGAGAACCACGGGTGGCCGGCGAGCTGGTTGATGAACTGCTGGCCGACCATGCCGGTCGCGCCGAGCACCCCGACCTCGATCCTCTTCTGCATCGTCAAAGCTCCGGGCTCCTTCCGGGCTCGCCCTCTCCCCTCAAAACACGAAACCCGCCGGCGGCCTCTGCCGCTGCGGCGGGTTCGGGTGGTCCTTCTGTCTCTGTGCTGTTCGACTATGCCGGGCACAGGGCCACACCGCCGCCGAGGCGACTCGTGCGCTTTCGAGTGGCCCGCTTTCGAGCGTCGGTGTGGTGCATCGCTCCGGACATGACCCGCAGAGTATAGGAACCGCCTGCGAGCGGCGTCAAGCCGTCAGGACCGTGTCTCGTCCTCCGCCAGCTCGAACGGGTACTCGGAGCCGCAGACCGGACACACCACGGCCGCGCGGTCGACCGCTCCCGCCTCGGCGAGGGCCTGGTACTCGTGGAAGTCCACGGGCACAGCCCCGCCCTGGCCACGGGCGGTAGCGCAGGCGCGCGAGCAATAGAGGACCTTGTTCGCCAGGTAGCCGAGCACCTGTGCCGGCTCGACGTTCTCCGCGCGGCGCTTCATGGGACCACCATGGTAACCGCTGTCCGCCGCGACTGGAACAGGGCTCCGGCGGGAGGAACTACGCCGGCGGCGGCGGCCCACCACGCCGAGCTCGCCGCCATGGCGCCGACATTGCGGGCGCTGCTGCACAGCCTGCGCCGGTAGCCGCCCCCTCCGGCCTGCCGAGCGCGGCTACTCGCTGACGACCAGCGTCCCCCGCATGGTGGGGTGCAGGGTGCAGTGGTAGAAAACCTGCCCCGCCGAGGACAGCGTGATCGGAGCGCTGAGGCCTCCCGGATCGATCGGCCCGGTGTCGAAGGCGTTGCCGTCCTCGGTGGCGGTGTGGGCGATGCTGTCGGCGTTGCGCCAGAGGACCGCCTGGCCGACCTTCACCTGGGCCGGGTTCGGCGAGAAGGACGACGAGCCGTTCATGCCGGTGATGGTGATGGTGAGGGAGACCGGTGCCGGAGTCGGCGTGGGCGTGGCTGTCGGCGTGGGCGTGGCTGTCGGCGTGGGTGTCGGCGTGGGGCTCGGAGCAGGAGCGAAGCCCGGCACCGGCGTCGGCTCCGGTGTCGTCCCCGGGATCGCGACCGGCGACGGCGTGGGCTTCGGCGAGGTCGCCGCCGTCGGCGTGGGCTCGGGCGAGCCGGCGCTGCTGGGCTCCTCGGGCGCGTGGGAGGTGTGGCAGGCCGGGCCGGCGAGCAGCAGCACGGTCAGGACGAAGACCCGGCGGAGCGGGGCTCCTGCCGACGGCGGGCGGCTGCGCATGATCGACCCCTGGCACGGCGGCCGAAGGCCGCTCGATCGATCGTAGCACTCAGCGCGGCAGCTCGGGGTGGGAGGCGGGCATCGGCGTGCCGCTCGGCGGCTAGACCCAGCCGCCATCCACGACGTAGCTCTGGCTGGTGATCGCCGAGGCGTCGTCGGCGGCCAGGAACAGCACCAGCCGCGCCACGTCCGCAGGGACCAGCTCGCACTGGAGCGCCTGTCGCGACGCGATCACCGCCCGGTACTCGGGCGTGTACCACAGCCGGCGCTGCCGCTCGGTGGCGATCGCCCCCGGCATGACGCAGTTCACGCGGACGTTCGCCTCTCCCAACTCGCGGGCGAGCGTGCGGGTGAGGCCGACGATCCCGGCCTTGGCGGTGACGTAGACGGGCAGCCCGGTCGAGGGGATGACCCAGGCGATCGAGCTGAGGTTCACGATCGCGCCGCCGCCCGCCGCCTTCATCCCGGGGACCACCGCCTGCGCGGCGAAGAAGTAGTGACGCAGGTTCACCGCGATGCGCTCGTCCCAGTACTCGGGGGTCACCTCCTCGAGACGGTGGCGGTCGTCGTTGGCGGCGTTGTTGACCAGCACGCGGACGGGGCCGAGCTGGGTGGCGGCGGCGGCGAACGCTGCGCGCAGGGCGGCGATGTCGGTGACGTCGCAGGGCAGGAACACCGGCGCGTGCGGCGCGCGGCCGGAGAGGCCCGCCACCAGCGCCTCCGCGGGGTCGGGCAGGCGGTCGAGGAAGGCGACCCGCGAACCCTGGAGCGCGAAGTGCTCGACGATCGAGGCGCCGATTCCGGAGGCGCCGCCGGTGACCAGGACCGCACGGTCGCGCAGGCTGGGGTAGGTGGCGTACTCCATTCGGTACGGCCTGAGTTATAGCGCCGATGGCGCCGCCGGTCACATCTCCAATCGTTCCGAAACGCCCTCCCGGGACGACCAAAATGCGTACGCTCATGCGCTATTGACACGGGCCCGATATGTACTAATACTCTAGTACAACAGAGTACCGGTACACAAGTACGGTACTTCCAAGGGCCGATCGCAACGGGGAAGGAGAGGCAGTGCCCTTCACGATCTCCATCGACCTCAAGAGCGGGGTCCCGATCTACCGGCAGATCATCGACCAGGTGAAGAGCGCGATCGCCACGGGCGCCCTCGGCCCCGGCGACCGGCTGCCCACCGTACGCCAGCTCTCGGTCGACCTCTCGGTCAACCCCAACACGGTGAGCCGCGCCTACACGGAGCTGGAGCTCACCGGCCTGGTGGAGACGCACATGGGCTCGGGCACTTTCATCGGCGACAAGCGGGTGGAGCGCGACGAGGTCGAGCACCGCCGGCTGCTCGACCAGATCTGCCAGGAGTTCCTCTCCCGCGCCTCCTCCCACGGCTTCACCCTCGACGACATCCTCGGCAACCTCATGCAGCGGCAGGGCCGCTGACGAGAAGGGGGACATCATGGCCAGGAAGATGGTCAGCCTCTCCGGCGCCAACCCGCTGGAGCGCTTCTCCACCACCTTCACCGCCGACTACCGATTCGGTCCGCTCAACATCCTGCTGCTGCTGCTCCTGTGTCTCGGCGGCCTCGTGCTTCACCTCGTCCTGCACCCGTTCGACCTGCCCACGGTGATCGACGTGCTCGCCGTCGCCCTGAGCCTCGCCTTCCTGATGAGGGTGACGCAGGTGTGGGAGTCGGCTCTCCTCTTCACCACGCTCTCGGCTCTGTACCTCTACCTGCGCCACCGGCCGACCAGCGAGGTGCTGGTGGCGGCGGTGATCGTGGCCGGGTTCGTCTCGCCCGCTGTGCAGATGGCCTACCAGTGGGAGCGGGCGGTGATCCTGCGCTTCGGCCGCTTCCGCGGCCTGAAGGGCTCTGGTCTCTTCACCATCGTGCCGGTGGTGGACAAGATCTCGAACTACGTCGACCAGCGCATCCGGGTCACCGGTTTCAGCGCCGAGATGACGCTGACCCGCGACACGGTCCCGGTCAACGTGGACGCCATCGCCTTCTGGATGGTGTGGGACGCGGAGAAGTCGATCCTGGAGGTGGCTGACTTCGTGGACGCGGTCACGCTCTCGGCGCAGACCGGGCTGCGCGACGCCATCGGCAAGCACGAGCTCTCGGACATGCTGTCCCACCGCGACCGGCTGGGGAAGGAGATCCAGCAGGTGCTCGACGCCAAGACGAGCGCCTGGGGCATCACCGTCCAGTCGGTGGAGATCCGCGACATCATCATCCCCAAGGCGCTCGAGGACGCGATGAGCCGGCAGGCGCAGGCCGAGCGCGAGCGCCAGTCGCGCATCATCCTCTCCACCGCCGAGACCGAGATCGCCGCCAAGTTCGAGGAGGCCTCGGGCCACTACCGCAACAACCCGGTCGCGCTGCACCTGCGCGCCATGAACATGGTGTTCGAGGGCCTCAAACAGAAGGGCTCGATGATCATCGTGCCTTCGACGGCGGTCGAGACCATGGGCCTCGGCGCCATGGGCGGCCTGACGGCGTTCGACCGCATCTTCGGGCCGCAGGCGGCGGGGCCACAGGCGTCCGGACCCGAAGAGCCGCTGCCCTCGAGCGTCCCCGTCCCGGGTGTCCCCGAGCCCGCGCCGCGGACGTAGGGCACTGCTCGAGGGGCACGGCCGTGGCCCGCGACACCGGCTCGATCCTGCCGCACCCGGCAGTGTTCCTGGCGACCTTCGCGGTGACCGCGGTCGCCTGGACGGCGGCGGGCCTGCTGTGGTCGGCGGAGGCGCACGCCTTCGCCGTCTCCGCCTTCCTGCTCGGCCTCTCGCTGGGCCCGTGCCTCACGGCCTATGCCACGGCGCCGCGCGCGCAGAAGCAGAGGCAGCGTCGGCTGGTGCTGTTCACGGGCGGCCTCAGCATCCTCGCGCCGGCGCTG
>DATKME010000069.1:0-69574 GCA_035542035.1 Vicinamibacteria bacterium | reverse complement strand
CGCCGTCGCGGATAATCGAGGCATCCCCGGAGGAGGCGATGGCCCTTTCCCCGCTGGCCGGACAGAAGGCGCCGCGGTCGCTGCTCGTCAACATCCCGCGGCTGGTCTCGGCGTACTACACGGACAGGCCGGACGTCTCCGACCCGGCGCAGCGGGTGGCCTTCGGGACTTCGGGCCACCGTGGCTCGGCCTTCCGGCGAACCTTCAACGAGGACCACATCCTCGCCACCAGCCAGGCGATCGTCGAGCACCGGCGGGCGCACGGGATCACCGGACCGCTCTTCCTGGGGATGGACACGCACGCCCTCTCGGAGCCGGCGACCGCCACCGCTCTCGAGGTGTTCGCGGCCAACGCGGTCGAGGTGCGGATCCAGACCGGCCGGCGCTACACGCCGACCCCGGCGGTGTCGCACGCGATCCTGACCTGGAACCAGGGGCGCAAGAGCGACCTGGCCGACGGCGTGGTGGTGACGCCGTCGCACAACCCGCCCGACGACGGCGGCTTCAAGTACAACCCGCCCGACGGCGGGCCGGCCGGCACCGACATCACCCGCGCGGTCGAGTCGCGGGCCAACGCCATCCTCGAGAGCGGGCTCGTCGAGGTGCGGCGCTGCTCCCTGGCGCAGGCGCTGCGGGCCCCGACCACGAAGGAGCACGACTTCGTCGGCCCGTACGTGGCCGACCTGGCGAACGTCATCGACATGGAGGCGATCGCCGGCGCCAAGCTGCGCCTCGGCGTCGACCCGCTGGGCGGGGCCTCGGTCGAGTACTGGGGGCCGATCGCCGAGCGCTACCACCTGGACCTCGAGGTGGTGAACCCCGTGGTCGACCCGACCTTCTCCTTCATGACCGTGGACAAGGACGGCAAGATCCGCATGGACTGCTCGTCCCCGTACGCGATGGCCGGGCTCATCGGCCTCAAGGACCGCTTCGACGTCGCCTTCGGCAACGACGTCGACACCGACCGCCACGGCATCGTCACCCCGGCGGCGGGTCTCATGAACCCGAACCACTACCTGGCGGTGGCGATCGCCTACCTCTTCCGCCACCGGCCCGGCTGGCGGACGGACGCCGCGGTCGGCAAGACCCTGGTGTCCTCCTCGATGATCGACCGCGTCGCCCGCGACCTCGGCCGCCGGCTGGCGGAGGTGCCGGTCGGCTTCAAGTGGTTCGTCGACGGCCTGGTCGACGGCTCCTACGGTTTCGGCGGCGAGGAGAGCGCCGGCGCCTCCTTCCTGCGCCGGGACGGGACCGTGTGGACGACGGACAAGGACGGGATCCTGCTGGACCTGCTGGCTTGCGAGATCCGGGCGGTGACCGGCCGCGACCCCGGCGATCTGTACCGCGAGCTGGAGGGCCGCTTCGGCTCGCCGGTCTACGAGAGGATCGACGCGCCGGCCACCCGCGAGCAGAAGGCCGCGCTCGCCCGGCTGGCACCGTCCGCGGTGAAGGCCGACACCCTGGCCGGCGAGCCGATCACGGCGCGGTTGACACGCGCGCCTGGCAACGACGCGCCGATCGGCGGGCTCAAGGTGGTCACCGAGAACGGCTGGTTCGCTGCGCGTCCCTCCGGCACCGAGGAGGTCTACAAGCTCTACGCCGAGAGCTTCAGGGGCGCGGACCACCTGCACCGGATCCAGGACGAAGCACGGGCGATCGTGGCGGCGGCGCTGTCGGCCTGAGCGACGGCGCCGGTGGGGTCGTCCGAGGGCGGCGCGCGGGCCGTCCCAGCCTCAGCGCAGGCGCAGCTCGCGCGCCTCAGCGGCGGCGGGCCAGGATGTCGAGCACCCGCTTCCTCTCCTGGTCGGCGCGCGTGGCCAGGCGCTCCGCTTCGGCGGCGGTCCGGTCGCGGAGCCCCTCGTCCTCGATCCCGGGCAGGTTGATGGCGACGTTGCGCGAGGCGCCCCAGATGCCGGCGGAGAGCGCCGCCGCCCCCACCTCCAGGTCGGAGCGCGAGGCGGGGTTGCCGTGCTCGGCCATCTCCGCCATCGCCTCCCAGCAGCGGTCGGCCGTCCGCATCACCTCGAGCGGGACCTGCACCGCGGCCTGCAGCGCGTCCTGCATGGCGCGGCGGCGCACCTCCTCCTCCCCGGGCGAGGCCTTCGGCATGCCCGCCGCGGCCAGGTACGCGTCGAACGCGCGGGTGTCGCGGTCGATCATCGGCAGCAGCGCCCTCATGGCCTCGTCGAGCGGGGGGATCAGGCGGCGCATGACCTTGTCCTGGTCCGCGAACTTGCGCTTGCCGTAGGTCATCCAGCCGACCATCGCGCCCAGGCCCGCCCCCATCGCCGCCATCAGCGCCGAGGCCGAGCCGCCGCCAGGAGCCGGCGCGCGCGAGCCGAGCGCCTCCACGAACTGCCGCACGCTCGCCTGGGCGAGCGGCTCGTCCTCGCCCTTCGGGATCATGTACTCGATCACCCGCTTCTCCGGGAGGAACGGCTGGACCGACGAGAGGCCCAGGCGCTCCACCGCCAGGCGGATCTTCTGCCGCTCGTCGACGATGAAGAGGCCCTCCTTCGCCACGTAGTGCTCGGCCGCCAGCAGCAGGGCCTCGAGCGGGATGAGGCCCACCAGCTCCGAGCCGGCGATGCCGACACCGATGGCCTTCGCCTGCTCCCGGCAGGCCTCGAAGGCGACGTGCGGCGGCGTGGTGTGGAAGTCCTCGAGGTTGATGGAGACCTGGGCGAGGCCGTACTCCTCGACCTGCCAGCCGATGGCCCGCACCGCCTTGAGCCGGCCCGGCTGGCCCGGCCCGCGTCCCGCCTCGCGGATGTCGAGAGCGATGCGGTGGGCCTGCTCCTTGGTGCCGAGGACGTTGACGTTGTAAGCGATCAGGAAGTCGCGAGCACCGGCGCAGGTGGCGCCCCAGTCCGGCACGAACGCGGCCGGGCCGTAATCGGGCTTCCACTCGGGCCGGCTGACGCGCTCGGCCAGCGCCTCGTACTCGCCGGCGCGGATCTGCTGCAGCGTGCGGCGGTGGCCGGCGCGGGCGGCGTGGCCGTAGAGGAACACCGGCACGCCCAGCTGGGCCGCCAGTCGCTCGCCGAAGGCGTCGGCCAGGGCCACGCAGTCCTGCATGGTGACGCCGGCGACGGGGACGAAGGGGCAGACGTCCAGGGCCCCCACCCGCGGGTGCTCGCCCTTCTGCTTGCGCATGTCGATGCGGCCGCGGGCGGCGCGGGCCGCCGCCAGTGCGCCCTCGACCACGGCCTCGGGGGCGCCCACGAAGGTGTAGACGGTGCGGTTGGTGGAGCCGCCGGGGTCGACGTCGAGCAGCGTGCAGCCGGCGCTGGCGCGGATGGCCTCGGCGATCGCGTCGATGGTGGCGCGGTCGCGGCCTTCCGAGAAGTTCGGCACGCACTCGACGAGCCTGGCCATGCGGTGTCTCCCGTTGCCGGCCAGAAGGCTAGCACGCCGGGGGCAGCTCTTACATTGCAGCATCGCGCCCCTGCATAATGCGCCGCATGGCGAAGACACCGGCGCTCCTGGTCCTGCTCACCCTGACGACGATCGCGCGGCCCGGAGCCGCCGAGCCGCCGCCCGCCCGCGCCCAGGCGTTCTCCCTCCGCGAGGTGCGGCTCCTGGACGGCCCCTTCCGCGAGGCTCAGCAGCGCGGGCTCGCCTACCTGCTGCGCCTCGACCCCGACCGGCTGCTGCACACGTTCCGGCTGAACGCCGATCTGCCGACGGGCGCAAAGCCCTACGGCGGCTGGGAGGCGCCCGAGGTCGAGCTGCGCGGGCACAGCCTGGGCCACTACCTCACCGCCTGCGCGCTGATGTACCAGGCGACCGGCGACGAGCGCCTGGCCGCGCGGGCCCGCGCGGTGGTGGCGGCGCTCGCGGAGGTGCAGCACGCGCTGGCCGCCCGCGGCGCGAACGCGGGCTATCTCTCGGCCTTCCCCGAGAGCTTCTTCGACCGGGTGGAGGCGCGCGCCGGCGTCTGGGCCCCCTACTACACGCTGCACAAGATCCTGGCCGGGCTCCTCGACGTGTACGAGGCGACCTCCGACCCGACCGCTTTCGAGCTGGCGAAGGACCTGGCCCGCTGGGTGGGGACCCGCGCCGGCCGCCTCGACGACGCGCGCTGGCAGGCCATGCTCGAGACCGAGTTCGGCGGGATGCAGGACGCGCTCACGGAGCTCTTCGCGCTCACCCGCGACCCGGAGCACCTGCGCCTGGCGCGCCTCTTCGACCACCGGGCCGTCTTCGACCCGCTCGCCCGCGGCGA
This sequence comes from Vicinamibacteria bacterium, assembly GCA_035542035.1. GTDB lineage: Bacteria > Acidobacteriota > Vicinamibacteria > Fen-336 > Fen-336 > DATBSL01. The sequence goes on along the minus strand of DATKME010000069.1, from coordinate 65,346 downwards.
GGACCGCCTCGACGGCCTGCACGCGAACACCCAGATCCCCAAGGCGATCGGCGCGGCGCTCGACTGCGCGCTGACCGGCGAGCCGCGTTACTGCGCGGTGGCCCGCACCTTCTGGGAAGACGTCGCTCTGCACCGCTCCTACGTCACCGGCGGCCACAGCGAGGACGAGCACTTCTCCCCGCCACGCGCGCTCTCGCGTCACCTCGGCGAGTCGACCTCCGAGACCTGCAACACCTACAACATGCTGAAGCTCACCCGGCGACTGTTCCTGCAGGACGGGGACGTCCGGCGGATCGACTTCTACGAGCGCGGGCTCTTCAACCACCTCCTGGCCTCGCAGGCCGGCGAGCCGGGGCGGATGACGTACTTCCTCCCGCTCGCGCCCGGCGCCTTCCGGACCTACTCGGACCCGGAGCAGTCGTTCTGGTGCTGCGTCGGCACCGGGATGGAGAACCCGGCCCGCTTCGGCGAGGCGATCTACGCGAAGGAGGGCGACGCGCTGGACGTGAACCTGCTGATCGCCTCCACGGTCGCCTGGCCGGAGAAGGGGATGACGCTGACACAGCAGACGAGGTTCCCCGACGAGCCGGTGACCCGGCTGACGCTGCGGCTGGCGAAGCCGACACGGCTGGCGATACGGCTGCGTCACCCTTCGTGGTCGACATCGCTGGCGCTGAGCGTGAACGGCGGCCCGGCGGCGGTCGACAGCAGTCCCGGCTCCTTCGCCGAGCTCGCGCGCGAGTGGAAGGACGGCGACACGGTGGAGGCGCGGCTGGCGACGGGCCTGAGCTTCCAGGCGTTCGCGGACGACCCGTCCCGCGGCGCCTTCCTCTACGGCCCCGTCGTCCTCGCCGCCGACCTGGGGACCGGAGGGCTCGACGACGCGCGCCGGTACGGCTTGCAGGCGCCGGAGGACTGGCGGACGGGCGCGCCGGTCGTGCCGGTGCTCGTCGCCCCCGGTCCGGCGGCGGCGCTCTCGCGCGTGAAGCCGACCGGCGGAGAGCCGCTCTCGTTCCGGACCGTCGGCCTGGGCCGGCCGGACGACGTCGAGCTCCGGCCCTTCTTCCGCCTGGTCGACCACCGTTACGCCGTGTACCTCGACCTGCTCGACGAGGGCGGGCTGCGGGCGCGGCAGGCCGGGGCGGACACCGAAGCCGCGGAGGCGCACGCGGTGGCGGCACGCACGGTCGACTCCGTCGTCGCCGGCGACGCGGCCCAGGAGGCCGCACATGCCGTCGAGCAGAAGGGCTCGGACGCCGGCTGGTTCACCGGACGCCGGTACCGCGGCGCGCGCTGGGGCGGCGAGTTCTCCTACCGCCTGGCGCTGCCCGCCTCGGGGCCCGCGGTCGTACGCGCCCTGTACTGGGGAGGCGAGTCGAGGCGGTACCGGTTCGAGGTGACGGTCGACGGCCGGCCGATCGCCACCCAGCAGCTCTTCGACGACCGTCCCGGCGAGGTCTTCCCCGTCGAGTACCCGGTTCCCGAGGAGCTGTCCCGCGGCCGCACGCAGGTGCGGGTGGGCTTCCGGCCGCTCGTCGGATCGGGCAGCGGCGCGGTGTTCGAGGTGCGGACGTTGCGGCCGAAGAGCTGATGCGACAGCCGCTCACGCGAGGCCCGCACCCGCGTGACGGGAGCCAGGATCTATACTCCCGCTGCCTTCAACGATGGAGCGGAGCGTGGACCCTGACCACGAGACCCTCGCGGGCCATGCCCGGCGTCGCTCTTCGAGCCGCCTCGGCCTGGCGCTCGCCTGTGCCCTGCTGACGACGCCGTGGGCGTCCGCCGCACCCGGCCAGGGAGCGGACGCCAGGCTCCCGGCCGTGCACCTGGACGGCACCTATTTCACCCGCGACGGGAAGAGGTTCGTCCCGGTGGGCGCGCACTGGGTTCCCGCGAGAGCCGGCATGCAGTGGCCGACCCGGTGGGACCCCGCCGACATCGAGGCCGACTTCGCCAAGATGCACGAGCTCGGATTCAGCCTCGTCCGCTTCGACCTGCTGTGGGCCTGGTTCGAGCCTCGGCCGGGCGACTACAACCCGACGGCCTTCCAGCAGCTCGACTACCTGGTCTCGCTCGCGCACAAGTACCGGATCTACCTGCACCCGAGCCTGTTCATCGGCGGAGAGGTCGGCGAGGCGTACTGGGACGTGCCCTGGCGCCACGGGCGGAATCCCCACACCGACCCGGACATGCTGCGGCTGGAGACGAACCACGCCATCGAGCTCGGCCGCCGCTACGCGGACGAGACGGCGATCATCGCCTGGGACCTGACCGACGAGCCGCCGTTCTGGATCGTGGCCGACAGGACCGGGGACGCCGCGGCCATCAACTGGACACGACTCGTCGCGGGCGGCATCCGCCGCCACGACACGCTCCATCCGATCGTCGTCGGCACCAGCGGGCAGGAGACGGGCCACGGACCCTTCCGCGCCGACACCATCGTCGAGGACGTCGACTTCCTTGCCGTGCACCCGTTCACCCTCTACCGGCCGGAGCTGTTCCCCGACCCGCTGCTGTCGCAGCGCGGGACCTACGGCGCGGCCTTCGACCTCGCGTTGGCGAGCGGCGCGGGCAAGCCGGCGATGATCCACGAGATGGGCGCCTCCTCGGCGCAGTACGCACCGGAGCGGATCGCGCTCTACGACCGCGCCAATCTCTACTCGGGCCTGGGCGCGGGCACGATCGGCGTGGACCTCTGGTGCTACACCGACGCCTCGCCGGAGCAGAGGAAGAACGCACCCTACCTGCGCACGCCGCAGGAGACCCAGTGGGGGATGACGACCTGGGACCGGCAGGACCGTCCGCTGGCGCTGGAGTTCCGGAGGTTCTCGCAGGTGGTCGCCCGGCTCGACCTCACCGGCCTGCAGCCCGCCCCGGCCGAGGCCGCGATCGTCGTTCCCCAGGAGTGGGCCAGGCCGCACGGCGACTTCTCCCGCCTGGGGCTGAGCGGACCCGAGGTGATCCCGTACGTCTCGACCGTGGACGGCGACGCGATGCCCGGCGGTGCCCAGGGCGGCGGGAGCAGCGAGAACACCTGGCTGATGGGGTCCTCGCTGACGTCCTTCATCCTGGCGCGCCGCGCCGGCCTGAAGGCCGACTTCCCCCGGGAGCACGGCGAGTGGGACAGGCGCCCGCTCGTCCTCCTGCCCTCGCCGCTGACCAGCACGGGCACGCCCTTCCTGACCCACGTCCACTCCGACTTCTACGCGCGCGCACGCGCCTACGTCGAGGCCGGGGGGGCGCTGTACGCGTCCGTGGCCGCGGACGCGGCGATACCCGACATGGAGGGGCTGTTCGGCGCCTCGCTGGCGGACGCCGCGCCGGTCGCCGAGCTGGCGTTGAAGATGGTGGCGCCGTTGGGCGGCCTGGCGCCCGGCCGCACCTTCCGCTTCTCCGTCCCGGGCACCGGCTCGCGCTACTGGGGCGCGCTGCTCGACGTCAGGGGCGGCACCGTCGTCGCCGTCGACCAGGACGGCCGGCCGGCGCTGGTGACCCGCACGCTGGGCCGCGGCCGGACGCTGCTGAGCGCCTACCCGTTGGAGAGCTATCTCGCGGCGACGCCCACCGCCTTCGAGAGGCCGGAGGACACCCATCTGCTCTACCAGGCATTCCGGGACTGGGCCGGCGTGAGCTCCCTCGTCCGGACGGATCAGCCCGCGGTGGAGGCGACGACGCTGCAGGGCACGAGCCGCGGCTACTTCGTGCTGGTGAACCACTCGGCCCTGCGCCAGACGGTCACCGTGACCACCACGCTGCCCTTCCGGGAGCTGTGGCAGGTGACGCCCACGGAGCCCAGGCGCCTCGGCGCCGAGGGTTCCCGCTGGCGGATGGAGATCGGTCCCTGGGACGGCGTGGTCGTGGAGTATCGGTGACCGCCGAGGCGGCCGCCAGGCGCCGGCCCCTGGTCGTGCTGCTGGTGCTGCTGATCTTCTTCGTCATCTCGCTGCTGACCAACGTGTCCGGGCCGCTGCTGCCGGACATCATCGGCTCCTTCAAGCTCAGCCTGGCGCTGGCCGGCTTCCTCCCCTCCTCGTTCTTCCTCGCCTACCTCCTGTCCATCCCCGCGGGCCTCCTCGTCGAGCGCCAGGGCGAGAAGCCCGTGCTCGTCGCCTCGTTCGTGCTGGCCTTCCTGGGCTCGTTCCTCTTCGTGCTGAGGCCGGCCTACGGTGTCGCGCTCTTCTCGCTCTTCACCATCGGCGTCGGCATGGCCATGCTGCAGGTCGCCATCAACCCGCTGCTGCGGGTGGCGGGAGGCGAGGAGCACTTCGCCTTCTTCAACGTCCTGGCGCAGCTCGTCTTCGGCGCGGCGTCCTTCGCCAGCCCCTACCTGTACAGCTACCTGGTGCTGAACCTGGGAAACCCGCCGCCCTCTCCGAACGCCCTCGTCCGCGCGCTGGCCCGAGTGGTCCCCCGCTCCCTGCCCTGGATCTCGCTGTACTGGATCTTCACCGTGGTCACGCTGGCGATGATCGTGGTGCTGGCCTTGGTGAGGCTCCCCCGGGTGGAGCGGCTCGCGGAGGAGAGGGCCGGCTCGCTGGCCTCCCACCTGGCCCTGCTGCGGAATCCCTACGTCCACCTGTTCTTCCTCGGCATCGTCTGCTACGTCGGCACCGAGCAGGGCCTCTCGAACTGGATGAGCGAGTTCCTCCGCCGCTACCACGGCCTCGACCCCGAGGTGGCGGGCGCCCGTGCGGTCGCCCGCTTCTGGGGCTTCATGACGCTCGGCTGTGCGGTGGGGCTGGTGGCGCTGCGACTGTGGGACGCGCGCCGCCTGCTGGTGGCCTCCGGCTCGCTCTGCGCGATCACGCTGGGGTTCGCTCTCTACGGTCCCGCAGGCGTGTCCACGGTCGCCTTCCCGCTGACGGGCCTGTGGGCCTCCGTCATGTGGGGCATCGTCTTCGCCCTGGCTCTCAACTCCGTAGAGAGGCACCACGGCTCGTTCTCGGGCATCCTGTGCACCGGCATCGTCGGCGGGGCCATCCTGCCGCCGCTCATCGGCAGGCTCGGTGATCTCTTCGGGCTGCGGGCCGGGATGCTGGTGCTGTTCCTGACGCTGGCCTACGTGGTCGGCGTCGGCCTGTGGGCGAGACCCCTGGTGTCGAACGCGACCATCCGCAGTGGCGGCCTGCGGGGCGACAGGACGGCCGGTCAGCCTAGTCGATCCGGTACTTCGCCAGGTAGTAGCTGAGCGCCCGCTGGGAGATGCCCAGCGTCCCGGCCGCGTCCTTCTTGACGCCGTTGGCGGCGCGAAGGGCGCGGCGGACGGACTCCTGCTCCGCCCACTCCACGTTCTCGTGCAGCCGGCGCGACGGCAGCCCGACCGCCGCGGCGGCCCCCGGCGCCGGCTCGACCATGGAGACGGCGGCGGCGTCGATGACCGGCCCCGAGGCCAGCACCACGGCCCTCTCCACGGTGTTCTCCAGCTCCCGGACGTTGCCGGGCCAGTGGTAGGAGCGCAGCCGGTCCAGGACCGCCGGCTCGAAGCCGTCGACTCGGCGGCCCAGCCGCTGCGCGTGTTTGCGCAGGAAATGCTCGAGCAGCAGCGGGACGTCCTCGGGACGCTCGCGCAGGGGCGGGAGCACGATGGGGATCACGCTCAGCCGGTAGTAGAGATCCTCCTGCAAGCGCCCCTCGGCCACCATCGCCCGCAGGTCGCGGTTGCTGGCGGCGATGACCCGAACCTCGACCTTCTGGGTGCGCTCGGCCCCCACCGGCTCGAACTCGCGCTCCTGCAGGACGCGCAGCAGCTTGGCCTGCACCGCCTGGCCCAGGGTGGCGATCTCGTCGAGGAAGATGGTCCCGCCGTCCGCCAGGGCGAAGCGGCCGCGGCGGTTGGCGGTGGCGCCGGTGAAGGCGCCGCGGACGTGGCCGAAGAGCTCCGACTCGATGAGCGTCTCCGGGATGGCGGCACAGTTGACCTTGATCAGGGGCCGGTCCGCCTGCGCGCTGCGAGCGTGGATGGCGCGGGCCGCCAGCTCCTTGCCAGTCCCCGTCTCGCCGGTGATCAGCACCGTGCTCTTCGACTGCGCGACGCGCTCCAGCTTGTGGATGACCTCCTGCATCACCCTCGAGCGGCCCACGATGCCGTAGTGGTCGAACTCCTCGTCCCGCTCCGAGAGCAGGTACCGGTGCTGCCGCCGCAGGCTCTGCTCTTCCAGCGCCCGGCCGACCGCCACCAGCAGCTCCTCCACCTCGAACGGCTTCTGCAGGTAGTCGTAGGCGCCGAGCTTCATCGCCTCGATCGCGTTCTCGACGGTGGCGTGGGCGGTCATCATCACCACCTGCGGCCGCTCGGCCTCGGGCAGCGAGGCGGCGAGCTGGCGGATCAGCTCCAGGCCCGTCTTCCCGGGCATCCGGTGGTCGCACACGAACACGTCGAAGGCGCGATCGGCCAGCAGCTTCTGCGCCTCCAGGGCGCTCGAGGTGGTGACCACCTCGTGGCCCTCCCCGGCCAGGGCGCGGCCGAGCGTCTTGAGGATGCCGGGCTCGTCGTCGACCAGCAGGACGGTGCCGCGGGCGGCAGAGCTCATGGGACCTCCAGGGAGCGCAACGGCAGCGCGGGAGGCAGCTCCACCTCCACCCGCGTGAAGGCGCCCTCGCGGCTGTCGACGCGGATGGTGCCGCCGAGCGCCTCCACCACCTTGCGGGCGATGGCCAGGCCCAGGCCGGTGCCGGTGCGCTTGGTCGTGAAGTACGGCTCGAATACCTTCGCCAGGTTGGCCGACGCGATGCCGGCGCCGTGGTCCTGCACCCAGAGGCGGACCCGGCCGTCTTCGAGCCGGCAGGCTCCGGTCTCGATCGCCCGGGCGGCGGAGGAGCCCGCCGGGTCGGCGGCGGCCCGCGCCAGCACGCTGTCGCGGGCGTTCTCCAGCAGGTTGACGAGGACGGCGCGGAGCCTCTCGCCGTCGGTGACGACGCTGCCGGCGGCGGAGTCGACGGCAACGCGGATCGCCGCGCCCTCCGCGGACACCGCCCGCGCCGCCTCCGCCAGCAGGCCGGCGAGGTCGACCGGCGCCGGCTCGATGCGCAGCGGCCGCGCGTAGTCGAGCACGTCGCCGACCACGCGGTCGAGCCGCGCCACCTGCTGCTCGATGTCGGCCGCCGCCTCGCGCAGCTCTGGCGTGCCGTCGTCGCGCTTCAGCGAGAGCAGCGAGCCCTTGATGATCATCAAGGGGTTGCGCACTTCGTGGGCGATCACCGTCGACAGCCGGCCCAGGGCCGAGAGCCGGTCGCGCAGCGCGGCCTCCCGCTGGAAGCGCGCGATCGAGGCGGTGAGCGTGCCGAAGGTCCTGGACAGCACCTTGGCGTCCTCGTCGTCCCAGGGGTGAGCCGGCGCGATGGACCGCCCGAGGTCGCCAGTGGCGGCGATCTCCTTCATGGCCGAGGTGAGCGCTGCCATCGGGCGCGTCACCGTGCGGGCCAGAGCCCAGCTCAGCAGCACGCTGGCCACGATGGCGGCGACCGTCGCCGCGGCCACCGCCCCGCGCAGGGTGCGGAGGGGACGCAGCGCCTCGGGCCGCGAATGCAGCACCAGCAGCCGCGGGGCGTCCGCCTCCGGGCCGAGGAGGAACGGCGCCGCACCGTAGACCTCGCCGCCGAGGTCCAGCTCGACCGTGATCCCCTGCCGCGGCGCGCGGGCGAGCAGCAGGGGATCCAGCCGCCGCGGCAGCGTGGAGGCGAACACGCGATCGCCGCCCAGCACGGCGATCTCGCTGCCCGTGAGCGCGCGCAGGCGCGAGACGAAGGCCTCGTCCAGCGCGAAGCCGAGGGTCAGCCAGCCCCAGACCTCGTGGGGCAAGATCCCCTCGATGGGGACCTCGAAGGTCTCCAGCAGCCGCCCGCCGTCGGCGTGGAAGGCCGTCTTCCCGGACTGCCAACGGCGCTCGCGGGTGCCGAGCGCCACCAGCGTCCGGCCAGCGCGGTCCGCCACCACGAACACGTCCGCCCTGACCCGCTCGCGGTAGTCGCGGGCGATCGGCTCGATGGTGGGTGCGTCGCCGGTGTCGACGGCGGCCTTCAGCTTCGGCAGGTCGGCGATCACGCCGGCCCGCTCGGCCGCCAGCTCCAGGCGCGTGCGGTGGGACTGCCCCACCAGGCGCACCGCCTCCTCCAGCCTCCGCCGCAGCTCGGTCTCGGCCTGGGCGCTGACCCGACCGGTCACGAACAGCAGCGCCGCCGTGATCGGCAGCACCGCCACCAGGGCGGTGGCCACGAACACGCGCGAGCGCAGCGAGCCGAGCGGGGGCGTCATCAGTCGAGCGCGAAGTCGGCGTCGGCAGGCTCGCCCTCCGCGCCCACCTCGACCTCGCGGCGAGCGCGCACCACGCCGTCGTTCCAGGCCGCCAGCGTATAGGCGCCGGCCGGCACGCCATCGATGCGGTAGCGGCCCTCGGCGTCGGTGGTGGCGAAGTAGGGGTGGGCGAAGACCAGGATCCAGGCACTCATGTGCGAGTGGATCTCGCAGAAGACGCGCACCACCCCCGGCTGCTCGAAGCGCACGGAGCGCGACTGCCCGCGCGGGTAGCGACCGAGGTCGAAACGCTTCGTCTTGGAGAGAGAGAAGACGTTGTGGTAGGTGCGGTCCGAGTTCGGGAAGTCGACGGTGGAGCCGACGGTGATGGCCAGCACGTAGGGCACGAAGCTCTCGTTCCGCTGGTCCAGGGTGGCGCGGCGCGGCTGCGGCTGGGCGAAGGCCGGCTGCGGCGCCGACTCCAGGTAGACCACGCTGCGGCGGCGGTCGGGCAGGTCGTGCGGGCCGTGGCTGCCCAGCTCGGTCACCGCCGGCCGCAGCTCGGTCTCGGCCGGCTGGCGGCGCAGCTCGACGCGGCCGCGGATGGTCCCGCCTCGGCGCAGCGGCGGCTGCCCCGCCAAGGGCGCACCCAGCAGCCAGACCGCCGTCGGGAGCACCAGCGCCCGCGCCGCGACGCCCGTCCTCAGAACCACAGCAGCACCTGCCCGGCGAAGAGGTCGCTCCTCCGCACCCGTCCGCCGTCTCGCCGGTCGTGCTGCCAGGAGGCCTTGAGCAGCAGGTACCGCCTGGGCTCCCAGCCCAGGCCGGCCTCGAGGCGGGAGACGTTCGCGTCCCAGGTCTGCCGGCCGAGGGCGCTGCCGATCGAGCCGAAGCCGAGGTGCTCCAGGCGCGCAGCCGCATAGAGCCCGGGAACGATCTTGTAGCGCGCCTCGGCGAAGGCGCCGAGCGCCGGCAGCGGCTCCGCGATCAGCGTCTCGGCGACGGCCGGCAGCCCCCAGCGGCTCCAGACGGCTTCCCCGCGCACGATCCAGTAACCCGCCGACCACTCGACGTCGACGCCGAGCGCGTCCTGCCGCCGGCCCGAGGGCCAGCTGGAGCCCGCGGGCACCGCGGCCACCACGTCACGCGACAGCCACTCGGCGCTCGCCGCGGAGACGCCGACGACCAGCGCCGGACCGGGGGTGAAGGCGACGCGGCCGGAGAGCTGCCTGCCGTCGTTGATGTCGTGGACCAGCGGGCAGCTCAGCGATCCCTGCGTCAGCGCCACCGCCGCGGAGAGCGGTGCCCGGCCGACCCGCAGCTGCAGGCCGGTGTCGTAGCGCTCGCCGGCGACCACCGGCAGGCCCGTCTCCGGATCGGAGGCGCCGACCGGGTACCCGACGAGCCAGCCCCGCCCGCGCTGCGCGGCCAGGTCCTCCGCCCGCGCCGGCACCGAGTCGTAGCGCAGGACCGTCAGGTACTGGTAGACCAGCGGCAGGCTGGGCAGCGGGTCGTCGTAACCGTAGCGCAGACGGCCGTAGGCGCCGAACACCGGCGGCACCAGGCCGGCCTGCAGGTCGATCGCGCGGCCGGGCCACGGCGTGACCCGGAGGTAGAGCGCGTAGACCCGCGGCGTCTCCAGGTTGTCCGTGCGCACGTCCGCCAGCACGGCGAGCGCAGAGGCCAGGCGGAGCTCCGCCGCCAGGTCGATGCGGAACAGCCGCAGGCGGCTGACCGCGTAGTCGCTGTAGTTGAAGAAGCCCTTGTCGTCGGAGCCGAGAGTGCCGCTCACCTCGCCGCCGAGGCGCAGGCGGCCGCCGAAGAACGAGGGCGCGTCGGCGGAGGCCGTGCTCTGGGCGGACACCGCCGCCATCAGGGCGAGCATCGCGGCGAGGCGATGCCGTGAGCCGTGGGCTGGCATCAGTGGGCTGCCAGCCAGTATATGTCCCCGAAACCAGGAAGATCGGAGCAGCTGAGCGGCGGCCGAGGACGGCGGCTCCGGCCGGCCGCGGGCACAAGCCCGGCCGGAGCCGCAGGCCGACGCCGCGGGGCGGCGTCGGCCCGGGCCTAGAACAGGCCCCAGAGGTACTGGTTCGTCACCTCGTGGTGGAACTGGATCTCGCTCACCTTGACGATGCCGCCCAAGGCCTTGGCGCAGCGCTCGGCCTGGGCCAGCTTCAGCTCCGCGAACTTCTCGTGCACCTGCTCGCCCAGCAGCTCCTGCGCGAACTTGCTGGCCTTGAACATGCGGATGGCGTCGTAGATGTTGTCCGGCAGGAAGCGCGTGCGCTGGCGCTTCAGCTCGTTGTCGTCGTCGACGCCGGGACCCTCCAGGCCGGTCTTGAACAGCGAGTAGATGGCCAGGTAGGGGTTGGCGTCGGGGGCGATCGAGCGCACCTCGATGCGCGCCGTGCGCTCGTTGCCGATGGGGATGCGGATCATGGAGCCGCGGTCCGAGGCCGAGACCTTGATCTGGTTGGGGGCCTCGAAGTGCGGGTCCAGCCGGCGGTAGGCGTTCACGCTGGAGTTCATGATCAGGCAGATGTCGTTGGCGTTCGCCAGGATCCGGTTGAGGAAGCCCCAGGCGAACTCGGACAGCCCGTCCTGGCCCTTGGGGTCGTAGAAGCAGTTCTTGCCGTGCTGGGCGATCGACATGTTGGTGTGGCAGCCGCTGCCGTTCACGCCGGCCACCGGCTTGGGCAGGAAGCAGGCGGTGAGGTCCATCTGCGCCGCCACCTGCCGCGCGATCAGCTTGTAGAGCTGCACCTGGTCGGCGGCCACCGTGGCCTCGGTGTAGCCGTAGTTCATCTCGAACTGCGAGGGCGCCACCTCCGGGTGGTCCTTCTCGTTCGCGAACCCGAGCGCGCGTTGCACCTCGGCCGCCGTGTCGATGAACTTGCGCAGGATGTCGCCCGGCAGCGAGTGGTAGTAGCCGCCGGTCGACGGGTACTCGAAACGGCCGGTCTCGAAGTAGTTCCGCTCGGCGTCGCGACCCTTGAAGATGAAGCCCTCGATCTCGTTGGCGACGTGGGCCACCATGTCCTTCTTCTTCAGCTCAGCGGCGAAGGCCTTGAGCCGCCCGCGGATGTCGGCCACGTAGGGGGTGCCGTCCTGGTCGCAGACGTCCCCGAAGGCCAGCACCTTGCCGGGGCCGAAGACGTCGGCCGGCAGCCAGTAGAAGGCCGGCCAGTCGACCCTCAGCCGCAGGTCGGACTCGGCCTGCCGCGAGAAGCCGCGGATCGACGAGCCGTCGAAGGTCAGGTTGTCGGCCGACTTCAGGAGGAACTTCTTGTCGTAGTCCAGCATGTGGAAGCGGCCCTCGAGGTCGGTGAAGCAGACGGTCACCGCCTTGACGCGCTTCTCGTCGGTCAGGAACTTGACCCGGTCCTCCTGGATCTTGCCCGCGTCCTTGCCGGCCACCCGGTCGGCCTTGGCCTGCAGGTTCATCTCCTCGAGCTGGTCGTACGGGATCTCGAGAAAGTGGCGAAGCGGCGTGTCCATTTCTCTCCTCTGCCCGCCCCTGCGGGCCTCCCGAGGGCCCGCGGGGCCATCCCCCGTTCGGGCCGGTCGGGTGTCCTTGAAGGCTTAATTCTGCATTTTGTAGACTAAAAGGCAAGCCTCTAAGGCTAAAAACTTCGTACTTAGTCTTATGAGCCGAGGAGCGGGGCTGAGCGGACGTCAGGTCTCGAGTGGTGGCATTCGGTACAGCCGCTACGGCTGGACCGGACGCCGTGCACTGGTGAAATGGCCCAGGCGCCGGACCTGACCCCTGCGCCTAGGGCGAGAGCCAGTAGCTGAGCTTCACCAGGAACACGTTGTCCGGGCGGGTCTGCCACAGCGCGTCCCAGTTGCTGCCGAAAGAGTCCTGCCAGTACGGCTCGGTGCTGGTGCGGCCCTGAGACCAGACCACGTACAGCGAGGAGCCGGGCTTGTACTCCCAGCGCGCCACGAGGTTCGAGCGGAACTGGCGGAAGCTGAAGTCGGGGTTCGCGAACGAGTAGCGCAGGCCGCCAGCCTCGGCGACCGAATACGCGTTCGCGGCGGGGTCGTAGGCGATCTCCTGCGGCGAGTACTCGTGGAAGCGCTGCTCGTACGCGTGCGCCAGCGTGTCGGTCGCCTGCTTGAGGTGCGTGTAGCGGCCGGTGCTGAGGAAGGGACTCCCGTAGTACTGGATCGTCAGCTCGGGGGTGAGCGTCAGGTTCGCGCGGAAGGTGAGGCTCCAGGTGTCCTGGTCGATCCGCCCCAGCACCCAGCGCGGATCGCCGCCGGTGACGGGGGTGGCCGCGTACTGCAGGTTGTCCTGCAGGTTCTCCCAGCCGACCTGCGCGCCCAGCGCCAGCCGGTTCGAGGGACGCACCGTCAAGGTCGTGTAGAGCTTCGAGGCCTGCGAGTTGTCGCCGGCGAGGGCCCACGAGTGCTCGCCCTGCACCTGGAGCGACGCCCGGTGGGCCGCGTCGGTCGAGGCGGCGCCCTTGGCGGTGTAGTAGTCGTGCGTGCGCAGGGCCGGGCCGCCCCGCAGCAGCCGGGTGTCGACGTCCTGGTTGTAGGAGACGCTCGCCGTCGCCTGGACCTTGTTGGCGAAGGTCGCGGTGGCGTCCGCCTCGCTGAGCGCCTTCACCGCCAGGCCGCCGAAGTCCCACTGGTCCTGGCGCGCGAGCTGGAACGAGTACGCGCGGAAGATGCCCTTCGGCTTGGGCTCGGACCAGCTCAGGAACACCTGGTTGGCCCGGACGTCCGCCTGGCGCAGGTAGCCGATGTCGTTGAGGTCGAGCCCCGGCGAGTACCAGTGGTAGTGGTCGGTGAGGCCGAACCGCGTCTTGCCGGAGGTGCCGAGGCGCACCGAGCCGCCGTTGCCGGAGAGCGAGGTGGCGTTCTCCTCGACCCCGAGGTGCGTGGCGCCGACCCGCTGGTAGTAGTGCACGGCGTTCGTCTGCAGCGCCTGCATGGCGGCGACGTCGCCGCTGACCCGGCTCACCACGCCGCTGGCGTCGAGCACCCAGAGGCGGTCGGCGAAGTAGCGGGTGAAGTCGAGCCCGCCGGTGAAGGCCTGGTGAGGCAGGACGTTCAGCGCCGGGTCGGAGATCGAGCGGTGGGTCGAGGTGAACATCCCGCCGAGGCTGGTGTTGCCCTTGTTCCAGTCCTTGTGCAGCCGGGCGACCGTGTACGACCCGAACGGCTCGACCACCGAGTCGCGGGTGCCCGCCGGCCCGTAGACCTGCGCCGTCTCCTTCTGGGTGAAGCTCTGCAGCGCCGCCACCTCGAGGCCGCCGTCGGTCTTGCCCGACAGCTTCACCGCGCTCAGGATCGTGGTGGCGTCCGGCATGCGTGCCGTCTCGTCCTCGGCCAGCGCCGGCGTGAGGGTGGGCGCCTCGCCGATGCGGCGCGAGTAGAAGAGCTGGTCGAAGTCCTCCAGGCCGAAGGTCAGGATCTTCTTGCCCTCGAGGAAGAAGGGCCGCTTCTCCTCGTAGAAGGTCTCGTAGGCGGTGAGGTTGACGACCGAGGGGTCGGCCTCCACCTGCCCGAAGTCGGGGTTCACGGTGAGGTCGAGGGTGAAGTTGGTCGAGAGGCCGAGCTTGCCGTCGAGGCCGATCGAGCCCGTCGCCTCGGTGCCCCCGTCCGGGATCGAGGGACCGGTGGTCGTCTTGCCCACCACGTGCGGCAGCAGCTCCAGGTGGCGCGCGGGCTTGAGCCCGCGGATGCCGTGCAGCTCGCCCAGCTGATACATGCGCCCCGTGTTCTGGCGGGGGATGAGCTGCCACTGGTCCTCTTCCTGGTTGCGGGCGATCCAGCGCCAGGCGTGCATGCCCCAGACCTGCTCGTCCTGCGGCCCGTAGCGGAGCTGGTTGAGCGGGACGCGGAACTCGGCGGTCCAGCCCTTGTCGTCGTGCGCCACCTTGCCGTCCCAGACCGCGTCCCAGTTGACGTCCCACTCGGTCTCGCCGTTGCCGAGCAGGAGGTCGATCTTGCCGCCGCCGGCCGTGAGGTCGAACTCGAAGCCGGTGCGCTTGTCGTTGTAGCTGTCGAAGGTGATGCCGACCACGTCGACCGCGTAGTTCTGGAAGTCGTCGCGCCGGCCCGGGTAGCGGCGGACCTTGGCCGGGTCGTCGTAGGCGCGGATCGCCATGTAGATGTAGTTGTCGTCGTACAGGATCTTGAGTTCGGTCTCCGCCGTCGGCTTCGCGCCCTCGACGGGCATGTTCTGCGTGTAGTGGCCCGCCCACTCGCCCTGCTTCTGCCAGGCCTCGTCGTCGAGCCTGCCGTCGATCACCGGCGGCTTCCCCTGCAGGCGGACGGTGTTGTAGATCCGGGGCGGGTACTTGCGGCCGTAGGGGTTCGAGGTCGACGGCTCCTGGGGCGCCGGCTGGGGCTGAGCCGTCGCCTGCGGGATCGCGAGGGTGGTGTCGGCCGCGGCCGGGGCGGCGCCGAGGGCCGTCGTCAGGAGGAGGACCGGAAGCAGCCGGCTCAGCCACATATGACCGGTCAGGCTATGGCGTCCGCCCGCCGCCGGTCAATGGAGCATCGACCCTAGAGATAGAATGCGCCGTCCGCCAGGAGGTGCCCGTGCCCAGGAAGGCCCGCACGCTTGTCGTCGCCCAGCCGTGCGTGCTCGCCGCGCTCGCCGTCCTGGCCGCAGGCGCACCGCCCGCGCCGGCGGCGAGCACGTCCGGCTTCGACGCCGACGTGGCCTTCCTGCGCCGGCACGTCGAGGTGATCGTGCTCCAGGAGTCGCCGGCCGGAGCGCGCCTGGCGGTGGTGCCGGCCTGGCAGGGGCGGGTGATGACCTCGACGGCGGGCGGCGCCTCGCAAGCCAGCTACGGCTGGCTGAACGAGGAGCTGATCGGCTCCGGTCAGCTGCGGCCCCACATGAACGCCTTCGGCGGCGAGGACCGGCTGTGGCTGGGGCCCGAGGGCGGCCAGTTCGCGATCTTCTTCAGGAAGGGCGACCCCTTCGACCTCGAGCACTGGCAGACCCCGGCGCTGATCGACACCGAGCCGTGGGCGGTCGCGGACCGCGGGCCGCGGCAGGTGGCCTTCCGCCACCGCGGCCACCTGGTGAACCACTCGGGCACGCCGCTCGACGTGCAGATCGATCGCACCGTGCGCCTGCTCGACCGCGCGGCGGCGGCCTCCGCGCTGGGGGGCCTGCCGGACTCGGTACGGCTGGTCGCCTTCGCCTCGGAGAACACGCTGACGAACGCCGGCGCCAGCGCCTGGACGCGCACGAGCGGCCTGCTGTCGCTGTGGGTGCTGGGGATGTTCAAGCCGTCGCCGCAGGCGACCATCGTCATCCCCTATCAGGCGGGCAGCGAGGCGGAGCGCGGGCCGGTGGTGAACGACGCCTATTTCGGCAAGGTCCCCGCCGACCGCCTGGTGGACCGCGGCGGGCGGCTGGTGTTCAAGGCGGACGGGGAGTACCGCAGCAAGATCGGCCTCTCGCCCCGGCGGGCGCTGTCGGTTGTCGGCAGCTACGACGCCGCCGCCGGCGTGCTGACGATCGTCACCTTCGACCGCCCCGAAGGCGCCAGCGAGTACGTCAACTCGATGTGGGAGATCCAGAAGCAGCCCTTCGCCGGCGACGTCGTCAACGCCTACAACGACGGCCCGCCCTCGCCCGGGGCGAAGCCGCTCGGCCCCTTCTACGAGCTCGAGACCTCCTCGCCGGCCGCGGCGCTGGCTCCCGCCCAGCACCTGACGCACGTCCACCGCACCTTCCACCTGCAGGGGACGCCGGCCGACCTCGAGGCGGTGGCGCGCCGGCTGCTGGGGTCGGGCCTGGCGTTCTAGGCGAGCAGGCCCCCGACGACGCCCGCCCGCCCGGCAGCCGCGCTAGAATCGCGGGTCATGCACAGCGGCACGGGGCGGCTCGTCCTCCGTCTGGTGATCCTGCACCTGACGCTGGGCGAGGGCGGCAACCCGAAGCTGAGCCCAGCGGCGTACGCGGAACAGAAGAGGCCGTCCGCCAGGTGGCCGACGTGATCCGGCAGGTGAAGCCGACCCGCGTCCTCACCCGCTGGAAGAACAGCCTGCCGAGAACTGGGAGGACGCCGAGGGCTTCCAGCCGTACCTCTACGTCGACGTGGGCGAGGACCTGCCGCGCTGGAAGGCCGCGGTGTCTACCTACGAGTTCGTCCGCGGCGGGATCTCGTCCTTCCCCTACCTCGACTACTACGAGGCGCTCGCGCGGGTGCGCGGCGCCGAGGCCGGCCGGCGCTTCGCCATGGCGCTCGACGTCGACCCGGCCGGCAAGAAGCGCGTGCTCGACCTGCTGCCCTGAGCAGCCCTGGAGGTGTCCATGTCGTGGCGACACGGCCGTATCGTCCCGGTGATCCTGGCGGCGCTGGCCCTGGCCGCGGCCGGCTCGCTGCTACGGCCGTCGGCAGCGTCCGCGCAGCAGCGGCCGCTGCGCGTCATCGTCTTCGGCGCCCACCCGGACGACGCCGACGAGACCACCGGGGGCACCGCGGCGATGTGGGCGGCGAAGGGGCACGCGGTCAAGTTCGTGGCCATGACCAACGGCGACGCCGGCCACCAGTCGGAGGGCGGTGGGGCGCTCGCCCGCCGGCGCCGCGCCGAGGCGCAGGAGTCCGCGCGCCGGCTGGGCATCGCCGAGTACCAGGTGCTCGACAACCACGACGGCGAGCTGCTGCCCACCCTGGCGGCCCGCGAGCAGGTCATCCGCGCCATCCGCGGCTGGAAGGCCGACCTGGTGCTGGCCCCGCGGCCGAACGACTACCACCCGGACCACCGCTACACCGGCGTGCTGGTGCAGGACGCGGCCTACATGGTGGTTGTGCCCAACGTCACGCCCGACACCCCGCCGCTCCACGACAATCCGGTGTTCATGTACGTCTCCGACCACTTCCAGCGGCCGAACCCGTTCCGCCCGGACGTGGCGGTGGCGATCGATTCCGTCTGGGACCGCAAGATCTCCGCGCTCGACGCGCACGTCTCGCAGGTCTACGAGTGGCTGCCCTGGGTGGAGCACGTGCTGGACCAGGTGCCGAAGGACCCACAGGCGCGTCTCGCCTGGCTGAAGACGCAGTGGCACGGCTATCCCGTCAACGACGCGGTGCGGGCCTCGCTGCGCAAGTGGTACGGGGCGAAGGCCGACGGCGTGAAGAACGCCGAGGCCTTCGAGGTCTGCGAGTACGGGAAGCAGCCGAGCGAGGCCGAGCTGCGGCAGCTCTTCCCGTTCTTCGACTGACGATGAGCCTGCGCGCGCTCGCGCTGGCAGCGACGGCCACGGCCGGGCTGGCGACGGCGGCCGCGCCGGCGCCTCTGCGCGCCTGGCCGGTGGACGCGCTGGTCAAGGTGTTCCCGTCCGACCGTCCCCCGGCCGGGCGCCCCGCCGCGGCCGAGCTGGTGGCCGCCCGCGGTCAGCACCTCGCGGTGCAGGTGGCGCTCCGCGCCCCGACGCGGAGGGAGGCGGTGAGCGCCGAGTGCCTGCCGCTGGCGGGACCCAGCGGCCGCCTGGAGGCCGACGTCCGCGTGAACGCCGTCGGCCTGGTCGTCGTCGGCTCGGCGACCGACGGGGTGCCCGACGACGAGCGCGTCGGCGAGGCGCCCGGCTGGTACCCCGACCCGCTCGTCGAGCTGCCGCTCCGGCTCGAGGCCGAGCGGACGCGATCGGTCTGGGTCACCATCCACGTCCCCCGCGACGCGGCGGCGGGCCGCTACCGGTCGTCGGTGGTGGTGACGCAGGCGGGCGTCGAGCGGGCGCGGGTGCCGTTCCAGCTCCGCGTGGCCGCGGCGCAGGTGCCGGAGGAGCGCACGCTGCGGGTCACCAACTGGTTCCGTCTCGACGACCGCCACGCCCGTCAGTTCTACGGCGAGCGCGTGGCCCGGTTCTCCGAGCCGTGGTGGACGCTGGTCGGCAACCTCGCCCGAGTGATGGCGGAGTACCGCCAGAGCGTCGTCCTCACCCCGACGCTGGAGCTGGTGGAGCTGCTCCCGGGCGACGGCGAGCCTGGCTACGGCTTCGGCAACTTCGACCGCTGGGTGGAGACGTTCCGCCGCGCCGGCGTGATCGGCTTGATCGAAGGCGGTCACCTGCTCGACCGCAAGGGCGGGTACGACGAGCCCCTGGTCGTGCCGGTGCTGGCGCGGGAGGCGGGCGAGGCTCGCACGCTGCAGCTGCCGCCGGAGGACCCGCGCGTCGTCCGCTTCCTCGACTCGTTCCTGCCGGCCCTCTTCCGCCACCTCGAGCAGAAGGGCTGGACGCGCCTCTACCTGCAGCACGTGCTCGACGAGCCGCACGGCAGCGAGCCTGTGGCATACGCGCGGATGGCGGCGCTGGTGAGGAAGCACCTGCCGGGCGTGCCGACGATCGACGCCATCGACGCCAAGGACGTGCCCGAGGCGCTGCGCGAGGCGAGCGACATCTGGGTTCCGCAGCTGGGCCGCTTCGACGAGCAGACGGCGATGCTGGCCGAGCGGCAGAAGAGCGGCCGCGAGGTGTGGTACTACACGTGCCTGTTCCCGCGCGGGCGCTACCCGAACCGGCTGCTGGACCTGCCGCTGGTGAAGACGCAGCTCCTGCACTGGCTCAACTTCCGCTACGGGCTCACCGGCTTCCTGCACTGGGGCTGGAACTTCTGGGGGCCGGAGCCGACGAAGGACACCCAGCCGGTGATCAACCTCAACCAGACCCTGCTGCCCGCGGGCGACGCCTACATCGTCTACCCGGACCGCGAGCGCCTGTCGGTCCGCCCGTCCATCCGGCTCGAGGCCATGCGCGCCGGCATCGAGGACTACGAGATGCTGGCGGCGCTCGGCCGGCGCGACCGCGCCGTGGCAGATGCGCTCGCGCGCGAGGCAGTGACGTCCTTCACCGAGTACGTCCGCGACCCGGTCCGCTTCCACCGGATCGAGGCGAGACTCGTCGACGCCCTGGCGGGCCGCTAGCCATGCGTCCGGGACGCCTCTGCCTCCTCAGTGCCGTCGCGCTCGGCGGCTGGCTGCCGGCCACCTCCCTGGCCCAGATGCCGCCTTCGACGCCGAGCCTGCTGGAGACGAGCCCCGACGGCTGGGTCGACGTGCAGCCGGGTGCCGACCTCGCCGGCTGGGTGCGCCAGCCCTGGCCGCTGACGGATCAGCTCGGCCCGCAGCAGTGGTCCGTCGACCCCGAGACCAGGCACCTCGTCTGCGACGGGACCGGCGGCCACGACTGGCTGCGGCTGGACCGCGAGGTCGCCGACGCCGTCTTCCACGTCGAGTGGCGGTTCACGCCGGTCGCCGGCGCCAGCGGCTACAACAGCGGGGTGTTCGCACGCACCGCGGCCGACGAGTCGATCTGGCACCAGGCGCAGGTGGGCGGCGTCCGCACCGGGTACCTCTTCGGGGTGACGCCGGTGAAGGGGCAGTCGCAGCGCCTCAACCTCGCCGAGCGGTTGCGCTCCTTCCGCGTCCGGGCGCCGGGCGAGTGGAACGCCTACGAGCTGACCGCGCGCGGGCGGACGATCTCGCTGTGGGTGAACGGCACCGTCACCGGCGAGATGGCGGTGGAGGTGCCGCGCGGGTACTTCGGCCTGGAGGGCGAGGGCTTCCGCATCGAGTTCCGCAACCTGAAGCTCAAGGTGCTGGAGGCCCAGGCCTCGCGTCCCGCCCCGGCCCGCCGCTCATCGATGCTCCGGCGGGACTGGCACCGCCTCTTCGGCGGCCGGAAGTACCAGGTGCGCCCGGGCCTCAGCGGGCGTTAGGACCGGGGGCCCCGACGCGCAGCACGCGCACGTCCCGCGGCGGGACCGTCCCCTGCCAGCAGAAGCCGTCCGGCGTGGCCGAGAGCGCCACCGCGGTTCCCTCGACGAGGTCCTCCCCGACGCGGCCGGCGAGGGGCCGACGCAGCGTGACCAGGGCAGTCGCGGGCGCCGGGCCGTGGTTGAAGACGAACAGCAGGTGCGCGCGGCCGGACTCGAGGACGCGCACTTCGACCGCGTCGCCGGAGACGGAGAGCGGCGGCCGCACACCGGCCCACTCGACGAGGCCCGCGTAGAAGCGCCGGGCCGCTTCCTCGGGCTGGGTGACGAAGCCCGCCGAGACGTACGAGCCCAGCGTCAGCGCGCGGCCCTGGCCGAAGCGGGAGGCGACCGCGGCCGGCGCGCCGCTCGCGAAGCGCGCGACCACCCGACCCGGCACGGCGCCGGAAGGCTCGAGCGTCTCCTCGTACCAGCGGCCCGGCAGCTTCTCTCCCGCCGCGAGGCCCGGCATGCCGTCCAGCGCGAAGAGCGCTGCCTTGCCCTTCGCCACCGTCTCGACGGCCGTCTCCCGCGCACCGGCCACCTCGGCCAGGCCCAGGCCGGGGATGACGAGGGCAGCCTGGCCGCGCTCGTCGTTCCAGCCGGCTCGGGCCTCGAGCACCAGCGTGCCGCCGTCCTGCACGTAGCGGCGCAGCTCGGCCGCGGTCCGGGCCGGCATCATCAGCGGGTAGGGCATGACGACCAGCTTGTAGGCGGCCAGCGAGCGCGCGTCGAGACGGTCGGCGTGGACGAAGTCGAGCGGCAGGTTGGTCGGGAAGAGGGCCCGGTAGACGCCCAGCAGCGAGTCCTGCTCGATGCCGGCCACCTCGCCTTGCGGTCCGCCGTAGACCGTGGCCCGCTGCCGTCCGCCGACGAAGTGGCAGAGCGGGTTGTAGACGACCGCCACCTCCGCCGGCAGCGGCCGCGCGGCGAGGAACAGGGCCGAGTGGCGGTCGACCACCCGTGCGACCTCGCCGGCGGCGTGGGCGCGCTCGGTGAGGGTGCCGTCGAGCTGCACCAGGCCGAAACCGCCCGACTCGTAGCCGGTGCTCATCGGGTAGTAGGCGTAGGTGCAGACAGCCTTGGCGCCGCGGGAGAGCGCGCTCCAGGTCCACACCCGCAGATCGGACGGCGTCACCGTGGGCGACACGTCGAGGGCGATCGTCCCGAAGCCGGCCTGCAGCTCGCCGATCCAGAACCCGGGCCGTCCCTCCGCGAAGCCGAACGAGCGCGCGAAGTCGAGGAGAGCCCCCCGCCACTCCACGTCGCGGTCCACGAAGGCCGAGTGCTTGGGGTAGAACGAGGTCCCGTAGTAGTCGACCTGCGCCGCCATCGTCCAGTCGTCCGACTGGCCCTCCCAGTAGTGGGGCGAGGAGAAGAGGCCCATGCCCGCGGCGTGGCTGGTGGCGACCGCGGAGGGCGCGCCGCGCTTGGCGGCCTGGTAGCGCTCGCGCAGGTCCTCCCCCAGCTTGTCCGCGATGAAGGTCTTCCAGTCGATGTAGTCGGTGTAGGAGAGGATGGTGCTCAGGCGGTTGGGCTCGACCTCGTCCCAGGAGGCGAAGCGGCGGTACCAGGCCGCGTTCAGCGCGTCGAGGCTGCCGTACTTCTTCCGCAGCCAGCCTCGGTAGCGTGCCACCGTGTTGCGGCAGAAGCAGAACTCCGGGTTGTCGATGTAGGTGGGGTTCGCCCAGTTGATGACGTGCGGCTCGCTCCACAGGTCGAAGCCGAGGAAGGCGGGGCTCTGCGCGGCGCGGCGCGCCAGCGCCTCGTAGAACGCCCTGTCCGCGGCGGCCACCGCCGGGTGGTCGCGGCAGTATCCCGGCGACGATTCCGGACGGATGGCCTGGCCGTTCGAGCTGACGAAGAGAGCGTCCGGGTGCTGCCGGCCGATCCACTCGGGCGCCGAGTCCATGTAGACCTGGACGATCACCTTCAGGCCCTCCTGCTCGGCCAGCGGGAGCAGCACGTCGAGGGTGTCGAAGCGGTACTGGCCCGGAGCCGGCTCGCCGCTCGCCCAGTCGATCCAGCAGCGGACGGCGTTGAAGCCGAGCGCGCGGATCTGCCGGAGATCGCGCCGCCAGGCCTCCCGCTCACCGGCGGGGTCCGCCTCCAGCATCGGGGCGCGCGCCCTGCCCCCGCCGTACCAGACCGCCATCGGCAGCACGGCCGTGGCCGACGGCCCCCGCGGCACTGCGTCCCCGGCGTGCACGGTCGGCGTCCAGGGCGCCACGGCCAGCACCGGGACGGCCAATCGCATCCATGAAGCAGTCTGCATGGGCCCGAAGTGTATCCCCGGGATACAGGCCGGGAATGCGTCAGCGTTCTCCCTTGCGGGCGCACAGCCGCGGGCTTGACAGCCGTGGCATCTTGGACGGCGTCATTCTCCGCACAGCGCCTTCCAACGCACCGCGTTCTGTGGTTCCCTGTTGAGGTATCTCCGGCTCCCCTGAATGGCACGCTCACTCGTCATCGTCGAATCGCCGGCAAAGGCCTCCACGCTGGGCAAGTTCCTCGGCCGCGAGTTCCAGGTGGCGGCCTGCTACGGCCACGTGCGCGACCTCGAGAAGAAGGGCATCTCGGTCGACCGCGCGCGGGGCTACGAGCCCCACTACCGGATCGTCCCCGGCAAGGAGCGCACGGTCGCGGAGCTGTCTCGACTCGCCCGCAAGGCCGACCGCATCTTCCTGGCCGCCGACCCCGACCGGGAGGGCGAGGCCATCTGCTGGCACCTGCACGAGCTGCTGAGCAAGGAGGCCCCCAAGGCCGCCTTCCACCGGGCCGAGTTCCACGAGATCACCAAGTCCGCGGTGACGCGAGCGATCGAGAAGCCGACCCGCATCTCGCAGTCCCGGGTCGACGCGCAGCAGGCGCGCCGCATCATCGACCGCCTGGTCGGCTACGAGGTCTCGGAGCTGCTGTGGCACAAGGTCTGGCGCGGGCTCTCGGCCGGCCGGGTGCAGACGGTGGCCCTGCGGATCATCGTCGAGCGCGAGAGCGAGCGAGAGCGCTTCTCGCCCGTGCCGTACTTCTCGGTCCCGGTGGTGCTGACCAAGGACAGCGCGGCGTTCCCGGCGCGGGTGGTGGTCTGGCGCGGCGAGAAGCTGCAATTCGACGGCAGCGACCCGAGGCTCGCCACCCAGCAGGCGGCCGACGAGGTCCGCTCCCACGTCGAGTCCTCCCGCCTGCGGGTCGTCTCCGTGGAGGCCCGCGAGAGGCGGACGAACCCGGCCCCGCCCTTCACCACACCGAAGCTGCAGCAGGCCGCGGCCCGCTCGCTGGGCTTCTCCGTGCGCAAGACCATGGCGCTCGCCCAGCGGCTCTACGAGGGCCGGAACGTGGGAGACCGCGGCAGCGTCGGCCTCGTCACCTACATGCGCACCGACTCGGTCCGCATCGCCGAGGAGGCGCTCCTCGCGGTGCGCCAGCACATCGGCAGCACCTTCGGGCCGGCCAGCCTGCCGGCCGAGCCGCGGCGCTACCGGGAGAAGAAGGACGCCCAGGGAGCCCACGAGGCGATCCGACCGACGTACCTGGACCTGCCGCCGGAGGCCGTCGCCCCGCACCTGGAGCCGGACGAGCTCAAGCTCTACCGGCTGATCTGGAACCGCTTCGTCGCCTCGCAGATGACGCCGTCGGTCAGTGAGGTGACCACCGTCGAGATCGAGGCGCGCCGCGAAGGCTCGCCCGACGTCGCCGGCGTGCGCGCGACCGGCACCGTGCTCAAGGACCCCGGCTTCCTCCGCGTCTACGGCCAGGTGGCCGACAGCGAGGCGCAGAACGCCCCCGAGGAGGAGGCCGAGGCCGACGAGTCGAAGGTGCGCCTGCCCGCGCTCGTCCAGGGCGACGCCCTCGAGCTGCGCGAGGCTCGGGCGGAGGGGCACGAGACCCAGCCACCGCCGCGCTTCAACGAGGCCTCGCTGGTGAAGTTCATGGAGGAGAACGGCATCGGCCGGCCCTCCACCTACGCCGACACCCTGCGCAAGATCGAGCAGCGCGAGTACGTGCGCAAGAAGGACCGCCGCTTCATCCCCACCCCGCTCGGGCGCCTGGTGGTCGACCTGATGAAGGAGGGCTTCGAGGACTTCTTCCAGACCGAGTACACGGCCCGCATGGAGGAGGAGCTGGACGAGGTGGAGGAGGGCAAGCTCGGCTGGCGCGAGGCGCTCAAGGAGTTCGACGGCAAGTTCTCCCGCGACCGCGAGCGCGCGCGCAAGCAGATGCACTCGGTCAAGGCCGGGCTGACCATGCCCCTGGTGCGCAAGGCGTTCAGCGACTTCCGCCTGACCAACGACCCCGGCGACCTCTGCCCGGTGAGCGGCCACCCGCTCAAGCTGCGCATGGGCAAGGCCGGGCTGTTCGTGGCCTGCAGCGGCTACCCCGAGTGCACCTGGACGGTCGACATCCCCGAGACCGAAGAGGATCCGATCGACCCGAGCGAGCTGGAGGGCCAGACCTGCGAGGAATGCGGCAGCCCCATGCGGCTGCGCACCGCCCGCAACGGCTCCTCGTTCCTCGGCTGCAGCGCGTATCCCAAGTGCCGCAACGCGGTGCCGGTGACCATCCAGGGCGGCAAGGCCGAGGCGCGGCCGGACGAGCCGACGGGCGAGACCTGCCCCAACTGCGGCCACCCGCTGGTGAAGCGCCACGGCCGCTTCGGCGCGTACGTGGCCTGCTCCAACTACCCGGATTGCCGCTACAAGCCGCCCAGGCCGGTGACGCTCACGGGCGTCAGGTGCCCGGAGTGCGGCCAGGGCGAGATCCTCGAGCGGCGCGGCCGCTTCGGGCCCTTCTACGGCTGCTCGCGCTACCCCGAGTGCACCCGCAACTTCCGCGCGCGGCCGGTGCCTCGGCCCTGCCCCGAGTGCGGGGCCGCGTACCTGCTGGTGCGCGAGCGGAAGGCCGGCGCCTTCTACGTCTGCGAGGCCGAGGGCTGCGGCCACGAGGCACCGGCCGACGACCTCGACCGCTACCCCCTCCACACGGAGGTGACCGAGGAGGCACGCCAAGCCGCGCTGGCGGCGGCCACGGCGGCGCCGAAGAGGCGAGCGCCGCGCAAGGCCGCCGCGAAGCGTGCCGGCCCGGTCGACGCGAAGCCGGGACGGCGGCCGGCGAGAACGGCGGCGGCAGCCCGTCCGCGACCGCCGCGTGGTGCGGCGCGCCGAGGGAAGGCAGGCGCCCGGACGGGCCGCAAGGCGGCCAGCAGGTAGCCCGGCCGGAGCGCGCGAAGGTCAGGCGACCCGGGACCTGCCGCACGGACCGGCCGGGTTGCGGTATCTCAGTGGCCTCCCGCCTTGGCGGTGATGCGCAGGTGCGCGCGGCGGTTGCGCTGCCAGCACACCTCGTCGTGCTCCGTGCACAAGGGCGCTTCCTTTCCGTAGGACACCGTCTTCAACCGCCCGGCGGCGATGCCCAGGTTCACCAGGTAGTCGTGCGCCGCGTGCGCGCGACGCTCGCCCAGCGCCAGGTTGTACTCGACCGTCCCCCGCTCGTCGCAGTGGCCCTCGACGGTGATCGTCAGGAAGTCGTACTTCCTGAGCACCTCCGCGTCCTTCGCCAGGATGGCCCCGTCGCCCTGGCGGACGTCGGCCTTGTCGAAGTCGAAGTGGACGTCCGCCAAGAGGCCGAGCTTGTCCAGCTCCGCCACGTCCATCGCCTTGAGCCGCGAGTACTCGTCCTGGACCGGCACGGGTGCCGGCGCCTTCGCCGGCGCAGGAGCCGGCGGCGGCGCGGTCGGGACCGCCGGCGGCGGCGCGGGCGCCGGAGGCGGCACGCGGTGATGACAGCCCGCGCCTGCAACCACGCCCGCCAGCAGTGCGGGCACCAGCCACTTCCTCTTCATCGTCACTCCTCCCTCATCTGCACCTTCGACCCGGCAGGTGCTCGCCGGTTCCTCCACGTCCGTCGAGTTGCCGCTCACCCGTCTGCTCACAGGTGTGCGGACGCGTCCTCTCCCGGTCGTCCCCGCTGGGCGAGGCGCTCCTCCAGCAGGCGGCGGACGATGGGTCCGCCGCCGAGCCCGAGGGCGATCGCGAGCGCCAGCATCAGGGCACCGAAGGCGATGGCGAACGCCACCAGCACGATGGCGGGGGCGACGCCCAGGTGCTCCAGCGCCATCGCCACCGCCACCGTCAGCACCAGCAGGTACACGCCGGCGCTCACCGAGCGCCCGTAGGGCCAGCCCGCGTTCACGGCCGCGAGCAGGACCACTCGCCAGATCAGGTTGGCGAGCGCCAGCCCTACCGCCAGGATCAGGAGCGAGGCGACCAGCCGGGGGACGAGGGCAGTGACGTCCTGCCGCAGCACGGCGAGCATGCGGAAGCCGAGCGCGTCGAACCCGGCGAGCACGAACCCGCCGAACAGCAGCCAGAACAGGATGGCGGCGGCGAGGCGGTCCGCCGGAGGCAGCTCGGCCTTCCTCAGGAACTCGGCAGCGCCCGTGCGCTCGGCCAGGCGCGGCAGCCGCAGCCAGCCCAGCAGTCGGGCGACGACCGCGCGCGCCACGGCGGCGATCAGCCAGCCCACGAGGACGACGCTGAGCGTCGAGAGCAGCCTCGGCAGGATCAGCACCAGGGCCTCCAGGTAGCCGCTCCAGGTGTCGCGCAGCGTCCGGAGAATGGCTTCGACCACGGTTCACCTCACGGAGCGGTCCAAAGCGAGACGAGCTCGGGGCGGAACCGCTCGAAACAGAGCGAGAGCTCCTCCAGCTCCCGCGCGGCATGGTCCTCGGACTGGCCTTCGACGGACGCCCAGAACGCCGCCAGGCGCCCGAGGTAGAGGGGCACGGCAGCCTGGACGAGGTGGTCGCGGCTCAGCGCCGCGCGGCGGTGGGCCGCGGCGAGCTCGCCTACCACCGCCGCCCACAGGCCGGGCGGAAGGCTCGGCGCCGTGCCCGCGATGGCGCCGCCGGTGCGCAAGGCCTCCAGCGTGGCCGGCCGCAGGGCCCGCGAGAGCATCGGCTCGAGGGCCACCACTCCCTCCCGGTACAGGGCCGCGTCGCGCGCCGCGTCGATCGAGACCGAGCGGGCGGGTGGCGGCGCCGGATCCCCGTAGGCGGGCACGGGATCCGTGCGAGCGCCCGCCGTCCAGCTCGCCTCGTGCAGGCGCAGGCAGTCGAAGAGGGCCTCGAACACCTGCGCCACCAGGGTGGCCGTCCCCGGCCGCGGCCGCGGCGCCAGCTCGCGAGGGCCGAGCCGCGCCTCGGCCAGGCGGAAGCCGCCGATCGCGGCGACCGCCGACAGCCACAGGTCGATGCCGACACGAAGCGATTCGCTCTCCCAGTCCGGCGAGCCCAGGCAGGCGGCCGCGAAGCGCCCGCTGCAGGCGAACTCGCCGGCCAGCGGCTCCTGCAGCCGCGGCCCGTAGGTGGAGCGGAACAGCGGCCGGACGACCTGGCTGACCAGCGGGCCGTCCAGCGGGTGGCGGGCGTAGGCCGGCGAGACGAAGTCGACGCCGTCGCCCAGGACCGGCTGCAGCAGGGCGGCCAGGGAGCCGGCGGTGACGCTGACCACTTCGGGGTCCAGTACCGCGACCGCCCTCGCCTGGAGCAGGTCGGCGGCGGCGAAGATGGTGCGGATGGCGCCGGCCTTGCCGGGGACGCCGTGGTAAGGAGCGCTGATCCGGTGCCGGGTGCGCAGGCTCTGCGACGAGAGCAGCGTGTCACCATCCGCCAGGGGGGCGTTGCGCACCAGGTCCGCCGTGCCGTCGGTCGAGCCGCCGTCGGAGTTCAGCAGCACGGTGCGCTCCCGCACGAACTGGCCGTTGAAGGCGAAGTGCGCAGCCTGCAGCGCCGGGCCGACGGAGTCAGCGTGGTTCAGCGTCGGCAGGCCGACCAGCACGTCCACCTGCCCGACGGCGATCAGGTCCCGCAGGAGCTGGTCGGAGAGGATGCTCTTCACAGCCAGCGTAACCGGAACCAGAAGAAGTCGTAGGGGCCGAGCGTCAGCACGTAGGGCGCCTCCCCGATCCGCGGGAACACGCTGCGCCCGAACATCTCGATGGGGATGGCGCCGGCCAGGGGACGCAGGTCGAGCTCCACCGCCTGCGCCGTGGCGGAGAGGTTGTTCACGACCAGCACCGATTCCCCGTCGAGGCGGCGCACGTAGGCGAGCACGCGGTGGTTGGGCGGCCTCAGGAACTCGATCCCGCCCCGGCTGAACACCCGGCTCGAGCGGCGGACGTCGATCAGACGCCGGGTCCAGTTGAGCAGCGAGCTCTCCTGCCGCCGCTGCGATTCGACGTTGACGGCCTGGTACCCGTAGACGGGGTTCGAGATCAACGGCTGGTAGAGCCGCTCCGGGTCGGCGGAGGAGAAGCCGGCGTTCCAGCCGCCGCTCCACTGCATGGGCGTGCGCACGCCGCTGCGGTCGCCCAGGTAGATGTTGTCGCCCATGCCGATCTCGTCGCCGTAGTAGATGACCGGGCTGCCCGGCAGCGAGAACAGCAGCGCGTTCATCAGCTCGATGCGGCGGCGGTCTCCCTCCAGGAGCGGCGCCAGGCGACGGCGGATGCCGAGGTTGATCCGCGCCACCGGGTCCCGGGCGTACTCGCCGTACATGTAGTCGCGCTCGCCGTCGGTGACCATCTCCAGCGTCAGCTCGTCGTGGTTGCGCAGGAACAGCCCCCACTGGCAGGCCTCGGGGATCGCCGGCGTGCGCTCGACGATCTCGACGATCGGCTTGCGGTCCTCCAGCCGCAGCGCCATGAACATCCGAGGCATGAGCGGGAAGTGGAAGGCCATGTGAAACTCGTCGCCGTCGGCGAAGTAGGGGCGCACCTCTTCGGGCCACATGTTGGCCTCAGCCAGCAGCAGGCGGTCCGGGAACTCGGCGTCCATCCGCCGGCGCAGCTCCCGTATCACTTGGTGCGTCTCGGGCAGGTTCTCGCAGGTCGTGCCCTCGCGCTCGACGAGGTAGGGCACCGCATCCACCCGGAACCCGTCGACTCCCAGCGCCAGCCAGAAGCGCATCACCTGCCAGATCTCCTCGCGCACCGCCGGGTTGTCGAAGTTGAGGTCGGGCTGGTGGCTGAAGAAGCGGTGCCAGTAGTAGGCCTTCGAGATCGGGTCCCAGGCCCAGTTCGACAGCTCCGTGTCGCGGAAGATGACCCGCGCCCCCCGGTAGCGGTCGTCGCTGTCGCTCCAGACGTAGAAATCACGGCGCGGGTTGCGGCACCCGGAGCGGGCCTCCTTGAACCACGCGTGCTGGTCGGAGGTGTGGTTGAGCACCAGCTCGGTGATCACCCGCAGGCCGCGGTCGTGCGCGCCCCGCAGGAACGCCCTGAAATCGTCGAGCGTCCCGTAGGCGGGATGGATGCCACAGTAGTCGGAGATGTCGTAGCCGTCGTCGCGGAAGGGCGAGGGGTACATCGGCAGCAGCCACAGGCAGGTGACGCCGAGCCCCGCCAGGTAGTCGAGACGCGCGGCCAGGCCCGGGAAGTCGCCCATGCCGTCTCCGTTGGCGTCGGCGTAGGCCTTGACGTGCAGCTCGTAGAAGACCGCGTCCTTGTACCAGAGCGCGTCCTCCCCCATCGCCTCCGCGGCCCTCCGCGCCTCCCGGCTCCGGCAGGCGGCCAGCCGGCGCCTGCTGCCACCACCATCATGGCACGATGTCCTTTGTCCTCCAAGTAAGTTTAGTTTGTCTTCAAACTGATTTTCGTGCTCTAATGGCCGGGTGCGGCAGGCGCTGCGCTTCACGGTCGCCCTGGTCGCAGGACTGGCGCTGCTGACCTGGGTCGCCTCCGTCCTCGTCAGCCGCACCACCCACGCCTGGTTCGAGAAGGACATGCAGCTTCGCGCGGAGCTCGCGGTGAGCGGGGCACGCGAGGCGCTGCTCTCCCACTGGGACCCGGGCCAGGAGATGGAGCTGCGCAAGGTCCTGCTGGATCTGACTCGGGACGAGCGGGTGATGGCGGCGGCGGCCTGCGGCGCGGACCTGGCCCTGCGGACCCAGACCATCGACTACCCCTCCGCGCTCTCCTGCGACCGCCTGGGAAGGCGGCTGCGGCCGACCGGAGACCGGCCGGAGGCCTCCTGGACGACCTGGTCGTCCGTCTTCTCGGTCCCCGGCGGCAGCGTCTACGCCACCACCATTCCACTGTTCGACGGCGGGCACGCGCTCGGCTTCGTGGTGCTGGTCCACGACCTGACCTTCGTCGAGCGCCGCGAGGCGACCACCCGACGCTTCCTGGCCCTGGCCTTCGGCGTGCTGGCGCTGGCAGCTTCGGTGATCACGGTAGTGGCGGCACGCCTCTCCTGGCGCGGCTGGAGCAACGAGCTGCGACGGCTGATCCGTGGTGAGCGACCGAGGCCCGAGTTCCAGCCCTTCCTGCGCGACGTGCGTGAGCTGGTCGAGCGCCTAGCCGCGGAGCGCGAGGCCGACGGCCAAGGCGGGCTGTGGACGCCGCAGCGGCTCAAGACGACACTGAGCCGCCACCTCCACGGCGAGCGGGTGGTGATCGTAGCCAACCGCGAGCCCTACATCCACGAGCACACGGGCCACGGCGATGTCGCCGTGCTGCACCCGGCGAGCGGCCTGGTCACGGCTCTCGAGCCGGTGATGCGGGCCTGCTCCGGCGTCTGGGTGGCCCACGGCAGCGGGTCGGCAGACCGGGAAGCGGCTGACGAACATGCCCGGCTGCTGGTCCCGCCGGGCGAGGGCTCGTACCTGCTGCGGCGCCTGTGGCTCTCGCCCGACGAGGAGAAGGGCTACTACTACGGCTTCTCCAACGAGGGCCTCTGGCCGCTCTGCCACATCGCCCACACCCGGCCGGTCTTCCGCAGCGAGGACTGGCGCCAGTACCGCGCCGTCAACGAGAAGTTCGCCGACGCGGTCTGCGCGGAGGTCGATTCCGACGACCCGATCGTCATGGTGCAGGACTATCACTTCGCGCTGCTGCCGCGGATGATCCGCGACCGCCTGCCGCGCGCCACCGTACTCACCTTCTGGCACATCCCGTGGCCCAACTCCGAGCGCTTCGGCATCTGCCCCTGGCGGGACGAGCTGCTGACCGGACTGCTCGGCAGCAGCATCCTCGGCTTTCACACCCAGTTCCACTGCAACAACTTCGTGGACACGGTCGACCGTTTCCTGGAATCGCGGATCGATCGCGAGCAGAACGCGGTGGTGCACCGAGGGCAGTGGACGCTGGTGCGGGCGTATCCCATCTCGATCGAGTGGCCGAGCCACTGGCTGACGGCGGCGCCGCCCGTGGCGGAGTGCCGGGCCGGGGTGCTCGCGGAGCTGGGGCTGTCCCCGGATGCGCGGCTGGGCCTGGGGGTGGACCGGCTCGACTACACGAAGGGCATCGAGGAGCGGCTGCTCGCCGTCGAGCGCCTGCTCGAGCGGGCTCCGGCGCTGCGGGGCCGCTTCACCTTCGTCCAGCTGGGAGCTCCCAGCCGGACCGTGATCCCCCAGTACCGACAGCTGAGCGAGAACGTCGACGCGCTGGCGGCCCGGATCAACGAACGCTTCGGCGACGAAGGCTACCGCCCCATCGTCTTCAAACGCGCGCACCACGAGCCGCCCACGGTCTTCCGCTACTACCGCGCCGCCGACGTCTGCTACGTGAGCAGCCTGCACGACGGCATGAACCTGGTGGCCAAGGAGTTCGTGGCCGCGCGCGACGACGAGCGCGGCGTGCTGGTGCTCTCCCACTTCACCGGCGCGGCGCGCGAGATGACCGAGGCGCTCGTCGTCAACCCGTACGACCTCGACCAGGCCAGCTCCGCCCTGGCCGCGGCCCTGCAGATGCCGCTCGACGAGCAGCGTGACCGCATGCGGGCGATGCGTGCCTTCGTGGCCGAGTTCAACGTCTATCGCTGGGCCGGGCGGATGCTCGTCGACGCGGCGCGCCTGCGCCGGCGGGAGCGGCTCTCCGGACGCTTGGGCCGGTTCCTGGGGGAGGAACGGCAACAGGCAGAAGCGTGATGCGTTACATTCTCGCTCGCGCGAACCGCGACGTGCTGGAGGCGTTCGCCTGCTCGAACATGCTGCTCGCCCTCGATTTCGACGGCACCCTGGCGCCCATCGTGCCCGACCCCGCCCGCGCCGCTCTGCGCGGGGAGACCCGCCGCCTCCTGCGGAGGGTGACGCGGGAGCGGCCCTGCGTGGTCATCTCGGGCCGGGCACGAAGCGACGTGAGGCGGCGGCTCGTGGGTACGGGTGTCGCCGAGGTGATCGGCAACCACGGCCTGGAGCCCGGCCCGCTGACCGCGGCAGCGCGACGGGTCGTGGAGGGCTGGATCGGGGAGTTGCGACGGGGACTGGGCGGGCTGGCCGGCGTCGCCATCGAGGACAAGGGGCTTTCGCTCGCCGTGCACTACCGTGGCGCGCTGCGACCCGCGAGGGCGCGGGCCCGCGTCCTGGGCGCGGCGGCCGCGCTGCGGGGAGCGCGGCTGATCGGCGGCAAACGGGTGGTCAACCTGCTGCCGGCGGGGGCCGCGAACAAGGGGAGGGCCCTGGAGGAGGTGCGAGCGCGCTTCCGCTGTGACACGGCGCTCTACATCGGGGACGACGAGACCGACGAGGACGTCTTCGTTCTCGACCAGCCGGGCAGGCTGCTGAGCATCCGCGTCGGCCGCCACCGCGCCTCCGCCGCCCGCTACTTCATCAGGCAGCAGAGGGAGATCGACGGCGTGCTGCGGGTGCTGCTCGCCTCGCCAGCGAGGGTGTCCGGGCGATTCGGGGCGGTGGGATCCAGATGAGAAGCACGAACCACGCGGCAGGCGAGACGGACGCAGCGCTGCCGCCACTCGGCCCCCAGCTCGAGTTCATGCGGCTGCTGTGGGCGATCGACCACGGCCTGCAGACCCGCTCCAAGCGGATGGCGGCGACCCTGGGGATCACCGGGCCGCAGCGGCTGGTGGTCCGCATCGTGGGGCGCTTCCCCGGCGTCTCTGCTGGTCAGCTCGCGCGCATCCTGCACCTCGACCCCAGCACCCTCACGGGCATCCTGCGGCGGCTCGAGCACGCCGGCCTGCTGCGTCGCAGGCGTGACCCACGGGACAGGAGGCGCGCCGTCCTCGGACTCTCGGCCGCCGGGCGCCGGCTGGACGTCGTGACCGCGGGCACCATCGAGTCGGCGATGCGCGACCTGCTCAGGGCGCTCCCGCCGCGCAAGCTCGAGGTGACGCGGGAGGTGCTGACTGCGATCGCCGTGGGCCTCGACCAGGGCTCGACGACATGACCCGAGCGGAGGAGGCCGCCCCGCCCCGCCTCGCCGACGAGGGGCGCTGGTACACGGAGCACGCGGCGCTCGTCGTCACCACCCTGAAGTGGGCCCTGCTCGGCGCGGTCGCCGGCGTCTGCGTCGGCTGGGGCACCCGGGCCTTTCTGTGGTCGCTCTCCGCGTCGGCCCGCCTCGCAGACCGTGCGCTCTCTGGCATCGTCCGCCCCTGGTACCTGCTGCCCCTCGCCCTGCCGGCTTGCGTCTGGCTGATCCGGACCTTCGCGCCGACCGCCAAGGGGCACGGCACGGAGGCCGTGATCGCCGCGATCCACCAGCGGTCCGGCCGGGTCGACTGGCTGGTGGCCCCCATCAAGCTGCTGGCCACGGTGCTCACGCTGGCCTTCGGCGGCTCGGTGGGCAAAGAGGGTCCCTGCGCCCAGATCGGCGCGGCGATCACCAGCCTGTTCGCGGACGTGCTCCGCCTCAAGGACCAGGACCGGAGGCGTCTGGTCATCTGCGGCGTCGGCGCGGGCTTCGCGGCGGTCTTCGGCACGCCGGTCTCGGGCGCCTTGTTCGGGATCGAGGTCCTCTACCTGGGCCGCATCGAGTACTCCGTGCTCTTCCCCTGCCTGGTGGGCGGCATCGTCTCGCACCTCGTCTGCGGCGTGAGCGCGCCCGTGCCCGTCCTGCACCAGGACCTTTCGATGCTCGGCCACCGCACCATGGTGCCGGCCACCATCGCGTTCGGGGCGCTGTTCGGGCTGATCGCCCTGGTCCTGATCGAGACGATGAGGACGCTCGAGCGCCTGCTGGAGCGTTTCGAGCGACACCCCTACCTGGTGGCCGCCGCGGGCGGCGCCGGGCTGGCGCTGTTCTACGCCATCGCGGGCGAGCAGTACGCGGGGCTCGGAGTGCCGGTCATCGAGGCGTCGCTCCAAGGGACGGCCCGGCTGTTCGCACTGGCCTTCCTCTACAAGATCGTGGCGACGGCGGCGACGCTGGAGACGGGCGGCAGCGGTGGCATCGTCACGCCGCTCTTCTTCATCGGCGCCACCAGCGGTCTCGTCCTGGGCCGCGCCGCGGGCCTGGAGGGCGGCGTGATCGCGGCCTTCGGCTTCGTCTCCGTCCTGGCCGCGGCCGCCAACACGCCGATCGCCGCGGCGGTGATGGGGATGGAGCTGCTGCCTCCGCAGGTCGGCGTCTACGCCGCGCTGTGCGCCGGCACGGCCTTCCTGTTCGTGGGCCACCGCAGCGTGTACGCGAGCCAGAAGCTGGGCCTCTCGAAGTCGGGAGGGCTCGAGGTTCCCATGGACGTCCCCATCGGCGACATCGACGCCTCCCAGGTGCGCATCCGCAAGGGAAGCCTGACCGAGTCCCTGCTGACCAACCTGCGGCGTCGCCCCGACAAGCCCCCCGCCGACTGAGCCGAGGATGGCGCTCGACCTCCTCGCCGCTGCCGGCTCCGCTGCTTCCCCCGGGACTCACGGCACCGACGCCGCTCCGGTCGTGCTGCTGCTGCTGGCATTCGTGCTGGTGGCTGCGAAGCTCGCCGGCGAGCTGGCCGAACGGCTCGGTCAGCCGGCCGTACTCGGCGAGCTGCTGGTGGGCGTCGTCCTCGGCAACGCCGCGCTGGTCGGCGGGCCCGACGTCGGCAACCTCGCCGTGAGCGAGACCTTCACCGTGCTGGCCGAGCTGGGAGCGGTCCTGCTGCTGTTCCAGGTCGGGCTGGAGTCGACTCCCCGGCAGATGCTGGCCGTGGGCGGGGCGGCGGCCCGGGTGGCGGTGGTGGGCGTGGTGACACCGATGCTGCTCGGCTTCGGGCTCGGCGAGCTGCTGCGACCCCGGGAGTCCTGGCTGTTCCACGCCTTCCTGGGCGCCATGCTCGCGGCCACCAGCGTGGGGATCACCGCCCGCGTGCTGAAGGACGCGCACGCTCTGCGTGCGCCCTTCGCCCGCATCATCCTGGGGGCGGCGGTGCTCGACGACGTGCTGGGCCTGCTGGTGCTGGCGGTGGCTTCGGGCTTCATCAAGGCGTCCGCCGGGGGAGCGACGCTGGCCGCGGGCGCCGTGGTGCTGATCACTGCGAAGGCCCTGCTCTTCCTGGTGGGGGCAGTGGTCGTCGGCTCGCTGCTCTCGCCACGCGTCTTCCGCGGCGCCCTCGCCCTGCGCAGTCGTGGCGTCGTCCAGGCGCTCTCGCTCGGGTTCTGCTTCCTGCTTTCGTACCTCGCGGCCCTCGCCGGTCTGGCGGCGATCGTCGGGGCCTTCGCCGCGGGTCTCGTGCTCGAGGAGGTCCACTTCGAGGGCCACCTGAAGCGTGGCGAGCCGCCCTTGGCCGCGAGCCTGGAGCCGCTGATCGCCCTGCTGGTGCCGGTCTTCTTCGTGCGGATGGGGATGCTGGTCGACCTGCGTGCCCTCGCCTCGCTCTCGGTGCTGGCTTTCGCCGCGCTGCTGACCCTGGCGGCCATCATCGGCAAGCTCGCCTGCGGTCTGGTGACGCCGAAGGGCGTGCCCCGCCTGGCGGTCGGCTTCGGCATGATGCCGCGCGGCGAGGTCGGGCTGATCTTCGCGGGCATCGGCGCGCAGCTGCTCCTGCAAGGCCATCCGGTGGTGGACGCGGGGACCTACGGAGCAGCCGTCTTCATGGTCCTGGCCACGACGATGGCGACGCCGCCGCTCCTCCTGTGGAGGCTCGGCTCCGCGCCCGGGACGGTGGCCGACGAACCGGGCCGCACCGTGTAGACGCCGCCGTTCGCGTCGGTTCGCCGTGGGCGAACGGCTCGGACGGGCGTATATTCCCCCGCCATGAAGATCACCGGCCTGCGCGCCCGCGACGTGCGCTTCCCCACCTCGCGGCAGATGGACGGCTCGGACGCGCTCAACCTCGGCGACTACTCCGCCGTCTACGTCACCCTGGAGACCGACGGGGCGCTCGCCGGCTGCGGCCTCACCTTCACCAACGGCCACGGTACGGAGATCGGCGTAGCGGCCGCGCTGGCGCTCGCCCGCCTGGTGGTGGGACGCTCGCTGGACGAGATCACCGCCGATTTCCGCGGCTTCTACCGCCTCCTCACCCAGGACCCGCAGCTGCGCTGGATCGGCCCGGAGAAGGGCATCGTCCACATGGCCACCGGCGCCGTCGTCAACGCCCTCTGGGACCTGTGGGCGCGGCGCGACGGAAAGCCGCTGTGGAAGCTGCTGTGCGACCTGACGCCGCAGCAGACGGTCGACTGCGTGCCGTTCCTGTGGATCACCGACGCGCTGACGCCGGAGGAGGCGCTGGCGCTGCTGGAGCGCCACGCCGCCACCCGGGCGCGTCGCGAGGCGGAGATGCGCCGTGACGGCTTCCCCGCCTACACCACCTCCACCGGGTGGCTGGGCTACCCCGACGAGAAGGTGCGGCGCCTGTGCCGGGAGGCGATGGCGAAGGGCTTCACTCACTTCAAGATGAAGGTCTCGCCGGACACGGACGCCAACCTGCGCCGGGCCGCGCTGATGCGCGAGGAGATCGGCCCGCAGCGGCGGCTCAGCATGGACGCCAACCAGTGCTGGGAGGTGAACGAGGCGATCACGCAGGTGAAGGCGCTGGCACGCTTCGACCCGTTCTGGATCGAGGAGCCGACCAGCCCCGACGACGTGCTCGGCCACGCCGCCATCGCCCGCGCCATCGCCCCCCTCAAGGTGGCGACCGGCGAGATGTGCCAGAACCGGGTGATCTTCAAGCAGCTGATGCAGGCGGGCGGCCTCGGCTACTGCCAGATCGACGCCTGCCGCGTGGGCGGCGTCAACGAGGTGCTGGCGATCCTGCTGCTGGCGGCCAGGTTCGGCGTCCCCGTCTGCCCGCACGCGGGTGGGGTCGGGCTGTGCGAGTACGTCCAGCACCTCGCCATCTACGACTACGTCGCGCTCAACCCCTCGCTCCAGGACCGCTACTGCGAGTACGTCGACCACCTGCACGAGCACTTCGTGCACCCGGTGCGCCTGGCGAACGCTCGTTACCAGGCGCCGCGCGCGCCGGGCTACTCGATCGAGATGAAGCCGGAGTCGCTGGAGGCGTTCGCCTTCCCCGGCGGCCGGGAATGGCGGTCCTGACGGACCTCGAGGCGGCGGTGCCGGGGCTGGCCCGCGTTCGGCGAGCGGCCGCGTGACCGACCCTTCCGCACCCTCGAGATCCGGGAGACGAAGTGAGTCAGGGGGCCGCCGCCGCGGCGGCGAGCGGCCCGGGGCGACGGCCCTGCAGCCGACGGGCGATCAGCCGGCGCACGCACCAGGTGGTCGCCAGCGCCAGCAGGAACCCGGCCACGACGCCGGCCGGCGTCAGCCACGGACCGAGCAGCTCGCGCACCGGGCCCTGGGTCGGGCCGAAGGTCCCCAGCACCACCAGCCCGGCAGTCGGGCCGACCGACAGACCCATCAGCTCCGACGGCAAGCGGCCGCTGAAGTAGCCGATGGTGACGGTGCGCTCGGGAGTGACCCACATCCCGAGGTGCGAGGGGAACAGCGGCTTCGCCACGGCGCAGGCGTAGCAGACGAGAGCCGAGCCGTAGCCGGCCAGAGCGAGCAGCAGCGCCACCAGCCCGGCGGCACCCCGGCGCGCCCAGCCTGCCGTCGTGCGCAGCAGCAGCCAGGGCGAGCGGCTGGCGACGGCGTGCCTCAGCATCGCGTCCGTCCCGTACTGCCGGGCGAGCTGATCGGGGTCGCCGACGGCTCGCAGCACCGTGTCCACCGCCTGGGGCGTGACGGTGCCGCCGGACTCGATCCGCTCGAGCACGTGGCCGCGGATCTCCTCGACGATGTCGTCTCGGTCTGGCGCGGGAAGCCCGCGCAGGCCCTTCCGCAGCCGCGAGAGGTACAGCTCCACCGCCTGGGTGGCGTCATCGTGGGGCACGGGCTCGCTCCTTCCGATCGAGGACGGGTTCGACGAGGGCGTCCAGGTTGGCCGAGAACTCCGCCCAGATGAGGGCCATCCGACGGAGCCGGTCCCTCCCGGGCCCGGACAGCCAGTAGTACTTGCGGGGGTGGCCGGAGCGGGCGTCGACCCACTCGGCGTCGACCAGCCCCTCTGCCTTCAACCGCCCCAGGATCAGGTACAGCGTCCCCTCGGCCACGCCCAGCGCGGACGTGCTCTCGAGGGCCCGCAGGATCTCGAGGCCGTAGAGCCGGCGGTTCCACAGGCTGGCCAGGATCGCCAGCTCCAGCGAGCCCCGCCTCAACTGGGCCTCCCAGCCCCCGTCCTGGCCGGCCGGCTTCTCGCCGTCAGGCGGTTTCTTCGCGCCGTCGTTCCTGGTCATGGCTCAGTCGTGCTCTATACATAGTGTCGCTAGGTAATCTAAGCCGTTAGGCACTCGCTGTCAAGCCGGGCGCGGTGACCGGACCGGCGCTACAGCTGCGAGGCGTCCGCCGGCCGCAGGAGGGTTGCCGTGATGCCGGAGACGACCTCGGCGTCCGCGTAACCCGGAAGCGCGCGCAGCCGAGCCCACTCCGGGTCGGCGCCGAAGGTGGCCCAGGCCTTCTCGCGGCCGGCCAGGTCCGGGAAGACCAGCATGTAGGTGAGGCTGGGCAGGCCTGAGCCCACCAGGTCCCGCGAGAAGAAGACCGTCTGCATGCCCAGGCGCTTGAAGAGCGCCAGCTCGCCCTGCGCCTCGAACATGTCGATCTTCTTCCGGCTGCCGGCCTCGCTGTGGCTGCGGTAGGTCCGCAGCTCGAAGACGCGCCCCGGCACCGCCGCCGGTCCCGTCGGCTTCTCGATGGCCGGCCAGGTGGGCACGGTCAGGTGAAGCGAGGAGTCGCAGCGCAGGTACGGCGGGTCGCCCGAGGGCAGCGACAGGACCTCGCCGGCCGCCTTGCGGTATTCGGCGTCGGCCTGCAGGCGGTCGTCGAGCGTCGGCACCGAGTCGGGGCCGGCGTGTGGCACCAGCAGGTGCAGCGACGGGCTGTCGGCCCCCAGCATCACGTTGAACACGCCGACGGGCGCGTGGCCGGCGCGACCGAGCGCCGGCACCAGCGCGTCCCTGACGTAGGCGTCGAAGCGGGTCGCCATGGTCCCGGTGTGCAGGGCGTACCGGCGCAGCTCGAGCAGGATCGTCGGTGGCGATCCACCCTGACCGCTGCGGGTGTCGCCCGCGGCCGCCGCTCGCGGCAGGGCGAGAGCTGCGGCAGTGGCCGTGGAGGCGGCGACGAAGGCGCGGCGTTCCATACGGTGTCCTCCTCGGGCATGGAGCCTAGCACCCGCGGCCCGGTTTGACCGACCCCGGCGGCGAGGATAGCCTGCGCGCCCAGCGATGCCTGACCCTGGTTTCGTCCGCGTCGCCACCCTGCGCACCCCCGAGGCCTTGCGGCGTCACCTCGGCGCGATCGGCGCCTCGCTGCCGTTCGACCCCGTCCTGCTCCCGCCCGCCTCGTCGCCGCTCGCGCGTCCGCTCGAGGCCGACGGCCTGCGGGTCGGGAACCGGTTCTGCGTGCTGCCGATGGAGGGCTGGGACGGCACCGCCGACGGCCGGCCGAGCGAGCTGACGGAGCGTCGGTGGCGCCACTTCGGGGCGTCGGGGGCGAAGCTGGTCTGGGGCGGCGAGGCGGCGGCGGTCCGCCACGACGGCCGCGCCAACCCGCGACAGCTCGTGGTCTCGGACGCCACCTGGGAGGACCTGGCCCGCCTGCGCGAGACGCTGGTCGCCACCCACGCGCAGCGCTTCGGGAAGGCGGCGCCCGACGACCTCGTCGTCGGCCTGCAGCTCACGCACTCGGGGCGTTACAGCCGCCCCACTGCCTGGGACCGGCCCGAGCCGCTGGCCGCCTACGCGCACCCGGTGCTCGACCGGCGCTTCCCCGGCGGCGTCCGCATCCTGAGCGACGGCGAGCTCGACCGGCTGGTGGAGGACTTCGTGCGCGCCGCCCGCCTGGCGCGGCGGGCCGGGTTCCACTTCGTGGACGTGAAGCACTGCCACGGCTACCTCGGCCACGAGCTGCTCTCGGCACGGGCACGGGAGGGGCGCTACGGCGGCAGCCTCGAGAACCGCACGCGCTTCCTGCGCCAGGTGGTGGAGGGCATCCGCGCCGAGGCCCCCGGCCTGCGGGTCGGCGTGCGCCTCTCGGCCTTCGACAGCGTGCCCTACCGCAAGGGCGAGGACGGCCGCGGCGTCCCGGAGCGGCCGGCGGAGGGCTACGGCAGCGGCTTCGGCCTCGTCGGCGCGGACGGCCTCGAGCCGGCGCTGGCCGACGCCCGCGAGCTGCTGGCGGCGGTGCGCGCGATGGGTGTCCGCTGGATCTGCATCACCGGCGGCAGCCCGTACTACAACCCCCACCTGCAGCGGCCGGCTCTGTTCCCGCCGAGCGACGGCTACCTGCCGCCCGAAGACCCGCTGATCGGCGTGGCCCGGCAGATCGAGGCGACGTCCCGGCTGAAGGCGCCCTTCCCCGACCTCGTCCTGGTCGGCTCGGCCTACAGCTACCTGCAGGAGTGGCTGCCGCACGTGGCCCAGCGGGTGATCGCCGACGGGGGCGCCGACCTGGTGGGCCTCGGGCGGATGGTGCTCTCCTACCCCGAGCTGCCTGCCGACGTGCTCGCCGGCCGGCCGCTGGACCGGCGCCGCCTGTGCCGCACGTTCAGCGACTGCACCACCGCGCCCCGCAAGGGCCTGCCCTCCGGCTGCTATCCCCTGGACGCCTTCTACTCCGAGAGGCCCGAGGCCGAGCGGCTGAAGGCGGAGAAGGCCGCCCTGCGCGGATGACGGACGCGGCCGCCGGGCGCCGGCGCCACCAGGGCCTGGCCGTCCTGACTGCGTTCCTGGCGCTCTTCTCGATCGTGGGCCTCGCCCTCTACGGCCTGCCCTTCTTCTACGACTTCTTCGTCCGCGACCTCGGCTGGACGCGCCAGCAGGTGACCTCCGGCAACGCCCTCTCCAAGCTGATCGTCGGCCCGCTGTTCGGCATCGTCGCCGGCATCGTCGTGGACCGCTTCGGTCCCCGACGGCTGATGATCGGAGGCATCCTGGTCGCCGGCCTGGCGGTCGTCGGGCTGGGCGGCACGGCGACGCTGGCGGCGTTCTACGCGTTCTACTTCATGAACGCCCTCG
Source organism: Vicinamibacteria bacterium (assembly GCA_035542035.1). GTDB lineage: Bacteria > Acidobacteriota > Vicinamibacteria > Fen-336 > Fen-336 > DATBSL01. Next base: position 24,148 of record DATKME010000069.1, on the reverse strand, counting down.
GCAACGTCTGCGCGGGCCCGCTGCCCAACCAGGTGCTGCTGTCGGGCTGGTTCGACGCCGGCCGCGGCCGGGCCATGGGCATCGCCTACCTCGGCATCGGCATCGGCGGGGCGCTCGTGCCGCAGATCGCCCACGGGCTGGAGTCGGTGCTGGGGTGGCGTCTGGCCCTCGCGGCGCTCGGCGTGCTGATGGTGGTGGTCGCGCTGCCGGCGGCCCTGGTCGTCCGCGAGCCCCTGCGGGCGGCGGCCGCTGCAGCCGTGACGCCGTCGGAGACAGCGCCGGTGCCGGCGGGCGGCGGCGCCGGGTCGATCACCGCAGTCCTGCGCCGGCCGGCTTTCTACCTGCTGGCGCTCGGCAGCATGGCCTCGATCGGCGCCGTCGGCGGGACCATCCAGAACCTCAAGCTCTACGTCACCGGGGACCGCCACCTGGGCCAGCAGGAGGCCGCCAACCTGGCGTCGCTGGTCCTGGCGGGCAGCCTCGCCGGCCGCGTCCTGATGGGCTGGCTGGCCGACCGCTGGCCGCGCAAGCACGTCATGCTGCTCATCTACTCGATCGTCGCCGCGTCGATCCCCATGATGGCGGCGGCCCCCGGGCTGACGGCACTCCGGGCGGCGGCGCTCGTCTTCGGCATCGGCCTGGGCGGCGACTACATGATCATCCCCCTGATGGCGGCCGACCTGTTCGGGGTGCGGCTGCTCGGGCGGGTGATGGGGATCGTCCTGACCGGCGACAACCTGATCGAGGCGGTGGCGCCGATGGTGGTCGCCACCCTGCGCGACCGGGCCGGCAGCTACGGTCCGGGCTTCGCCGTGCTGGTCGCCCTCGCCGTCGCCGGGGCCGCCGCCGTGGCCCTGCTGCCTCGCCCGCAGGCAACTGGACGGTCCCACAGTCATTGAGCACCAGGGTTTACAAGCACGGCCGCCCCGGGCCAGAATGAGGGCCGATGGCAGGACACACTCGACCTTCGGTCAACAAGCGCCTCCGCGAGGCGAGCAAGAAGGAAAAGCAGGCCGCCAAGGCCGAGCGGCGGGCGCAGCGGTCGGAGGAGAAGAAACTGCACCGCTCCGCTGGCGGCGACTCCACCGAAGATCCCGACATCGCGGGCATCGTCCCCGGCCCTCAGCCACTGCCGTGGGACGACGAGGAGCCGCCGACCCGCTGAGCCGCTCGCTCGCCGGCGGCGGTCGGGAACACGATCATCGGCACCGGGTCGGCGTGTACCTGCTGGACGAGCCGTCGACCGTCATCCGGACGCGGCGCGGCGCAGCGCCTCCCAGCGTGCCCGGTAGGCGCGAAGCCATTCGACGCCCTGCTCCGCGGGAACCGGCTCCGGGTACTCGCACAGCGTGTAGCCGGTGAAGCCGGCGTCGCCCAGCAACCGGAACAGCTCGGCGTAGGGATACGGGCTGCGCAGGTCGGTGATGTGGCAGCAGCGCACGAACGGCCGCAGCAGCGCGAACGACGGCGCCACCGAGCCGTTCACGACGTCGGTGTCGTTCGAGTTCCAGGTGATGCCGACAGCCGGGTGGCGGCACGCGTCGAGGATGCGCCGCATCCGCGCCGGCAGCCTCGTGCCCTCGCCGTGCGCCTCCAGCCAGATCTCGACGCCGTGGTCAGAGGCGAAGGAGCCGCACTCGGCCAGCGCCCGACCGATCTGTTCGAGGGTCTTCTCCTGGGGCACCTCGCTGGGCAGGCCGTTCGGCCGGACCTTCACCGCCCGGGCCCCGATGTCTCGGGCGAGGAGCACCCACTCCCGGCAGTCCTCGACGTTCCTGCGGACCACCGCCGGGTCCGGCGAGTGGAACTCGCAGACGGAGCCGAGGCTGGTCTGCAACATTCCCGCCTCGGCGCACTTCGTCTTCACCGCCGCGCGCTGCGCGGGCGAGAGCGTCCGTTCGACACCGTGCGCGTGGGTGGTGCGGAACTCGACGCCGGTGAGGCCAGCCTCGCGGCAGTTGCGCAGGAGGGTGTCGAGGTCCCAGTCCTTCGCGACCTCGTAGGTGACCAGGCCGAGGTGGATCCGGCCCGCCGCCTGGCGCGGCAACAGGAGCGCCGAGGCCGAGAGCAGGCTGGTGCGCGCGAAGGCGCGGCGGCTGGATGGGCGGTCCATGCTCACCTCCCGAAGGTCGTTCTCCCGATCCTACCCTGGGCCGCCGGGCGGGCCCGGGGATGTGAGACGATCCGCGCGGGAGACCGCATGGGCATAGACGAGGACGTCCTGGCGCGCGCCGCCCGGGTCCGACTGCTGCTGATGGACGTCGACGGCGTCCTCACGGACGGCACCTACTGGCACGTCCCGGACGGCAGGGGCGGGCTGGCCGAGATCAAGGCCTTCGACTCGCAGGACGGCCTCGCCCTGCAGTGGCTGCGCCGGGCCGGGATCAAGGCGGGCGTGATCAGCGGGCGGGTGTCGGCGGCCACCGAGGAGCGCGCGCGCAGCGCCGGGTTCGAGTTCGTCTGCCAGGGCCACCTCGAGAAGATCCCGATCCTGGACGAGGTGCTGGAGAGATCCGCGCTGGAGCCGTCCCAGGTCGGCTACGTTGGCGACGATTACACCGACGTGGTGATCATGCACCGGGTCGGCTTCGCCATCGCCACCGCCAACGCCCGGCCGGCGGTGAAGGCCGAGGCGCACTGGGTCACTGGCCGGCCCGGCGGCCACGGCGCCGTGCGGGAGGCGGTGGAGCTGATCCTGGAGGCCCAGGGCCGCCTGCAGGCGATCCTCGACCACTACGAGGTGCGTGCCGGGAGTGGCCGTCCGTGAGCGCTTCCGGACGCGAGCAGCTCCGCGAGATCGCGCGCCGCGCCATGGTCGAGCGCGGGCTGCAGCCAGACTTCCCCCCCGCCGCGCTGGCCGAGGCCGGGGCGCTCGCCGGCCAGGCGCCGGCCGACGGCTCCGTGCGCGACCTGGGCACGCTGCCCTGGGTCTCCATCGACAACGACGACAGCCGCGACCTCGACCAGCTCTCGGTGGCGGAGCCGCGCGAGGCCGGCGCGGTGCGGCTGTGGGTGGCGGTGGCGGACGTCGACGCCGCGGTCGCGGCCGGCACGGCCATCGACTCCCACGCGCGGGCGAACACCACCTCCGTCTACACCGCGGCCGAGACCTTCCCGATGCTGCCGGAGCGGCTCTCCACCGACCTCACCTCCCTCGGCCAGGACCAGGACCGCCTGGCGCTGGTGGTCGAGATGGCGGTCGACGCGGGGGGCGCGGTCACCGCCTCGGACGTATACCGGGCCCGCGTCCGCAACCGGGCGCGGCTCGCCTACGACTCGACGGCCGCCTGGCTGGAAGGCACCGCCCCGGCGCCTGTGCCAGTGGCGGCGGCGCCGGGCATGGCCGAGCAGCTCCGGCTGCAGGACCGCGTCGCGCAGGCGATGACAGCGCTGCGCCACCGGCGCGGGGCGCTGACCCTGGAGAGCACGGAGGCCCACGTCGTCTTCGACGGCGACGTGCTCGCGGATTTGCGGCCCGACCGCAAGAACCGGGCCAAGGAGCTGATCGAGGACTTCATGATCGCGGCCAACGTGGCGACCGCGGAGTTCCTCGAGCGCCGCGGCCTGCCGGCCCTGCGCCGGGTGCTGCGCTCGCCCGAGCGCTGGGAGCGCATCGTCGCCCTCGCCGCCGGCTACGGCGAGCGGCTGCCGGACCAGCCGAGCGCCCCGGCGTTGCAGGACTTCCTCACCCGTCGCCGCGCCGAAGACCCGCTGCGCTTCCCCGACCTCTCGCTCTCGGTCGTCAAGCTCCTCGGCTCCGGCGAGTACGCCCTCGAGACGCCGGGCAGGGGCGGTGACGGCCATTTCGGCCTGGCCATCCGCGACTACACGCATTCGACGGCGCCCAACCGCCGCTTCCCCGACCTAGTCACCCAGCGGCTGGTCAAGGCGGCCCTGGCCGGGGCGGCCTCTCCGTACCCGCCCGAGGCGCTGGGACAGCTGGCCGTCCACTGCACCCTGCAGGAGGACAACGCGGCCAAGGTGGAGCGGCAGGTGCGCAAGTCGGCGGCCGCGCTGCTGCTGGCGCCCCGTCTGGGCGACCGCTTCGACGCGATCGTCACCGGCGCCTCGCCCAAGGGCACCTGGGTGCGGCTGCTGCAGCCTCCGGTGGAGGGCCGGGTGGTCCGGGGCGAGCACGGCCTGGACGTGGGCGACCGCGTCCCCGTGCAGCTCCTGCACACCGACGTGGAGAAGGGATTCGTCGACTTCGGGCGGGCGTAGCGTCTCACCGCCTCCGGCCGGGTCGCACCCCCAGCGGACGGGTCAGGCCGTGCGCAGCCCCAGCGCCGCCAGCCGCGCCGGCAGCTGCTCGACCACCTCCACCGCCTTCGCCGCCACCTTCTCCGGCGTGAAGCCGTAGTGGGTCATCACGTCCTTCAGCGGGGCCGAGGCGCCGAAGCGGTCGTGGATGCCGACGCTCGTACCGACCGGGCCGACGTGCTTCTCCCAGCCCTGGACGATGCCGGCCTCGATCGAGACGCGGGCGAGCACGGTGGGCGGCAGCACCGAGTCCCGGTAGGCCTGCGGCTGCGCTTCGAACAGCTCGAAGGACGGCAGGCTGACCACCCGGGCCTTGAGGCCGCGGCCGGCCAGCTGCTCGCGCGCCGCCAGGGCCACCGCCACCTCCGATCCGGTGGCGATCAGGATCACGTCGGGCCGGCCGCCCTCGGCCTCGGCCTCGGCCAGCACGTAGCCGCCTCGCGCCACGTCGGCGGTCCCGGCCAGCACCGGCACGGCCTGCCGGGTGAACAGCAGCGCCACCGGCCCCGGGTGGGTCATGGCGAAGCGCCAGGCGCTGGCGGTCTCGTTGGCGTCGGCGGGACGGATCACGGTGAGCTGCGGGATCGCCCGGAGCGCCATCGCGTGCTCGACCGGCTGGTGCGTGGGACCGTCCTCGCCCAGCCCGATGCTGTCGTGGGTGAAGACGAAGATCGAGTGGACCTTCATCATCGCCGCCAGCCGGGCGGCCGGCCGCATGTAGTCGGAGAAGGTGAAGAAGGTCGCGGCGAAGGGGATCACGCCGCCGTGGAGGGCGAGGCCGGAGGAGATCGCGGCCATCGCGTGCTCGCGGACGCCGTAGTGGATGTTCCGCCCGCCGTAGCCCCACTCGCCGCCGACGGCACCCTGGTGGGCGCTGCCCGCGGTCTCCGGGCTCTGGAAGTCTCCCCCGCCCTTGAGGGCGGTGTCGGTCGAGGGGTTGAGGTCGGCCGAGCCGCCGATCAGCTCGGGGACGCGCGCGGCGATGGCGTTGATGACCTTGCCGCCGGCGGAGCGGGTGGCCGTCGGCTTGTCGGACGGCGGGAAGGACGGGATGTCCCGGTCCCAGCCGGCCGGCAGCTCCCGGCGCATCACCCGCTCGAAATCGGCCGCCAGGTCCGGGTGCGCCGCGCGGTACGCCTCGAAGCGGGCGCACCACTCGGCCTGGGCCTGCCTGCCGTGATCGGCGGCGCTGCGCAGGTGGGCGAGGGCCTCGGGCGGGACGAAGAACGGCTCCTCCGAGGGATAGCCGAGCCTGCGCTTGGTCTCCGCCACCTCCACGGCGTTCAACGGCGAGCCGTGGACGGCGAAGGTCCCCTGCTTGGGGCTGCCGAAGCCGATCTGGGTGTGCACGATGACGAGCGAGGGCATCGAGCCCTCGGCCCGGGCGTTGTCGGTGGCCCGGGTGAGCGCGTCGAGGTCGTTGCCGTCGCGCACCGCCTGCACGTGCCAGCCGTAGCCGGTGAACACCCGCTCGACGTCGTCGGTGAACGTCATGTTGGTGGAGGCCGCCAGCGAGATGTGGTTGGCGTCGTAGAAGCAGACCAGCCGACCCAGCTCCAGGTGTCCCGCCAGCGAGGCGGCCTCGTGGACGACGCCCTCCATCAGGTCGCCGTCCCCCGCCAGGACGTAGGTGTAGTGGTCGACCACCTCGTGGCCGGCGCGGTTGTAGCGCGCCGCCAGGTGGCGCTCGGCGATCGCCAGGCCGACGGCGTTCGCGAGACCCTGGCCGAGCGGGCCCGTCGTGACCTCCACTCCCGGCACCTCCCGGTACTCCGGGTGGCCGGGGGTGTGGCTGCCCCACTGCCGGAAGCGCTGCAGCTCCTCCATCGGCAGGTCGTAGCCGGTCAGGTGCAGCAGGCTGTAGAGCAGCGCCGAGCCGTGGCCCGCGGACAGCACGAAACGGTCCCGGTCCGGCCAGTGCGGGTCGGCCGGGTTGTGCTTCATCGTCCGCATCCACAGCGCGTACGCCATCGGCGCGGCGCCGAGGGGCAACCCGGGGTGCCCCGAGTTGGCCTTCTGCACCATGTCGATGGCGAGGGCGCGGATGGTGTTGACGCAGAGCTGCTCGAGCCGCGGGTCCGCGGTGGCCATGGTCTTCTCCTCGTTGAACAACCGATCCTACCGTTTCGGGTGGCGCTTCGTCGCCTGCCGGCACCTCACCGCCGGGGCGACTCTCCGCCGGCTGCGGTCACCGCTGGATGCGCGCGGAGCCGCCTCTGGCGAAGGCCCGCACCTGCTCCAGCGTTGCCATCGTGGTGTCCCCGGGGAAGGTGGTGACGAGCGCCCCGTGCGCCCAGCCCAGCCTCAGCGCTTCCTCCGGCGGCTCCCCGGTCAGCAGGCCGAAGAAGAACCCGGAGGCGAAGCCGTCCCCCCCGCCCACCCGGTCGTGCACGTCCAGCTCCGCCGCGGGGGCGCGGTGGGCCCGTCCCTCGATCCAGGCCACCGCGCTCCAGGAGTGCCGGCTGGTCGAGTGCACCTCGCGCAGCGTGGTGGCTACCACTTTGACGTTGGGGTGCTGGGCGACGACCTTGTCGATCATGGCGAAGAAGGCCGCCGGGTCGAGCTTCGAGCGGGCGGCGACCTCCGGCCCCGGGATACCGAGGCCATTCTGCAGGTCCTCCTCGTTGCCCACCAGCACGTCGACCCGGTCGACGATCCGTCGCAGGACGGATACGGCGCGGTCGGCGCCGCCCGCGACCTTCCACAGCTTTTCGCGGAAGTTGAGGTCGAAGGAGACCACGGCGCCCTGGGCCTTCGCCGCCGTCATGCCCTCGAGGATCAGCTCGGGGGTGGTCGGCGAGAGCGAGGCGAAGATGCCGCCGCTGTGGAACCAGCGCACGCCGCCTTTGCAGATCGCCGGCCAGTCGAAGTCGCCCGGCGCGAGCTGCGCGGCCGCTTCGTTCGAGCGGTTGTAGAAGACCACCGGGCCGCGCACGCCGTAGCCCTGGTCGGAGTAGACGGTGGCCATGTTCGGCCCCCGCACGCCGTCGTGGGCGAAGCGCTTGTAGAAGGGCTGGACGCCCATCGCCCGCACCCGCTCCGCGATCAGGTCGCCGATCGGGTAGTCGACCATGGCGGTGGCCACCGCCGTCTTCAGGCGGAAGCAGTCGGCCAGGTTGGCGGCGCAGTTGAACTCCCCGCCGCTCACGTGGATGCGACACTCGCTCGCCTTGCGGAAGGGGATGAGGCCGGGGTCGAGACGGTGGACGAGGGCGCCCAGCGAGAGGAAGTCGAGTGCGCCGTCGCTGCGGATGCTGAGTGTCATCGCTCTCTCCCTGTTGCGGTCAGCGGGCCCGCGCCGCCGTCACTTCGCCCCGGGCCACTCGGTGTGGAAGCTCCCCTCGCGGTCGACGCGCCGGTAGGTGTGGGCGCCGAAGTAGTCGCGCTGGGCCTGGGTGAGGTTGGCCGGCAGGCGCTCGCTGCGATACGCGTCGAACCAGGCCAGCGACGCCGACAGCGCAGGCACCGGGATGCCCAGTCCCACCGCCGACTGCACCACGAAGCGCCAGGCGCGCTGGCGCTCCTCGACGGCTGCGCGGAACGCACCGTCGAGCAGCAGGTTCACCAGCCCGGAGTCGCGGCGGTAGGCGTCGCGGATCTCGCCCAGCAGGCGGGCCCGGATGATGCATCCCGCCCTCCAGATGCGGGCGATCTCGCCCGGGTCGAGGGCGTAGCCGTACTCCTTCGAGGCGAGGCGCAGCAGCGCCAGGCCCTGCGCGTAGGAGGTGACCTTGCTGGCGTAGAGCGCCTGCCGGGCGGCGTCGACCAGCTTGCTGCGGTCGCCGTCGAAGGACGGCGCCGGGCCGCGCAGGACCTTGCTGGCCGCGACCCGCTCGGCCTTGAGCGCGGAGACGATCCGGGCCTCGACCGCGGCGTTGATGGTGGGGATGGGCGCGCCCACATCGAAGGCGTTCTGGCTCGCCCACTTGCCGGTCCCCTTCTGCTGGGCCTCGTCGAGGATGAGGTCGACCAGAGGCCGGCCGGTGGAGGGGTCGGCGTAGGCGAGGATGCGCGAGGTGATCTCGATGAGGTACGAGCGCAGCTCGCCGCGGTTCCACTCGGCGAACAGGCCGGCCAGCTCGGCAGCCGGCAGGCCCAGGCCGCGGCCGAGCAGATCGTAGACCTCGGCGATCAGCTGCATGTCGCCGTACTCGATGCCGTTGTGGACCATCTTCACGTAGTGGCCCGCGGCCCGGGGGCCCATGTAGGCCACGCAGGGCTCGCCGTCCTCCGGCGCCTTGGCGGCGATCGCCGACAGGATGGGCACGAGCGCGTCCCAGGCGGCGCGCGGGCCGCCCGGCATCAGGCTGGGCCCGTGCAAAGCACCCTCCTCGCCGCCGGAGACGCCGCAGCCCACGAACTGCAGGCCGGCGGCCTCCGCCTGGCGGCAGCGCCGCTCGGTGTCGAGGAAGAACGAGTTGCCGCCGTCGATCAGGATGTCCCCGGCCGTCATGTGGGCGGAGAGGTGGGCGACCACGTCGTCGACGGGCTTGCCCGCCGGCACCATCACCAGCACCCGCCGCGGCCGCTCGAGGACCTCCATCAGCCGCTCCGGCGAGGCGACGCCCTCGATGCGGTCCGCCTCGGGCAGCTCGGCCAGCGCCTCCGCCTTGGCCGGGTCGAGGTCGTACCCGGCCACCGAGAAGCCGTGGCCGACGATGTTGCGGGCCAGGTTGCGGCCCATGACGCCCAGCCCGACGACGCCGATCGCGTGGCTCATGCTCTCCTCACCGTCAGCTCGGCCGCCCCACGCGGTACAGCGTCTCCCCGGCGCGCGGGACGATCAGGGTGTCCGGGTCCTCCTTCCAGCGCTCGACCTCTATTGTGGCGGGATCGAGGTAGCCCAGGTTGAGCCTCCGGCACCGATCGCGGGGGATGCCGGTGGCCAGGGTGACGCGGACCCGCGGCGTCTCCAGCCCGGTCGCCGGGTCGTAGCGTCCGAGGCCCGTGAGGTGGGTGGAGTGGGCGAGGATGCCGCCGGGGACGTCACGGAAGCGCTCCCACTGCGCCAGGAAGTAGTCCCGGCAGTGGTAGCCGACCTCGTCCAGCAGGCGCCCGTGCGTGCGGCTCACCTCGCGGACGTGCGGGGCGTAGATCACCACCTCGCCGCCGTCCGCCACCGCCGGCTCCACCTTGTACATGCCCTTCGCCGCCACCCAGAGGTCCTCGTACATCGCCGGCATCACCGAGAGCACCCGCCGCACCGGCCGCTCGAGCCAGACCACGTGTCGCCGCGCGGAGAGGTCCGCCGCCCGTCGCCAGGCCTCGTGCACCGGCCCGCAGAAGAGCCCGGCCACGCCGTCGTGGGTGACGACGGGCGCCAGCAGCCAGAGCGGGCGGTCGAGCATCCGCGCCGCCCGGTCGATCGCCGCGCGCACCGGCGTGTCCCGCCGGCCGATCACCTCGTAGCTGGTGATGAGCGCCCCCAGCCAGTGGGTGAAGTGGATGATCTCGGCCCCGGCGATGCCCGGGAACAGGTACTTGGTGCCGCCGGAGAAGCCCGCCACCTCGTGAGGGAACACCGGCCCGCAGACCAGCACGTGGTCGTACTCGAGCGGCAGACGGTTCAGGCTGACGGTGACCTCGTGGCGCAGCTGGCCCCCGCTCAGCGACTCGACCTCCGCGGCGGGGATGGTGCCGAGGGTGGCGAAGGCGGCCGGGTCCTGCCAGCGGTGGTTGAGCACGCGCCGCGGGCCGCTGCGGCCGCCGCGAACCACGCGACCGACCAGCGAGCTGAGCTGCTCGTCGCTCATCGGCGGGTGGGTGCCCAGGGCCACCAGGAAGTCGAGCGCCGCGGTGCGCGGGCCCAGCGACTCGTCGATCACCTCGAACAGCAGCGGCATGGGCATGGTGCGCGTGCCGTCGGGGATCAGCACCAGAACCCGGCCGCCGTCGACGGGCAGCGCGGCCAGGCCCCGGCGGGCGAGGGCGCGCACCTCGGGGGTGGCGATGTAGCCGGTGTCCAGTCCGCGGCCGACCACGGGATCCGCGACGGCCGGGCTCATCGCCCGACGCTGACGAAGGGCTGCAGGTGCCGGACGAAGTGCCGCCGGAGGTTCTCCGCGTAGGCCTCGGGGCGGGACTGCAGCAGGTCGAACAGCGCGTCCTTGAAGCGCGGCCGGCCGTCGGCGGCCGTCGCCTTCAGCACCGAGCCGAAGGTGACGTGCAGGATCTCGCGGGAGTCGAACTGCTCGACGAGCGCCGGCAGCTCCGCGTCGGCCGGCTCCCCCGCTCCGGGCGCCCGGGTGAGCTGCGCGGAGACGTGGTAGCTCGCCCGGTCGCTCTCGTAGCGCTCGCGCGCGAAGGCGTAGACGGCGCGGAAGAGGGGCGGGTCGGCGACGGCGACCGTCCGCAGTGCCTCGAGGTAGCTGGTGCCCGCGGTCTTCAGGTGGACGAGGCCGCGCGTCTGCTGCGCCGCGATCGGGTAGACGCTGAACTTGTCGGAGCCGGAGTGCAGGCTGAGCTTGTAGGGTCCCAGCTGGCGGGCGACGGCCGCGTGCGCCGCCAGGTCCCGCTCCAGGGCCGCGAGGTCGCCGATGTAGTCGACGCCCTTCTCGAAGCGGCCCACGAACCGCGGCGCCAGGCTCACCCAGGCCACCCCCAGGCGCCGCAGCTCGGAGGCCACCCAGTAGTGCTCGGCCGGCGTCGTCGGCGTCTCGGTCTCGTCGACCGACACCTCCAGCTCCACCGGCCGCCGGCCGGCGGCGCGCAGCAGGTGCCGCGCCATCCGGGCCACGTGGGCCACGGCGCGGCCGTACTTCACCGCCGCCCGCAGCAGCGTGGCCTCGTCGAAGACGAGCTTCAGGTGCTCGACCTCGACGGCGCGGCCGAGGTAGCGCCCGCGCAGGCCCGCCTCGGCGTCCTCGAGCGCCGCCCAGGGCAGGTTGGCGAGGGCGGCGCGCAGCGTCAGCAGGTCCGCCGCGTCCGCGCCGCCGTCGACGTGCTCGCCCGGATCGATGGTGTACAGGGTGAAGCCGGCGGCCAGGCAGGCATCGATGTCCTCGGTGGCCTTGAGGTGGTCCGCGTCGGCGCCGGTGCCGTCGCGCCAGCCCTCGGCGAACATGCCCCAGGTGGCGTCGTCCATAACCTGGCCCGGGGTGCGGCCGGTGCGCGTCATCTCCCGGATGGACTGCTGCGCGAACACCGGCGCGATGCCGCCGCCCACCGCCCGCACGGCACGCACGTGGCCCGGCGTGGCGAGACCCAGGCGGTCGCCCAGTCCGGCGGAGGTGCGCGTGCCCCACGCACAGGGCCGCAGCCACGGAAGGTGGGTCCGCAGCGCGGCGGCGTTGCGCGGGGACATCGGCCCGATCAGCACCGGTCCGTGATGATGGTCGAGCGTCTCGCCCTCGAGGTCGTCCAGGACACGGGTGCGCTCGTCCGCGACCGACACGGCCAGCCGCGCCCCGGCGGCGAGCGCCCACTCGGCCCCGGCCGCGAGCACCCGCGACGCCGGCACCAGCTCGAGGTTCAGCGCGTCCAGCCTGCCGCTCACCGCCGCCTCCTGCCCGCTGCCGTGGGCTGCCGAGACCCCAAGCTTAGGCCGAGGCGCAGGGGGCCGTCAATCACTGGTCTGACCGGTGGGCTGGGAGTGGGCACCGCCGCGGAGACGCGCCCATCGGCTGAGGACCGGACGCAAACCGGCCATGCGCCGATGGAGGCCGTGCCCAGGCTGTACGAAACTGCTGTTCGACCCTGTTCTGCAGTGCTTGACAGCCGGCTGTCGCGGGAAGTACAAGGAGCGTTGTCCCTGCAATCAAGGTGAGTGGTATGACCAGATCGACGGTCGTCGTGCTGGGCCTGGGGCTGGCATCGGCTCTGGCGACGGCGAGGCCGGTGGCCTCGGCGGGCGAGGACGAACGCGTGGAGGTCCGGGCGCGCCCGGCCGAGCGACGCGTCGACGTCAGCATCGGCGGCCAGCCCTTCACCTCCTACGTCTGGCCGGAGCGCCTGGCCAAGCCCGTGCTCTTCCCGATCCGCTCGGCGGCCGGCACGCTGGTGACCCGCGGCTTCCCGCTGCAGCCGCGGCCGGGCGAGCGCGCTGACCACCCGCACCAGGTCGGCTTCTGGCTGACCTACGGTGACGTGAACGGAGTGGACTTCTGGGGCAACTCGGAGGCGATCCCGCCGGCCGAGCGGGCGAAGATGGGCCACATCCGACAGGCGGCGATCGACGCCGCGCAGGGGGGCGCAGACCGCGGCGAGCTCGCGGTCCGGCTCGAGTGGGTGATGCCCGACGGATCGGTCGCCCTGCAGGAGCGGACGAGGTTCGTCTTCCGCGGCGCCGCCGACCGGCGGCTGATCGACCGGGTCACGACGCTCACGGCGGTGGGCGGCCGGGTCGCGTTCGGCGACACCAAGGAGGGCATGCTGGGGCTGCGGGTGGCGCGTCCGCTCGAGGGGCCCTCGACCGAGCCCGAGGTCTTCACAGATGCCAGCGGCCACGCCACCACCGTACCGGTGCTGGACAACGCCGGCGTCAACGGCGTGTACACGGGCAGCGAGGGCCGCCGCGGTGACGCCGTGTGGGGGACACGCAACCGCTGGGTCGCGCTCTCGGGACGGGTGGGCAGCGAGGACCTGGTGCTGGTGCTGATGGACCACCCGCAGAACCCCGGCTTCCCCACCTACTGGCACGCCCGCAGCTACGGCCTCTTCGCCGCGAACCCGTTCGGGGCGAAGACCTTCAGCAACGGGAAGGACCGCATCGACTTCGGCCTCGACCCGGGTGCTCCGGCACGCTTCCGCCACCGGCTGCTCATCCTGCACGGGCCGTTCTCGGCCGAGCGGGCCGAGGCGGCGTGGAAGGAATTCGTGGCGGAGTACGGGAAGTAGGCAGCGTGGCCTTGCGCGCCGGCTTCGTCGGCTGCGGCAACATCACCGAGACGCACGTCCGCGCCGCTCGCGAGGCCGGCTGGACGGTCGCCGGCTTCGCCGGAAGCCGCCTCGAGAAGGCGGAGGCCTTCGCGGCGCGCCACGGCGGGCGCGCGTTCCCCGGCCTCGAGCTCCTGCTCGACACCCCGCTGGACCTGGTGGTGATCGGCAGCCCTTCGGGCCTGCACGCCGAGCACGGCATCGCCGCCGCCGCCCGCGGTCGTCACCTGCTGGTGGAGAAGCCGATCGACGTGGCCGTCGAGCGCGGGCAGGAGCTGGTCGCGGCGGCCGAGCGCGCCGGCGTCCATCTCGCAGTCCTGTACCAGGACCGCCTGAACCCCGCGCTGGTCCGCCTCCGCGACGCGATCGCAGCCGGCAGGCTGGGCCGCCCGCTGCTCGTCTCGGCGCGCGTGAAGTGGCACCGCCCGCCGGAGTACTACGCGGCCTCCCGCTGGCGGGGCACCAGGGCGCTGGACGGCGGCGCAGCCCTCGTCAACCAGGGCATCCACACCGTCGACCTGCTGCTGTGGCTGCTGGGGCCGGTGGCGCAGGTGCGGGCGCTGACGGCCAGTGCCGTCCACGCGATCGAGGGCGAGGATACGGCCCTCGCGCTCCTCGAGTTCGCGTCCGGGGCCGTCGGCACGCTGGAGGCGACCACCGCGGCCTGGCCCGGCTACCCGCGCCGGGTCGAGATCACCGGGACCGGCGGCACCGTGGTGATCGAGGGGGACGCGGTGGTCGCGGCGGACCTGCGCGACCCGCTGCCCGAGCTCCTGTCGCCGGCTGCGGGCGGGCGCGGACGCGAGGACGCCCGGACACCGGTGGTTTCGGACGCCGGTCCGCACCGCCGGCTCTTCGAGGACTTCGCCCGGTCCATCGCCGACGGAAGCCGGCCGGCCTGCGACGGCCGCGAGGCGCTGCGCAGCCTGGCGCTGGTGCACGCCGTCTACGCCGCGGCGGCGCGGCCCGGCCTGCAGGTCGCGTGAGCGTGCCGCGCGCCGCCGGCGAGACGCAGACCGCGCGCGACCGCGTGGTCCACCACGTGCGCCGTCTCATCGAGCGCGGCGAGATGAGGCCCGGCGACCGCCTGCCCGGCGAGCGCGACCTCGCGCTCGAGCTGGGCGTGAGCCGGCCGAGCGTTCGCTCCGGCCTGGAGGCGCTGGAGGCCATGGGCGTCGTGGTGTCCAGGCGCGGCGCCGGGACCTTCATCGCCGACGGTCCGCCCGACCTCGGCACGGAGCCGCTGAGCCTGCTCGCCTCCCTGCACGGGTTCACCCCCGCCGAGATGTTCGAGGCGCGGCTGGTGCTGGAGGTCGGCGTGGCCGGCCTCGCCGCCCAGCACGCCACCGCGGAGCACCTGGCGGCCATGTCGGAGGAGGTCACGGAGATGTTCGCCTCGCTCGAGGACCCCACCGGCTTCCTGCTGCACGACGTACGCTTCCACCGCGCCGTGGCCGCTGGCTGCGGAAACCGGGTGCTGGCGGCGCTGGTGGAGATGATCTCCGCGCAGTTCTACGAGATCCGCAAGCAGACCATCCGCCATGCCCAGGACCTGCGCGAGTCGGCGGAGATGCACCGGCGGATCTACCGCTCGGTGCGGGCGAAGGACGCGGGCGGCGCGCGGGCCGCCATGACCGAGCACCTGAAGGCCGCACAGGCGGCACAGACGCTGGAGGCGGCGCCGGGCGGCGGCGCACCGGCAGCCGGCGGGGAGCCGCCGAGCGCGACCTAGCGCCACAGGAGGAGCCGCGTGGGACATCCCTCTCTCGATCTGACGGACAGGGTGGTGGTGGTGGTCGGCGGCACCGCGGGCATCGGCCGCGCGCTGGCGCTGGGACTGGCCGAGGCCGGCGCCCAGGTGGTCGCCTGCGGGCGCACCCGGGAGACCGTCGAGGCGGTGGCGGCGGAGATCGAGGCCCGCGGCCGGCGTACGGTCCGCACCACCGCCGACGTCACCGACCGCGCCTCGCTGGAGGCGGCGCGGGAGGCGGTGCTGGCGGCCTTCGGGCGGGTGGACGTGCTGGTCAACTCCGCCGGTCGCATCAAGCGCACGCCCACCCTCGATCTGCCCGAGGCGGAGTGGAGCGGCATCCTGGAGACCAACCTGACGGGCACGCTGCGTGCCTGCCAGGTGTTCGGGCGGCCGATGCTGGAGCGCGGCCGCGGGCGCATCGTCAACATCGCCTCGCTGACCTCGTTCGTGTCGTTCTTCGAGGTGGCCGCCTACTCCGCCAGCAAGGCCGGGGTGGCGGGGCTCACCCGCTCGCTGGCGATCGAATGGGGCCCCAAGGGCGTGGTGGTGAACGCGATCGCGCCCGGCGTCTTCCGGACGGCGCTCAACGCCTCCCTGCTCGACGGCACCGAGCGGGGCCGCGAGCTGCGCCTGCGCACGCCGCTGCGCCGGTTCGGCCAGGTCGAGGAGCTGGTCGGCGCCTGCGTCTTCCTGGCCTCGGACGCCGCCAGCTTCGTCAACGGCCAGGTGCTCGCGGTCGACGGCGGCTTCCTGGCCAGCGGCGTCAACCAGTAGCGGCTCTCGCGGGAGTGAACCATGGCCCGGCCGACCGCGGCGACCCAGCCTCCCCTGGCGACCGGCACGGTCGGCCACTACCGCTGGGTGGTGTGTGCGCTTCTCTTCTTCGCCACCACCGTCAACTACGTCGACCGCCAGATCCTCGCGCTCATCAAGGAGTTCCTCGACGCCGAGCTGCACTGGTCCAACGAGACCTTCGGCTGGGTGAACTCGACCTTCCAGCTCGCCTATGCGGTGGGGCTGCTGTTCTTCGGCCGCTTCGTCGACCGCCACGGGACCAGGATCGGCTACGCCGTCTCGATCGCGCTATGGAGCGTGGCGGCGGTGTGCCACGCGGCGGTGGGCTCGGTCGCCGGGTTCTTCGCGGCCCGCAGCTTCCTGGGGGTGAGCGAGGGCGGCAACTTCCCCTCGGCGATCAAGGCGGTGGCGTTGTGGTTCCCCAAGCGCGAGCGGGCGCTCGCCAACTCCATCTTCAACGCCGGCACCAATGTCGGCGCGATCGTGGCGCCGATGATGATCCCGGCGATCGCGCTGCAGTGGGGCTGGCGCTCCACCTTCGTCCTGGCCGGTGCCGCGGGCTTCCTGTGGCTGTTCTTCTGGCTGCCGCTGTACGACGTCCCGGAGAAGCGCAGGAACCTGACGAAGGCCGAGTTCGACCTCATCCACAGCGACAGGGACGAGGCGGGCGCGGGCGGAGCGCCGCTGGGGGAGCTGCGCGCTCTGCGCCTCCGGCAGACCTGGTCCTTCATCACGGCGAAGTTCCTGACCGACCCGGTCTGGTGGTTCTTCCTGATCTGGCTGCCCGACTACTTCCGCAGGCCACCACGTCTGCTCGACATCAGGCACAGCTGGATCCACATCGTGACCATCTACACGATCGTCACCGTGCTGAGCATCGCAGGCGGCTGGGTGACGGGATGGCTCTACAGCCGCGGCTGGACCGTCACCCGCGCGCGCAAGACGGGGATGTTCATCTTCGCCCTCTGCGTGCTGCCGATCCTCGCGGTGACGAAGGTCGGCGACTGGCCGGCGGTGCTGCTGATCGGCCTGGCCGGGGCGGCCCACCAGGCCTGGTCGGCGAACCTGTACACGACCGTCTCCGACATGTTCCCCAAGAAGGACGTGGCCACCATCACCGGCCTCGGCGGCATGGCGGGCTCAGCGGGGGGCTTCCTCTTCCCCATCCTCACCGGCCGGCTGCTGGACCGCTTCACCGCCGCCGGCAACGTGAGGGCGGGCTACGCCATCCTGTTCGGCGTCTGCGCCTTCGCCTACCTCGTGGCTTTCGCCATCCACCACGCGCTGGCGCCGAGGTTCGAGCCCATCCCCGCCGAGAAGACCGCCTAACGAGGCCCCATGAAGCCCTTCATCCACGACGACTTCCTGCTGGAGACCCAGACCGCGCGCGAGCTCTACCAGGTCGCGAGGGACCTGCCGATCGTCGACTACCACTGCCACCTCTCGCCCGCGGCGATGGCCGAAGACCACCGCTTCCGCTCGGTCACCGAGATCTGGCTGGAGGGCGATCACTACAAGTGGCGCGCCATGCGGGCGAACGGGGTGCAGGAGCGCTTCTGCTCCGGCGACGCCCCCGACTGGGAGAAGTTCGAAGCGTGGGCGCGGACGGTGCCGGACACCCTCGGCAACCCGCTCTAC
This sequence comes from Vicinamibacteria bacterium, assembly GCA_035542035.1. Classification (GTDB taxonomy): domain Bacteria; phylum Acidobacteriota; class Vicinamibacteria; order Fen-336; family Fen-336; genus DATBSL01. The sequence goes on along the minus strand of DATKME010000069.1, from coordinate 6,828 downwards.
CACTGGACGGCCATGGAGCTGCACCGCCCGTTCGGGATCGATACCCCCCTGAACGCGCGCACCGCCCGCGCCGTCTTCGACCGCGCCAACGAGCTGCTCCAGCGCGACGGCTTCACGGCCGTCGGCCTGCTGCGCCAGTTCCGGGTCGCCGTCGTCTGCACTACCGACGACCCCACGGACCCGCTGGCGCACCACGAGGCGCTCGCCGGGCGGAAGGACCCGGATACGCGCGTCTACCCCACCTGGCGGCCCGACCGGGCGTTGTCCGTCGAGGACCTGGGCGCCTGGACCGCCTGGCTGACGAAGCTCGAGGCGGCGGCGGCGGTTTCGATCGGCAGCTGGCGGGAGCTGCTCGCGGCCCTCGACCGGCGCCACGCCTTCTTCCACGAGCACGGCTGCCGCGCCTCCGACCACGGCCTGGAACGGCTGGATGCCGAGGAGTTCACCGACGCCACCGCCAAGGCGCTGTTCGAGAAGGCGCGGGCGGGGCGGCCGCTCGACGCCGGCGAGGCGTGCGTCTTCCGCTCGGCGCTCCTGCACCGCCTGGCGCTCCTCGACCACCAGCGCGGGTGGGTGCAGCAGTACCACCTGGGCGCGCTGCGCAACACGAACGCCCGCATGCGCCGGCAGCTCGGCCCCGACACCGGCTTCGACTCGATCGGCGACGCCAGGCAGGCGCGCGGCCTGGCACGCTTCCTCGATCGCCTCGACGAGACCGACGACCTGGCCAAGACCATCCTCTACAACCTGAACCCGTCCGACAACGCGGTCTTCGCCGCCATGGTCGGCAACTTCCAGGACGGCAGCATGCCCGGCAAGATGCAGTGGGGCTCGGCCTGGTGGTTCCTCGACCAGCTCGACGGGATGGAGGCCCAGATCCGGCTGCTCGCGAACATCGGCCTGCTGTCGCGCTTCGTCGGCATGACCACCGATTCGCGCAGCTTCCTGTCGTACTCCCGGCACGACTACTTCCGCCGGCTGCTCTGCCAGATCCTGGGCGAGGAGGTCCGGCGCGGCCGCCTGCCCGACGACCGCCAGGCGCTCGGCAACCTGGTGGCGAACGTCAGCTTCTTCAACGCCCGCGACTACTTCGGCTTCCCGCCGGGTCGCGTCGCGGGCGAGCTGGCGGCCTGCGCCCGACCCGCCTAGCATGGCCGCGACGGTGTTCGTCTCGCTCGTCGACGAGCGACAGGAGTACCACCGCCTGCAGGCGGGGGAGGCGCGGGCGATCGGGACACGTGCCGGCCTCCTGGTCGAGGTGCAGTTCGCCGAGAACAACCCGGTGGTGCAGATCCACCAGTCGTTCGCGCGGATCCACGCTCCGGAGGCCGAGCGGCCGGCGGCCATCGTCATCCACACCATCACTGGCGAGGGGCTCGAACGCGTGGCACGCAACGCCGTGGCGGCCGGCATCGGATGGGTGGTCCTGAACCGCCGCGTCGGCTACCTCGAAGAGCTGCGCCGACAACGCCAGGACCTGCCGATCGCCAGTGTCACCCCGGATCACCTGGAGATCGGACGCATTCACGGCCGCCAGGTGCGGGCGCTGGCTCCGGACGGCGGGCTCGTCCTCTACGTCCAGGGACCCGCGGACACCTCCGCGGCGCAGGACCGGCTCCTTGGCACCAGGGCGGTGCTGGGCGTGCGGTACGAGTGGAAGGTGCTGAACGCGGACTGGACGGGGGCCGGCGGCGAGAAGGCGGTCGCCGGGTGGCTGCGCCTGGGCAGCGCCGGCAACCGGCGGCCGGCGGTGATCGTGGCCCAGAACGACGCGATGGCGATCGGCGCCCGGCGGGCCACGTGCGCGCATTCGCCGGAGTGGTCCGACGTGCCCGTCCTCGGTTGCGACGCGCTGCCGGAGGACGGCCAGCATCGAGTCGCCTCCGGGGTGCTGTCCGCGTCGGTGGTGCTCCCGGCGACCGCCGGCAGGGCCGTCGAGCTGGTCGCGGGCTGGCTCCGCAGCCGGCAGCCCCTGCCCGCGGAGTCGGTGCTCAGCCCCTGCAGCTTCCCGCCCGAGAGCGCGCTGCGACGGCGCTGAGACGCGCCGCACGCACGCTAGGATGGGTGATGCCAGCTGCCGCCTCGATGTCGTCCGCGCTGTTGCTCGTCGCACTGTCCCTGACGCCTGTCATCGCTCCGGGTTCGGACGACCCGCCGCAGCCGGCCTCGCCGCAGGAGCCATCTCCGCCGCCGGCCCCCGTCTTCTACGAGACGACCACGGTCACCGCGCGGCCGGCCTCCTCCGCGACCGGCGGCCTGACCGTCCTCGACGCGCGCGAGATCGAGGCCTCCGCCTCCCGCTCCGGGAGCGACCTCGCCCGCGAGGTGCCTGGCCTCAACGTCCTCAGCAGCGGCTCGCGCGCCGGCGTGTCCAACGCCTACGTGCGCGGCGGCGACCCCAACTTCACGCTGGTCCTCCTCGACGGCATCCCGCTCAACGACGCGACCGAGGAGCAGGGCGGCGCCGTCAACCTCGAGGAGCTGCCGGCCGGCCTGGTCGACCACGTCGAGGTGGTGCGCGGCCCGCTGACCTCGTTCTACGGGACGAACGCGCTCGCCGGCGTCATCCAGCTGTTCACGCCGCGCGGCAGGCCCGGGACCCTGCGGACGCTGGTCGGCCTGGAGGCCGGCGACTTCGACCAGCGCCGCGCCTTCGGCCGCCTCTCCGGAGGCGCCGGTCGCGATGGCTGGGCCGCCGGCGCGTCGTGGGACGAGGAGCAGCACCGGGTCGGCGAGGACCGCTTCCGGCAGCTCGACACCTGGGCCACGGGGGATATCGCCCTCGGGGCGAACGGCGCGCTGGCGCTGACCGCCCGGTACGCCGACGGTACTGCCGACGACTACCCCGACACCTCGGGCGGGCCCGTCTACGGCAGCGGCCTCCTGCGCCGCACCGACCACCAGGACCTCGACCTCGCCGCCCGGGCCGAGCTGGGCGAGGCCGGCGGCCGCCGACAGCAACTCTTCGCGGGCCTCGCCTTCCGCGACCTGCAGCGCAGCAGCCCCGCGGTCCCCCCGGTGGTGCCCGAGTCCACCGAGCACACGACCTTCTCGCGGCTGCGGCTCGGCTGGCAGATGCCGCTGCTGCGCTCGCCGCGAACGGAGATCGACGCCGGGCTGGCGGCGGAGAGCGAGCACGGCGACAACACCAGCCTGCTGAAGCTGCCCCCGGCCCTGGGAGGCGATGTGCCCGGCGACTACACCAAGACCCGCACCACCGCCGGCGCCTTCGCTGGGGTACGCCACGAGAGAGGACCGCTGCTCTACGAGGCGGCGCTGCGGGTGGACGCGGTGACCGGCGGCACAGTGCAGGCGAACCCGCACGCGGGGATCGTGCTCCGCCCCGCAGAGGGAGACACCCGGCTGCACCTCTCGGGCGGCCGCGCCTCGAAGCTGCCGAGCTTCTTCGCCCTGGCCAGCCCGCGCGCCCTCGGCGGCAACCCGGACCTGGAGCCCGAGTACGTGTGGGGCGGCGAGGCCGGGATCGAGCAGCGGATTCGCCCGGCGCGGCTCGACCTGGGTGCGACCTGCTTCCGTCAGGACCTGCGGAACCTCATCGACTTCGATTTCCAGCAGTTCCTGAACGTGAACCGCGCCCACGTCCGCTCGCAGGGCGTGGAGCTCACCGCACGCTGGCAGCCGCACCCGACGCTCGCCCTGGAGGCCGAGGCCACCTGGCTCGACGTGCGCGACCTCTCCGGCACCCCGCTCCTGCAGCAGCCGCGGTGGATCGGCAGTGGGTGGCTGACCTGGCGGCCCGTCCCCGCCGCGACCCTGCGGTTGCAGGGCCGCGGCAGCTCCGGATACCTCGACTTCCAGTACCCGGTCCCCGACCGCGACAGCGTGGCCGGGTACGGCCTGCTCGCCGCCTCCGGATCCTGGCGCTTCGCCAACGGCATCACGCTGCGCGCCCGCGGCGACAACCTCACCGACCGCCGCTACGAGACGTTCATCGGCTTCCCGGGCCCGAGCCGCTCGCTCTGGGCGGGCGTGGGCTACGACCGATAGGCGTGGCGATCAGCCACGCCCAACTGGGGGGCCAATGACCGTGTCCGAGCTGCGGGCACGGCTGGACCGCGGCGACCGGGCGGAGAGGCTGCACCTTCTGGGCCGGGTGGACCCGGCCGAGGAGATCTTCGCGAACAAGCTGTGCACCCTCCTCGGGCGCTCGGAGATCCGCGACCTCGTCGACGCTCGCGCGCTCGAAGGCCTCGGCCTCTCGCTGACGGAGGCCCTCGCCGCCGGCCCAGCTCGCCTGGGTGCTGTCGCAGATCACGATCGGCGATGAGGCGAGGCTCCCTGGCGGCTTGCCTCCGGCGGAGCTGCGCGAGTACCTTCGCGGCCTGATCGAGCGGCTGGTACGCTTGGCGCACCCGCAGTGCCGGGGCGCGCGCCCGCCAGGCGGAAGGGCCCGATAGTCCCCGACCGGCTGGAAGGACGCTACCGGTACCTCTGCCGTATGGTCGGCACCAGGTACTCGCTGAAGGCGCGCGCCTCGTCGTAGCGCGGCGCGAAACCCCAGTCGCGGCGGGCGGCGCCGTCGTCCACGTCGGCCGGCCAGGTGTCGACGATGCGCTGGCGCTTGAGGTGGGGCGCCCAGGTCACCTCGGCGCCGGGAAAGGCCGCGAGCACGCGGGCGCGGACCTCATCGGCCGACGGGTTGAAGGCCCCCACGTTGTACACCGTCCGCGTCAGCGACGAGGCCGGGGCCGCCGCCAGTCGGAGCAGGGCGTCCACCCCGTCCGGCATGGCCATGAACGGGATGCGGGTATCGGGCCGCACGAAGCAGGCGTAGGGCTTGCCCTGCGCCGCCGCGTGCAGCATCTCGGGCGCGTAGTCGGACGTCCCGCCCGAGGGCACCGTCACCGCCGAGATCAGGCCCGGGAAACGCACGCAGCGGAAGTCGACGCGGCCCGACAGGTTCTCGGCCGCCAGCTGCTTGTAGTGCCGGGCGTAGTAGCGGCCCAGGTGCTCGCAGTAGAGCTTGTTGCAGCCGTACATGGTGGTGGGGGCGTTCCACTCGTCCTCGCGCACCCGGCCGGCCCGCGCCTTGGCGGCGAGGTCCGGCAGCCCGTAGGCGGCGATGGAGCTGGGGTACAGGAACACCACCGGCCGGCCGTGCGACTCGCCCTCCCGCTGCGCGAACTCGAGCATGCGCAGGGTGCCCTCGACGTTCACCTGGTGGGCGGTGGTCGGGGTGAACTCGCCGCGGGTGGAGAGCAGCGCCGCCAGGTGGAAGACCAGGTCCACCTCGTACTCCGAGAGGATGCGGTCGAGCAGGTTGCCGTCCAGGATGGAGCCGAGATACTGCTGCTGCACGCGCCCGCCCAGCTCCGCGTCCAGCGGCTTGAGGTCGAGGGTGATGATGGGCCGCCCGTCTTCGCACGACAGGCTGTCGATCAGCCCGTGGCCGATCTCGCCGCTGGCACCCGTGATGAGGACGACCGGCTTTCGCACCATGCTGTCGCTCCCATGGCTGTCGCTCCGTCGCGGCCGACGCGATTGTACTTTGACTCCCCCCGGGGGGCGGCATACACTCGCGCCAGTTGCGGTCCGCAGAGGACGCTGTGCCTCGACGAACGCTCAGCGCGTGGCTGGGAGACGTGCTGTCGCCCTTGCTCGAGGGCCTGGTCCGCGCCCTCGCCCACGTCAGCCCCGACGTGCTCACCATCACCGGCCTCGTCCTCACCGGCGTGGCCTGCGCCATGTTCGGGGCCGCGGGCGGGAGCGGCTACGTCAACCCCGGCCTGCTGCGCCTGGGCGGGGTGGTCGCGCTGGTCGCCGCCATCTTCGACATGCTCGACGGCCGGGTGGCGCGGCTGCGCGGGCGGGAGACGAAGTTCGGCGCCTACCTCGACTCCACCATGGACCGCTACTCCGACATGCTGCTGTTCATGGGCCTGCTCATCCTCTACGCCCGGCTGGAGCGCAACGGGCTCATGGTGCTGGTGTGGGTGGCGGCCTTCGGCAGCTTCATGACCTCCTACGCCCGGGCCCGGGCCGAGAGCCTGATCCCGCGCTGCCCGGTGGGGCTGATGGAGAGGCCCGAGCGGGTGGTGCTGCTGATCGCCGGAGCCATCCTCAACCGGATGGTGGCGGTGCTGTGGGTGGTGGCCGTGCTCTCCAACCTGACCGCCATCCAGCGCATCGTCTACACCTACGTGGAGCTGAAGCGCGGCTGGAGCAATGCCTTCACGCCGCCCGGCGAGAAGAACGCGTGATCGCGGCGGGGCCGCAGGCCACGGGCTTCGCGGTGGCCGGCGGCCGCAGCCGCCGCATGGTCGAGGACAAGGCGCTGCTGCCCTGGCCGGGAGGCGACCTGCTCGGGCACACGCTGGCGCGCCTGCAACAGGTCTCTGCCGAGCTGCGCATCCTCTCGGGCCCGCAGCGCCGGTATCTCGACCGCGGCCTGCCGGTCGACGTGGACCCGTTCGACGACGGGGGCCCGCTGGTCGGGATCCTCGCCGGGCTGGAGGCGGTGCCCGGGCGCAGCGGGCTGTTTCTGGCCGTGGACCTGCCGCTGGTGCCGGTCCTGCTGCTCCGGCGCCTGCTCGCGCTCGCCGACGAAGCCGACGCCGTGGTGCCGGAGTCCCGGCGCGGCGCCGAGCCGCTCTGCGCCGTCTACGGCCAGGCCTGCCGGGGCCCGATCCGTCAGCGGTTGGCGCTGGGCGACCTGAGGATGAGCTCCTTCTGGCCGACGGTGCGCGTCCGCCGGGTCTCGCCGGCCGAGGTCGCCGCGTTCGGGGACCCGGACCGGCTCTTCCTCAACGTGAACGAGCCGGCCGACTACCGGCGGGCGAGCGCCCTGCGACTGGCCGACGCCTAGCC
>DATKME010000068.1:0-5626 GCA_035542035.1 Vicinamibacteria bacterium | reverse complement strand
CCGGCAGCCGGCGGCCGGTGGCTCGCACGCGACGCGCCACGCGGAGGCCGGGGGAGGCCCCTCTGCGCGTGCCGAGCCGGCGCGCCCGATTCCGACGCCGACCGCGGTCGCTCCCCCGCCGGCCGGCGGCACCAGGCTCGTCGCCTTCGAGCAGGGCGAGACGCGCTACGTCGACCCGGTCGACAGCGCGCCGCCCGGCTTCAGAACCGGCTCAGGCGCAGGAGCGGTGAGGGCCACCCAGCCGCACATCGCCAAGGCGCAGCTGGTCATCGAGATGGAGCCGAGCGCGCTCAAGCCTGGAACGCCGTACTCGGTGCGCTACTACCTGTTCAACCGCTCCTCGGGCCCGCTGTCGATCGCCAAGGTCGCCGTCCACAACCGTTCGGGGTCGGGGGTGACCGGCGGCCCGATCGAGCCGCTCCTGCGCACGGCCCCGCCGGGCACCCGCAGCCTGCTGCTGCAGACGAGCGGCACCTGGAACTGGGACCCGGACACCGCCTGGCAGACCACGCTGGAGGTGGTGCTCCAGGACGGCAGCAGCTACAGCGGGAGCCTGCGCTCGCGCCCGGTGGGGCCGTGAGGGCGCTCGCCGTGCTGGCCGCGGCGGGGCTGCTGGCGGCGAACGAGCCGCCGCGGGTCGAGCTGGAGCCGCGGCCCTGCGCCGCCCCGGCCGCCCGTTCGCGGGTGTGCGCGCAGGCCTTCGACGACCACGGCGTGGCCCGGGTGCGCGTGCTGTTCCGCGCCGCCGGCAGCCGCGACTTCTGGTCGACCGAGATGGAGTTCGACGGGACGCGGTACTGCGCCTGGCTCCCGCGGGCGCTGCCCCGGACCCGGACCGTCGAGTACTACGTCGAGGCCTTCGACGACGAGTTCGAGATCTCGCGCACCCGGACGGAGCAGATCGAGCTGCGTGACGGGTGCGCGCGGGAGTCCTCCCCGGCGGGTGCGACAGCCGTGGCTCCCACCGTCCGCGGACAGCCGGCGTTGCCGCCCGGGTTCGACCCGGCGAGCGTCTCGACGAAGGGCGCTACTCCGTCCCCCTCGTCCGGAAGGTGAATGCGACCGCCTCGCCCGGGCGACCGGAGAGGCGGAAGACGATCGAATCGTCGGTCACCAGCGCCACGTCCCCCTGCAGCACCCGCAGCGATCCGGGCTCGGTGGCGCCGCTCTCCAGCTCGAACCGCCAGCTGCCGGCACCCCCCGCCTCCACCAGGCGCGCCTCCACGCGGTTGTCGCGGGGGCCGGGACGCAGCACGTACTCGGATCGGCCGCTGCTCGCGACCACCAGTTGGTCGCCGTTCACCAGCACCCGTGCGGTCGCGCCGGCTGCGGAGAGGTCGCTGGTCCAGCGAAGCCCTCCTGCGGTCGCCACGGCCGGCGGCTTCACCAGCAGGATGATCGGATCGAACTGGGCCAGCACGTTCTTCGGGCCGTCCACCGTCAGCGTGCAGGTGGGCTGGTTTTTGCAGCTCGCCGCGTCGCCGCCCCACAAGGTGAATTGGTACCCTTGGACGACGCTGGCGGCGAGCGCCAGCGTGCTGCCGGGCGCGTAGCTGGCCGAGCAGGTGCCGCCGCAGTTGATCTTTCCGTCGCGGCTGACGACCGTACCAGCGCTCGGGGCGGCGCCCGTCTTGGTGACCCTCACCTCGAAATTCGGTCCGGTGAAGGTGGCGCTCACGTCCTGGTCGTGGTCCATGGTCAGGACGCAGACCGGGACCAGCGTCCCGCAGGCGCCGGTGAAGCCGCTGAAGGTCGAGCCCTGGCTGGCCGAGGCGCTGAGGGTGACCTGCACCGGCGTCTGGTAGACGTGCTGTATCTGGCCGCAGCCGGGGCTGCAATCGATGGTACCGTCGCTGCTGGTCACCGACCCTCTCCCGCCGCCATTGCTCACCTTCGTGAGCAGCAGCGTGTGGGGGCCGGCGAGGTCGAACACCGCCGACACCGCCTTCGTCGAATCGACCAGCAGCGTGCACTGGGTGGCGGTCCCGCAGCTCGCCGCGTTCCCGTCCCAGCGGTTGAACTTCGAGCCGCTGGCGGCGGTGGCGGTCAGCACCACGCTGCTCCCGGTCGTGTAGCTGGCCGAGCAGGTCGGCCCGCAGTTGATCCGTCCGTCGCTGCTGGCGACGGTGCCCGAGCCGCCCCCCGACTTCGACACCGCCACGTCGAACGTGACCGCAGGCGCGGGGGTCGTGGGCGTTCCGCCGCCCCCGTTGTTGGCGGCGAGCGCCACCGCCACGCCCCCGCCGACGACCAGGCCGCCGATCAGCAGCAGCTTGCCGCCCCCGCCGCCATGTGGCGGCGGGGCCGTGGCTGCCGCCGGTCCGTTGCCGGCCGAGCCGCCCCCGCCAACGCCACCGCCGCCTCCGCCGAGCGCCGGTCCGGACACGGTCGCGCCGCCGGCGCTGACGAAGCTCACGATCCCCTGGCCGCTGAAGCCCGGCGGGATCGGGGGCTGGCCGGCCTTCGTCCCGCCGACGACGATGTGGGACGCGCCGCTGGCGAGGGCGCCGAGCGGCTTCTTCTTGCAGCCGTCCTTGGTGACCTGCGGCTCGTACTGCTCGGTCTGGGTCGCCTCGAGGTTCGCGTCCAGGGCCTGGAGGTAGTAGTCGATCCTGAGCGTCCCCGGGAGCGGCTGCGGCAGCACGGCGTCGAAGCGGGGAGGGCTGGTCGAGGTCATGTCGACGTAGTACCAGTCCGGATACTCGTGCGCCTTGAAGTAGACGCGCGTGCGCCGCAGGTCGGCGCTCGCGGTGACGCCCGCGAGCACCAGCGGGTTCTCGTCCGGCCGCAGACAGGTGAGAGGGGCGTGCTGGATGGCCGGGGGCGGCGCGCCCGACGTCTGCGCGGCCGGGGTGGCGCTCTCGGCCGGCGCGGCCGAGGCCGTCGCCCGCGGGCCGACGCCCTGCGGTGCGGCGCCGGCCACGGAGAGAGCGGCCGCGAGCACGATCGCGGAATGCATGCTTCCTCCTCGGACTGTGTGTGCGAGAACTCGGTTTGCGCGAAAGCTTACTTCAAAACGGCGGTCCGCGGGGCGGGATTCCGCTTCCCGGCCCGGCCGCTACACGCGGCTCCAGACGGCGGCCTGGCTGCTCTCGTAGACGACCTCGCCCTGCTGCTCGAAGCGGAAGGCGTAGCGGACGTAGAGCGTGCCGCGGATCCTCCGCACCTGGGTGCCGCGGCACTCGAGCAGCAGCGGCGGGCCGACCCGGGCCAGCCGGCCGTAGCGCGCCTTCTGGATGTTCGTGCCGTAGCCGACCCAGCCCTCGCGGTGGCGCAGGTCGAGGACGTAGTAGGCGTGGGCGAAGCCCAGCATGCCGGTGACGTGCACCATCAGGGCGCCGGAGACGTGGCGCGGATGCCGGACGGGGTGCGCCCTCTGCAGCTCGGTGAGCGGGAGGCGGTCGTGGGTCGGCATGCGGGCCAGGATCCGCCCCTGCTCGCGGTCGACCTCCAGCAGCTCGTCGAACAGCACCGCCTCCGGCACGTACGGGCAGTCGGCGAGGAAGGCCTCCTCCAGCATGGCGCAGAGTGTAGCGCCCACCGACTTCGGCAGTATCATCGCGCCGCCCCGCGTCGCGGGCGCGCGGCCTGCGTCCATCTCCCGCGGACGAGGAGAGGCCATGTCCGGCGATTCGATGAGCCGCAGGAGCTTCCTGGAGAAGTCGGCGCTGGTGGCGGGGGCCGCCGCCATCGCCGGCGAGGCGGGCGCGCAGGTCAACGACGCCGCCGGCCTGGTGGCGAAGCCGGTACGGCTCGGCTTCCTCGGCGCCGGCATCCGCGGCACGCTGCTGATGGAGGCGGCCGCCGGGATCCACGGCGTCGAGATCGTGGCGGTGGCCGACTGCTACAAGGGGCACCTCGTCCGCGCGGGCGAGCTGATCTCGCCGGCGCCTGCCACCACCGGCGACTACCGTCAGGTCCTCTCGCGCCCGGACATCGACGCCGTGGTGATCGCGGTGCCGGACCACTGGCACCTGAAGATGACGCAGGAAGCGCTCGCCGCCGGCAAGCACGTCTACATCGAGAAGCCGATGACCCACTCCTGGGAGGAGGGCGAGGCGTTCATCGCCGCGGTGGAGAAGAGCGGCAAGCTGGCCCAGGTCGGCAGCCAGTACATGAGCATGGGCTGCGCCAGGACCGCCGCGGACCTGATCCGCAGCGGGCGGCTCGGGCAGGTGACGCTGGTCGAGGGCAGGATCCACCGCAACAGCTCGGCCGGGGCCTGGTACTACCCGATCCCGCCGGACGCCTCGCCCTCGACGGTGGACTTCACGAGCTTCCTCGGCCCGGCGCCGGCCCGCGACTTCGACCTGCGCCGCTTCTTCCAGTGGCGCCTCTTCTGGGACTACTCCGGCGGCCTGCCGACCGACCTCTTCGTGCACCTGATCACGGCCACTCACCAGCTGATGGGCGTGCAGGAGCCGGAGAGCGTGGTGGCCTTCGGCGGCGTCTACCACTGGAAGAACTACCGCGAGGTGCCGGACCAGATGGCGGCGATGGTGCGGTACCCGGAGGGCTTCGTGCTCAAGCTGACCAGCACGGCGGAGAACGGCCATCCCGGGCCGGCGCTGACCTTCTACGGCAGCGAGGGGACGATGGAGTACGACGGCGGGTCGATGAAGGTCTTCACCGAGCCGCGCGCCGAGGGCTTCGAGTACTCGACCCACTCCTGGCCGAAGGCCACCACCGAGCAGTTCCGCGAGCTGATGAACCTCGACGCCGAGCTCCGGCCGCTCGACGGCCCGGCCACGGCCGCGCCCCTCGAGTGGAAGTCGAACGACGAGGACTCCACCCGCGCGCACGTCCGCAACTGGGTCGAAGCCATCCGGGGCGACGGCAGGAACATCGAGGACGTCCGCTTCGGCCACCACGCGGCGCTGGTCGGCCACATGTGCAACCTGTCGCACAAGGCCGGCGGCAAGACGATCCGCTGGAACCGCCAGACCCGGAGAGTCGAGGTGTAGGGAGGGCCTCGCCATGGGCCGCGAGGAGATGCTCCGGATCCTGGGGGCCTTCGAACGAGAAGGCCTCGAGTACGTGCTGATCGGCGCTGCCGCCATGGGGTTCCATGGCCTCGTCCGGGCCACCGAGGACCTCGACATCTTCGTCCGCGCGACGGTCGAGAACGTCGAGCGGTTGCGGCGCCGGCCGCGTTGACACAGGCCGCGACGGCCGTGTATAGGAGACGACCAGCACATCCTCTGGAGCGTCCATGGCCGAGAAGGCACGGGCAAAGTCTGCGTCCAGTCCGTTGCGTCCGACACGACGTGACTTCCTGAAGGGAGCGACGACGGTCGCGGCCGGCACGGTCGCCGCCCGCTCGCTCTCCGCCGAGCCCGCGACCACCTTGCCAAGCGTGGCCCTGGGTCCCAGCCGCGTCACGCGACTCATCGCCGGTGGCAACCCGCTCTACGGCTACTCGCACTTCAACGACCAGTACAGCCAGCACATGCTGGAGTGGTTCACCGACCAGCGGGTGGTGCGCTTCCTGCTCGACTGCGAGAAAGCGGGCATCAGCACCTTCCAGTCGAACTACCACGAGCGCGTGCCGCGCCAGTTCCCGAAGATCCGGGAGGCGGGCTGCAACCTCCAGTGGATCTGCCTCGCTGCTCCCTGGGATGTGAGC
>DATKME010000067.1:0-4172 GCA_035542035.1 Vicinamibacteria bacterium | reverse complement strand
CGCGGGCCGCCCCCCCCACCCCTGCGCCGAGCAGGCCCGGCAGGTCACCGCCGGCTTCCTGCAGCGGCTGCCCGCCATCCGCGACGCCCTGCTGCTCGACGTGCAGGCCGCCTACGACGGCGATCCTGCGGCCACCAGCCTGGACGAGGTGATCCTGGCCTACCCCGGCATGCTGGCGGTGACCGTGCACCGCATCGCCCACGAGCTGCGGGAGATGGGGGTGCCGCTGATGCCACGCATCATGAGCGAGTGGGCGCACTCGCGCTCGGGGGCGGACATCCACCCCGGCGCCCGCATCGGGCCCAGCTTCTTCATCGACCACGCGACCGGCGTGGTGGTGGGCGAGACCAGCACCATCGGCGCGAACGTCAAGCTCTACCAGGGCGTCACGCTGGGCGCGCTCTCGATCCCCCGCGACGAGCGGGGCCGGGTGATCCGCGACACCAAGCGTCACCCCACCGTCGAGGACAGCGTCACCATCTACGCGAACGCCACCGTTCTCGGGGGCGACACCGTGCTCGGCGCGGACAGCGTCGTCGGCGGCTCGGTCTTCCTGACGGCCAGCATCCCCGCGGGCACCCGGGTGGCGCTGCGGCCGCCGGAGGTGCGGGTCGGCTCGGCGGCATTCGACTTCCAGATCTAGGTCACCGGCCGCGGCGCCTGCCCAGCGCGCCGCGGCCGGGTCTGTCCGTTCTGTCGTTTCCTTCTCTTCCGTTTGTTCCACCAGCCCGATCCGCTCGGCTCCGGCCGCCCTCGCCGCGTCCAGGGCGTCGACGACTCGCGCGTACCGCACGCCGTCGCCCACCCGGACGAGCACCAGCGGGCCGGCTTCAGCGGCGGGCGAGCGCCTCGACCGCCGCGTAGGCGGCGGCGATCTTCTGGCGGTAGCGGGCCACGCTGTAGTCGCGGGCGACGAGGGCGTAGCCGCGGTCGGCGCGGGCCTTCGCTTCCGCCGGGTCGCCGAGCGCCCACCGCAGACCCTCGGCGAAGGCTGCCGGCTGCGGCTCGACCAGGAAGGCCGTCGCCTCGCCCAGGAGCTGCGTGTGGGTGGCGATGCGGGTGGCGACGATCGGCTTCCCGGAGGCGAGGTACGTGTAGACCTTGAAGGGCGTGTTCTCGCCGCGGATGCGCGGCGAGGCGAGCACGTCGGCCAGGGCGAGGAAGAGCGGCAGCTCCGCCGGCGGCCGCTTGCCCGAGAAGACGCATCGCCCGTCCACGCGGAAGGCCCGCGCCCTCGCCCGCATCGCCTCGACCTCCTGCGGCTCGCCGCCCATCAGCAGCAGCTGCGCGCTCGGCAGATGGACGAACGCCTCCAGGAGCAGCTCCACGCCCTGGTAGGGCTCGAAGTTGCCGGAGTACAGCACGACCGGCACCGAGGTGAGGTCCAGCCGGAAACGCAGCTCCAAGACGGCCTCGGGCGGCGGAGGCGTCTCGCGATCCGCGAGGGGAGGGTCTTCGACCTGGAACACCGGCACCCGCGGCGCCCGCGCCTTCACTCCCTCGGTCAGGCTGGCGCAGACGGTGACGGCCGCCGCCGCGTGCCGCAGCGCGTGGCGCTCGAGCGCCTCGGCCAGCCACGGCAGCGGCCCGCGCCTGGCAAAGCCGGAATAGCGGAGCTGGTCGGGAATCGAGGAGTCCACGTCCACCACCAGCGGCACCCGCAGCAGCCGCGCGAACGGAGCCACCAGGTGGGCCGCCTCCTCGACGGCGTGGACGACGTCGTAGCGTCCGCTCGCCAGCCGGGCGACGGCCTCGGCCAGGAACGGCACGTCGAGCGCCATCTTCGCCAGCGAGGGGCCTGCCTTCACCCGCCCGACCGGCAGGCGCAGGCTGCGCAGGTGCCGCACGCCGTCGCTCGGCAAGGGCTCGCCCTGCGGGAAGGTCAGCAGGTCCACGCGGTGGCCGAGCGCCGCCAGCGCGCGGGTCATGTGCAGGACGGCGAGCGGGGTCCCGCGCACCTCGAAGAACGGCTGAGGCGCCAGGAACAGGATGCGCAGCCCGCGTTCGGCCATCCGGCCGCTAGCATAAAGCAGCCAGCGCGCCGGACCGATGTGACCGACACACGGCCAGGTCGAGGTCCGCAGCAGGGGCGGGCCGGGTTCACGCTCGCTTAGGCACCCGGTGCCGGTCCACCCAGGCGGCCAGCGCGACGAAGACGATCCCGCCGACGGCGCTCACCCAGCCGACCGCCGCCATGCTGGGCGGCGGCGGCGAGGCGACGTTGGCGGCGTAGATCAGCAGCAGCAGGGCGACCAGGCCGTCGAGGCCCCAGCGGCCGACGGCATCGCCGGCGCGGGTTGCCGACAGCGCCAGGGCGACGCCCTCGGCGAAGAGGAGAAGCTCGACCACGATGGTGGCCGGGACCGAGTTCCAGAGGCCGAGACCGAGGCGCGGCCCGCCGGGCCACAGCGGCAGGTCCGGCCGGTGGCTGAGGAAATCCAGCAGCCAGTGGCTCACGGCCAGCAGCGCCAGCACGAGGGCATCGACCGCGCGTCGCCTGCGCCAGAAGTGGACGGCGCCGAAGAGGGCGCCAAAGGCCGCCACCGTCAGCAGGCTGTGCGAGATCGGGTAGGAGTCGAAGCGCAGCGGCGTGAAGGCCGTGTCGCCCGGCGCGATCGTCGCTCGCTCGACGCCGGCCAGGGTGAGCCAGGGCCAGACGAGGTCCGGCAGCTGCGCGGCGGCGAAGAGCGTGCCCAGCGAGGTGCGGGGTGCCACCCGCTTGGCCCCGAGCGCCACGGCGAAATGGCCGAGGAACATGGGCCGGGATCAGGAGTGGCTGAGGAAGCGCTCGGCGTCGATGGCGGCCATGCAGCCGCTGCCGGCGGCGGTGATCGCCTGGCGGTAGCGGTGGTCGGCCACGTCGCCGGCCGCGAAGACGCCGGGCACGCTGGTGGCCGTGGTCCCGTCGTGGACCAGCAGGTAGCCCTGCTCGTCGCGCTGCAGCTGGCCCTCGAAGACGGCCGTGTTCGGGGTGTGCCCGATCGCCATGAAGATGCCGCCGGCGGCGACCTCGGTGAGAGCCCCGGTCTTCGAGTTGCGGACCATGGCCCCGGTCACCCCCTGGCCCGCGCCGCCCAGGATCTTCTCGATCACGCTGTCGAGCAGCCACTCGATCTTCGGGTTCGCCCGCGCGCGGGCCTGCATGGTCCTGCTGGCGCGCAGCTCGGCCCGGCGGTGGACGATCGTCACCTTCGAGGCGAACTTGGTGAGGAAGGTCGCCTCCTCCATCGCGGTGTCGCCGCCGCCCACCACCAGCACGTGCTTGCCCTTGTAGAAGAAGCCGTCGCAGGTGGCGCAGGCGGAGACGCCGCCGATCTTCGTGCGGAAGTCGAGTTCCTCGGGGAGGTTCAGCCACCTGGCCCGCGCGCCGGTCGCCACGATCAGGGTGTCGGCCGCGACCGGGCCCTCGCTGGTGTCGAGGTGAAACGGGCGCTCGCCCAGCCGCAGCGACTTCAGCTCGCCGGTCGCGAACTCGGCGCCGAAGCGCTCCGCCTGCTTGCGCATGCGGTCCATCAGCTCGGGCCCCAGGATGCCCTCGGGGAAGCCGGGGAAGTTGTCGACCTCGGTGGTCAGCATCAGCTGGCCGCCGGGCACGTCGGTCGGGTCCTCGCTGCCGCCGCCCTCGACCACCAGCGGCTCCAGCTCCGCCCGGGCGGTGTAGAGGGCCGCGGTGAGGCCGGCCGGGCCGGAGCCGAGGATGACGACGCGAGGCGCCACGGGATCTCCTTGCGGGCAGGCTGTGTAAGAACGCCGGAAGCGCGCGGCAAGGCGTCGGTCGGCCGGCCGCGATTGTCGCAGGTTGTAGCGCCGGAAGGACACTGCAGTAGGATGCGCTACCGGAGCAGGAGGGCCCATGCGCGTCGGTCTGTGTCTCGTGTTGTGCTGCCTGGCAGCGTGTTCATCGGGAAAGGCGGCGGACTCCGGTACCGGCGGCGCAGGGGGCGAGCAGGGCTCCGGGGGCGCGGTGGGCTCGGGCGGCGCGGTCGGTTCGGGCGGCGCGGTCGGTTCGGGCGGCGCGGTCGGTTCGGGCGGGTCGACCGGCTCGGCGGGCACGACCGGCTCGGGCGGCACCGGCGGCGGCGAGGCCGGCTTCGGCGGGTCGGGCGGTTCGGGCGGATCGTCCGGCGGCGAGGCCGGCTTCGGCGGGTCGGGCGGGTCGGGCGGGTCGTCCG
>DATKME010000066.1:0-135502 GCA_035542035.1 Vicinamibacteria bacterium | reverse complement strand
GGCCGGCTACCGATCGTCGCCTTGGTGGGCCGTTACCCCGCCAACTAGCTAATCGGACGCGGGCTCATTTCCAAGCGCCAGGCCTTGCGGTCCCGGCTTTGATCTCCAGACCCAAGGGCCCGAAGATGTTATGCGGTATTAGCAGCAGTTTCCCGCTGTTATTCCCCACTCGAAGGTAGATTACCCACGCGTTACTCACCCGTTTGCCGCTCTACTTAGGGGGTTGCCCCCCTTTTCGCGCTCGACTTGCATGTGTTAGGCACGCCGCCAGCGTTGATTCTGAGCCAGGATCAAACTCTCCAGTTAAACTCCACGCCTCGGGCACGTCGTCCGAAGCGCTTCGTGCTGAAGAACTTCTTGGTCCTTGCGAGCTGAATCTCGCCGGAATCTCTTAGTATCTACCCAGTTTTCAAAGAGCCACCCCAACTTGGGGGCACCCGACCAGAATACCGAAACGCGGCAGGGCTGTCAACCCTTTTCCTGGCCGTACGATGGAGGGGCACGTCAGGTGCTACCGAGCCGGCCCCCAACCTGCGGGCCCGGCTCTCACGTCACCCGGTGTAACGCCCTCGGCAGAAGGACATAGTAGGCATCCCGGGCCGTCCTGTCAAGGCAGTGGAGCGGCTTTTTCGAGGCGGCTGGAGTCCTCAGCCTGCCGCCTCCGCGGCGATGCGGACGTGGCGGGCCGGGCCGACCGAGAGGACGAAGCTCTCGCCCGGCGCGAGGGCGACGTCGCCACCGGCCTCGAGGACATTCCCGTCGCGGCGCACGGCCCGCTGGCGCAGGAGGCGCACGGCCTCGCCGTTCGACCTGACGAGCCCGGCCCGCACCAGGAGCGCGTGCGGCTTGTGGCTGCCGGCAGGGACGGCCACCGTGCGCAGCTCGCTCGGGGCCTGGCGCTGCTGGTGGACGCGACACCACTCCGCCTCGGCCCCGGAGGCCGTCTCCGCCCCGTGGAAGTCGGCCACGATGCGGCGGCCGAGCGCCATCTTCGAGGCCATCGGCCGGTCCTTGCCCTTCTCCGCCTCGATCTCGGCCTCCGGCAGGTCGGTGAGCAGGGTGTAGTAGCGCCACATCAGCCCGTCGGAGATGCTCATCAGCTTGGCGAACATCGCCTCCGGCGGCTCGGTGACGCCGATGTAGTTGCCGAGGCTCTTCGACATCTTCTCGACGCCGTCCGTGCCCTCCAGCAGCGGGGTCGTCAGCACCACCTGCGGCTCCAGGCCGAAGGCGGGCATGATGTCGCGGCCGACGTTGAGGTTGAAGAGCTGGTCGGTGCCGCCGAGCTCGACGTCGGCCTTGAGCGCCACGGAGTCGTACGCCTGGGCGAGCGGGTAGAGGAACTCGTGGACGCCGATCGACTGACCGGCCTCGAAGCGCTGGCGGAACTCGCGCCGCTCGAGCATCCGCGCCACGTTGTAGGTGGCGGCCAGGCGGATGAAGCCCTCCGAGCCGAGGGCCCCCAGCCACTCGCTGTTGAAGCGCACCTCCGTCTTCACCGGATCGAGGATCTTGAAGGCCTGCTTCTTGTAGGTCTCGGCGTTGGCGTCGATCTGCTCGCGGGTGAGCGGCGGACGGGTCTTCGACTTGCCCGTGGGGTCGCCGATCATGCCGGTGAAGTCGCCGATCACGAAGACCACGCGGTGCCCCAGGTCCTGGAAGTGCTTCATCTTGCGCATGAGCACGGTGTGGCCGAGGTGGATGTCCGGGGCAGTGGGGTCGAAGCCGACCTTGACCGTGAGCGGGCGGCCCGCCGCCAGCTTGGCCTTGAGCGCGGCGGCCGTCACCACGTCGACGGCACCCTTGGTCAGGTAGGCGAACGCCTCCGGCGCAGCGGTGCTCACACGCCCTCCACCATCACCCGGCGGCCCTCGAGGTGGTAGCGGCCCTCGAGCATCAGCCGCACGGCGCGCGGGTAGATGCGGTGCTCGGCCTCCAGGATCCGCGCCGAGAGGCTTTCCACGGTGTCGCCGGCGGCGACCGGCACCGCCTCCTGGACCACGATGGGGCCCGAGTCGAGGCCCTCGTCCACCAGGTGCACGGTGGCGCCGCTCACCTTCACCCCGTGCTCGAGGGCCTGGCGCTGGGCGTCCAGGCCGGGGAAGGCCGGCAGCAGGGCCGGGTGGATGTTGAGGATGCGGTGAGGGAAGGCCCGCACGAACACGGGCGACAGAAGACGCATGTAACCGGCCAGGCAGACCAGCTCGACCCCGTGCTGCTGCAGCAGGCCGACCACCTCCGCGTCGAACTCCTCGCGCTTGCGGCCGTGGTGGTCGCGGCAGGCGGTGGGGATGCCGGCGCGCCGCGCGGGCTCCAGCCCGGCCGCGGTGGCCACGTTCGAGAACACGAGGACGATCTCGCCGCCCAGCTCGCCTCGGCTCTGGGCGTCGATGAGCGCCTGCAGGTTGCTGCCGCGCCCGCTGATGAGGACGCCGACGCGCCCGGCGAAAGGCGCCACCTCAGTCCTCGTAGGCGACGCCGTCGCCTCCGATCACGGAGCCGATGACGAAGCTCGTCTCGCCGCGCCGCTCGAGCGAGTGCTCGACCTCGTGCAGGTCGGAGGGCGAAACCACCGCGATCATGCCGATTCCCATGTTGAAGGTGCGGTACATCTCCTCCTCGCCCACGCCGCCGCCCCTCTGGATGAGCCGGAAGAGGGGCGGCACCGGCCAGGCGCTGCGTCGCACCCGCGCCCCCAGGCCCTTGGGCAGCACGCGGGGGATGTTGCCGGGGAAGCCGCCGCCGGTGACGTGAACCAGCGCCCGCAGCTTGTCGCGCTGCAGCAGCGGCTCGAGCGCCGAGAGGTAGCTGCGGTGCGCCGCCAGCAGCGCCCGGCCCACGCTGCTGCCCAGCTCCGGGAGCTCGGTGTCGACCCGGTAGCCCAGGGTGTCGAAGAGCACCTTGCGGGCGAGCGAGTAGCCGTTGGTGTGCAGGCCCTCGGAAGGCAGCCCCAACAGCAGGTCTCCCTCCTTCACCCCGCGGGGCAGGGCCCTGTCCTTCTCCACCACGCCGACGATGAAGCCGGCCACGTCGTAGTCGTCTTCGGCGTAGGTGCCCGGCATCTCCGCCGTCTCGCCGCCGATCAGCGGGCAGGAGAACTCGGCGCAGGCCCGGGCGAAGCCGCGGACGATCTGCTCGACCCGCAGAGGGTCCATCCTCCCCAGCGCGACGTAGTCGAGGAAGAAAAGAGGCAGCGCCCCCTGCACCAGGATGTCGTTGACGCAGTGGGCGACCAGATCGTAGCCGACGGTGTCGTGGACGCCGGCGGCGATCGCCACCTTGATCTTGGTGCCGACGCCGTCGGTGGAGGCGACCAGCACCGGGTCGCGGTAGCTCGAGAGGTCGGGACGGAACATGCCGCCGAAGGAGCCGATCTCGGTGAGCACTCGGGCGTCGAAGGTGCCGCGGGCGAGCGCCTTGATGCGGTTCTTCGCCGCGTCCGCCGCTCCGATGTCGACACCCGCCTCGCGGTAGTCCATGAGAAAGGCGAGTCTATCCCCAAACCGGCCGGCCGGGCAGCCGCCGCGCCGGCGCCGACGGGAGTTAAGATGCCGCCGCGAACTGTCGTCACCGCCAGGAGGTGACACCATGAGCCGCTGCCCCGAGTGCGATTCGGACCTGGAGCTCGACGGCTACGATCTCGACCTGGGCGAGACGCTGCACTGCCCGGAGTGCTCGACCGAGCTCAAGGTGACGGGCGTCGACCCCATCGCCGTGGCGACCGCCGACGACGAAGAGAAATAGGCAACGGGCTCGGAGCGGAGCGGGATTCACTCCCGCGGAGCGAAGGGGGGGGTCTGGGGGGTGTGGCGCAACACCCCCCAGAACGAAGTCAGTTGAAGGAGCGGACGGCCTCGCCCTCGTCGTCGAAGGTGTCGAAGGTGGGCAGCAGGCGCGCCATGTCCAGCGTGCTGTAGACGCGCTCGCCGAGGTTCAGCAGCTTGAGCTGGGCGCCGAAGCGCTTGGCCGTGCGCAGACCGGCGACCAGCTCCCCCACCCCCGCGCTGTCCACGAAGGCGACCTCGGAGAGGTTGAGCAGGATCTTCTTGCGGTTCTCCGCCAGCAGCTCGTCGATCGCGTCGCGCAGGATCTGGTCGCCCAGCCCGGCGGTGAGGCGGCCCTTGAGGTCGAGGATCATCACGTCCTGGACCTGACGGATTTCGACGTGCATGGCAGCTCCCCCGCGGGCTCTCTCAGGGCTCGCGCTCGCCGACCGCCCGGCGATAGGCCTTGGCGTCGCGGGTGATGGTGTAGCGCTCGCGCGCCGAGGCCAGGAAGGCGCGGAACAGCTCTTGACGCTGCTCGTCGCGCAGCGAGGCGGCGATCTGCGCCTTCTGTCGCTGGAGCTCGGCCGGCTCCGGTGTCTTCTTCTCCAGCACGCCCAGCACCGCCCAGCCGGAGGCGGTGCGCACGGGATCGGAGAGCGTCTTCTCCGGCAGCGAGAAGGCCGCCTGGTCGAGGGCGGCGCCCGTGCCCAGGTCCCCCAACGGCTGCCCGCGGCCGACGAGCTGCGGCGTCTCCTTGCGCACCAGGCCGGAGGCGGCGGCGGCCTTGTCGAGCCCGATGGTCGCCGCCTTGGCCTTCACGCTCCCCGCCAGGGCGTGCGCCTCCTCCATCGCCTTCTCCTCGACCAGGTCCGCCTTCACCTTGTCGTGGACGTCCTGCAGCGCGGCCGCGCGGGCCGGCTGCACCTCGACCAGCGAGACGAAGGCGGCGCCCTGCGGCAAGGGGAAGCCCTCCTTCTCCGTCTGTCCCGGCTTCAACTCGAACACGTGCGCCACCAGCGTGGGCGAGGCGAGCACCGGGGGCACCTCGCCGCGGGCGAAGGGCGCCGTCTTCTGCACCGTGAGCCCCTGCGCCTTGGCCGCCTCCTGCAGCGACTTGCCCTTGGCGAGCGCCTCGGAGAGGGCCTGCGCCTTCTGGTCGCCCAGCTCGCTCATCTTGCGGTCGGTCACCTCCGCCCGCACCCGCTCTTTCACCTGCGAGAACGGCAGCACCGCCTCCTCCTTCCTCGAGGCGAGACGGATGACGTGATAGCCGAAGGTGGTCTTGACCAGGTCGGAGAGCTGGCCGGGCTTCATGGCGAAGACGGCGTCGTCGAACTGCGGCACCATCCGCCCGGGCGGAAAGCAGCCGAGGTCGCCGCCGTTCTGGGCCGAGCCCTGGTCCTCCGAGTACTTCTTGGCGAGCGCCGCGAAGTCGCCGCCAGCCTTGAGCTGGTCGAGCAGCCCCTGCGCGATCTTCTGCGCCTCGGCGTCGGCGTGCCCCTCGCCCGCCTGGCCCTGCTTCACCTTGACCAGGATGTGGCTGGCGCAGGCCTCCTCCTCCTGGCGGAACTCGTCCCGGTGGTCCTGGTAGTACGCCTCGAGGTCCCGGTCGGTCACCCGCACCTGGGGCGCGAGCGCCTGGCGGTCGAGCAGCACGTAGGCGACGACCCGCTTCTCCGGGACGCGATAGCTGTCCTTCTTCGAGTCGAAGCGGAGCTGGATCTCCGACTCGGTGGGCTGGACCTGCGGCCGGAAGCGCGCGGCGTCGGCCAGCACGTACTCCAGCTTCACCTGCTCGTTGCGCTTCTGGAACTCGCGCTCGACCTCCGCCTCGCTGACGTCCACGGCGGAGCCGACCAGCCGCTGCAGGCTCTCGCGCTCGAGCTGCCGCCGCAACGACTCGGCGAACTGTTCCTCGCTCATGCCCTGCAGGTCGAGCCGGCGCCGGATCTCGTCGGTGCCGATGAAGCGGCCGTTGTCCTGGAACTCGGGCGAGGTGGAGATGGCTCGGGCCACCGCGTCGTCGGAGACGGAGACTCCCAGCCGCCTGGCCTCGAGCTCCACCAGCCGGTCGCCGACCAGCTGGTCCAGCACCTGCTCCTCGAGGCCCATCTGCTTCAGCATGGCGTCGTTGAGCCGGCCCTGGTAGAGCCGCTCGTAGACCTGGCGCTGGCGGAGGTAGGCGCGCTGCAGCTCGCCGACGGAGATGTCCCTGCCTCCGACGGACACCACCGTCTCGGCGGGGCTGCCCGCCTGCTGCCCCTTCTGGAACGCCGGTATGTAGAGGATGATGAAGGCGGCGATCACCAGCCAGAGAAAGACGTACAGCCAGCGGCGGTGCCGGCGCATCAGGGCGAGAGCCATGGTGTCTCCGTGTCGAGTGCGCGCGCCTCCCTTCCAGAGGGACGAGCGACCCTCGCAAAGATGCGATTCTAGGCCCGCCCCTGCGGAGTGGCAACCGTGATCCGCCTCGCTTCTTGCCGGCAGGCGACTTGGTCTATACTGCCGGGTCCGTCTAAGTGGCGCGGGCTCAGGGGATTTTGGCGGTGATGGCGCCTCACGACAAGCAGCCCAGGGGTGAGTCGATCGAGTGGTTCACGGTCCGCTACCGCACGATCGCCCTCGCCGGACTGGCCCTGCTGGTGGCGGCGGTGGGAGGGCTCCTCTTCCTCCGCCCCCGCCCGACCCCGCCGCCGGTCGCGCAGCCGGAGGTGCAGACCGGAGCGCGCTTCTCCTCGATCGAGGGCAGCGTGCAGGTCAAGCGCGCGGGGACGCTGGAGTGGCTGCCGGCCTCGCGGGCGACCGTGCTGCGCCAGAACGACCTGGTGCGTACGGGGCCCGGCGGCACTGCCGAGATCCGCTTCGAGGACGGCTTCGTCTTCAGCGTGCGGCCCGACAGCCTGATCACGGTGGAGGAGTCCACGCAGAACACGGTCTCCCGCGAGCAGCGGGTCGGCCTCTCCATCCAGTCGGGCGAGGCGAACTTCCAGACGCCGGCCCGCGGGGTGCCGGGCCGGGCCACCATCTCGACACCCACCGTGCGCACCACCGCCGAGCGTGAGACGGCGGGCAACATCCAGGTGGCCGAGAGCGGCGAGACCGGCCTGCGCATCTTCCGCGGGCAGGGCGAGGCCACCACCCGCACCGGCCAGAGGATCGCGCTCGCCTCCAACGAGGGGGTGAAGGTGAACGCCGCCGGGGCCGCCGGGGCCAAGGTGGCGCTGCCCGTGGTGCCCCAGCTCACCGCCCCCCCACACCAGACCGAGGTGGCCTACCCCGACCTCGCCCAGGCGGTGACGCTGCTCATGTGGAACGGGGTCGCGGGCGCCTCCGGCTACCGGGTGATGGTCGACTACAGCCCCTCCTTCGCGCGCCCGCTCTACGATCGCCACGGCCAGCGGGCGACGCAGATGGAGCTGCGCGGGCTGGAGGCGGGCACCTACTACTGGAAGGTGGCCGCCATCGACGCGAGCGGCTCCGAGGGCGGCTTCTCCGACATGTGGCGCTTCAGCCTGACCAAGGCCCCGCCCGGGCCGGTGCCGCCGCTCAGCGTCGAGACGCTGGAGCTCAAGGGCAACGTCCTCCACGCACGCGGCCGCACCGAGCCCGGCGCCAGCCTGACGCTCGACGGGGAGCGGCTGGAGGTGCAGTCGGACGGCTCCTTCAACGAGTTCCTCACCGTCGACACGGGTACGGCCAGCGTCACCCTGCGCTCGACCAGCGTGCGGGGCGGTGTCGCCGAGCAGCGACGCCGCGTGACGATCGTGAACTGAGGGCGCGCCCGTGACGCACGTCGCCGTTTTCGGCGGGCCGTTGCTGCGGCGGCGCCTCAAGGGGACGCCGGGGGGTGGCCTGTCGTACGAGTTCCTGCCGGTGCCCGACGGCGACGACGACGCCTCCCTGCCGGCCGGCCGCTTCCAGGCCGGGCTGGTCGAGGTGGGCGCACGCACGCCGGCCGGCGTCCTGAGGGCCGTACGCCGGGCGCTGCCGGGCCGGCCGGTCGGCGGGCTGGCGATCACCCCCGCTCCCGCCACGCTGCGCCGGCTGGCCCGCTTCGACCTCGACTTCCTGGTCGAGGCCTGGCGCGCCGACGACCCCTGCCCGGCGGCCCTGCTCGCTCACCTGGGCGGCGCGCGCCGCAGCAGCCGCCGACAGCGGGCGGCGCCCGGCTCACAGACCTCCGCCGCTCGGCTGGCCATACTGACCGACGTCGTGAAGACCGCCAACTCCATCCTGGAGCCGCGCAAGGTGATCGAGCTGGTCATGGAGAAGATCCGCCAGCTGATCCCCTCGGAGGCCTGGTCGCTGCTGATGATCGACGAGGAGCGGCGCGAGCTGGCGTTCGAGGCCGCGCTCGGGGCCAAGGGTCGAGACGCCGCCGCCTTCCGCCTGAAGATGGGAGAGGGCGTCGCCGGCTGGGTGGCGCAGACGGGCACGCCGGCGATCGTGAACGACGCGCCCCGCGACCCGCGCTGGGCCGCCAAGGTGGACCACCGGACCCAGTTCCGCACCCGCTCCATCCTGGCGGCGCCGCTCGTCTCCCGCGGGCGCACCATCGGTGTCCTGGAGATCCTCAACAAGCTGGGCGGGCGCTTCACTCGCGCCGACCTCTCGCTGGTTCTGACCCTGGTGGAGCCCTGCGCGATCGCCATCGAGAACGCGATCCTGTTCCAGCGCACCGAGCAGCTCACCATCACCGACGACCTGACGCGGCTCTTCAACTCGCGCTACCTGAACCTGTTCCTGGGGCGCGAGATCAAGCGCTGCAAGCGCCACGGCATCCCGCTCTCGGTGATCTTCCTGGACCTCGACGGTTTCAAGAACGTCAACGACCAGCACGGGCACCTCGCCGGCTCGGGGACGCTCACCGAGGTGGGCCGGATCCTGGCCCAGGGCGTGCGCGAGTCGGACATCCTCGCCCGCTACGGGGGAGACGAGTTCGTGGTGGTGCTGCCGGAGACGCCCGCGGCGGGGGCGCTGGTGATCGCCGAACGGCTGCGCCGCTCGCTGGAGGAGCACCGCTTCCTGGAGAGCCAGGGCATCGCCGCGCGGCTCTCCGCCTCCTTCGGCATCGCCAGCTACCCCGACCACGCCCTCACCCCCGAGGGACTGATCCAGAAGGCCGACCAGGCCATGTACCGCGTCAAGGAGCGGGACAAGAACGGCATCGAGGTGGCCGTCTAGCGGCCATCCGCAGGAGAAGACAAGGCCAATACATGAACCTCCGTTCCGTCGTGAACCTGAGCTTCCTCTCGAGCGATCTCGCGATCGACCTCGGCACCGCCAACACCCTGGTCTACGCCAGGGGCAAGGGGATCGTGGTCTCCGAGCCCTCGATCGTGGCCATCAACCGGGTGACCGGGAAGGTGGAGGCCGTCGGCCGCGACGCCAAGGACATGCTGGGCCGTACCCCCGGCAACATCGTGGCCATCCGGCCGATGAAGGACGGGGTGATCGCGGACTTCGAGATCACCGAGAAGATGCTCTCGCACTTCATCCACCGCGCCCACAACCGCTCCACCCTGGTGCGTCCGCGGATCGTGATCGGAATCCCCTCCGAGGTGACGCAGGTCGAGAAGCGCGCGGTCAAGGACTCGGCGCTCAAGGCCAAGGCCTCGGAGGTGTACCTGGTCGACCAGGCCATGGCCGCCGCCATCGGCGCGGGGCTCCCCATCACCGAGCCCTCCGGCAACATGGTGGTCGACATCGGGGGCGGCACCACCGACATCGCCGTCATCTCGCTGGCGGGCATCGTCTACTCCAAGTCGGTGCGCGTCGCCGGCAACGAGATGGACGAGGCGGTGATCCAGTACATCAAGAAGAAGTACAACCTGCTGATCGGCGAGCGCACCGCCGAGCAGATCAAGTTCGAGATCGGCAGCGCCTTCCCGCTGGACGAGCCCATGACCATGGAGATCAAGGGCCGCGACCTCATCGAGGGCATTCCCAAGACGCTCACCGTCACCGACGCCGAGATCCGCGAGGCGCTGCAGGAGCCGGTCTCCATCATCGTCAACGCGGTGCGGGTGGCGCTCGAGCGCACCCCGCCCGAGCTCTCGGCCGACATCGTCGACCGCGGCATCGTGCTGACCGGCGGCGGCTCGCTGCTCAAGAACCTCGACCGCCTGCTGCGCGAGGAGACGGGGCTGCCGGTCTCGGTGGCAGAGGACCCGCTCTGCTCGGTGGTGCTGGGGACGGGGAAGATGCTGTCCGACTTCGACCTGCTGCGCAAGATCAGCCTCGACTGACGGGCGGGCGCCGCGATGACACTGGTCCTCTCCGCCGGCCGCGTCCGGGTGCTGTTCGTGGGTCTGGTGCTGCTGCACCTGGCGGTGATCAGCCACCAGGTGGACGGCGGCGGGGGGGCCACGCTCCTGCAGCGCTCGCTGCTGCTCACGGTCTCGCCGCTGCAGCGCGCCGTGGACGCGCTGCTCGGCGGCGCCGCCGAGCTGTGGCGCGGCTGGGGCTTCCACCGCGAGACCTACCGCGAGAACCGCCGGCTGCAGGCGCGGCTGCGCGAGTTGGAGGCCGAGCTGCAGGCCCGCTCGCCGGGGGTGCAGGAGGCGGCCCGGCTGCGTGAGCTGCTGGAGCTGCGGAGGACCCTGCCGCTCTCGACCATCCCCGCCCAGGTGGTCGGCAAGGAAGGCGTGCCCTGGTTCCGCACCCTGACGCTCGACCGCGGAGAGGCCGACGGGGTCAGCCTCGACGCACCGGTGCTGAGCCCGACCGGCGTGGTCGGGCGGGTGTTCGCGGTCGGCCCGCACGCCTGCCGGGTGCAGCTGCTGCTCGATCGCGACAGCGGCGCCGGGGTGATGATCGAGCGCAGCCGGGTGGCGGCGGTGGTGTCGGGGCAGGTGGCCGGGCCGGGCGCGGGGGCCGACGACCTGGTCCTCAAGTACGTCCCGGAACGGGCGGATGTCGTTGTCGGCGACCTGGTGGTCACCTCCGGGCTCGACCGCATCTACCCGAAGGGGCTGGTGGTGGGCCGCGTGCGCTTCGTCGGCAAGGGGGCGGGCCTGTTCCGCGACATCCGGGTGGAGCCCTCAGCGGGCTTCGACCACCTGGAGGAGGTCCTGGTCGTCCGCCCCGCCAGGGAATCGCTCGACACACCGCGCTCGGTGCTGCAGTGAAACGGGTGGTCTGGACGGCCGCGGCGATCCTGGGCGCGGTGCTGGTGCAGACCGCTCTGGGGTACCTCTTCCCCGGCCCCGGGCGCGTGCTCGACCCGTTCCTGCTGGTGGTCGTCTACGCTGCGCTGGTGGGGGGCGAGACGGACGGGATGCTGACCGGGATGGCTGCCGGCTGGGTGCAGGACGCCCTCTTCGGCGGGCGGGTGCTGGGCCTGGCGGCGCTGTCCAAGCTGGTGGTCGGGTTCGTGGCGGGGCTGGCCGGCCGGCGCTTCCTGATCAGCGGCGCGCCCGCGCGGGCCCTCGCCGTGCTGCTGGCGAGCCTGGCCGACGCCCTGCTCGTCCCCTGGCTGGCCTCGGTCTTCAGCGTGGAGCTGCTGCCTCTGGGCCTGCTCGAGCTGCTGGGGCGCGCGTTCCTCAACTCGCTGGTCGGCGGGGTGCTGTTCGCGCTGGTGGAGCGGCGGCTGGAGCGGCGGCTGTCGTGAGCGGGGGCGGGTGATGAGGCTCTACGAAGACCTGCGGGTGGTGCAGAACCGGCTGGCGGCCCTGCAGGCGCTGGTGGTGGTCCTGCTGGTGGCGCTGGTGATCCAGTTCTGGAACCTGCAGGTGGTGCGGGCGCGCCACTTCCGCGAGCTGGCCGAGAACAACCGCTCGCGCCTGGTGGTGGTGGCCGCGCCCCGCGGCGCCCTGCTCGACCGCAAGGGGGTGGTGCTGGTGGGCAACCGCCCCTCCTTCAACGTCGTGCTCAACACCGAGCGGCTGGCGAGCGTCGACCGCCTGGTGAGCCGGCTGGCCGGGACCCTGGGCGTGGGCGAGGCGCAGATCCGTGAGCGGCTCGCCCATCGCCAGCCCTACCAGCCGCTGGTGCTGAAGAGCGACGCGTCGCTCGCGGACGTGGCCGCGCTGGAGGCCCGCCGGCTCGAGCTGCCGGAGGTGTCGATCGAGGTCGTGCCGCTGCGCTCCTACCCGCTCGCCTCGGCGGCGGCGCACGCCCTGGGCCGCATCGGCGAGATCACGGAGCGGCAGCTGCAGTCGCCGGAGTACCAGTCGATCTCCGCCGGGTCGCTGGTGGGACAGGCCGGCGTCGAGTACCGCTACAACCGCCAGCTGATGGGCAAGGACGGCTACCTGCGGGTGATCGTGAACAGCCGGGGGCAGGAGACGGGGGTCGCCGAGCGGCTGCCGCCGGTCGACGGGCCCAGCCTGGCGCTCACCATCGACGCGGGGCTGCAGGCGGCGATGGAGAGGGCCTTCGCCGGGCGCGCCGGCTCGGCGGTGGCCCTCGACCCGTACACCGGCGAGATCCTGGCCATGGCCTCGACCCCGGCCTACGACCCCAACAGCTTCGCCACCGGCATCGACGCGGCCATGTGGGCGAGCCTCGCCACCGACCCGCAGACGCCGCTCATCAACCGCGTGATCCAGGGCACCTACTCGCCGGGCAGCACCTTCAAGCTGGTGACCTCCACCGCCGCGCTCGAGGAGGGTGTGATCACGCCCGCGACCACGTTCTTCTGCCCCGGCCAGGCCACCTTCTACGGCAACGTCTTCCACTGCCACAAGAAGGGCGGTCACGGCACCCTCGACCTCAAGGGCGCCATCGCCAACTCCTGCAACGTCTACTTCTACAACGTCGGGGTGCGTCTCGAGATCCAGCGCATCGCCAAGTGGGCGAAGGCGATGGGCCTCGGCGCCCCGACCGGCATCGACCTGCCGAACGAGGGCTCGGGCATCATGCCCAGCCCCGAGTGGAAGATGCGCCTGTTCAAGCAGCCCTGGTACGCCGGGGAGACGGTGTCCGTCGCCATCGGCCAGGGACAGGTCAGCGTGACTCCGCTGCAGATGGCGCGGGTGGCGGCGGTGATCGCCAACGGGGGCAAGCTGGTCAAGCCGCACCTGGTGCGCGGCGCCCCCAACACCGAGCCGGTCGACCTCGGCATCAAGCCCTCGAGCCTCGAGGCGGTGAGGGACGGCATGCTCGCGGTGGTGGCGGGCGGCACCGGCCACCGCGCCGCCCTCACCGGCATCACGGTGGCGGGAAAGACGGGCACCGCCCAGGTGGTCGCCAGGGCGCGGCTGGAGAAGTCGCCGAACTCGCCGGAGATGCTGCCGCACGGGTGGTTCCTCTGCTTCGCTCCCGCCGAGCACCCGACCATCGCCATGGCGGTGCTGGTCGAGCACGGCAAGAGCGGGGCCGAGGGCGCGGCGCCGGTGGCCCACGAGATCCTGGCCGAGTGGTTCGGCCTCACCAGGACCGAGCCCCCGCTGGCGCCGGGCATGGCGCCGCTGCCGCCCGCCGTGGCGGGGACACCCGAGGTGGACTGACGTTGGCGATCGGCATCGACCGCCGCACGATCTACAACGTCGACTGGGTGCTGCTCGGCGGCAGCCTCCTGTTGACGCTGGTGGGCGCGGGCATGGTGTACTCGGCCACCCACTCCGGCCGCACGCCCGACCTCTACCTGCGGCAGCTCGCGTTCGTGGCCCTGGGCTGCTGCGCCCTGGCCGCCATGGCCCTGATCGACTACCGGCGGCTGGCGGATCGCGCGGCCTGGTTGTACGGCCTGTCGGTGCTGGCGCTGCTGTACGTGCTGAAGTTCGGACCGCTGCAGGCGGGGACCCACCGCTGGGTGCGCATCGCCGGCTTCCAGCTGCAGCCCTCCGAGCTGGTGAAGATCGCGACCGCGATCTTCGTGGCCAAGATCTTCTCCGAGTACCGGCAGGAGGTGCTGGGGCTGCGTGACATCGTGCTGCCGGGGGCAGCGGTCGGCGTGCTGGTGCTGCTGATCGCCAAGGAGCCCGACCTGGGCACGGCGGCCTCCCTGCTGCCGCTGCTGCTCACCGTGGCCATCCTGGCCGGGCTCCGCATGCGGGCGGTGGCGGCGGTGGCGGCGGCGCTGGTGCTGGTGGCGGCCCTCGCCTGGCCCCTTCTCAAGGACTACCAGAAAACCCGCGTCTACACCTTCCTCGACCCCTCGCTCGACCCGCGCGGGGCCGGCTACCAGAAGATCCAGTCCCAGATCGCCGTCGGCTCGGGCGGGCTGGCGGGCCGAGGATTCATGGAGGGCAGCCAGGCCCAGCTCGGCTACCTCCCGGCGCGGCACACCGACTTCGTCTTCTCGGTGCTGGCCGAGGAGTTCGGCTTCCTGGGCGTGGTGGTGGTGCTGGCCCTGTACCTGCTGGTACTGTGGCGGATGCTGGAGACGGCCCGCCTCGCCCGCGACCGCCTGGGCGCGTTCGTGGTGGCGGGCTACACAGCCTGCTTCGGGTTCCAGGTCGTTTACAATGTCGCCATGGTGGCCGGGCTGGTGCCCGTCAAGGGTCTCCCGCTGCCGCTCATGAGCTACGGTGGCTCCTCGGTGCTGTCGGCGCTCATGGGGATCGGCCTCGTCCTCAGCGTCCGCATGCGTCGCTTCGCTAACTGAATTGTCACAGGGGGCGTGCTCCCCGGCGACGGCTGCCGGCGCCGGGCCTTCATGACCAGAGACCTCATCGTCAGCACCACGCCGCGCGAGACGCGAGTCGCTCTTCTCGAGGACGGAGTGGTTTCGGAGCTGTTCATCGAGCGCGAGGCCCACCGCGGCATCGTGGGCAGCATCTACAAGGGCCGGGTCACCCGGGTGCTGCCGGGGATGCAGTCGGCCTTCGTGGAGCTGGGTCTGGAGCGCGACGCCTTCCTGCACGCGGCCGACGTGTTCGAGGAGCTGCCCGAGAACCTGCTCACGCCGGAGGAGCTGGCCAGCGCACGGCAGGCCCCCATCGAGGAGAAGCTGCACGAGGGCCAGGAGGTGCTGGTGCAGGTGCTCAAGGAGCCCATGGGCACCAAGGGCGCGCGCATCACCTCCCACGTCTCCCTGCCCGGCCGCTACGTGGTGCTGATGCCGACCGTCGAGCACGTCGGCGTCTCCCGCAAGATCACCGACGAGGAGGAGCGGCGGCGTCTGAAGGCCATCCTCAAGGAGTTCCGCGAGGAGCGGGGGGGCGGCGGCCTGATCGCCCGCACGGCCGGGCAGGGCCGGGATGCCGAAGCCTTCCTCCGCGACGGCCGCTACCTCTCGCGCACCTGGGACGAGGTGCGGGCGCTCGCCTCGCGCCAGCGGGCGCCGGTGCTGCTGTACCGCGAGCCCTCGCTGGTCGAGCGGCTGCTGCGGGACCTGCTCTCCGAGGAGATCGCCGCGATCCGCCTGGACAACGAGCGGGAGTTCCAGCGCACGCTGGAACTGGTGCGCGCGCTCGAGCCCTCGCTCGCCCCGCGGGTGCACCTGCACCAGGGCCCGGCCGGCATCATGGAGGAGCACGGCGTCACCGCCGAGCTGGAGCGCGCGCTGCGCTCCAAGGTGTGGCTGCCCGCCGGCGGCTACATCGTCGTCAACCAGACCGAGGCGCTGGTGGCTATCGACGTCAACACCGGCCGCTTCGTGGGCAAGGACCAGCTGGAGCAGACGCTGCTGGCCGCGAACCTGGATGCGGTGCGCGAGATCGTCCGCCAGATCCGCCTGCGCGACCTGGGCGGCATCATCGTGGTCGACTTCATCGACATGGAGGAGCGCAGGAGCCGGCGCGAGGTGATGCACGCGCTCGAGGAGGAGCTGCGGCGTGACCGCTCGCCCACCAAGATGCTCTCGGTGAACGAGTTCGGGCTGGTGATCCTGACCCGCAAGCGCGTCAAGCAGTCGCTGGAGCGCCTGCTGATGCAGCCCTGCCCCTACTGCTCGGGCAGCGGGCAGGTGAAGAGCGTCGCCACCGTCTGCACCGAGATCTACGACGAGGTGCGCTCGCTGGCGGCGGACATGCGCGGCGAGCGGGTGCTGCTGCGCGTCAACCCCGAGGTGGCCCGGGCCCTGGGCGGCGAAGAGGCCTCGGTGCTGAGGAGCCTGGCCAGCGTGGTGAGCGGAGAGATCACGGTCCAGCCCGACCCGCTCCTGCATCAGGAGCAGTTCGACGTGGTCGCGGTGTGACGGCCCCGGGCGGCGACGCTGCGGCCGACCCCGGCCTCACCGCCTTCGTGGAGGCGGTGGAGGCGGTGCTGCGCCGGCACCGCGGGACCGACCACGCGCTCTCCCCGCGCGACTTCGCTCTGGCGCGGGGCTGGTACGAGGCCGGCGTGCCGCTGGCGACGGTGCTGGTGGCGATCGATCTCGCCTTCGAGGCCGACCCCGGCCTCTCCGGCCTCGGCCTGCTGCGCCGGCGCATCGACGAGTTGGCGGCCACCGGCCCGCGGCCGTCCGACACGCCGCGGGAGACGGAGAGAACGAGCCTCTTCGAGGTGGCGGAGCGGCTTTCGGGGCTGCGTGAAAGGCTGCTGGAGCTGCCGGGCCGGGTGGCGGCCGGGCCCCTGGCGGATCTCGCGGAGGTGGCGGACCTGGTGGCGGTCGCCTCGCGGCCGAATTGGGACTACCTGCGCAGCCGGCTGCGCCACATCGACGAGACGGTCGCGGCGGCGGCCGTGGAGGCGCTCTCGAAGGCGGAGGCGCAGGAGCTGCACCGCGAGGTGGAGCGCGCCGCCGAGCGCCACCGCCACCGGGTTGAGCCCCGCGCGCTCGCGGAGGCGCTGGTGCGGCTGGTGCGGCAGCGGGCCCGAGAGAGGCTGCGCCTGCCCCGGGTGAGCGTCGACTAGCGCGCGGCCCGCCGCAGCCCGTGGCGGGCGAGGTCCACGCGCCCGTCCAGGAAGCGGACGCCTTCCCGCCGCAGGCGACGGCGCTGCTCCAGCCCCGCCGGGCTCGTGCCCAGTGACACGCGGCCCCCGTGGCCGACCACGCGGTGCCACGGCACGCGGTGCGCCTGCTCGGCGTCGAGTGCGCGCAAGGCCCAGCCCACCGCGCGGGCGCCACGGTCGAGGCCGAGCAGGCGGGCGACCTGACCGTAGGTGACCACGCGACCGCGGGGGACCTGGCGCACGAGGAGGTAGACCCGCTCGAAGAAGGTCTCGCCGCCCCGGCTCATGGGGACGGCGGTTTGGCCTCCTTCGGCGTCTCCCCGGGTGGCGCCGGCGGCGCCAGGTGCTCGGGGGCTGCCTGCGGGGTGACGCTGATCTCGTCGTCGCCGCTGGCCGCGGGCTTGCTGGGGGAGACGGCGGCCGGCGCCGGCGTGGCGGCACCTCCCGCGGCCGGGGCGCCACCCAGCGAGGGCCCCGCCGGCTCGAGCGTCTCCAGCAGTGAGCCCTCCGGGATCGGCCCGGTGAGCCGCAGCGGCACCTCGCGCACGCGCAGCTCGATCTGCGCCGTCTTGCGCAGGTCGGCCATGTAGACGTCGTACTCCTTCTGGAAGCGCGACATCATGATGTCGTCGCGGAGCTTGTCCTTGGCCCCGTCGAAGGGGGTGACGCTGAGCGCGGTCCTGGCGGTGACCTTGAGGATGCGGAAGCCGCCGGCCACCGGGGCGGGGTCGGAGACGGCGCCGACGGCCACTCCGCTGGCCAGCTTCTGCAGCGCCTGGTCCATGTCGGGCTCGGGGATCTCGCCGATATCGCCGCCGTTGGCCTTGGAGGCGGCGGTGGAGTAGGTGCGGGCGAGAGACGGGAAGTCCTCGCCGGCGCGGGCGCGCGCCACCACCGCCTTGGCCAGGGCCAGCCCGCCCTCCTCCTCGGAGACCAGGATCTCCTGCAGGCTGACGGTGGCGGGCTTTGTGAACTCGGCCTTGCGCTTCTCGTACTCCGCGCGCAGCTCGTCCTCGGAGACCGCGATCCGCGGCTCGATGTCGCGCTGCAGGACCATGCGGCGGGTGTAGGAGTGCTCGATGTTGGTGCGCAGCTCCGACAGGGTCAGCCCCTCACGGGCGAGCGCGTCCTGGAACTGCTCTTCGGTGTTGAGGTTGTTGTCCTTCTTGATGGAGGCGATCACCTCGTCGATCGCCTGGGGCGGCATGTGCAGGCCCTGGTCCTCCGCCTTCTGCAGGATGAGGATCTCGTCCACCGCGTCCTGCAGGATGCGGGCGTTGTTCTGACGCAGGAACTGGGCGACGTTGGCGGGTTCCACGTGAGCCGCCTGGGCGGCCGTGATCTGCCGCTGCTGGAAGTCGGACAGCGTGATGATCTGGCCGTTGACCTTGGCCACCACCCGCTCGATGATGTCGGCGCCGCCGCCCGCGGCGCCGAGCAGGAGCGTGCTAGGGACGACGATCAAGACGAAGAGCCGCCTCATGGTTCACCTTGGCTCGAGCCATCAGCTGGGCCACGAAGCGCCTCTCGGCCGCCACCCGCTTCTCGCGAGAGAGGCGGTCGTGGATCCTCTCTCGTGCCTCCTCGAGGGGGATGGGGCGCGCTTCCTGGCGAGACTCGACCCTGAGGACATGATACCCGAGCGGCGACTGGATGGGTTCGCTGGTCGCCCCCTCGGGCAGCGAGAAGGCGACCGCCTCCAGCTCGGGCGGCAGCTCGCCCCGCTGGAAGCTTCCCATGTAGCCGCCCACCGCCGCCTCAGGGCCCTTGGACACGGCGCGGGCCACCGTGTCGAAGGTGCGCGGGTCCTTGCCCAGGCGCCGCTTCACGTCGCGGGCTTCGTTGAGGGTCGCGACCAGCACCTGGCGCAGGCTGACCTTCTCGGGCGCGACCAGCTCCGCGGCGTGGGCCTGCTGCCAGGCGGTGATCTCCTCCTCGCTCACCGGCGGGATGCCCACCTCCTGGGCCACCATCCGGGTGACCGCCTCGGCCTCCTGGTCCGGCGTGGCCTGGGCCGCCAGCAGCCCGCGCCGGCGCGCCTCGATGACGAGCGCCCGCTCCTCGAGGAAGGCCTCGAGCAGCCCCGCCTTCGTCTCCGGGGAGAGCAGGCCGAGGTCGCGGGCCTCGACCAGCGCCAGGCGCTGGTCGAACTCGCTGCGGCGGACGCGCTGGCCGTCGAGCTCCAGCAGCGCGGGGTCCTTGTCGGCGCAGCCAAGGGCCGAGAGCAGCGCGAGCGCGGCGGCGAACTGCACGAGCGGCCCACGCCCCATGGTGAGCCGGATTCTAGCGGGCGAGCTGCAGGCGGTCGAGCAGCTCGCCCAGGCCAGCCAGGGGCAGGGCCCCGGAGAGGGGCCAGCGCAGCCCGTCCGGCAGCACCGCCGCCCCCTGGCGCTGGCGGACCAGCCGCACCAGCGCCTCTGGGGAGAGGGGAGTCCTCTCGTCGAAGCGCAGCACCAGCGCGCCGGCGGCGAGGTTGGCCTCGGTGACGGCGAGCTCCTCGGCGCGCAGCCGCAGGGCGGCGTACTCCAGCAGGCCCTCGACCTCGGGGGGCAGCGCCCCGTAGCGGTCGCGCAGCTCGCCCTGCAGCGGGGCGATTTCGGAGGCCGAGCGGAGCTGGCTGATGCGCTTGTAGATGGAGAGCCGCTGGTGGGTCTCGGGCACGTAGTCGGGCGGGATGCGCATCTCCAGGCGCAGATTGAGGGCGGCCCGCGGCCGCTCCCGCGGCAGCTCGCCGCGCAGCTCCGCGATCGCCTGCTCCAGCAGCTTCACGTAGAGGTCGAGCCCCACCGCCTGCAGGTGCCCGCTCTGCTGGCCGCCGAGCAGGTTGCCGGCGCCGCGCAGCTCCAGGTCGAGGGCGGCGATGCGGAAGCCGGCGCCCAGGTCCGAGAACTCGCGCATGGCGGCCAGCCGTTTGCGCGCCACCTCCGAGAGCACGGTGTCGGGCGGCACCAGCAGGTAGGCGTAGGCGCGGCGGTCGGAGCGGCCCACCCGCCCGCGCAGCTGGTAGAGCTGGGCGAGGCCATAGCGGTCGGCACGGTTCACCAGCAGGGTGTTGGCGCGCGGGATGTCGAGGCCGTTCTCGACGATGGTGGTGGCCACCAGCACGTCGGACCGGCCCTCGACGAACGCGAGCATCACCCGCTCCAGCTCCTGCTCCGGCATCTGGCCGTGGGCCACGGCCACCCGCGCCTCCGGCACCAGGCGCTGCACCATGCTGGCCAGCGAGTAGATCGACTCCACCCGGTTGTGGACGAAGAACACCTGCCCGTCGCGGGCCAGCTCCTGGCGGATGGCGGCCGCGACGAGGTCGGTGGAGAACTTCACCACCGAGGTCTGGATCGCCAGCCGGTCGCGCGGCGGGGTCTCGATCACCGACATGTCGCGGATCCCGGAGAGCCCCATCTGCAGGGTGCGCGGGATGGGCGTCGCCGAGAGGGTCAGGCAGTCGACGGTGGTCTTGAGCTGCTTCAGCTTCTCCTTGGCCGAGACCCCGAAGCGCTGCTCCTCGTCGACCACCAGCAGGCCCAGGTCGCGGAAGACGACGTCCTTCGACAGCAGGCGGTGGGTCCCGATCAGCACGTCGACGGCGCCCGCCGCCACCCTCGCCAGCACCGCCTTGATCTCCCTGGGCGAGCGGAAGCGGGAGATCATCTCGATGGTGACCGGGAAGGGCGCGAAGCGCTTGCGGAAGGTCTTCCAGTGCTGAAAGGCGAGGATGGTGGTGGGCGCCAGCGCCGCCACCTGCTTGCCGTCGAGGAGGCAGCGCATGGCGGCGCGCATGGCCACCTCGGTCTTGCCGTAGCCCACGTCGCCGCAGACCAGGCGGTCCATGGGCGCGGGCGAGGCCATGTCGGCGGCGACGTCGGCGATGGCCTGGGCCTGGTCGGGCGTCTCCTCGTACTCGAAGGCCTCGTCGAACTCGCGCTGCCAGGGGCTCTCGCCGGTGAAGGCGTGGCCGGAGCGCGCCTTGCGCTCGGCGTAGAGCCGCAGCAGCTCCTTGGCCATGTCGCGCATGGCCTTCTTGACGCGGCTCTTCGTCTTCTCCCAGGTGCCGCTGCCCAGCCGGTCGATCGAGGGCCGCGCCCCCTCGGCGCTCGCGTACTTCTGGATGCGGTCGAAGGTTTCGATGGGGACCTTCAGCTTGTCCCCACCCTGGTAGCCGAGCACCATGAACTCGCGGGTGGCCCCGCCCACCTCCAGCGTCTCCAGGCCCAGGAAGCGGCCGATGCCGTGCTCCTCGTGGACCACCAGGTCGCCCGTCTTGAGGTCGCGGAAGTCGGAGAGGAAGCCGCGCAGCCCCCGCCGGCGGCCCCGGGGGTGCAGGTGCACCTCCTCGGGGAAGACGTCGCCGTCCGCCAGCACCGTGATCTGGGCCTCGGGCAGCTCGAAGCCGCGGGAGAGGACGCCGACCCGCGTGAGGATGCGGGTGCCCTCGCCCACCGCCAGGCCGTCCTCGCGCAGCACGTCCGCCAGGCGGTCGGCGCGTCCCTGGTTGCCCAGGAATACGACCGTGGTCGAGCCGGAGCCGCGCAGGTCCTCGCTGAGGCGGCGCAGGTCGCCGGCGTAGAGCGGCGCCTGGCGGGAGGAGAAGCCCGCCTCGTCGCCGCCCGTGCCCAGCTCGCGGACCGCGATCGCGGGCGGGGCCTCGATGCGCGCGAGCAGAGCCTGCGGCGGGACCAGGGCCTCCGCCGGCCCGGGGGTGAGCGTGTCCTTCCTCCGCTCGTGGTCCTCCTCGGCGCGAGACCAGAAGCCGAGGGCCTCCTGGCGGACCTGCTCGGGCTCGATCGCCACCACGGCGGCCCCGGCGAGGTGGGTCCAGGGCGCGACGGTCGCCGCCTCGACCAGCGGCACCAGCTCGACCAGGCCCTCAGGCTGCAGCCCGCGCTCGAGGGACTCCAGGAAGCCCGGCAGCTCGCGGCGAGAGGCGAAGCGCTCCTGCAGCAGGGGCCGCAGGGCCTTCAGCACGGAACGGGTCGCGAACATGTCCGACAGCGGCAGCGTGACCAGCGAGTCGACAGCGCCGCTGGCGCGCTGGGTGTCGGGGTCGAAGCGGCGCAGGCTGAAGACGGTGTCGCCGAAGAACTCGATGCGCACCGGCTCCTCGCGGTCACTGGGGAACACGTCCAGGATGCCGCCGCGGCGCGCCATCTGGCCGGGCGCGGTCACCGGGTCCTCGCGGGTGTAGCCGCCCTCGTCGAGCGCCTCCAGCAGGATCTCCGGCGTCATCTCGTCGCCGACGCGCAACGAGACGACACGGGTGTCGAGGAGGGCCGGCGCCAGGCTCGGGTGCAGGAGGCCGTAGGGGGAGGCGACCAGCGCGCGCACGCCGCCGCGCCGGGCCGCCAGCAGCGCTGCGGCCCGGC
The DNA here is from genome assembly GCA_035542035.1 of Vicinamibacteria bacterium. Classification (GTDB taxonomy): domain Bacteria; phylum Acidobacteriota; class Vicinamibacteria; order Fen-336; family Fen-336; genus DATBSL01. The sequence continues at coordinate 113,589 of DATKME010000066.1, read as the reverse complement.
GCGCCTGGGCGTCCGCGTGACGCGGCAGCCCGCGGAAAGGTGGCGGCCCGGGCGCGGGGAAGGCGAGCACGGCGCCACTCAGCCCCACGTCGGCCGCCAGCGTGCGCAGGTCCTGCGTGACCTCGTCCACGTCGCGCTCGCGCGGCACGACCACCAGCACCGGCGGCTCGACCAGCAGCAGCGGCAGCAGCGCGCGCGGGGCCCCGCTGAGCCCGGCGAGCGCCACCCGCCCCCTCTCGGCCAGGACCGCCTGGGCGTGGCGCAGAGCCGGCAGCTCGGCCAGCGCGGCCGGCCAGGAGGCGAGCGCGACGAGGTCGGCGGGACGCGAGGCGCTCACGCGGTGCGCATGCGCTGGAGGATCGAGCTCGTCGAGCGCCCGGGCAGCAGCTCCACCCGCAGCACCCGGCCTCCGTCGGCCTCCACCTCCGCGCGGCCGACGATCCTCTCCTGCGCCCAGTCCGCGCCCTTGACCAGCACCTCCGGGCGAAGCACGCGCACCAGCTCGATCGGGGTGTCCTCCTCGTAGATGACCACGGCGTCGACCGGCTCCAGCGCCAGCAGCACCTCCGCGCGCTCGGCCTGCGGCACCAGCGGCCGCCCCTCTCCCTTCAGCCGCCGCACCGAGGCGTCCGAGTTGAGGGCCACCACCAGCACGTCGCCCGCCTGGCGCGCCGCCTCCAGCAGGGCGAGGTGGCCGGGGTGGAGCAGGTCGAAGCAGCCGTTCGTCATCACCAGGGTGCGGCCTTGGGTGCGCCAGAGCTCCCGGCGCTCGGCGAGCACGGCGAGCGGCGTGTCCTGCTCAGCGTGGGCGCGGGTCACACCACAAGGATAGCGCCCGCCGCCCTAGGGTCATTCCCGCGCCCCGCCGGCCTCGTCCCCCACCCTCAGCTCGGGACGCGGGTCGGGGGGCTCGATCTCGACTGCGCCGGAGAATCCCCAACGGTGGGCCGGGCGATACAGGCCCACGTCCTTGATCCGGCTCTGCACGCGGAACGAGTGCAGCCCACGGTGGTAGTCGTAGGGCGTGCCGTCCCTGGCGTGAGCGGCCACGTCGACGAAGTAGGTGCCCTCGACCAGGCTCAACCCCTCGAGCACGATCCGCACCTCGGCCTCGCCCGCGAGGCTGCGCGGCTTGAAGCCCTCGAGGTCCGTGTTGCTGCCCCAGACGCTGGTCCCGTCGGCGGCGATCAGCCCGACGCCGAAGACGAAGTCGCTGACCGGTCCGGGCGAGGCCACCGTCAGCGACAAGGTGAGGCTCTCGCCGGGGACGAACAGGTGCCGCTCGCGGCCGGCGGCATCGAGCAGCCGCAGGGCGCGGATCTCGACCCGCCGGCTGCCCCAGCGTCCCGGGCGGTAGCCGCCGCCGGGAGCATCGGGCGACGGGGCCTCCGCCGCGTCGCGGCCGGCCTGGGCGAGCGCCCGCGCCTCGCTGGCGGCGAGCCGCCGGTCCTCACCGCCGGCTACGTAGCTGAGGTAGGCGTCGACCACGCGGCGCGGGTCACCCTGGTCCACCGCGCGGCCGTGTCGCAGCCACAGGGCCTGGTCGCACATCTTCTCCACCAGCCCCAGCGAGTGAGTGACGAACAGGATGGTCTTGCCGCGGCGGTGGAACTCCGCCAGCTTGTCCAGGCACTTGCGGGTGAAGGCCTCGTCCCCCACCGCCAGCACCTCGTCGATCAGCAGCACCTCGGGGTCGACGTGGATGGCCACCCCGAAGCCGAGCCGCATGTACATCCCCGAGGAGTAGGTCTTGACCGGGGCGTCGATGAACTCCGAAAGCTCCGCGAACTCCACGATCTCGTCGAAGCGCTGCTCGATCTCGCGCCGGGTGAGCCCGAGCATGATGCCGTTGATCACCACGTTCTCGCGGCCCGAGATCTCCGGGTGGAAGCCGGCGCCCAGCTCGATGAGGGCCGAGACCCGGCCGTCGACCAGCAGGCGGCCGCGGGTCGGCTTGGTGATCCCGGCCACCAGCTTCAGCAGCGTCGACTTGCCGGACCCGTTCTCGCCCACCACGCCGAAGGTGGCGCCCCGCGGCACCTCGAAGCTCACGTCCTCGAGGGCGGTGAAGGTCTCCTTCGGGCCCAGGTCGGAGAGAAGGCTCCCGGTGAGGAGCGCGCTCTTCAGCGTCCGCAGCTGGTTGCGCTCGGCGTGGCGGCGGTAGAGCTTGCCCACCCCCTCGGCCACGATCGCCGGCGTGCCCGGCGCCGTCACACTTCCTCCGGTAGGGTGTCCCGCAGCCGGTCGAACAGGAAGGCGCCCGCGGCGAAGGCCAGCAGCCCCACCAGCAGCGCCAGGAACAGCCCGCGCCAGTGGTCGACGCGCCCGCCGAACAGCATCTGCTGGTAGGTCACGATCACGTGGGTCATGGGGTTGAGCCGCAGCACCCGGCGCAGGGCGGAGCTCTCGCTGAGCGCCGCATAGGAGTAGATGATGGGGGTGGCGAAGAACCACAGATGCAGCACGTGGGTGAGGATGTTCAGGATGTCGCGGAAGTGGACGCTGAGCGCCGAAAGGAAGAGCGCGAGGCCCAGCGAGAGCACCAGCTGCACCAGCATGGGCAGCGGCAGCGCCAGCGCCATCCAGCCCAGGTGCTGCTTCCAGGCCAGGAACAGGAGCAGGATGGGCAGCCCCAGCAGGAAGTGGACGAGGTTGGTGAGGACGCTGACCGTGGGCAGCACCTCCGCCGGGAACAGCACCTTCTTGATCAGGTTGCCGCTGGCGATGATGACGCCCGCGGACTCGGCCAGCGAGGCCTGGAACCAGGTCCAGGGCAGGATGCCGCAGAAAAGGAACAGCCAGTAGGGGTCGACGCTGCGGTCGCGGTTGGGCAGCACCACGGTGAAGACCAGCGTGTAGGTGAGAAGAAGCAGCAGCGGGTTGGCGAAGCTCCACAGGAAGCCGAGCACGCTGCCGCGGTAGCGCGCCTTGAGCTCTCGGGAGACGAGGCTCTGGATGAGGGCGCGGTAGCGGACGAGCGTGCGCAGCTCGGCCAGCAGGGGGGAACTCCGCTAGGCGCCGCGCTCGCGGCGCGCCACCGACAGCCGGGTCACCGCCCGGATGTAGGCGAGGTGGGCCTCCTGGTAGCCCTCCTCGTCCTTGATCATCCGCATGCGCTGCTCCGCGCGCTGGCGGGCCTGCTGGGCCCGCTCCACGTCGATGTCCTCGGCCCGCTCGCCGATCTCGGCCAGCACGTTCACGCGGTCGGGCAACACCTCGCACCAGCCGGAGAAGCAGGTGAGCCGCCGCCAGAGCAGCGCCTTGCGGTAGGTGATCTCGCCCAGGCCCAGGGCCGACATGAACGGGGTGTGCCCTGGGCGCACGCCGAAGTAGCCCTCGGAACCGGGCGCGATCAGCTCGTCCACCTCGTCGCGCAGCAGCAGCCCCTCCGGGGTGACGATCTCCAGCGTGATCCGGGCGGGCAGCACCATGGCGGCTAGGCCTGCATCTTCTTGGCCTGCTCGAAGACGTCCTCGACGGCCCCGGCCATGTAGAAGGCCTGCTCCGGCAGCTCGTCCAGCTCGCCGTTCACGATCATCTTGAAGCTGCGCACGGTGTCGGCGAGCGGCACGTACTTGCCGGGGATGCCGGTGAACTGCTCGGCCACGTGGAACGGCTGGGAGAGGAACTTCTGGATCTTGCGCGCGCGGGCGACGGTGAGCTTGTCCTCCTCCGACAGCTCGTCGATGCCCAGAATGGCGATGATGTCCTGCAGGTCCTTGTAGCGCTGCAGCACCGCCTTCACCGCCCGGGCGGCGTCGTAGTGCTCCTCGCCGATGATGCGCGGGTCGAGGATGCGCGAGGAGGAGGCGAGCGGGTCGACCGCCGGGTAGATGCCGAGCTCCACGATCTGCCGCGAGAGGTTGGTGGTGGCGTCGAGGTGGGCGAAGGTGGTGGCCGGCGCGGGGTCGGTGTAGTCGTCGGCCGGCACGTAGATCGCCTGCACCGAGGTGATGGAGCCTTTGCGGGTGGAGGTGATGCGCTCCTGCAGCTCGCCCATCTCCGTCTGCAGCGTGGGCTGGTAGCCGACCGCCGAGGGCATGCGGCCGAGCAGGGCCGACACCTCGGAGCCCGCCTGGGTGAAGCGGAAGATGTTGTCGATGAAGAGCAGGACGTCCTTGCCCTCGTCGTCGCGGAAGTACTCGGCGACGGTGAGCCCGGTGAGCGCCACCCGAGCGCGGGCACCCGGCGGCTCGGTCATCTGTCCGTAGATGAGGGCGGCCTTGCTCTTCTCGAAGTCCTTGATGTCGATGACCCCCGACTCCTGGAACTCGGTCCAGAGGTCGTTGCCCTCGCGGGTGCGCTCGCCGACGCCCGCGAAGACCGACACCCCGCCGTGCTTCTTGGCCAGGCTGTAGATGAGCTCCTGGATGATGACCGTCTTGCCCACGCCGGCGCCGCCGAAGAGGCCGATCTTGCCGCCGCGCAGGTACGGCTCCAGCAGGTCGATGACCTTGATGCCGGTCTCGAACATCTCCAGCCCGGTCGCCTGCTCGACCAGGGCGGGCGCCGGGCGGTGGATGGGCAGGCGCTTGTCGCTCTTGACGGGGCCCAGCTCGTCGACCGGCTCGCCGACGACGTTGAGCACCCGGCCCAGGGTGGCCGGTCCCACCGGCACGGTGATGGGCCCGCCGGTGTCGACGGCGGGGGTGCCGCGCACCATGCCGTCCGTCGGCTGCATGCTGACGCAGCGCACGCGGTTCTCGCCCAGGTGCTGCTGCACCTCGGCGATGACGTCGATCGGCTCGCCGCCGCCGTCGGCGGGGGCCTGGATGTGGAGCGCCTGGTAGATCGGCGGCACCGAGGCGTCGAACTCCACGTCCACCACGGGACCGATGACCTGCACCACCCGGCCGACGTTCGCTGAAGCCATCTTCGCCTTCTTGCTCCCCTGCTACGCGGGCGCGCCCGCGCCCGACACCACCTCGATGATCTCCTTGGTGATCGCCGCCTGGCGCACCTTGTTGAGGTGCAGGGTGAGCCGGTCGATCATCTCGGCGGCATTGTTGCTGGCCGCGTCCATGGCCGTCATCCGCGCGCCCTGCTCGGCGGCGTAGGACTCGAGCAGCGCCCGCCACACCTGGATCTCCACGTGCTTGGGCAGCAGCTTGGAGAAGATCTCGCCGGGCGAGGGCTCGTAGCGGTAGTCGAGCGCCGCCTCCTGCGGGCGCAGGACGTGGCGCTCGATGGGCAGCAGCCGCTCCACCACGATCCGCTGCTGGATGACGCTCTTGAACTCGTTGTAGACGAGGTAGACCTGGTCGGCCTCGCCGGCGGTGAAGGCCTGCATCAGCTCCGTCGCCAGCTCGCGGGCGGTCTGGTAGCGCAGCGCCTGGAAGACGCCGGCGTGTTCGGAGCGGATCCTCACCCGTCGACGGCGGAAGAAGTCGCGGCCCTTCTTGCCCACCAGCACGAACTCCACCTGCCCCTCGCGCTGCTCGCGCACGAAGCGGCTGGCGGTGCGGACGATGTTGGCGTTGAAGGCGCCGCACAGGCCCTTGTCGGCGGTGACCACCACCACCACCAGCCGCTCGCGTCCTCGCTCCTGCAGCAGCGGGTGGGCGGCGGGGTCGGCGCGGCCGGCCAGGGAATTGAGGACCTCCATCATCTTGCGCGCGTAGGGCCGGGCGGCGAACATCGCCTCCTGCGCCCGGCGCAGCTTGGCCGCCGAGACCATCTTCATGGCCTTGGTGATCTGCTGCGTGCTCTTCACGCTGCGGATGCGCCGGCGGATGTCGATGAGGGCGGGCATGGCAGAGGAGCCCTCAGGCCTTCGCCGCCTGGGGTTGGAAGACGCCCGCGAAGGCGCCGAGCGCCGCCTTGAGCCGCTCCGTGAGCTCGCCCTTGATGTCCTTCTTCTCGGCGATGGCGGCCAGCAGGGGCGCCTGGTTGCGCTCCATCCAGGCGTAGAGCTCCTTCTCGTAGCGGCGGCAGTCGCCGACCGGCAGCGGGTCCAGGTAGCCGTTGGTGGCGGCGAAGATGACGACGATCTGCTTCTCCACCGGCAGCGGCTGGTACTGCTCCTGCTTGAGGATCTCGGTGATGCGCTCGCCGCGCGCCAGCAGGGCCTGGGTGGACTTGTCGAGGTCGGAGGCGAACATGGCGAAGGCCTGCATCTCGCGGTACTGGGCGAGGTCGAGCCGCAGGCGCCCGGCCACCGCCTTCATGGCCCTCACCTGGGCGGAGCCGCCCACCCGGGAGACCGAGTTGCCCACGTTGATGGCGGGGCGGATCCCGGAGTTGAACAGGTCCGACTCCAGGAAGATCTGGCCGTCGGTGATGGAGATGACGTTGGTGGGGATGTAGGCCGAGAGGTCGCCGGCCTGGGTCTCGATCACCGGCAGGGCGGTGAGCGAGCCGCCGCCGTGCTTGTCGTTCATCTTGGCCGCCCGCTCCAGCAGGCGGCTGTGCAGGTAGAAGACGTCGCCGGGGAAGGCCTCCCGTCCCGGCGGCCGGCGCAGCAGCAGCGAGATCTCGCGGTAGGCGGCGGCGTGCTTGCTGAGGTCGTCGTAGACGCACAGCGCGTGGCGCCCGTTGTCGCGGAAGAACTCGCCCATGGCGCAGCCGGCGTAGGGGGCGAGGTAGAGCAGCGGCGCCGGGTCGGAGGCGGTGGCGGCCACCACGATGGTGTACTCCATCGCCCCGAACTCCTCGAAGGTGCGCACCACCTGGGCCACCGTCGACTGTTTCTGGCCGATGGCCACGTAGATGCAGACGACGTTCTTCCCCTTCTGGTTGATGATGGTGTCGACGGCGATCGCGGTCTTGCCGGTCTGCCGGTCGCCGATGATCAGCTCGCGCTGGCCGCGGCCGATCGGCACCATGGCGTCGATGGCCTTGAGGCCGGTCTGCAGCGGCTCGCGCACGCCCTGCCGGGCCACCACTCCGGGGGCGATGCGCTCGACCGGGTTCATGGCGGTGGTGGCGACCTTTCCCTTGCCGTCGAGCGGGTGGCCCAGCGGGTCCACCACCCGGCCCACCATGGCCTCGCCCACCGGCACCGACATGATGCGCCGGCTGCGCCGGACCTCGTCGCCCTCGCGGATCCGGTTGTACTCGCCCAGCAGCACCGCGCCGACCGCGTCCTCCTCCAGGTTGAGGGCGAGGCCCATGACGCCGTGCGGCAGCTCCAGCAGCTCGCCGGCCATGCAGCGCTCCAGGCCGTGGAGGCGGGCGATGCCGTCTCCCACCTTGAGCACCGTGCCCACCTCGGCCACGTCGATGCCGGCGCTGAAGCCGCCCAGCTGCTCGCGCAGGATCCGTGTGATCTCTTCGGCGCGAATCTCCATGCGAAGCCCTTCCTGTCCTGTCTTCTGCCTAGCGCCCCGAGGCCAGCCGCTCGCGCAGCGCCGACAGCCGCGTCCGCACGGTGCCGTCGAAGGTGCGCCCGGCGATCCGCACCAGGACGCCGCCCAGCACCTGCGGGTCGACCGGGTTCTTGAGCTCGACCGTGCGGCTGACCGCCCCGCGCAGGGCGGAGGCGAGCGCCGAGCGCTGCGGCTCGCCCAGCGGCACCGCGGTCACCGCCTCGCCGCGCACGCGTCCCTCCAGGGCGTCGAGCGCGTCGCGGTACGCCTCTGCGATCGCCGGCAGCTGCTGCAGCCGCTCGCGGGAGACCAGCAGCTCCAGCAGCCGGTGCAGAAGCGGCGAGGCGCCCGCCCGGCCGGCGAGCGCCGCCAGCACCCGGCGACGCGCCTCGGCCGGCAGCGCGGGGTTGAGCACCGCGTGGCGCAGCTCGCCGTTCGTCTCCAGGAGCTGGGCGAAGCCCAGCAGCTCGTCCTGCAGCTCGTGCAGGCTGGGTCCCTTCTGCTCGCGGGCGACGTCCAGCAGCGCCCGGGCGTAGCGACGGGCGACGGCCCCGGGCTCCAGCGGGAGCGGCGCCCGGCGGGCAGCCGTCACCACGGGCGGACCGACGCGGCTGAGCGGGCGCGCCGCGTGCCGGGCTGGTGTCGAATGATGCTTGCGTCCATGGAGCGGGTCCGGGCGCCCCCCGGCGCGGCGGGGCGCGTGCTAGCAAACGACGAACGATACCACGCGCTTTCGCGCAGGGTCAAAGCTGCCGATGGCTCAGCCGACGAGACGCAGCGGCAGCGCCGCCGCGGGCCGAGCGCGGCCGACCACCCGCGCCTGCTGCAGCTCCGCGAGCAGCCCGGCCGTCTGCGCTTCCGGCACCAGCAGCAGCAGCCCGCCCGAGGTCTGCGGGTCGAAGAGCACCGCCTGCAGCTCCTCGCCCACCCCGGCGAGGCCCTCCACCTGCGGGGCGAAGGCCTGCCGGTTGGCGCGCAGCCCGCCCGGCTGGAAACGCGGCGCGAGCTCCAGCGCCCCGGGCAGCAGCGGCAGCGCGCGGGCCTCGATCTCCAGGCAGACGCCGCTGTGGCGGGCGATGGCCGCCGCATGGCCCAGGAGGCCGAAGCCGGTGACGTCCGTGGCGGCGCGGACGCCGTGATGCAGCGCCGCCGCCGAGGCGGCGCGGTTCGTCTCCAGCATCGCGGCCGAGGCGGCGGCCACCACCTCCGCCCGGGCCTCGCCCGCCTTGAGCGCCGTCGCCACGATGCCGCTGCCCAGCGGCTTGGTGAGCACCAGCTGCTCGCCCGCGCGGCCCAGGGCGTTCGTGAGCATGCGCCGGGGGTCGACCAGCCCGCTCACGGCGTAGCCGAACTTGATCTCGGGGTCGCGCACGGTGTGGCCGCCGAGGAGGGCGCAGCCCTCCTCGCGCAGGAGAAGGGCGCCCCCCCTGACGATGGCCGCCGCCCACTCCCAAGGGAAGTCGCGCTCGGGGAAGGCGGCGATGGAGAGCGCGGTGATCGGCCGGCCGCCCATGGCGTACACGTCCGAGAGCGCGTTGGCGGCGGCGATGCGGCCGAAGGTCTCGGGGTCGTCCACCACCGGGGTGAAGAAATCGACCGTCTGCACGAGCGCCGTCCGCTCGTCGAGGCGGTAGACCCCGGCGTCGTCCCCGGTGCGGTGATCGACCAGCACCCGCGGGTCGTCGGAGTGCGGCAGTGCGCCCAGGACCTGGGCGAGCTCGGAGGGGCCGAGCTTGCTCGCTCAACCGGCGCAGCTGACGCGCTCGGTCAGCCGACGGATCCTCTCGCGCTCGTCGCTCAACGCGGCCTCCGCTCGCCGAAGGCGCCTCAGGGCTGGGGCTTGCCGCCTGGACCGCCGGGCCGGGCCGCCGGGTCGGCCGGCCGGGGCACGAACCCCTCCGGCGGCTCGCCCATGCGGCAGTCGCCCTGGAAGAAGGCGCCGTCCTCCACCACCAGCTTCGGCGAGACCAGCGTCGCCTGCACGCGGCAGCCGGAGAGCAGCTCGATCCGCTGCCGCCCGCGCAGGGTGCCGCTCACCCGGCCGCGGATGGAGATGACGCCGCAGTCGATCTCGGCGTCGACCTGGCCGGTCTCCCCCACGATCAGCGTGTTGTCCGACACGATGCGGCCCTTGGCCCGCCCGTCGACGCGCAGCGTGTCGCGGAAGCGCAGCTCGCCCGAGAACTCCGTGCCCTCGTCGAGAAAGCCGTTGAGGTCTTCGGCGCCCTTGAACTTCAGCATGGCCGCGAGCCTAACACGGCCGCGACGGCCGGGGGGCGGCCGGCCCGGGGCCAGCTATATCAATGAATGATATAGCTGGCGTCAGCGGCCGCGGCCGGCGCGCAGCAGCAGCTCGTACAGCCGGTTGAGCTCGGCCTCGCTCGTGAACAGGACCCGGATCTGGCCGCCCTTGCCGCGCCGTGCGATCTCGACGCGGCTGCCGAGGGCCGAGCGCAGCCGCTCCTCGGCGGCGCGGGTGTTGGCGTCGCCCCTGGGCCCCCTGGTCGCCCGCCGCGGCGCGCGCAGAAGCGCCACCCGCCGCTCCACCTCCCGCACCGAGAGCGCGCGGCGCGCCGCCTCGCGGCCGAGGGCGACCTGCTCCTCCTCGCGCTCGAGGGCGAGCAGCGCCCGCGCGTGGCCGGCGTCGAGCCGGCCCTGGGCGAGCAGCTCCCGCAGCTCCCGCGGCAGGCGCAGCAGGCGCAGGGTGTTGGCGATGGTCGGGCGCTCGCGGCCCACCCGGCGCGCGATCTCCTCCTGCGTGAGTCGGAACTCGTCCTGCAGGCGGTGGAAGGCCTGCGCCTCCTCGAGCGGTGTCAGCTCCTGGCGCTGCAGGTTCTCCACGATCGCCAGCTCCAGCAGCTGCTCGTCGGGCACCTCGCGCACGGTGACCGGCACCGTCTCCAGCCCGGCGGCCTGTGCCGCGCGCCAGCGCCTCTCGCCGGCGATGATCTGGTAACCCCCGCCCCGGGGGCGGACGAGGATCGGCTGCACCACCCCGCTCTCCCGGACGGAGGCGGTCAGCTCCGCGAGCCGCACCGGGTCGATCGCCGAGCGCGGCTGGAACGGGTTCGGCTCGAGGGTGCCGATCGGCACCTCGGAGGCGGAGGTCGGCGCCCCCGCCGTCGCCGGCTCGGAAGCGGGCAGGTCGGGGATGAGGGCCGAGAGCCCCTTGCCGAGCGCCTTGCGGCGGGCCGCCGTGCTCATCTCCGTTCGCGGCTCACTTGACGAACAGGGCGAGCTGCCCGTGCGACATCAGCTCGCGGGCGAGCTCGAGGTAGGCCTCGGCCCCCTTGGAGCGGATGTCGTAGAGGATCACCGGCTGGCCGAAGCTCGGCGCCTCGGCGAGGCGCACGCTGCGCGGGACCTGGGTGGAGAAGACCTTGTCCTTGAAGTGGCCGCGCACCTCCGCGATCACCTGTTGGGTGAGGTTCGTGCGCTCGTCGACCATCGTCAGCACCACCCCCTCGATCTCCAGCTCCGGGTTGAGCGCCCGCTTCACGCGCTGGAGCGTGGCGACCAGCTCGGAGATACCCTCGAGGGCGTAGTACTCGCACTGCAGGGGGATGAGCACGGTGTTGGCGGCAGCCAGTGCGTTGAGCGTCAGCAGGCCCAGGCTGGGCGGGCAGTCGACGAGGACGTAGTCGTACTGCCCCACCACCGGCGCCAGCGCTTCCCTGAGGCGGTACTCGCGGGCGAGCGCGCTCACCAGCTCGACCTCCGCCCCGGTGAGGTTGCGGTCGGAGGGCACGAGCTTCAGGTGCTCGAGGTCGGTCCCCACCACCAACTCCGCGACCGGCCGCTGCTCGATGAGCGCTTCGTAGAGGCTGGGCCGGCTCTCGCGGGTCTTGCGCCCGAGCCCGGAGGTGAGGTTGCCCTGGGGGTCGGCATCCACCGCCAGCACCCGGCGCTCGGCAGCCGCCAGGCTCGCCGCCAGGTTCACCGCCGTGGTGGTCTTGCCGACACCGCCTTTCTGGTTGGCGATGGCGATCGTCCGTCCCAAGGGGCCTCTTCCGCCTCGCGTCGAAGGAGCGGCAGCATAGCACGCCCCCGGTCCGACGCCCCGGCAGGCCGGGTTGGCCTCATGTTCCACGTGGAACGCCGCCCGCCCGGCGGAAGAGGTGCAGGTCCCCGCGACCCGGGTTGGCGATGGCGACCGCCTCGAACCGAGGCTCGGGTGGGGGTGGCGCCCCGAGCACCAGGATCCCGCCGCCCGGGGCGAGGAGTCGGTCGAGTTCCCCGAGCGGCAGCCGCAAACCGCGCAGGCTGACGGTCGCTGCGGTCGGCCCCTGGTAGCCGTCGTGACGGCCGCGGACGACGGTGACCGCCCGCACCGGAGCCGCCGCCCGGACGGCCTCTCTCAGGAAGGCCCAGCGCCGCAGCCGCGGCTCGAGGAGCGTCACCTCGAGGTCCTCGCGGAGCAGAGCGAACACCAGCCCCGGCGATCCGTTGCCCGAGCCGACGTCGAGCAACCTCCCCGGCGAGGGCAGGGCGACCGCAGGCAGCACCTCGGCGACGAGCACCCTCACGCGCTCCTCAGGGTTGCGCGCGGCGGTGAGGTTCGTCCGGTGGCTCCAGGCAGCCAGCGTGTCGAGGTAGCGCGCAAGCCGTCCGAGCGCCGGCTCGCGCAGGCCGAGCGCCTCGAGCCCCGGTCGGTGCGGGCTAGCGCCCGTCGGTCTCCCCCGGGCCGGGTCCGGCCGCCTCGTCCCTGCCGGGGACGGCCGGCCCGATTGTCACCCGCCGCTGAGTGCCCTCTCCCTCGCTGTAGGTGGTCACGCCCGGCTCGCCCTGCAGGGCGATGTGCACGAGCCGCCGCTCGTAGGAGTTCATCGGCTCGAGGCTGCGCGGCCGGCCGTCCTGACGGACCGCCGCCGCCATGGCCCGCGCCTCCTCGGCGAGGGCCTGGGCCCGCCGCTCGCGCGACCCGGTGACCTCCAGCCGCAGCCACCGCGGGTACAGCTGCGGGCCGTACGTGCGCTGCAGCAGGTGCTCGAGAGCGCGCAGCTCGCCGCCCTTGCCGTCCTCGCCGAGGAAGAAGGCGGCATCGGCGCCGCCGAGGCGGACCAGCAGCGCCGCCTCCTCCTCGTCGATCTCGCAGGTGAGGTCGAGCGGGCCCGCCTCGGCCAGCGCCTGCACCACCGTGCGCACCCCGGCCTTGACGTCGATGGGGGGGGCGGCCGGACCGGCGGCCGGACCGGCGGCCGGACGGCTCGCGGCCTCGCGCGTGAACCGCCGAGGCGAGCCGGCGCCGGACGGGGCTGGCCGGTCCTGGACCATCACCGCGATCCGGGCCGGCGTCGCGTTGAGCCCGCGCCCCCCCGGCCCCCCGGGGTCCAGGACCAGGTAGCGCAGCTCGGCGATCGGCAGCCCCAGGCTGGCGGCGGCGGCGGCGAGGGCCTCGTCGACGTCCGCGCCGCTGAAGAGCCGGTCCCTCACCGTGAGCGCCTCTTCGCGCCGGCGGGCGCCTTCAGCTCGGCCGGGCGCAGGAAGCGCATCTCGACCCACTGCTGCAGGATCGACCACAGGTTGGAGGTGAGCCAGTAGAGGTTCAGGCCCGCCGGCGCATACAGGAACATGCCCGCGAGCATGAGCGGCATCAGCATCATCATCCTCTGCTGCGCGGGATCCATGGCGGAGGGCGTCATCTTCTGCATGGCGAACATGGAGACGCCCATCAGCACGGGGGTGAGGAAGAGCGGGTCCTTCTGCGCGAGGTCCGGGATCCACAGGAATGGCGCCCCGCGCAGGTCGACCAGCACCGAGAGGACGCGGTAGAAGGCGAAGAGGAAGGGCATGGTGAGCAGCAGCGGCAGGCAGCCGACGGTGAACTGCGAGCTCATGCTCATGCCGTGCCTGGCGTAGAGCGCGCCCATCTCGTCCTGCATCTGCTGGCGCCGCGGGTCCATCAGCGGCACCTTGCGGTAGCGCTCCTGGATGACCTTCATCTCCGGGGAGACCTTGGCCATCTTCAGCCCGTTCACGATGCTGTAGTGGCGGAACGGCGCCATCGCCACGTTGATGAGCAGCGTCAGCAGCACGATCGACCAGCCCCAGTTGCCGACGTGTTCGTGGACCCAGCGCAGCGCCCCCATCAGCGCCACCACGATGGGGCCGATCCAGTCGCCGACCTGCACCACGCGGTCCAGTTGGTGGCCGAGGCGCGCCAGCTCCCGGTGGTCCTTGGCGCCGACGAAGAGCTGCACCGGCACCGCGGCCTGAACGGCCGCCACCACCGCCGTCACCGGCTTTTCCTCCCCGCGCGCCGGCAGCGTCAGCGCCCGCAGGTCCGCCGGCGCCGCCTCGCCCGCGGGCACGAAGAGGGCGGCGAAGTAGTGGCTCTCCACCCCCACCCAGCGCACGGCGGTGAGGGCCTGGCCGCCGGGCGGCAGCTTGCCGGCTGCGAACTGCTGCACCCCGCCGCCGGCGACGAGCGCCACCCCGTTCGGCTCGGCGTAGCCACGGACGTCCCTCTCCTTCGCCGAGGCGTTGGCGACGCCCGGCCCCCACAGCACGCGCACCGGCAGCGCCTGGCCACCCCGCCGGACCGACACCGACAGCGTGACCAGCCCGCGCGCCGGGAAGCTCAGCGTCTTCTCGGCCGAGAGGTCGCCGTGGGAGAACGTGAAGCGCAGCGTCTGTGGCGCCGCGCCCGAGACCGTCAAGCTCTCCGTCGAAGGCCTGAACAGCGCCTCGCGGAGCTCCGCGTCGACGGTGGGGTCACCGGTCTCCAGGTCGAGCGGCCTCAGGGCGCCGCTCTGCGCCGGGACCATCTCCTCCGGCCACCCGCGGGCGTCCTTGTATCGGGTGAGCGTCCAGGACAGCAGACGCGCGCCCTTGTTGGTGAGGGCGACCGAATAGTCTGGCGCCGCGACCTCCACCCGCCGCTCCCGCTCGTCCGCGACGGGTGCGGCCGTCGGCGCCAGGGCGGCGGGGTGCGCCTCTGCGGCCGCCTCGGCCGCAGCCACCGGGCCGGGGACGGCCGCCGGAACCGGCGAGGGCGTGACAGCCGTGGCGGTCGCGGTCGGCGACGGCGAGGGAGCCGGAGGCGTCGCCGGGGCGAAGAGCAGACTGTAGGCCGTGAGCACGACCAGCGACAGGGCGACGGCGAGCAGCAGGCGGCGTTCTTCCATCACGACCTCGAAGGGTGACCGGGGATGGCAGAGCGGGTCGCGGACGGCTGGGGGACGGGGTCGAAGCCGCCGGGGGAGAAGGGATGACAGCGCAGCAGCCGCCGCAGGGCCAGCCAGCCGCCGCGCGCGGCGCCGTGGGTGCGCACCGCCTCCTCCGCGTAGAGGCTGCAGCTGGGGAAGAAGCGGCAGTGCCCTCCGACGAGCGGCGAGAGCAGAGCGCGATAGGCCTCAAGGAGCAGGATGAGCCCGCGGGCGGCCGAACCGGGGCGCACGGGCGAGCCTGGCGAGGCGCTGGCGCAGCTCATGGTCGACGTCGGCCTGACGCTGCGCGCCCAAGCCCGCCTTCGCCAGGATCACGATATCCAGGCCGGGTGCCGGCCGCTGCAGGCGGCGGAAGCTGTCGCGGACGAGACGCCGGGCCCGGTTGCGCTCGACCGCGTTGCCCACGCGACGGCCCACCACCAGCCCCAGCCGGTCCTCGTCCCCGCCGTTCGGCGCCGCGACGAGCGCGAACAGAGCACCGTCCAGGCGCATCCCGCCTCGGAAGACCCGGTCGAACTCCGCCCGCGTCCGCAGACGCTGCCTTTGCCGGAAGCGCGCCGACATCCTTCACGGCCGCAGCGAGGCCTAGGCCGCCAGGCGCTTGCGGCCCTTCTGCCGACGGCGCTTCAGCACCAGCTGGCCGCCCTTCGACCGCATCCGCACGAGAAAGCCATGGGTGCGCTTGCGGCGGCGGTTGTTCGGCTGGAACGTCCTCTTCATGGTGAGACCCCTCGTGAGTGACGACAGCGCGGCCGTCACGCTTCCAAGACAAACTCCGAAGGTTAGCGAGCCCGCCGCCATGCTGTCAAACGACGGCTTCCTCGGCGGGCAGGATTCCTTGTACGCCCCGGTGGCGTGTGCTACCGTTCACGCCGTCACGGACATCCGACACGGCGGTCCTTCCCGATGCCCCCTCAAGCCCTTTTCCACACATGTTGAAATCTCTGTGCAAAAGGGATACGTCTCCGGGCTCCGGACGCGCCGTTCAAGTTCTCAATGTAAGTATCTATAAAGAAAGGCACTTACCCGTCCTGTCCTGGCGTGACAGGCGGTCGGGGCAAGCTCTCTAGATGGCCGAGAACCTGTGGGACGAGCTGCTGGCGCGCGTCGAGAGCAAGGTGAACCGCCACAGCTTCGCCACCTGGTTCCGCCCGACCAACTACCTCTCGCGCGACGCGGACACGCTGCGCATCGGGGTGCCGAACGGGCAGTTCCGCGAGTGGCTGAGCAAGAACTACCTCGGCGTGCTGCAGGAGGCGCTGGCGGAGGCGGGCGAGCCGCAGCTGCGCATCGTCTTCGAGGAGCTGCCCGAGGAGACGCCCGCGGTCCCCACCGGCGGCGTCTCAGCCCCGGAGAAGGACGAGACCCACCTCAACCCCAAGTACACGTTCGAGAGCTTCGTGGTCGGCTCCTCGAACCAGTTCGCTCACGCTGCCGCCCGCGCCGTGGCCGAGATCCCCTCGAAGTCCTACAACCCGCTCTTCATCTACGGTGGCGTGGGTCTCGGCAAGACCCACCTCATGCACGCGATCGGGCACTACATCCTGGCCCGGCGGCAGAAGGCGCAGACCCTGCTCTACATCTCGACCGACCGCTTCATCAACGAGATGATCAACGCCATCCGCTTCGACCGCCTGCCGGCCTTCCGCGCCAAATACCGCTCGATCGACGTCCTGCTGATCGACGACATCCAGTTCATCGCCGGCAAGGACCGCACCCAGGAGGAGTTCTTCCACATCTTCAACGCGCTCCACGACGCACAGAAGCAGATCGTGATCAGCTCCGACTGTCCTCCCCGCCAGATTCCCACCATCGAGGAGCGGCTCCACAGCCGCTTCGAGTGGGGTCTGATCGCCGACATCCAGCCCCCCGACATCGAGACCAAGGTGGCCATCCTGCGCAAGAAGGCGGAGGCCGAGCGGGTGGAGGTGCCGGAGAACGTCGCCCTCTTCATCGCCAGCAAGGTGCGCACCAACATCCGCGAGCTCGAGGGCAGCCTCATCCGCCTGATCGCCTACGCCAGCCTGACCGGCCGCGACATCGACCTGCCGCTCGCCCAGGAGACGCTGCGCGATCTGCTCCACACCGACGAGAAGCCGATCACCATCGAGATGATCCAGAAGTTCGTGGCCGACCACTACAGCCTCAAGATCAGCGAGCTCAAGGCCAAGAACAACTCCAAGTCGATCGCCCAGCCCCGCCAGATCGCCATGTATCTCACCAAGGCCTTGACCGGCGCCTCGCTGCCCGAGATCGGCAAGGAGTTCGGAGGCAAGCACCACTCGACCGTCATCCACTCGATCCGCAAGGTCGACGACAAGCGCAAACAGGACCCCGAATTCGACAGGCTGATCAACAGCTTCGTCCACGCATTCCGATGAGCTTGCGGGCTTTCTCACAGACGCTCCGCCGCGCCGCGCCCATGGCGTGCTGCGCAGTCTCGTTCATCCACCGTCTCGGGGTGCGTCGCGGTGGTCCGCCCACATCCTTGTCCACCTCTGATTCCTCTCCCTGTCCGCCACTTGTCGCTTTTTCAACGTTTCCACACCGCCTTCTTCCTTTCCTTAAGTTCTGCCTCTCTCCAGAAGAACCAACGTAGAAGAGGAACGCTCATGGAAATCCTCGTCCGCCGCAGCGACCTCGCCAAGGAGCTGCACCTGGTGCAGGGCATCGTCGAGCGCAAGAACTCGATCCCCATCCTCTCGAACGTCCTTGCCGAGGCCCGCTCCGGCGAGCTGCGCATCTCCGCCACCGACCTCGACGTCTCGCTGCTCTGCGGCTGTCCCGCGGACGTCAAGGAGGAGGGAGCGGTCACGCTCTCGGCCAAGAAGCTCTACGAGATCGTGCGCTCGCTGCCCGAGACCGAGGTCAGCCTGAAGCTCGAGAAGGACGCCTGGACCCGCATCCGCTGCGACCGCTCCGAGTTCAGAGTCGCGGGGCTGCCGCGAGAGGACTTCCCCGGCCTGCCCGAGGCCAAGGCCAGGCACTCCGTGGATATCCCGGCCGCGCTGCTGAGGACGCTGATTCAGCGCACGCAGTTCGCGATCACCGCCGAGGACGCCCGCTACTACCTGGCGGGAGCCCTGCTGGTGCTGGACAAGGACGCCGTCTCCATGGTCGCCACCGATGGGCACCGCCTGGCCTGGGCGCAGCAGAAGGCGTCGCTGAAGGCGGAACCCGCGCGGGTGCTGGTCCCGCGCAAGGCTATCACCGAGCTCGCCCGGCTGATGGAGGAGCTGGGTCCTGAGGAGGCGATTGGCTTCCAGCAGAGCGAGGCCCACATCGTCTTCACTGCCGGAGGCCGGCGGCTGGCCTCCAAGATGGTCGAGGCGCAGTTCCCGGCCTACGAGAAGGTCATCGCGGTGGCCGGCGACAAGAAGCTCAGCCTCCGCCGCGAGGATTTCCTGGCCGCCATCCGCCGGGTCAGCCTGCTCTCCTCCGAGCGGGGCCGGGCCGTGCGTCTGGCGCTGGAGTCGGGCAAACTGGAGATCAGTGCATCCTCCCCGGAGCTGGGCGAGGCGCGAGAGGTGCTCCCGGTCGACTACGCGGGCGAGGGCGCCGAGATCGGCTTCAATGCCCAGTATCTGGTCGACTTCCTGCAGGTGGTGGGAGGCGAGGAGGTGCAGCTCGAGCTGCGAGACGCCGAGAGCCAGGGCGTGCTGCGCCCGGCGGGGGACGCCGAGGGCGAGTACCGCTACGTCGTGATGCCGATGCGGTTCTGAGGTGACATGGTCTGGGTCGAGAGCCTGACGGTCCGTGACTTCCGGAATATCGAGGCCGCGGCGCTCGATCTCCATCCCGGGATCAACGTCTTCCACGGCCGCAACGCCCAGGGCAAGACCTCTCTGCTGGAGGCTGTCGGCGTGCTGGCTCGCGGCCGCTCCTTCCGCACCGAGGACGCGCCCAGCATGATCCGCCGGGGAGCCGCCGCACTGGTGGCCCGTGGCCTGGAGAGCGGGGCGGGAGGCGCCGGCCAACTGGAGGTGGAGCTGCAGCCGCAGCGGCGTGTGTTCCGGGTCGATGGCCGCGACGTCAGCCCGCGGGAGTACCAGGGCCGGCTGGAGGTGATCGTCTACTCGACCGCGCGGCTGCGCGTGGTGCACGGCAGCATGCGCGACCGCCGGCTGTTCCTGGACCGTCAGGCCGCAGCGCTCTGGCCTTCCTACCGTGCCGAGTTGCGCTCCTTCGAGCGGCTGCTGCAGCAGAGAAATGCCGCGTTGGAGAAGCGCTCGGCGGACCTGGACGCCTGGACCGAGCGTTTCGTGGAGAGCGGGGCCCGGCTGCGGCACCGCCGCGCGCTCTACGCCGAGCGGCTGACGGCGGCTCTGGCCGCGGGGTTCCGGCCGGCGGGCGAGAGCTATGTGGTCGCGCTTTCGTCCCGGCCGCGGAGCGAGGAGGACTCGCGGCGCAGCCTGCGGGCCGAGATCGCTGCGCTCGCCGCGCGGGAGCGGGCGGCCGGGCGCAGCCTGGCCGGTCCCCACCGGGACGGCGTCGCCCTTCTGCTCGACGGTCGTGACGCCGGCGAGGGTGCCTCCTCCGGGCAGGCCCGCAGCCTGCTCTTGGCGCTGGCTCTCGCCAGCCTGGCCCTCCACCGCGAGGAGACGGGGCGCTCGGCCGTAGCCCTGTTGGACGACCTCGATTCCGAGCTCGACGAGGGACGGGCCGCCGAGGTCTGCCAGCAGGTGGTGCGCGGCGGGCAGGCGCTGGTGACGAGCGCGCACGCGGGCTGGGCCGAGAGCCTGCGGCCGCTGGGGCAGGTGTTCTCGGTGGTGGGCGGCATGGTGCGCTGCGCCTGACGGCGCGCACGGGACTGACGATCGAAATGAGCGACACCCAGAGCAAGACGCCGGGGACGAGCGACTACGGCGCAGACGCCATCCGCATCCTCGAGGGGCTGGAGGCGGTGCGCGTGCGGCCGGCCATGTACATCGGCTCCACCGGCGAGGCCGGGCTGCACCACCTCGTGTACGAGGTGGTCGACAACTCGGTCGACGAGGCCCTGGCCGGCTTCTGCAGCGAGATCGCCGTCACCATCCACATCGACAACTCGGTGACGGTGATCGACAACGGCCGCGGCATCCCCGTGGGGCCGCATCCGGCCATGCCCGAGCTCGACGCCGCCGAGGTGGTGATGACCAAGCTCCACGCCGGCGGCAAGTTCGACAAGGGTGCCTACAAGGTGTCCGGGGGCCTGCACGGCGTCGGCATCTCGGTGGTGAACGCCCTCTCCGAGCAGCTCGAGCTCGAGATCTGGCGCGACGGCAAGGTCTATCGCCAGTCCTACTCGCGGGGCCTCCCGCAGACCCGACTGGAGCAGACGGGCCGCACCGACCGCCGCGGCACCAAGGTCACCTTCAAGCCGGACCCCCAGATCTTCGAGACCGCCGACTTCAGCTTCGACACCCTCTCCTCGCGGCTGCGCGAGCTCAGCTTCCTCAACCGAGGCATCCTCATCACACTGCACGACGAGCGCGACGGCAAGAAACACCGCTTCCAGTACGAGGGCGGCATCGCCTCCTTCGTCGAGCACCTGAACCGCAACAAGGAGACTCTGCCGGCGAAGCCGATCGCGATCGACGGCGAGCGCGAGGGAGTGGTGGTCGAGATCGCCATGCAGTGGAACGACGGCTACGCCGAGAACATCCACTGCTACGCGAACAACATCAACACCCACGACGGCGGGACCCACCTGGCCGGCTTCCGCGCGGCACTCACCCGCAGCCTCAACGGCTACGGCCTCTCGGCCGGCTTGCTCAAGGAGGGCGAGGGCTTCGAGGGCGAGGACACCCGCGAGGGGCTGACGGCGGTCGTCTCCGTCAAGGTCCCCAACCCGCAGTTCGAGGGGCAAACCAAGGGAAAGCTCGGCAACTCCGAGGTCAAGAGCATCGTCGAGGGCCTGGCCCACGAGCGGCTCTCCGCCTTCCTGGAGGAGAACCCGCCCGAAGCCAAGCGGGTGGTGGGCAAGATCGCCGACGCCGCCCGCGCCCGCGAGGCGGCGCGCAAGGCGCGCGACCTCACCCGCAGGAAGGGCGCCCTGGACGGCGCCGGGCTGCCCGGCAAGCTCGCCGAGTGCCAGGAGAAGGACGCCAGCAAGAGCGAGCTGTTCCTGGTGGAGGGCGACTCCGCCGGCGGCTCCGCCAAGCAGGGCCGCGACCGCGTCTTCCAGGCAGTGCTGCCGCTGCGCGGCAAGATCCTGAACGTGGAGAAGGCGCGGCTGGACAAGACCCTCTCCTCGGAGGAGATCCGCAACATCATCGCCGCCCTGGGCACCGGCGTGGGCAAGGACGACTTCGACGCCGCCAAGCTGCGCTATCACCGCATCATCATCATGTGCGACGCCGACGTCGACGGCAGCCACATCCGCACGCTGCTGCTCACCTTCTTCTACCGGCAGATGAAGGAGCTGATCGAGCGCGGCCACCTCCACATCGCCCAGCCGCCGCTCTACAAGGTGAAGCACGGCAAGACCCAGACCTACCTCAAGGACGAGCACGCGCTCGACGCCTTCCTGCTCGGCCGCGCAGCCGAGAACCGCCGGGTGCGTCTCGCCTCCGGGCAGGAGGTGGAGGGGGCGAAGCTCGCCCACCTGGTGGGCAAGATGGTGAGCGTGCAGAAGCTGCTGGAGAGGATCGAGCGGCGGGGGATCCCGCGGCAGCTGCCGGAGCTGCTGCTGCGGGGGCGCATCAAGGACGCCGAGGTCTTCACCGACAAGGCGCGGCTCAAGGAGCTGATCAAGCCGCTGCGCGACGGCGGCACCGACATCTTCCTGGAGTACGATGAGGAGCACGGCAACTACGACATCCGCCTGCGTATCGGCGCCAACGGACACACGCGCGAGGCGGTGGTGGACGACGAGTTCGTGACCTCGGCCGAGTACAAGGCGCTCTACTCGGCCTACGAGGAGATCCGCGAGCTCGACACCCCGCCGCTGGTGGTGGTGGACGGCAGCGAGACCACCGTCGAGTCGCGCGACGCCCTGGTCGCCCACATCCTGGCCGAGGGCCGCAAGGGCATCGCCATCTCCCGCTACAAGGGCCTGGGCGAGATGAACGCCGAGGAGCTGTGGGAGACCACCATGGACCCCGCCACCCGCTCGCTGCTGCAGGTGCGCCTGGAGGACGACGAGGTGGCGGAGAACATCTTCACCACGCTGATGGGCGACGCGGTCGAGCCGCGGCGGCAGTTCATCGAGGAAAACGCCCTCAACGTGCGCAACCTGGACATCTGACGCGATGGCCACCGAGCAGGACCCTCTCGCCCAGAACCGCACGCCCACCAACATCGCCGACGAGATGCGCCAGTCCTACATGGACTACGCCATGTCGGTCATCATCGGCCGCGCCCTGCCCGACGTGCGCGACGGGCTCAAGCCCGCCAACCGCCGGGTGCTCTACGGCATGCAGCAGATGGGCCTGCAGCCGGGCCGGCCGTACAGAAAGTGCGCCAAGATCGTGGGCGAGGTGATGGGCAACTACCATCCCCACGGCGACGCCGCCATCTACGACACCCTGGTGCGCATGGCGCAGCCGTTCAACATGCGGGCGCCCCTGGTCGACGGGCAGGGCAACTTCGGCTCGGTGGACGGCGACCCGCCGGCGGCGCAGCGCTACACCGAGGCGCGGCTGACACGGCTGGGCGCCTCGATGATGGAGGACATCGACAAGGAGACCGTCGACTTCCAGCCCACCTACGACGACAGCTCGTTCGAGCCCACCGTGCTGCCGACGGTGCTGCCCAACTTGCTGGTCAACGGCTCCGCCGGCATCGCCGTGGGCATGGCCACCAACATCCCGCCCCACAACCTGGGGGAGGTGGTGGAGGGGCTGCAGTTCCTGCTCGGCAACCAGGACCTGACGCCCGACGAGCGGCTGGAGGGGCTGATCGCCCGCATCCACGGCCCCGACTTCCCCACCGCTGGCTTCATCATGGGCCGCGCCGGCATCGAGTCCGCCTACCGCAGCGGCCGCGGCACCGTGGTGATGCGGGCGCGCTCCGAGATCGAGCAGCGCAAGGGCGACCGCGAGTCGATCGTCATCAGCGAGATCCCCTACCAGGTCAACAAGGCGCGCCTCATCGAGAAGATCGCCGAGCTGGCGCGCGAGGAGCGCATCCGCGGCATCCAGGACGTCCGCGACGAGTCCGACCGGCGCGGCATGCGCATCGTGGTCGACGTCAAGCGCGGCGAGCCGGCGCAGGTGGTGCTCAACAACCTCTACAAGCACACCCCGCTGCAGGACAGCTTCGGCGTCATCATGCTGGCGATCGTCGAGCAGCGCCCGCGGGTGCTGAACCTGCTGGAGACCTGCGAGCTGTTCCTGGAGTTCCGCCGCGAGGTGGTGCGCCGGCGCACCGCCTTCGAGCTGCGCAAGGCCGAGGAGCGCGCCCACGTGCTCGAGGGCTACATCGTGGCCCTCGACCACCTCGACGAGGTGATCGCCCTCATCCGCGCCTCGGCCAGCCCACAAGTGGCGCACCAGGGACTGGTCGCCCGCTTCGGCCTCAGCGACGTCCAGGCGGACGAGATCCTCAAGCTGCAGCTGCAGCGGCTGACGGCCCTCGAGCGTCAGAAGATCCTCGACGAGATGGCGGAGCTGCGGGTGAGGATCGCCGACCTGCGGGACATCCTGGCCTCGCCCAGACGCATCGACGCCATCATCGGCGAGGAGCTGAGCAGGATCCGCGAGACGCACGGCGACCCCCGTCGCACCGAGGTCGTGGCCGCCGCCGACGAGATCGCCATCGAGGACCTGATCGTCGACGAGGACGTGGCCATCTCCATCACCCACAGCGGCTACATCAAGCGGACGAACATCACCGCCTACCGCGCCCAGAAGCGCGGTGGCCGCGGCAAGATGGGGATGAAGACCAAGGACGAGGACTTCGTCTCCGACCTCTTCATCGCCTCCACCCACTCCTACATCCTCATCTTCACCGACCGCGGTCGCATCTACTGGCTGAAGGTGCACGAGGTCCCCGACGTGGGGCCGCAGGGCAAGGGCAAGGCGATCGTCAACCTGGTGCAGCTCCAGCCGGGCGAGAAGCTGGCCGCCTTCTGCGCGGTGCGCGACTTCGCCCAGGGCGGCTACGTGCTGCTCGCCACCCGCAACGGGATCGTGAAGAAGACGGAGCTCTCCGCCTTCGCCAACCCGCGGCCGTCCGGGATCATCGGCCTGCTGGTCGAGGAGGGCGACCAGCTGATCGACGCCGTGCTCACCTCTGGCGAGGATGAGCTGCTGATCGGAACTGCCCACGGCATCGCCATCCACTTCTCCGAGCGGGACGTGCGCCCCATGGGTCGCACGGCCTACGGCGTCAAGGGAGTGGGGCTGGAGGAGGGGGACGCCGTCGTCAGCCTCCAGGTGGTGCGCGCCGGCGGCACCGTACTCACGGTCACTCGCAACGGCTACGGCAAGCGCACCTCGCTCGACGAGTACCGCCTCCAGAGCCGCGGCGGCAAGGGACTCATCAACATCAAGACGTCCGAACGGAACGGGCCGGTGGTCGGCGTCAACTTCCTGGCCGGCGAAGGACAGGTGATGCTGATAACCGAAAAGGGTATGATCATCCGGCTGAACACGGCGGAGATCTCCACGATCGGCCGGAACACACAGGGTTTTCGCATGATCCAGCTGGAAGAGGGTGACCATCTCGTCTCCGTCGCCCGGCTGGCGGAGCGCGAAGACGACGACGAGAGCCTG
Organism: Vicinamibacteria bacterium; assembly: GCA_035542035.1. Taxonomy (GTDB): domain Bacteria; phylum Acidobacteriota; class Vicinamibacteria; order Fen-336; family Fen-336; genus DATBSL01. The sequence goes on along the minus strand of DATKME010000066.1, from coordinate 89,415 downwards.
GCGGGCCCCGCGCCGGCGGGCGGGGGTCCCCCACCGTCCAAGGAGGATGCATGAGGGAGCGAGCAACGGCGATCGCGGTGGCCCTGGCCTTGGCGCTGTTTGCGGCGGCGTGCGGCGGGGGCGCTGAGAAGAACGTCATCAACCAGTACTTCACCGCGCTGCAGGCGAACGACACCAACACCCTGACCAGCTTCGCCATGGTGCAGTTCAACCAGCCGGTCACGGACTGGAAGATCACCGCCGTCAGTCCCGAGACGAAGGTCCCTGCGCCGCTGCCCGACCTCGTCAAGAAGCAGAAGGACCTCGAGGCGGCGCTCGCCCAGAACCAGCGCGAGGCACGCACCTGGGGCAACGACCTCAGCGTCTACCAGAAGCTCGATAAGGTCCGCGAGGCCGAGAAGAAGGGCGCCAAGGTTCCGCCGGCGCTGCAGCCGATCGCCGAGAAGTGGACGAACTACAACAACAAGGACCGCGAGCTCAAGAAGCAGGCGACCGACGCCAAGAACGCGGTGGAGCGCGAGAAGCGCAACGTGGCGCTCTCCGTCGGCAACGTCGAGGATCTCGACACGCTGAAGGGCGAGATGATCACCAAGGACGTCGACCTCGACCTCACCATCAACGGCCAGAAGAAGCCCTACGTGATGACCCTGCGCAAGTACGAGATGACCGGCAGCACCGGCGGCCGGATGGTCTCGCGCTGGGTGGTTCAGAACCTGACGCCCAAGGCCTGAGCTTCGGCCTCGACCCGCCGGAGCGCTCGCGTCCGCGGCCGCCGCAGCCGGGCCGCGGGCGCGAGCGGTTTCAGACGGCTTCGAGCCCCGCGAAGCGCGCCACCAGCTTCTTGGCCCCCACCCCGGGGAAGGACACCGTCAGCTTCAGGTCGTCTCCCTCGCCTTCGCGCCGGAGCACCGTGCCCACCCCGAACAGGGGGTGGCGGACGCGGAGGCCGGGACGAAAGTCGTCGCTGGCCGCCGACGGGCTCGGTGTCCCCGCGGCCACCGGCGGCGTTCGTGAGGCCGCCCCGCCGGCGGCGGGCGCGCGTGCGCCCGTGAACAGCCCGCCGCTCCTCTCCAGCGCCTCCGCCTCGATCTCCTCGAGGAAGCGGCTGGGCTGGGTGAGCCGTCGCTGGCCGAAGACGGCACGGCTGCGGGCCCAGGAGAGATGGAGTCGCTCCATGGCGCGGGTCATCCCCACGTAGCAGAGCCGCCGCTCCTCTTCCAGGCCCTCCTCGCTGGTGAGGCTGCGAGAGTGAGGCAGGAGGCCCTCCTCCAGGCCGACCAGGAACACGGACTCGAACTCGAGGCCCTTCGCCGAGTGCAGCGTCATCAGCAGCACCGGGACGTCGTCACGCAGGCGATCGGTCTCCGAGACGAGGGCCGCGCGGTCGAGGAACCCGGCGAGCGACGGCGCGCTCTCCCGCGCCTCGTAGTCGGCGGCGGCCGCCAGCAGCTCGGCCAGGTTCTCCAGCCGGTCCTGGCTCTCCTGGCTGTCCTCGCGGGCGAGGGCGGCCGTGTAGCCGGTCCGCTCCAGCGTCCGCTCCAGCAACCGGCGCACGCCCAGGCCCTCCGCCTCGGCGCGCAGCTCCTCGACCACGTCGCGAAACTGGCGCAGCGGCATGAGCGCGCGGCCGGGAAGCGCCGCCTCGTCGGTGAGCTGCACCAGCGCCTCCCAGAGGCCCTGGCTGCGGCTGGCGGCGGAGCGCTCCAGCTCCTCCACCGTCTTCTGGCCGATGCCGCGGGGGGGCACGTTCACCACCCGCCGCAGGGCCACCGAGTCGCGCGGGTTCTGCAGCAGGCGCAGGTAGGCGAGCACGTCCTTCACCTCCCGCCGCTCGTAGAAGCCCACCCCGCCCACCACCAGGTAGGGGACCCGCGCCCGCAGCAGCCCCTCCTCGAACAGCCGGCTCTGCGCGTTCATGCGCATGAGGACGGCCACCCGGCCCCGCTCGCGCAGGCGCGCCGTGCGCTCGACCACGTAGGCCGCCTCCTCGAACTCGTCGAGCGCCTCGTGCAGGCGCACCGGCTCGCCGCCCTCGCGCACGGCCCGCAGCGTCTTGCCCTTGCGCCGCAGGTTGCGCGCCACCAGCGCCGAGGCGACGTCGAGCACCCGCTGCGAGGAGCGGTAGTTCTCCTCCAGGCGGAAGACCCGGGCGCCCGGGAAGTCACGCTCGAAGTCGAGGATGTTCTGGATGTCGGCGCCGCGCCAGGAGTAGATCGACTGGTCCTCGTCGCCGACCACCGTCAGGTTGCGCCGTGGCCCCGCCAGCAGCTTCACCAGCTCGTACTGCGCGCGGTTGGTGTCCTGGTACTCGTCGACCAGCAGGTAGGGGAAGCGCCGTTGCCACGCCTCGCGCACCGCCTGGTCGCGCTCGAGCAGCTCCTGCGCGCGCAACAGCAGGTCGTCGAAGTCGAGAGCCTGGGCCGCGCCGAGCACCGCCTGGTAGCGCTCCATCACCCGCGCGGTGAGGTCGGCGGCGAGGCCCTCCTCGTCGCCCGCCTCGCGTCCCGAGTTCTTGCGCCGGGAGATGCGGGCGAGCAGCCGCCGCGGCGGGTGCAGCTTCTCGGAGAGGTCGAGCGCGCGCATCGCCTCCTTGACCGCGGCGAGCTGGTCGTCCTCGTCGTAGACGAGGAAGGAGGCGCTGAGCCCCGCGGCCCGCGCCTCCTGCCGCAGCAGCCTCAGGCACAGGCTGTGGAAGGTGGAGATCCAGGCCCGCATCGGCCGGCCCTCGAGGAGCCGCTCGGCGCGGCCGCGCATCTCCTCGGCCGCCTTGTTGGTGAAGGTGACCGCCAGGATGCGCGCCGAGTCGACACCCCGGTCGAGCACCAGGTGGGCGATGCGGTGGGTGATGACCCGGGTCTTGCCGCTGCCGGCCCCGGCCAGGATCAGCACCGGGCCCTCCACGGCGGCTACCGCCTCGCGCTGGCTGGAGTTGAGGCCGGCCAGGACCTCGGAGGGAGCGCTCACGGCGGCAGCCTACGTGCCGGAGCCCGTCGTCCGCCGTGCGCGGCGCCGCTCCGCCCAGCCCGGCTTCGTCACCTGCCGCGCCCGGCCGAGGGCCAGGGCGTCGGCCGGCACGTCCTCGGTGATGGTGCTGCCCGCCGCCACGTAGGAGCCCTCGCCCACGGTCACCGGCGCCACCAGGGTGGCGTGGCTGCCGACAAAGGCGTCCTTTTCGATGCGGGTGGGGCTCTTTTTCTCCCCGTCGTAGTTGCAGGTGATGGTGCCCGCACCGATGTTCACCCCCGGCCCGATGGTGGCGTCCCCGAGGTAGCTCAGATGCTGCGCCTTGGCGCCCTCACCAAGGTGCGTCTTCTTCAGCTCGACGAAGTTGCCGACCCTGGCGCCCCGGCCGACGCGGCTGCCGGGGCGCAGCTGGGCGAAGGGCCCGACGCTGGCGCCGGCCTCCACCACGCTCTCGCGCAGCAGGCAGTGGTCGAGCACCTGCGCGCCCTCCTGCACTTCCATGTCCACCAGGCGCACGAAGGGGCCGACCGAGGCCCCTCGGCGGACGATGGTGCGGCCCTCCAGGATGGTGAAGGCCCGCAGCTCCGCCTCCGGCTCGACCACCACCTCGGGGCCGACCAGGGTGCTGGCCGGGTCCTCGAGCTTCACTCCGGAGCGGACGAGCGCTGCCAGGCGCCGTTCCCGCTCGGCAGCGGGCCCGCTCACGGCTGCATGGGCGCCACCAGCGCCCGGAACTCCTCGGCACCACGCAGAACCGCGAAGTCCTCGTCGTGGCGGGCCTGCGCGCGGGAGGCAGGGTTTCTGGCGATGGCCGAGCGCAGCGCCTCGAGCGCGGCGGCGGCCGAGCCGGCCCTCGCCTGTGCCGCCGCCAGGCAGTAGAGGGCGCCGTCGTTGCGTGGCTCGATCTCCAGGGCCAGGCTCAGGTACTTCACGGCCTGGGCGAAGTCGCCGCGGTTGTGGAGCACCACCCCGTAGTTGAGCAGCTCTTCGAAGGTTCGCGGTCGCCCCGTCCGCCGGCCACGCTCGCACATGGCCCGGTACGCGCGCGCCCGCTCGGCGAGCTCGCGGGGCAGCCCGTCTGCTCCCAGCAGCTCGTCCAGGGTGGCGCGCGCCCGCTCGAAGTCCTTCTTCCCCAGTGCCTTGACGGCGCGCTCGAAGAGGGCCAGCGCATGGGTGTGCTCACGGCCGTTGGTCGGGGCGGGCTTGATCTTGCGGGTGAGCTTCGTCTTCATGGGCGAGGTGCAGGGACGAGCGAGTCAAGTTAGCACGCCGCGCCGGCGCGCGGCAACGGCACACGTCACCGCAGCAACGCCGCAGGGAACGGGATAAGATTACCTCTTTGGCTGGAGTCAGAACGGCGGGAACGTGAGCGAGCGAGCCGCAGACGAGCCCATCCGCATCCGGGGCGCCCGGGTCCACAACCTCAGGTCGCTCGACTGCGACATCCCGCGGCGGCAGCTGGTGGTGATCACCGGGCCCTCCGGCTCGGGCAAGAGCAGCCTCGCCTTCGACACCCTCTACGCAGAGGGACAGCGGCGCTACGTGGAGAGCCTCTCGCCCTGGGCCCGGCAGTTCCTGGAGCAGATGGACCGCCCCGAGGTCGAGTCGGTGAGCGGGCTGTCGCCGGCGATCGCCATCGAGCAGCGCACGACCGTCGCTCACCCCCGCTCGACCGTGGGCACCGTGAGCGAGGTCTACGACCACCTGCGCATCCTGTTCGCCAGCCTGGGCCGCCTGCACTGCCCCCGCTGCGGCGAGCCCGTCACCGCCCAGACCGGCGAGGAGATGGCCGAGCGCCTGCTGCGCCAGGCGCAGGGCGCGGTGGCGGTCATTGCCGCTCCGGTCGCCCGCGGCAGGAAGGGCGGCTACCGCAAGGAGCTCCAGGCGGCGCGGGCCGCCGGTCTGCAGCGGGCGCGGGTGGACGGCCGGGCCGTGAGCCTGCACGAGCCACTGCCGCTCGACCCCCGCCGTGGCCACCGCATCGACGTGCTGGTCGACCGCCTGGCGCTGCGCCCCGGCGCCGAGGACCGCCTGCGCTCGAGCCTGGAGAAGGCGCTCGAGCTGGCCCACGGCGTGGTGCTGGTCTCGGTCGAGGGCCGGGGCGAGCGGCTGCTCTCGCGCCACCTCGCCTGCGCGCGCTGCGACGTGTCCCTTCCCGAGCTGTCGCCGCGCGCATTCTCCTTCAACAGCGCGCAGGGCGCCTGCCCCGCCTGCGACGGGCTGGGCCAGCGCTGGGCAGTCGACGCCTCGCGGGTGATCCCCGACGAGACGAAGAGCCTGCTGGAGGGCGCCATCCGTCCCTGGCACCGCCACGGCCCTCGCCTGCTGCGCGAGGCCCTCTTCGAGGTGGCGGAGCGGCACGGCTTCTCGCTGGAGGCGCCGGTCGGCACCCTGCCGCCGGAGGCCCGCGAGGTGCTGCTGCACGGCGACTCCGCCGGCTTCCCCGGGGTCGTCCCCTACCTGCGCCGCCGCCTGCAGGACCTGCTGCGGCTGGACGCGACCCCGGGCGACGACGAGACGAGCGACGGCGGCGAAGCCTTCGAGGACGTGCGCCCCTACCTCACCGAGGAGCCGTGCCGGGCCTGTCGCGGCACCCGCCTGCGCCCGGAGAGCCTGGCGGTGCGGCTGGCCGGCCACTCGGTGGCGGACATCGTGCGCCTGCCGCTCTCTCTCGCCCGCGAGACTCTCGCCGCGCTCGAGTTCCCCGAGCGCGAGCGGCAGGTGGCGGAGCGGATCACGGGCGAGATCCTCTCGCGGCTGGAGGTGCTGCTCTCGCTGGGCCTCGGCTACCTGACGCTGGACCGCGCCACCACCACGCTCTCGGGCGGCGAGGCCCACCGCCTGCGCCTCGCCACCCAGATCGGCGCCCGCATGCAGGGGCTGCTCTACGTGCTGGACGAGCCCTCGGTGGGGCTGCACCAGAAGGACAACGCGCGGCTCATCGAGACGCTGCGCAGCATCCGCGACGCCGGCAACACGGTGGTGGTGGTCGAGCACGACGAAGAGACGATCCGCGCCTCCGACTGGGTCATCGACCTCGGCGAGGGCGCCGGTGCCGCCGGGGGACGGCTCATGTACCAGGGGCCGCCCGCCACCCTCGACGGCAGCCTGACCGGGCGCTACCTGCGGGGCGAGCTCGAGGTGCCGCTTCCGCTCAGCCGCCGGTCCGCCAGGGGCTGGCTGCGGGTGCTGGGCGCCCGCGCCCACAACCTGCGCGACGTCGACGTGGACATCCCGCTGGGCGCGCTGACCGCGGTCACCGGCGTGTCCGGCGCGGGCAAGTCCACGCTGGTCGAGGAGGTGCTGCACCGGGCGCTGGCGCGGAGGCTGTACCGCTCCAGCGCCGAGCCCGGCCGCCACCGCGCCATCGAGGGCGCCGAGGCGGTCGACAAGGTGATCGCCATCGACCAGAGCCCGATCGGGCGCACACCCCGCTCGAACCCTGCCACCTACACCGGCGCCTTCGCCCTCATCCGCGAGGTCTACAGCCTGCTGCCCGAGGCGCGGGCGCGCGGCTTCAAGCCGGGCCGCTTCTCCTTCAACGTCAAGGGCGGCCGCTGCGAGGCGTGCCAGGGGGACGGCGTGCGGCGGGTGGAGATGCACTTCCTGCCCGACGTGTTCGTCCAGTGCGAGGCCTGCCAGGGCCGCCGCTACAACCGCGAGACTCTGGAGGTGCGCTACCAGGGCCTGAGCATCGCCGACATGCTCGACCTCAGCGTCGATGCCGCCCGTGAGCGGCTGTGCGCCCACCCGCGGCTCGCCAGGCTGCTGGGGACGCTCGGCGAGGTCGGGCTCGGCTACCTGCGGCTGGGCCAGAGCGCGACCACGCTGTCCGGCGGCGAGGCGCAGCGGGTGCGCCTCGCGCGCGAGCTGGGCCGCCGCGAGACGGGACGCACCCTGTACCTCCTCGACGAACCGACCACCGGCCTGCACTTCGACGACGTGCGCCGGCTGCTCGAGGTGCTCGGCCGGCTGGTCGACGGCGGCAACACGGTGGTCGTCATCGAGCACAACCTCGACGTCGTCAAGAGCGCCGACTGGGTGATCGACCTCGGCCCCGACGCTGGCGAGCGCGGCGGGCGCGTGGTGAGCCAAGGGACGCCCGAGGCGGTGGCCCGCTCGCGCAAGAGCCACACCGGACGGTATCTGCGCCCTCTTCTTGCGCGGCCGCGCCGCCGCTGAGCGTGGCCCCCTGGCCACACGCCTCGTGGTCGACAGGCCACACGGCGCCCCGGCCGAGCGGAGCAGCCGAGGTAAGTCACTGAACGTGAAACCCCCCGCCCTCCCCCTCCGCCGGCATCCGGCTTGCTGGATCCCGCCCGGGCGTCCGGCGTCCGCCCGCGAGGGCCGAGCAGCATGATCTACCGACGAACACTGAGACGCGAGGTCGCCTGCACGGGAATCGGGCTGCACTCGGGCCGTCCCGTGCGCCTGCGCCTGCGGCCGGCGCCCGCCGAGCACGGCGTGCGCTTCCTGCGCAGCGACGTGGGGGTCGCCATCCCCGCCACCCTCGCCCACATCGGCGGGCAGGACCACGCCACCACCCTGCATCGCGAGGGCGTCTCCGTGGGCACCGTCGAGCACCTGCTGGCCGCGCTCTCCGCGCTCGGCGTCGACGACGTGCTGGTGGAGGTGGACGGCCCCGAGGTGCCGGTCCTCGACGGCAGCGCGGCACCCTTCGTGATGCTGCTGCACGAGGCCGGGCTGCGGCCGCTGGCGGTGCCCCGCCACTACCTGCGGGTGCTGCAGCCGGTGGAGGTGGTGCACGGGCAGAAGTCGGCGCGGCTGGTGCCGGCCGAGCACTTCGAGGTGCGCTACACCATCGGCTTCGACCACCCGCTCCTGCGCCACCAGGCCCTCTCCCTGCGCCTGTCAGGCCGCGCCTTCACCGACTCCATCGCCCCCGCCCGCACCTTCGGCTTCCTGCGGGAGGTGGAGCTGCTGCGCAAGAGCGGCCTGGCTCTGGGCGGCAGCCTGGACAACGCGGTGGTGATCGGCGAGACCGGTGTCCTCAACAACAAGCTGCGCTTCGCCGACGAGTTCGTGCGCCACAAGATCCTCGACGCCATCGGCGACCTCGCCCTGCTCGGCCACCCGCTGCTGGGCCGGCTGGAGGCGGTGAGGGCGGGCCACGCGCTGCACGCGGCGGTGGCGCACAAGCTGCTGGCGACGGCGGGCGCGTTCGAGCTGGTGCCGGCCACCGCGGCCCTGGTCACCGAGGCGGCGCTGGTCACCGAGGCGGCGACCCTGCACCCGGCCGCCGCCTGTTGACGGAGTCTCGAGGAGCCTAGCGGCCGGCCGGCGGCTCCACGGTGGCCCTGACCCTGACCTCCAGCAGCGGCGTCTTGGGGTCGTTGCTGCGCACCAGCACCCGTCTCTCCACCGGCCCGCGGTAGTCGCGGGTCTGCAGGGTGACGCTGAGCGAGGTGGAGCGCCCCGGCGGCAGACGGGTGGCGCCGGCGATGGCGGCGGTGCAGCCGCAGGTGGTGGAGACGCCCTCGATGACCAGCGTCGCCTCGCCCGCGTTCTTCAGCACGAACTCCTTCTTCAGCGTCCGGCCGGGCAGTGCCTTGCCGAAGTCGAAGCTGGCCGGCTCCACCCTCGCCTCCGGCTGGGGCGGCGCGGTCTTGGGCTGGGCGGCGGCGGCCAGGGCGGAGCCGAGAAGGACGGCGCCCAGGAGGCCGAGCGCCCTCACCGCGAGCCTCCCGCCTTCTGGCCGCGAGCCCGCTTGCGGGCCGTGAGCCGTCGGGCGTAGGCGTCGAGCATCTCGCTCTCGAAGGTGTTGTAGTTGAGGAACAGGCTCTCCACCAGGTAGCGCCTGCGGTCCTCCGGGCCCATCTGCTCCACCAGCGCCTCGATCTCCCGCATCATGTCCGCGAAGGAGCCCTTGAACTGATGCTTGAGCGTGACCTCGTGGTAGAGCGCCTCCAGCACGGCCAACAGGTCGCCGTCGAGCGGGATCTCGAAGCCGGTCGACAGCCGCAGCCTGTTCATCGCGCGCTCCGGCGCACCCCGAACTCGGCGAGGGCCTGGGCCTCCTCGCGGTGCAGCGGCACGATCTTGTGGACGCCGGTCATGGAGATCATGGTCTCCACCCGCGGTTGCAGGCCGGAGAGGCGCAGCGCGCCGCCCTTCTCCTGCAGCAGGCGGTGCACGTCCATCAGGCAGCCGATGGAGGCGCTGTCCAGGTAGCTGACCGCCTGCAGGTCGATCAGCACCTTGCGCGCACCCGACTCCACCCGCTGCTTGACCTCGGAGAAGAAGGCCGCCAGCACCGGGTAGGTCAGCCGCGTCTCCTGCACGCGGACGATGGTCACGTCGCCCTGCTCGTCGAACGCGAGCTGCATCACCTCACCTCCTGCCGCCCCTGACCCCGGCGCCCGCTCGCCGCGGCTGCTGCGCGCGCAGCAGCAGCCGGGCGAGCTCCTCGCGCCCGCGGTTGATGCGGCTCTTGACCGTGCCCTCGGGCAGCGCCAGGCGCACGGCCATCTCCTGGTAGCTCATCCCCTGCAGGTCGCGCAGGATCACCGCCTCGCGCAGCTTGCCCGGCAGCTGCTGCAGGCCCCGGCGCACCAGGCTGCGGCGGTCCTGGTCCTCGAGCGCGCGGTACGGGTTGCCCGAGGCGGCCGGGGCCAGGTCGTAGGCGAGCGCGTCCTCTACCAGGATCTCCTTCTCCCGCTTGCTGGCGCGGTAACGGTCGATGCAGTAGTTGCGCGCCACGCTCGACAGCCAGGTCCCGAAGTCGGCGTCCCGGTGGAACTTGTCCAGGCTGCGGAAGACCTTCAGGAAGATCTCCTGGGTGAGGTCTTCGGCCTGGTCGTGCTTGCCGGTGAACTTGTAGGAGATGTGGAAGACCTTGCGGCGGAAGCGGGCGATCACCTGCTCCCACGCCGCGTTGTCCTTGCGCAGGCAGCGCTCGATGAGCTCCGCTTCACTGGGGGAGAGCTTCCCGTCGTCCAAAGGCTCGCTTCCCGGGGCCGGGACGCACTGCGGGGTGGCCGCCAGAGTCCCGATCATATGGGCCGGTCGCGCGGGCGGTCAATCACTGTGCTACTTCAGCTCGGGCCGGCCGGCGACGCTCCAGGCGGTGTACCAGTAGCTGCCGACGTCCTCGGCCGCCCGCGAGAGCCGGTCCTTGAGGATGGGCCCGACCCGTTTGGCGAAGTCCTCGAAGTAGATCTCCCCGTAGCCGCTCTTGCCGCGCTTGGCGAGGTCGTCGAGGTAGAGCACGTTGTCGAGCCAGACGTAGGTGGAACCCAGCATGGAGAAGACGTACTCCTTGGGCTCGTCGAGGTAGCGGGCCGCCTCCGGCGAGAGCTTGAGGTCGCGGTCGTACTGCAGCACCTTCTCCACGTAGCGCACGTAGAGCCCGGGCTGGCCGCTATTCTGCCCGTCGTAGTTCTCGCTGAGGTTGACCACGGTGTGGATGTCGACCACCAGGCCGGCCAGGGTGTCGGACTCGGTGAGGATCCTCCCCTTGTCCTGCTGCTTCATGGCTTCCACCAGCCGCGCGTAGGACTCCTGGATCAGCCAGGGCAGGCGGCCGACCCCGTTCGCCTTGTCCCCGTACTTGGCCTTGAGCGCCGCCTCGGAGCGTGGCAGATCGGTGAAGGGGAACGGCAGCAACCGGTCGACCAGGAAGCGCCGCTCCGGCGAGCGGGGCGGGAACTCCGGCTCGACCGCCAGCGCCGGCATCTCGGCCCGGTGCGCCCTGTAGAAGGCCTTGAGCTGCTTGGGCAGCGTGTCGATGGCCGCCTCCTGCGCCTTCTGCTGGGCGATCTCGAGCGCCGCGGTGCGGGGCTTCCCCCGCGGCTGCGCCGCCCGCGCCTCTCCCGCGCTGGCCGCCAGCAGCCCGGCCAGCAGCCCCAGCCGCAGGATCGCCACGCCTCTCGTCATGGCTCGCCTCACTCTCCGTTCCGCGGCACCCTCAAGCTCGCGCCGCGGTGAGCAGCCGCAGCTCGGCCGCTCCCGCCTCCGCCAGCGCGCGGGCGCAGGCCTGCGCGGTGGCACCCGTGGTGACCACGTCGTCCACCAGGGTGACGACGCGACCGCAGATGCAGGCGCGGCGCCGCACCACGAAGGCGTCGCGCACGTTGCGCCGCCGCTCGGCCGCCTTCAGCCCCGCCTGCGGCACGGTGTCGCGCCGGCGCACCAGTGCGTCAGGGCAGAAGAGGCGGCCGCAGCGCCGCGCCAGCTCCTCGGCGATCAGGGCCGACTGGTTGAAGCCGCGCTCCCGCAGCCGTCGCGGGTGCAGCGGGACCGGCACCAGCACCTCGCTCGTCCGCAGCAGCCGGCGCACCCGCTCCTCCTCCAGCAGCAGTGCGGCCAGGCGGGCGGCGGCGCGGCGCCGCCCCGCGTACTTCAGCTGGTGCAGCAGCACGCGCAGCGAGCCCTCGTAAGGGCCGAGGCTGGCGCCGGCGGTGAAGGGCTGGCGGCCGCGACGGCAGCGGCCGCAGAGGGCGGCCCCGGGCAGCAGCGGCAGCCCACAGCCGCAGGCGGCGCCGCGGTGGCGCGGCAGCGCCCGCCAGCAGGCTTCGCACAGCGGCCCCTGGCCGGGGTGGGCGAGCAGGGCTCCGCAGCCGGGGCAGGCGGAGGGGAACACCACCGCCAGCAGCGGGTCCACCAGCCGACGCGCGGCATGCTGCGCCCGGTCCAGGTTCACGGGTCTCGTCTCAGAGCTGGCCCGACTCCTGCTTCTGCTGGCAGGAGAGACACAGCCTGGCCCAGGGTACCGCCTCCAGCCGTTTGAGGTTCATCTCCTCCTCGCACACGGCGCACACCCCGAAGCGCCGCTCGTCGATGCGCAGCAGCGCTTGGTCCACCATCTGCAGCAGGTCGCGCTCGGTGCTGGAGAGGCTGAACAGGAACTCCTTGGTGTACGAGTTGGCCGCCTTGTCGGCGATGTCCTGGGTGGCCTCCCCGTCGGCCTCCATGCCGTCGTTCTTGTTCTTCCGAAACGCCTCCAGGATCTCCCGCTTCTTCAGCAGCAGGCGTTCCCGGAAGGCCTTGAGCTTCTTCTGATCCATGGCTGTGCGTCCCTTCCCGCTTAAGCTATCCCAAAGCGGCGCCGCTTCTGCCACAGCGCCTTGCGCGAGATGCCCAGCACGGCTGCGGCCCGTGTCTGGCTGCCCTCCGTCAGCTCCAGGACCTGACGGATGTAGGCCTGCTCCACTTCCCGCAGGGTCGGCCGGCGCTCCCGCCCCGCCCACAGGGCCTGGGGGTGGGCGAGCAGCTCCGCAGGCAGCGCGGAGCGCTCCACCAGCCCGGCCGGGGTGACGAGCGCCGCCCGCTCCACCGCGCCGCGCAGCTCGCGGACGTTGCCCGGCCAGGGGTAGCCCCGCAGCAGCTGCTCCGCCTCCGCCGAGAACCCACCGGCCCGGGTGGTGCCCCGCTCGCGCTCGCGGGCGAGGAACGCGCGGGCGAGCGGCAGGATGTCCTCCCGGCGGGAGCGCAGCGGCTCGAGGACCAGGCGCACCACGTTGAGCCGGTGGTAGAGGTCCTCGCGGAAGCGTCCGCCGCGCACCGCCTCGGCGAGGCCGCGGCTGGCCGAAGCCACGAAGCGCACGTCGACCTCGATGGTGCGGGTGCCGCCCAGCCGCTCGAAGCGCCGCTCCTCCACCACCCGCAGCAGCTTGGCCTGCAGCGCCGGCGCCAGGTCCTCCACCTGGTCGAAGTAGAGGGTGCCGGCGGCAGCCATCTCGATCTTGCCCGCCTTCGCCGCGCGGGCGTCCGTGAAGGCACCCTTCTCGTGGCCGAACAGCTCCGACTCCAGCAGCTCGGCCGGGATGGAGGGGCAGTGCACCTTCACGAAGGGCCCCTCGCGGCGCGCGCCGGCGTAATGCAGCCAGTAGGCGAGGAGGTCCTTGCCGCTTCCGCTCTCGCCCTCCACCAGCACCGGGCTGCGGGCGGAGGCGACGCGCAGCACCAGCGCCAGCAGCTCGCGCATGGCCTTCGACTCGGCGACCACGCCGGCCGGTGCCGCGGCCACGGCGGTGCTCACCCGCGGACCTCCAGCCGGCGGGCGCCGCCCCACAGGCGCTCGAGGTCGTAGAAGCCGCGCGTGCGGGGCGTGAACACGTGGACCACGAAGCTCCCGTAGTCGAGCAGGATCCACTCACCGCGCGGGTAGCCCTCCACGTGCGAGGGTCGACGGCCGGAGGCGCGCAGCGTCTCCAGCACCGCGTCCGCGATCGCCACCAGCTGGCGCTGGTTGCCGCCCGAGAGCAGGACGAAGTAGTCGGCGAAGTCCGCGGCGGGCCGCAGGTCGAGCACCACCACGTCGTCCGCCTTCTTGTCCAGGGCGATGCGGGTGACGGTCTCGACGGTCGGCGGCAGCTTCACGAGTAGAGCCTCCGCCGGGCGATGTAGTCGGCCACGGCGTCGGGGACCAGGAAGCGGATGCTGTGGCCGGCACGCACCCGCTCGCGGATGGCCGTCGCGGAGATACCGAGGACCGGCCCGACCACCCGGCTCACGCCGCGGGAGCCCGGGAAGGGCGCCGCCAGCTCCTGCGCCTCGGTACCGGGCCGGGCGGTGACCGCGACCTCCACCAGCGAGAACAGCCGCCGCGGATCGCGCCAGGACGACATCTCCGGCCAGGTGTCCGCGCCCACGATCAGCACGAACTCGTCGCCGGGCCGCCCGGCCACCAGGGCGGTCACCGTGTCGACGGTGTAGCTGGGGCCGGGCCGCCGCAGCTCCAGGTCCCAGGTCTCGAAGCCGGGGTGCGCCGCGGTGGCCAGCCGGCACATGGCCAGACGGTCCTCCGCCGGGGACAGCGGCCGCGGCCGGTGTGGCGGCTGGGCGCTCGGCACGAAGGCCACCCGCTCCAGCCCCAGCGCCTCGCGGGCGCTCTCGGCAGCACGCAGGTGGCCCAGGTGCACAGGATCGAATGTACCGCCGAACAGGCCGATCCTCACGCGCCATCACCGGCGGCGAGCGGTGTGCCCGCCTGCAGCAGCGCGAGCAGACGGCGCTTGAGCGGCTGCAGCCCCTCGCCGCTCACGGCGGAGACGGCCAACACCTCCAGGCCGTCTCGGGCGGCGGCGTCCGCGAGCGCCGGCAGCGGGTCGGGGGCGACCACGGCGTCGCGCTTGGTGGCCGCCACCAGCTGCGGGCGGTCGAGCAGCCCGGGCTCGAACCGGCGGACCTCCTCGCGCACCAAGCGCAGGTCCTGCACCGGGTCGCGGCCGCTGGTGCCGGAGGCGTCGACCACGTGGAGCAGGGCACGCGTGCGCTCGACGTGGCGGAGGAACTGCAGCCCCAGCCCGGCACCCTGGTGCGCCCCCTCGATGATCCCGGGGATGTCGGCCGCGACGAAGCCGCTGCCGTCCACCTCGACGACCCCCAGTACGGGCGTGAGCGTGGTGAACGGGTACTCCGCCACCTTGGGCCGCGCCGCCGAGAGCCTCGAGAGCAGGGTCGACTTGCCGGCGTTCGGCAACCCCAGCAGCCCCACGTCAGCGATCAGGCGCAGGTCGAGCCGCAGCCGGCGCTCCTCGCCCGGCACCCCCGGCTCCGCCTCCCGCGGCGCCCGGTTGCGGTTCGAGAGGAACGACCGGTTGCCGCGCCCGCCGCCCCCGCCGCGCGCCACCACCAGGCGGTCGCCCTCGTGCAGCACCTCGCCCAGGAGCTCGCCGCTCGCCTCGTCGAAGGCGCTCGTCCCCGGTGGGACCGGGATCACCAGGTCGGGCGCCTCGGCGCCGGTCCGGTTGCCGGGGCCGCCGTGCCGGCCCCGCTCCGCGCGGTGCTCGGCGTGGTAGCGCAGGGGCAGCAGGGTGTTCTGGTGGGAGACGGCGAGCAGCACCACGTCGCCGCCCTTGCCGCCGTTGCCTCCGTCGGGGCCGCCCCGGGGCACGTGGGCCTCGCGGCGGAAGCTCACCAGCCCGTTGCCGCCGTCGCCGGCCTTGACGAAGATCCTGACCTGGTCGACGAACATCAGCGACCGCCCACCAGGCGGCCCGCCGCTAGCTCGCGGCCGGAAGCACGCTCACCAGCTGACCGCGCCCGCCGTGGTCCTCGAACCGGACGAAGCCGTCCACCAGCGCGAACAGCGAGTGGTCGCGCGCCAGCGCCACGTTGCGACCCGGCTTGAAGCGGGTGCCGTGCTGGCGCAGGATGATCGCGCCGCCGCGCACGGCCTGGCCCCCGAAAACCTTGACGCCCAGCCGCTGCGATTGGCTGTCGCGGCCGTTGCGGCTCGAACCCTGGCCCTTCTTGTGCGCCATGCCCTCGTTCTCCGTCAGGCCTGGACGGCGTCGATCCGCACGGCCGTGAACGCCTGCCGGTGCCCGCGCGTCCGCCGGTAATGCTTGCGCTTCTTGTACTTGAAGACGCGGACCTTGGCGGAGCGCTCCTGCTCGACCACCGTGCCCCGCACCGCGACGCCGGCGAGGAGCGGGTTGCCGACGCGCGGCTCGCCCTCTCCGGCGAGGAGCAGGACGTCACCCAGGGTGACGCTCTGTCCCACCTCGCCCTCGAGGCGCTCGACCCGGACCACGTCGCCCGGCTGCACCCGGTACTGCTTGCCGCCCGTCCTGATGATCGCGTACACGGTCGTCTCCTTCGAGCCTCGATCCACGAAACCGCCATTCTAGCGAGGTCTTCGCGGCGACGTCAAACGGCGGTGCGCCGGCCGCGGGTGCGGAGCGCAACGCAACTCACTCGCGCGGTGCGAAGGGGGTCTGGGGCGGCGGCGCCGCACCCCCAGCTAGAAGTCGTAACCCAGCCAGAAGGCGAAGTCCCAGCCCTGGCTGGTGGTGGCGAAGTCCGTGTACTTGACCCAGTCGAAGTGCAGCGGGTAGCCCAGGAAGATCAGCTGCAGCCCGAAGCCCCAGGAAGCGCGCCCGTCCTTGAGCCGCCAGCCGGTGACCGGCTCGCCGAAGATCGGGTCGTGCACGTAGGAGTACCCCGGCTGGCTGGTGGAGAAGCTCCAGCACGACTGCGCCTGGGCCGGCGTCTCGCTGCCCGTGCACTCCTGCCCCTTGAAGACCGCGCCGCCGATGCCGAAGAACACCGTCCCCCGCAGCGGGCCCAGGATGCCGATGGGCGTCGCGGCGAGGTTGATGAGCGGCGTGCGGAACTCGGCGTTGGCGAAGAAGCCCTTGTTGCCGGCGAAGCCCAGGTAGGGGTAGCCGCGCAGCTCCATGTTGCCGCCGAAGTAGAAGTAGTCGGGGTTGTCGCCGTTCGAGTAGAAGCCCTTGGCGCGCAGGGCGAGCAGCGCGCTGGTGTGGGCGAGGCGCAGGTACTTGCGCAGGTCGGCGTCGACGGTCTGCCGCTGCAGGAAGCTGCCGATCTTGGGGGCGTAGGTGAAGCCGACGCTGAAGGTGCTGCCGTCGAGCGGCCCGAACTCGGCGAAGCGCGTGGTCTCCTGCACCAGCCGCACCGAAAGCGGCGCCTGCCAGCCGTTGTTGAGGAAGCAGGGCAGGCCGTAGACGGCGTTCTGCTGGCAGATCTGCTGCTCGACCGACGCGTCGCCGAAGGCCTCGTTCACCCGGATGAGCCCGGCGCCGATCTCCACGCGGCGGAAGATGTCGAGCGGGTACTCGGCGAAGAGCTGTCCGCCCGAGAAGCGCTGGGTGGCGATGGCGAGGTCGCGGGTGTTGAGGCCGTAGTAGGGCGCGTATTGCGCATAGTACGGGTAGAAGAAGTAGGTCTGGTCGAAGAGGTTGACCCCGTAGTGCAGCCGCCGCGAGAGGTTCGCGTACTGGCCCTCGTAGATGCGATAGGAGGCGACCGAGAGGAAGGTGGCGCTGAAGAGCTGGTCGCCCAGGGTATCGGTGAGGGCGATGGCGGAGCCCCCGTAGAAGTCGCCGCTGGAGGTGACCCCCACGTTGATGGGCGGACGGCCCTCCAGGTACAGTCCCTCGAACAGCTTCTTGCGCCGCTTGTTCTCTGGCACCACCTCGTGGGTGATGTCCGGCTGGAAGTCCGCCAGCCCCTCGGAGGCGGCGCGCACGTCCTGCTCGACCTCCTTCATGGGCTCCGCCGTGTCGTGGGCGTGCAGGCGGTACTCCCCCTTGTAGTAGGTGAGGAAGGCGAGGCGTTCCCCGTGGGCGGTATTCAGCGGCGTCGGCGCCATGGCCCCGCCGAAGACGTCCGTGTACTGCTGGATGGCTCCCGTCTGCAGGTCGAGGCTGCGCAGGTTGGGGATGTCGTCGTCCTCGTCCGAGGCGTAGTAGAGCTTGGTGCCGTCGGCGGAGAAGTAGGGAGCCTGGTCGTCGAAGGGCCCGAAGGTGAGCTGCACCTTGTGGGTGGGGTTGTCGAGCGGAAAGGAATAGAGCTTCAGGTGCCCGCTCACCCGGCGCTCGTAGACGACCAGCTTGCCGTCCGGCGAGACCTCGGGGTTGTTGTCGGCGAAGGGGTCGTTGGTGAGGTTGGTCAGCTTGCCGCTGTCGAGGTCCAGCCGCCAGATGTCGGAGACGCCCTCCTTCAGCGCGGCGAAGAGGAGGCTGCGGCCGTCGGGCAGCAGGCAGGGCGCCTGCACCTCGTCGAGCGGCACCTTCACCTTGCGCTTGATGCGGCCGTCGAGCACGGAGACCAGGAAGAAGCTGCGGCCCTTGCCGGTGCGGGCGAAGAAGCCGACGTAGTCGCCGCGCGGGTCGAAGCTCAGCATGCGGCCGGCCACGAACTCGTTGTTGATGGTGAGGCCCTGGAACTCGTTGCCGAAGCCGCCGGTGAGGTTGCGGATGACGGCGCCGTCCTTGGTCGAGACCAGCACGACGTCCGCCTCGCCCTCGCTGCGGTTGGCGGTGATGATGGCGCCCACCTCGCCTGAGGGCGCGGGGGCGAAGGCGAAGGCCTGGACGAAGCTGGTCTTCTCCTCGTTGGGCGAGAGGTCGCGGCCGAAGTCGTCGGGCCGCTGGCGGTCGCGGAAGGGCTTGAAGCGCTCCTTCAGCCACTTGTCGAAGGCGGCGTCGAACTCCTGGGGGGTGGTGCGGAAGGCCTGCTTGTACAGCTCCGCCGGCCCCCCGCCCAGGATCCCCTTGCGCAGCGTGTAGAGGAACTGGCGGATGCCCTCCTTGCCGTAGCGCGCCTCCATGAACTCGAAGCAGGCGTGGCCCATGTTGTAGACCAGCCGCCCGGAGAAGGCCTCGAACTCGGCCCTGGACAGCTTGGGGACCCTGTCGGTGAGCGCCGCGTCGCGGATCATCATCAGGTCGAGCGGGTCCCACATGCCGCGGAAGTAGTCGGCCAACCCCTCGTCGACCCAGAGCGGGATCGCCTGCTGCTGGATGTTGTAGCCGAGGCCCCGGGGGATGAGGTCGAACTCGAAGGCGTGGGTCATCTCGTGGGTGATCAGCCCCTGCAGCCGGTCGGGCGGCTCGTCGATCGGCAGCACCATCCGGTTCTTCACCGGCTCGGTGAAGGCCTCCACCCCCTCGGGGACGAAGGAGGGGAAGAGGTTCGTCTCCTCGAACTCGGAGTGGGTCTTGTAGAAGATGACCGGGATCGGCTGCGGCATCTCGTGCTTGAGGCCGGTGGAGATCTTCAGGTACCCGCTCTCCAGGTAGGAGACGAGCCGGGCCAGCTGCGGCTCGAACTCGGGGTAGTAGAAGACCTCGAAGTGGGGGCTCTTGTAGACCCGCCAGGCGAAGTTGTCGTACTTGATCTTGTTCTTGCCGTAGTAGGGGATGAACTGGGCGGCCGCCGGCGCTGGCAGCAGCGCTGCGGAGAGCACGAGGGCGGCGGGAAGGAGCCGGCGGACGTGGCGCATAGGGACGGTCCCTTCTAGCGGAGCAGCACGCGGGTCCCGCGGATCTTCTGCGGGGTGATGACGCCGAGGAAGTTGGGCAGCAGCCGGTCCATCAGCTCGAAGTAGGAGGACAGCGGCGAGATGCGCTGGTCCTCCGAGTAGAGGACCTCCTCGGTGAAGCGCTCCTTGTGCAGCAGCTCGCCGGTCCTGGTGTCGATGAAGTAGAAGTCGGCGCTCAGGCTGTAGCCCTTGCGCTCCATGTAGCGGCTGCCCTGCCGCAGCATCGGCGTGCCGGTACTGGGCGAGCGCACCACCCGCTCCTCCGGCTGGAAGCCGGAGCGGTTCTGGCTCTCGAAGCCGAGCTTGCCCGTCACCACCAGCGGCTGCTGGTACTCCTCGCCCAGCTTGCGCCAGTACTCGGGGTCCTGCAGCAGCTTGTCCGCCTCCAGGCGGAACTGCTCCTTCTCCTCCTTGCGGTAGTGGCCCTGCTCGCCCAGCTTGTCGAGCACCTTGGTCAGCTCTTCCTGCAGCGGCGGGCGGTCGGGCTCCAGCACCTGCAGCCGGGTGTTCGAGCGCAGCTGGTTCTGCAGCAGCCGCGCGGTCTCGGCGGAGAGGTCGATGTCCGAAGTCTCGAGGTCGGTGACGAAGCCGGCGATCAGGATGCGGCGGAAGCGCGAGACGTCGATCTTGCTCTGCAGCGGCGTCTCCACCGGGACCTCGATGACCCCGCCGCAGCCGAGCGCCACCAGGGCGGCCAGCAGCGCCACGGCACTTGCGCCGCGCATCGCTATTTCTTCCTCCGGCTCTTGCGGTTCCTCTTGTCGTCGGCCTCACGGAAGAGATCGAAGTTCTGCTGGATGTAGAGGTCGCCCGGCTTCAGCTTGAGCGCCTTCTCGTAGCACTGGCGGGCCTTGTCGAACTCGCCCATCTGCTCGAGCGCAACCGCGAGATCGTTGAGGGCGGCCGCGTTCTGGGGATCGATCGCCACCGCCCGCTCGAAGCGGAAGCGGGCCTCCTGCCAGAGGCCCTTCTGGGCGACGCTCAGCCCGAAAGCGACCTGTTCGTGCGCAGTGTTCTCCCCCGCCAGCAGGGGTCCGGGGCCGAGGAAGAACAGGAGCAGCAACGCCCGCCTCACGGTGCCTCCTCGCGAAGGGGGTTCGGGCTCGATGGTAGCCGCGCGGTCGGGCGCTGCGCAACCACCGTCGACCGCCGTCGGGCCGCGGAACTCCTTTTCACACGATCGCCCTCGCGGACCCGCGCCGACCCGGGAAGGGGCGACACTCGACCCCTCTCCCGGACAGGAGCCGCTCATGGACCAAGATGGCCTCACCGGCGCCTGCGGGATACGGGTGGTCTGCCGCGAGGACGAGGACTACCCCGCGTGGCTGCGCCGCATCTACGAGCCACCGCCCCTGCTGTGGGCGGCGGGCCGCCTGCGCGCCGAGGAAGGCGCCTTCTCGGTCGCCGTCGTCGGTGCGCGGGCCGCCACCCCCCGCGGGCTCGCCTTCGCGCGCATGCTCGCCTCCGAGCTGGCGGCGGCGGGCCTGACCGTCGTCTCGGGGCTCGCCCGCGGCATCGACACCGCCGCCCACCAGGGGGCGCTCGAGGCCGGCGGCCGCACGGTGGCGGTGCTGGGCTGCGGCCTGGACCAGGTCTACCCGAAGGAGAACGCGGCGCTCGCCCGGAGGATCGCGCAGGAAGGGGCGGTGGTGAGCGAGTTTCCTCCGGGCACGGGCCCGTGGAAGCAGAACTTCCCGCGCCGCAACCGCACCATCGCCGGCTGGGCGCGGGCGACAGTGGTGGTGGAGGCGGGCGTCAAGAGCGGTGCCCTGCACACGGCCCGTGCCGCGCTGGAGGAGGGCCGCGAGGTGATGGCGGTCCCCGGCCACCCCAGCGAGCCCAACGCCGGGGGCACCAACGCCCTGCTGCGCGACGGTGCCGGCCTGGTGCGCGACGCCGCGGACGTGCTGGCCGAGCTCGGCCTCCCCGCGCCCGCGCGCCCGGCCCCCGCGGCCGAAGACGAGGTGCTGCGGGCCGTGCGCCGGGGGTCGGCAGCGGCGGTCGACGAGATCGCGGGCCGCTGCCGGCTGGCGCTGCCCGAGCTGCTGGCCCGGCTCTCGGAACTCGAGCTGTCCGGCGTCGTGCGGCGACTGCCGGGCGGTCTCTTCGTGAGAAGCTAGCCCGCCGTGCCGCGCCACCTGGTCATCGTCGAGTCGCCGGCCAAGGCCCGCACCCTCGGCCGCCTGCTGGGGCGCGAGTACACGGTCCTGGCTTCGTTCGGCCACGTCCGCGACCTGCCGTCGAGCCGCCTGGCCGTCGACCCGGCGCGCGGCTTCTCGGCGGAGTACGAGGTGCTGCCCGCGCGGCGGCGGGTGCTCACGCAGCTGCGGGCGGCCGCGCGCGAGGCGCAGGCCGTGTATCTGGCCGCGGACCCCGACCGCGAGGGCGAGGCTATCTGCTGGCACCTCTCGGAGGAGCTCGCCGCCTTCGCCCCCGCCGCGCCCTTCCACAGGGTGTCCTTCCACGAGATCACGGCGCAGGCGGTGGCGGCCGCCTTCCGGGCCCCTGGCGAGATCGACCGTCGACGCGTCGACGCTCAGCAGACCCGGCGCATCCTCGACCGGCTGGTCGGGTACAGCCTGAGCCCGCTGCTGTGGGAGCGGGTGCAGGACGGCCTTTCCGCCGGCCGGGTGCAGTCGGCGGCCTTGCGGCTGGTCTGCGACCGTGAGCGTGCGATCGCCGGCTTCGTCCCGGAGGAGTCGTGGACGGTGGCGGCGAGGCTGCGGGCCGGGTCCCCGCCGGAGTTCGTGGCGACGTTGGTGAGCGGGGAGGAGGGACCGCTGCGCTGCGCCGCCCAGGCGGAGGGGCCGCGGCGCGAGCTGGAGCAGGCGGAGCTCTCCGTGCGCTCGGTGACCGCGCGCGAGCGCCGTCGCCCTGCCCCCCCGCCCTTCGTCACCTCCACGCTGCAGCAGGAGGCGTTCCGCCGCCTGCGCTTCGCGGTGAAGAAGACCATGCAGCTCGCCCAGCGGCTCTACGAGGGGGTCGAGCTCGGCGACGAGGGACCGGTGGGCCTCATCACCTACATGCGCACCGACTCGACGCACGTCTCGGCGCAGGCGGCCGCCGCCGCCCGCGAGGCGATCGCGTCCACGTTCGGGCGCGAGTTCCTGCCGGCCCGGCCGAACGCGTTTCCCGCCGCTCCCGCGGCCCAGGAGGCGCACGAGGCGATCCGCCCCAGCGATGTCGCGCGCACGCCGGACTCGCTCGTCGGCTGGCTCGGCCGCGACGAGCTGGCCCTCTACACCCTCGTCTTCGAGCGCTTCCTCGCCTCGCAGATGGCCCCCGCTCTCTACGACGACACGGTCGTGGAGATCGCGGCGTGCCCCCCTCCGCCCGAAGCCGGCGCGCCCCGGCTGCTGCGGGCCCGGGGGAGCCGTCTGCGCTCCCCCGGCTTCCTCGCCCTGCAGGCGGCGGCCGCCGCCGAGCCCGACGGCGCTTCCCAGGGGCCAGAGCCGGCCGCCGCGCTGCCGCCGCTCGCGGTCGGCGAGCCGCTGGTGATGGTGGCGGTGCAGGCGCGGCAGCGCCTCAGCGAGCCGCCCCCGCGCTTCGACGAGGCGAGCCTGGTGAAGGAGCTGGAGCGGCGGGCGATCGGCCGGCCCTCGACCTACGGCACCATCCTGGAGACGCTGCTCGGCCGCGACTACGTGGAGCGGGACAAGGGCAAGCTGCGTCCCACTCCGCTGGGAGCGGAGGTGACCGAGCTGCTCGTCGCCCGCTTCCCCGAGCTGCTGAGCGTGGGCTACACCGCCGCCATGGAGGAGAAGCTCGACGCCATCGCCGAGGGGCGGGCCACCCTCCTCGCCACCCTCGACGAGTTCTGGCGGCGGCTGCAGGCGGCGCTGCAGGCGGCGCGGGTCGCGGCCGAGGCACCGGTCGCGCAGCGTCGGGGCCCGCAGCCCACGGGCCTCCTGTCCTGCCCGCGGTGTCACAGCGGGCGGGTGGTGGAGCGAACGGCGGAGGAGCGGGTCTTCTTCGGCTGCAGCCGCTACCCGGCCTGCCGTTTCACCTCCAGCCACCGGCCGCTGGCCGAGAGCTGCCCGGAGTGCGGCAGCGCCTGCCTCTACGAGAAGCACACCCGCCGGGAGGGGCGGGTCGTCTACTGCGGCAACCAGGGCTGCCACTACCACCGCTGAGCCTGCCATACTCCGCCGATGACCCCGCGGGTGACGGTCGTCGGGGGCGGGCTGGCCGGCTGCGAAGCCGCCTGGCAGCTGGCCCGGCGCGGCGTGGGGGTGGACCTCTACGAGATGCGGCCGGCGGTCCGCACGCCGGTCCACCAGACCGCCGAGCTGGCGGAGCTGGTGTGCTCGAACAGCCTGCGGGGCAACGCCCTCGACCAGGCGGCGGGGCTGCTGAAGGAGGAGATGCGCCGGCTCGACTCGCTGGTCGTCCGCACCGCCGACTCGGCGCAGGTCCCCGCCGGCAGCGCGCTCGCCGTCGACCGGCTGCTGTTCGCGCGGCGGATGACCGCGGCGATGGCTGCGCTGCCCCAGGTGAGGCTGGTGCGCGAGGAGCGCCAGCGCATCCCCCGGGAGGCGGTCACCATCCTGGCCACCGGGCCGCTCACCTCCGAGCCGCTGGCGCAGGACATCGCCGCCTTCGTTGGCCAGGAGCACCTGCACTTCTTCGACGCGGTGAGCCCGGTGGTGGAGGCCGAGACCATCGACTTCACCCGCGTCTTCCGGGCCTCGCGCTACGGCAAGGGCGGCGGCGACTACCTCAACTGCCCGCTCGACGAGGCGCAGTACACGGCCTTCGTCGAGGCGCTGAGCGGCGCCGAGGGCGCGACCCTGCACGATTTCGAGAAGGAGCTCTTCTTCGAGGGCTGCCTGCCGGTGGAGGTGATCGCCTCGCGCGGACACGACACCCTCCGCTTCGGGCCCATGAAGCCGGTGGGGCTGGTGGACCCGCGCTGCGGCCAGCGCCCGCACGCGGTGGTGCAGCTGCGACAGGACGACCTGGCGGCCAGCCACTGGTCGATCGTCGGCTTCCAGACACAGCTCAAGTGGGGCGAGCAGAAGCGGGTGTTCCGCCTGATCCCCGGGCTCGAGCGGGCCGAGTTCGTGCGCTACGGGATGATCCACCGCAACACCTTCGTCAACGCGCCGCTGGTGCTCGAGCCCACCTTCGAGACACGTCGCCGCCCCGGCCTCTTCTTCGCCGGGCAGATGTCGGGGGTGGAGGGCTACGTGGAGTCGGCGGCGTCCGGCCTGGTCGCCGGCATCGCCGCCGCCTACCGCCTGCGCGGGCAGGAGCCGCCGTGCTTCCCCGAGGACACCGCGCTCGGCGCCCTCGGCCGCTACATCGCCCGCAGCGACCCCCGCCACTACCAGCCCACCAACATCGCCTTCGGGCTGTTGCCGGAGCTGCCCCGCCGCGTGCGCGACCGGGCGCAGAAGCGGCTCGGGATCTCGGAGCGCGCCCTCGCCAGCCTGGCGCGCTTCGAGCAGCGGCTGGCGGCCGAGGGACCACTGGCCGAGGCGGGCGCCGGACGCTGATGCGCGCCGCGACCGAGGCGTTCCTCGAGCACCTGGAGCGCGAGCGCAACGCCTCGCCGAGGACCGTCCGCAGCTACGGCGACGACCTGCGGCAGTTCGCCGCGCACCTGGAGCGGGAACTGGGCCGCGAAGCGCGGCCCCAGGACGTCGACCACCTGCTGATCCGCGGGTTCCTCGCCGAGCTGCACCGGCGCGGTCTCAGCAAGGCCTCCTCCGCCCGCAAGCTGGCCGCCTTGCGCAGCTTCTTCCGCTATCTGTGCCGCGAGGGGCGCCTGCCGGCGAACCCGGCCAAGCTGCTGCTGAGCCCGAGGCGCGAGAAGCGCATCCCCTCGGTGCTCGAGCCGTCGCAGGTCGAGCTGCTGCTGCAGGTGCCCGGGGACGCGCCCGCCGCGCTGCGGGCGCGGGCCATCCTGGAGCTGCTCTACGCGACGGGCATGCGCTGCGCGGAGCTCGTCGGACTCGACCTGGGCGAGCTGGACCTCCAGGCGCGCACGGTGCGGGTGCTGGGCAAAGGGCACAAGGAGAGGGTGGTGCTCTTCGGGGTGCCCGCCGCCCGGGCGCTGCGGGAGTGGCTGTCGGCCCGGCCCCAGCTGCGGCCGAGGAGCGAGGCGCTGTTCCTGAACGCCCGCGGCGGCCGGCTGTCGGACCGCAGCGTGCGGGCGCTGGTCGCCCGGCGCGTGCGCCAGCTGGCGCTCGAACGCCGCTGCAGCCCCCACACCCTGCGCCACAGCTTCGCCACCCACCTGCTCACCCGAGGAGCCGACCTGCGCTCCATCCAGGAGCTGCTCGGGCACGCGAGCCTGTCCACCACCCAGCGCTACACCCACGTGGACACCCGCCACCTGCTCGAGGTCTACCGCAGGACCCACCCCCGGGCGTAGTCCGCTCCGCAGCTCCGCCCGTTTCCGTCGACCGGGTGAGACTCCGCGGCGGCGGCGTGCGTCATAGGATTGACAGCGGCATGGGTCGCAGCGACGAGGAGCTGGTCGAGGCGTGCCGGGCGGGGGAGTCCTCCGCCTTCGACCTGTTGGTGGACCGCTGGGAGGGCAAGATCCGCGGGGCCTGCTGGCGCGTCCTGGGCTCCGAGGAGGAGGCACGCGACGTCGCGCAGGAAGCCTTCCTCAAGGCGTACCGCGCTCTCGCCGGCTTCAAGAAGGAGGCCCGCTTCTCCTCGTGGCTCTACCAGATCGCGATCAATCTCTGTCGCGACCGCCTGCGACGGCGGCGGGTGCGGGCGACCGTGAGCCTGGAGGAGCTGGAGCGCGCGGGACCGGTCCTGGTCGAGAGGGCGCCGGGCGCCCACGAGGCGCTGGTCCGGCAGGACCTGGCGAGCGCCGTGCGGCGGGCGATCGCGGAGCTGTCGCCCGAGCAGCGGGAGGTGCTGATCCTGAAGGAGTACCAGGAGCTCACCTTCCCGGAGATCGCCGAGGCGCTGTGCGTGCCGGTCTCGACCGTGAAGACGCGGCTGTACCGCGGGCTCGTCCAGCTGCGGCTGCGTCTCGAGCAGGAGGGAGTGGGGGGCGCGGCGCCGTTACCGGTGCCGGCGCCCTAGTCGGGAGAAGGACGGACGTCATGGATTGCCAGAAGATCGAAGACGAGCGGCTGCAGGGCGACAAGGTCGACGTGCTCTACGGCGAGGCCGACGCCGCAGCGCGCGCGCGCCTGCAGGCCCACCTCGCGGTCTGCGCGGCCTGCCGCCAGGAGATGACGGGCCTTTCGCGCCTGAGGGCGGACCTCACCCGGTGGCAGCTGCCCCGCCGGCAGCCCGCGGGCCGAGGGATCTTCCTCCCGCGCTGGCTGGCCGTGGCGGCAGCGCTGGTGGCGGGCCTCAGCCTCTCGCTCGGCGCGGCCGGCATCCTCTCGGTCCGTCGCGCCCTCGCGTTGCAGGAGGCGCGCACGGAAGCGCTCTTGGCCGGGGAACGGCAGGCCCGCGCCGCGCTGGAGCGGGCGCTGGCGGCCCCAGGCGTCGCCTCCGGCGACGCGCTCCCCGCCAGCCTGCTGGCCCGGGTCGACGCGCGCGTGGACGAGCGGCTGCGCGCCAGCGAGGAACGCCAGGCACAGTTGTTCGATGCGCGCCTGGCCCGCCTGGACGCGCGGCTCGAGGCGCAGCGCCGGGTCGACCTGGCGCGGGTGGCCGAGGGGCTGAGCTACCTCGACGGCCAGCACGGCCAGCAGCTCGCGCGCACCAACGAGCTGATGGGGTACGTGCTCTCCCAGGCGGCGCAGAAGAGGTAGCCATGCGAGCGACCAGCATCCTGTCCGCGACGCTCGTGCTCGCCCTCGCCAGCTGGCCGCTGCTGGCGCAGGAGCCGACCGTCCGCCGCCGCAGCACACCGGGGGGGCCGGCTGCGCGGCCGGTCTCGCGCGAGGGCATCGAGGAGCTGGAAACGCAGCTCGACCGTGCGGTCGACCGGGTGAGCGTGCCGCGCCCGGCCCTGCTGCTGGGCCGGGCCGCGACGCGCGGCTACCGGCTGCCGGGTTACGGCATCGTGTTCGTGCTCTCCCCGCGAGCCCTGCCCGGCGATGGCCTCGCTGGCCGCCCGCGCCACCGCGTCGACCTGCGCCACCCGGAGGTCGTCTCGCTCGAGCAGCAGGTGGTGGTGCTGCAGCACGAGACCGAGCAGACCCGCCGCGCGGCCGAGGAGGACATGGACCGCATCGTGCAGGACCTGCGCGTGCGCCTGGGTGCCCCCGAGGACCACTTCGAGCCGACGACGCCCGCCCCGGCCCCGCCGGCCACGACACCGGCGGCCGCGGAGCAGCCTGACGTGCCGGCGCTCCCCGCCGTGCCCGCCGAGGCGCCGCTGCCGCCGGCGCCGCCGTGGAAGTTCTGGTTCGAGACGCCGACGGCCGGCGACCGCCGCCCGCCCGAGGCGGTCATCGCCGACGTGCGCGAGGCGCTGGTGGCGACGCTCGAAGACGCGGGCGGCCGGGTGAGGGGGCTGCGGCCGGAGGAGTTCGTCACCGTCGCGGTCGACTTCGAGAAGGGCGGGCTGCTGGCGCAGCATCAGCGCCCGACCCGCACGCTCGTCATCCGCGCGCGGGTCCGCGACTGCGAGGCAGGCGCGCGTGGCGCGCTGGCCAGGGACGAGCTGCGCCGCCGGGTGGAGGTGATCGAGTACTAGGCGGCGCCGCTGGGGCGAGCGGCAGGGGCGCTATACTAGCCGCTCCGGCCACCCCAGGGGCAGGCAACCATGCGGCACGCCGCTGCCTTCCACGGCACCACCATCCTCGCCGTCCGCCACCAAGGCAGGGTCGCGCTCGCCGGCGACGGCCAGGTGACGCACGGGCAGACGGTCATCAAGCAGCGCGCGCGCAAGATCCAGCGCCTGCACAACGGGCAGGTGCTGGCGGGCTTCGCCGGCTCCACCGCGGACGCGCTCGCCCTCATCCACCGCTTCGAGGCGCGGCTGGAGGAGTTCCGCGGCAACCTGCAGCGCGCCGCGGTGGAGCTGGCCAAGGAGTGGCGCACCGACCGCAGCCTGCGGCGGCTGGAGGCTTTCCTGGTGGTGGCCGACCGCGAGGGGACCTTCCTGCTCTCGGGCGCGGGCGACGTGATCGCCCCCGACGACGGCATCGTGGCCGTGGGCAGCGGCGGGCCCATGGCTCTCGCCGCCGCCAGGGCCCTGGTGCGCCACGCACCGGCCCTGGACGCGGCTGCGGTGGCTCGCGAGGCGCTGTCGATCGCCGCCGCCATCTGCATCTACACCAACGATGCCATCGAGGTGGAGACGCTCGAGCCATGAGGCCGCCCGCCGTCACCCCGGCGCCGGCCCGGCGCGAGCTGGCGGCGCTGTCGCCGCGGGAGATCGTGAGCGAGCTCGACCGCTGGGTGGTCGGCCAGGCCGCGGCCAAGCGCGCCGTGGCGATCGCGCTGCGCAGCCGCATCCGGCGGCGGCTGCTGCCGCCGGAGGTGGCGGCGGACATCACCCCCAAGAACATCCTGATGATCGGGCCCACGGGCGTCGGCAAGACGGAGATCGCCCGGCGCATCGCCCAGCTCGCCGGCAGCCCCTTCATCAAGGTGGAGGCGAGCAAGTTCACCGAGGTGGGCTACGTCGGCCGCGACGTCGACTCGATCGTGCGCGACCTCGTCGCGGCCGCGATCGACGTGGTGCGGCGCGAGAAGCAGGCCGAGGTGAAGGAGAAGGCGGAAACCCGCGCCGAGGAGCGCCTGCTGGACCTGCTGCTGCCCGGCCCGGGGTCGCCCCGCGCGCCCCAGCCGGCGCTCGCCGGCGGCTTGCAGGACCCGGCCGGCGAGGATTCGTTCCGCGCGACCCGCGAGAAGCTGCGGGCCCAGCTGCGCACGGGACAGCTCGACGGCCGCATGGTCGAGGTGGAGGTCCCGGAGCGCACCATGCCCACCTTCCAGATCCTGGGCAGCCAGGGCAGCGAGGAGATGGACGTCGCCATCAAGGACATGCTGCCGGGGCTGTTCGGCAACCGCACCAAGCGCCGCAAGCTCAGCGTGCCGGAGGCGCGGGAGATCCTGCGTCAGGAGGAGGAGGGCCACCTGGTCGACCAGGACCAGGTGGCGCGCGAGGCGGTCGAGCGCGCCGAGTCGACGGGCATCGTGTTCCTCGACGAGATCGACAAGATCGCCGGCCGGGAGAGCGTCCACGGCCCCGACGTCTCGCGCGAGGGCGTCCAGCGCGACCTGCTGCCGATCGTCGAGGGGACCACCGTCTCCACCAAGTACGGCCCGGTGCGCACCGACCACATCCTCTTCATCGCCGCCGGTGCCTTCCACGTCAGCAAGCCGACCGACCTCATCCCGGAGCTGCAGGGGAGGCTGCCGATCCGGGTGGAGCTGCAGCCGCTCGGGGAAGCGGACCTCGTGCGCATCCTGCGCGAGCCGCGCACGGCCCTCACCGAGCAGTACCGGGCGCTGCTCGCGACCGAGGGCGTCGACCTGCGGTTCACCGACGACGCCGTGGCCGAGATCGCCCGCTTCGCGGCGCATGTCAACGACACCACCGAGAACATCGGCGCCCGGCGCCTGGCCACCATCCTGGAGACGGTCCTCGACGAGGTCTCATTCGAAGCGGGTGGCGGTTCCGGCTTCTCGGTCACAGTCGACGCCGGCTACGTCCGGCGCCGGCTGGAGCCGCTGATCAAGAGCCAGGACCTCTCGCGCTTCATCCTCTGATGATGAGGTAGGTACACCCTCGATGACGACGCGGCCCTCCCTGCTGCTCATCGGGACCCTGGTCCTGGCCCTGCCGGCCTGCGGTCACCGCGGCGACCCGCGGCCGCCCCTGCGACGGACGCCGCCGACGCCCACGGAGTTCCACCTGGCGCAGCGCGGCTCGCAGCTGGAGCTCCGCGCCACCGCGCCGGCCGCCTCGGTCGACGGGGTCCCGCTGCCGGCGGTCGCGATCGAGTTCGTGCACGGCGGGGGCCGGCGCGACCTCGACAAGACGGGCGCCCGCGTCCTGGTGAAGGCCGTGCCCGGCGCGCGCACCACCGCCACCCTGCCCGTGCCCGCGCCCGGCACCCTCGTTCGCGCCGTCGCCCGCTCGGTGGCGGGCAGCCGCCGCAGCGCCCGCACCCTGACGCTCGCGCTGGTGGCGCAGCCGCCTCTCGAGCCGCCCCGCGAGCTCTCGGCACGGCTGACCGACGAGGGCATCGCCCTCGCCTGGCTGGGTCTGCGGCCGAAGGAGATCCCGGCGCCGGTGGGGCTGGCGGGGCCGGGGCTGCCGGCGAGCACCCTGAGGTCGATGGGGAAATCGCCGGGTGCCCCCGCCGCGACTCCGGCCGCGGCCCTGCCCGCTGCCACTCCGCCGGCTGGGAGCCCGCCCACCACGGCGCCGCCGACCGCCAGCCCGACCGCCACGGCAGCGCCGCCGGGCGCGGCGCCGGCCACGAGCGGGACTGGCCAGCCGCCGAAGCCCGGCGAGCCCGCGAAGGCGGAGGCGCCCACCCCGCTGCCGCGGCGCCGCAGCGGGTTCCTCGTCTACCGCCGCGTCGCGACCGGGAAGTACGACGAGCCGCTAGGGGAGGAGCCGCTCGAGCGCCGCACCCTCACCGACCCGCGGGCGCCGCTCGGCGCGCGGGTGTGCTACGTCGTGCGGGCGGTCGGCTCCACGGAGCCGCTCATCGAGAGCGCCGACTCCAACGAAGTCTGTTCCGAGCGCCGGGACATCACGGCTCCCGCGGCGCCGGCGGGCCTCGCCGTGCTCCCGCGTCAGGGCGGCCTCGAGCTGCTGTGGAGTCCCTCGCCCGAGGAGGACCTGGCGGGCTACCGTGTCTACCGCGTCGCCGGCAAAGGCGAGCCGGAGCGTCTGGCGGAGCTGACGCCGGCGCAGGCATCGTTCCTCGACGAGAGCGCGAAGAAAGGGGTGTCCTACCGCTACAGGCTGACCGCCTTCGACCGGGCGGGCAACGAGAGCGCCCCCTGCGACCCCGTCGAGGCGACGCTGCCGTGAGGCCGGGCCCCTCGCCCCGCGGCCCGGGGCTATCATCGGGTCGACGGGCCCCGGGCCGGCGGGGACGTCATCGCAGCGAGAGGCAGGAATAATCATGAAGATCTTTCTCGATACCGCGAGCCTGAAGGAGATCCGCGAGTCGGCGGCGCTCGGGGTCATCGACGGCGTCACCACCAACCCCAGTCTCCTGGCGAAGGAGTCGGGCGACCCGGAGAGGATCCTGGTCGACATCTGCAACGCCGTGGACGGCCCCATCTCGGCCGAGGTGACGGCGACCGACGCCCCCGGCATGATCGCCGAGGGCCGTCACCTGGCCTCGCTGCACAGGAACATCGTGGTGAAGACGCCGTGCATCGCCGAGGGCCTGAAGGCGGCGAAGACCCTCTCCTCCGAGGGCATCCGCATCAACATGACGCTCATCTTCAGCCCCAGCCAGGCGCTGCTGGCGGCCAAGGCGGGCGCCCGCTACGTGTCGCCCTTCGTGGGCCGGCTCGACGACATCTCCACCCCCGGCATGGAGCTGGTGGCGGACATCATCCAGATCTTCGACCACTACGACTTCGACTGCCAGGTGCTGGCGGCGAGCCTGCGCCACCCCATGCACGTCATCGAGGCGGCCAAGATGGGCGCCGACATCGGCACCATGCCCACCAGCGTCTTCAACGCCCTGCTCCGCCACCCGCTCACCGACAGCGGGCTCAAGCGCTTCCTGGAGGACTGGGAGAAGGCGAAGGCGCAGATGGCAGCCAGGGCGGGGGCGCGCTGATGCCCATCTACGAGTACGTGTGCGGTGGCTGCCGCACGCGTTTCGAGAAGCTGGTGCGACGCTTCGGCGAGGACGTGGTCTGCCCCTCCTGTTCCAGCAGCGCCGTGGACCGCCAGCTCTCCGTCTTCGCGGTGGCTGTACACGCCGCGCAGCCGACCCTCGCCGGCTGCGGCCAGGGCGCCTGCGCAGGCGTGGGCGGCTGCTCCGCCTCCGAGTGCGGGGGCGGCGGCTGCGGGATGCCCAGCTAGGGCGCGATGGGCTCGTCCGACCCGCGCGAGCGGAAGGCGGCGAGCGAGGCTGACGTCGCCGCCGTGGGGGCCGCAGCCGTGACCGGCGGCGGGGACGCCGCGCTGGCGGAGCTGCGCGCGCGCACGCGGCAGGCCGAGGAGGGCGGCGGGCCGGAGCGGCGGGAGCGGCAGCACCGCGAGGGCAAGCTCACCGCCCGCGAGCGCATCGAGCTGCTGCTCGACCAGGGCAGCTTCGAGGAGCTCGACAAGCTGGTCGAGCACCGCTGCCTCGACTTCGGCATGGCTGCCCAGCGGATTCCGGGCGACGGTGTGGTCTCGGGCTACGGCCGCATCGAGGGCCGTCTGGTGCACGTGTTCGCGCAGGACTTCACCGTCTTCGGGGGCAGCCTCTCCGAGACGAACGCCCGCAAGATCTGCAAGGTGATGGACCTGGCCCTGCAGACAGGGGCACCCATCATCGGGCTCAACGACTCCGGCGGCGCCCGCATCCAGGAGGGCGTCGCCTCGCTGGGCGGCTACGCCGACATCTTCCTGCGCAACACGCTCGCCTCCGGTGTTGTCCCGCAGCTCTCGGCCATCCTCGGACCCTGCGCGGGCGGGGCCGTCTACAGCCCGGCCATCACCGACTTCAACGTGATGGTGAAGGACACCTCCTACATGTTCGTCACCGGGCCGGACGTGATCCGGACGGTCACCCACGAGGAGGTGACGAAGGAGGAGCTGGGCGGCGCCATGACCCACAACGCCCGCTCCGGGGTCGCCCACTTCGCGGTGGAGGACGACCGCGCCTGCCTGCTGCTGCTGCGGGAGCTGCTCTCCTACCTGCCGCAGAACAACCTCGAGGAACCGCCGCCGCGCCCCACCGACGATCCCCCGGACCGCGAGGACCCGCAGCTCGAGCGGCTGGTGCCCGCCGACCCGTCCAAGCCCTACGACATCAAGCAGCTCATCCTGGCCGTGGTCGACCAGCGGCGCTTCCTGGAGGTGCACGAGCACTTCGCGCCCAACATCGTGGTCGGCTTCGCCCGCTTCGCCGGGCGCGCGGTCGGCGTCGTCGCCAACCAGCCGGCGTACCTGGCGGGCTGCCTCGACATCGACGCCTCGGTGAAGGCCGCCCGCTTCGTGCGCTTCTGCGACGCCTTCAACATCCCGCTGGTCACCTTCGAGGACGTGCCCGGCTTCCTGCCGGGCACCGGCCAGGAGTTCGGCGGCATCATCCGCCACGGGGCGAAGCTGCTGTTCGCCTTCGCCGAGGCGACCGTGCCCAAGGTCACCGTCATCGTCCGCAAGGCCTACGGCGGCGCCTACTGCGTGATGTCGAGCAAGCACATCCGCACCGACCTCAACTACGCCTGGCCCTGCGCGGAGATCGCGGTGATGGGGCCCGAGGGTGCCGTCAACGTCCTGCACCGGCGGGAGCTGGCCGCGTCGGCCGACCCGGCGGCGCTGCGCCGGCAGAAGGTCGCCGAGTTCCGCGCCAGGTTCGCGAACCCCTACGTGGCCGCGGACCGCGGCTTCGTCGACGAGGTGATCGAGCCCCGCCAGACGCGCAAGAAGATCGTCGCCGGCCTGGCGGTGGCCCGCGACAAACGCGACCGCAACCCACCCAAGAAGCACGGCAACATCCCGCTGTGAGCCCGTCTTCTCCCCGCCGCTTCCGCAAGCTCCTGGTGGCGAACCGCGGCGAGATCGCTGTGCGGGTGATCCGCGCCTGCCGCGAGCTGGGCATCGTGCCGGTCGCCGTCTTCTCCGAGCCGGACCGTGCCGCCCTGCACGTGCGGCTGGCCGAGGAGGCGTACCCGATCGGGAAGGCTCCCTCGCGCGAGAGCTACCTTTCGATCGAGCGCGTGCTCGAGGCCGCCCGGCGCAGCGGCGCGGACGCGGTCCACCCCGGCTACGGCTTCCTCGCCGA
Organism: Vicinamibacteria bacterium; assembly: GCA_035542035.1. GTDB lineage: Bacteria > Acidobacteriota > Vicinamibacteria > Fen-336 > Fen-336 > DATBSL01. Next base: position 55,845 of record DATKME010000066.1, on the reverse strand, counting down.
GAACGCGGCCTTCGCCCGCGCCTGCGAGGAGTCGGGGATCGTCTTCATCGGCCCGCGCTCGGAGACGATCGCCCTCATGGGCGAGAAGACCTCGGCCCGGCGGGAGGCGGTGGCCGCGGGGGTGCCGGTGGTGCCGGGCACGCTCGAGCCGCTGGCCGACGAGGGCGCGCTGACGCGCGAGGCCGAGCGGCTCGGCTACCCGGTGATGCTGAAGGCGGCCGCCGGCGGCGGCGGCAAGGGGCTGCGGCTGGTGACCGGCAGAGGCGAGCTCTCCTCGGCGCTCGACCGCGCCCGCTCCGAGGCGAAGGGAGCGTTCGGCGACGACAGCGTCTACCTGGAGAAGGCGATCGTGCGGCCGCGGCACGTGGAGATCCAGGTGCTGGCCGACCACCACGGCCGGGTGGTGCACCTCTTCGAGCGGGAATGCTCGATCCAACGCCGCCACCAGAAGGTGATCGAGGAGAGCCCGTCGCCCCTGCTGACCCCCGAGCTGCGCGCGCGCATGGGCGCGCTGGCGGTGGCGCTCTCGCGCCGCGTGGGCTACCGCAACGCCGGCACCCTCGAGTTCCTGGTGGGCGAGGACCGGCAGCCCTACTTCCTGGAGATGAACACGCGGCTGCAGGTCGAGCACCCGGTGACCGAGATGGTGACGGGCCTGGACCTGGTCACCCGCCAGATCCGCGTCGCCCAGGACGAGCCGCTCGACCTGGTGCAGGAGGAGATCGTCCAGCGCGGCCACGCCATCGAGTGCCGCGTGTACGCCGAGGATCCCGACGCGGGTTTCCTCCCCAGCCCGGGCACGATCCGCACCCTGCGCACGCCGGCGGGACCGGGGGTGCGCGACGACTCCGGCATCTACCCGGGCTGGACGGTGCCGATCCACTACGACCCGCTGCTCTCGAAGCTGGTGGTCTGGGCGGAGACGAGGCCGGCGGCCATCCAGCGCATGCTCCGGGCGGTGGCGGAGTACCGTGTCACCGGCGTCCGCACCACGCTCGGCCTCTTCGCGCGCGTGCTCCGCCATCCCGACTTCGTCGCCGGGAGCTTCGACACCTCCTTCCTGGAGACCGCCTTCGCCGCCCAGGCGGAGGCGGAGGCGCCCCCCCTGGAAGCGGCGGCCGTGGCCGCCGCCGTCCACGCCTGGCGGGCCCGCCGCGCCCGCGCCGGGGCGGTGCCCCCGGAGACGGGCGCGGCTTGGCGCACGGCCGGGCGGCAGGAGGCACAGGGCCGGGTGGGGAGCGGACGGTGATCTTCGAGGCCAGGCTGGGCGGGCAGGTGCTGCGCGGCGAGCTGCGCGCCTCCGCCGGTGGCGACACGCTCAGCCTCGACGGTCGGGAGGTGCCGTTCGACCTCGTCGAGACGGCGGACCACTTCGTCAGCCTGCTGCTGGACGGTCGCAGCTACGAGCTCGGCGTGGAGCCGGACGAGGAGGGCACGCTCGTGCACTTCCCCGGAGGCAGCGAGCGGGTCGTGCTCGGCGCGGCCTCCGGCGGCGGCGCCTCCGCCGCCCCTCGGCGGGGCGGGCCCGCGCGGGTGACGGCGCCGATGCCGGGGCGGGTGGTGCGGGTGCTGGTGGCGCCGGGTGCCGCGGTGGAGGCGGGGCAGGCGCTGCTGGTGGTCGAGGCCATGAAGATGGAGAACGAGCTGCGCTCGCCGAGGAAGGGCCAGGTCCAGGAGGTGCTCGTGCTCGAGGGCCAGGCGGTCGAGGCGGGGGCGCCGCTCGTGCTGGTCACGTAGGCGCCCGTGTCGCGCCGGCGCAAGCTCCTCGTCTTCACCCTGGTCCTGGGCGCGACGGTCCTCTACGCACTGTGGCGCGCTCCGGAGTGGGGGGCGCGGCTCGTCGAGCAGGCGCTCGGGGGGTACTTCCACCGGCCGGTGCGGGTGGCGGAGCTGCGGCTGCGGCCGCAAACGCTGGAGATCGAGCTCGACGGGCTGCGGGTCGGCGGCCCCACGCCGGAAGCGCCGCCGTTCCTGGAGGCGCCGCTGGTGCGGGTGAAACCGAGCCTCGCCCCCTTCCGCCTCGACCGCATCGCGCTCTCGCGCGTCCGCGTGGAGGGCCTGCGCATCCGTGTCCAGGCCTTCCCCGATCCGCCCGAGGGTCCAGGGGGGGACGACCTCCCGAAGCTCGGCGGCGGCGGTGGCCGCGGGCTGCAGCTGGGCATCGAGCGGCTGGTGGTGGTCGGGGGCGAGTTCGTGCTCAACCACCAGCGGGTGCCGCTGGACCTGGACCTGCCGGACTTCCGCGGCCGCTTCTCCGGACGTCCGCGGGGCGGCCTCGCCGGCCACCTGTCCTTCCGCCCCGGCCGCCTGCGCATGGGAGACGCGCCGGAGCTGCCGGTGGGCACCGATATCGACCTCGTCTTCGAGCGCGGCGTGCTCCGTGTCGAGGGCGCGCGGCTCCTGGCCGAGAACACGGACCTCGCCTACACCGGGCGCCTGCGCCTGGCCGGCCGGCCGCAGGGCCAGTTCCGCCTGGACGGCGCCGTGGACCTGGCGGTGCTGGAGCGGCACGTCTTCCGCTCCGGCCTCGGCTTCGCCGGTCGTGCCCGCTGGGGAGGGCTGCTGTCCGTCGACGGCTCCCGCCTGCGCATCGAGGGCCGTGTCGACGGACAGCACGCGCTTTTCATGGGCACCCCCGTCGCGGCCTTCGCGACGGCGCTCTCCTTCGACGGCACCAGCGGCCTGGTGCTGCGCGACCTCGCTGTCGACGCCCTCGGTGGCCGCGGGCTCCTGGGCATCGAGGTGCCGCCCGGGAACAGCGGGCTGCCGCTGCGGCTGCGCGCGTCGCTGAACGGGGCCGACGGCGAGGGCCTGACCCGCCTGGTGTTCGGCTGGGGCGAGATGGGGCTCGGCACCGCCGCCAGCGGCAGCATCGACGTGAGCTGGCCCCGCGGGCGCAGCCGCAGCCTGAGCGGCCGCATCACCCTCGACCTCGGCGAGCGGGGAGATCACCGCGTGCCGATCGCAGGGCGGCTGGAGTGGACCGCCGTCGATGGGCGCCAGCGCTACGAGCGGCTGGAGCTGCACGGGCCCGCCATGCACGCCCGGGTGAGCGGGCAGGTCGACGCCAGCGGCGCCGCCGATCTCTCTCTCGAGGCCGAGGCGGCGGAGCTGGCCGTCGCCGACGGGGTGCTGCTGCGCGTGCGTCGCGGCTTCGGCAACCCCGAGGCGCAGCCCGCCGGCGTGAGCGGCGCCGGCTCCTTCCGCGGCCGCTGGCGCGGCAGTCTCGACTGGCCGGTGTTCGAGGGACGCTTCTCGGGCGACCGCATCGGCTACGCGGGTGTCGGCTGGGGCCGAGCCCAGTGGAACGGCCGCTTCGACACGCGGGCGGAGGCGATCGAGTCGCACTCGCTGGTGCTGCGCAAGCCGGGTGGCGAGTTGTGGTGGGACGGCCTCAACGAGGTCGGCTGGTTCGGCGCGCACGACCGCACCGAGGGACGGATGCGGCTGCAGGCCTGGCCGGTGGAGGACCTGGTCGCCTTCCTGCAGTGGCCGGTCCAGGCGAGCGGGCGGGTGAGCGGGGAGGCACGCATCTCCGGCCGGCGCAGCCGCCCGGAGGGGGACGCCCGGCTCGACGCGCGCGACGGCCGCTGGTTCGCGGTGCCGTACGCCTCCGCCCACCTCGACTCGCGCTGGCGGGGAGCCCTGGCGGAGCTGACCGGGGCAGAGGTGGCCCTGGGCGGTGGCCGCCTGCGCCTGCGCGGGACGCTGAGCGACGACGGCGTCTACGACGGCTCGGCCGAGATGGACGGCGTCGACCTCGGCACCCTCCTGCCCGTGAGCGGCGACGCCCCCGCCTGGGGCGGCCGGCTCTCCGGCCGCCTGCTCATGCAGGGCACCCTGGCACGGCCCCGCCTGCGCGCGAGCCTGAGCTCGCCGCGGCTCTTCTTCGGCGACGAGGGCATCGGCGCGCTGGAGCTGCAGCTGTTCGGCGGCGGGGACGGCCGGCTCAACGTCGACGGCCGCTGCCGGTCGGCACGCCTCGACCTCGCGCTCAGCGGTGAGGTGGGGGCCGCGCCGCCCTACGACGCCAGCCTGACCCTCAGCGCTCGCTCGACCAGCATCGACCCCTTCCTGCGGGAGGTGCGAAGAGCGCTGCCGGCGTCGCTCAGCCTGGTCGCCTCGGGCGAGGCGAAAATCCGCGGACCCTTGCAGAAGCCCGACGAGGTGCGGGCGGAAGCGAGCCTGCCCGAGCTGCAGGTGCTGCTGCCGGAGTACGCGGTGCGGGCGCGCGAGCCGGTGCGGCTGCTCTTCGCCGAGGGTCGGCTGGAGCTGGCGCGGCTGCACCTGGCCGGCGAGGGCACCGACCTCGACGTGCAGGGCGCCGCCGACCTGCTGGGCGACGGCCCGCTGTCCCTCGCCGCCCGCGGCCGCGCGGACCTGCGCGCGCTCTCCTTCGTCACCCGCCGCCTGCGTGGCAGCGGCCAGGCCCGGCTCACCGTCGACGTCAGCGGGACCGCGGCGGCCCCCCGGGTGCAGGGGGAGCTGGTGCTCGACGGCGCCGGCGTGCGCATGCGCGGGTTCCCCCACGGCGTGGAAGGGCTGCAGGGCACGGTCCACTTCACCGAGAGCGCGGCGGAGCTGCGCGAGGTGAGCGGGACGCTGGCCAGCGGGCGGCTGACGATCGAGGGCGAGGCGGCCTACGCGGGGGGGACGCTGCGCTCCTACGACATTCGGCCGGTGGCCCGGGGGGTGGCGCTGCGCTATCCCGAGGGCCTGCGCAGCCTGCTCGACGCGCAGCTGCGGCTGTTCGGGGACGCCGACCAGCAGTGGGTCACCGGCAGCGTCGAGGTGAAGCAGGCCCTCTACACCCGCCGCTACGACATCGCCTCCGAGCTGCTCGGCGCCCGCCGGGCGCTCTCCCCCTCGGAGGCCGGCTCCTCCGACGAGGGCGCACGGCTCGACCTGCGGGTGCGGGCGCCGGGGACGCTGCGCATCGACAACAACCTCGCCACCCTGGCAGCGCGGGCCGACCTGGCAGTGCAGGGCACCACCCGCGCCCCGGTGATCACCGGCCGGGCCGAGATCGAGCGCGGCCGCCTCTACTTCCAGGGCCGCACCTACGACGTCCAGCGTGGCACGCTCGACTTCGTCAACCCCCAGCGGCTGGACCCGCTGTTCGACATCGAGGCGGAGACGCGCGTGCATTCCTACCGGGTGACGCTGCGCGTCGCCGGCACCCTGGAGCGGGTGACGCCCACGCTCAGCTCGGACCCGCCGCTGTCCTCGCTGCAGATCCTGGCGCTGCTGGCGGGCCAGGACGAGAGCGAGGTGGCGAACCTGACCCAGAGCGAGGCGCGGGAGCGGCAGGGTCTGCTGGCCGGCAGCGGGGCGGCGACGCTCGCCGCCGGGCGCCTGTCCGAGTCGGTGGGCCTGGAGAGAGAGGCCGAGCGGCTGTTCGGCCTCAACCGCTTCTCGATCGACCCCTCCCTGCTGCGCGGGGGGGCCACCACCCGCACCGCGCGGGTCACCGTGGGCAAGCGGCTCACCCCCGACCTCAACGTCCTCTACTCGCAGGACGTGCGCGGGCTGGAGGAGAGGATCCTGGCGGTCGAGTACACGCTCACCGACCGTTTCTCGCTGCTGCTCACCCACACCGATCCCGGCACGGCCAAGACCGGCGTCGAGCAGGGCTGGGGCTTCGACGTGCGCATCCGGCAGAGCCGCTGATGCTCCCCGCCCTGCTGCTGTCGGTGGCGCTGACGCCGCCCGCGGTGGTCGACGTCGTGCGCATCGAGGCGGAGCACCCGGAGCGGCTCCTCCCGTTCGTGGAGGTGGTGCCCGGCCGGCCTCTCGACAGCGAGGCGGTGCGGCGGGCGGTCGAGCTGATCTTCGCCAGCGGACGCTTCGAGGACGTCCGCGTCGAGCTGCACAGGGACGAGGCCGGCCGCCTCACGCTGGTCTTCCGCCCGGTGCCGGCGCCGCTGCTGGCCCGGGTGCGGGTGGAGGGCGACCGCGTGCTCTCGCCCTCGCAGGCGGCACGGGCCGCGCGGCTGCGGGCCGGCGAGCCGCTGTGGCCGGCGCGACTGGACCGGGCCTCGCGCGACGTGGCGCTGGCCCTGGCGCGACGCGGCTACCAGGAGGCGCGGGTCGAGCCCGCGCTGCGCCGCACGCCCCTGGGCACGGACGCGGTGTTCCACGTCCAGGCGGGGCCGCTGGTGATGGTCTCGCAGGTGTCCGTCGTGCCGGACGCGGCGCTGCCGGGCATCGAGCTGGCCAGCCTGGCCAGGCCCCGCCGCGGCGAGGTGTACGCGAAGGAGCGGGCCGAGGCCGCTCGCGAGGCGATCGTCCGGCGGCTGGTGCGCGCCGGGCGCTGGCGCGCACGCGTCGAGCTGCGCGAGACCTACGACCCGGGTCCCGCCCGGATGGCCCTCGTCTTCGCGGTCGACCCCGGCCCGCGCATGAGGCTGGAGGCGCGCGGCGCCGCCGTGCCGCAGCGGCTGCTCGAGCAGGTCCGCGAGCTGGTCCGCGATGGAGGCGCCGGGTCCGACGCCCTGGAGGCCGGCGCGGAGAGGCTGGAGGCGCAGCTGCGGCGCGAGGGCTGCCGCGAGGCGAGCGTGCGCGCCGTGGTGGAGGCGACGCCCGGGCACGAGGTCATCGGCTACCAGCTCCAGGCCGGGGCCCGCGCCACGGCCGCCAGCGTGCTGCTGCGCGGAGCCGACGTCTCGCTGCTCGCCGGCCTGCGCACGCAGCCGGGGCGCCCCATCCTGGACTCCGCCCTCGACGAGGACACCCACACTCTGGCGGCGCGGCTCATGGAGCGGGGCCACTTCGAGGCCCGCGTCGAGGCCGACCTGCCGGAGGGGGGCGGCGAGCTGCCGGTGGTGTTCGTGGTCCACCCGGGGCCCCGGGCGGTGGTGACGCGGGTCGACGTGGTGGGCCCGCCCCCGCCAGCCGCCGGACCGCGGGAGGGCCCTCCGCAGGAGCTGCCGCTGCGAGCCGGCCAGCCCTACCGCCTGGCGGACGTCGCCCGCAGCCGTGACCAGCTGCTCGCCGCCTGGCGGCGGGGCGGCTATCTCGAGGCGCGGGTGAGCACCGACGTGCAGCTCTCGGAGGCGCGCGACGAAGCGACGGTACGGCTCCTGGTCGACCCCGGCCCGCGCACGATCGTCGACCACGTGGTGCTCGCCGGCCTGGGCCGGACGCAGCCCGCCACCGTGGAGCGGGAGATGGTCCTGCGCCGCGGCGAGCCGTTCTCCTTCGAGCGGGTGCTGGAGAGCCAGCGTCGCCTGTCGGCTCTCGGCATCTTCGAGCAGGTCTCGATCGCGGAGCGCGAGGCGCCGGCCGCGCAGCGCGACGTGGTGGTGAACCTGCAGGAGGCGCCGCCCACCAGCCTGTCCTGGGGCGTCGGCTACTCCGAGCAGGACCGCTTCCGCGGCAGCCTCGAGGTCACCCGGCGCAACCTCGGCGGTGAGGGGCGCAGCGCTTCGGTGTTCGCCCGCGGCAGCTTCCGCGGCAGCCGGCTGGTGCTGACCCTGCGCGAGCCCTGGCTGCTCGGCCGCAAGCTGGACTCGTTCGTCACCGGCTTCTGGGAGGAGCAGGCGCTCAACGGCTTCGACTACAACCGCAAGGGGCTCACCCTGCAGGTGGGCCGGACCGCGTCTGCCCACACCAGCTTCATCCTGCGCTACCTGCTCCAGGACACCCGCGTCTTCAACCTCGCCGTCCCCATCGAGGAGATCGACCGGCAGTACCGCACCTACTCGGTCTCCGGCCCGTCGGGCTCGGTCGTGTTCGACACCCGCGACGACCCGTTGGAGCCGCGGCGCGGGCTCTTCCTGGGCGCGGACCTGCAGCTCTCGTTGGCCGCCCTCGGCGGCACGAGCTACCTCAAGGGCTACTTCCAGGCCGCGAACGTCTGCCACCTGCGACAGGACCTGGTGCTGGTGCTCTCCGGCCACCTGGGCCTCGCCGACACCTTCGGCCAGGAGCCGGCCCTGCTGCCCCAGCCCGAGCGCTTCTTCGCCGGCGGCGACTTCGGCCCCCGCGGCTTCCCCTTCGACATGGTGGGGCCGTTGCTCACCGGCGCCAACGGGCAGCTGTATCCCGTCGGCGGCAACGCGCTGGTGCTGGCAGGCGCGGAGCTGCGCTACAACCTGACCCGTGCCTTCCAGGTGGCGAGCTTCCTCGACCTCGGCAACGTGTACCTCGAGCCGCACGACATCGACATCTCCGCCCTGCGGCGCAGCGCCGGGCTGGGCCTGCGCTACCGCACGCCGATCGGTCCCATCCGCCTCGACTGGGGCTACGTGCTCGACCGCCGGCCCGGCGAGGCGCAGTCGCGCTTCCACTTCACCATCGGCCATGCCTTCTAGGGCCGTCGTGCGCGCCGCCCGAGCCTGGCTGCTGCTGGCCCTCGGCGCCGGGTGCGCGTCGCGCTCGGCGGTGGCCGCGCCGCCGCCCTTGCCCAGCCCGGGCGCCGCCCCGCCGGCGACGGTGACCGTCGAGCGGGTGATGGCCGTGGTCGACTCGCGGCCGCTGCTGCTGTCGGACGTGCGCGCCCTGGCGCTGGTGCGCGCCCTGGGGGAGAACGACGCGCTGGAGGAGGCGATCGCCGAGCAGCTGATGTACGCCGAGGCCTCGCGCCTGCCGGAGGCGGAGGTCGGCGAGGAGGACGAGACCGCGGCGCTGGCGGTGCTGGTGCAGCGCGAGCCGGCGGTGCGCGACCAGGTGCCGGAACGGCAGCTGCGGCGGCTCGTCCACCGCCAGATCGCCATCCTGCGCTACGTCGAGTTCCGCTTCCGGCCGCAGGTCCGCATCAGCGACGAGCAGGTGCGCCGGGAGTGGGAGGCGGAGGAGGTGGGCCGGCCCTCGGGCCTCGCCCTGGAGGACGCCCAGGACGCGATCCGTGCCCGCCTCGAGCGGCGCGCGCTCGACGAGCGGATCGAGGCCTGGGTGGGCGAGCTGCGGTCCCGCGCGGACGTGCGGCTGGTGCCGCCCGCACCGACGCTCGACGAGCCGGCGCCGGCGGGGCGCTGATCAGGGCCGCCGCGGAGCGTCGAAGAGCCCGCCGAGGAGCGGCTCGACGCCGGTGGGCAGCCTCCGCAGCCCCAGCTCGCGGGCGAAGGGCCGCAGCTCGTCGAGCGCGCGGCCGAGCGGCGTGGCGTCCCGCTCGCGGCTCTCGCGCAGCCGCCGCGCCGCCTCGGGCAGCTGCGGCGCCACCCGCCGCGCCAGCTCCGCCACGACCGCCGCCGTGGCGCCGGCGCTCGCCGCCGTGAGCGGCGGCACCACGACCAGGGGTGCCTCCAGCTCCCCCGCCAGCGCGGCGCTCTCGCTCACCAGGGCCAGCGCCGACTCGAGCACGCGGTCCGTGAGCGTCAGCAGCGAGCCGAGGGCGCCGCCCGCGCCGCGCAGCACCTGGCCGGCCACGAACGCGCCCGCCGGGCCGTGCGCACGGCGCGCCTCGCGCAGGTAGCCCGCCCGGTCCCCGCGGCCCGCGGTCTCGGAGTGCACCAGCGCGTGCAGCGAGGGGCTCTCGAGCCAGACCAGACCCGGCCGCTCCCGCAGGGCCCGGTAGACGAAGCCGTGCCGCGCCTCGTCGGCGAGGTGGTAGAGGTCGAGGTCCACCTCCGGCCGCTGCCGCGGCGCAGCCTCCACCACCACCAGCGCGGCCTCCCGGCGCAGAGCGGAGGCGAGCGCCGCCACCTCCGGCCTGCCCGCGCCCGGCGTCCACAGGGCGAGCCTCACGGCCGCGGCTCCGTCAGCGCCTCGAGCACGCGGCCCCAGGAGATGCCGGCGACGCGGGAGCGGCCGTCCTCTCCCATCTCGCGCAGGCGGGTCTCGCCGAGACCGAACACCTCGTCGACGGCGGCGCCCAGGGCGGCGGGCTCGGCCGCCCGCACCAGGCCGCTGCGGCCCTCCTCGACGAACTCGAGGGGCCCGCCGGCGTCGCAGGTGGTGATCACCGGACGGCCGGACAGGAACGCCTCCACCGGGACGTAGCCGTAGTCCTCGTCCACCGGCGCGTAGAGGACCGCCCGGCAGCCGGCCAGCAGCGAGACGAGGTGCTCGTCCGGCACGAAGCCCAGCAGCTCGACGCGATCGGCGAGCCCGAGCCGGGCGGCGCTCGCGCGCAGCTCGTCGGCGAGCGGGCCGGTGCCCGCCAGCACCAGCCGCGCCCGCGACCGGCTGGCGGCGAGCGCCTGCAGCAGCAGCAGCGGCCGCTTCACCTTCTCCAGCCTTCCCGCGTACAGCAGGAAGTCGCCGTAGGGCCCGGCGCGGTAACGGCCGAGCAGAGGCGGCGGCGGGTACAGGGGCACCGCCGGCAGCCGGTTGAAGCGGAACAGGCGGTCGGCCACGTTGCGGGAGATGGCGAACAGGCGGCGCGACTCGCCGAGGCCGGCGGCGTCGAGCGCGCGCACGCTCTCCCGCAGGGCCGCGTCCTCGGCGGAGTCGCCGATCGCGGAGTGCTCGGTCCCCAGAAGGTCGTAGGCCTCGCGGTACTGGTGGAAGAGCCACGTCACCTTGCGCGGGTGGCGCACCAGGTAGCTCGGGAACTTGGTGGCGATCACCAGGTCCGGCGCGCGTCCGCCGGTCTCCCGCAGCTCCAGCAGCCGCCAGGCGAGCGCCTGGCGCACCACCTCCGAAGGCGGATAGGCGTGGAAGGGCACGGAGACGACGTCCACCCGGAAGCCGTGGCGCTCGAGCTCCGCCGCCAGCGCCCGGACCAGCAGCTCCGCGCCCCCGCGGACGAAGGGCGTCTGAGCCGTGCAGACGAGGGCGGTCCTCATCCGCTGCGGTCCCGCAGCGCCTGCTCGGCCTTCTCCAGCCGCTGGCGCAGCTCCTGCAGCGCGCCCTGGGTGGAGAGCCGGCCGCGGCCCGACTCCACCAGCACCAGGTCGATCCGCTCCACCAGCTCGTGGACGTGGCGGACGAGCTCCTGCTCCAGCAGCCGGTGGCGCTCGTCGGCCTCGTCCAGGCGGCGGCCGAGCGTTGCCAGCAGCGCGTCGTAGTGGGCGTGGGTGAAGGCGAGGCGCTCCTGCAGGTACTGCAGCACGGCGTTGTCGAGCTGCACCTGGCGGGCGTTCCACGCGTGCTGCGCCTCGAGCTGCGGCCGGAGCAGCCACGCCAGCAACCGGGCCAGCGCGCCCCGCAGGCCGCCGCCGGGGGGGGCGGACGCCTGCCAGCCGGCGTTCACCCCGGCTGCGTCCGGCGGCTGCGGGAGGCCGGCCGCCGCTGCCGTCGCTTCGCGCTCACCGCTCAACGCCGTCGTCCTCCCACGCTTCCGCGGGCATTCTAGCAAGCGCGCGGCGCCGCCCGCGGCGGGCGTCCGCGGCCGCCGCAGTACAATCCCCCGTGCCCCAGGCCAAGGACCACCCCGCGCTCCTGCCCCTGCGGCGTCGCCTGGCCGAGGAGGAGGCCGCCTACGCGGCGGCTCTCGCCGAGCTCGACCGCCTGGCCGCGTCGGCGCTGCCGGAGCCGGCATCCTCGACCGCAGACGGCGCGGAGATGAACGAGCTGTGGTCCGTGCCCGCGTCCTCGCCCGGCGGCGGCGTCCGCGGCCGGCTGGCCCGGTGGCTGCTGCAGCCGCTGCGCCCCGCGCTCGAGCGGCAGGCGCGCTTCAACGCGAGCCTGGTCCGCATGCTGAACGCGCGTAGCGAGCGGGAGGCCGCGGACATCGCCCGCCGGCGCGCGCTGCTCGCCGGCCTCGTCCGCTACGCCCAGCGGGTCGAGCCGGTGATGGACGCCCGCGACCGGGTGCGGGTGGCGGAGGCGCCGACGGACGCCCAGCTGGTGCTGCAGGCCTTCGAAGCGCGGCTCTCGGCCGTGCAGGAGCAGGTCTCCGGCCTGCTCGCGCTGCGCGACCGCCTGGAGGTGCTGTCGGAGGAGGCGCGCGCCGTGCGCGCGACCCTGCAGGCCGGCACGCCGGGGGCGGAGGTGAAGGCGGCAGCCGAGCACGCCGCGCGCGACTCCGTCTACACCGCCTTCGAGAACCGTTTCCGGGGCAGCCGGGACGCGATCGCCCGCAGACAGGCGGACTACGTGGCGCTCTTCCGCGACCAGCAGCCCGTGGTCGACCTCGGCTGCGGCCGCGGCGAGTTCCTGGAGGCGCTGCGACAGGCGGGTGTCGCGGGGCGCGGCGTGGAGGCGAACGCCCAGGCCGCCCGCGAGTGCCGGGAGCGCGGGCTGGAGGTGGTGGAGGCCGACCTCGTCGCCTTCCTGTGCGCGCAGCCCGCGGCCTCCCTGGGCGGCGTCTTCGCCGCCCAGGTGGCCGAGCACCTCCCGCCCGAGGCGCTCCTGGCGCTGCTCTCCCAGGCCCACCGCGCCCTGCGGCCGGACGGACTGCTGGTGCTGGAGACGGTGAACGCCGCCTGCGGCCTCGCCTTCCTGGACGTCTTCATCCGCGACCTCAGCCACCAGCGCCCGCTGCACCCCGAGACGCTGCGCTTCCTGGTCGCCGCCGCCGGCTTCGGCGAGGCCCGCATCGAGTGGCGCTCGCCGGTGCCCGAGGAGGTGAAGCTGCACACCGCCCCCAGCGGCGGCCTGGACCCGCCGGTCGCCCGGGTCTTCAACGAGAACGTGGAGCGGCTGAACGCGCTGCTGTTCGCGCCGCTCGACTACGCGGTGGTGGCGCGCCGCTGACACGCCCGCTATACTATTTGTTGATATAGCGGCGCCTCAGGCCGGTTTGCGGCCGAGCGCCAGCACGCTGGCGCCGATCGGGAAGCGAAGGCCGCGGTGCAGAAGGGCGGCCTCGGCGAACAGGGCGTGGCGGAAGAGCCACTCCAGCGGCGCCGGCAGGAAGCCGACGTCGGAGCCCTCCCGCGAGAGCAGCCGATCGAGGCTGCGGCGGGCGAAGAGCAGCGGGAACAGCAGCGCGTTGCAGTAGCTCGCCGTCTCCGTCCGCAGCCCCGCCGACTCCAGCAGGGCCAGCAGCTCTGCTCGCGTGTAGCGGTGGCGGGAGAGCACCTCCGCGTCGTGGGCGCCCCACAGCGCCTGCAGCGCCGGCACCCGCACCAGCACCACCCCGCCCGGCCGCAGCACCCGCGCCATCTCGGCGACCGCGGCCCGGTCGTCGCCCACCCAGGCGTGGTACAGCACGTCGAAGGAGGTGACGCCGTCGAAGGAGGCGTCCGCGAATGGCAGCCGGAGCACGCTGCCGCGCACCGCCGTCACCGCACGCTCCCGGCAGCCGGCGATCGCCGGAGGCGCCAGGTCCACGCCGCAGGCGCGGCCCAGCTGCGCCAGCGCCACCAGGTTGTAGCCGGTGCCACAGCCGGCGTCGAGGAGCCGCGGCGCTTCCACGCCGCGCAGCGCTTCCCGCAGCAGGGCGAGGGCGATCCTGCGCTGCCCGGCGTACCACCACTGCCGCTCCTCCGCCTCGAACATGCGGCGGTACTCGGCCGGCTTCACCGGCGGGTGGCGTCGGAGGTGAAGTAGGCGATCACCCGCTCGATGATCTGGTCGAGGCCCACCCGGGGCACGTAGCCGGTGAGCGCGCGCAGCTTGCCGAGGTCGGGCACCCGGCGGGCCATGTCCTCGAAGCCCGCCTCGTAAGCCTCGTCGTAGGGCACGCGCACGATCTCGCTGGGCGAGGCGGCGTGCGCCTTCACTCGCCGGGCGAGATCGAGGATGGTGACCTCCTCGCGGTCGTTGCCGATGTTGAAGACCTCGCCCACCGCCCGCTCCTCCTGGGCGAGCGCCAGCAGCTGGGAGACGACGTCGCTCACGTAGGTGAAGCAGCGGGTCTGGGTGCCGTCGCCGTAGACGGTGATGGGGTGGCCGAGCAGCGCCTGCTTGACGAAGCTGGGGATCACCATGCCGTAGCGGCCGGTCTGGCGCGGTCCCACGGTGTTGAAGAGGCGCGCCACCACCACCGGCAGCCGCCTTTCCTTGTGGTAGGCGAGGGCCAGGAACTCGTCGATCGCCTTGCTGCAGGCGTAGCTCCAGCGCCCCTTCGAGGTCGGCCCCATCACCAGGTCGCCGTCCTCCCGGAAGGGCACGGCGTTGGCCTTGCCGTAGACCTCGGAGGTGGAGGTGATCAGCACCTTCTTGCGCTTCTTGTTGGCGAGCTTCAGCACCATCTCGGTGCCGTGGACGTTCGTCTCGATGGTGTTGACCGGGCTCTCCACGATCAGCCGAACGCCCACCGCCGCCGCCAGGTGGAAGACCACGTCCACCCGGTCCACCAGCTCCGCCAGCACCGGCTCGTTGAGGATGGAGTCGATCAGGTAGTGGAAGCGGGGGTGGCCCTTCAGCGGCTCGATGTTCTCGATGGAGCCGGTGGAGAGGTTGTCGATGACGTGCACCTCGTGCCCCTGGTCCAGCAGGCACTCCGCCAGGTGGCTTCCCACGAAACCGGCCCCGCCGGTGACGAGCGCCTTCATTGCAGCATGTCCTCCCGGATCGTCTCCTCGGCCTGGATGGGACGCGCGGCGCGACGGCCGATCACCCGCTCGACCTCGGCGGGCTGGAGGCCGCCTCCGCCGCGCTCGGCGGTGCGCTTGAAGCGCAGCAGATCCAGCGTCAGCACCTCCCCGCGCGGGATCAGGCAGGCGGCCACGATCGCGCGCCGCCCCGCCGCCAGGCCGGCCGGGCGCGGGGCCGAAGGCTCGCCGCGGGCGCGCTCGGCCTGGCGCAGCAGCTCCACCATGCGGTGGAACTCCTCGGGCGAGAGCGCCGCCGCGCCCTCCGGCGCCCGCCGGCTGCGGTCGAGCACCAGCCGCTTCTCGACCAGGCAGGCACCCTGGGCCGCGGCCAGCGCCGGCACCAGCAGCGCGAAGGCGGAGCCGCCGTCGGTGGGGTCGAGCAGGCCGACCTCCACCTGCAGCCGCTCGCGCACCAGCCCCAGCTCGCCCAGGCGCAGCTCCTCCACCGGCGCCGGCGCCTCGGCCGGGCCCAGCAGCAGCAGGAGCTGCGGGCCCAGACTGTCCACCAGCGTCCGCAGCGAAGGCTCGCCGGCCGCGCCGGCTGCGAGCAGCAGCGGCCGCTCGCCCTCCGCGAGGGCGTGCAGCAGCGCCGGGTGGTCCACGTCGGCCGGGTGCGACTGCAGGGCCAGGACCCCCGCCTCGAGTGCGAGGTCGCGCGAGGGCAGGTCGAGCGCCTCCGCCACCACGGCCAGGCCGGAGGCGCGGGCCGCCTCCAGCACCCGCCGCCACTGCCGCTCGGGCAGCTCCAGCTGCTCGAGCGTCCGGCGCTCGGGGTGGCGGTGCACCACCAGCTCCTCGGTCCGGAACACCGAGAACACGATGGCGTCGGCGCCCGCCTGGAAGGCGGCGTCGATGAGGCGCAGCGCGGCCTCGGGGCTGCCCTCGTGGCCCTGCCCCACGTGGGCGGCGACCAGGCACGGCTGGCCCTGCGCGAGCCGCCGGCCGGCGAGGGCGAGCTCCCGCATCAGCCCTCCGCGAACGTGCGGAGCGTCTCCAGGTAGTGCTCGGGCAGGCCGATGTCGAAGCGACGGCCCTCCACCAGCAGCCCCAGGAAGCCCTCTTCCTGGCGCAGCCGGTCGAGGGCGGAGGTCAGCTGGAACTCGCCGCGCTCGCGCACGTTGTGGCGCAGGTGCCGCTCGAGGTGGTCGAACAGGCGCGGGGTGATCACGTACTGGCCGAAGATGGTCAGGTACTCGCCTTCCGGGAAGCCCGGCACCCGCAGGTTGCTGCGGGCGTAGTCGACCGTGGGCTTCTCCGCGAACTCCGTCACGTTGATCAGCCGCTCGGGCTCCACCCACACGCCGGTGGCCGCTCCGAAGGCGGCGATCTCGGCCTCCTTGGTGCGGCGCAGGCCGACGACGCTGGTGCCGCGGCGCTGGTAGGCCTCGACCAGCTGGCGCGCGCAGGAGGCCTCGACGTTGGAGCGGTACAGGTGGTCGCCCAGCATCAGCAGGAAGGGCTCGTCGCCGAGCGCCTCTTTGGCGCAGTAGACGGCGTGGCCGAAGCCCTCCTGCGTGGCCTGGGTGACGAAGCGGACCCGGCGGCCGATGTCCAGGATGCGCCGGGCGTAGTCCTGGAAGCGCAGAGGCAGCTTGTTGAAGTTCTCGATGGAGATCTGGGCGTTGAAGAACGACTCGAACTCGGCGCGATCGTCCTCCTGGACGACGATCACCACCTCGTCCATGCCCGCCTCCAGCGCCTCCTCGACGATCAGCAGGATGGCCGGCTTGGCGATGCCGTCGCGGTCGACGACCGGGAACAGCTCCTTCTTGGTGGCCTTGGTGGCGGGGAAGAGGCGGGTGCCGAAGCCGGCGGCGGGGATGAGCGCGCGCCGCACACCGGGGCCGGTGCCCAGGGTCAGGGTGAGACAGGAGACGCCGAGGTCCCGCTCCAGCACCGAGACGGCCGCCTGCTGGTCGGCCGCACTCCTGGCCACGAACTGCGCGGAGCCGTCGCCCTGCGAGCCCACGCCCTTGCCGCCGAAGATGTGCGGCTGCACCGCCGGGTGCGCCAGCACGCGGTGCAGCGCGGGGGCGGCGAGCTCCTCGGGGCAGGCGGGGGCCGCGTAGCGGTCGAAGAGGGCCTGCGCCTCCTTCATCAGCGTGCCCAGGCGCGGGGCGTCGCCCGCGCGCAGCGCGTCGACGGCCTGGTGTACCAGGCGGTCGTTGGTCGGGCCCAGCAGCTCCTGCACCCCGCGCTCCACCTCGCCCTCGGCGAAGGGGTAGGAACGGCTGAGGCGCTTGAGGATCTCGACCGTATCCTTCCTGGCCTTGAGGTCGACGATGACGAAGTGCAGCTCCTTGGCGGGGCGGATCTCGGCCGTCTCCAGGCGGTCGCCGTCGAACTCCATCAGGACCGCGCGGTCGCCGAAGGCGCAGCCCTGGTCCATGCGCCCGCAGCGGGAGGGGGTGGTGATCTCGCCGTTGTAGGCGAGCTCCATCTCCCCGCGGACCGTGAGCCGCAGGTCGTAGACGCGGTTGAAGGCGCGCGCGGTCAGCACGCTGATGGCGGCGCTCGAGGAGAGCCCCTTCTTGATCGGCAGGTCGGTGCGGAAGTTGTGGATCACCAGGCCGCGCACCCGGTAGTGGGTCAGCACCTGGTAGGCGACGCCGGCGGCGTAGCTGAAGAAGCCGCCGCGCTGCGCCTCCTCCAGCAGAGCCCGCGGCGTGAGGGGAATCTCCTGCGGCCCCACCTGGCGTCCTTCCGGCGTGATGGAGCTCAGGACGAGGGCGGTCGGGTGGGGCTCGACCTCGGCGTGGATGCCCTGGTTGGTGCCGCAGATGAGCGTGTAGCCCTTGTGGATCTCGGCGCTGATCCGCCGATAGCCGCCCGCCCAGTCCGAGTGCTCACCGAACAGGCAGATGCGGCCGGGGACGAAGAGGCGCATGGGCCTAGGCCCGCACCACCTCGGGCCCGGCCGCCCCGGGCTGGCCGAAGCCGAGCGGCGCCATCAGGTTCCGGGTGTCGATCACCAGCCGCACCGAGCGGAAGAGCTCACGGCGCCGGAAGTCGGAGTGGGCGGTCGAGACCACCACCGCGTCGTGGCGCGCGAACTCCTCGGCGCTGCAGGGCACCGAGGACAGCCCGATGTCGTGGGCACGCCCCGGCCGCGCCACCGGGATGTAGGGGTCGCAGTAGGCGACCTCGGCGCCGGCCTCGCGCAGCAGCTCGATGATCTCGAAGGAGGGCGACTCGCGGTCGTCGTCGATGTCGGCCTTGTAGGACAGCCCCAGCACCAGCACCCGCGACCCCCTCAGGCTGCGGCCGTGGGTGTTCAGCGCGCGCGCGGTGCGGTCGACCACGTAGTGCGGCATCGCGGTGTTGACCTCTCCGGCCAGCTCGATGAAGCGGGCCCAGACGCCGTGCTCCGCCGCCTTCCAGGCCAGGTAGAAGGGGTCGAGCGGGATGCAGTGGCCGCCCAGCCCCGGGCCCGGGTAGAAGGGCATGAAGCCGAAGGGCTTGGTCCTGGCCGCCTCGATCACCTCCCAGACGTCGATCCCCATCCGCTCGAGCACCAGCTTCATCTCGTTGGCGAGCGCGATGTTGACCGCCCGGAAGATGTTCTCCAGCAGCTTGGCCGCCTCGGCGACCTCGGGACTCGAGACGGGGACCACCTTCGCCACCGCCGCCGAGTAGAGAGCCACCGCCGCCTGCTGCGAGGCCGGGTCCAGCCCGCCGACCACCTTGGGGATGTCATGGGTCTGGAAGCTGCGGTTCCCGGGGTCCTCGCGCTCGGGCGAGAAGGCGAGGAAGAAGTCGCTGCCCGGCGCCAGCCCGCGGGCGGCGAAGCGGGGCAGCAGCTCCTCGCGGGTGGTCCCGGGGTAGGTGGTCGACTCGAGCACCACCAGCTGTCCGGGCCGCAGCCGGCGGGCGATGGCGTCCGCGGTCGTGCGGATGAACGACAGGTCCGGCTCACGGTGGCGTCCGAGCGGCGTGGGCACGCAGACGACGACGGCGTCGCAGGCCGGGAGGCGGTCGAAGTCGGTGGTGGCTTCGAGGCGCCGGCGGGCGAAGGCCCGGGCCACCCGCTCCTTGCCGATGTGGCGGATGTACGACTCGCCGCGCGCCAGCGCCTCCGTCTTGGCCGGGTCCACGTCGAAGCCGGTCACCGGGAAGCCGGCCTCCTCGAAGACGAGCGCCAGCGGCAGCCCCACGTAGCCGAGGCCGATCACCCCGACCCTGGCGGAGCGGTCGGCGATCTTCCCTGACAGCTCCGCGAGCAGGCTCATGCGCGACGGGATCCTAGCAGAGCCGCCCGGCCTCGTCGCGCACGGCCTGGACCACGCCTGCCGCCTGCTCGTCGCTCAGCTCCGGATAGAGGGGCAGCGACAGGACCTCGCCGGCCGCGCGCTCGGCCACCGGCAGGTCGCCCGCCCGGCCCCCGAGCGGGGCGAAGGCCGGCTGCAGGTGCAGGGGGACCGGGTAGTGGACCAGGGTCGGGACGCCGGCCTCGCGCAGCGCCTGCGCCAGCGCGTCGCGCCGCGGGTGGCGCACCACGAACAGGTGGAAGACGGCTCGCGCGTACGGCTGCTCTCGGGGCAGCGTGAGCCCGCAGCCCTCGAGCGAGCGCAGGTAGAAGGCGGCGAGCTGGCGCCGACGCTCGGTCCAGGCGGCGAGGTGGCGCACCCCCACCCGCAGCAGCGCCGCCTGCAGCTCGTCCAGCCGGCTGTTGACGCCGAAGCGCTGGTGGCAGTACTTGCGCGACTGGCCGCCGTTGCGCAGCTGGCGCAGCCGCACGGCCAGCCCGGCGTCGTTCACCAGCACCGCCCCGCCGTCTCCCAGGGCCCCCAGGTTCTTGGTGGGGTAGAAGGAGAGGGCGCCGATCCCGCGCGCGCCGCGCAGCGTGCCCACCGGCCGCCGCTGGTAGAGGGCGCCGTGGGCCTGGCAAGCGTCCTCCAGCAGCTCCAGCCCGTGCTCGTCGGCCAGGGCCAGCAGCGGCGCCATGTCGGCGGGGTGGCCGTAGAGGTGCACGGGCAGGATGGCGCGGGTGCGGGAGCCGATCGCCCGGCGCACCGCCCCGGGGTCGAGGTTGAGCGTCGCCTCCTCCACGTCCACGAACACCGGACGCGCTCCGGCCTGCTCGATGGCGAGCGCGGTGAAGGCGGCGGACAGGGCGGAGGTGATCACCTCGTGGCCGGGGCCGATCCCCAGCGCGCGCAGCCCGAGGTGCAGCGCGTCGGTGCCGTTCCCCACGGCGACGGCGTGGGCGGCCCCCAGCGCGAGGGCCAGCTCCGCCTCGAAGGCCTCGCCCTCGGGCCCCAGGACGAACCAGCCGGAGTCGAGCACGCGGGCGACCGCCTCCTCCAGCTCGGCCCGCAGCGCCTGCACGTGGGCCCTGCCGTCGAAGAAGGGGACGCTCACAGGTAGTGCTCGCGGTGGGCGCGGTAGTAGGCGATGGTGTCGGCGAGGCCGCTGCGCAGGGGGACGCGTGGCTCCCAGCCGAGCACCGCGCGCGCCTTGCCGGTGTCGGCGTGGAAGTCGCCGATGTCGATGCGCGCACGCTCGGGAGGGAAGGGGACCAGGCGGTAGCGCCCGCCGCCCGCCACCTCGACCAACAGCTCCACCAGCGCCAGCAGGCTGAGCGGCCGCGCGTCGCCCAGGTTGAACACCTGCCCGTCCGCCGCGTCCATGGCACCCGCCCGCAGGAAGGCGTCCACCACGTCGTCGACGTGGTTGAGGTCGCGCTTCTGCCGCCCGTCGCCGAAGACCAGGATCTCCTCGCCGAAGGCGGCCTGGCGTACGAACCAGCCGATGAAGCCCTGGCGGTTGTGCTTGATGAGCTGGCGCGGGCCGTAGGTGTTGGTGAGCCGCAGCGAGGAGGCGCGGATGCCGTACACCTGGTGGTAGACGAGGTGGTAGAACTCGCCCGAGATCTTGTTGATGCCGTTGACGTCCACCGGCTGCAGCAGGTGGCGCTCGTCGACCGGCAGGTAGAGAGGCCGTCCGTAGATCTGGCGGGTGCCGGCGTAGACGATCTTCAGCTCCGGGTTGCCCCGCCGCACCGCCTCCAGCAGCTTCAGTTGACTGGTGCAGTTGATCTCCAGGTCGGTCACCGGGTCCTGCATCGAGTCGAGGTGGCTCACCTGGCCGGCCAGGTTGAACAGCACGTCCTGGCCCCGCACCAGGTACTCCATCCCGTGGCCCCGCACGTCGGCGATGTTGATGCGGACCCTGTCCTCGTAGCCGGCGAGGTTGAAGAGGTTCCCTCCGTAGTCCGGCAGCAGGCTGTCGACCGCGGTGACGGCGGCGCCCACCTCCGCCAGCGCGCGGCACAGGTTCGAGCCGATGAAGCCGAGCCCGCCGGTGACCAGCACCCTGCGGCCGGCGTAGAACTCGCGGTGGTCGCTCACGGCTTGACGGCAGCCGTCGTCGCCTCCGGGCAGGGAGCGGCGGCCGGGCTGTGCGCGGTCCCGGGCTTCAGGTGCAGCCGGGCGCACCACCAGCTCCAGCCACAAGCGACCGAGGTCGACGAGCGTGCGGCCCACCCGGCGGAAGTTGAAGAACTGGCTCTTGCCGTAGCTGCGGTGGAAGTGGTGCACCGGCACCTCGGCGATGCGGAAGCCGTGGTCCTGCACCTTCTTCATCAGCTCGACGCAGATGACGCCCGAGGAACGGGTGAGCGTCACCTTGTCGAACACGCTGCGGCGCATCAGGCGGAAGTCGCAGTCGACGTCGCGCAGGCGCAGGCCGAAGGCCAGCTTGACCAGCCAGTGATAGAGCCGGCCGATGACCACCCGGTGCAGCGGGTCCTGGCGCGAGATCTTGTAGCCGTTGACGAAGTCGACGCCGGGCGAGAGGGCCTCGTACAGCGCGCGCATCTCGCGGGGGTCGTACTGGGCGTCGCCGTCGGTGTAGAAGACGAGCTCCTTGCGCGCGGCCTGGAAGCCGCTGCGCAGCGCCCCGCCGTAGCCCCGGTTCTGGCCGTGGTGGACCACCCGCAGCCAGGGGTAGACGCGCGCCATCTCGTCGAGCAGCTCGCCGGTGTGGTCGGGGCTGCCGTCGTCGACCACGATCACCTCGTGGTCGTCGGTCAGCTCGCGCGCTGTCATGTGGGCGACGATCGCCAGGCTGGCGATGGTCCCGGCGTCGTTGTAGGCCGGGAAGAAGACACTGAGGCCCGGCTTCTCTCGTCTCATGGGGTGCTCTTCGGCCAAGCGGGGCACGCTAGCACGCCGCCTCGAAAAGGGTCAACCTGCCGGCTCACCGTCCACGCCACCAGCTGCCGCCGACGAGCAGCAGCCCCGCCGCGGCCAGGGCCAGGCCCGCGTACAGCCCTCGCGCGCCGTGGGTGAGGACGACCCGGTGGGTGCCTTCCTGGAGCACCAGCCCCAGGCGGTCGCCGTTCACGCGCCGCACCTCGGCGGCCGCGCCGTCGACGCGCGCGCGCCAACCGGGGTCCCAGCCCTCGCCCACCACCAGCAGCCCCGGGCCCGCGGCGCGCACCACCAGCCGGCCGCCGACCGCGCGGGCCAGGTCCGCGGCGGAGGAGCGGCTGCCGCGGGGCAGCACCAGCCCGGCGGCGTCCTCCTCCGTGAGCAGCGCCTCGGCCCGGGCGTCGACGCCCAGCCTGGTCGGGGCGCGCAGCACCTCGCGAACGTGTGCCTCGTCCGGCAGCCGTCGCAGCCGGGGCACCACCCAGGCCGGGCCGATCCCCCGGCGCACCTCGTAGAGGCTCGCCCGCGGCGTCTCCGCGGCCAGCGCCAGGCGCACCTCGTCGCTGGTGTGGGCCGAGGCGAGCGAGACGCCGGTCGAGCGGCCAGTGAGAACGTCGTGCAGCCCGGCCCGCAGCAGCCACAGCGCCGGCGCCCCGGGCCAGGCCCTGAAGCGGAGCGCGGTGAGCGGGAAGCGGCCCGGCAGCCGCAGCACGCCGCGGTACTGGTGGGCGGGAAAGCCCTCGCGCTGCGGGGACGAGCGGTAGACCTCCGCCATGCGGTGGCGGACGAGCGGGCGCACGTCGGAGCGCTCCCAGGCCCACTCGGCGGTGTCCACCCCGGCGCGGATGGGGACCCAGATCTCGCGCCCGTCGGCGAGCCGCGCCACGCACTCGGCCACGATCGTGCCTTGCTCGACCGCGACCGCGCCGGCCAGGAAGCTGACCATGCGGACCTCGGTGGCCCAGGTGTAGGGCAGGGCGAAGAGGTGGGGCCTCGGCGGCTCGATCACCACGTCGAGCTCGTCGCCCAGCCCGTCGGCGTCCGCCGGCGCCGCCAGCGCCGCCGTCGGCACCTGCAGCCAGCGCACGCCCAGCAGCTCCAGGCGTCCGGGATCGCTCTGCAGCAGCGCGCGAGGCACGGTCCCGTCAGCCTGCATGCCCTCGAAGTCCCGGCGCCGCCGCTGCGGAACCATGGGGTCATCGCCGTTCGCGTTGCGGCGGCCGGCGAAGGTGGCGAGGTTGGCCCAGGCCAGGTCGTAGGCGCTCTCCGCGTCCGGCGGCGACTCGAGGAGCGTGAGGGCGCGCTCGCCGCGGCGCTCGCCCATCACCCGGTCGATCGCCTCGCGGGTGGCCGTCGGCTCCAGCAGCTCCGAGGCCAGAGGCGCGCCGGCCCAGGCGTGGCGCCCCCACGGCTGCAGCAGGAAGGAGACGGCCAGCGGCAGCAGGAACACGTGGGCGGTCACCGGGCTCGGCGACTCGGCGAGGGCGAAGAAGAGGATGAGGCCGAGCGCCAGCAGGCCGACCGGGGCGGCCAGCAGGGGATCGAGCGGGCCGGTGACGGTGGTGGCGACGGAGAGCGCCGCCGCCGCCGCCAGCGCCAGGGCGAGCGCCAGGCGCCGCAGCCGGCGGCCGCTCGGCTGCGTGCGCGCCCGCCACTGCGTCGAGAGCGACAAGCCGGCGACGAGCGCCAGCGCCAGGTCGAGCGCCAGCGGAAGCGCGCCGGCGTCCAGGCGTCCCTGCTCCGAGAGCAGCAGCACGGCGGCGAGCAGCGCGACCAGCGCCGGCCGCAGCACCGGCCAGGCCGGCAGCAGAGGAATCCCCGCGAGCGCGAACACGCCGGCCGGGGTGTGGGACACCGAGCCCACCACCAGGCCGGCGACGCCCGCCAGCGTCGGCGAGAGGCCGGCGGGGGTCCCCAGGGCCCCGGGTCCGGCCTCGCGCCAGGCAATGAGCGTTGGCACCAGCTGCGGCGCCGCCAGCAGCAGCCCGGCAGCCAGGCCGGGCAGCACCCCGGCCAGGTGTGGCGGCCTGGGCCCGCGCGAGCGCGACGCCAGCTGCGCCACCGCGAGTCGGCCACCGACGAGCAGCGCCGCGGCGCCCAGCGCTTCCGGCGAGCCCGAGAGCGCGAGCAGCGCCGTGGCGACGGCCACGGGCACCCGCCCGCCCGGGCCGCCGCGGGAGAGCTGGCGCTCGAGCGCCAGCAGCAGCAGCGGCAGCGCCGGCGCCGCCACCACGGTGGCGGTGTCGCCCAGGCCGGCGACGAGGTACGGCCCCAGGCCGAACGACAGAGCGGCCACCAGCGCGCCGACCGGCTCGGCGCCGAGCCGGCGCGCGCAGAGGTAGGTGAGGACGCAGGCGAGCGCCAGCGACAGGAGCACGAGGAGCTGGAACGCCGCGAGCGGCGGCAGCAGGGCGAGCAGCGGCATCAAAGGGTGCAGCGCGCCGGGCCGGTAGGCGGCCAGCAGCGGCGTGCCGCAGAAGGCGGAGGCGTTCCAGGAGGGCAGCTCGCCGCGGGCGAAGGCGCGCCAGGTCTCCACCCGCAGGGGCAGGTGCAGCGTCGCGCCCGCGCCGGGCGCGAGCAGCCGGCCTTCCGCCAGGGCGGGAGCGTAGGCCAGCAGGGGCGCCGCGGCGAGCAGCAGCAGAAGCGGGATCTCGCGGGCGGCCGCTCGCATCGCGGCCGAAGCTAACACGCCCTCCAGGGTGGCGGTTAGCCCGGGGAGAGGCGCCGTCTGGCGACCGCGCCGCGCCAGCCCGAGTAGAAGCGGAACTGCGCCAGGTTGTCGAGCAGCAGGCGCGGCTCGCGGCCGCCGTTGCTCCTCCCCCCGTCCAGCGCGGCCACCGCCGCGACCGCGCTGTGCGCGGGGTCGGGCTCGGCCGGGGCCAGCGCGGGCGGCAGCAGACGGAAGCGGTCGTCGCGCGGCGCGTCCCGCGCCAGCGCCTCGATCCAGGCCTCGACCTCCAGCCGTGCCGAGCCCGTGAGCGAGCCCTCCACGCCGAGGAAGGCGGGGTCGATCTCGACGGCCGCGGTCTCGCCGCGGCGGTGCAGGTGGACGAGCCAGCGCCGTCCCGCCTGCGTCGCCTCCCGCCGGCGCTGGTAGCGCGGCTGGTACTCGCGAACCACCTCGCCGGTCACCACGAGCTGCAGGCTGCCGGGGGCGAGCGCGAGCGGCCCCGCCTCGGTGCGCAGCCCCAACCCTCGCGGCGTCCACTCGCCGGAGAGCGCGCGCAGGGGCGGCGTCCGCGCCTCGTCCTCCGGCACCAACAGGACCCTCACCCCCTCGTCGGCCAGCCGCTGCGCGACGACCCGCGCGTTCTCGGCGTCCGCGACCCGCTGGAGGTGGAAGCCCCCGCGCCGCGCCAGGAGCTCAGCCTCGAAGCGACCGAGCGGCAGCGCCCGCGCCAGCCGCGCCGGCTCGGCGCCGTCCAGGTCGAGGATCACCAGCAGCCGCCGGGCGGCGGCCGGCGGCGCCAGGGGGGCGGGAAGCGACTCCGCCTCCGCTGCCGCCGGAAGCGGGGCGCTGCAGTAGAGGCAGCGCGGCCCGGCCCGGGCCAGCGGTCGGCCGCACGAGGGACAGCAGGCCACGGCTACACGTTGAACTTGAACTCGATCACGTCGCCGTCCTGGACCTCGTAGTCGCGCCCCTCCAGGCGCAGGGTGCCCCGCTCGCGGCAGGCGGCCAGCGAGCCGGCGGCGAGGAGGTCGTCGTAGCGGACCACCTGCGCGCGGATGAAGCCGCGCTCGATGTCCGAGTGGATCGCCCCGGCCGCCGCCTGCGCCCGGGTGCCGCGGGGGATGGTCCAGGCGCGGCACTCGTCCTCGCCGGCTGTCAGGAAGGAGACGAGGCCGAGCAGCTCGTAGGTGGAGCGGATCACCCGGTCGAGGCCGGGCTCGGTGAGGCCGAGGTCCTCGCGGAACGCACGCGCGTCCTCGGCCGGCAGCTCCGCCATCTCCGCCTCGATCGGCGCCGACACCGCACAGACCGCCACCCGCGGGCGGCTGGCGAGCTGGGCGAGGCCGAAGCCGAGGGCGGCGTCCGCCGCCTGGCGGATCGCCGCCTCGCCGAGGTTCAGGACCAGCAGCAGCGGCTTCTCGCTGAGCAGGGAGTAGCCGCGCAGGCGCTTGCGCTCCTCCTCGGACAGCGCCAGCTCGCGCAGCGGCCGCTCGGCCTCCAGCGCCTGCTTGAGCTGCAGGAACAGCTCGCGCTCGGCGACGTCCTCGGCCTTGCGCGCCTTCTTGATGCCGGCCTCCAGCCGCTCCAGGCGCCGCTCCACTGTGCCGTGGTCGGCCAGGATCAGCTCCAGCTCCATCATCTCGGCGTCGCGCCTGGGGTCGACCGAGCCCTCGGGGTGCGGCACGGTCTCCGACTCGAAGCCGCGCAGCACGTGCACGAAGGCAGAGGCCCCGCGCAGCGCCGGCAGGTCGACCAGAGCCGCCCCGCTGCCCTTGGCGACGCCGGGTACGTCCACGTACTCGACCGTCGCCAGCGTCGACTTCTTCGGGTGGAAGATGGCGGCGAGCCCGCCGACGCGCGGGTCCGGCACCCGCGCGACACCGACCCGCGGCTCGGGCCGGGCGCCGGGCGCGGGAGCCGGCGTGCCCGTGAGCAGCTGGAACAGCGTGCTCTTGCCCGCCACCGACAGCCCCAGGATGCCCGCCTTCATTCCCCGCGATTATAGGGTGGGTATAGAATCCGTCGTCCCATGCTGGCGGCGCTGGTCGCGCTCTCGCTGGCCGCGGGTCCGCTGCCCCGGCCCGCCCCCACCCCCACGGCCGGCCCCACCCCGGCCGCGAGCGGGGGGCCGGTGATCCTGTTCCTCATCGACAACTCGGCCTCGCTGCCCCCGCTCGACCCCAACGAGCGGCGGGTGGCGGCGCTGGAGAAGATGTTCACCTTCCTGCGCGGCCAGCGCTACCGCCTGGTGCTGTTCGGCGGGCGCCGGGAGAACGCGGTCGACGACCTCACGCGCTACCGCAACGACGGCCAGTGGACGGACTTCTACTACGCCTTCCTGCAGGCGAAGGCGTTGGCCGAGAGCTACCCGCCGGGCACCGAGCTGCGGATGGTGCTGGTCACCGACGCCATCCCCGACCCCGACCCCGCCGACTGGCCCAACCTGCCGCCCGGCTGGACCGCGCGGGCGGAGTCCGCCCGCCGCTCCGTCGAGCTGGTGCGGGAGATGAAGATCCCGCTTTACGTGATCATCGTGGGCGAGCCGCCGGCGGAGGTGGCCGGCCGCGACGCCGAGCAGTCGCCCGGCTTCGTGCTGGACCTGGTGCGCGCCGCCAACGGCGACGCGGCGGCGCCCCTGGCGCAGTCGCTCGCCAGCTTCTTCGCCCAGGACGGCGTGCTGCTGAAGAAGTTCGTCTACCGGGTGCGTCCGGGTGAGGGCCTGGAGAAGATCAGGCCGGTGATCACCCGCATCGCGGCGCCGCCGCGCGCCGGCATCGAGCTGCGCATCTTCACCTGGTTCGTGCTGCCGCTCCTGGTGGTGCTGGTGGTGCTGCTGGGGCTGCTGGTGCGCTCCTTCCCCGGGCCCGGCGACCTCGAGCTGATCGAGCTGGCCGTCGACCAGCCCCTGCACGTGGCCGTCGACCGTCTGCACCGGCTGCCGAACGGGGTCTGGTCGGCCCAGGGCCTGAGCCTGGTGGGCGATGCGCGACAGGCCGCCGCCACCTTCACGCTGCAGGCCGCACGGATCGACCTCAGCGGTCGCGGCTACGAGGGGTCCGCGCTCGACGAGCGCGACGCGGCCCTGCTGCCGCTGGGGCTGGAGCCGCTGCGCCGGGCGCTGGAGACGGCGACCGACTCCGGCAGCCGCGAGGAGAAGATCCACGCCCTGAACCTGGACTACGCCGCCCGCAGCCTGGAGCCGCAGGAGGTGGAGCGGATCCTGCTGAGCCCGCCGGTCCCCGGCCGGGGCGCGGCCGTCGACTTCCTGCGGGCCAAGGTTCACCTCGCCCTCGACCCTGCGCTGCAGAAGAAGCTGCTGGAGCCGCGGGTGCAGGTGCTCACCTACGGCCGCGAGGCCGGCCGGCGCGAGCTCTCGCTCGGCGCCCGGCTGCGCCTGGGCCGCTACGGCTTCCGCGTGCAGCAGATCGCCCGCGGCGGCCGGCGCGAGGTCTGCGTCAGCCTGTACTACGACCGCGTGCCCTCGCTGCTGGGCCTGAAGACGGTGCTGCCCGACTTCTTCCAGCGCCTCGCCCGCTTCCGTCGCAGCGCCCAGCGCTACGTCAGCTGAGCCCGCGGTGCCGCGGGTATCCGTGCTGCTGCCGGTGCGCGACGCGGCGCCGCACCTCGGCGCCTGTCTCGACTCGCTGGCGGCGCAGACGCTGTGCGACCACGAGGTGATCGCCGTCGACGACGGCTCCCGCGACGGCAGCTCGGAGCTGCTGCTCTCGCGCGCCGCCTCGGACCCGCGGCTGCGTGTGCGGTGCACCCCGCCGCGCGGCCTGGTGCCGGCGCTCGCCCTCGCCCTCGCCGAGGCGCGGGCGCCGCTGGTGGCGCGGATGGATGCGGACGACGTCGCCCGGCCGCTGCGGCTGGCGCTGCAGGCGGCGCGGCTCGAGTCGGACCCCGGCGTCGACGTGCTCGGCTGCCGGGTGGTGGCGACCGCCGGCTCCGGGGCGCGCCCCGGCCCCGGGATGGCGCGCTACGTCGAGTGGTCGAACGGCCTGCTCGAGCACGAGGCCATCTCCCGCGCGCGCTTCGTGGAGTCGCCCCTCGTCCATCCCTCGGTGGCGATGCGCACCCTCACCCTGCGCCGGCTCGGCGGCTGGCGTGACTTCGACGGCCCGGAGGACTACGAGCTGTGGCTGCGCGCGCTGTCGGCCGGGCTGCGCTTCGCCAAGCTGGAGCAGGTGCTGCTCGAGTGGCGCGACACGCCGCAGCGGCTGACCCGCCGCGATCCCCGCTACCGTCCCTCCCGGTTCCTCGCGGTGAAGCTCGCGGCCCTGGCGGAGCTGCTGCAGGGCCGGGCGGTCGTGGTCTGGGGCGCGGGACCCATCGGCAAGGCCTGGGCGCGGAGCCTCGTCTCGCGCGGGCACCGCCTGCAAGCCATCGTGGAGGTGGACCCGCGGAAGATCGGCCAGAGGATCCACGGCGCGCCGGTCGTGCCCGTGGAGCAGGCGGGCGTGCTCGCGGACGCCGTCCACCTCGGGGCCGTCGGCCAGCCGGGCGCCCGCCAGCGCCTGCGCTCCGTTGCCGCGGCGGCGGGCCTGGTGGACGGTGAGACGTTCTTCGCAGTGGCCTAGGCGATAATCGCCCGATGCGCCGCACCGCTCCCGGCCGCCCGCGCCTGCTCACGGCGCTGCTGCTGCTCCCGCTCGGGATGCCGCTGGCGCCGGCCCGCGCCGCCGCGCGCCGGCCGTCCGCTCCGCCGCCGCGCATCGAGCGGCTCGCGCGTCTGCTGCAGCTCGAGGACACGCGGTCGAGCGGCCCGGGCGAGCTTCAGGCGCTGCTCGTTGACGCCGACCGCGGGGTGCGCCGCCGTGCCGCGCTCGCCGCCGGGCGCATCGGCGACCGCAGGCTGGTCACGCCGCTGCTGCCGCTCGTCGCCGATCCGGAGACGGAGGTCCGGCGGGTCGCCGCCTTCGCCCTGGGGCTGCTCGGCGACACCGCGGCGGTCGACCGTCTTCTCGGGGCGCTGAAGGACCCCGACGCCGGCGTGCGCGGGCGCGCCGCCGAGGCCCTGGGACGGCTGGGAGACGCGCGCGCCGCCCCGGCGATCGCCCAGGCCCTGCTCGACGCGCTGCCGAAGACGAGCGGGGTCGTGTCCGTCCGCGGCGACGACCCCGGAAGCCCCGCCGATTCCTGGGCCGAGCCACGATCCGAGCTGTTCGCACTGGTGCGTCTCAGGGACCTGGCGGCCGCGCAGCGGGCGCTCGTCGCCGACGGCCGATCCCGCTTCGACTGGTGGGCGGCCACCTGGGCGGCGATGCGCCTGGAGAGCCCGCTGCTGCGACCGGTGCTGCTGGCCGCGACGGCCTCGGACGACCCGCGCTCGCGAGCGCTGGCCGCCCGCGGTCTGGGTGCGCTCCAGGACGCGCCCGCGGCGGAGCTGCTGCTGCGCCTGGTTCGCGACGCTGACGAGACGGTGGCCGTGCAGGCGCTGCGCGCGCTCGCCCTCCTCGGCCAGGCGCGGGCGACGCCCGCGGCCGCGGCGCTGCTGGCCTCGCCCAGCGACCTGCTGCGGCGCGAGGCGCTGCGCGCCCTCGCCGTGCTGCCGCCGGACCCCGCGCTGCGCCCCCGTCTGGTGGGCCTGGTGGCCGACCGCAACGGCTGGGTGCGCGGCGCCGCCTTCGGCGCGCTCGCCCACACCAGCCCCGAGGACTTCGCCCTCGTCCTCTCCGGGCTCGACCAGGACCCCGACTTCCGGGTGCGCCAGGACCTGGCCGCGGCGCTCGGCGCCACCGGGGGCGAGATGGCGGTGGGCGTGCTCCACGCGATGCTGAAGGACGGGGACGCGCGCGTCCTGCCGGCGGTGCTGGCGGCGCTCGTCCACGCCCGCGGCGCGGATGCGCTCGACACGCTGCGCCGCCACCTGGAGCACCCCGACCTCGGCGTGCGCGCCGCGGCCGCCGACGAGATCGCCCGGCTGGGGCCGCGCGGCCTGGGCGAGCCGCTGCTGGCGGCGTGGGCCCGCGGCCTCGCCGACGGGCCGGGCGAGCTGGAGGCGCGGCTCTCGGCGGTGGCGGCCCTGGCGGCGCAGAAGGACGAGCCCGCGAGGCGCGGACTGCTGCGGGTGGCGGCCGAGGACCCCTCCCGCGCGGTGCGGGCGCGAGCGGCGGCGGCGGCACGCGAGCTGGGCGCCACTCCGCCGGAGGTCGGGCCCGAGCGCGTGCGGCGCCCGCCGCTCGACTACCGCGAGGCGATGGCCCCCTACCAGCCTCGGCCGGGCGTGCCCCTCTACACGCCGCGCGCCTTCCTGCACACGCGCAAGGGGACGATCGAGCTGCACCTGGACGTCGTCGAGACGCCGCTCACCACCGCCTCCTTCCTGGCGCTGGCGCAGGCCGGCTTCTACGACGGGCTCAGCTTCCACCGCGTGGAGCCGGGCTTCGTGGTGCAGGGAGGCGATCCCCGCGGCGACGGCAGCGGCGGCCCCGGCTACTCGCTGCGCTGCGAGCTCTCTGGCGGTGCCTACGCCCGCGGCAGCGTGGGCATGGCGCTCTCCGGGCGCGACACCGGCGGCAGCCAGTTCTTCATCACCCTGCAGCCGCAGCCGCAGCTCGAGGGCGGCTACACGCTGTTCGGCAGGGTGGCCTCCGGCATGGAGGTGGTGGACCGCCTGCGGCCGGGCGACGTCATCGAGCGGGTCGAGGTCTGGACCGGCGAGTGAGGCGGCTGTGCGCGCGCCGGTGCGGCTGATCGCCCTCGACATCGACGGCACGCTGCTGCGCAGCGACAAGTCCCTCGCCCCGCGCACCCGCCAGGCCCTCGATCACGCCCGCGCCCGCGGCGTGCGGCTGGTGCTGGTGACCGGCCGCCGTTATCCCTCGGCGTTGCGGGTGGCGGAGGAGCTCGGCGGGGAGGTGCCGCTGGTGCTGCACAACGGCGCCCTGGTGGTGGAGGGCGGGCGGGTGCTGCGCTGCCGTCCGCTCGCGCGCCAGGCCGCGCGCCGAGCGATCGCCATCGGCCGCGCGGCCGGCGAGGAGCCGGTCGTCCACTGTGGCGCCGCCGGCGAGGGCTGGCTGCTCGTCGACGCGGCGGCCCGCCGCCAGGGGCTGGTCGGCTACTACCTCGAGCGCGCGGGCGACGAAGTGCGCAGCGTCCCCGACCTGCTGCAGGCGCTCGACGCCGAAGAGCCGATCCAGGTGATGTTCGGCGGCTCCCGCGAGCAGATGGAGCCGCTGCGGGAGCGCCTGCTGGCGGGGCTCGACCGGCTCGCCCGCATCGAACGCACCGTCTACCCGGTCACCGGCCTGGTGCTGCTGGACGTGATCGATCCCGGCGTCGGCAAGGCGGAGGCGCTCGCCTACCTGCAGGAGCGCTGGGGCATCCGCCGCGAGCAGACGCTCGCCATCGGCGACAACTGGAACGACCGCGAGATGCTCGCCGCCTCCGGCCTCGGCTTCGTCATGGGCAACGCGGACCCCGAGCTTCTCGCCCTGGGCCTTCCCGCCCTGCCCGGCAACGACGAGGACGGCGTCGCCTGCGCGGTGGAGCGGTACGTGCTGGCCGAGAGCTGACAGTCAGCTATATCATTTGTTGATATAGCCGACGCCCGAGCTCGCAGCTCGATTCCATTCGCGCGGAGCGGAGGGGGGTCTGGGGGACGCGATGCCAGGACGGCTACAGGCCAGAGCGGCGCGCGGAGGCGAATTCACTTCGCCGCAGCGCGGGGGGCTTGGGGGGTGCGGCGCAGCACCCCCCCAAAACAAATAAGGGGGGCGAGAGAACGCTCTCAACCCCCCCAACTGCCCCGGGGCTGTTACTTCTTCTTCTTCGCGGCCTTCTTCTTGGCAGCCTTCTTCTTCGCGGGCATCGAGGTGATCCCCCCTTTCAGTCCAAGTCTGGACGGGCGAAGCTCGCTTTCAACCTATCGGGTCTCAAAGGGCTTCGCATACTAGGCGTAGCGTAGGTACCCCTCATGGGGATGTCAAGGTTTTTTTGACCTCATGGCCGCCGATGCCCAAGGGGTGGAGCACCTTAGGCTGTGCACGTCGGTGTGGAAATCGAGCAAAGTGGCTCCAGGAGCCAGTTCCCGCGATTCCAAGCCGACAACTTTCGCCGGGCCAGAGGCTTCCGCGAGTGCCGACGAAAATGTGGGCCCCCCGGCGAGTGAAGCGGCCTTGATATGGTTCTTTGTACACCATGGCGATCCGCGAAGCGGATCGCTAGCCGCCGTAGTCGGTGTGCAGCCGCGCTCGGGTCGCGTGCCTCTCGCGCCCGAGCGAGACGATCCGCGCCAGCAGCTCCTCGTAGCCGACGCCGCTCGCCTGCCACAGCTTCGGGAACATGCTGATGGAGGTGAAGCCCGGGATGGTGTTGATCTCGTTCACCAGCAGGCGGCCGTTCGCCTTCTCCAGGAACAGGTCCACCCGCGCGTAGCCGCAGGCGTCGACGGCGCGGAAGGCGGCCACCGCCAGGCGGCGGGCCTCGCTGGTCTGCGCCGGCTCGAGCGGCGCCGGGATCAGCAGCGAGGTGCGGCTGTCGGCGGCGTACTTGGAGTCGTAGTCGTAGAACTCGCGGTCGGGCACGATCTCGCCGGGCAGCGCGGCCTCGGGCGCGTCGTTGCCCAGCACCGAGCACTCGATCTCCCGCACCTCGAGGCCCCGCTCCACGATCACCTTGCGGTCGTAGCGGAACGCGAGGTCCAGCGCCTCGCCCAGCGCGGGCGCGCCCTTCACCTTGCTGATGCCGACGCTCGAGCCGAGGTTGGCGGGCTTGACGAACAGGGGCAGCCCGAGCGAGCGGACGAGGTCCGCCTCCGCTGCCGGGTCGCGGCGCAGCAGCAGGCGCCAGGGCACCTGCTCGAGCCCCGCGCGCTCGAACAGGGCCTTCATCATCGCCTTGTCCATCGACGCCGCCGAGGCGGCGACGCCGGCGCCGGCGTAGGGCACCGCGGCCAGCTCCAGCAGGCCCTGCACCGTCCCGTCCTCGCCGTAGGTGCCGTGCAGCACGGGGAAGAAGGCGTCCGGTCGCGCCAGCTCGCGTGCGTCGGACAGCCGGCGCAGCCGCCCGCCGTCGGTCGGGGACGCCGCCAGGAACACCTCCTCGCCTCCCTGCGGCTGCGGCTCCTCGCCCGGCTGCAGCAGCCAGCGGCCCTGCTTGTCGATGAGCACGCAGAGCAGGCGGTGGCGCGGGCGCAGACCCGCCGCCACCGACGCCGCCGAGCGCAGGCTGACCTCGTGCTCGCTCGAGCGCCCGCCGAAGAGGAGCGCGACCGACGGCCGTGTGTCCATGCTGCGGAGTCTATACTCGCCGCTCGATGAGCGGCTTCTCCTTCCAGGTGGAGGCGCGCGACGCCCGTGCGCGCGGGGGGCGGCTCCTCACGCCGCACGGCGAGGTGGAGACGCCGGCGTTCATGCCGGTCGGCACCGCGGGCGCGGTCAAGGCCGTGCTGCACCGCGACCTGCGCGAGATCGGCGCTCGCATCCTGCTCGCGAACACCTACCACCTGATGCTGCGCCCGGGCGACGCGCTCGTCGCGCAGCTGGGCGGGCTGCACGGGTTCACCGGCTGGGACGGTCCCTTCCTCACCGACAGCGGCGGCTACCAGGTCTTCTCCCTGGCGGCGCTGCGCCGGGTGGGCGAGGAGGGCGTGCGCTTCCGCAGCCACCTCGACGGCTCGGAGCACCTGCTCTCGCCGGAGCGCTCGATGGAGGTCCAGCAGAACCTGGGCGCCGATGTCGCCATGTGCTTCGACGAGTGCCCGCCGGGCGACGCCCCGCGCGAGGTGGTGGCCGAGGCGACCGCGCGCACCACGCGCTGGGCGCGGCGCAGCCGGCAGGCGCACGGGAGGGCGGACCAGTGGCTGTTCGGCATCGTGCAGGGGGGCGGCCACCTCGAGCTGCGCGAGGCGAGCGCCCGCGAGCTGATGGAGCTCGATTTCCCCGGCTACGCGATCGGCGGGCTCTCGGTGGGCGAGCCCAAGCCGGTGCGCGACCGGGTCGTCGAGCACCTGGACAAGGTCCTGCCCGAGCAGAGACCCCGCTAC
Organism: Vicinamibacteria bacterium; assembly: GCA_035542035.1. Classification (GTDB taxonomy): domain Bacteria; phylum Acidobacteriota; class Vicinamibacteria; order Fen-336; family Fen-336; genus DATBSL01. The sequence continues at coordinate 21,663 of DATKME010000066.1, read as the reverse complement.
CTGATGGGCGTCGGCGCGCCGGAGGACCTGATCGAGGGCGTCTCGCGCGGCATCGACCTCTTCGACTGCGTGCTGCCCACCCGCAACGCCAGGAACGGCCAGCTGTTCACTGCGCGTGGCCGGCTGGCCATCCGCAACGCGCGCTACCGCGAGGACCCGCGGCCGCCCGACCCCGACTGCCCCTGCCCCACCTGCCGCAGCGCCAGCCGCGCCTACCTGCGCCACCTGCACCTCTCGGGCGAGATGGCGGCTGCGACGCTCATGAGCGTCCACAACCTGTTCTTCTACCTTGACATGATGAAAAGCCTGCGGCAGAGTATCCGTTTGTGCCGCTTCGGGAAGTGGCGTGATGAAACCTTGCGCCGCCTCGCGGAGGGGCAGGACGGGCCCTAGCGCGCGAAGGTCCTCGCGATCCCCCGAGCGCGACCCGAAAAGCGAGAGAACAGACCCCCTATGGCCGACCCCCGGATGCTGATCGCCCTCGCCGGGCCCGCCCGCTCGGGCGAGCCCAACCCGTTCGGCAGCTTCCTGATGATGGGGCTCATCTTCGCCATCTTCTACTTCATCCTCATCATGCCGATGCGGAAGAAGCAGCGGAAGCTCGATGAGCTGGTCAAGCAGCTGCAGACAGGCGACCGGGTGGTGCTCAACTCGGGGATCTTCGGCACGATCGTCGGCGTGGAGGAGGACGTGCTCCTGCTGCGCGTCGACGACAAGACCCGGATCAAGGTCCTCAAGAGCGCCGTCGCCAGCAAGCAGGGGACCCCGACCGAGAAGACGGAGAAGTGATGCCTCCCGCCCTGCAGAACCCGCTCACCCTCTGGCTGCTGCTGACCGCGGCCCTCGGGGGCCTGGCCTACGCCTTCATGCGCCCGGAGCTGCGCTGGAAGGCGATCGTCTACGGCAGCTTCCTGCTCGCCTGCGGCGTGGCCATCTGGCCGCCCTACGACCGCGGCGACCAGCAGGGCAAGATCCACCTGGGCCTCGACCTCAAGGGCGGCATCCACCTGGTGCTGCAGGTGGTGGTGGACGACGCCCTCAACGCCACCGTCGACGACGCCGTCAACACCACCCGCGACCAGGCGGTCCGCAAGGGGATCCAGGTGGCGACCGTGCAGCGCCTCTCGTCCAGCGCCTTCACCGTGGAGGGCGTGGAGCCCGCCCGCGTCAAGGACATGCGCGACCTGCTGCGCGACTTCTTCCGCAGCGGATGGGAGGTGCGCGACACCGGCGAGGGCAAGCTCACCGTGCAGATGACCGACGTCTACCAGCGCGACCTCCGCCGGCAGACGGTGCAGGAGGCGGTGCGCACGCTCGAGCGGCGGGTGAACGCGCTCGGCGTGACCGAGCCGGTGATCGCCGAGACCGGCAACCGCGGCGACCAGATCCTGGTGCAGCTGCCGGGTGTCACCGACGTGGAGGCGGCCAAGCGCATCATCAAGACGACCGCCCAGCTCTCGCTGCACCTGGTGGAGAACTCGGCCACCAGCCAGGAGGCGCTGCTGCAGGGCAGCGGGGGCAAGGTGCCCGACAACATGGAGGTGCTCTCCGGGCCCGGCTCCACCCCCGGCGAGCCCGTCTACTACCTCCTGCGCAAGGAGTCGATGATCACCGGGCGCGACCTCAAGAGCGCGCGGGTGGGCGTCGACGAGTCGAACCGGCCCGACATCAACTTCTCGCTCAACGCCACCGCCACCGACCGCTTCTCCCGGGAGACCGGCCGCAGCATCGGCCGCCAGCTGGCGATCGTGCTCGACAACACCGTCTACTCCGCGCCCACCATCCAGAGCCGGCTGGGCTCGGACAACCGCATCACCGGCCGCTTCAGCACCCAGGAGGCGGACGAGCTGGCCAAGATCCTCAAGGCGGGCGCGCTGCCCGCCACCCTGCGCTACCAGCAGCAACTGACGGTCGGCGCCTCGCTCGGCCGCGACTCGATCAAGGACGGGCTGATGGCCGCCGCCGCCGGCATGGCCTTCATCCTCATCTTCATGCTGGTCTACTACCGGCTGTCCGGCCTCAACGCGGTGGTGGCGCTGTCGGCGAACCTGCTGATCCTGCTGGGAGCCATGGCCTACACCAACGCCACCCTGACGCTGCCCGGCATCGCCGGCATCATCCTGACCATCGGTGTCGGCGTCGACACCAACGTGCTCGTCTTCGAGCGCATCCGCGAGGAGCTGCGCAACGGCAAGACCGTGCGCATGGCGGTGCAGAACGGCTTCGACCGGGTGTGGATCACCATCCTCGACACCCACGCCACGGCGCTCATCGCGGCGGCCTTCCTGTTCCAGTTCGGCACCGGCCCCATCAAGGGCTTCGCCGTCACGCTCGTCATCGGCCTGGTGGCCAACGTGTTCGCCTCCTTCTTCGTCAGCAAGTTCCTCTTCGAGTGGGTGCTCGGCCGGCGCCACCTGGAATCCCTGAGCATCTAGGGAGACGGACATGGAAATCATCAAGAACCCGCACTACGACTTCCTGGGCAAGGCGAAGTACTTCATCGCCCTGAGCCTGTTCTTCATCCTGAGCGGCGTCGCCATCATGGCGACCCGCGGCATCGCCTACGGCGTCGAGTTCTCCGGCGGCACCCAGCTCATCCTCCACTTCCAGAACCCGCCGGAGGTCGACAGGGTGCGCAGCGCCGTCGACAAGGTCAGCCCTGGCGCCGTCATCCAGATCTACGGGGAGCCCAGGCAGAACAAGGTGCTCGTGCGCATCGCCCAGGAGGCGCCGGAGTCCGACCTCGACGCGCCCGCCCGCGCCGTCCGCGAGACGCTGGCGCGCAACTACGGCCAGAACCCGGTGCTCGAGTCCTCCTCCGAGATCGTGGGCCCCATCGTGGGCGGCGAGCTGCGGCAGAAGGCGGTCTACCTGACCGTCCTCGGCCTGCTCTTCCAGCTCATCTACATCGCCGCCCGCTTCCGCGGCGGCGCCTGGGGCGTGGCCGCGGCGGTGGCGGGCCTGCACGACATCCTGATCTGCCTGGGCTTCCTCACCTTCTTCCGCTACGAGATCACGCTCAACGTGATCGCGGCCCTGCTGACGCTGGTGGGCTACAGCGTGAACGACACCATCGTGGTCTTCGACCGCGTCCGAGAGAACCTCGGCAGGCGGCGCAAGGACCCGCTGCCGTCGATCCTCAACGACTCGATGAACCAGACGCTCACCCGCACGCTCATCTCCAACGGCACCACCTTCCTCTCGGTGCTGGGCCTCTACCTCTTCGGCGGCGAGGTGCTGCGGGGGTTCGGGTTCACCATGGTGGTGGGCGTGCTGATCGGGACCTACTCCACGCTGTTCATCGCGGTGCCGATGGTGAACTGGTGGTACGGTCGCCGCGGCGGCACCGAGGTGGCGGCCGACGCCACCGCCAGGCCGAAGCCGGCCGCCAAGGCGCAGCCGAGGGCCAAGGCGACCGCCTGAGGCGGCTTCACGTCGTTTAACGCTCGGTGTCGCACCAGCACCCGACGGTCCTTCCCGGCGGCGTAGAGTCGGGAGAGGCGGATGCTAAGATGGCGCAGATGACGGGCGCGACGCAGGACGCTCCGGCACACGCCGGGGTCCGTGACCCGGGCGAGGACCTGTTCAAGACCGTCCTCGAGGAGGCGCAGCGCCCGCCGCTCAGCCGCTGGCAGAAAATCGGCGCCGGCGTGGCGCTCGGCATCCACCTCGTCGGGCTCGCCGTGGCCTTCTACGTGATGTTCTTCGCTCCCGAGCTGCTGCCGGACCGGAAGGATCTGCTGGTCAGCCTCATCTACGACCCGCCGCCCCCGCCCCCGCCCCCGCTGCCGAAGGGCACGCAGATGCGCCCGCAGCAGGCGAAGCCCGAGCTGCCCAAGCCGGTGGTGGAGAAGCCGGTGAAGCCCGAGTTCACCGCGCCCGTGCAGACGCCCGATCCCAAGACCGCGCTGGTGCAGCCCGAGCCCGGCGTGCGCGCGCAGGACCAGTTCGGATCGCCGACCGGCAGCGACTTCGGCGACCCCCTCGCCGGCATGGAGGAGGGCGTCGAGGGCGGCGTGCCCGGCGGGGTGCCCGGCGGGGTGATCGGCGGCGTGCTCGGGGGCACCGGCACCGGACCGATCCTCGACTACGACCAGCCGCCGAGGATCGTCAAACAGACGAAGCCGCAGTACCCCCAGGAGGCGTTCGTCAAGAAGATCGAGGGCACCGTGCTGGTGGAGATCGTCATCGACGCCACGGGGCGGGTGGTGAGCGCGCGCGTGCTGCGCTCCGTGCCGCTGCTCGATCAGGCGGCGGTGCAGACCGTCTACCAGTGGGTGTTCCAGCCCGCGGTCAAGCACGGCCGCCCGGTGGCGACGATCGCGCACGCCCCGGTGAACTTCCGGATCTACTGATCCAGCGCTCTGGATCCGCCCGTTCCCGCCACCCCACTCCGGCCCTCGCCGGCACGGCAGTGTTGGAACCCGCCGCCGCGGCGCGGTGTCCAACTGGCGTGCAGGACTCTCGTCCGGTTGGCCAGCGGGGCGGGCGGCCGGGCGGGCTCTCCCCGGAAAGGCTTGACCTTGACCGCCTTGACACGTTCGTGACGGGTTCGCTAAGATCGCGCCTCCTGCCAAGCCGCAAAAACTAGGGGAAAGAGTGTAGAGGACGGGGGATGGAACAGAGGCTATTCGAGGATCTTCTCGACTCCGACAAGGTCGCGCACCGCACCAACAAGTCGAAGACGCTGCCGGTCTCGCTCGCCCTTCACATCCTGGTGGCCGCCCTGATCGTGGTGATGCCGATCGTGGCCGCGGACACCCTGCCGGAGCCCGCCACGGCGGTGAAGGCCTTCTTCGTCGAACCGATGGCCGCGCCGGCGCCGCCGCCGCCCCCGCCTCCCCCCGCGCCCAGGGCCGAGGTGGTCCACAAGATCCAGCCGAAGCCCGTGCCACAGGACACCAAGTTCGTGGCGCCGGTCGACGTGCCGCAGCAGATCAAGCCCGAGGAGAGCCTCGACCTCGGGGTCGAGGGCGGAGTGGCCGGCGGCGTCGAGGGCGGGGTCCCGGGCGGCGTCGTGGGCGGTGTGGTGGGCGGGCTGCCCGACGCCCCACCTCCTCCTCCGCAGCAGGCGGTCCGCGTGGGCGGGCAGATCAAAGAGCCCAAGAAGCTCAAGGATGTCAAGCCGCTCTACCCCGACATCGCCAAGCAGGCGCGGGTGCAAGGGGTGGTGATCCTGGAGTGCACGATCTCGCCGGCCGGAAGGGTCAGCGACGTCAAGGTGCTCCGCGGGATCCCCCTCCTGGACCAGGCGGCCCTGGAGGCGGTGAAACAATGGGTCTATACGCCGACACTATTGAACGGCGTCCCGGTTGCCGTCATCATGACGGTCACGGTCAACTTCAAGCTCTCGTAGGCCTAAGCGGCCCGGAGCCCCGATCAGTCCAGGAGGACGCAAGATGCAGTTCGATTTGAGGACCATGGCGGAGCACATGGGCGGCGTCGCGTGGGGCGTCGTCGTCGTGCTCTTCCTCATGTCCATGTACTCCATCGCCGTCATGATCGAGCGGTACTGGACCTTCTCCCAGGCGACCAAGCAGTCGCGCAAGTACGCCCCTGAGGTCGCCCGCTTCCTGAAGGCCGGCAAGATCAAGGAGGCGATCGACGTCTCCGACGGCAAGCAGTACAAGCTGTCGCACCTCGCCAAGGTCCTCAAGCCGGGGCTGCAGGAGTGGCAGTACCAGGTCGAGACCGGCGAGGCGGAGCGCGACCGTGAGGGCGCCGTCGAGGCCGCCAAGCGTGCGATCCAGCGCGCCACCGCCGTCAACCTCGCCGACCTCAAGCGCGGCCTCTCCGGCCTCGCCACCATCGGCGCCACCGCTCCGTTCGTGGGCCTCTTCGGGACCACCTTCGGCATCATCAACGCCTTCTCGGGCATGGCGCTCACCGGCTCCGGCGGCATCGCCGCCATCTCGGCCGGCATCGCCGAGGCGCTGATCACCACCGCGTTCGGGCTCTTCGTGGCCGTGCCCGCGGTGTGGGCGTTCAACTACTTCATCGGCAAGGTCGAGGGCTTCAACGTCGAGATGGACAATTCCAGCTCGGAGCTGCTCGACTACTTCATCAAGAAGGGCGCCTAGTCGCCGGCCGGTCGCGCCTGCAGGCCGGGACCCTCGACCCGGGTCCCGGCCGGGCGCAGCGGATCCGATTCGGGCGAAGGAGCACACCCCCATGGCAATGGACGTTGGCGGCAAAAAGGGCGGACCGATGGCGGACATCAACGTCACGCCCATGGCCGACATCATGATCGTCCTGCTGATCATCTTCATGGTCATCACGCCCATGCTGCAAAAGGGCGTGGACGTGAGGCTGCCGCAGGCCGGCAACACCAAGGAGCGCAAGGACGAGCCCAAGACGATCGTGGTGGCGATCAAGAAAGACACCACCACCTACCTGGGCTCGATGAAGCTGGCCAGCCAGGCGGACCTGCTGCCGCAGGTGAAGGAGCGGCTGCAGGACCTGCCCGAGGGCGGGCGCATGATCTACCTCAAGGCCGACGAGCAGCTGCCCTACTCCGAGGTGATGAAGGTGATGGACCTCTGCCGCGAGGCGGGGGTGGAAGAGGTCGCGCTCATCGCCGAGCGCAAGGTGCAGGGATAGCGCGATGGCGAACCCCAACACCCCCCGGGATGCCTCGCACCACTTCGAGTACGCCGAGCACCACAAGGAGCTCGAGCGCAAGCGCCGGCTCGCCCACCAGGAGGACGCTCACCCCAAGTCCGGCGCCATGTCGAACATCAACATCACGCCGCTCATCGACGTGATGCTGGTGCTGCTGATCATCTTCATGGTGGTGACGCCGCTGGCCCAGAAGGGCCTCGACATCTCCCTGCCCCAGCCGCCCCCGCCCAACCAGCCCAAGGACGCGACGCCGCCCAACCAGGTGGTGCTCGGGCTGGAGGAGGGCGCAGTCACCCTCAACCGCAACCCGGTGACGATGGAGGAGCTCGAGGGCAAGCTGCGGGACATCTTCCAGGCGCGCGCGGACAAGACCATCTTCGTGCGCGCCACCGGTACCGTTCCCTATGGCCGCGTGGTGCAGGCCATGGACATCGCCAAAGGCGCCGGTGTCGAGCGCATCGGGATCATCTCCGACAAGATGATCGAGGAGGCCGGCGGCGTGGTCGGCGGCCAGCCCTAGAGTTCCTGGACTGATCGTTTCGTACCCGAGGGGCCCGGCGACGGGCCCCTTCGCATTCTAAGGGCTCGCCTCCACCCAGGCGGATCCGTGACCCCCCGGGGCTGCGTACGAGCCCGCACGACGCCACCGCCGCCGACCCGCCGTCGACCGGCGTCCGGCGCCGCGGAGCCGCCGAGCCGCGAACGGAGCGGACAAAATGAAGAGGGCGCTCCCTCGGGAGCGCCCTCCTGAACGACTCCGGCCGCCGAGCTACTTGGTCGGCCCTGCCGCTGGCGCCGTGGCTTCGGCCGCTGCGGTCGCCGCGCTCCCCTGCGCGCTCTGCTCCTTCTTGAGGTCCGCCGCCTGCTTCTGCAGCAGCACGGCCTGGTCGAGATAGCGCTTGCGCTCGGCGGGGCTGGGGGCCACCTGGGCCTTCACCCGGTAGAGCAGGCCCTTGTAGACGATGGCGTTCCAGAAGTCGGGCTTCGCCTTCAGCGCCAGGTCCACGGCCTCGATTCCCTTGTCGGCGTACTCGTTCTTCTGCTTGTCCGAGAGCAGCGGGTCACGGTAGGCCTTGTCCCAGTAGAACGTCGCGACCAGCTGGTGGCCGTTCGGGTCGTTGGGGTCGATGTCTGCGCAGCGGTTGAGGGTGCCGATCGCCTGGTCGAACTTCGAGCGCCGCGCGCCCTTGCTCTGGCCATCCACCCAGACGTTGCCCTGGTCGTCCCACAGGGGCTTGTTGTAGAACTGCGCCAGCGCGTTGCAGGCCTTCACGTCCTTCGAGTTCTGCTCCGTGACCTTCTGATAGGTCTCCTCCGCCTCCTTCACCCGGTTGAACTTCTCGTACAGGCCGGCCATCGCGTAGAGGTTCTTGGTGTCGTTGGGGTTGTCCTTGACCACCTGCTCCGCGTAGCCGAGCGCCTTCTCGTAGTTCTGGACCGGAGGATCGGAGTAGATGACGGTGAGCGCCTCCAGCGTGCGCAGCCGCAGCTGCTTCAGCTGGTTGCTGTTCGCCCTGTTGACCTCCAGCGCCTTCTCGTACTCGCCGATGGCGGTGTCGAGGTGCGCGCGGTTGTCCGCGCCCTCCTTGCCAGGGCGGTAGAGCGCCTGCTCGGCGCTCGCCAGGTAGAAGCGGGCCTCGGCGAAGTCCGGCTTGAGCTCGACGGCCCGGCGATACTCGTCGATCGCCTTGCGGTAGTTCTCTTCCTTGTAAAGCCTGTTGCCGTCCTTGAAGGCTGCCTTCGCCTTCACGGTGTTGCAGCCCGCGCCGATCAGGGCGATCGGCAGCAGGGCGGCAAGCGCGGCGCTGCGGTATCGGGTTCTCATGGCCGTCTCCCGGGGGAAAGTCATTGAATACAAAAGAGCTTCCGAGACAGCGGATTATAGGGCCCGCGATCCGGGGGAGTCAACCACGGCGGACGGGGCCGCCAGCGGCCTGCTAGACTCAGCCGAGCGCATGATTCGGTTCGAGGACATCCAGGAGACCGTCCAGCGGCACCACCCGGAGGCCGACCTGGAGGTCCTGCGCAAGGCCTACATCTTCTCCGCCGTGGAGCACAAGGGACAGGTGCGCGCCTCGGGCGAGCCCTACCTGGTGCACCCGCTGGAGGTGGCGGCCATCCTCGCCGACATGCGCATGGACCCGGTCTGCGTGACGGTGGGGCTGCTCCACGACGTGCTCGAGGACACGCTCACCACCCCCGAACGGCTGAAGGAGTACTTCGGCAACGACGTGCTGCACATCGTGGAGGGCGTCACCAAGATCTCCAAGATCCCATACGCCACCTCGGAGGAGCGCCAGGCCGAGACCTACCGCAAGATGCTGCTGGCGATGGTCGACGACATCCGGGTGATCCTGGTGAAGCTCGCCGACCGCCTGCACAACATGCGGACGCTGCAGCACCTGCCCGAGGAGCGGCGCCAGCGCATCGCCCGCGAGACGCTCGACATCTACGCGCCGATCGCCGGCCGGCTGGGCATGGCCAAGATCAAGAACGAGCTGGAGGACCTCTCCTTCCAGTACCTCGACCCGGATGGCTACCGTGCCCTCGCAGCGCGGGTCGAGGAGCGGGCCCGCGCTGCCGCCGGCTTCATCGAGAAGATCCAGGCGACGGTGGGCGAGAAGCTGCACGCCGCCGGCATCGAGGCGAAGGTGGAGGGGCGGATCAAGCGGCTCCACTCCATCCACCAGAAGCTGCGCCGCCAGAGGATCGACCTCGAGCAGGTGTACGACTTCGTGGCGCTGCGGGTGCTGGTCGACAGCGTCCCCGACTGCTACGCGGCGCTCGGGGTGCTGCACAACACCTGGCGCCCGGTGCCGGGGCGGATCAAGGACTTCATCGCCATGCCCCGGCCCAACGGCTACCAGTCGCTGCACACCTCCGTGATCGGCGACGAGGGGCACCCCTTCGAGGTGCAGATCCGCACCCATGACATGCACCGGGTGGCCGAGGAGGGCATCGCCGCCCACTGGAAGTACAAGGAGGGGCGCAGCGGCGTCGACAAGGACGACCGCGCCTTCTCCTGGCTGCGCCAGCTGCTGGAGTGGCAGCAGGAGGTCAAGGACCCGCACGAGTTCCTGAACTCGCTGAAGCTCGACCTCTACCCGGAGGAGGTGTACTGCTTCACCCCCAAGGGCGAGGTGAAGATGCTGCCGCGGGGGGCCTCGCCCATCGACTTCGCCTACGCCATCCACACCGAGATCGGACACCAGTGCGTGGGCGCGCGGGTCAACGGCAAGATGGTGCCGCTGCGCTACAAGCTGAAGAACGGCGACATCATCGAGATCCTCACCGCCCCCGGCCACAAGCCCAGCCGCGACTGGCTGGGCTTCACCGTCACCAACAAGGCGAAGGCCAAGGTCCGCCACTACCTCAACACCGCCGAAAAGCAGCAGGCCCTGGAGATCGGCCGCAAGCACCTGGACCGCGAGCTGCGCCGCTACGACCTCTCGCTGAAGAAGGTCGTCCAGCACCCCTCGGCTCTCGAGTCCCTGGCCCAGGAGCTGGGCGTGGGCGCGCGGCTCGACGACCTGTTCGTGGCCCTCGGCTACGGCAAGGTCTCCGCCCGCCAGGTCCTGGCCCGCCTGCTGCCCCCGGAGAAGCTCGAGCAACCCGCGCCGGAGAAGGCGCGGCCGGTGGTGGACGCCGTCAAGCGCCTGCTGGGCCGCGGCGTCGAGCGCATCACCGTGAAGGGCACGGACGACCTCCTGGTCTACCGGGCCAGGTGCTGCAACCCCATCATGGGCGAGCCGATCGTCGGCTACATCACCCGCGGCAAGGGCGTCTCCGTCCACTCGCAGAACTGCCCCAACGTCAGGAACCTCGTCTACGACCCCGAGCGTCGGATCGCGGTCGAGTGGGAGGCCGGGGCGGAGGGCGGCTACGAGGTGCGCCTCAGCGTGAACCTGGAGGACCGCCCGGGCGCCCTGGCCGCGGTCACCGCGGCGCTCGCGGCCATGAACACCGACGTCCGCGACGCGCAGGTGCGCACGTTCGACGACCGCACCGCCTGCATCGAGCTGACGGTGCGCATCACCGATCTCAAGCACCTCGACAAGGTGGTGAAGTCGGTGCGCGGGGTGTCGGGCGTCATCGACGTCGCCCGCCAGGCGGTGGCGCGCTGAGGCTCGCCGCCCCGGCCGCCGCGGATTGCGACTTTGCAGCCCAGCGGGTAGTCTGCTGCTGTCCCGCAGCAAGGAGGTCCGCCGGTGCCGACCAAGTACGTCTCCACGTCCCACGCGCCCCGGCCGATCGGTCCCTATTCCCAGGGCGTGATCTCGGGCGGATTCCTTTTCTGCTCCGGCCAGATCGCCCTCGACCCCCAGACGGGCGGGCTGGTGGAGGGCGACGTGGGCGCCCAGACCGAACGGGTGCTGCAGAACCTGGTGGCGGTGCTGCGCGAGGCCAAGATGGGGCCCGAGAACGTGGTCAAGGCGACCGTCTACCTCGCCGACATGGCGGACTTTCCCCAGATGAACGACGTCTACGGCCGCTACCTGGGACAGAAGCCGCCGGCGCGCACCACGGTGCAGGCCGCCGGCCTGCCGCGCGGGGTGAAGGTCGAGATCGACGTGATCGCGGCGTACTAGCTCAGGCTGTGGCCTGAGCCTTCGCCTTGGTCGTGCCGCGGGTGGTCTTGGTCACCTTGCCGGCGCGCAGGCAGCGCGTGCACACCCGGACCCGGCGGTGGGTGCCGTTGGCGAGGGTGGCGCGGACGCTCTGCAGGTTGGGGTTGAAGCGCCGGTGGGTCACGTTGTGGGCGTGGCTGACCCGATTGCCGAACTGCGGGCCCTTGCCGCAGATGTCACACCGCTGAGCCATGACGAAGCGTCCTCCCACGTGAGCGAGATCCGTCCAAAACGCGAAACCCAAGTTTATTGAGGACCTTCCGCGGCGTCAAGGCGGGGCCCGGTCCCGGGGATCCCTTCCGTGTCCCGTGTGGTACATTCACGCACCATGGTCCAGTTCAACTTCAGCGAACGGACCATCAAAGCGAAGGTGGTCTACTACGGCCCGCCGCAGTCGGGCAAGACCACCAACCTCGAGCAGATCCACCGCATCACCGACCCCGAGGGCGCCAACCGCCTCATCTCCCTCAACACCGCCCAGGACCGCACGCTCTTCTTCGACCTCCTGCCCTTCAGCCTGGGCACCGTCTCCGGCTACGACTTCAAGATCCAGCTCTATACCGTCCCCGGCCAGGTCCAGTACAACGCCACCCGCCGGGTGGTGCTGGCCGGCGCCGACGCGGTGGTGTTCGTGGCCGACAGCCAGAAGGCCCTCGCCCGCGACAACCTCACGGCCTTCGAGAACATGAAGGTCAACCTGCTGGCCAACCGGCTGGTCCCCGAGAAGGTGCCCCTCGTCCTGCAATACAACAAGCAGGACCTGCAGCCGGTGGTCAGCCGCACCGAGCTCGACCGCGCGCTCAACTTCTGGGGCCGCCACGCCTTCCCGGCGGTAGCCACCCGCGGCGAGGGCGTGATGGAGACCTTCGTGGCGATCGTGCAGGAGATGCTCGCCGCGATCGCGCTCAAGTACAACCTCAAGGAGAAGGGGCTCGACCCGGAGGCGGTGCCCGACGTCGTGGCCGAGGCCTTCGCGACGCTCCTGCGCGACAAGGGAGTGAAGCCGCCGGCGGCGCGGCCCACGCCGGCGCGGGTGGTGATCGCCCCGACCGACGCCGCCGAGACCGGCTACCCCGCCCAGCCGGCGACAGAATCGGGCGGCGCGGTCTCCGAGGAGCTGCTCCATCGTTCCATCCGCTCCAACGTGGAGCTGGCGGAGGTGTTCAGCCGGCTGGTGAGCGAGATGACCCGCGGTCTGGGCCGGATCAAGGCCCAGGTCGACGCGCTCACCGCCGGCGCCCAGCCGGCACAGGCGGCGGTGGAGACGATCGGGGCGGAGACCGACCGCCTGCGGCAGAGGCTGCGGGAGCTGGGCTTCGGCGCACCACCGGTGGCCGGGCTCCCCGCTGCCGCTCCGGCCCGCTCGACGCTGGCGGCCGCCGGCGGGCGCGGCAACGGACCCGCGGCGGCGGTGGTGCCTCCGCCGGCCGCGGCCGCCCCGGCCGTCGGCACCCTCGACACGTTGCTGTCCGACGTCGCCGCCGGCCTGCAGGCGACGCTCGCGGGGCGGCCGGTGACGCTGGAGAGCCGGCTGGCCGGCCCCACGCCGCTCCCGCGCTGCCCACAGGCGGGGCTGCGGCGCTCGCTGTCCGCTTTCCTGCAGGGGCTCTGCGGGGCCGTGCGTCCGGCGTCCACCATCGCCGTGCGCGCGGAGCGCAAGCCCGTGCTGCTGCGTGGGCGGGACGGCACCGAGGTGAAGCGCGATTTCCTGATGCTCGCCTTCGCCCACACCAACGGGCTCGCCGAGGAACGCCAGCAGCAGGTGCTGCGGGGAGCCGACCCGGGGCCGCTCGGCGAGGGCCAGCGCGCGGTGCGGGAGATGGGCGGCTTCGTCCGCTTCGCCCCGTTGCCGGGCGGAGGGCTGGAGACGCGGCTCTTCCTCCCGCTCTAGCTCAGCCGGCCGCGGCGCCAGGGGCGAGCAGCTCCGCCTCGAGCAGCGAGCGCAACTCGAAGGCGTCCTGCACGACGTGGTCCGGGCGGTAGGCGACCAGGTCGAGGTCGCTCTTCTGGCTGACCCCGGAGAGCACCAGCACCGTCTCCATCCCGGACTGGACCCCGGCGATGATGTCGGTGGAGAGGTTGTCGCCGATCATGCAGGCCTCGCCCGAGTGCACCGCCAGCTGGCGCATCCCCGCCCGCATCATGAAGGGGCTGGGCTTGCCCACGTAGAACGGCCGCTTGCCAGTGATGCGCTCGATGGGCGCGCAGAAGGCGCCGCAGCTGGGCCGGCCGGCGGGCCCGGCCACGTCGGGGTTGGTGGCGATGAAGCGCGCCCCCCGCTGGATGAGGGCGGCGGCCCGCTGGATCATGTCGAAGTTGTAGTGGCGCGTCTCGCCCACGATCACGAAGTCGGCCTCGGTCTCGGACATGGTGAAGCCGATCTTGTACAGCTCGTGGACGAGCGCCCCCTCGCCCACCACGAAGGCCCGCCGGCGGTCGCCGGCCTGCTTGTCGAGGAACTCGGCGGTGGCGATGGCGGAGGTGAAGAAGTGGTGGGCGGGGACGGCGATGCCGGCGCCCGCCATGCGCCCGGCGATGTCGGCCGGCGTCTGCGAGGGGTAGTTGGTCAGGAACAGGAACCGCGCCTCGATCTGCAGCAGCCAGGCCACCAGCTCGCGGGCCCCCGGCAGCGCGTTCTCGTCCCGCAGCACCACCCCGTCGATGTCGATCAGCAGCCCCTTGACCCTCGGCGGCATCAGCCCCTCTCGGCCGCGTCGAGCGCGACCGTCTCGCCCAGCTGTGGCACGTGGGTGGCGAACTCCCGCTCGCGGGCGATGCGGGCGGCGAGCGCCAGCGCCGCGTCCTCCTCGCCGTGGGTCACGAACACCCGCCGCGGCCTCTCGCGCAGGCCCGACAGCCAGCGCAGCAGCTCCGCCGCGTCGGCGTGGCCGGAGAGGCCCTTGAGGTCCCGGATCTCCGCCAGCACCGGGACCTCCCCCTTGTGGATGCGGACCACGTGGGCCCCGTCGAGCAGCGCTCGGCCCAGTGTGCCCGCGGCCTGGTAGCCGGTGATCAGCAGGGTGTTCTCCGGGTGCGGCAGCCGCACCCGGCAGTGGTGGAGGATGCGACCCCCCGCCAGCATGCCGGAGGAGGAGATGATCACCGCCGGGCCCTTCATGGCGTTGAGTGCCTCCGACTCGTCGCGGGTGCGGTGCAGGTGCACCCACTTGCCGTGCAGGAGGCTGCGGCCGCCGATCGACTGCAGGCTGGGCCGGCAGCCCTCGGGGTGGGCCGCGTAGATGCGGGTGGCGTCGATCGCCATCGGGCTGTCGACGTGGATGGGGAAGGGCCGCAGGCGTCCGCTGGTGACCAGCTCGTCCATCAGCCACAGCAGCTGCTGCGCGCGCCCGACGGCGAAGGCGGGGACGAGCAGCACCCCGCCCCGGGCGAAGGTGCGCCTGAGCACGCCCTCCAGCTGGTCGAGCAGGGGCACCGCGGCGTGGCTGCGGTTGCCGTACGTGCTCTCGACCACCACGTAGTCGGCGTCGCTGGCGGGATCGGGATCGCGGGCGAGCACCGTGTCGTAGCGCCCGACGTCGCCGCTGAACAGCAGCCGCGTGCCGCCCCCGCCGGCGGCGTCGCGCAGCACCACCTCCACCGAGGCGGCGCCCAGCAGGTGGCCGGCCTCGCGGTAGCGGAAGCGGAAGCAGGGCGAGACCTCGCGGGTCTCGCCGAGGGGCAGCATCTCGAACAGCTCGAGCGCGGCCTGCACGTCCTCGCGGTCGAACAGCGGCAGCGCCGGCTCGTGCTTGGTGAGCTTCTTGCGGTTGAGGTACTCCGCGTCCTCTTCCTGCAGGTGCGCGGCGTCGAGCAGCAGCACCTCCGCCAGCTCACGGGTGGCCGGGGTGCAGAAGATCCGGCCGCGGAAGCCCTGCTTGACCAGCCGCGGCACCCGACCCAGGTGGTCGAGGTGGGTGTGGGTGAGCACCAGCGCCTCGACCGCCGCCGGGTCGAAGGCAGGCTCGGCCCAGTTGCGCAGCCGCAGCGGCTTCTCGCCCTGGAAGAGGCCGCTGTCCACCAGCAGCCGCCGTCCGCCCGTCTCCAGCAGGTACTGCGAGCCGGTGACGGTCCGCGCCGCGCCCAGGAAGCTCAGCGTTGCCATGGCGGCCCAAGCATATCAGCGGCGCCGATGCCGGCCGGCGCGGTCGGGCTCAGCGGCGCAGCATCGCGCGCAGCACGGTCTGCAGGATGCCGCCGTTCGCGTAGTAGCGGATGTCGATGGGCGTGTCCAGGCGCGCGGTGACGGTGAAACCGAAGCGTGTCCCGTCCGGCCGCTCGCCCTCCACCCGCAGGTCCTGCCGGGGGAGAAGTCCCGCGGCCAGCCCGCGGATGCTGATCGTCTCCCGGCCGGTGAGCCCCAGAGCCTCGGCGCTCTCCCCGGCCTTGAACTGCAGCGGCAGGACGCCCATGCCCACCAGGTTCGAGCGGTGGATGCGCTCGTAGCTCTCCGCGATCACCGCCCGCACCCCCAGCAACAGCGTGCCCTTGGCCGCCCAGTCGCGGGAGGAGCCGCTGCCGTACTCCTTGCCCGCCACCACCACCAGCGGCGTCCCTTCGCTGCGGTAGCGCTCGGCCGCGTCGTAGATGTCCATGCGCTCGCCCGAGGGCAGGTGCACGGTGACGCCCCCCTCCACCCCGGGGACCATCGCGTTCTTGAGCCGGATGTTGGCGAAGGTGCCGCGCACCATCACCCGGTCGTTGCCCCGGCGTGAGCCGTAGGAGTTGAAGTCCTTCTTCTGCACCCCCTGCGCCTGCAGGTAGCGGCCGGCCGGGCTGCTCTGCGCGATGTCGCCGGCGGGCGAGATGTGGTCGGTGGTCACCGAATCGCCCAGCACGGCCAGCACCCGCGCGCCGACGAGGTCGCGCAGCGGTGGGGGCTCCAGCGTCAGGTCCCGGAAGAACGGCGGCTCCTGGATGTAGGTCGACGCCTCCCGGAAGGCGAAGAGGTCACCCTCGGGCACCGGGATGGCGTTCCAGGAGGGGTTGCCGTCGAAGACGTTGCCGTAGCTGGCGCGGAACATCTCGGCGCCGATCGTCGCCTCCAGCTGTGCGATCTCCGCCTGGGTGGGCCAGACGTCGGCGAGCCGCACCGCTCGTCCGTCTCCTCCCCTCCCCAGCGGCTCGCTGGCCAGGTCGATGTCCGTGGTGCCGGCCAGGGCGTAGGCGACGACCAGCGGAGGCGAGGCCAGGTAGTTGGCCTTGACGTCCGGGTTCACCCGTCCCTCGAAGTTGCGGTTGCCGGAGAGGACCGCCGCGGCGACCAGGCCGCCGTCGGCGATCGCCTGCGAGACCTCCGCCGGCAGCGGGCCCGAGTTGCCGATGCAGGTGGTGCAGCCGTAGCCGACCACGTGGAAGCCCAGGGCCTCGAGGTCGCCGAGCAGACCCGAGCGGCGCAGGTACTCGGTCACCACCTTCGAGCCCGGCGCCAGGCTGGTCTTGACGTACGGCGGCACGCTCAGCCCGCGGCGCACCGCGTTGCGGGCGAGAAGGCCCGCCCCCAGCATCACCGAGGGGTTCGAGGTGTTGGTGCAGCTGGTGATCGCCGCGATCACCACCGCCCCGTGGCCGAGCGCCGCCTTTCCCCCGCGAACGCTCACCGGGACCGAGGCCAGGAGGTCCTTCTCCGCCAGCCCGAAGCCGCGCTCCTTCACCGGGGCCAGCAGCGAACGGCGCAGCGACTCCTTCATCTGGGCGAGCGGCACCCGGTCCTGGGGCCGCTTGGGACCTGCCAGGCTCGGCACCACCGTGGAGAGGTCCAGCTCCAGCGTGTCGCTGAAGACGGGATCGGGAGCCGTCTCCTCGCGGAACAGCCCCTGCTCCTTGCAGTAGCGCTCCACCAGGTCCACCTCCGCTTCCCCGCGGCCGGTGCGGCGCAGGTAGGCGAGGGTGCCGGCGTCGACCGGGAAGAAGCCGCAGGTGGCGCCGTACTCGGGGGCCATGTTGGCCACGGTGGCGCGGTCGGCCAGGCTCATCTCCGCCAGGCCGGGACCGTAGAACTCCACGAACTTCTCGACCACGCCCTTCTGGCGCAGCATCTGGGTGGCCGTGAGCACCAGGTCGGTGGCGGTTGCGCCCTCGCGCAGGCGACCGACCACGCGGAAGCCGACCACCTGCGGCGTCACCATGTAGAGCGGCTGGCCCAGCATGGCGGCCTCCGCCTCGATGCCGCCCACCCCCCAGCCGAGGACACCGAGGCCGTTCACCATGGTGGTGTGCGAGTCGGTGCCGACCAGGGTGTCGGGGAGCGCGACGGCTTCGCCCGCCCCGTTCGCCCGCAGCAGGACGCTGCGGGCGAGATACTCGAGGTTCACCTGGTGCACGATGCCGGTGGCCGGCGGCACCACCCGGAAGTTGCGGAAGGCCTTCTGTCCCCAGCGCAGGAACTCGTAGCGCTCGCGATTGCGCTCGAACTCGAGGGCGGCGTTCCTCTCCAGCGCCTGCGGCGAGCCGAAGACGTCCACCTGCACCGAGTGGTCCACCACCAGGTCCACCGGCACCAGCGGGTTGATGCGCGCCGGGTCGTGGCCCAGCCGCTGAACCGCGGCGCGCATCGAAGCGAGGTCGACCACCGCCGGCACGCCGGTGAAGTCCTGCAGGATCACCCGCGCCGGCAGGAACGGCAGCTCCGTCTCCAACGGCCGCTCCGCCTTCCAGCCTGAAAGGCGCGCGAGGTCGTCGAAGGTGACCGCCTCGCCGTCCACCCCGCGCAGCACCGACTCGAGCAGAACGCGGATGGAGAAGGGAAGCCGCGACAGCCCCGGGCAGAGGCCCTCCCGCTCGAGCGCGCGCAGGCTGTAGACGACGACCGGGCCGTTGGCGGTGGCGAGCGTGGAGCGGGCGAACGAGCCGTCACTCTTCATCGGCGTGATCTCCTGGCTTCCAAGCCTACACCGCCCGGGCGCGGGTTCGAGACGGCGCGGCTCGCGGAGTCGTAGAAGCGCAGCTCCCGCTCGGCGGCGCGAGTGATGCCCACCCGCGGCCCCACCCCGACCACCTCCGGAGCGCGGCCCTCACGCAGCGTCAGCGGCGCGTGCGCCTCGAACAGGTGCCGTCCCGACAGGCGCGTGTCGATGCCGAGCGCGCGGCACAGGCGCCCGGGCCCGCTGCAGGCGAGCGGAGCCAGCCGGCTGCCGGGCAGCGGCTCGGCGGCGCGGATCAGCACGCAGCCAGGGAAGCCGCCGCGGTCGACGCTGAGGTTGAGGCAGCAGTGCATTCCGTAGACGAGGTAGACGTAGAGGGTCCCCGGCGGCCCGAACAGCGGCTCGGTCCGCGGCGTGCGGCCGGCGCGGGCGTGGGCGGCGGGGTCCTCCGGTCCCAGGTAGGCCTCGGTCTCCACGATACGGACCCGTTCGACGACACCGCGCCGACGGCGAACCAGCACCGTTCCCAGCAGGCCGCGGGCCGCCTCCACCGCGGGGCGCGAGAGCAGAGCCAGCAGTCGCGAGCGCTCGTCCGCCGGAGGGCGTTCGGTCGCGAGCACGCCCCAGTATGGTCCGCCTGCCCGCGAGCGGCGATCAGGCCTCGTCGAGCGGGCCGGCGTTCTCGTCGCGCCAGCGGACCCGCACGCTGATCGCGCGGGCCACGTACCACGACAGCACCACGACGGCCGCCGTCGGGAGCAGGGACAGGCTCAGGTACAGCGCACGCACGGTGCCTCCTCCGACCGCGGCCGGGCGTCCCGCAGTCGTCGCCCTCTTCCGGAGAAGCTGGGGTTTCCCCAACCATACCACGGCCGGCGGCCGGCGCAACAGCCTCCGAGTCGCGCCCTCCAACCGAAGGAGGGCGCGTCGCCCCGCTTCGAGGCGTTCAGCAGCGCCGCAGGGCTGCCGCAGGTTCGACCCGCGCCGCGCGGAATGCGGGGACGCCACCGGTCAGCAGGGCTGCGACCAGGGCGGTGGCCGCCGCGGCCGCGTAGCTCGGCCCATCGAGCGGGTCGACGCCGTACAGCACGGAAGTCAGCATCCGCGAGCCCACGACCGCGGCGGCCAGCCCCGCCGTAGCGCCGGCACAGGCGACCCGCAGGGTCCGACTGATCACCAAACCGACGATCTGGCGCCGGCCGGCTCCGAGCGCCTGGCGCACGGCAAGCTCGCGCGCCCGTCGACTCACCCAGGCCGCCGTGCTGGCGGAGAGACCGGTCACCGCCAAGACCAGCCCGAGGACGGAGAAGCCGACCGCCCATTCTGTCCTCGCCCTGGACTCGGCCGTGCTGTCGGCCAGCGCTTGCGCCATGGTTCGTGCCTGCGAGACGACGATGGTGGGGTCCAGTTCGCGGACGGCACGGCGAACCGCGGGCGCGAGCCGTCCCGCATTGTGTCCGTGGACCACCACGAACGCCCGCCGGCCGGGTGCCTGCGCCTGCGGCAGGTACACGTCATCGTCGAGTCGTCCCGTCAGCGGCCCGCGGTGGCGCACGTCGGAGACGATGCCGGCGACCGTTCGACGGCCGCCGTCGACCCGGAGCGCCCGCCCGATCGGGTCTCCCCCGGCCCACTCGCGGCGCGCCAGCGACTCGCTGACGACCGCCACCGGCTCCGATTGGGCAGTGTCGTACGGGCCCAGCAGGCGGCCGCGCCGGAGGCTGATGCCCAGCGCGGCGAAGTAGCCGGGGGTCACCGCGTGAACGAGCGCGCGGAGCAGACGTGGATCCGCCGGCTGCTCGCGGCCGTCGCGAAGCACGGGCAGGCCGTTGTAGTCGCCGCTCAACGGCGGACACTCGCCGACGCCCGCGGAGATGACGCCGGGCAGCCGCTCGACGCGTGAGGTCAAGCCGTCGTAGAAGGCGGCCACGGCCGCCAGTCGCCGCTCCTCCGGCAGGACCAGCCTCATCGTGAGCAGGTCCTCTGTACGGTAGCCGAGCGGCATCGTCTGCAGGTGGGTCAGGCTGCGCAGCAGCAGGCCGCAGAGGACGAGCAGCGTGGCTGCAGCGGCCACCTCACCGGCGACCAGCACGTCGAGCAGGCGACTTCGCCGTCCGCCGGCGGAGGGCGCCTCGTCCTTCAGGATCTCGGAGGGCATGACCGCGGTCGCGCGCAGGGCCGGGAGGATGGCGCCCACCGCACCGAGCAGGAGGCCGAGGGCGACCGCGAAGACGACCGAGCGGCCGTCGATCATCATCAGGGACGGCAGGTCGAGGTACGCGGGGACGAGCCGCGCGGCGGCACGACGCATCGTATAGGCGAGGGGCAAGGCCGCCGCCGCGCCGAGCACGGACAGCAGCACGCTCTCGGCGACCACGGCGCGTACCGCCTGGAGCCGGGAGGCACCCAACGCCACCCGGATCGCCAGCTCGCGGGAGCGGGGGAGGACACGAGCGAGCAGCAGGCTGGCGAGGTTGGCCCCGCAGACACCCAGAACCAGCAGGGCTGCCACGAAGGCGAGCTGCGCGTTGCGGACCGTCGAAGGGTCGGCCATGTCCGCCGCCTGCGACAGGGGGGCGAGCCGGTAGGTCCAGCTGCCGTTGGTGGCCGGGTACTCACGAGCGAGACGGCTGGCGACGGTGGCGAGCTGTGCCCGAGCCGCTTCGAGCGTCCCTCCGTCCGCCAGCCGCGCGAAGGTCGCATGCCGGCGCGCGTCGCGCGCCGTCGCTTCCAGCGTGAACGGCGCGAAGGCGGCCACGATGGAGCCGTAGTTGAAGTGGAAGCCGCGCGGCATGACGCCCACCACGACGCGTCGACGGCCGTCGAGGAGCACGGTCCGGCCGAGGACGTCCGGCCGCTGGCCGAACCAGCGCTGCCAGCTGAGGTAGCTGAGGACGACCGCGCCATCACGTCCTGTCACCTCTTCCGCCGGCGAGAGCCAGCGTCCCAGGGCGGGGGGGACGCCGAGCATCGGGAAGAACGAGGCGGTGACACGGCCGAGCGCGACTTCCTGCGGGCCGTCCGACAGATCCTGGCCGTCGAGCTGTGCGAGCTGGACCGGCTCCGAGACCGCGAGCAGGGCCGTCGAGGAGAACGCCGCGACGTCGCGTGACCAGTCGAGGTAGTTGCCGTAGCTCGAGCCGCTGAAGCCCTGGGTGCGGTGCCATTCCTCGACGACCACCAGCCGGGCGGGATCGTGGTACGGAAGGGGGCGGAGCACGAGGACGTTCAGCACCGAGAACACCGCCGTGGCGAGCGCGATGCCGAGCGTGACGACGAGAAATGCCAGCGCCGTCAGCCCGGGCTCACGGGACAGGCGACGGAGCGCCAGACGCAGGCCGCTCGCCAGACCGTCCACGGCGCGCCGGTGAGGCGGCCTAGGGCGATGTCTCAGAGGGCCGCGAGGAGCAGGTTGGCTGGGAGACAGGGATTCGAACCCCGATTCCATGGTCCAGAGCCATGTGTCCTACCGTTGGACGATCTCCCAACGTGGACGGCCATGGTAGTCAAACGACCCCGGGATTTCAAACGCCGGAGGCCGGGGCGATCCCTAT
>DATKME010000065.1:0-94228 GCA_035542035.1 Vicinamibacteria bacterium | reverse complement strand
TTCTCGGCCAGCATCTCCTTGATGATCGTCTCCACCTTGCGCGCCTTCACCGGGTCGTAGAAGGTGTCGATCTTGATCTGGGAGTCGCGCTTCTTGAGCTCGTCCTCGATGTTGCTGGTGGTGAGGTCCTTGCTGCCGCGGAAGTCGACGATCTGGATGCGCTTGCGCTCGGTCACCCTGAAGCGCACGAGCTTGCCTTCGGGCGTGTCGAAGGACTCCACCACCAGGTCGTCGAGGAAGCCGGTGTCCCACAGCCGCTTGAAGTCGTCGCGCAGCTTCTTCTCGTCGTACGCATCGCCGGGCCTGGCCTGCACGTAGTAGAGCAGCGTCTCGCGCTGCAGGAACTGGTTGCCGACGACCTCGATCTGCGCCACTACCGGGGCTCGGCCTTCCGGCGTCGGCGACTCCTGGGCGTTGGCGGACGCCGAGCCGAGCGCGACCTGGAGGGCCGCGGCCAGCAGGACGACGACCGTCACGCGCACGCACAATAACCTAGGCACCCTCGCTGCCAAGGTCATCAAGCCCGTGTAAGCCACCGTAAATTGCAGAGGCGCTCGTGTCAGCGCCGCGCTCATTTCCTGGAACTCTGCGCAGCCGCTGCGGCAATATGGGGCGACTTCTGGAGACCGCGGAGAGGAAGTGGAGGAAGCGGACGCGTTGGACCTCGAGCTGGTCGAGCGTTTTGTGAAAGGAGATGAAGAGGCTCTCGTGTCGCTGTACCGCCGCTGGCAGATGCCGGTGCAGAGATTCGCGCTGGCCATGACCGGCTCACCCCACGCCGCCGAGGACGTCATGCAGGAGACGTTCGTGGTCCTGATCCGCGAGGGCGCACGCTACGACCCGCGCCGCGGCCCGGTCAGCGCCTACCTCCGCGGCGTGGCGCGGCACCTGGTGCTGCGCCGGATCCGCCGCGATTCCCGTTTCGTGGCCTTCGCGGACGGGCTGGCCGACGCGCTGGAGTCGGTCCAGGGCCGAGATGCGCCGCGCTCGCCCGATCCCGCCGAGACGCTGATCCGCCGCGAAGAGGAGCAGGCGGTGCAGGCCGCGCTGCTGCGCCTCAGCCCGCGGCTGCGGGAGGTGCTCGTGCTGTGCGACCTGGACGACCTCAGCTACGCCGAAGCTGCCGCGGTCCTCGCGGTGCCCATCGGAACCGTGCGCTCGAGGCTCTCGAGGGCGCGCGAGGCGCTCGCGCGCCGCCTCGAGCGCCAGCAGGCTCATGCCGTGCGCGCGCTCGCGAGGGTCGAGCCGTGAGTTGCTCGCGCCTGCGGAAGCACGGCAGCGAGGCGGACCTTGGTCGCCACGCTGAGAGCTGCCCCACCTGTCGCGAGTGGGCGGCACGTCAGCGGCGTGCCCGTGCCGCCACGGCCCGGCTGGCGCAGGCACTCGTGGAAGCCGCCGAGCCCGCGCCGGCCGTCGAGGCGGCGCTCCGGGGAGCGTTCCGGGACCATGCCAGCCGACTGCCGGCGGTCGGCCTGGACGGCGTCGCGCGCGCGATCCGACCGGCGAGGCCACGACCATGAGGACGGCCACGAGGTACGCACTCGCCATCGCGGTTTGCGGCCTCATCCCGGCGTCGCCCACGGCCGCCCAGACAGCCACGCTCGGTCTCGGTCCCGCGTTCGGTTTGCCGGGTGCGCCGCCGCCGTTCGTCTTCCTCGGCGCCGAGAGCGCCTTCGAGACGAGGACCGTCAGGAGCCTGCCCTACACGGCGGCGACCGAGACGGAGATCACCCAGGCGCTGGCCGACGGCAACTTCATCGCCACCCGCTCGACGGGCTTCGTGGCGCGCGACTCCGAGGGGCGCACCCGGCACGAGCAGCCGATCGCGGCGATCGGGTCGCTCGTCGTCGGCCCCGGCGCACCGCGAGTGATCGTCATCCACGACCCCGTCGCGCGCGTCACCCTCCTCCTCGACGCGGCGACGAAGACCGCCCGCCGCCTCCGCTGGCGGGAGGACGCCCCGCGCGGCGGGCCGCCGCCGCTCCCCCGGCCGGCGGGCGCGTCACCGGTGCCGGGAGAACCCGTCGCCGCGAAGGCGCCGGCCGAAGCCCTCGGCACGCGCGAGATCGAGTCCCTCGCCGCCGAGGGCACGCGCTCCATCCTGGTGCTGGCGGCCAGCCGGGCTGGGAACGCGAAGCCGCTCACCATCGTCACCGAGCGCTGGTACTCAGCCGATCTCGACGTCGTGCTGGAGGCACGCTACGTCGACCCGCGCTTCGGCGAGACGCGGTTCGTGCTTCGGCGCATCGACCGCCGGGAGCCGGAGGCGTCTCTCTTCGAGGTGCCCGCCGGCTACCGCGTCGAGGACGTCCGTCGCCCGCTCACGCCAGACGGCGGGTGACTCGCGACCGCAGCGCCCGGGTCCCCCCCTAGAGCCGGCGCGGGCCGGCGCGGCGCTGCAGACGCTCGCGGTACGGCTGGCGCGCGGGAGGGCGCCCGGACAGGCCGGTGAACGCCAGCGCGAACGCGATCGCCGCCAGACCGAGCTCCGTTGGCGTCAGCCAGATGCCGTCGACGGCTCCGCGCAGCCAGGCCGAAACGCCCATCGCCAGCAGCGCGACCAGCGGCAGCAGCGAGAGCAGCACCGCCCAGGGGCGGCGCGCGTGCGGCAGCAGCAGGTGGGCGAGCAGGAACACGAAGAGCGCCGGCACCGGCTGCCACCAGAGGAGCACGGCGAAGAACCCCGCCTCGAGCAGGCGCTCGAGCAGGGTGAGGAGCGTGCCACGGGCGCCGGCGTACAGGCCGGGCAGGAGGCTGAGCAGGCCCAGGGCGACCAGCCAGGGGCCGTCGACCACGTGGCCGAAGGCCGCGAACCACTGCGGCTGTTCGGCCGGCCCGCGCGCCACGCGGTCGAGCGCGCGGGCGACGCCGAGGACGGCCTGGCCCATGCGTCCGAGGGCGGCGGCGCTCAGCCGCTCGGCGGTGTCCGTGGCCTTGTGGTAGTCGGGGTAGAAGGCCGAGAAGGACGAGTCGGAGGCGAAGAGGGCCGGCCGGCCGGCCTGCAGCAGCGACAGGTCGTCGCCATAGAGCCGGACGCGGAAGCTGCGCACCGCCGGCTGGTACAGCCAGGACAGGTACGGGTCGCCGACGCCCAGCGGGGCGCCCGCCCGCCACGAGCCGTCGAGAGCGGCGGCGACGAGCCAGCCGGGGGCGATCACCGCCAGCCCGGGCCGCCGCGGGTCGCCGTACTGGATCGGGTGCAGGACCGGCGTCCCGCCCTTCCAGCCGCACATCTCGATCACGAACGCGGCCACCAGGTCGCGCGTGCGAGGCCCCAGGTGCTCCAGGAACGCGCGCGATCCGGCGGTGGTCCCCTTGCCGCTGGCCCCCGCCTCCTCGCCGTCGAAGGAGGCCAGCATCACCGTGCGTTCACGCGACGGCGTGGCGGCGAGTGCCCGCGCCACCTCCAGCAGGAGGGCGACGCCCGCCGAGTCGTCGTAGGCGCCCGGCGAGCCCGGGACCGTGTCGTGGTGGGCGCCGATGACGATCAGCTCCCCGCCGCGTCCGCGCAGCGTGCCGACCACGTTGGTGCCGACCGTGCCCCCGCGCTCGAAACGCTGCAGCTCGACGGCGTCGAGCCCGGCGTTGCGCATCTGCGCCGCCACATAGAGCGCGGCCGCCTCGTTGCGCGTGGAGCCCCAGGGGTGGGGGCCGAGAGCGGCCAGGGCCGAGGCGTGCCGCAGCGCCGCCTCGCCGTCGATCGCGGCTGCGAGCACGACCCCCAGGGCGAGCGACATGGCCTCCGCGATTATAGGCGGCGCTGCGCTATCATCGCGGGGGATGATCCCCGGACGAGCGGGCCGGTGCCTGGTCGTCACCCTGGCGGCGCTGGCCGCTCTCGGCGTCCCCCGAACCGCCTCCGCTGCGAGCGCGCGACGGATCGTGGTCCTGGGCCTCGACGCGGCGGACTGGCAGGCGATCGACCCGCTGGTCGCCGCGGGGCGGCTGCCGGTGCTGGGCCGGCTGGCGGCCTGCGGTCGCGCCCTCACCCTGGTGGCGACGCCTCCCCTCGTCTCCCCCATCATCTGGACCACGATCGCCACGGGTCGCCGGCCCGAGGATCACCGCGTGCTCGACTTCATGGTCGACCTGCCCGGAGGCGGGCAGGCCCCGGTTCCCTCGAGCGAGCGGAAGACGGCAGCGCTGTGGAACGTCTTCTCCGATGCCGGCCGCAGCGTGGGCGTGGTCGGCTGGTGGGCGACCTGGCCGGCCGAGGCGGTGAGAGGTACGGTGGTCGCGGATCGCGTGGCGCCGCAGCTGCTTCGCTCCGACCCGGCGATCGAGGCGGGCTCCGTCTCGCCACCGGCGCGGGCCGGAGAGGTCGCGGGCTGGCTGGTGCGCGCGACCGATGTCCGCCGCGAGGACCTGGCCGCCTACGTTCCGCTCAGCGTGACCGAGTACGGCGCGGCCCGGGAGGCGCTGCGCAGCGCCGGGGGACGCCTCTACCGCGACCCGCTCGCGCACCTGGCTGCGATCGTCGCCAGCACCCGTAGCTACGGGCGGATCGCGGAAGGCCTGGTGGCGGCAGGGCAGCCCGACCTGCTGCTCGTGTACCTGGAGACGATCGACTCGGTGTCGCACCTGTTCGCCAGGGACGACCGGCGCGGCCCGCGCGCGATCGCCCGCGCCTACGAGGACGCGGACGCGCTCCTCGGCCGCCTCGCCGCACGGGTGGCACCCGACACCTGGGTGCTGGTGGTCTCGGACCACGGGTTCTACGGCACCGCGGCGGGCATCCGCGAGGACCCCGCGGACCTCGCCGGCCCGGCGACTGCCTGGCATCGGCCGTACGGCATCGCCGCGGCGGCGGAGGCACGAGAGCTGCTGGAGGGCGGGCCTGCGCCGTCCCGCCCGCGGCAACCGGGCTTGGTGACGCCGCTCGACATCGCTCCGACTGTGCTGCACGCCGCCGGCCTGCCGACCAGCCGCGAGTTGCCGGGCAGGGTGGTGACGGCCCTGCTGCCGGAAGAGGCCGCGGCCCGGCCGGTGACACGCGTCGACACCCTGGAGCGCCCACGGCGGGCCGCGGAGGCGGTGACGCTCGCACCCGACCCCTCCGCGCGCGAGCGGCTGCGGGCGCTCGGCTACGTCGGCGCGGCGACCACCTCCCTGGCCCGGCTCAACCTGGGCGAGATCCTCTACCGCCGCGGCGACCTGGACGGGGCCGAGCGCGAGCTGCGGGCGGTGCTCGAGACCCAGCCCACGAACCTCTCCG
Source organism: Vicinamibacteria bacterium (assembly GCA_035542035.1). GTDB lineage: Bacteria > Acidobacteriota > Vicinamibacteria > Fen-336 > Fen-336 > DATBSL01. Next base: position 89,013 of record DATKME010000065.1, on the reverse strand, counting down.
CGCTGCTGTGGCTGGCCAAGGCGGTGGCCGCGCAAGGCCGCGCCCGCTCCGCCCTCGACGTCTATGCCCGCGCCCTCGCGCTGCCGGGCGACAGCGGCGACGCGCTGGTCGCGGCCGTGGAGCTGGCCGCGGAGGCGAAGCTCCCCGACGAGGCGCAGCGCATGCTCGCCGCCGCCGGGCCCTCGGGTCGGGCGACGGCCGCGGCCGCCGTCGGCCGCGCCATCGCCGCTCGACTGGGCGGCCATGCCGAGGCGGCGGAGCGCGAGCTGCGGCTCGCTCTCTCCACCGACCCGACGTTCCTGCCCGCCCTCGAGCGCCTGCTGGACGTCTGCGTCGCCACCCGCCGCGCGGCGGACGCCGTCGCTCCCCTGACCGCGGCGGCCGACCGCCTCCCGCGCTCGCCGCGGCACCAGGCGCTCGCGGGGATGGCGCTGCTCGCCTCGGGAGACGGACGCGCGGCCGAGCAGCGGTTGGCGCGGGCCGCCGCCCTGGCGCCCGACGCGTCGTCGGTGCGAGAGGAGCTGGCGCGCGCCCAGCTCACCCAGGGCCACGCGGAGGCTGCGCTGGCGACGCTGGCCACGGTCACCGCGTCCGCCGAGGCGGATGCGCTCCGCGGCGCCGCCTACTCGACCCGGCGCGAGTGGGCCCCGGCGGCGGCGGCCTACGAGCGGGCGCTGGCGGCCGGCCCCGCCACGCCGGACCTGCTGAACGCGCTCGGCTGGGCGCGCGTGCAGCTGGGGCAAAGGCCCGAGGCGGTCCGCCTGCTCACCCGCTCGCTGGCGCTGCAGCCCGGCCAGCCGGACATCCGCAAGCTGCTGGCGGAGATCCAGGGGCAGGGGCGCTGACCGTGGCGAAGCGACCGCGTCCGGCTGCGGCGCCGAAGCCACCGGCCCCGGCCGCGCCGCAACGGCGGACGGGGCTCGTCACCGCCGGTTGGCTGCTGCTGGTGCTCGCCGCCCTGGGCGGAGCCTGGTCCCTCGCCCGCCGGCGGACGCCCCCGAACCTGCTGCTGGTCACCATCGACACGCTGCGAGCCGACCACGTCGGCTGCTACGGCGACCGCCAGGCGGCGACGCCCGTCCTCGACGCGCTCGCCGCGCGCGGCACCCGCTTCGCGACCGCGGTCGCCCACGTCCCGCTCACCACACCGTCCCACGCCTCGATCCTCACCGGCCTCACCCCCCTGCGCCACGGCCTCCGCGACAACGGCGGCTTCGCGCTTCCCGCCGGGCTGCCGACGCTCGCCACGGTGATGAAGGACGCCGGCTATCGCACGGCGGCGTTCGTCTCCGGCTTCCCGCTCGACCGCCGCTTCGGCCTCGACCGCGGCTTCGAGACCTACGACGACCGCCTCCCCTACGGCGACGATCCCCGCCGCGCCGCCTACGTCGAGAGGCGCGCGGATGCCACCACGGAGGCGGCGCTGCGCTGGTTGGAGGGCCTCGACCCGCGCGACCGCCGGCCCTGGCTGGCCTTCGTCCACTACTTCGACCCGCACGCGCCGTACGACCCGCCGGCCGAGTACCGCAGCCGCTTCGCGGAGCACCCGTACGACGGCGAGATCGCCTTCGTCGACGCGCAGCTGGGGCGGCTGCTGCGCTGGCTGGACGGCCACGGCCTGACCAGCCGCACCGTGGTGCTGGCGACCTCCGATCACGGCGAGAGCCTGGGCGAGCACGGCGAGGACACGCACGGCGTCTTCGTCTACGACTCCACCCTGCGCGTGCCCTGGATCATGGCGGGGCCCGGCGTGCCGCCCGGGCGCGTGGCGCAGACCGTCGCCCGCGGCATCGACGTGACGCCCACGCTCCTCGACCTGGCGGGGCGGACGGCACCCTCGTCGATGGAGGGACGTTCCCTGCGCGCGGCGCCGTCGCAGGAGCTGGCCGACGCCCCGGCATACGTGGAGTCGCGCTTCGCGTTCCTCCAGCTCGGCTGGGCGCCGCTCGCGGGGTGGCGCACCGCGCGCTACAAGCTCATCGACGCCCCGCGGCGGGAGCTGTATGCCCTCGACGCCGACCCGCGCGAGACCGCGAACCGCATCGCTGCCGAGCGAGAGACGGCGGCACGGCTGCAGGCGGCGCTGCAGGCTGCCCTCGCGCTGCCCACGCCCGACGCGGCGCGAGGCGCCGACCGGGAGACCCTGGAGCGGCTGCGCACGCTCGGCTACGTCGGCAACGGGCCAGCGGCCGCTGCCGACGCCGAGTCGGCCGGCCGGCGCGACCCCAAGGACGCGATCGCCCTGCTGCGGCGGGTGGAGACGGGGCTCGCCGAGGCGCGCTCTGATCCGGAGCGGGCGATCCGCGAGCTCACGGCGGCGATCGAGGAGGACCCGCGGATGGCGCTCGCCTGGCGCTACCGCGCCATCGCCGAGGCCGAGCGCAAGGACTACGCGGCCGCCATCGCCGACCTGCGGCGGCTGGAGGCCGACGGCCGCAGCTCCGACGACGACCTGGTCCTGCTGGCCGAGTGTCTCTGGCGAACCGGGCAGGCGCAGGAAGCGCTGCCGGTGCTCGACCGCGCCGCCGCCGTCCTGCCGGGGTCGCCCGAGCCGCTGCTGGGACGCGCGCGCGCGCTGCGCGGCCTCGGCCGGGACGCCGACGCCGCGGCGACCTACCGGCAGATCCTCGACCGCGTCCCCGAGCAGCCCGAAGCGCTGCGCGGGCTCGCGGACCTCGCCCTGGCTCAAGGCGACGCGGCAGGGGCGGCGGCGCTCTACGAGCGGATCCGCCGCGCCGATCCGGCCGACGTCGGCGCGCTGGTGAAGCTCGGGGTGGTGGCGATGCGCGACGGGCGGGTGGAGCAGGCGATCGCCGACTTCCGCCAGGCGCTGGCGCTGCAGCCGCAGCATCCCGAGGCCCTGCTCGACCTCGGCGGCGCGCTCGCCCGCAGCGGGAGGCCGGCAGAGGCGGTGCCCTACCTGGAGCGCGCGCTGCAGGTGGGCCCGCGCACGCCGGTCGCGCTCAACAGCCTCGGCTTCGCCCGGCTGGAGTCGGGCGACCCGAGGGGCGCGCTCGAGGCGCTGCGGGCCTCGCTGGCGCTCGACCCGCGCCAGCCGCAGGTCGCCTCCGCGGCGGCCGACCTCGCTGCCGGCCGCGCGCCGGGGGGGACGCACCCATGAGCGCCCGTTCGCGGCGCCGCACGCGGGCCGCTGAGGGTCCGCCCACCGCCCGGCCGTCGCGCCTCGCGTGGTGGGCGGTGGCTGCGGCCGTCGTCGTGCTGGCGGCAGCCTCCTCCTGGCTGGCGCTCCGCCGCGCCACCCCGCGGCCCGCCGCGCAGGCGCGGCTCAACCTGCTCCTGGTCACCCTCGATACCACCCGGGCCGACCGGCTGGGGTGTTACGGGTACGCTGCAGGGCGCACTCGCTACCTCGACCAGCTCGCCGCCGAGGGCGTGCGCTTCCAGCAGGCGTCGAGCCCGGCGCCGATCACGCTGCCGGCGCACTCCTCGATCCTGACCGGCCTGTACCCCTTCGCCCACGGCGTGCGCAACAACGGCAACTTCTATCTGGCGGACCGCTTCCCCACGCTCGCCACCGTGCTGAAGGCGCAGGGCTACCGCACGGCGGCCTTCGTCAGCTCCTTCATCCTCGACCGCCGCTACGGCCTTGCCCGCGGCTTCGACACCTACGACGACGCGATGGAAGGCGCGCAGAGCCAGGTGGTGGCGCTCGAGGCGGAGCGGCGCGGCGACCGCACGGCGCTCGCGCTCTCCCGCTGGCTCGAGCAGACGGCCACCGCGGAGCGGCCCTTCTTCGCCTGGCTGCACCTCTACGACCCGCACGAGCCCTACCGCCCGCCACCACCGTTCCGCGACCTCTTCGCGAGCGACCCCTACCAGGGCGAGATCGTCTTCGACGACGCGGTCGTCGCTTCGGTGCTCGACACCCTGCAGCGCACGGGCGCACTGGACCGCACGGTGGTGGCGGTGATCGGCGACCACGGCGAGAGCCTGGGGGACCACGGCGAGGAGACGCACTCGATGTTCGTCTACGAGAGCGCCCTGCGGGTGCCGCTGATCCTGTGGCGGCCGGGACGCCTGCCTGCCGGCCGGGTGCTGCAGGAGCCCGTGCGTGCCACCGATCTCGCCCCCACGCTGCTGGAGCTGCTCGGCGCTCCGGCGCTGCGAACGAACGACGGGGTCAGCCTGCTGCCGCTGATCGAGGGGCGAAGCCTGGCGAGAACCCCCCCGGTCTACGCCGAGACCTACCTGCCGCTCTTCTACATGAACTGGGCGCCGCTGCGCGCCATCCGCGACGCGCGCTTCAAGCTCATCGACGCGCCGCGGCCCGAGCTCTACGACCTCGAGCGCGATCCCGGCGAGCAGCAGAACCTCTACGCCGCCGCCAACCCGGCGGCCGCCTCACTGCGGAGCGCCCTCGACCGCCTGACCGCCGGTGGCCAGGGCGCCATGGAGGTGGGCCGGCTCGACCGCGAGACGGCCGAGAAGCTGGCCTCCCTCGGCTACCTGGGCGCGGAGCATGCGGGCAGCGATGTGGTCTCGGGCGCCGCCCGGCCCGAACCCCAGGAGATGATCGCCGTCTTCAACCGCCTCCGCCGGGCGAACAGCGCCGTCCGCGAGCGGCGCTTCGCGGAGGCGGTCCCCGTGCTGCGCGAGGTGCTCGCGCGCGATCCCCGCAACGCCTTCGCCACCCTGGTGAGCGGCAGCGCGCAGATGGGCATGGGGCACTGGCGCGAGGCCGTCGCCTTCTTCCGCCGGTACCTCGAGCTGGTGCCGACCAGCGCCTACGCCCACCACTGGATCGCCATCTGCGCGCTGCGGAGCGGGGACAAGGAGGCCGCACTGCGCGAGGCCGAGGCCACGCTGGCCATCGATCCCCACTTCAGCGACGCCCGCATCCTGAAGGCCGGCGTGCTGGCGACCCGCGGCGCCTACGACGAGGCGGTCGCGGAGCTGCGGCAGGCGGTCGAGACCGACCCTGGCAAGCCCGCGATCCGTCTCGACCTGGCCCGCGTCCTGGCGGAGGCCGGACACCCGGACGAGGCCAGGAAGGAGTATGCCGCGCTCCTGGCGACGCACCCGAACGACGCCGCCGCGCTCACCGGCCGGGCCGCGCTCGACGCCTCCGCCGGCGACCTCGCCGCGGCCGAACGCGGCCTCCGCCGCGCCCTGGCGATCGAGCCCGATCTCGACGAGGCCCGCGCCGACCTGGCGCAGGTGCTCGAGCGCACCGGCCGCCGCGGCGAGGCGCTGGCCGAGTACCGGCGGCTCGCGGACTCCAGCTCACCCGCGGTCCGCGCCCGGGCCCGGCAGGCGCTCGCGTCGGCTTCACGCTGACGAAGCGGGATTCACTCCCGCGTAGCGGAGGGGGGGGGTCTGGGGGGTGCGACGCAGCACCGCCTCCAGGCAACGGGCTCGGAGCGAAGCGGGATTCACTCCCGCGCAGCGGAGGGGGGGGTCTGGGGGGTGCGACGCAGCACCCCCCAGAAGGAAATCAGAACCGGAAGCGCACCCCGAACTCCGCCTGCCGGTTGGTGTTCGACACGATGTCCGTCGGCGTGCCGAAGCTGGCCGACGGGTAGCGGTTGATGTAACCGCCCGGGTTGGTGGTGTTGAAGTTGACGTGGTTCGTCAGGTTGAACACCTCGAACAGGAACTCGAGGTTGCGCGCCCCGCCCAGCTTCAGCAGGTACGACAGCCGCGCGTCCCAGCTAAGGAACGCCAGGCCGCCGGTGCCGCCCTGCGGGCACGCCGCCTTGTCCACCGTCCCGTCCGGGTTGAGCGCGCAGATCGACTCCGGACCGGCGCGGAAGGCATTGCGCGGGAACATCTCGTTCGTCGCCGGGTCGATGGCGCGGACCTGGGCACTGAGACCGCCCAGCCCCGCCAGCGCGTTCACCGGCTTGCCGGTGTTGCCCTGCAGCGAGGTGGCGAACTGGAAGTGTGCAGGAAGGTCGAAGACCGCCGCCGCCGTGAAACGGTGGGTGATGTCGTTGGGGGTCGGTCCCCAGTCCTGCTCCCAGTTGGCGTTGGTGATGTCCGAAGGCAGTGTGTTGAAGTCGTCCGCCAGGTTGTAGGCCCTCGACCAGGCGTAGGTCGCGATCAGCGTCTGCTTGGGCGCTCGCCACTTGGCGGTGAGGTAGACGCCATCGTACTGCGAGTGCCCGCGGTTGCCCTCGACGATGTACGGCCCGTGCAGCGGGTCGAAGATGCCGGCTGGCGAAAGCCGGGTGCTGACGTTCTGCGCGGTGTTGATGCGCCAGCGCGCGATCTCGTCGTGGCCCGTGGTGTGGACGTAGTCGACGTCGAAGGCCAGATGGTTCGCCGGCTGGATCGAGAATCCGGCGTTGAACTGGTCGGCAGAAGGCTGCTTGAGGTCGGGGGCCGTGTAGCGGATCTGCTGTCCCTTGAAGGTCGGGTCGAGCAGCGACTCGCGGAAGGCGTCGCGGTTCGCCGCGTACTGCGCCGGCGTGAACGGCGGCGGCGAGAGCGAGATGAAGTTGGTCGGGCTCGAGATCTGGCTCCAGTACTCGTACAGCGTGATGTTCTGGAAGATCTCGTCGTAGTAGCGGCCGTAGCCGCCACGGATGACCGCTTTGCCGTCGCCCCGGACGTCGTAGGCGAAGCCCACCCGCGGGCCGATGTTGTTGAGGTCGTTCTTCTTCTGGGTGTCGTAGCCGAGCGCGCTCAGCGTCTGGTTGGCCGGGGTGACGAAGCGGTTCTCGTAGGGCCCGTACTGGATCTCGTAGCGCAGGCCCAGGTTGATGGTGAGCTTGCGGTTGGGCTTCCAGTCGTCCTGCACGTACCCCGCCACGTAGGTCCAGTTGTCGTCGAAGCTGTTCGTGCCCGCCGAGCCCGTGAAGGTGTCGGCGATCGAGTTCAGGTAGGTGTTGAGGTCCGACCCCAGCGAGTGGTTGAAGATGAACTCGCCGTACAGCGTCGGCGTGAAGTAGCCGCCGTAGTGCGAGCGCAGCATCTCCGCCCCCACCTTGAAGTCGTGGACGCCGCCCCAGCCCTCCTTGCGGAAGGAGAAGTCGTCGCGCAGCTGGATCCGTTGCTGGATCGTCTGCTGCGGGGTGTTGAGGTTGGCGCCGAACACGAAGTCCGGGGTGGTGATGCCGGGCTCGGTGTTGTTCTCGGCGGTGATGTTGTTCTCGAAGTGCTGGTAGGTGACCACGAACTCGTTCAGCTTGTTGTTGGAGAGGACGGTGGTGTCCTTGACGACGCCCGAGTGGATCTTGTTGGTGTTCAGCGCGCCCGCCGACGCCAGCGTGTTGCCGCCGATGAAGTCGTGGGTGCGCTTGTTGTCCTCGAGGGCGTAGCGGGCGACCAGCGAGTTGTTGCTGCCCAGCTCGGCGTTCAGCTTCGCCGTCAGCAGGTTGTTGGTGAAGGGCTGAGGGAAGTTGCCCTCCTGGCTCGGCAGCAGCCCGTTGGTGTCGACCGTCTGGTAGTCGTCCCGCTGGTTGCGCTCGTAGGAGACGAAGAAGAACGCCTTGTCCTTCTGGATGGGCCCGCCGACGGTGCCGCCGTACTGGTACTGCTTGAAGGGCGGCTTGGCGATGTCCTGCTTCTCCTGGAAGAAGGTCTTGGAGTTCAGGTTCTCGTTGCGGCCGAAGCCGAAGAAGGTGCCGTGGAAGTCGTTGGTCCCGCTCTTGGTGACCACGTCGACCAGGCCGCCGGTGGAGCGGCCGTACTCGGCGCTGTAGTGCTGGGTGGTCACCTTGTACTCCTCGATGGCGTCCGCCGAGAACTGCTGCAGGATCCCGCGCACCACGCCGTCGTTGTCGTCGGCGCCGTCGACGCTGATGATGACGTTGCGGCCGCCACCGGCGCCGTAGCTGATCCCGCCCACCTCGGTCTTGGTGGGGTCGTAGTAGTTGGCGGGCCGGGTGCCGGGCACCAGTAGCGACAGGTCCTGGAACTTGCGGCCGTTCAGCGGGATGTTCTCCACCATCCGGGTGGTGATCACCTGGCCGACGTCGGAGGTGGTCGTCGCGACCAGCGGCGTCTCGCCCTGCACCTGGACGGTCTCCGCCACGGAAGCCACCTTCATGGTGAAGTCCGCCGTGGTGGTGGTCGCCACCTGCACCTGCACGCCCTTGCGGACCTGGGTGGCGAAGCCGTTCACGGCCGCCGTGACCTCGTAGCTGCCGGTCGGCAGAGACGGGATGCGGTAGGTGCCGATCTGGCTCACCGTCACCGACCGGGTGAGCCCGGTGGCCTCGTTGCGCGCGGTGATGGTGACGCCGGGCACGACCGCCTGGCTCTCGTCCACGACGCGGCCGTCGATCGTCCCGCTGGTCGCCTGAGCGAGCGCAGGCACCGGGAACGCCAGGCTGCCGAGCGCCGCCAGTGCGGCCGTCGCGGACAGCCATCGCAACACTCTCATGCTCACCTCACAAGAAAGCACGGCCCCCGAGCGCAGGCACCACGCCGCCTCGCCCGACTCGAATGCTCTGGTTTGGATGCGAATGCCTTCGACTCGGACGGCCCGCCTCGTGACGGGTCGAGACACTGATGCGAGCGCTTGTTGTCGGTTGTCAATTTCAGCAACGCGCGTGCCCACCCCGCCGCGCGGGGGTGCAGCCGTAAGCCACTGATGGGGAAGGCGGACGCGGGCCACCAAGGCGCGCGATCCGGCCCCATGGACGGATCCGATCCAAGCGCCCGGACCGTGGCCGTGCGGACATCCAATCTCCCAGAGGCGGCGCGACGCGTGCTCGGGGGGAGAGGACGGGCTAGGCGGGGACGGTCGAGAGGTCCTGCTCGAGGCTGTCGAGCGAGTGCGCCAGCTCGGTCGGCAGGTGGCTGCCGAAGCGCTCGAAGAAGGCCCGGATCTGCGGGACCTCGGCGGCCCACTCGCTGCGGTCGACCTGCAAGAGGGCCTGCTGCTGGGCGGGGCCCAGGGACAGCCCGTCCCAGTTCAGCGAGGACCGGGTGGGGACCAGGCCGATCGGCGTCTCGGTGGCAGAGCCACGCCCGTTGACGCGGTCGACCATCCACAGCAGCACGCGCAGGTTCTCGCCGAAGCCAGGCCACACGAAGCGGCCGTCCGCGTCCGTGCGGAACCAGTTGACCTGGAAGATGGCCGGGGGACGGGCGAGCGAGCGGCCGAGGCGCAGCCAGTGGGCGAAGTAGTCGCCCATGTTGTAGCCACAGAAGGGAAGCATGGCCATCGGGTCGCGGCGCACCACGCCGACCTGGCCGGTGGCGGCAGCGGTCGTCTCCGAGCCCATGGTGGCGCCGACGAAGACGCCGTGCTCCCAGTCCCGGCCCTGGAAGACGAGCGGAGCGAGGCGCGCGCGCCGGCCGCCGAAGACGATCGCCGACAGCGGCACGCCCTGCGGGTCCTCCCAGCGCGGCGACATCGACGGGCACTGCCGCGCGGCGACCGTGAAGCGCGAGTTCGGGTGGGCGGCCTTGCCGGCGGCAGGGTCCCAGGGTCGGCCCTGCCAGTCGACGAGGCCCGCCGGCGGGTTCCGGTCCTTGCCCTCCCACCACGGCACGCCGTCCCGGGTGACGGCGACGTTCGTGAAGAGGGTGTCGTGGCTGATGGTGGCGAGGGCGTTGGGGTTCGTGTCGGGACCCGTCCCCGGCACGACGCCGAAGAAGCCCGCCTCCGGGTTGACCGCCCACAGCCGGCCGTCGGTGCCGGGCCGCAGCCAGGCGATGTCGTCTCCCACCGTGCGCACGCGGTAGCCCTGCGCCTCGAGCGGCGAGACGAGCATGGCCAGGTTGGTCTTGCCGCAGGCCGAGGGGAACGCCGCGGCGATGTAGTGGGCCTCCCCGCCGGGGAGCCCGAGCTCGAGCACCAGCATGTGCTCGGCCAGCCAGCCCTGGTCGCGGCCCATGGTGGAGGCGATGCGCAGGGCGAAGCACTTCTTGCCGAGGAGGGCGTTGCCGCCGTAGCCCGAGCCGATGCTCCAGATGGCCCGCTCCTCCGGGAAGTGGACGATGAAGCGCCGGTCCGGCGAGAGGTCGCCCAGCGAGTGCAGCCCGGGGACGAAGTCCTCGCGGTCGCCGAGCTGCTCCAGCGCAGCCTTCCCCATGCGCGTCATCAGCCGCATGTTGGCGACCACGTAGGGGCTGTCGGTGACCTCCACGCCCACCTTGCTGAAGGGCGAGCCGAGCGGGCCCATCACGTACGGGACGACGTACAGCGTCCGGCCCTGCATCGCGCCCGCGAACAGCGGCCAGACCCGCTGCCTCGCCTCCTCCGGGGACATCCAGTTGTTGGTGGCGCCGGCCTGCTCGCGGGTGCGGCTGGCGATGAAGGTGAGGTGCTCGGTCCGCGCGACGTCGGAGGGGTGGCTGCGGTGCAGGTAGCAGCCCGGCGCCGCTTTCGGGGCGAGCCGCGTCAGCGCGCCGCTGGCGAGCATCAGCTCGATCAGCCGCTGGTTCTCGGCCTCGGAACCGTCGCACCACACGACGCGCTCCGGCCGCAGCGTGCCCTCCACCTGCTCCACCCAGCGCTCGACTGGCTTCATCGATGGACCCCGCCGATAGCGACCCGCCCTAGCTCCAGGGGATTGCGCGAAGACGCCATTCTACGGGCGTTCTCAGGCCGCGCCACGCGGCGCGAAGGCACCTGCCTGCAGCCAGCGCGAGGGCAGCGGCCGCCCCAGCCGCGCAGCGAGCGCGCGGGAGGCCACGGCCACCGCCTCGAGGTCGACGCCGGTCGTCACGCCCATGCCGTGCAGCATGTGGAGGAGGTCCTCGGTGGCCAGGTTGCCGGCGGCCCCGGGGGCGTAGGGGCAGCCGCCGATGCCGCCGGCGGAGCTGTCGACGACGCAGACGCCCTCGCCGAGCACCGCCAGCACGTTGGCGAGGGCGGTGCCGCGCGTGTCGTGGAAGTGGGCGGCCAGACGCTCGCGCGGGACCGCCTCGGCCAGCCGGCCGAACAGCTCGGCGGCGCGGGTGGGCACCGCCACGCCGATGGTGTCTCCGATGGAGACCTCGTCGCAGCCCTCGTCGACGAGCCGCCTCGCCACCTCGACCACGCGCTGCGGGCTCACCTCCCCCTCGTAGGGACAGGCGAACGCCGTCGAGACGTAGCCCCGCACCCACATCCCCCCGGCCTTCGCCTCCGGCACGAACTCGCGGAAGCGGGCGAAGGTCTCGTCGATGGTGGCGTTCGTGTTGCGGCGGCTGAAGCTCTCGCTGGCCGCGGTGAACACGGCGATCTCGCGGGCCCCGGCCGACCGCGCGCGCTCGAAGCCCGTTCGGTTCGGCACCAGCACCGGCAGCCGCACGCCGGGCGGACGGCCCAGGCGACGCAGCACCTCCTCGGAGCCCGCCATCTGCGGGACCCACTTCGGGGACACGAACGCCCCCGCCTCGACCACGGCCAGGCCGGCGGCGATCAGGCGCTCGCAGAAGGCCACCCGCTCCTCGACCGCGAGCGCAGCCGTCTCGTTCTGCAGGCCGTCGCGCGGACCGACCTCGACCACGGTGACGCGCCGCGGCAGCCTCACGGCTCCAGCTCCACCAGCACGCGCCCCGGCCCCACCATGTCGCCGACGGCGGCGTGCACCGCCCGCACGCGCCCGTCCCGCGGCGAGCGCAGCGCGTTCTCCATCTTCATGGCCTCGACCACCAGCAGCTCGTCCCCCCGGCCCACCGGCTGCCCGGGCGACACCTTCACCGCCGCCACCCGCCCCGGCATCGGCGCCTCCAGCGCGTCACCGTCCGGGCGCGGCAAGGGCCGCGCGCCCTCGCGTTCCTCGGTGAGGGTGTAGACGACGCCCTCCCAGAAGAGGTGCACCCGTTCCCCCTCGCGCGCGAGGTGCAGGCGGCGCGTGGTCCCGGACGCCTCGCGGACCAGCGCGACGCCGGGGCCGGCCGGCTCGAGCTGCAGGAGCAGGGTCTGGCCGCCGACGGTCACCTCGACGCCGCCGCCGGTCGGCCGCACCCGCGGTTCGAACACCTGGTCGCCGCAGCGCAGCCGTCTCACCGCGCCGCCTCGCCCAGCCGCCAGCCGCCGAGGGCCGACCAGGGGTCGGCTGCCGTCCCCGCCGAGGCGCTCACCGCAGCGGGTGGTGCCGCCTCCAGCGCCGCCGCGGCGGCCGCGATCGCCGGCAGCGGCGGACACGGGTGAGGCGTCAGCTCGCCCAGGTGCTCCTCGATGAAGCCGGTGTGCAGCTCACCGCGGAGGAAGGCAGGGTGCTCGACGATCGCCCGCAGCCGCGCCAGGTTCGTGACCACCCCCAGCACCACCGTCCGCCGCAGCGCATCACGCATCCTCTCGATCGCGAGGGGCCGGTCGCGTCCCCAGGTCACCACCTTCGCCAGCAGCGGGTCGTAGTGCACGCTCACGTCGGAGCCCTCGGCCAGGCCCGAGTCCACCCGCACGCCCGGGCCGTCGGGCTCCGACAGGTGCAGGACGCGCCCGGGCGACGGCAGGTCGTCGTTCTCCGGGTCCTCCGCGTAGAGCCGGCACTCGAGCGCATGGCCGCCGGCCACCAGCTCGTCCTGCGCGAAGGGCAGCGGGCGCCCGGCGGCGACCTCCAGCTGCAGCCGCACCAGGTCGAGGCCGGTGACGGCTTCGGTGACCGGGTGCTCGACCTGCAGCCGTGTGTTCATCTCCAGGAAGTAGAAGCGGCCGTCCGGAGCCAGCAGGAACTCGACGGTGCCGGCGTTGCGGTAGCCGGCGGCTTCGGCGGCGGCCTTCCCCGCCTCGCACAACGAACGGCGCCCCGCGGCGTCGAGCGCCGGGCTGGGCGTCTCCTCCACCACCTTCTGGTGGCGCCGCTGCACCGAGCACTCGCGCTCGCCCAGGTGCAGCACGCGGCCCTGGGAGTCGGCGATCACCTGCACCTCGACGTGGCGCGGCCTCTCCAGGTAGCGCTCGAGCACCATGGAGTCGTCGCCGAAGGCGGCGCGCGCCTCCCGTCGCGCCGACTCCAGCGCCGGCAGGAAGTCCCCGTCGCGGGTGACGACGCGCATGCCCTTGCCGCCGCCGCCGCGCGCCGGCTTGAGCACCACCGGCCAGCCCACCTTCAGCGCCGCCGCCGCCAGCGCGGGGTCGGCCTGGTCGTCGCCGTCGTATCCGGGCAGCACGGGGACCCCGGCCGCGGCCATCAGCCGGCGGGCCGCCCTCTTGTCTCCCATGCGCCGGTGGACGTCGCCGGGCGGTCCCACGAAGGTGATTCCCGCCTCGGCCACGGCGTCGGCGAAGTCGCCGTTCTGGCTCAGGAACCCGTAACCCGGGTGGACCGCGTCCGCCCCCACCCGCCGCGCCGCGTCGACGATCGCCGCGATCGACAGGTACGACCGCGTCGCCTCCGCCGGTCCGATCGGCACCGCCTCGTCCGCCTCCTGGACGTGGCGCGCGTGGCGATCCGCCGCGGAGTAGACGGCCACCGTGGGTATGCCCAGCACCCGGCAGGTGCGCATCACCCGCACCGCGATCTCGCCGCGGTTGGCGACCAGCAGCTTGCGGAAGAGGGGCACCGGCCTAGTTCAGCACGCCGCTGCTGGCGGCGCAAAAGCGGCGGGGTGGCGCCGCTCGCAGGACGGCGTCTCCTGTCGGTCGGTCCTCAGGACTGCGCCGTCCAGAGCGCCGAAACGTCCGCGAACACGAGGTACTCGCGGATGAGCGAGCCCCGCATCTTGAAGACGTTCGCGAACGGCACCGTGAGCTGGCTGCCATCGTGACGCGTGTAGGTCACCTCGCCGTGGAGGACGACGGCGTCGGGGTGGGCCCAGGCATCCCCCAGCGTGTGGCGCAGCGCGGCGATGCTGGTGAAGAACCCGGCCACTGCCTGCTGCACCCCCGCCTTGCCGCGGGCGGGAGCGGCGTTGCCGAAGCGGAACACGGCGTCGTCCGTCAGGAAGGACGCGAACTTGTCCGCATCCTTGGCGTCGATCGCCTGGAACAGCGGTGCCAACCACGCGGGCTGCGACATCGTCACCTCGAGGGGAAGACCAGGGCCGGACGGCACTGGGAGTTCGTCGTCACGACAGCGTACCACGCGCCGCGGCGGGGCCGTCTACCGCGCCCAGTCGGGCCGGCGCTTCTCCAGGAATGCCCGCAGGCCCTCCTGTCCCTCCCCGCACGCCCGCCGCGCGGCGATCACCTCGGCGGTGGTCTCGCGGACCTCCTCGGGTGTGCGGCCGGCGACGGCGCGCAGCAGGGCCTTCACCGCGGCGACGGCGCCCGGCGCCGCCTGCAGCAGCTCGGCCACGCGGCCGGCCACCGCCCCGTCCAGCTCGCCGGCGGGCACCAGGTGGCGGACGAGGCCGATCGCGAGCGCCTTGTGCGCGGGGAAACGCTCGCCGGTCAGGAACAGCTCGCGTGCGGCGGAGAGCCCGATCCGCCGCACCACCCAGGGCGAGATGACCGCCGGCGCGATGCCGAGGCGGACCTCGCTGAACCCGAACTGGGCATCCTCGGCGGCGACGGCGATGTCCGCCGCTGCCACCAGCCCGGCGCCGCCTCCGAGCGCCGCGCCCTGCACCCGGGCGACCACCGGCCGTGGGCAGCGGTCGATGGCGTCGAAGAGCGCCCAGAGGGCGCGGGCGTCCTCCAGGTTCTGCTCGCGGCTGAAGCCGGCCACCGTCCGCATCCACTCGAGATCGGCGCCGGCGCTGAAGACCTTGCCGTGCCCGCCCAGGACCACCACGCGGACGTCCTCTCGCGCGGCGACCGCGGTGAAGGCCGCGGTCAGCTCGCGGACGGTCTCGCCGTCGAAGGCGTTGCGCACCTCCGGCCGCGCCAGGAACACGCGCGCGACCGGGCCGTCGACGGTGGTGTCGATCCGCGGAGCGGCCATGGCCCGCAGTATGGCACGGGGGTCAGGCGGGGACCTCGTGCCGCTGCACGTAGTGGCGGACCACCGGCGCCGCCGCCGCCACCACGCCGGCGGCCAAGACGGTGGCCAGGCCGCCGGAGACCACGGACACGGTGGCCCCGAGCGCCGCCTGCGCGAACAGCGAGGCCACGAGCCCGGCCTCCATCTCGCCGAGCTGCGGGCCGCCCATGAAGAAGATCATGTTGACCGAGGTCATCCGCCCGCGCAGGGCGTCGGGCGTGATCATCTGCCGCACGGTCTGCCGGATCACGGTGGAGACGAGGTCGGCCAGCCCGGAGAGGGCGAGGGCCAAAAAGGTCAGCCAGTAGCTGCGGGAGAGCCCGTAGACGACGGTGGCCGCGCCGTAGGCCGCGACCGAGGCCACCAGGATGCGACCCTGGCGGTCGGGAAGCTGGCGAATGGAGACGTAGATCGAGCCGGCGAGGGCGCCGACCGCCGGCGCCGCCACCAGCCAGCCGTAGCCCGCCGGCCCCACCCTCAGCACCTGGTCCGCGAAGATCGGCAGCAGCGAAAGCGAGCCAGCGAAGAAGGTGGCCACGAAGTCGAGCCCCATGGTCCAGACCATGATCGGGGTGCGAAAGACGAAACGCAGACCGTCGCGCAGGGCCCGCAGAGGCGGCTGGAGCGGACGGTCGCCGGCCACCACCGCGCCCGAGGCGTGCATCAGGAGCAGCGCCAGCAGCACGCCCACGAAGGAGGCGGCGTTCAGCGCGTAGATGAAGGCGAGCCGCGCGGTGTCGGCGGAGGCCGAGGCCCCCTGCAGCACGGAGAGCCCGGCCGCCGGCATGCCGACGCCGGCGATGATCAGCCCCGCCGCCGCCGGGCCGCCGATGAAGGCGGCGTGGAACATGGTGAGGTTGAGAGAGAGCGCCGCCGGCAGCTCGGCCAGCGGGACCAGCCGCGGGACGAGCGCGTTGCGCGCCGGGTTGTCGAAGGCGGTGGCCGCCGCCAGCAGCGCGTTGGCCGCATAGAGCAGCAGCAGGTTCTCCCGCCCGGCGAAGGTGAGCGCCGAGAGCACGGCCGAGCCCAGCAGCATCACCGCCTGCGCGCGGAACATCACCTTGCGCCGGTCGTAGCGGTCGGCGGTGACGCCGCCGAAGAGCGAGAAGACGATGATGGGGACCACGCGGGTGAGCCCCATCGCGCCGAGAGCCAGCGGCGAGCGCGTCAGCAGGTAGACGTGCCAGTGCAGGGCCACCGTCTGCATCTGCGAGCCGGTGAGCGACACCAACTGCGACAGCCAGAGCAACCGGAAGTCCCGGTGGCGGAGGACCCGGTAAGGCCGTCCCGTCATGCTGCCGTCCGGACCGGGACGGGGGGTCTGGGGGGCGGGGCCCCCCAGAACAAAGGAAGCCCGGCCGGACGTGGCCCCGATGGTCCACGATCGCGAGAATGCCCCTCCGCCGCTCCACGAGAGCGGCGAGACTCATCGAGACTTCGTCTCGATGAGTGCATCGTCAGAAGCGGAAGACCCCGAACCTCGACTCCGGGATGGGCGCGTTCAGCGCCGCGGAGATGCCGAGGCCGAGGACGGTCCGCGTGTCCTGGGGCGGGATGACGCCGTCGTCCCACAGTCGCGCGGTCGAGTAGTAGGGACTGCCCTCCTCCTCGTACTTGGCCAGGATGGGCGCCCGCAGCGCCTCGACCTCCGCCTCGTCCATGGGCCGGCCCTGCCGCGCCCGCTGCTCCTGCTTCACCTGGGTGAGCACCGAGGCCGCCTGCTCGCCACCCATCACGCCGATCCGCGCGTTCGGCCACATCCACAGCTGCCGGGGCTGATAGGCCCGGCCGCACATGCCGTAGTTGCCGGCGCCGAAGCTGCCGCCGATCACCACCGTGAACTTCGGCACCTCCGCGTTGGCGACCGCGTGCACCATCTTGGCCCCGTCCTTGGCGATGCCCCGCTGCTCGTACTCGCGGCCCACGATGAAGCCGGTGATGTTCTGCAGGAACACCAGGGGGATCCGCCTCTGGCAGCACATGGTGACGAAGTGGGTGGCCTTGAGCGCGCTCTCCGAGAAGAGCACGCCGTTGTTGGCCAGGATGCCCACCGGGTAGCCCATGATGCGGGCGAAGCCGGTCACCAGGGTCGGGCCATAGAGGGCCTTGAACTCGGACAGCCGGCTGCCGTCGACCAGCCGCGCGATCACCTCGCGCACGTCGTAGGCCCGGCGCGGGTTGCGCGGCACCACGCCCCCCATCCCGGACGGGTCGTAGAGCGGGTCCTCCGGCGCGGCGACGTCCCAGGGCGGCTGCTTGCGGGTGGTCAGCGCGCCGACCACCTCCCGCGCCCGCTGCAGCGCGTCCTCCTCGTCGAGCGCGTAGTGGTCGGCCACCCCGCTGGTCCGCGTGTGCACCTCCGCCCCGCCCAGTTCCTCGGCGCTCACCTCCTCGCCGGTCGCCGCCTTCACCAGCGGCGGGCCGCCCAGGAAGATGGTGCCGCGCCCCTTCACGATCACCGTCTCGTCGCTCATGGCCGGGACGTACGCCCCGCCGGCGGTGCAGGAGCCGAGCACGACGCTGATCTGGGCGATGCCGGCCGCGCTCATGCGGGCCTGGTTGTAGAAGATGCGGCCGAAGTGGTCGCGGTCGGGAAAGACCTCGGCCTGCAGCGGCAGGAAGGCCCCGCCGGAGTCGACCAGGTAGACACAGGGCAGCCGGTTCTCGAGCGCGATCTCCTGCGCGCGCAGGTGCTTCTTGACGGTGATCGGGAAGTAGGTGCCGCCCTTCACGGTGGTGTCGTTGGCGACCGCCATCACCTCGCGGCCACGCACGCGGCCTATGCCGCAGACGATCCCGGCGGAAGGCGCCTGGCCGTCGGGGAGACCGTAGCCGGCGAGCGCGCCGATCTCGAGGAACGGCGTGTCGGCGTCGAGCAGCCGCTGCACCCGCTCGCGCACCGGCCACTTGCCCTGCTCGCGCTGGCGGCTCAGGGCCTCCTCGCCGCCGCCCTGCCGCGCCACCGCCAGCCGCTCGCGCAGCTCGGCGACCAGCGAGTCCATGTGCGCCGCGTTGTCGCGGAACTCGGCCGACGTCGGGTCGAGGCGCGACTCCAGGACGGACATGGATTGATTCGAGTCTACAACGGCGGCCCCGAGGCTGCGACAACGCGGCCGATGCGCCGCCGCCAAGCGAGCCGTGCGAACCGTGACAGCGCCGCGAGCGTGGCGGCCGCGACCAGGTATCCGAGCATGACCACCTCGGCGCGGTAGCGGTCGTGGTCTCCGGGCGAGTACAGGATCACCACCAGGGCGGCCGAAAGCACCGTCGCGGCGGCGAAGGCGGCGACGCAGGCGGTGCTCGGCACCCGCGCCGCGCGCCAGCCCACGCGGGACACGATCCGCAGCCATCGTCCGAGAAACCACACGGGCGCGAGCGCAGCGAGCACAACCCCGAGCACGATGGTCCACGAGGTCCCGTCGTGTGTCCTCAACATGAAGGTCCTGCGGACCCATCGAATGAGCCCGCGGAACCTCCTCGTGTCGCCCTGCTCGGGATCCGGCGACGTGACGATCGGGCGGAAATAGCGGGCGACGTTGGCCTCCACGGCGGCCTGGTATGCCCCCGGAAACGCCGCCTCGAGGGCATGCGCGTCGTGAACGCACAGCCTGGCGACCGCCGTGGCGGCATCGCTGTGCCAGTTCGAGGCCCGCGTGGACTTCCTGGTGGTGTCGCGCACCGGGATCCCACTGGCGGGTACCGCCAGGGCCTCCCGGCGAACGATGCCGTCGAAGTCCGTCCCCGGCCCGAGTTCGTCGCACGCCCCGGTGATGGCTCCTCGGGCGAGCAACGGCTGCAGCTGGTCGCCGACCTGTTTCGCCCGCATGATGTACAGGTTGAACTCGCGGTAAGGTCCGCCGATGAACAACCCACGGTACAGCAACCACTGCTTGACATAGAGGCCACCGACCGAGAGCGTCGGAACCAGCGCACCGACAAGCATCGGCCGCCACCACCTCGGGCGCACGACCACAGCCCCGATCAGGACTCCCAGATAGAAGACGAGGTGGAACGTGCCGCGAGTCAGGACGACGAGTGCCAGCGCCGCAAAGGCGAAGAAGGCGTCCCGTTGCCTCCCCGAGCGCAGCAGTCGGTGCAAGCCGAGGCCACCGAGTATCAGCAGCACCGCGACCGGGTGGGTGTAGAAGAGCTGATGCTCGTGGAAGACCGTGCCGGGGTCCACGAAGAGCAGTGTCGCCACGATGGCTGCGAGCCAGCCACCGCAGCCCAGCCGGCGGGCGAGGAGGAAGGCGGCGACCGCGCCCGCCAGTCCCATGGCGAGAAAGCCGGCGTGGAAGGCGAGGGCGAAGCAGTCGGGAAGCGCCTTGAGAACGATTCCGACCAACAAGTTCATGGCCGGAGGCTGATCGCGCAGATAGAACAGGCTTCGCAGAAGGTCCGTGCGGAGCAACAGGGGATCGATGAACTGGAGGTAGGTATCGAGGGTCTTCGCGTGGAAACGCACGCCCAAGCAGCCGATGTAGATGGCGCGAGAGAGAACGAACGCGGCGGCCACGAAGACGACCCCGGTCCGCCGAGACCGACACAGGCACTGCGCGCGGCGCCGGAGGCGATGCAGGCGGTCAGCAAGGGACATGAGGAGCTCTCTCCGCAAGAGATCGACCAGCGCGGGGGTCCTCAGTCGCCCAGGCAGATCCCCAGCTCGCGGGCGGTCAGCATGGAGTCGCAGTCGAGCGGCACGCACTTCATGCGCTGGGTGGCCTCGGCCAGCGGCACGTAGCGGACTCGGGGCGGGTCGAGGGCCACCATCACGCCCGTCCTGCCGGCGGCCAGCGCGCGCACGGCGGCGGCGCCGAAGCGCAGCGAGAGGAGCCGGTCGAAGGTGGTGGGGGTGCCGCCGCGCAGCAGGTGGCCGAGGACGACGTGGCGCGTCTCGCGCCCGGTCCGCTTCTGGATCTCCTGGGCGACCTTCTCGCCGGCGCCGCCCAGGCGGTCGGAGCGGCCCTTCGCCTTCTCCAGCACCGAGTAGCCGGCGCCCTTCGGCCGGGCGCCCTCGGCCACCACCACGATGGCGAAGTTCTGCCCCCCCGAGAACCGCTCCTGGACCTTCTCGGCGACACGGTCGAGGTCGTAGGGGATCTCGGGCACCAGGATCACGTCGGCGGTCCCCGAGATGCCGGTGTTCATGGCGATCCAGCCGGCGTAGCGGCCCATCACCTCCACCACCATCACCCGCCGGTGGGCGGCGGCCGTGGAGTGCAGGCGGTCGACGCACTCGGTGGCGAAGGACACCGCGGTGTCGAAGCCGAAGGTGATGACCGTGCGGCTGAGGTCGTTGTCGATGGTCTTGGGCACGCCGACGATGCGGACGCCCTTCTCCGCCAGGGCGTGGGCGATCGACAGCGAGCCGTCGCCGCCCACCGCCACCACCGCGTCGATGGCGTTCGCGGCCAGGCCGCGGACCAGGTCCCCGGTGCGGTCCACCTCGACCACCCGGCCGTTCTTCTCGACCGGGAAGCGCAGCGGGTTGCCGGAGTTGGTGGTGCCGATGATGGTCCCGCCCAGGTGGGTGATGCCGCGGACCCTCTCCGGCGTGAGCGGGAGGAGGCCGCCGTCGCGGTACTGGTCGGGCAGCAGCACGCCGTTGTAGCCGTCGCGGATGCCGACGGTCTCCCAGCCTCGGCGGTGCGCGCACAGCACCACCGCCCGGATGACGGCGTTGAGGCCGGGGGCGTCGCCGCCGCCCGTGCTGATGCCGACGCGGCGGATCGCGGAACGGCTGGTCTTCGCCATGGGCAACCTCCGCAACAGGGTTCAGTCCAGGTCGAGCTCGGGCGCCTTCTTGAAGACGGCGAAACCGAGCAGACAGCCGATCGCCAGGTAGGCGTAGGAGTCGACGAAGGCCGTCAGCAGGCGACCGCCGATCGGGATGAGCGACAGGACGAGGCCGAGCAGCCCCGCCACCAGCACGATGCCGGTGTAGACCGCCATCGCGGTCCAGTACACGCCGCCCATCCTGCGAATG
The DNA here is from genome assembly GCA_035542035.1 of Vicinamibacteria bacterium. Lineage (GTDB taxonomy): Bacteria > Acidobacteriota > Vicinamibacteria > Fen-336 > Fen-336 > DATBSL01. Next base: position 68,253 of record DATKME010000065.1, on the reverse strand, counting down.
GCGTCGAGGCCGACGAGCGGGTTCAGGGTGGCCAGGAAGCCCCGCGAGATCGCCGCCGCCACCAGGGCGATGGGGGCGTAGGCGAGCTGCCAGGCGAACGCCAGCAGGAACGCGATCACCGCCCAGGCGGGAACAGCCGGCCGGGCCAGCTTCGCCATCCCCTGTTCCATCCTCTCCCGCTCGGCCTTCGCCGCGGCGGTGTCGCCCGGCTCGCCCTCCCCCTCGCCCGGTTCGGAGGCCGGCGTCGAGTCCTGCTGCAGCATCGCCGCCAGCTGCGGCGGGAGCGTCGGCGAGGGCGAGGGGGTCGGCTGCGCCGGGAGGAAGCTCGCGCTGCGGGGACCCATCACGTGGGAGGCCACCTGCTGCCAGGTGTAGGCGAAGCTCAGCGCGATCAGCGGGCCGGCACTGATGATCATCGCCGCCAGGCCCGCGCGCACGGGCGGCACGAGGTCCGTCCAGTCGCTGAGGTCCGGCATGAAGCCCTTGAGGTTGCCGGCCGAGACCCGGTTGATGGCGGAGAAGGCGTAGGCGTAGAGCAGCCCCCTCGAGACGAAGAACCCGAAGCCGCTGCCGAACATGGCCATCGAGGCCGCCAGGGCGAAGACGCCGACGAAGACGGCGAGGATGACGTACGCCAGCTTGTCGGTGAGCGGATACGCGAACACGGTCCCCAGCTCGGCCGTCAGCGGCCGCGCCCGCATCCGCGCCCGCTCCTCCTGCTGCTCCTGCTCGGCGGCGCTCACGCACAGCGCGTCGCAGTTCGGGCAGATGGCGGCCGTGCCCTGCCTCTTCACGCACTCGCCGCAGAAGCCCTTGCCGCACTGCGTGCACACCCCCTCCGAGGGGGTGGCGCGGTGGTTCGCGCAGCGCCGCCAGCCGACGACGGGCCGGCCGGGACGCCTGGGGCGGGCCGCCGTCGGGATCGGCACCGGCTCGGCTGCGGGCGCGACGGGCACGGGGCGCGCCGGTTGGGCCTCGACGCGTCCGGCGCTGGCCACCGCGAACACCTGCCCGCACCCCGCGCAGCGCGCGCGCAGGTTCGGTATCGCCTCCTTGTCGGCGGGAATGCGGATGGCGCGCCTGCAGCCCGGGCAGAGAACGGTCGTCGCCGCCTCCTCGGCCCGGGATTATAGGCTGGCGAGGCTACAGGATCGTCCGCCTCTCGAACGAGCGCGCCCCGGCAAAGCCGAAGACGAACAGCCAGGCGGCGAGGCCGACGATCAGCAGCGCGTACGGCATGTGCTCGGCGCCGGGGGTGACGGCGATCCGCATCGCCTCGCTGATGAAGGTGAGCGGGTTGACCAGGAACGCGTACTGGAAGGCGCCGATGCGGGAGAGGGCGGCGAAGGGGTAGTAGGCGCAGCCGAAGAGCATCATGGGGCCCAGCACCACCGCGAACAGCAGGCCGCTGAAGCGCGGCTGCACGCGGGTGCCGAGGGTCAGCCCGAAGGCCGAGGAGATGAGGCCGCAGGCGACCGAAAGCGGCAGCAGCAGCGACCAGGCCGGCCGCACGTCGGTGTGGCCGACACCGTGCATCAGCAGGATCATCGCCGGCAGCGCGACCAGCCCCGCCGCCAGCGAGTGGATGGCGCCGGCCACGATGCGCTCCATGGCCACCCCGCGCACCGAGATGGGGGCGAGCAGCCGCTCGTCGACCTCGCGGGTGCCGGACAGGTCCTGCACCAGCGGGATCAGCACGCCCTGCACCCCGGCCATCAGCATGGTGATCGCCATCAGCCCCGGCGCCATCACCGCGCCGAAGCCGGCGGCCACCAGCCCCAGCCGGGGCATGATGTTGCCGAAGACCAGGATCACCAGGATCGGCTGGGTCAGCGTCGACAGCAGCAGCGGGCCCGCGTGCCGGGTGGTCACCAGCAGGTCGCGCCGCAGCAGCGCCAGGAAGGCGGTCAATCCCGCAGCTCCCGCCCGGTGAAGTGGATGTAGACGTCCTCCAGGCTGGGCTGGGAGAGGCTGACGTGGTGCAGGTCGGCTCCGCCGTCGCGCACGGCGTGCAGCACGCGGTCGAGCAGGCCGTCACCGGAGTCGACGAACAGGCGCAGCCGCTCGAGAGCGTCCCCGCCGTCGCCGCCGTCCTGGACCTCCTCCACCTTCATGACACCCGGCACCCGGCGCAGGCGCGGGGCGATCGGCTGCGCCGCCCGCACCCACATGTCGAGCACCTGCCCGGCCGGCAGCGAGCGCTTGAGCGCCGCCGGCGTGTCCAGCGTCAGGATGCGGCCGTGGTCCACGATCGCCAGCCGCTCGCAGAGGCGGTCCGCCTCCTCCATGTAGTGGGTGGTGAGGATGAAGGTCGTCCCCCGCTCGTGCAGGCTGCGCAACGTCTCCCACAGCAGGCGCCGGGCCTGGGGGTCGAGGCCCGTCGTCGGCTCGTCGAGAAGCACGACCTTGGGGTCGTGCATCAGCGCCCGGGCGATCATCACCCGCTGCTGCTGGCCGCCGGAGAGGTTGGCGGGCTTCGCCTGGGCCTTGTCGGCCACCTGCAGCTCCTGGAGCAGCCGGTCGGCGCGGGCCTCCCGCTCGGCCGCGGCCAGGCCGAAGTAGCGGCCGTGCCAGGTCAGCACCTCGCGGACCGTGAGGTCGCGGTCGAGGTTGCGGGTCTGGGGCACCACCGCGATCCCCCGCTTGGCCTCCCGGGTGTCGCGGGTGACGTCGCTGCCGTCGACCAGGATGCGGCCGGAGGTGGGCCTCACCAGCGTGCTGATGCAGCCCAGGGTCGTGCTCTTGCCCGCCCCGTTCGGCCCCAGCAGGCCGAAGAACTCCCCCTTCTCCACGGCGAACGACACCCCGCGCACCGCCTCGACGGGCGGGGCCTTGCGCGTCCCCGGGTAGGTCTTCACCAGGTCGTCGACGACGAGAATGCTCATCCGCGGAGGTTCGATCCTAGCACGCAGCCCGGCTCGCGCGCGGTGCCCTCCCCGGCTGCGTGCCATCCTCGACCCGCTCCGGCGGCTTCCCGCTGGCCGTCGTGGGCGGGCTCGGGCTGCACGCCCACGGCATCGCGCGCGCCGCCGTCGACCTCGACCGGCTGGTCCGACCGAGCAGGACGTGTGCGCGCTGCGGAGCGCGCGCGAGGCCGACCGGATGCCGACCGCACGCCTGCTGCAGGCGCTCGCGGCGCTGCGTGCGCGCAAAGGTCCCGCCGGCCCGGAGCCCTTCAGGCTGGTCGAGTAGCGGGCGCGCGGCCGCTCTCGCATCGGCCGAGCCGGGCGGCCAGCGCTGCCGGGTCGGCGAGGTGGAGGAGCAGCAGGTCGGCACGGCGGAGGGCCTCCTGGAGAAGCGCCGCGTCGAGGGGTCGACCGGCGCGCGAGCAGCCGCCGACCGCTTCCGCCCGCAGCACCCCCAGGGCCACCTGCAGGCCGAGGGCGGTCGTGCGCAGGCCGGCTCCCTGCAGGGCCAGCCAGCTGCCGAACGCCTTCGAGGCGAGCCAGCGGCCGACCGGACGCCGGAGCGACGGCCAGCCCGCCGAGACGGCCTCCGTCCCGGCAGCGGCGGTCGGCCGCGGCGGCCGCGGGTTCCCTTCCGGCACGGTCGCGGCCACGAGGTCCCACGCATCCAGGTCTGCAACGGCACGGGTGGGAGGCGGCTCGGCGAGCTCACCCGCCTCCAGCACGGCATCGAGGAAGCGGTCGAAGTCGCCGTCCGTCGGCGTCCAGCGCCGCGCGGCCTCCGCCTCGACCGCGAGGCGGGCGAGTGCCGCCTCCGGCGGGACGCCCGTCGTCAGCACGGCGATCGCGTGAGCCTCCCAGCGCTCGTGCGCAGCCCAGCTCGTCAGCACGCCGGGACGCAACAGAGGCGGCAGCGCCTGGCGTGCGTCCAGCCCCTCGTAGGGCCAGTCGGGCGGGAACGCCGGTGCGTCCTCCACGATCCACGCCGGGCCGTCCGGGTCCTCGAACAGCAGCGCCGCCGCCGTCGGACAGTAGTGCGAGAGCGTGACCGAGACGCCGAGGGGCGTGAGCAGCGACACCCTCGGGAACTGCCGGCACGCGGAGGGCAGCGCCTCGGGCCCGCGCTGACGGTGCACGGCGCAGCGTGTCGAGCCGGCCGGTCCCTCGAGGAAGACGCAGCGGCCGGCCGCATCGTGGCGGAGTACCAGCTGGCCGGCCGCGGTACGGCGAGTCGAATCGTGCGCTACAACACGGGACCTGACCCCCTCGACCGGGATGTCCCAGCCCGACGAGCAGCAGACACCGCTGTCGCGGCAGCGGTAGCGGGCGTGGAAGGAGAGCGCGCGGACGCGCGCGGGCCCGGCGCAGCTCACGCCCGACGGCCGTCCTCGACGACGAGCAGCCCGCTCTTGACCACGGCGCGGATCGCCGGCACGCCCACGCGGACGAGGTCGAGCAGCCGCGGCGAGCGCAGCAGCAGCAGGTCCGCCCGCTTGCCCACCTCGATCGAGCCCACCTCGCGATGCAGGTCCAGGGAGTACGCGGCGTTGGCGGTGACGGCGGCGAGCGCCTCCTCCAGCGAGAGCCCCATTGAGAAGCAGCCGACGGCCATGGCCAGCGGCAGGGAGGGCGAGAGGCCGCCGCCGGGGTTCACGTCCGAGGCCAGCGCCACCGGCGCGCCGGCATCGACCAGCGCCCGCGCCGGGGCGAAGCGGCCCAGCCGCAGGTAGAACGACGCCGTGGGCAGGAGCGTGGCCGTGCAGGACGCCTCGGCCAGCGCGGCGATGCCCGCCTCGGAGACGAACACGAGGTGGTCGGCCGAGCGGGCGCCGATCTCGGCCGCCAGTGCCGCCCCGCCGGTGTCTCCCAGCTCGTCGGCGTGCAGGCGCAGCTTCATCCCGCGGTCACGGGCGGCGCCCAGGATCCGCCGGCTCTCCTCGACGCTGAAGACGCCGCGCTCGCAGAAGACGTCGGCGAAGACGGCCAGGCCGCGTGAGGCGACCTCCGGGATCATCTCCTCGACCAGCAGGTCCAGGTAGCGGGCGCGGTGCTGGCGGTGCTCGCGCGGCACCTCGTGGGCGCCGAGGAAGGTCGGTACCACGCCGACCGGGTGGGATGACGCGGCCAGCCGGATCGCCTCCAGGCTGCGCAGCTCGGCGGCCGTCTCCAGGCCGTAGCCGCTCTTCACCTCGGCGGTGGTGGTGCCGCACAGCAGCATCTCGTCGAGACGCGAGCAGACGAGGCCGGCCAGCTCCTCCCGGGAGGCGGAGCGGGTGGCGTCCACGGTGCGCACGATGCCCCCGCCCTGGGCGGCGATCTCGGCGTAGGTCGCACCGGCCAGTCGGGCCCGGATCTCGTCGTCGCGGTCGCCGGCGAAGGCGAGGTGGGTGTGGGCGTCGACGAAGCCGGGCACCACGGCAGCGCCCGCGGCGTCGATCACTCTCGCCCCGGAGGCGAGCCGCACCGCGCCGTCGAAGGCGGCGTCGTCCCCGACCCAGGCGATCCGACCGCCGGCGACGGCGAGGGCGGCGTCGCGCCGGAGCGCGAGGTCGCGCATCCGCGCGCCGAGGCGGGGCGCCTCCCCCGCCAGCGTCGCCAGCAGCCCGACCCGGCGAACCGCCGCTTCCGCGACGATCAAAGCGGGAGCTCCCCGAGCTTCTGCCGGGCGGAAGCCACGCTCAGGCCCGACACCGCCACCAGCTTGTCCCGCCCGGCGGCGCCACGCACCACGCGCACGGCAGAGGGCGGCACGTCCAGCGCCTCGCCCAGCACGCGGGCGAGGGCCTCGTTGGCCCGCCCCTGGACCGGAGGCGCCGTCACCCGCACCACGAGGGCGCCGTCGCGCTCGCCGCAGAGCGCGTCCCTCTGCGCCCGCGGCTGCACGCGCACCCGCAGGGTCAGCCCTTGTGCCGTTTCACGAAGGTCGAGCGGCATCCGTCTAGCGCTGGCCGCCGGCGGCCTCCTCGCGCCGCTTGAGGAAGCGCAGGTTGTCCTCCAGCTCCGCCTCCTCCTGCAGGTCGAGGATCTGGGTGAGCCGGGTGATGAAGGCGCGCACGTCGGTGCGCAGCGCGCTGCGCTGGGCGCGCAGCTCCATGATCCCGCGCTCCAGCTCGTGGGCGCGGCCCTGGGCCAGCTCCAGCAGCCGGTCGGCCTGCAGCTCGGCCTCCTTCACCACCAGCTCCGCCTCCTTGCGGGCGTTCTCGCGGATGTCCTCCGCAGCCTTCTGGGCGGTGAGCAGGGTGTTCTTGAGGATGGTCTCCCGCTCCCGGTGCTCGGCCACGATCTGCTCCAGCTGGTGCAGCTGCTGCTCGACCTCGTCCTTGTCCCGCTGCAGCGTCGCCATCTCCTCCGCCACCACCGAGAGGAAGGCGTGCACCTCGTCGGGATCGAACCCGCGCAGCTGCTTGGCGAACGTCTGCCGCTGGATGTCCATCGGCGAGATCTTCACGTCCTCCTCCTATCCCTGCACGCCGCCGGGCAGCGCCTGCAGCCGCAGCACCGTGGCGTAGTCCACCAGCGTCTGCACGACGGCGTGGTTGGCGAAGATGACCAGGGCGAACAGCACCAGGAAGGCGATGTCGATCGGGAAGTAGCGCAGGCTCATCGGCAGCAGGCGGCGGATCACCCGCAGCAGGGGGTCGGTCGCCGCGTGCAGGAAGCCGACGATCGGGTTGCGCGGGTCGGCGCTGACCCAGGAGACGACCGCGCGGGCGATCAGGACGATCTCGTAGAACCAGAGCACCCAGGAGAGCACCCGGGCGACGCCCATCATCACGTCCGCCAGCAGCAGCACCGCCCCTCCTCCCCGGCGCGCGGCCCGTCAGGCCGCCGCCTCTCTCTCCCCGAAGATCGCCGTCCCCACCCGCACCATGGTCGCGCCCTCCTCGACCGCGGCCTCGAGGTCGTGGCTCATCCCCATCGACAGCTCGCAGCCGGCGAGCAGGCCGGCCGCCGTCGCCCGGTCGCGCAGCGCCCGCAGCCGGCCGAAGTACGGCCGCGCGGCCTGGGGGTCCGAGAAGAAGGGCGGCAGCAGCATCAGCCCCTCGACCCGCAGCCCGGCCAGGCCTCGCAGCTCCTCGAGCAGGGGCAGCAGGCACTTCTCGTCGACGCCGAATTTCGTCTCCTCGCCGGCGAGGTCCACCTGCACCAGGGCCCGCAGCGTCCGCCCCGCCTCCTGCGCCGCCCGCGCCAGCCGCCGGGCGAGCTCGGACGAGTCGACCGAATGCACGACCTCGAACAGGGCGGCGGCGCGGCGGGCCTTGTTGGTCTGCAGGTGCCCGACCAGGTGCCAGCGCACCGGCGAGGCGAGGTCGGCCAGCGAGGCGATCTTCGGCTCCGCCTCCTGCACCCGGTTCTCGCCGAAGTCGCGCAGGCCGGCGGCGAAGCCGGCGCGCACGGCCTCGGCCGGAAACGTCTTGCTGACGGCGACGAGAGTCACCGACTCGGGCGGTCGCGAAGCGCGCAGCGCCGCCCGGGCGATGCGCTCCCGGACGGCGGCCACGCGATCCGCGATCACTTCTTCTTCTTCAGCGCGGCGACGATGCCCGTTGCGGCCTGGACCTGCTGGGCGTTCTGGGGGTTCAGCGAGAGGTACTTCTCGTAGGCCTTGATGGCCTCGTCGTTCTTCCCCAGGTTCAGGTCCTGGCTTCCCAGCCAGTACCAGGCGTCGGCCATGTTGGGGTCGGCGGCCGTCGCCGCCTCGAAGGCCTTGGCCGCGTCCTCGGTCTTGCCGTTCTGCATCAGGAACACGCCGCGGTTGTACTGGGCCCTGGGGTCCTGCGGGTTGACGGTTCCCATCTGGTCGACCAGCGCCGCGGCCTTGTCCGTCTGTCCCGTCGACTGGTAGAGCCGCGTGAGCTGGGTCATCGCGTCCGTGTAGCCGGGGCGCAGCTCGAGCGCCTTCTGGAACTCGGCCTCGGCGTTGGCGTTGTCCTTCTTCGTCGCCAGGACGTTGCCGAGGTTGAGGTGCACCTCCGGAACGTCCGGGTTCGTCTGCAGGATCGCCTTGTAGGCGGCCTCGGCCTCGTCCAGCTTGTTCGCGTTCTGCAGCTCCACCGCGGCCTGGAACGCCTTGCGCAGCTGGTCCATCGGGCCGCCGGGCGCGTTGGCTGCCGCCGCTGCCGTCTGCAGCTTGAAGAGCGGCACCTCGGTGGGGTCGCCGAGGTTGATCTTGAAGTTGTCGACGACACCCGGCTGGTAGCCTTCCTTGCTCGCGGTGAACTTGTAGGGCCCCGGCTGCATCCCGACCTGCATCCACTCGCCCTTCTTGTTGGTCTTCGTCTCGAACTTGCGGTTGATGCCGCCCTGGAACTCGATCAGGACCTTGGCGTCGACGACGGGCTTGTTGTCGGCGTCGACCACCTTGCCCCGCGCGGTGCCGGTCTGGGCCTGCGCCGCGGAGGCGATGAGCGCCAGGCCGACCAGCAGAAAGGCGGCAGCGAGCGCACGCTTCATGTGACTTCCCTCCAGTAGGTTGCGTCCTTCCACGGCGCCTAGTGTCTCACCAAGCCGTTTCGTAGGGAATCGGGTCGGCCGCCCCTGCGCCGCGGAACCCCGAGAGGCGCAGCCGGCAGGACTCGCAGCGGCCGCAGGCCCGCTGGCTGGCCTGGTAGCAGGACCAGGTCTTCTCGAAAGGCACCCCCAGCCGCAGGCCGGTGCGGACGATCTCGGCCTTCGACAGGCCGATGACCGGCGTGACGATGCGGATGGAGGTGTCCGGCCGGGTGCCGAGACGGATCGCCTCCTCGTAGGCGCGGTAGAACTCGGGCCGGCAGTCGGGGTACCCGGAGGAGTCTTCCCAGACAGCGCCGACGAAGACGAAGCCGGCGCCGATCACCTCCGCCCAGGAGACGGCCGCCGCCAGCAGGTGGGCGTTGCGGAAGGGCACGTAGGACGTGGGGACCACCCCCTCGACCGGGTCGCCCTCGCGGACGGGGATGCGGGAGTCGGTCAAGCTGCTGCCGCCGATCTGGCGCAGGGCCGGGAAGTCGACGACCAGGCGCGCCTCGGCGGAGTAGGCCTCCGCCAGCGCCTCGAAGCAGGCGCGCTCCTTCGCCTCGGTGCGCTGGCCGTAGTCGGCATGCAGGAAGGCCGTGCGGTGCTCCCCGGCGGCGAGGGCCGCGGTGACGGCCGAGTCCATGCCCCCGCTGACGCAGACGACGGCGAGCGCGCGGGCGCTCATACCCCCCGGGTCTCCCCCGGCCACAGGATCTTGTGCAGCTGCACCTGCACACGCACCGGCAGCCCGTCCGCGAGGACCCAGCGGCCGAGCTGCCCCGGGTCGAGCCGGCCGTGGACGGGAGAGAAGAGGACCGTGCAGCGCTCGGCCAGCCGCCGCTCGCGCACGAGGTCGCGCGACCACTCGTAGTCGGCGCGGCCGTCCAGGACGAACTTGGCCTCGTCCTTGGCCGCCAGCCGCTCGAGGTTCGACCAGTCCATCCGCCCGCTCTCGCCGGAGCCCGGCGCCTTCACGTCCATCACCGCGACGACCCGGGGGTCGAGGTGCTCCAGGCTCACGTGGCCCGAGGTCTCGACCACCACCTCCCAGCCGTGGTCCGCCAGCCGGGCGACGAAGGGAAACGCCGCCGGCTGGGCCAGCGGCTCGCCCCCGGTGAGGCACAGCAGCCGGCTGGGCCAGCGCTCCACCTCGGCGACGACCTCGTCAGAGGAGCGCTTGCGGCCCTCGTGGAAGGCGTAGGCGGTGTCGCACCACGCGCAGCGCAGGGGGCACCCGGTCAAGCGCACGAACACGCAGGGCCGACCGGCGCGGGTGCCCTCACCCTGGATCGAGAAGAAGACCTCGTTGACGGTCAGCACCCGCTCACTCGCAGTAGGTCGCGCTGCAGCCGGGGGCCTCCCAGACCCGCACACGCCGCAGGCGCTCGCCCTCCTCGCCCATCGCCTTGCGCACCTCGAAGAAGAAGTAGCGCGCCACCGCCTCCGCCGAGGGGCTCTGGCCGGCGAAGTGCGGGTGGCTGGTGATGTCCTGGTAGTGGAGGCGACGGGCGATCTCCTGGACGGCCCCCTTGAGGTGCTCGAAGTCGACCACCACCCCGATGGCGTCCAGGCGCTCGCCGGCGGCGACCACCTCGACCCGCCAGTCGTGGCCGTGGTTGGGCTCGATGGGCCGGCCGCCATCGGTCAGCAGGTGGGTGGCGCAGAAGGTCGTCTCGTACGCGACCTCGAACAAGGTCCCCTCCGGAAGCCCATCTTATGCGGTTCCGTCAGCTCCAGAAGCCGGTCACCCGCTCGATGCGGCCGTCGGCGGCGAGGTCGAAGACGCTCGTGCCCTTCCCGCGCGGGGCGCCGTCAGGACCCCTCGCCACCCAGTCGACGAGGGCAGTGCCCTGGCACTGCCGCACCTCGCCCTGGCGCTCGAGACGCAGGCCGGGCATGAACCGCTGGTAGGCGGCGATGTGGGCGTCGAGGTCGTCGAGCCCGTCGGTGCAGGAATGGCGGTCGCGAAAGGTGAGCGAGTCGACCGCCAGCGCCGCGAGCGCCGCGCGGCGGGCGGCGGGGTCCGTCTGCGCCCAGAGGGCCAGGAAGCGGTCGGCGCGCTCGGCGAAGCCGGCGTGCGCGTCGTGGGCGGCCACCTCGGCGAACACCGCGAGCTGGTAGCGCCAGCCCTGGACGTGCACCTCCCGGGCGGTGGCCGTCGGCAGCTCGTGCCGCAGTCGCAGCCGCGTGCCCCGCGGGACCGGCTCCAGGACGATGGTCACCCGCGAGCTGCCGACGGCGATCGGCTCCCCGCTCTCGTAGCCGAAGGTGAAGGCGATCCTCTCGCCAGGCACCACCTCCAGCACCTCCCCGCCGGCCCGCACCCCGTTCGGGTACCAGATGCGAACCGCACCGCCGGGCCGCGGGTCGATCTGCGAGCCCTCGCCCCACCAGGCGGCGAAGCGGCCCGAGTCCGTGAAGAAACGGAAGATCGTCTTGGGCCGCGCCGCGACCGTCACCGTCCTCTCGACCAGGTAGTCCAATCCCTTCCTCACCGCGCCTCCCCCGGCCGCGGCTCCGGCCACGGCCTCCCCGTACGCCCGCCCCCTCGTGCCGCCGCCGCCGGGCGAGCGCCCGCCCCACATCGACTCCAACCTGGCGCGACGCGGCGCGAGCCCTGCCGGCGGACTCTCTCGATTGTCGTTCAAGGCCCCCCGCCGCGCGCGGGGAGTCCCGTATGATCGCGCGCCGTGACCACGCCGTCGTCCGTGCCACCGGGGGACCTGCGACGGGGCGCGCTGCTGATGGCCATCTCGGCGGTGCTCTTCGCCTGCATGGCCGCCGCGGTGAGCGCCTGCGCGCGCGAGCTGCCGAACGCGCCCATCGTCTTCTTCCGCCACTTCATCATGTTGCTCTACCTGCTGCCCTGGCTGTGGCGGAACGGGCGGCACGCCCTGGACACCGAGGACCTGCCCGGCCACCTGGTGCGGGGTCTGGCCGGGGTGTCGGCGGTCGCCTGCTACTTCTACGCGGTGGCGCGGCTGCGCCTGGCGGACGCCGTCCTGCTCAACCAGTCGATGCCCCTCTTCATCCCGCTGGTGGAGCGCGCCTGGCTGCGCGAGCGCATCCCGCCGCGGCTGTGGGGGGTGCTGCTGCTGGGCTTCGGCGGCCTGCTGTTCATCCTCAAGCCGGGGACCGGCCTCTTCGAGCCCGCCGCCCTGGTTGGCCTCGGCTCCGCCGTGCTGGCGGCTGTCTCGCAGGTCGGCATCCGCCGGCTCACCCGCACCGAGCCGGTGGCGCGGATCGTCTTCTACTTCGGCCTGGTGGCCTCGGTGGTCGCCCTGCCCCCCGCGGCCTTCTGGTGGCGCAGCCCCGCGCCGCCGACCTGGGCGCTGCTGCTGGTGATGGGGGTCTTCGCCACCGTCGGCCAGCTCACGCTGACGCGCGCCTACGTCTACGCGCCGGCTGCGCGGGTGGGCCCGTTCCTCTACGCCGGTCCGGTGTTCGCGGGCTTCCTCGACTGGCTGTTCTGGAGGCGGCTGCCGGACCCGTTGTTCGTCGTGGGCGCCGTCGTGGTGGTCGCTGCGGCGGTCCTCGCCCTGCGGCTGCAGGGCGTTTCGCGGCCGCGCGAAGAGGGCGCGCTGCCCGATCGCGAAGCGGCCCGGCTCGACGCTGCGCCGGCCGGACGCGGGCCGGTCAACGTTCGGGGGGATCTCCGTCCATGAAGCGGGCGACCTCTCCCAGGTCGTGGACCAGCCGGGCGGGCGGCAGGCTCTCCAGGAAACGCCGTCCGTAGCCCTTGCGCAGGAGGCGGCTGTCGAGCACCGCCAGGATCCCGCGGTCCTTGCAGGTGCGGATGAGGCGCCCCAGGCCCTGCTTCAGCATCAGCACGGCCACCGGAACCTGGTACTCGCCGAAGGCGTCCTGGCCGCGAGCGCGGAGCCTCTCGATGCGCGCGGAGACCACCGGGTCGCCGGGCGAGGCGAACGGCAGCTTGTCGACGATCACGCAGGAGAGCTGCTCGCCGGCCACGTCCACGCCCTGCCAGAAGGACGCCGTCGCCAGCAGCACCGCGTGGGGGGTGGCACGGAAGGCGTCGAGCAGCTGCGGCCTGGGGGCCTCGCCCTGCATCAGCAGGGGGAACTCGACCCGGCCCGCGATGCGCTCGGCGACCGCGTTCATGTTGGCGTAGGAGGTGAAGAGCACGAAGGCACGGCCCCGCGAGAGCTCGAGCAGCCGCGCGACCTCGTCGGCCGCGGTGTCCACGAACGCCGGGTCGGTCGGCTCCGGCATGCGCCGGGGGACGTAGAGCACCGCCTGCTCCTCGAAGCGGAAGGGCGAGGGCAACAGCAGCTCCGCGCTCGGCTCGATGCCGAGGCGGCTCTTCACGTAGTCGAAGCCGCCGTCGACGGCCAGGGTGGCCGAGGTGAGCACCGCGGCGCGCACGCTGTCGAACAGCATCTCCTTCAGCCGGCTGGAGACGTCGATGGGCATGGCCCGGAGGTACACGCCCCGCCCGCGCGTCTCCACGAAGTAGACGTGATCGTCGGAGTCGGCACGCATGAGGAAGGCCAGCTCGGAGCCGAGCGCGAAGGCCCGGCCGGCGAGGCCGGTCAGCGGCTCCGGGCGGTCGGGCACCGCCAACAGAGCCGCGTGCAGGCCCTCCAGGCGTCGCAGCAGGCCGCTCGCCTCCTCCAGCAGCGACGAGGTCATCCAGCCCGGGCCCAGCCGGCTGGCGCCCTGGCGCGCCAGCCGGCCGAAGAAGCGCTCGGCGCGCAGGCGCGTGCCCTCGACCTCGGCCCGCAGCTCCCGGCCGTCGAGCTGCGCCGCCTTCAGCTCGCGCTCGACGTCGCGGCAGAGATCGTCGACGCGGTGCGAGGACACCGCCACCCCGAAGTACTGCGTGGCCACGTCCTCGATCAGGTGGGCCTCGTCGAGGATCACGGTGTCGTAGGGCGGGATCACCTGCCCGTAGCTGCCGTCCTTCACCGCCAGGTCGGCGCACAGCAGGTGGTGGTTCACCACCACGATGTCGGCCTCCAGCGCGCGCTGGCGCATGCGCGTCACGTGGCAGGCCTCGAACAGCGAGCAGGCCTGGCCGATGCAGTTCTCGCTCGCCGCCGAGACCTCGCGCCAGAACTCGACGCTGTCGGGCATGTCCGCGACCTCGGCGCGGTCGCCGGTCTGCGTCTCGGCGGCCCAGCCCTCGACCGCCCGGAAGAGCGGCAGCTCCTCCAGGCGCCGGAAGGTGCCCGCCTTGGAGAAGGAGGCGAAGCGGAGCAGGCAGAGGTAGTTCCCCCGGCCCTTCATCACCGCCACCTGGAGCTCCCGGCCGAGCGCCCGGGCGAGGAGCGGGATGTCCTTGGAGACGAGCTGGTCCTGCAGGTTCTTGGTCCCGGTGGAGACGACCACCCGGCGGCCCAGCTCCACCGCCGGCAGCAGGTAGGCCAGCGTCTTCCCGGTCCCGGTGCCCGCCTCGGCGAGCAGCAGCCCGCCGGCGTCCAGCACCTCGGCCACTGCCTCGGAGAGCTTCCGCTGCGCGGGCCTCTCCTCGTAGCCGGGCAGGACTCGCGCCAGCCGCCCGGTCGGCGAGAAGAAGGAGGAGGGGACCGTCGTCACCGCGCCATCTTAGCAAGCGATCCCGGACCGGCCGGGACCGTCGGCTCGCGCGGAGCAGAAGGTGGGGTCGCCGCGGTCGAGGTATGTTACGCGGGCGAGGTGCGAGGCATGATCGAGTCACGGGTGGCCGTGATCACGGGCGCGGCGAGCGGGATCGGGCGGGCGACCGCCCTGGAGCTGGGCCGCGCCGGCTACGCGCTCGTGCTCTGCGATCTCGACCCCGTGGAGCTCGAGCGTACGGCGGCGGCGGCCGGAGCCGGGATCGCGCTGGTCGTCGACGTGAGCCGCGCGGAGGACGTCGCGCGCCTGGCCGAAGCGTGCCGGGAGCGCTTCGGCCGGGTGGACGTGCTGGTCAACAACGCCGGGATCCTGCGCCTGGGCGCGTGGCAGGACGTCAGCGAGGCCGACTGGCGGAAGCTCTTCGAGGTCAACCTGCTGGCCGTGGCGCGCGTGACCCGGGCGTTCCTGCCGCAGCTCGCGGCCGCGCGCGCACACGTGATCAACCTCGGCTCCGGCGCCTCGCTCCTTCCCTTCCCCGGCTACGCGGCGTACGGGCCGGTCAAGGTCGGGGCGCTGTGGCTCTCCGAGTACCTGCGCGCCGAGCTGCGGCCGCTGGGAGTCCGTGTCTCCTGCGTCTGCCCCCTGCTCGTCCGCACGCGGATGGGTGAGGCGGGCCAGACCGGCGTCACCCGCCAGCCCGATTGGCTCTTCCACTCGCCGGAGCACGTCGCCCGGCTGATCCGCCGGACGATCGGGAGCCGCCGCTTCCTCGTCTACGGCTCGCTGCTCCTGCACGGCCTGCACCTGGCCTACCGCTGGGCCCCGGGCCTGGTGCGCGCCGTCCTCTCGGCCGAGACCCGAGGCCAGCAGCGGGCCCGCGCGGCAGCCACCGAGCCGCGCGCCTGACGCGGCCTCCACGGCCGCCGATGGAGGTCCAGCATGAGAACGGTCAATTGGCGCCTGTCCTCGGGCCGGCGGGCCATCGCGTGCTGCAGCCGGTCCGCCACCAGGCTGCGGTGGGCGAGGCCCGTGAGGGGATCGTGGAGCGCCTGGTGGGTGAGCTGGGCCTCGAGGGCCTTGCGGTCGTGGATGTCGCGCAGCGTCAGGACGACTCCACGGACGCGAGGGTCTTCGGTGAGGCTCTGCGCCAGCACGTGCACCGCGACGGTGGCGCCGTCGCCGCGCTGCGCCTTCAGCTCGGCTTCGTGGCGGACGGCGAGGCCGCGAAGCGCCTCGGGCGCTCGGCGGAGCGTCCGGGGCGGGCCGTACAACGTGAGCAGGATCGCCCCCAGGCCCAGCAGGACCAGACCAGTCACGAACGGATTATCGCGACCGATCCAGAGGCTCTTTGATGGGCGACGCGCGGCGTCGCACTGCGGTTCAGGCGCCTTGCCCGCCTCTCTAGGGCACCGGCTGCAGCGGTCGCGGCAGGATCGGCGGGGCCGGCGCCAGGTCTTTCGGGTCCTGGGCGATCTGCTTGAGCATGTAGTCGATCGCGTAGTCGAGCTGCACGTCCCTGCCGCCCAGGAAGCCGTCGGGTTCGAGGTCGAGCGTGACGTCGGGATCGACGCCGTGCCCCTCGATGATCCAGGCCTTGCCCCTGGGGTCCCAGCCCCCGAACTCGGGCTGCGTGATCATGCCGCCGTCGCGCAGGGGCTTGTCCCCGCGGATGCCGACCCAGCCGCCCCAGGTGCGGGTCCCGACCACCAGCCCCATCTTGAAGTCCTTGAACCCCTGGGCAAAGGTCTCGCAGTCGCTGCCGCCCTGGCGGTTGATAAGCGTGACCATGTAGCCGTGGAAGGCGTGGGACGGGGTGGTGTCCAGCAGGCCGCCGTGGCGGGTCCCGCCCACCGCCAGCATCTTGCGGTCGAGGTGGGCGAGGATCATCGGCGCCACGAAGCCCCCGTGGTTCCAGCGGTCGTCCATGATCAGGCCGCGCTTCGTCCACTGCGGCGGGTAGTCGCGCGCGAACTGCTGCAGGCCCCGGCCCCCCATGTCGTAGAGGTGGATGTAGCCGATCTGGCCGTTGCTCTTCCGCTCGACGTACTCGCGGGTCTCGCGGATCCAGGTCGCGTAGCGGATCGGGGTGTCGTTCTCCACCGTCTTCACCACCACGCGCCGCGCTCCCTCGAGCCTGGGGGCGTCGGCGATCGACAGCTCGACCTCCTGCCCGGCGCGGTTGGCCAGGCGCCGCAGGTAGTCCTCGCCCTTCGCGAGAGGCCGGCCGTCGATCGCCACCAGCCACTGCCCCGGCTTCACCCGCAGGTCGGGCCGCGCCAGCGGCGAGCTCGTCCTGGGGTCGGGGTAGTCTCCCCGGTAGATCTTGCGGATCTGCCAGAAGCCGGTGGCCGGGTCGTAGTCGAGGTCGGCGGCGAGCAGGCCGGTGCCCACCATCTTGCCGCGCCTCAGGTCGCCGCCGCCGTGGTAGGCGTGGCCGACGTTCAGCTCGCCGAACATCTCGCCCAGCATGTCGGCGAGGTCGTCGCGTGACGAGATCCGCTCGGCGAGCGGACCGTACTGCTTCCACACGCCGTCCCAGTCCACGCCGTGCATCTTCGGGTCGTAGAAGAAGTCCCGCTGCAGGCGCCAGGCCTCGTGGAGCATCTGCTTCCACTCGTCGCGGGGATTCACCCGGACCGTCCAGCCGGAGAGGTCGACCTGCGCCTCCTTGGCCGCGTCCTCCTTCGGCGCTTCCGTGGCTCCCGCCTCGATGCGGACGAAGCCTTCCTTCGTCCGGTAAACGAGGACCTTCCCGTCCATCGACACGTCGAAGTCGCGCACGCCGGAGGTGACCGTCGAGAGCTTCTCCTTCTCGACGTCGTAGGTGACGAGGTCCCCGCCGGGTTCCTCGTCCGGACTGTCGCCGGGCGGCATCATCCCCCGGTCGGTGACCTTCAGCCAGTGGAGCTTGCCGGCGATCGCCCGGAGGTTGGTGTAGTTCCCCGGGGCGACGGGAACCTGGACGAGGCGGTCAGCGAGGCCCTCGAAGTCGATCCGGATCGGCTGGACCTTCTCCTCGGCCTTCGAGGCCTTCGTGTCAGCGGCCTTGCCCCCCTTCCCCTTCGCCTCGCCGGCCTTCTCGGCCTTCTTCTCCTCGGGCTTCTCCGGGTCGACGTCGCCGCGAGGGGCGAACGGCAGCGCCCCGTCCGCCTGCAGCGCGAGCACGAACGGCAGCGTGGCCTCGCTCACGATGAAGCGGGCCTCGAAGCGGTCGAGGTAGGGGTTGATGAACCGGTCGGAGAGGAAGTAGAGGGACTTCCCCTGGGGGTCCCAGGCGGGCGCGAAGGAGTTGAACGCGGGGTCGGTGACCGCGTACGCCGTCTTCGTCTGGCCGTCCCAGACCTTGACCTGCTCGAACAGGTTCGGGAGGTCCACGGTGTACGCGAGGTAGCGGCTGTCCGGCGACCAGGCGTACTGGCGGATCTCCCACTCGCTCCCGTCGACGGGGGTGATGGCGCCGGTGGCCACGTCCGACACGTAGAGCTTGTGCTTCTCGTCGCCCCAGGCGATCGCCTTGCCGTCGGGCGACCAGGCGGGCGCGAAGTGCCACCCGTGGGGGACGGGTCCCAGGGTCCGCGGCGGCACGCCGTTGTCGGCGGCGTGGAGCACCAGCTGCTCCTCGCCGTCGATCTCGGTCCAGGCCGCGATCGTCTTGCCGTCCGGGGAGAAGACGGGGGTCCGGGTTCGCGCGAGGCTGCTCTCCGTGATGCGGCGGATGAGGCCCTTCCTGTGGGTGCGGGCCACGAACGCGTCGCCCCGCGCCTCGAGCGCGATGCGCTCGCCGTCCTTCGACAGCGACCACGAGCGCAGCGTGGGCATCGGGTCGACGAACCTCTCGCGCACCTGCAGGCGGTCGCTCGGGAGCTGGATGGGGACCTGCTCGTTCCTGCCGGTGGCGAGGTCGTAGGTCCAGAGGTCCATCTTGTGCTGGTAGACGATCTTCCCGTCGCCCATCGAGGGCCAGCGCACGTCGTAGTCGTCGAAGCGGGTGAGCCTTCGCACGTCGCTGCCGTCGGGGAGCATCGAGGCGAGGTTGGGGCGGCCCCAGCGGTCGGTGACGAAGTAGATGCGGCCGTCGCCCGCCCACATGGGGAAGGCGTCCTTGCCGTCGTACCTGGTGACCTCGGTGAAGGCGAGCGGGGAGAGGGTCCCGACCCAGATGTCCTCGGCCTCGCCTCCCTTGTAGCGCTTCCAGTTGTGGAACTCGAGGCCGATCTTCTGGAGCGCGATCCGGGAGCCCCCGGGCTCGAAGCTGACCCAGGCCGCGGGCTCGAGCGGGATCATCTGGGGAATCCCGCCCGTGGGCGGGATCGTGTAGACGCGGTAGTCGCCGTGCGGGTGGTCGCGCCGGCTGCGGAAGAGCACCTTGCCGTCGGGGGTCCAACCGATGGCCTGGTCCGAGGCGGGGTGGAAGGTGAGCCTCTGTGGCTCGCCGCCGCCCAGCGGCATCACGTAGACGTCGTCGTTGCCCTCGTACTGAGCGGTGAAGGCGATGAGCTTCCCGTCCGGCGAGATGCGCGGAAAGCGCTCCTCGCCTTCGTGGGCGGTGAGGCGCAGGGCGACCCCACCCGAGGCGGGCACCCTCCACAGGTCGCCCTCGGAGGCGAACACGATCGTGCCCCCGCCGATCGCCGGGTAGCGGTAGAAGCCGTCGGGCGGCGCCGCCGCCTTGGCCGGCGCTTCCGCCGCACGCGCGGGGCCGACGAGAGCGGCGAGCAAGAGGGCGAGCGCGACGAACAGACGGCGGACGAGACCCATGTGTCCTCCCGGTCGAAGTCCGGTGACTTCTACTCCCGACACGCAGCCGGCGCAACGGTTCAAGCCGTTGGATGCGGCCTCGGACTCGCGTTCCCGGGGGGCACGCGCCCCGGAAGAGCACGTTCGCCCCTCGCCCCTGAGGCGTACGGTCGGTCAGCGTGGTGCGAACGCTCTACCCCGCGCCGCTTTGACACAACTGTGACGGAAGCCGCGGCAGGGCGGGTGCTACAAGCTAGGAGATGGACATCACGACCTTTCCCAGGCACCCGAAGGGCTCGGCGGCCCGCGTGCTGCTCAGCAGCGTGTTCGGACCGTACGCGCAGGACGACGCGTACGGCAGCCGCCGCATCAACCCCATGGAGCTGTACCACAACCAGGTGACGCGAGCGCAGGGCGGCTACTCGCTGCGGATGTTCCACCGCTCCTGGGGCCTGATGATGATCCAGGCCAACCTGCAGGCGCCCGTCACCCTGCTCGACTTCCCGACGCTGGAGCGCTTCGAGGAGGAGCTGCGGACGGTGCCGTACGACGTGGTCGGCATCAGCGCCATCGTGCCGAACGTCGACAAGGTGAAGAAGATGTGCGAGCTGGTCCGCCGGCACCAGCCGCAGGCCACCATCGTGGTGGGCGGCCACCTGGCCAACCTCGCCGGCCTGGCCGAGCGGGTGGACGCCGACCACGTGGTGCGCGGCGAGGGCGTGCGCTGGTTCCGGGCCTTCCTGGGCGAGCCCGCCGACGCTCCCGTGCGGCACCCGCTCATCATGTCCGCCTTCGGCGCGCGCACCATGGGCGTGCCGTTCGGCCAGGGGAAGCAGGAGACGGCGGCCACGGTGATCCCGTCCGTCGGCTGTCCCCTCGGCTGCAACTTCTGCTCGACCTCGGCGATGTTCGGGGGCAAGGGCCGCTTCGTCAGCTTCTACGAGGACGGCGACGCTCTCTACGAGGTGATGCGCGGGATCGAGGAGCGGCTGGGCGTGCGCTCGTTCTTCGTGATGGACGAGAACTTCCTGCTGCACAGGAAGCGCGCCCTGCGCCTGCTCGAGCGCATGCAGGAGCACGGCAAGGCCTGGGCCCTCTACGTCTTCAGCTCGGCGAACGCCCTGCGCCTCTACACGGACGAGCAGCTGGTGCAGCTCGGCATCTCCTGGGTGTGGCTGGGCCTGGAGGGCGAGAACAGCGAGTACAGGAAGCTCGACGGCACCGACAGCCGCGCGCTGGTGATGCGCCTGCAGTCGCTCGGCATCCGCGTGCTGGGCTCCTCGATCGTCGGTCTGCTCGAGCACACGCCGGAGAACATCGACCGCGCCATCGACCACGCGGTCGCCCACGACACCGAGTTCCACCAGTTCATGCTCTACACGCCGGTGCCGGGGACCCCGCTCCACGCCGAGCACCAGGCGAACGGCACGCTGCTCTCCAGCGACGAGATCCCGGAGGCCGACGTGCACGGGCAGCTCCGCTTCAACTTCCGCCACCCGAGCATCCGCCACGGCGAGGAGACCGAGTACCTGCTGCGCGCGTTCCGCCGCGACTTCGAGGTGAACGGCCCCGCCGTCACCCGCATCGCCCGCACGCTGCTGCGTGGCCACCTCGCCCTGCGCCGCCACCCCGACCCGCGGGTGCGCGATCGCGTCCTGTTCGAGACGAAGGACCTGCCGACGCAGTACGCCGGCGCGCTGTGGGCGTCCGAGCGCTGGTTCCGCAAGAGCCCGCTGCTGGTCGCCCGGCTGCGGGCCGTCCGCCGCGGCATCGAGCGGACCTTCGGCTGGACGGCGCGGCTGGCGGCCCGGCTCGTCGGCCCCGTGGTCCTGTTCACGCTCTGGCGCGAGGAGCGGGCGCTGCGCGCCGGAAAGACCTACGAGCCGCCGACCTTCTACGACGCCAACCCGGCGGCGGCAGCTCGGCCCGAGATGGCGGGTCGGGGCGCTGCGGCCTGCCGCTGGGTCGAGCCGGTCGCCGCCGAGCCGGAGGCAAAGCAGGCCGTCGCCTGAGGATCGCGGCCGCAAGCCGTGTCAGCCGTGGATGCGGCCCTTCAGGTCCTCCGGCCGGAACGGCCCCGGCCGGGCGATCAGCGCCCGGGCCGCGTCCACCTGGCCCCAGACGTTCCACAGCATCACGCCGCGCACCCGGCTGCCGTCGAGGTAGTAGACGACGCCCTCCCGGAACGGCTCCTTCCAGTCGGCGACCATCGTGAGACGGGCGTCGAGCATGCCGACGGCCTCGTAGCCCATGTCGAAGAGGTCCGAGTAGAAGAACGGCAGGTGCGTGTACGGGGCGGGGTCGCCGGCCATCGAGCGGCCGGCGGCCTTCCCCATGCCGAGCGCCGCGTCCTCGTGCTCGACCCGGACGCGGCTGCCGAGGGCGTCCGAGAAGAAGTTGGCCACGTCGCCGGCGGCGAAGACGTCGGGCTGGTTGGTGCGCAGGCTGGCGTCGACCAGGATGCCGTTCGCGCAGCCGATGCCGGCCGACCCGGCGAGCGCCACGTTCGGCTCGATGCCGAGCCCGGCGACCACGCCCTTGACCTCGATGTCGCGCCCCGCCCCGGTGGTGAGCGTCCAGCCGTTGCTCTTGCGCTCCAGCCGTCGCACCGTCTCCCCGCTGATCACCTCCACGCCGTGCGACCGGTACGCGTCGGTGACGAAGCCGGACAGCTCGCGCCCGAAGACCCGTTCCGTGATCCCCTGCTCGGGGAAGACCATCACCGGCCGTGCGCCGACCAGGGAGAGGGCCGCCGCGACCTCGGCGCCGATGAAGCCTCCCCCGATCACCGCGATCCGCGCGCCCGGCTGCGCCAGGGCCCGCAGCCGCTCGTAGTCGGCGAAGGTCCGGTAGTAGATGACGCCCTCCGGCGCCTCCGGCAGCCGCCGCGGCGTGCCGCCGGTCGCCAGCAGCAGCCTGCCGAAGCGGTACTCGACGCCCTTCTCGTCGGTCGCCCGGTGGCCCTCGGCGTCCAGCGCCGTGATCCGCCTCCCCAGGTGCAGGACCACGTTCTCCACCCGCTCGGTGCCGCGCCAGATGGTGTCGACCTGCTCGCCCTTCCACAGCGCCTTCGACAGCGGCGGGCGGCTGTACGGCCGCTGCGGGTCGGCACCGACCAGGCCGATGGAGCCGGCCGGGTCGCACTCGCGGATCCCCCGCACCGCCGCGTCGGCGGCCATCCCGCCGCCGACCACCAGGTACTCGTACGCCGGCATCGCTCACCTCCCCAGGCGGTCGAGGAACTCCCGCCGAAGAAGCCGCGTCCCGGCGAAGGTGCCGCGCACGGCGCTGGTGGTGGTCCGCGCGGACGTGGCGCGCACGCCGCGCATCTCCATGCAGAGGTGACGGGCTTCGACCACGATCATGACACCGGCCGGCTGCAGCCGCGAGCGGTGCGTACTCAGCGTCGAGGCGACCACGCCAGACGCAGCGGCATCGAGCGCAGGCGTTGTCCGCTGGCGGCGAAGACGGCGTTGGCGATGGCCGGCGCCGCCGCGATGATCGGCGTCTCCCCCGCGCCCGCCGGCGGGATGTCGCGGTTCTCGACCAGGTGGACGTCGATCTTCGGGACGTCGCGGAAGCGGGGCACCCGGTAACGAGAGAAGCGCGGGTTCAGCACCCGGCCCTCCGCGAACTCGATCTCCTCGGTGAGCGCGCCGCCCAGCGCCATCACGATGCATCCCTGCACCTGCGAGAGCAGGCCGGCGGGGTTCAGGACGGGGCCGGCCTCGAACGCCTCGCAGATCTCGCTGACCACGATGCGGCCGTCGGCGCGGTCGAGCCTCACCTCGACGCAGGCCGCGACCACCGAGTTCTTCTCGGTCCCGCAGGCGAGGCCCACACCGCGCCCGGCGCTCACCTGCTTTCTCCGCGCCGCCCAGCCGAACTCCTTCGCCGCCCGCTCCAGCACCGCCGCGAGGCGCGGGTTCTGCAGGTGGGCCAGCCGGAACTCCAGCGGGTCGGCGCCGGCCGCGGCGGCCAGCTCGTCCATGAACGACTCGCGGGCGAAGTTGTTGGCGGTGGCGCCCAGGCAACGGTAGGACCCCTGGCGCAGCGGCGGGTCCGTCTCGACGGAGGAGACGGCGAGGTTCGGGATGGCGTACGGGGTCGCCAGCGCCGCGCCGCCGGGGTTGATGCTGGTGAACTCCCAGGCCACCAGCCGGCCCTGGGCGTCCAGGCCAGCGCGGCACTCGATGAGCGCCGCCGGCCGGCAGTACGCCCAGGTGAACTCCTCTTCGCGCGTCCAGCGCACCCACACCGGCTTGCCGGCGGCCCGGGCCAGCCGTGCCGCCTCGACCGCGACCTCGGCCGTGTGCTTGCCGCCGAAGCCGCCGCCCATGTCGGGGACGATGACGTGGATCCGCTCCCGCGGGACGCCCAGCTCCTCGGAGAGGTGCCGCTGGGCGCGGAAGGGCCCGTCGCAGCCGGCCCACACCGTCAGTCGCTCGCCGTTCCACTCGGCGACGGCGGCGCGCGGCTCCATCGGCGCGTGCTGGATGAAGGCGACCTGGTACGACGCGCCGAGGACACGCGACGCCTTCTCCAGCGCGGCTGCAGCAGAGCCCTTCTCCTCGGCGCGCGCTTCGCCCGGGCGCGCGTGCGCGCGCAGGTGCGCGAAGAGGTTCTGGTTGGAGACGGGCGCGGGCGCCGTCTTCCAGGACGCCGTGCGGGCGACCGCCTCCAGAGCCTGGGTCGCCCGGTACGAAGTCGGCGCGGCCAAGCCGACGAACGGCCCGTCTCGGAACGCGACCACGTCGGGCATCGCCTTCGCCACGGTGAGGTCGACCGACTCCAGCGTCGCCCCGAACGCGGAGGGCCGCAGCACCCGGCCGTACAGCATCCCGGGGCGCACCACGTCGGAGGGGAACTTGTGGGCGCCGGTGACGAGGTCGCGGGCGTTCGGCCGAGCCACCGGCTGGCCGAGAGTCTTCCACCCGTTCACCGGCGTCAGCGCCACGTCGGGCCGGATCGCCTGGCCGAGGCTGGCCACCGCCTCCCTGGCCTTCGCCAGGTCGGCGTACGTCATCGTCCGTCCCGACGGACCGGCGATCACGCCGTCACGGACGTCGAGAGCCGCCGGATCGACGCCCCACTGCTGCGCCGCGTAGCCGGCCAGCAGCTCGCGCGCGGTCGCCGCCGCCCGCCGCATCTCCGCCACGTCGACCGGCGTCGTCCGGCTGCCGGCGGTGATGCCGTCGTCGGGGACGAGGTCGGTGTCGGCCATGACCAGCCGGACCCGGTCGACCGGCACCCGCAGCTCCTCGGCCGCCGCCTGTGTCAGCTCGGTCCGGGGACCCTGGCCCTCCTCCACCTTCCCGCTGAGGGCGGTGATGGTCCCGTCCTCGTTCAGGAACACCCGGGTCGAGACAGCGGTCCCCTCCGCCCAGGCGGCGGGGACGGCCACGGTGACCAGCAGGCCCGAGCCGAGGACCTGGAGGAACGCCCGGCGATCGAGGGTGTCGAGCGGCTCATCCATGGCGCTCGCCCCGCAGGGTGGCGGCCGCGCGGCGGATGGCCTTCACCATCTTCACGTAGCCGTTGCAGCGGCAGAGATGGCCGTTCATCCCGGCCGCGACCTCCCCGTCGGTCGGGTCCGGCTTGCTCCGCAGCAGTGCGACGGCCTCCAGGATCATGCCCGGCGTGCAGTACCCGCACTGCAGCGCGCCCTCGTCGAGGAACGCCTGTTGCACGAGGTGCAGCTCCTCGCCCCGGGCAAGCCCTTCGATCGTGGTCACCGATTTCCCGGCGACCGCGCTCGCCGGCAGCAGGCAGGCGCGCGCCGGCGCGCCGTCCACCAGGACGGTGCAGGCGCCGCACTGGCCCTCGCCGCAGCCGTACTTGGTGCCGGTGAGCTGCAGGTCCTCGCGCAGGAGGTCGAGCAGCCGACGGTCGGGATCCGTGGACACGCTCCTCGGCGTCCCGTTGACCCTGAACTGCACCGTTCCCCTCACAGCCGGTCTCCTGAAGGGGTCAGGCCCTGGCCAGCGCCCTCTCGTAGCCGGCCAGGCGCCCGGCGTACAGCGGGAAGCGGTCGCACAGCCTGCGCACCTCGCGCTTCACCTCGCCGAGCTCGGTCTCGTTCTCGACCGCGTGCAGCGCGCGCGAGATCAGCCGGCCGATCGTCTCCATCTCCGGCTCCTTCATCCCGCGGCTGGTGAGCGCCGGGGTGCCGATGCGGATCCCGGAGGCCACCATGGGCGAGTTGGTGTCGAAGGGGATGGTGTTCTTGTTGACGGTGATCCCGGCCCGGTCGAGAGCCTTCTCGGCCACCTTGCCGGTGATGCCCTTGGCGAACACGTCCACCAGCATCAGGTGGTTGTCGGTGCCGCCGCTGACCAGCCGCCAGCCCTCGCCGAGGAGCGTCTTCGCCAGCACGGCCGCGTTGGCGATGATCTGGCGCTGGTAGGCCTTCCACTCCGGCCGCAGCGCCTCCTTGAAGGCGACGGCCTTGGCCGCGATCACGTGCATCAGCGGGCCGCCCTGCACGCCCGGGAAGAGGGCGCGGTCGAGCTCCTTCGCCCACGCCTCCCTGCACATCACCATGCCGCCGCGCGGGCCGCGCAGCGTCTTGTGGGTGGTGGTGGTGACGAACTCGCAGTGCGGCACCGGGCTGGGGTGCAGGTCCGCGGCGACCAGGCCGGCGATGTGGGCGATGTCGGCCATCACCACGGCGCCGCAGGCGTCGGCCGCCCGCCGCACCGCCGGGAAGTCGATGACGCGCGGGTAGGCCGAGGCCCCGACCACGATGACCTTCGGCCTGTGCTCGGCGGCCAGCGCGGCGAGCGCCTCGTAGTCGATGCGCTCGTCCTCCTTGCGCACGCCGTAGGCGACGACGCTGAAGTACTTGCCGGAGAAGTTCAGCGGGTGGCCGTGGGTGAGGTGGCCGCCGTGCGAGAGGTTCATGCCCAGGATGGTGTCGCCGGGCTTGGCCACCGCCATGTACACGGCGGTGTTCGCCTGCGCGCCCGAGTGGGGCTGCACGTTGGCGTGGTCGCAGCCGAACAGCTCCTTCGCCCGGTCGATGGCCAGCGTCTCGGCCACGTCCACGAACTCGCAGCCGCCGTAGTAGCGCTTGCCCGGGTAGCCCTCGGCGTACTTGTTGGTGAGCACCGAGCCGAGGGCCTCCAGCACGGCCTCGGAGACGAAGTTCTCGGAGGCGATCATCTCCAGCTGGCTTCCCTGCCGCTGCGTCTCCTTGCGGATCGCCTCGGCCACCTCGGGATCGGTGCGGGCCAGGTTCTCCATCGCGTTCACCTCGTGGCGCCGTCGGGCTCGATGAGGGCCACCCGCCGCGCGTGCCGGCCCCCCTCGAAGGGGGTGTCCAGCCAGACGTCCAGTATCCGCCGGGCCAGCCCGTGGTCGAGGCTGCGGCCCCCGAGAGCGAGCACGTTGGCGTCGTTGTGCGCGCGCGAGAGCCGGGCCGTGTTCTCGTCCCAGGCGAGGGCCGCCCGCACGCCGGGGTGGCGGTTCGCCGCCATCGAGACGCCCAGGCCGGTGCCGCACACCAGCACGCCACGACCCGCCCGGCCGCACTCGATTGCCCGCGCCACCGCGTGGGCGAACACCGGGTAGTCGACCGACTCCTCCGAGTGGGTGCCCAGGTCCTCCACCGGGAGGCCGCGGTGCTGCAGGTGGCGCTTCAGCTCTTCCTTGAGAGCGAAGCCGGCATGGTCTGAGCCGACGACGATCGCCTGGGACATGAAGGAAGCAGGACTCCTCGGCGCGGTACGGCCGAGTATATCAGCCCACCCGGGAGCGGCCGCGACGGACCATCCGGGGCATTGACGCGAGCCGCCACATCGACTCTGCTTGCGGGATGCGGACCCCGTGGTCGGCTTGCCGACCGCTTCTCCCCACCCTCGCCCTGACCCTGGTGGCCGGGCCGTCCTCGCCGGCGCAGACGCCGGTCTTCGGCACCGCCGTCGAGCTCGTCCGCGTGGACGTGGTGGTGCTCGACAAGGACGGCCGGCCGGTGACGGGCCTGACCAAGGACGACTTCACGGTGGAGGAGGAGGGCCGGCCGCAGGCGATCACCAGCTTCGAGCCGGTGGTGGTCCGCAGCGCGCGCCCGCTGCTCGCCGACGAGCCGCCGCGTCTCGGCGCCGCGCGGCTGCGTGCGCCGTCCGAGGGCCGCTGCGTCCTGATCCTGGTCGACGACATCCACCTCTCGCCGCCCGTGGCCGAGCGCGTCCGGCAGTCGCTGCGGAAGTTCCTGGAGGACGACGTGCGGGAGGGCGACTGGGTGACCGTGGTCGCCCCCTGGCAGGAGCTGTGGTGGACGGCGCGGAACGGCTGGGAGTACCGGCAGCTGGCGTCCGTGGTCTCCCGAATCAGCGGCCAGGGGAGCGCCGACAGCTATCACGACTTCATGGTCGTGCGGACCGTCGAGTACGGTGAGATGGGCATGGCCGGAGGCCAGTCGGCGGCGGTCAGCGCTGACCAGCACGCCGGTACCGGCGGACCCGGTCAGTTCGCGGTCGTGGGCGACCCGAACGCGCCGGTCAAGCAGGAAGAATCGATCGCCAGGGTGAAGCAGCGGACCGCAGTCACCCTCGGCGGGCTGGAGCAGGCGCTCGAATCACTGGTCAAGCTGCGGGGGCACAAGTCGCTGGTGATGATCTCGGAGGGCTTCCTGCTGCTGCCGAAGATGCCCGGCTACCAGGAGGCGATCGACGTCGCCCGGCGGGCGAACGTGGCGATCCACTTCGTGGATCCTCGGGGCCTGGTGGCGGACGAGAACGGTTTCGCCCGCGCCATGACGCTGACCGACAGCGAGGGGATCGCGGAGGTGACCGGCGGCACCGTGTTCTCGGGCAACGACACCGAAGCCGGGCTGCGACGCGTCGCCGCGGAGTCGGACGCCTACTACCTGCTCGGCTACGAGCCGGCGCAGCCCGGCCGGGGGGAGCGCAAGCTGAAGGTCCGCGTCCTTCGCGAGGGTCTCACCGTGCGCGCCCGCACCCGCTACTACGTCGCCGCTGCCCCGGCGCCCTCACCGGGGAAGCCGGGGAAAAGCCAAGGCAAGGGGAAGGAGGCGCCGGAGGCGCTGAGCGCCATGCGCTCGCTGGCCGACACCACCGACCTGCCGCTGCGGGTGGAGACGCTGTTCTTCGAGCCCAACCACAAGGGCGAGGTGGCGACGATGCTGGCCACCGAGGTGGTGCCGCCGCCCGGCCCGGCCGGCTCGCGCCTCTTCAAGCTCGTCTCCGAGGCCCGTGCGCTCGACGGCACGGCACCCGTCCACGACCAGTTCGAGGGCTCGCCGAAGGTGACGCCGGGCGTGCCCGTGATCCTGGCCCGTCAATGGAACCTCACCCCCGGCGTCTGGCAGCTGCGGCTGCTGGTCGAGGACACGGTCGCGAAGCGCATCGGGACCCTCGTCCACACCTTCGAGGTCCCCGACGCGAAGCGCTTCCGCATCTCGACGCCGATCCTGACGGCCGAGATCGAGGACCCGAACGGCAAGCGCCAGCCGAAGGTGGCCCTGAGCCGCACCTTCCGGACCGGCAGCACCCTGTACTGCCAGTACAGCGCCTACGGCGCCCCGGCCGCGGGCAAGCACGACTGGGTCCCGCACGTCTTCGGCTCCTGGACGCTGCGCCGCGGCGAGGCGGTCGTCCGCCAGGGCGCGGAGACGCTCATCCAGCCGGCGAACGACGGGCGGGTCACCCGCACCCTGGGCATCGGCCTGCAGGGCCTGGCGACCGGAGACTACCGGCTGGTCCTGAACGTGCGCGACGGGACGACCGGACAGACGCTGAGCCGAGCCGAGCCGTTCACGGTCGCCCCGTGACCGAAGCACGCGCCCCAGCGCGCCCCAGCGCCCGCTTGACGCGCGTGGACCGCCTCGCCGACACTCGTGCGTCTCCGCAGGGGCAGGGGAGGGAGCTTGGCGAGCCGGCGGCTTCGCGGCTATCTGGGGGCCGGTGCCGCCGCCTGGGCCGCAGTGTGGCTCGCGGCTTGCGGCGGGTCGGGCGGCGCCGGTGCCGGGTCGCACTCGGCCCTGATCACCATCGCCAACTACACGAACTTCGCTGCGGACGTGACGATCGGCTCCGAAACCCAGAGGATCGGCGCCGAGTCGCAGGGAAGCTACACGGCGAGGTGGACGGGGGGCGACAGCACGACGGTGTCGCTGCGTGCGGTCGCCGTCGGACGTGCCGAGCTCACCCGCGCCTGGTCAGCGACCGTCACCGACGGCGCGACCGCGCGGACGTTCGTCGAGTTCGATTCTCCGGCGCGCGACCGGATCGGAGGGGTTCCCTGCGACTACCTCGCGCGCCGGACCTGGGACTCGTTCTGGAAGGACGTCGACCCGATCCGCGTGCTGCGCGCCAAGGGATTCGGGTGGGTGCGCGTCGGCGTGACGACGGTCAGCAGCGGCGACCTGAAGGCGACCGACCCCGCGCGGTGGAGCAGCCTGCCGTGGAAGAACGAGTACTGGTCCTCGCTCGAGTACGCGGCCGAGATCCTGCACGAGGCGGCGGGGGCCGGCCTGCGGCTGCAGGTCTTCCTCTTCCTGAGCGACACGGCGGCCCATGCCGGTATCCAGGACCCGCCGGCGGCGTGGCGGGACAAGGACGTCGCGGAAACGGCGCAGGCGCTCGAGGCGTACGCCTACACGACGGCGAAGGACCTCGCCGACCGGGGACTGCGTGTCGAGGCGTACGACATCGGCAACGAGATCGAGGCCGGGATCGTCGGCTTCCGCCCCGACCAGCGCATCCCGCGTCCTGCCGGCGTCGACGTGACCCGGGACATGGGCTACATGCGCACGCAGGTGTGGACGATCGAGGCGGACCTGCTCAAGGCCGCGATCCGTGGTGTCCGGCGCGCCAACCCCTCCGCCGCGATCGTGCTCCACGCCGACAGCGTGGGGTGGAACAACGACAACACGCGGACGCGGACCTTCTTCGAGACGATGGTCGAGTACGGCGTCGACTTCGAGGTCGCGGGACTCAGCTACCCCTACTCGATGTACGCGGACAACGACGGCATCCCGAAGCCCTACTTCGCCTCCCCCGCTTTCACCGAGCTCATCGGGGACCTGGCCGCGCTCGGCAAGCGTGTGCAGATCTCCGAGTACATGTACCCGAACGACCCGACCGGCACCTCCGGGCAGCCCGACGCCGGCTATCCCTTCAGCCCCGAGGGGCAAGCGGCCTGGATTCGGAACTTCCTCGCCGCCGTGGCCGGCCGTCCCGAGGTCGAAAGGGCCTTCTACTTCTACCCGGAGTACTTCCGCGGCATGAGCCACGGCGACGTGCCGGGCATCGAGAGCTCGGGTCTGTTCCGCAGCGACGGCGAGGTGCAGCCCGGGTTGCGGGTCTTCTTCCCGTAGCGGCCGCGTTCTCTCCACTAGCGAGAGAGCCTCAGCACCGCCCGGCACCCGCCCTCCGGCCGGTTTGCCAGGCTCAGCGTGCCGCCGTGCGCCTCGGCGATCTGCCGGCACAGCACCAGGCCGATCCCCGAGCCGCCGGGCTTGGTGGTGAAGAAGGGCACGAACAGGTTGGCGCTGGGGGGCAGGCCGGGGCCGTCGTCGTCGACGAGGATCTCCAGCGCCGGCGCCGGCTTGTCGACGAGGCACCAGGAGAGCCGGACGGCCCCGTTGCGCGAGGCGGCCGCTTCGGCGGCGTTCTTCGCGAGGTTGATCAGCAGCTGCTCCAGCTGGTCGGGGTCGGCGTCGAGGCTGACCTCGGGGCCGCCGGGGACCGCCACCGGCACCCGCGTCTCCAGCCCCGCCACCCGCCGCACCAGCGGCGCCAGCGCGATGCGGCGCTTCTTCGGCGGCGGCAGGCGGGCGAGCTGCGCGTAGGCGTCCATGAAACGGCGCAGCGCCTCGGCCCGCGCGGCGATCACCCCCAGCCCCCGGCGGGCGTCGTCCTCCCAGTCGGCCGGCCGCGGCTCGCGCGCGAGGAGCGACACCAGGCTGCCGGCGACCGAGCGGATCGGCGCCAGCGAGTTGTTGAGTTCGTGGCCGATCACGCGGATCAGCCGCTGCCAGGCCTGGCGCTCCTCGTCGCGCAGCGCGCGGCTGACGTCCGCCAGCACCAGCAGCTGCATCGGCCGGCCGCCCTGACGGAAGCTGCCGCGGCGGACGTCGAAGCGGCCGCTCGCTCCGGGGAAGGAGGCGTCGGCGATCCGCGGCGTCTCGCCGGCGAGGAGCCCCGCCAGCCCCAACGCCTGGGCGTCGAGGCCGGTCAGGCGTTCGGCGGTCGCCCCCAGCAGCCGCTCGCCCGCGCGGTTCATCAGCCGCAGGGTGGAGGCATGGTCGAAGGCGAAGACGGCGACGTCGATCTCCTCCATCACCTTGCGCAGGAGCGCGCTCGCCTCCAGGGCGCCCAGGCGCTGCTCGCGCAGCGTCTTCGCCAGCGCGTTCACCTCCGAGTAGGCCTCTCCCAGCGGGTCGTCGCGGCGGCCGACGCGCGCGCGGAAGGAGAAGTCCTCCTCGCGCATGGCGCCCAGCAGGTTGGAGAGCGTCTGCAGGGGGCGGGCGACCGCCTGGCGGGCGGCGCCGGCGGCGGCCAGCGCGCCCAGGATGGCGAGCACCACGAGGGTCCAGCGCGTCTGGCTGGAAAGACCGCTCGTCCACAGCAGGACCGCGCAGAGGAGGAGCGCGGGCAGGGCACCCGCCAGGGCCAGCAGCTGGATGCGGCGGTCGTGGGCGAGCCGGGGTGGGCGCTTCACGCGCCTTTCTCCTACAGCCCGTAGCGCTGGAGGCGCCGGTAGAGCGCGCTGCGCGAGAGGCCGAGGGCCTCGGCCGCGCGGCTCACGCTGCCGCCGTGCCGCTGCAGCGCCTTCTTGATCAGGAAGGCCTCGACCTCCTCCAGGCTCATGTCGTCGAGCTGGCGCGGGGCGTCGCCGGCCGCCGGCTGCAGGCCGAGGTCGGCCTCGCGGATCTCCTCGCCGCGCGCCATCAGCACCCCGCGCTCGACCGCGTGGTCGAGCTCGCGGACGTTTCCCGGCCAGCCGTGCGCGGAGAGCGCGCGCAGGGCGTCCGCGTGGAAGCGGCCCACCGCCTTGCGGTAGCGCTGGCCGTGGACGCGCAGGAAGTGGGCGGCCAGCAGCGGGATGTCCTCCGGGCGGTCGCGCAGCGGCGGCAGCCGGATCTCGATGGTGTTCAGGCGGAAGAGCAGGTCCTGCCGGAAGCGGCCGCTCCCGACCTCCTGCCGCAGGTCGGCGTTGGTGGCGGAGAGCACGCGGACGTCGGCCCGGCGCGTGCGCGAGGAGCCGACCCGCTCAAACTCGCCGGTCTCCAGCACCCGCAACAGCTTCGGCTGCAGGTTCAGCGGCACGTTCGCGATCTCGTCCAGGAAGAGGGCGCCGCCGTCGGCCATCTCGAAGCGGCCGACGCGGTCGGCCTTGGCGTCGGTGAAGGCGCCCTTGACGTGGCCGAACAGCTCGCTCTCGAAGACGCCCTCCGAGAGCCCGCCCGCGTTCACGGTCAGCAGCGGCTTGGCGCAGCGGGCGGAGACCGCGTGCAGCGCCGCCGCCACCGTGCCCTTGCCGGTCCCGTTCTCGCCGGTCACCAGCACGTTGGCCTCGGAGGGGCCGACGCGCTCGATCAGCTCGAGCACCGGCTTCATCGCCGGCGACTCGGCGATCAGCAGCGGCCGGCCCTCCTCGCGCAGCGCGCGGTTCTCCGCCTCCAGGCGCTGGCCGGTGCGCAGCGCCCGCGCCAGCTCGGCCTGGGTGCGCAGGGTGGCGATCAGCCGCGCGTTCTCCCAGGGCTTCTGCACGAAGTCGCTGGCGCCGCGGCGCATGGCCTCGACCGCCACCTCGACGCTGCCCCAGGCCGTCATCACCACCACCGGCAGCGTGGGGTCGATGGCGTGCAGCTTGGTCAGCAGGTCGAAGCCCTCGCGCCCGGAGGTGGTGTCGCGCGTGTAGTTGAGGTCGATCAGCACCACGTCGACCTCGCGCGACTCGACCTGCGAGAGCACCCCGGCCGGGGATTCCGCCGTCTCCAGCTCGAAGCCCTCGGGCTTGAGCAGGAGCCGCAGCGCCTCGAGCACGTCCGGCTGGTCGTCGGCGGCGAGCACGCGCGGCGGCAGGCGGCTCATGGGCGGGTCGATTCTACTCGGCCCGCAGCGCGATCGTCGGGTCGACCCGCGTCGCCCGCCGGGCCGGCAGCCAGGCGGCCAGCAGCGCGACCGCCAGCAGCAGCGCAGCCACGGCGGCCAGGGTGGCGGGGTCGGTCGGGCTGAGGGCGAAGAGCATGGCGGCGATGGCCCGGGAGGCGAGGAGCGCGCCGAGGAGACCGGCGCCCACGCCGACCGCCGAGAGGAGAGCGGCGTCGCGCAACACCATCTTCAGGAGCTCGCCGCGGCGGGCGCCCAGGGCCATGCGCACGGCCAGCTCGCGGGTGCGCTGCGAGACGGCGTAGGACATCACCCCGAACAGGCCGAGGGCGGCCAGGAAGAGCGCGACCCCGGCGAAGCAGCCGAGCAGCAGCATGTAAAAGCGCGGCTCCGAGACGGAGCGAGCGAGGATCTGGTCGAGGGTGGCGACCCCTGCCACCGGCAGCTGCGGGTCGAGGCCGTGGACCACGCGCTCCACCACCGGCGCGAGCGAGCGCGGCTCGACGCTGGTCCGGAGCACGAGGTCCATCGAGTGCACCGGGAACTGCGCGTACGGCACGTAGATCTCCGGCGGATGCTCGGCCGCCAGCCCGCGCTCCTTCACGTCGCCGACGACACCGACCACCTCGCCGCCGGCCTTGCGGCCGCGCCCGCGGCCCAGGCCGAGGCGGATCGTCTTGCCGATCGGGTCCTCTCCCGGGAAGAAGCGGCGCACCGCCGTCTCGCTCAGCACCACCACCTGTGGTGATTCGGGACCGTCTTCCGGCCGGAGTCCGCGTCCTCGCCGCAGGGGGATCCCCATCGTGCTCAAGTAGCCGGGTGTCACCACCCGCACCTCCATCGTCGGCTGCTGGGCGGGCGGCGGCTCCGGGCGGCCGTCGACGGTGAAGGAGATGTTGAACCGGGCCTCCGTCAGCGGCAGTCCCAGCACGGCGCCGACGGAGCGCACGCCGGGCAGCGCCGCCAGCCGCCGCTGCAGCTCGTCGTAGAAACCCAGGAGCGCGGGGTCGTCGGCGTAGACGGAACTCGGCAGCCCGACGTGGAAGCTCAGGGCGGAGTGCGTGCGGAACCCCGGGTCGACGCCGCGCAGCCGGGCGAAGCTGCGCAGCAGCAGACCGGAGCCCGCGAGCAGGACCATGGCCAGCGCGATCTGGCCGATGACCAGCCCGCCGCGCAGCCGGCGGTGGCCGCCGGAGAGGATGCCCCGCGCGCCCTGCCGCAGCGCCTGCGCCGTCGCCCGCCGGCTCATCTGCAGCGCCGGGGCGGCTCCGAACAGCAGGCTGGTGAGGAGCGAGACCACGGCTGCGTAGCCGATCACCGCCCGGTCGATCCTGACCTCGGCCAGGCGGGGCACCTCCTGTGGCGCCAGCGCCAGCAGGGTGTCGAGGATCCCGCCAGCGAGCAGCAGGCCGGCCGTGCCCCCCAGCGCCGCCAGGGCCAGGCTCTCGGTGAGGACCTGCCGGACGAGCCGCGCGCGTCCGGCGCCGAGCGCAGCCCGCACCGCCAGCTCGTTCTCGCGGGCGGCGACGCGGGCGAGCAGCAGGTTGGCGACGTTCACGCACGCGACCAGCAGCACCAGCCCCACCGCCCCGAGCAGCACCAGCAGAGAGCGGCGCGCGTTTCCGACCAGGGCCTCGTGGAGGGGGATCACGGTCGCTCCGACGTTCTCGTCGTCGGCCGGATAGGCGCGGGCGAGCCGTGCGGCGATGGTCGACACCTCCTGCCGTGCCTCGTCTACGGTGGCGCCGTCGGCCAGCCGGCCGATGACGCCCAGGTACCAGCCCCCGCGGCTGTGCGACCGGAAGTGCTCGTCGTACTCGAGCGGCCTCCAGAGGTCGATGCCCTCCGGATAGCCGAAGCCGTCGGGCATGACACCCACCACCTGCCAGGGCTGGCGGTCGATCTGGACGTCGCGGCCGAGGACCCCGCGGTCGGAGCCGAAGCGATCCCGCCAGAGCCGGTACCCGAGCACGACCACCCGGGTCCGCCCGGGCTCGTTCTCGCCGGCGACGAAGCCACGGCCGAGGAGCGGTCGCGCCCGGAGCACCTCGAAGAAGCGCGCGCTCACGTCGGCCGACTGCAGGCGCGCGGCCG
Organism: Vicinamibacteria bacterium; assembly: GCA_035542035.1. Taxonomy (GTDB): domain Bacteria; phylum Acidobacteriota; class Vicinamibacteria; order Fen-336; family Fen-336; genus DATBSL01. Next base: position 33,380 of record DATKME010000065.1, on the reverse strand, counting down.
CACCCTGGCCGGTGAGGGTCACGCCGTTGGTGTCGATCGCGGCGAAGGCGGCGATCGTCCTCGACTGCCCCTCCGTGTCGAGGAAGTTCTGGGGCGAGTAGACGGCGGGACGTCCCTTCCAGACCTGGGCCACCGAGACCAGGCGATCCGCCTCGGGGAACGGGAGCGGCCGCAGCAACACCGCGTCCACCACGCTGAAGATCGCGCTGTTGGCGCCGATGCCGAGGGCGAGGGTCAGCACCGCTACCAGGGTGAAGCCGGGGGCGTGCCACAGCCGACGCAGCGCGTAGGCGAGGTCCTGCCGCAGCGAGTCCAGCATCGTCAAGGCTCCCTGAGTATGGCCAAAGGGTCGAGGGCGGCGGCGCGACGCGCAGGGAGGAGGCTGGCGAGGGCGGCGACCGACAGGAGAACGACGGCGACGGCAAGGAAGGTGGCCGGATCGGTCGGGCTCAGGTCGTGGAGGAGCCCTCGCAGGAGTCGAGACAGCGCGAGCGCGCCCAGGAAGCCGGGGATCCCTCCCAGGACGGCCAGCCGCAGCCCGTCGCGCAACACCATCGACTGCACCTCGCCGGCGCCGGCGCCCAGGGCCATGCGGACGCCGATCTCGTGGGCGCGCCGGCCGACCGCGTAGGCCATCACGCCGTAGATCCCGCCCGCCGCCAGGGCGGTGGCGACCGCCGACAGCAGCGCCATCAGCAGCGCGCCGGTGCGGTCCTGCGCCAGCGATTCCGACAGCAGCTCGGGCATGGTGCGCACCCTGGTGATCGGCAGCTCCGGGGCCGCGCCCCTCAGGCGAGCGATCACCGACTCGGCGACCACGCGCGGGTCGGCTCGCGTGCGGACCACGAGCGTCGTCCCTCTCCACCAGCCCACCGGGTCCTGCGAATAGGGGAAGAGCACCTCGGGCTGGACCGGCTCGGCGGCGCCCGCCTGCCAGGCATCCGCCACCACGCCGACGATCGTCCGCCAGCCGAAGTCCCCGACCCTGATCCGCGAGCCGACGGGATCCCCGGCGAAGGCGGACCGGTGGACGAGCGCCTGGTTCACCAGCACCACCGCCGTGCTGTCCGCGCCGTCTCGCTCGTCGAAGGCGCGCCCGCGCACGAGCGCGATGCCCATGGCCGCGAGGTATCCCGGGCTCGCCGTGCGGATCACGGCCTGGGGCACCTCGTCCGACTCCCGGACCTCCTCGCCCTCGACGACGACACCCGCTCTCCAGGTGTCGCCACCGATCGGCACGTGGTTCACGAACGCCGCGCGGGCGACGCCAGGAAGCGAGCGGACCTCGTCCGCGATGCCCTCCAGGAACGCGGGCCGGGCGGCGCCGTCGGCGCGGGCCGAGCCCGACAGCGAGAGCGTCACCGTCAGCAGGTGATCCGGACGGAAGCCGGCGTCGAGCCGCTGCAGGAGCAGGAAGCTCTTCACCAGCAGGCCCGCTCCCGCCAGCAGCACGACCGCCATCGCGAACTCGCCGGCCACCAGCAGGTCGTGCAGCCGGTGGCGTCCGCCCCGGCCCCCGGCCAGACGCTCTCCCTGTTTCAGCGACGGCACCAGGTCGGCCCGGGAGGCGCGCAGCGCGGGCAGCAGGCCCGCCAGCAAGCCGGTCAGCAGCGAGAGGGCGAGGGCGAAGACGGCCACGCGCGCGTCGACGCTGACCTCCTCGGCCCGCGGCAGCCCGCTGGGCCCCAGAGCCAGGAACGCCGGGATGCCCACGCGTGCCAGGCACAGCCCCGCGATCCCGCCCGCCAGCGACAACGCCGTGCTCTCGCCGAGGGACTCCCGGAGCAGCCGTCCCCGGCTGGCGCCGAGCGCCGCGCGGACGGCCACCTCCTTCTCGCGGGCGAGCCCCTGGGCCAGCAGCAGGCTGGCCACGTTCGCGCACGCGATCAGCAGCACCAGGGCCACCGCCACGCTCAGCAGCAGCAGCGCAGGGCGGGCGCGCGAGACCACCGGCTCCTGCAGCGATTCCAGGTTGACGCGCAGGTCGGCGTTGGTGCGCGGCCATTCCCCGGCCAGCCGTGCGCCGACGACGTCCATCTCGGCCCGGGCCTGCTCCAGCGTCGCCCGCGGCCGCAGGCGGCCGAACACCCGGAGGAAGCGTCCGTGATCCGCCTGCTGCGCCGCGCTGAAGACGAGCGGAACCCACATCTCGGCGTCGGTGGCCCAGAAGGGAGGGAAGCGGAAGCCGGGTGGCATCACGGCAGCGACGCGGTAGGGCCGGCCGTCCAGCACGAGCGAGCTGCCGACGATCGCCGGATCCGCCCCGAACCTCCGCCGCCACAGCGAGTCCCCGAGGACGAGCTGGAACTCGTCGCCGCCCTCGTGGAAGGTCCGCCCGAGGGCCGGCGCGACGCCGAGCAGGTCGAAGAGACCCGGCGTCGCCTGGAGACCGTGCAGCTCCTCGGCCGGTCCGCGGCCGGTGAGCACGGGAGACCAGGGGTGAGCGGCGGTGAGCTGCTCGAGCGCCCGGCTCGCGCTCCTCCATTCCAGGAAGTCCGCCGGCGAGGTCGGGTCCCGCCGTTCCGCCTTGGGGGTCTCGTGGGCGAAGAGGGCCACCAGCCGGCCCGAATCCCGGTACGGCAGGGGCCGGAGCAGCACGGCGTCGACGACGCTGAAGATCGCGCTGGTGGCCCCGATACCGATGGCCAGGGTGGTGACGGCCACCACCGCCCAGCCCGGAGCCCGGAGAACCCGACGACGCACGGCGCGGTCAGCTCCTCGCCGGTTCGCCCGCGGCCGGAGCGCTCGAGGCCGCAGCTTCCGTCCGGCTCTCCTCGCCCGCCAGCCAGCCGTCGCGCAGGCGGATGATCCGCCGGCCGTAGCCGGCGTTCGTCTGCGAGTGCGTCACCTGGACGATGGTGGTGCCCTCGGCGTTGAGCTTGCAGAAGAGCTCCATGATCTCGCGGCCCTGCTCGGAGTGGAGGTTGCCGGTGGGCTCGTCGGCCAGGATCAGCTTGGGGCTCGACACGATCGCCCGGGCGACCGCCACCAGCTGCTGCTGGCCGCCCGAGAGCTGGCGCGGGTAGAGGTCCTTCTTCCCCACGATCTGGAAGCGGTCGAGGGTGTCGGCCACGATCGCCTGCCGCTCCGACTTCTTGAGGTTGCGGTAGGAGAGCGGCAGCTCCAGGTTCTCGGCCACCGTGAGGTCGTCGAGCAGGTGGTAGCTCTGGAAGACGAAGCCGATGGTGCGCTTCTGCAGCTCGTGGCGGTCCTTGCGGCCGAGCTTGTGGACCGGCTGGCCGACCAGCGTGTACGTGCCGCCGAACTCGGCGTCGTGCAGGCCGAGGATGTGCAGGAGCGTGGACTTGCCGGCGCCCGAGGGCCCCATGATGGAGACGAACTCGCCCTCGGCTATCGTCAGGTCGATGCGGCGGAGGACCCAGACGGTGGCCGGCCCCTGCGGGTAGCTCTTCTCGAGATTGCGAAGCTCGATCATGCTCTCCTCACTCGAAAGGTGGGCGTTTCAACGCCTCCGTCGGCTCGTCGAGGGCACGCTCACCGTCACTCGCTGCGCAGCGCCGTCGTCGGGTCGACCGCGACGGCCCGCCGGGCCGGGAGGTAGCAGGCGATGAGCGCCACCGCGGTGACGAGGCCGGCCGCGGCCAGGAGCGTCGTCGGGTCGGCGGGTGCGATCCCGTACAGAAGGCCCGACACGAGGCGCGCGAGCGCGAGCGCACCGAGCAACCCGGCGACGACTCCGGCGCCGGCGAGGGCCATGCCCTTCCTCAGCACCAGCCGGAAGACGTCCGCTCGGCTGGCACCCACCGCCATCCGCACTCCGATCTCGGGCGTGTGCCCGCTGACGAAGTAGGAGAGGAGCCCGTACACCCCGAGCGTCGCCAGCAGCAGGGCCAGGCCGGCGAAGCAGCCGACCAGCACCGCGCCCAGCCGCCGCTGCGTGACCTCCTCGTCGAGGATCGTCCGGAACGTCCTGACGTTGGAGACCGGCTGCTCGGGATCCACCCCGTGGATCGCCGCCTCGACGGCGCTCACCAGCTGCAGCGGCTCCCCGGCCGTCCGGACCACCAGGTCGCGCGGTGCGAACCAGGGTTGGTCGGCGACCTGCGAGTAGGGCAGGTACATCTCGGCCTTCACCGGCGCGTCCAGCCCCATCTGCCGCACGTCACCGACGACACCGACGATGGTGATCCACGGATGCGAGGGCTCGCCGATCTTGAACCGCCGGCCGACCGGATCCAGCCCGGGCCAGTACTGGCGGGCCATCGTCTCGTTGACGAGGGCGACCGGCTGCGACCGCGCTCCGTCGGTCCGCCCCAGCGGGCGGCCCCGCCGCAGGGGGACTCCCATGGTCCTCAGGTAGTCGACGCTGATCTGCCGATGGTTGGCGTCGCAGGACCGCCGGGGGTCGACGTAGCCTTCGGGCTGGAACCAGTTGGTCCCCCCTTTCCACTCCAGCGGGACAGACGTCGTGTAGCCCGCCGTCACGACGCCGGGAAGCGCCCGGACGCGGGCGAGCACATCCTCGTAGAAGCCGGCCCGGCGGGCCGCGTCGGCGTAACGGTAGGCGGGCAGAGAGGTGCGCAGCGTCAGCAACCTGTCTGGCTCGAGGCCCAGGTTCGCATAACGCAGGCGGTACAGCGTCTGCCCGAAGAGCCCCGCCGTCACCAGCAGCACCAGCGTTCCCGCCAGCTCGGCGACCACCAGCAGGCTGCGCACCCGTTGCCGACCCGAAGCGACCGTCCCTCGCCCGCCCGCGCGCAGGACGGTTTCGAGCGCGCTCCCCGTGCCGAGCCAGGCGGGGGCGATGCCGAAGAGCACGCCGGTCGAGGTGGCCAGAAGGACGGCGATGCCGACGGCTCGCGGGTCGAGCGCGGGATGGACCGAGAGCACCACCGCCGGCGGCACCATCTCCTGCAACAGCGCCAAGGCAGCCTTGGCGACCAGCAGCCCGGGCACCACGCCCACGGCGGCCAGCAGCAGGCTCTCGGTGAGCAGCTGGCGCACGAGCCGGCCCCGGGTCGCGCCCATGGCGGTCCGCAGGGCCAGCTCCCGCGCACGCACCGAGGCGCGCGCGAGCAGCAGCCCGGCCAGGTTGGCGCAGGTGATCAGCAGCAGCGAGGCGACCGCCAGCACCAGCACGACCAGCGGCCGGCGCGCGTCGCCCAGCAGCTGCTCGCGCATGGGCAGGACGTAGGCGTGGAACTCCTGGTCGGGGAACTCGTGCACCATGCGCTGGGCCAGGCTCGCCACTTCCGCACCGGCGCGCGCCGCCGTCACGCCGGCGTGCAGGCGGCCGAACACCGTCAGGTAGTGCGCGCCGCGGTTGGCCAGCTCGTCGGCGGGGAAGGCGGCGGGCACGAACACCGCGACGTAGCTCTCCAGGAACTGGAAGCCGCGCGGCATCACGCCCACCACGCGGTAGCCCTCACCGTTCAGCACGAGGTCCCTCCCCAGCACGGAAGGGTCCCCGCCGAAGCGGCGCTGCCAGAAGCCGTGGCTCAGCACGGCGACGCGGCCCGCTCCGGGCCGGTCCTCGTCCTTCCCGAAGACACGCCCGATCTGCGGAGCGACGCCCAGGAGGGCGAAGAACGACGACGTCACCCGCCGCCCCTCCAGCTTCTCCGGCTCGCCGCCGCCGGTGAGGACGAACCCCGCCTCGGTGACGGCGGCCAGGTCCTCGAACGAGCGGCTGGCGCCGCGCAGGGTGGCGAACTCCGCGGGCGTCAGGTCGTTGCGCGGGAAGCCGACCTGCGAGGCGTCGTCCCACACCATCAGCAGGCGGTCCGGTTGGCGGAAGGGCACCCCGCCGAGGAGCACGGCGGCCGCCAGGCTGAAGACCGCCGTGCTGCCGCCGATGCCGAGGGCCAGGGTGAGCACGGCGATGGCCGTGAAGGAGGGCGTGCGCCGCAGGCCGCGAAGCGCGTGACGGAGGTCGTGTGTGAAGGCGCTCACCTCGGGTCCCCCTGACTGGTCCCGCCGCACGCTGGCTCCCGCAAGCGGGCCACCAGGATGGCCCGGTCGTCCTTGTCCTCCTCCGCCGCGAACGCGGACACCTCCGACAGCAGGGCCGCCGGGATCTCGTCGACGGGACGGGCGCGGGCGCGGACGAGCGCCGCCGCCAGCCGCTGCTCGCCGAACTCCTCCGTCCCGCGGCTCGCCTCGACCACACCGTCGGTGAAGGCGGCCAGCAGGTCGCCGGGCGCGAGCCGCACCGACGCCGCCGTCGGCCGCGACTGCTCGAACAGGCCGAGCGCGAAGCCGGTAGCGCCCAGCCGTTCCAGGGTCCCGTCACGGCGCAGCAGCAGCGGCGCGGGGTGGGCGCAGTTGACCCAGGTCAGCGCCGAGGCGGCCTCGTCCCACACCGCGAAGAAGAGCGTCGCGAAGTGCTCCGGGGCCGTGCACTCGAAGAAGACCCGGTTCACCGAGGAGACGAGGCCGGGCAGGTCGGAGGCGGCGCGGTAGCTCTGGCTGCGGATCGCGGACTGCAGGTACGCGATCAGGAGCGCGCCCGACACGCCCCTGCCGGCCGCGTCGCCGACCAGCAGCCCCAGCCGCCCGCGGCCCAGGTCGAGCACGTCGAAGACGTCGCCGCCCACGGCCGCCGCCTCGTCGCAGGCGCCCGCGCAGTCGAGCGAGCCGCCCCTGGGGACCGCGCGCGAGCGGAAGCGCGCCTGCACGCGGCCGGCGCGGTCGAGGTCCAGCCTCTCCGCCCGCGGCGCGCCGTGGCGTTCGAGCGTCTGCAGCAGCTTGTCGTCGTCCCAGGGCTTGAGCACGAAGTCGCTGGCGCCCTCGCGCATGGCCGAGACCGCCAGCTCCACCGATCCCCAGGCGGTCATGGCCACCAGGGGCAGCGCCGGCCGGCTGCGCCGCAGCTGGCGCAGCAGCGCCAGGCCCTCCTCGCCCGAGGTGGTGTCGCGTGTGTAGTTGAGGTCGAGGAGCACGACGTCGTAGCTGGCGCGGGCGAGGGCCTGCTCCACCTCCTGCGGCGAGCCGACGCCCTCGCCCTGGTGGCCCCTTCGCTTGAGCAAGAGCTCCAGCGCCAGCCGGACGTCCTCGCGATCGTCGGCGATCAGGGCCTTCATCGACGCTTTCCCCGGCGAGGCTTCGGCACCGACAGCATGGCTTCCCGTCCCGGGGAGAGCGCCCCTGCGACCCTGGCTCAGGCTGCCCCGGCCGTGGCCTGCGTCGCCGCCTCGGCCGCCGCCCGCGCGGCCTCCTCCTCGCTCACCACCCGGCCGTCGAAGAGGTGCACGGTGCGCTCGGCGTGGCGGGCGAAGCGGACGTCGTGGGTGACCATGCAGAGGGTGGCGCCAGAGCGGTGCAGGTCGCGCAGCAGCTCCATCACCGCCTCGCCGTTGCGCGAGTCCAGGTTGCCGGTGGGCTCGTCGGCGAGCAGGATCGAGGGCTCGCCCACCAGCGCCCGCGCCACGGCGACGCGCTGTTGCTGGCCGCCCGAGAGCTGGCTGGGCAGGTGACGGGCGCGGTGGCCCATGCCCACGCGCTCGAGGGCGTGCACGCTCCGCTCGCGCCGCTCGGCCGCGCGCATGCCGCGGTAGGTGAGCGGCAGCTCCACGTTCTCGTAGACGGTGAGGTCGCCGATCAGGTTGAAGCTCTGGAAGATGAAGCCGATCTCCCGGTTGCGGATGCGCGCCCGCTGCTGCGCGCCGAGATCCTGCACCGGCGTGTCGTTGAGGCGGTAGGACCCTGCTGTCGGCGAGTCGAGCAGGCCCAGGATCGACAGCAGCGTCGACTTGCCGCAGCCGGAGGGCCCGGAGATGGCCACGTACTCGCCCCTGCGGATCTCCAGGTGGATGTCCGAGAGGGCGTGGGTCTCCACCTCGTCGGTGTAGAAGACCTTCCCCAGCCCCTCCAGCCGAATCAGCGTCCCGTCTGCGTTCATCGCGCTCCTCGCTGCCTAGTTGAGGCGGATGCGATCGACCGAATCGTAGGCCGAGGTGTCCGAGAGGATCACCTGGTCGCCCTCGGCCAGCCCGTCCGTCACCTCGACGCTGCTCACCGACGCCTGCCCCAGCCGCACCCTCACCCGCTGCGCCTCGCTGCTGCCCTTCACCACCCGGAACAGGCCCACCGTGCTCTGCGGCTGGCCCATCGCGGGCCGGCCGACGTGCAGCACGTTCTCCAGGCGCTGCAGCTCGATGGTGCCGTCTACCGTGAGGTCCGGCCGCGCGCCCTTCGGCAGCTCGCCGAGGAGCGCCAGGTCCACGGTCACCGTGCCGTTCTGCACCGCCGGGTCGACACGGATGACGCGCGCGTCCACCACGCCGTTGCGGGTGTCCACCCGCGCCCTCTGGCCCGGCATCACGTCGCGGGCCTGGGTCTCGGGGACGCGCACCACCGCTTTCAGCTTCTCCGGGCGGGCGACGCGCGCCAGGTTGGTGCCCGGCGTCACCCGCTGCCCCACCTCGACCGGCACCTGCTGCAGCACGCCGTCGATGCCGGCGCGCACCTTCAGGGCGTCGACCTGCGACCGCCGCAGCCGCGCCATCGCCCGGCGCTGCTCGACCTGCGCCTGCTGCACCTTGAGCTGCGCCTCGATCGCCTCGCCAGCGATGGCCAGCCGCTGCCGCTCGATCTTCTGCCGGCCGTCCAGCTCCTCGGCCGCGCTCTGCGAGAGCTTGGAGGTGATGCTGGCGACCAGGCCGTCCTTAAGCAGCTCGGCGTCGGCGTCGGCGCGCAGCCGCGCCTGGCGGGCGTCTGACTCGACCCGGGCGACCGCGGCCTTCTGGTCGAGGTGCTGGCTCTCCAGCCTCACCTTCAGCTCGGTGTACGCGGCCTCGGCGGCCCGCACCTGCGACTCCGCCTCCAGCGCCTGCTGCTCCAGCTCGGGGTTGCTCAGCTCGAGGATGACGTCGTTGGCGCCGACCCTCGTGCCCGGCAGCAGCACCAGCCGCTCGACGCGGGCTTCCGTCTGTGCCGGGAGCCAGCGGATGTCCACCGGCACCAGCGTGCCGAGGCCGCGCACCTCGCAGACCATCTCGCCGCGCACGACCGAGTCGATCACCAGCGTGGCGCGCTCGACCGAGGGCGCCGCCGGCTTGAGGCGCGAGACCCCCAGGGTGACCAGGGCGACGACCACGATCGCCCCGACGCTCCACGCTATTCGCTGGCGCTTCTTCTTCTGCAGGAGGTCCGGCCGGGCGATGTCCACGCCCGCTCGGAGTCCAAGGGGCGTGCCACCGGTCCTCCGGGCCCGGAACCGCCGCATTCCGCGCACTTTGGCCGGTTTCGGCGCCGGTCCGGGGTGGAGACGCTGTCCGCGGTGTCCGTTTCTGGCACGCCTCCGTCCCCTGGGCGAACACGCCGCGGCAACGCCGGCGGCCGAGGAGCGGGCGATCCCCGCCCGGTGCGGCCAGTCGGCGGCTGGCACACCTGATGCACGGCGATCGGCGGCCCCGAGGCCTCGGTCCCGGCGCGGAGGTGAGCGGTGGCGATCCTGAGCGACTGGCGGCACGGCGCGCGCGTCTTCCGGCGGCACCCAGGCGTGCTGGCCGTCGCCGTGGGCTCCCTGACCCTGGGCATCGGGGTCGCCACCGCGGTCTTCGCGATCGCCGACGCCCGCTTCATGCGGCCGCTCGCCGTCGCGGAGCCGTCGCGGCTGGTCGAGGTGTTCACGCTGTCGGAGTCCGGCAACCGCGACACGCTGTCCTATCCGGAGGTGCTCGACGTCGCTGCGCTGCCGTCGATCGCCGGCGTCGCCGCCTACGACCTGCGCGGCGCCACCCTCGACCGCGGCGACAAGCTCCAGATGCTGGACCTGGCCGCCGTGTCCGACGACTACTTCAAGGTGCTCGGGGTGAAGCCGGCCCTGGGCCGCGTCATCGGACCCGGAGTGGACCACGGCCTGCCCGCGGCGGCCGTGGTCATCAGCGACCGGCTGTTCCGCACCGGCTTCGGGGCCGACCCGACGCTGGTGGGACGGACGATCGAGCTGACCGAGAGGCCGTACACGCTGGTCGGCGTGCTGCCGCAGGAGTTCCGCGGCCTCGACCGCCAGGCGGTGACGGACGCGTGGATCTCGCTCGACACCTGGAGCCGCTTCTACAACGACCGCGCGCAGCTGTCGCAGCGCGCCGCCCGCAACTTCGAGCTGCTGGCGCGACTGCGGCCGGGGGCGACGCTGCAGCAGGCCACGTCCGAGATCCGCGTGCTGGACGCCCGCTGGATCTCCGCTGTTCCCGAGGCGAAGGGGCGGAGCTTGCGCGTGTCGCGCCCCGCCGCAGTCGCCGGCGAGGTGACGCCGCCCGTGCTGCTCCTGCTGACCGGCGGCGGCCTGGTCCTGCTGATCGCCTGCGCCAACGTCTCGACGCTGCTGCTCGGCCTCAACGACGCGAGGCGCGTCGAGCTGAGCCTGCGCCTGGCGCTGGGCGCCAGCCGCGGCGGCATCGCGCGGCAGGTGCTGGCCGAGACGGCGCTGCTGGCCGCCGCCGGGGTGGCCGGCGGACTGGCGCTGGCCTCGCTGCTGCTGCGCGCCGCGCCGGCACTGCTGCCGCCCTCGTCGGCGGTGATCGACTACGGCATCAGGATGGACGCCCGCGTCGTCGCCTGCGCCGGGCTGCTCGGCGCCCTCGCCGCGCTCGTGGGCGGCCTGGTGCCTGCCCTGCGCGCCGGAGGGCTGGCGCCGTCGCCCACGCGGGTGACGGAGGAGACGGCGTCGCCTCGCCGGCTGTTCTCCCTGCCCGCCGCCCTGGTGGTCGCGCAGATGGTCCTGGCCGTGGTGGCGGTGAACACCGCGACCCTCCTGCTGGCGAGCTTCGACGGCGTGCGCCGCGCCTCGCGCGGGTTCGACACCACCCGTCCGGTGCTGGCGCTGCAGCTGGTGATGGGCGCCGAGGGCGGTGACCTCTCCCGCTGGACGGCGGAGCTCGACGTCGCGCGCCAGCGCATGCTGGCGGTTCCCGGCGTCCGCAACGCGACCTACGTCCGGCGCCTGCCGATGGCCGGTTACGGCGGCGGCGCAACGATCCGCGTGGCGCTGCCCGGCCGCGAGGCCCTGCCGCTGCGCTACAACCAGGCGGGACCGGGCTTCGCCGAGACGCTGGGGATCCACCTGCGCCAGGGCCGCTTCTTCGAGGCCGCCGAGCACGCCGGGCGGCAGCCGGTGGCGGTGGTGAGCGAGGCCTTCGCTCGCCAGTACTTCCGCGGCGAAACCGCCGTCGGCCGCCACGTGATGGTCGGCGGCGAGCTTCACCTGGTGGTGGGTGTGGTGGAGGACACGCCCCTCGAGCAGCTCCACGAGCAGGCGCAGCCGTTCGTGTATTTCCCTTACTCGCGCAAGCCAACCAGCGACACCGCCTTCCTGGTGGAGACTGCCGGCGACCCGATACTGCTCGCTGCCACGACCAGGGCCGTCGTCCGCGAGACCTGCCCCGGCGCCTGGGTGATCAACACCCGGACCCTGCGCGGCCACATGTCGGAGCAGCTGCACGAGGACTGGCTGCAGGCGGTGCTGGGCAGCGGCCTGGCCGTGCTCGGGGTCGCCCTCGCCCTGGCCGGGCTGTACGCGACCGTGGCGCGGATGGCGGCCCGGCGCAGCCGCGAGGTCGGCGTGCGCATGGCTCTGGGAGCCGAAGCCGCGGACGTGCTGAGGCTGGTGCTGAAGCAGGGGCTGACGCTCGCGGCGATCGGCGCCGTCGCGGGGCTCGCCTCGGCCGCGGCCGCAGCGGTCCTCCTGCGCAGCCTCCTGCGCGGCGTCGGCCCCCTCGAACCCCGCGCGTTCGCCGCCAGCGCCTTCGTGGCCATCGCCCTCGGCCTGCTGGCCTCGCTGCAGCCGGCCTGGCGCGCCGCCCGCACCGACCCGGCCCGGGTGCTGAGGGCCGAATGAGCGCCGCGCCAGCTATATCACTGATTGATACAGACTGACCTGACGCCCCACGCCGTCCGGACGGAGTAGTCCAGCACCGGTTCGTCGCCACGACCGAACGCTCACCGGGGCCCAGGCGACCGTTCCATGTCGCGCCGCGTGCCTGACGCAATCCTGCGGCATGCCGGCGTGTATCCTTCTGTCTCCATGCACATCGAGGGGCCGGTCGTCGTCAGCCGCAAGGGGCAGGCGCGGATCGAGCGCGGGCATCCCTGGGTGTTCCGCTCGGACGTGGTCCGGGACGGCGGGGCTTCGCCGGGGGCGGTGGTCGGGGTGGAAGGCCCGCGCCACGAGCCGCTGGGGTACGCGCTGTGGTCGTCGCGGTCGGAGATCCGGCTGCGGATGATCGAGCGCTCCCACCAGCCGGTCGAGGGCTTCTGGCGGCAGCGGATCGAGCGGGCGCGCGCCTGGCGGCACACCATCGCCGCGGGCGCCGAGGCCTACCGCGTGGTCCACGGCGAGGGCGACGGCCTGCCGGGGCTGGTGGTCGACCGCTACGGCGACTACCTGGTCCTGCAGACGCTCTCGCAGGCGACCGAGCGGGCCAAGCCGGAGATCGTCTCGGAGCTGGTGCAGCTCTTCGACCCCAGGGGGATCGTCGAGCGCAACGACCCCCGTGTGCGCACGCTGGAAGGCCTGGAGCAGACGGTGTCGGTGCCGTACGGCGAGGTGCCGGAGACGGTCGAGGTGCGCGAGGGCGACCTGCGCCTCCGCGTCGACCTGCGGCGCGGGCAGAAGACCGGCCTCTTCCTGGACCAGCGCGAGAACCACCTGGCCGTGCGCCGCTACGCGCGCGGCCGCGCCCTCGACTGCTTCACCTACGACGGCGGCTTCGCCCTGCAGATGGCCGCGCTCTGCGACGGTGTGACGGCGGTCGACCTCTCGGCCGAGTCTCTCGAGCGGGTGGGCGCCAACGCCGCGGCCAACGAGATCGGCAACCTCACCTCCACCAACGCCAACGTCTTCGACCTGCTGCGCTCGCTGGACGAGGCCGGCGAGCGCTTCGACACCGTGGTGCTGGACCCTCCCGCCTTCGCCAAGAGCCGCGACGCGGTGGCCCGGGCCGAGCGCGGCTACAAGGAGATCAACCTCCGCGCGCTGAGGATCCTCAAGCCCGGCGGCTGCCTCTTCACCTGCTCCTGCTCGTACCACGTCCACGAGGACCACTTCGAGGCGATCCTGGCCGACGCGGCCACGGACGCCGGCGTCGCCGTCACCGTTGTGGAGAAGAGGCGGCAGTCCCGCGACCACCCGGTGCTGCTCAGCGTACCGGAGACCTACTACCTGAAGTGCTTCGTGCTGCGCACGCTGGCCTGAGCGGGCCCGCCGTCCGGGCCGACGGCTGGCGCCGGGACCGGCAGGACGCGCCGGCCCCGGCGCGAGCTGAGGTCTCAGCGCTGCGGCTGCGGACTCTGCCGGTGCTGCCGGGCGAGCCGGTCGAGCTGCGACTTGGAGACGCCCGCCTCGCGGGCGATGACGTGCCACGGCGTGCCCGCCTTCATCTTCTCCGCCACCTCGGCGAAGTCGCGGTGCATCGCCTCCGCCAGCAGGTGACCGGTGCGGACGCTGTCCCAGGAGAGGCCCGTGTCCGTCTTCTGCTGCTGCAGCTTCTGTGTCGGTACGCCCGTGTCTCGCGAAACGGCCTGGACGAGCATCTGGTCGTCGGCGGCGGAGGCCGGTGCCGTCCAGCACGCCAGCAGGCCCGCCAGGATCAGGCTGAACACGCCAACCGTGGTTCTCATGGTTCCCTCCGGGCCCGCTAGTCGACGATCACCAGCGTCGCCGTCTTCTGCACGCCGAGAGCCGCGCCGGAAGACGGGTTCGACAGCGTCAGCAGCACCGTCTGGCTCGGCCCCGGGACTCCGTGATTGGCGACTGGGATGGAGATGGTCTTGGTGGTCTCGCCGGCGGCGAAGACGAGGGTGCTGGTCACGGCCTGGTAGTCGGCCGGCGCCGTCGCCGTGCCGTCCACGGTGGCGAAGTCGACGGTGACGCCGCTGGCGGCTCCAGCGCTGCGGGTGACCGTCACCGTCGCCGTCCCCGCCGTTTGCTCGGTGTCGAACACCGGCGCCCCGAAGGCGATGGTGCCGGCCACGTCGTTGTCGATGATGGTGAGGACGGCCGTGGCGCGCGGCCCGATCACCGCCCCGGAAGCGCCCAGCAGGCCGAGCTGCACCGTCTCGTTCGCCTCGTGCAGGGTGTCGTTGATGATGGGCACGGTGAAGGTCTTGCTCAGCACCCCCGCCGGGAACGACAGCGTGCCGCTGGCGGTCGTGTAGTCGCTCCCGGCCGTCGCCGTCCCGTCGGAGGTCGTGTACTGCACGCTGAACGGCGCCAGCGAGCCCGTCCGCACCACCGTGATCGTCGCCGCCCCGCCCGCCTCCGACACCGAGTACGCGGTCGCGGAGAACTGCACCACCGGCTCGTTGTCGTTGATGCTGAGGACGGCCGCGTTGCGGGGCCCGATGACACAGCCGGCTGACGGATTGGACAGCTTCAGGCTCACCGTCTCCGTCGGCTCTCCCACCGTGTCGTTGAGGATCGGCACCGTGAACGTCCGGCTCAGGATGCCCGCGGCGAACGTCAGCGTGTTGCTGACGGCGGTATAGTCGCTGCCGGCCGTGGCCGTCCCGTCCGAGGTGGCGTACTGCACCGAGCAGGCCGTCCTGGCCGTGCCCGACCGGGTGACCGTGATCGTCGCCGCCCCGGCCGCCTCCGAGACCGAGTACGCCGTCGCCGAGAACTGCAGCACCGGCGTCGGGTCCATGATCGTCAGCACCGCCATGGCCGGCGAGCCGATGTACGCCCCGACCGGGTTCGACAGCGTCAGGTTCACCGTCTGGTACGGGTCCGGAACGCCGTCGCTCTGGATCGGCACCGGGAAGGTCTTCGTCGTCACGCCCGCCGGGAAGCTCAGCGTCCCGCTGACGGACGTGTAGTGACCAGGAGTTGTCGCCGTGCCGTCGGAGGTCGCGTAGCCGACCGAGATCGGCACCGTGCCTGTCCGGGTCACCGTGATGGTCGCGTTCGTCCCCTCGGCCCCGGTGTACGTCGCCGAGGAGAACCGGACCGCGGGCGAGGCTTCCTTGATCGTGACACTCGCCCAGTTCGGCGTGCCGTACTTGGCGCCCACGGGCGACGTCAGGACGACGTAGAAGTACTCGTCCGGGTCGTAGACGCCGTCGAGGATGATCGGGACGGTGATGGTCTTGCTGGTGACACCGGCCGGGAAGCTCAGAGTTCCGCTCACCGACTGGTAGTCGCTCCCTGCCGACGCCGACCCATCCGTAGTCCAGTAGTCGACGGACATCGGGGCGGTGCCGGTGCGGGTGACGGTGAGCGTGGCGTGTCCCGCCGCCTCGCTCACCGTGTAGGCCGAGGCCGAGAAGCGCACCGTGGGCGAGTTGTCCGTGATCATCACGTAGGCGTAGTAGCGCGCCCCCACCCGGGAGGTCTGGCCGTCGGGGTACAAGTCGACCCAGAAATAGTGGTTGGAGGTGGAGGTGGGGTTGTTGAGGATCGGGATCGAGATGGTCTTCGCGAGGACCCCGGGAGCGAACCACACCCACTGCCCGGCGCCGACGTAGTCGGTGCCGTCCTGTGCCGAGCCGTCCGAGGTCTGGTACCAGACCCAGATCCCCGCCGTCCCCGTCCGCGTGATGGTGAGCACCGCCTTGCCCGCTGCCTCGCTCACCGTGTAGGCCGCCGAAGAGAACTGCACCACCGGCTCGTCGTCCTTGATCGTCAGGACAGCGGTCCGCCGGGCTCCGATCGAGGCATTGACCGGGTTCGACAGGGTCAGGAACACCGTCTCGGAGCTCTCGGCGATGGTGTCGTTGATGATCGGCACGGTGAACGTCCGGCTGAGGGCGCCGGCTGCGAAGCTCAGGGTCCCCGTCGTCGGCCCGTTGTAGTCCGAGCCCAGGGTCGCGGAGCCGTCCGAGACCGTGTACTGCACCGAGCAGGGGCCCGTAGTCCCCGTGCGGACCACGGTGATCGTGGCCGAACCGCCCGCCTCGGACACCGTGTAGCCCGAGGTCGAGAACTGCACCACCGGCTCGTCGTCCTTGATCGTCACCACCGCGCTCGCCGGGGTGCCGAGGATCGCCCCGCCCCGCGGGTTCGACAGCATGATGTTGAAGGTCTCGTCGCCCTCCGCCAGGGTGTCGTTGGTGATGGGCACCGTGATCGTCCGGCTCATCACCCCGGCTCCGAAGCTGAGCGTGCCGGGCGCGAGCGTGTAGTCGCTCCCGTTGACGGCCGAGTTGTCCATGGCCGCGTAATCGACCGACACGCCGCTGGCCGCTCCGGCCGTGCGCACGACCGTGATGGTCGCCGTTCCAGCCGTCTCGGAGACGGAGTAGGTCGCCGCCGAGAACTTCACGGTCCCGCCGAAGTCGTCGTCCACGATGGTCAGCACCGCGTTCGTCAGCGTCCCCAGCCGGGCGCCGCCACCCGCGCCCGACAGCGTCAGGTTCACCGTCTCCGGCCCCTCGGCGATGGTGTCGGGGGTGATCGGCACCGTGAAGCTCAGCGTCTGCACGCCTGCCGGGAAGGTCAACGTGCTGGTGCGCGCCGTGTAGTCGCTGCCGGCCAGTGCCGTCCCGTCCGAGGTCGCGTACACGACGGACTCGCCCGCAGCGACGCTGCCCGTGCGCTTCACCGTGATGGTGGCGACCCCGGCTGCTTCCTTCACCGTGTACGCAGCGGAGGTGAATTCGATGGCGCCGCCGGTGTCGTCGTCGCGGATCGTCCCCAGGCCCGTCGCCTTCGAGATCGTCGCGTTGGACGGAGCAGAGAGCTTCACGGTGAAGGTCTCATCCGCCTCGTGGATGTCGTCGGCGACCACCTGGACGGTGATCGTTTGCGAGGTCACGCCGGTCGGGAACGTCAGCACGCCGCTGGTCGGCGCGTAGTCCGCCGGCGCTCTTGCCGTGCCGTCCACCGTCGTGTAGGCGACCGTGGACTGGTTCAGGCCCGGGTTGCTCAGCGTGACGGTGAACGTGAACGGTGTCGTCCCGCCCGTTCCCTCGGGAAGGTCGACGTCGGCGATCGAGAAGGTCGGCAGCGGCGTCGAGGCGCCGTCGGTGATGGTGCCGACGGCGGTGCCGGTGCCGATGGCCGCGTTCGTGGGGCTGGTGAGGACCACGCTGAAGGTCTCCGCGCCCTCGGCCGTGCCGTCCGCCACCAGCGGGACGTCGAAGCCCTTGCTGGTCTCGCCGGGCAGGAAGGTGAGGGTGCCGCTCGTCGGCGCGTAGTCGGCGGGAGCGACGGCGGTCCCGTTCTTGGTCGCGTAGCCGACTGTGACCGTGTTCCCGCTCGGCGCCGACAGCGTCACCGTGAAGTGCATCGGACCCGCGTCCTCGGCCGCCGAGGCGGGGCCGATCGACAGAGTCGGCAGCGCATTGCTGGTGTACTCGATCACCGACTCGCCCACCGCGAGGAAGCGGTCGAGGGAGCCGGCGTAGGAGACGGCGTTCAGCTGTGCCTCCGAGGGCAGCGACTGAGGCGCCCAAGTTCTGAGGTCGAGCGACTCGTAGGCGCCGTCGCCCACGCCGACCGCACGGCTGCTCCCGAACGCGGTGTCGTAGATCAGGCCTCCCACGCAGCACGCCATGGACCATTGGATGCCGTCGGCCGAGGTCCAGGTGTCGCCGTCGACGCTCACGACGAACGACCCGCCTCCGTAGCGAAGCCCTGTGACGGAGCTCCAGCGCCACTCCGAGATCTGGTTCGGGCGCTGTGTCCAGTGGAGGCCATCCTCCGATGTCAGCACCAGGAACCCGCCGCCCGACTCCAGGTTGCCGATGGTGACGTAGCGCCCGGCGCCGTAGCCGACAGCTTTCAGCTCGGCGGCGGGCACGCCGGGCAGCTCGACGTCCGCCCACGTCAGGCCGTCGGTCGACGTCTGGATCATGGGCAGATAGGTGGTGCCGGTGTACTTCTGACCGACCGCGACGTAGCGGCTGCCCCCGAACGCCACGTCGTCGAACCAGCTCCACGCGTATTGGGTCACCGGCAGGCTGTACGGGCGGCTGGTCCAGGTGCCGCAGTCGGGAGAGGTGAGGATGGCGCCGCCCACGGCCACGAACAGCCCCGGCCCGTGCGCGACGGCGGCGAGGCTCGGGTAATAGCCGCTGCCCGGCGAGGACGGCGGCGTGGCGACGTTCGTCCATGTCGCGCCGTCGGCCGAGCGCGCTGCCGCGCCGTACTCGCCGACCGCGCAGTAGCGCGTGCCGTCGAAGCTCAGCCCGTTGAAGAATCGGCTGGAGGCCATCTGCCGGCTGGTCCAGGTGCCGCCATCCGGCGACGTGAACACGGCGCCGATGTAGCCGACGGCCACGTAGCCGCTGGCACCGTAGGTGACGCCGTACAGTATCGCGTTGCCTCCGGAGCCGACCGTCGGCACGGGGTGTGGCGTCCAGCTCTGTCCGTCGGGGGAGGTCAGGAAGGTGGAGTAGCCCACCGCCACGATCGCGCCGCCGGGTCCGCTGGCGACGGCGTACACGTCGTAGTAGCCACCAAACGGGTAGGCGGTCCAGGTGCCGCCGTCGGGCGAGGTGAAGACCTGGTTGTAGGACACGACCACGAACTGCGTCCCGGTGTAGGTGACGTCGTTCAGCGAGTACGTCGGCGCCGCCCCGACGGTCCAGTTCGTTCCGTCAACTGACGTCATCAGCACCCCCCCGTAACCGACGGCCACGAACGTGCCGCCTCCGAAGGCCACGGCGTACGGGCTGTTGGTGGTGCCCGTGTCCACCGCCGTCCAGGTGACGGCGTCCGACGAGGTCAGGAACTGGCCGGAGGAGCCGACGACCACGTAGAGCGGCTCCGCCGCGGATTGCCCCTGTCCGTAGGTGACCGCGTTCAGATAGCGATAGCCGCTGGGAATGTTCGCGGACTGGTCCGTCCAGTTGACCCCGTCGGGGGAGGTGACGATGGTGTAGGACCCCACCGCCACGAACTGCCCGCCGGCGAATGCGATCCCGGACAGGTGGTAGGGATCGGACCGGGCCGGCAGCTGCCGCTGAGACCAGGTGATGCCGTCGGCGGAGGTCCAGACCCCGCTCTGGCCATCCACGGCGACGTAGAGGCCGGCGCCGTAGGCAACCTTGTTCAGGCTCGGCATGCCTTGCCGCGCCACGGCCCAGGTGTTCGTCGTGGGCGGCGCCGGCAGGCCGTCGTCGTCGATGATGGTGCCGGTCGCGGTCGCGCGCGCGACCGAAGCGCCGGTCACGTTGCTGAGCGTGACCTGGAACGTCTCGTCGCCTTCCACGTCGGTGTCGCCGTAGACCGGGACCTGGATCGTCGTGCCCGTGCTCCCCGCCCAGATGGTCCAACCGGTGCCTGAAACCGCGGCGTAGTCCTCCCCCGCAGTTGCAGTCCCATCGCTGGTGACCAAGTCGAAGGTGACGTCGTTGCTGAGCGGCGCCGACAGCGACACCGTGAAGGTCGCCCACCTCGTCCCGCTGTTGCCCTCGCGCAGGCTGGTGTCGGCGATGCTGATCGCCGCCTGCGGGTCGTCCAGGCACTGGTACATCCGCACGTCGTCGACGAACCAGCCGAGGTTGCCGTACGGGTCCCCGGCCCCCAGGCGGTAGCGCAACTGCACGTTCTTTCCCGTCAACGAGCTCAGGTCCAGCTGGGAGGTGACGTAGCCCCCGCTCTGCGTGCCGAACGTGCTGCGGCCTGCCAGGGGACCGCTGCCGGGCTGGCTGTTGGGCACAGCGCCTCCGTCGGAGGGCGGGTAGACGAAGAGCGGCCCGGCGTCCTGCCAGGTCGTCCCGCCGTCGGTGGTGTACTCGACCACGCCGCCGTTGGCGTAGGAGTACATGTCGTAGGCGTGCTGGAACTGCAGTCGCACGTCTCCGGAGGGAATCGTCACGGGCGACGCCATCGCGGCCTGCACGTCGCTCTGGGGGTAGGTGCCGTCGTACCACCAATCGGGTGCGTAGAGGCTGTGAGTGCCGCTGGTCGCGTAAAGGTAGGGTGGGTCCGTCGTCCAGGCGGTGTCGGACGGTCCTGCCGTCTGCGTCAGCACCCACTTCGCGGAACCCGATTCGAAGTCGTCGAAGAAGAGGTCCGAGGCGGCCTTCACCTTCCCCGCCGGGCAGGTGCTCGGCGGAACAGCCTGGTTGCACAGGCTCGGGGCGGCCAACTGCACGGCGTCGAGCGCGTGCTGCACCTGCGTGCAGTCGGAGGGAGTGATCCCGCTGGCGTGGTCCAGGGTGAGGTCGCTGCAGGCCTGCTGGACGGCGTCGTAGTAGTCGAGGAAGTCCGAGGCGGAGGAGAGGTAGTTCGTGAGCGTCCGGTACTGGATCTTCGCCGCCTTCTTCAGGCCGATGCCGGTGACGGTGATGCTGTTGTAGGTCCCGCCGTCGACCATGAGGGCATAGGCGTGGTTCGGCACGCCGCTGTTGCGGTGGACGCCGCCGTTGTCGCCGTAGTAGTCGTCGTTCGCGCAGTAGAACTGCGGGTCGCTGGTCTTGCCCGGGTCGCCGAACTGGTTCGGGTTCATCATGTTGCGGATGGCACCGATCCCCGGCACGTCCTCGCCCATCAACCAGCGCACCGACGCGCTGTCGTTGCCCCGCCGCGTCTGGTCCCCGCGGTCGGTGTTCCACTGGTCCACCGTCTCGCCGAAGATGTCGGAGATCGACTCGTTCAGCGCGCCCGACTGCATGTAGTAGAAGAGGTTCGCCGAGTGCTCGGTGACCGCGTGGGTCAGCTCGTGGGCGGTCACGTCGTCGGCGCGCGAGAAGCCCTCGCCGTAGACCATCTGCGCGCCATCCCAGTAGGCGTTCTGGTACGGGCAGGCAGAGGGGTAGGGGCAGTAGTGGACCGTCGAGACCAACGCCCCTCCCAGCTCGTCGTAGCTGTAACGGTTGTGCTCCTGCCAGAAGTAGTCCCAGGTGTCGCCGGTGAAGTTGTAGGCGGCGATCGCGTCCGCGTCAGCGGCGGGAGGGTAGCCCTCTTCCGCCATCAGGTTCCCCGGCAGCGTGTAGCTGGAGTCGGCGTCGTAGATCGTGCGGTTCGGCCTGGCGACGCCCTTGTCGAGCTGGCTGAAGTGCAACGCCACGCTGCCGCGCCACGCGTCCACCCAGACGAACTCGCGCAGCTTCGGTCCCCGTGCCTCGACGAACCAGGCGAGCACCGTCGGCTGCCGGTGCCCGTCGAAGATCCCCTTGTTCAGGATCTCGAGGCGCGGCTCCGAGAGCCAAGGATCCTTGGCGCCCAGGCGATGCTCGGCGAACCCTCGGACGATCTCCTGCGCCCGCGCCTCCGAGACCCGCGCCTGCGTGTCGAATCCCTCCAGGCCCGGCAGCGTCTTGCCGTGCGCCGCCATCACCTCAGCGCCCCGCAGGTGGACCATCAGCTCCGCACCCACCACCGGCACGTCGTTCACCACCTGCTGCATCCGCACGTGGTCGATGCCCAGCCGGTCGCGCCCCGCAGAGCGGCCCTCCCGCACCTGCGTCGAGTCGCGCAGGCCGAACGCCGGCCCGTGCGCGTCCAGGAACGCCTGCGCACGACCGAGCGGCGTGCCGCGGTCCTGGACTGGTATCCCCCGTCCCCTGCTGGAGACGAAGGTCGCCATCCCCGTCAGGGCGGAGCGTCTCGTCTTCAGCGGCGCTCCCGCCTCCGCCTGCATGCGGTCGAGCGCGGCGGCCACACCGTCGGTCGGCCTCGCGCCCTGCGCGCGCGTCTCGTCCGCGAAGGCGATGGCCACCACCACGACCAGGATCAGGAGAACGGCCGCACGGCTGAGGAGGAACCCGCCCCGCTTGCGCTGACGCATCGTGACGCTCCTTTGGTGCGACGGACTGTCGGTCAAACGGCGGAACCGAGACGTCCCGGAGGCGACGCGGGTGGCATCGCCTCTGTCCAGGCGGCGACGCGCGAATCAGGAGAATGAGCTGCGGTGACCCGTCTGACGAATTGTCACAGAGTGTGAAGAAGCTAGCGCCGCCGGCCGGCGAGCGTCAATGTTGCTTTCTTGTTGGCTCGGAGCGAGCACGCGGGCCGATACTGATCGCGTTCATTGACTTCACTGTCCGCGGCCGACTCGGCAGTTTCGGGGGATTGGGCCCGAATCGACGCCACGCAGAGGTTGGGCGCCTCGCCATGGTTCGCGCAACCTGAGCGGTGCGTGTCTATATCATTGGATGATACAGTGGGGCGATCGACGATCGAGCAGGGTGGGGCTCAGCCCCGCTGCCGGTGGTCCGCCAGCGCCTTGAAGGCGGCGTGGCGGTACATGTCCGACAGCGTCGGGTAGTTGTAGAGGAGCTCCGCGATGTCGTGGGCGGTGGCGCCCGAGCGCAGGAAGGCCTCCGCCACGTGGATGATCTCGCTGGCGCCGACCCCCACCACGTGGGCGCCGGCCAGGCGCAGCGAGGGGCGCTCGAACAGCAGCTTCATCATGCCGCCGGTGGCGCCGCTGATCTGTCCGCGCGGGTTCTTCTCGTACTGCGCGCGCCCGACCACGTACTCGCCGCCCTTCGCCGCGAGCGTCTCCTCGGTGTCGCCCACGTAGGCCAGCTCGGGGATCGAGTAGATGGCGAAGGGCAGCACTTCGGCGCGGCCGAGCGGCCCGGGGATGGAGAAGGCGTGGCGCATGGCCTGGCGGCCCTGCTCCATGGAGGTGCTGGCGAGCGCGGGGAAGCCGATCACGTCGCCCACCGCGTAGATGTGCGGGTGGAGGGTCTGGTAGTGCTCGTTCACCTCGAGCAGGCCGTAGCGTCCCGGCTGGATGCCCAGCGTGCCCAGGCCGATGTCGCTGGTGTTGCCGTCGCGGCCCACGCAGTAGAGCAGAGCGTCGGCGTCGAGCGTCCGCCCCGCCTGCGTCTGGCAGCGCACCCGCGGCACCGCTCCGCCCAGCCGCTGGATGCCGCGGTAGCGGTCGTCGCTCAGGTAGGTGACGCCGAGCGCCGCCAGCTCGCCCCGCAGCATGCCGATCACCTCGCGGTCGAGGTAGGGCAGCATCTCCGGGCGGGTGTCGACGAGGGTCACCGCGATCCCCAGGGCGGCGAAGATGCTCGCGTACTCGATCCCCACCACGCCGGCGCCGAGCACGGTCATGGCCCGCGGCATGCGCGGCAGCTGCAGGATGGTCTCGCTGTCGAAGACGGTCTCGCCATCGAAGGGCACGTCGTCGGGGCGGTTCGGTCGCGAGCCGGTGGCGATCACGTAGAAGTCGGCGCTCAGCGTGCGCGTCTCGCCGCCCCCCGGCGGCGTCACCGCCACCGCCTGCGGCCCGGCGAAGCGGCCGTAGCCGCGCACCACCTCGACCGCGTAGCGGCCCAGCGACTCGTTGATCAGCTCCAGCTCGCGCTGGACCACCGCCCGCTCGCGCTGCATGAAGTCGGCCACCGTCACCTCGGGCGAGACCTCGTAGCGGATGCCGTGCAGGCGCAGCTTGGCCAACTGGTGGAAGAAGAGCGCGCTCTCGCGCAGCGTCTTGGAAGGGATGGTCCCCCAGTTGACGCGGTTGCCGCCGACGACGTGCGCGCGCTCGACCACCGCCACCCGCCTGCCGGCCCGCGCCGCCTGGATCGCGGCCCGCTCCCCGGCCGGGCCGCAGCCGAGCACGACCACGTCGTGATGGGGCATTGTGCGCTCCATTGTACCGGCGTCCCGCTTCGGGCCGAGGTAGACTCCACCCTCCGCCATGGCTGAAGAGCCCTTCGTTCCCGCCGCCGCCTGGGCCATGCCGTTCGTCGCCCTGCTGCTGGCCATCGCCGTGCTGCCGCTGGCGGCGCCGCGGTTCTGGGCGAGCAACCTGCGCAAGCTGGCGGTGGCGGCGGTGCTCGCCCTTCCGGTGCTCCTGCTCTACCTGCAGCGGCACCCGGCGGCGCTCCTGGGGACGGCGGGCGAGTTCGTCTCCTTCGTGGTGCTGCTGGGAGGTCTCTTCGTGATCTCGGGCGGGGTGTTCCTGCACGGCGACCTGGAGGCGACGCCGTGGACCAATGCCCTCTTCCTGGCCAGCGGGGCGCTGCTGGCGTCGCTGATCGGGACCACCGGCGCCTCCATGCTGCTGGTGCGGCCGCTGCTGCAGACCAACCGCGAGCGCAAGCACGTGGCCCACACCTTCGTGTTCTTCATCTTCCTGGTCTCGAACGTGGGCGGTTGCCTGACGCCGCTCGGCGACCCGCCACTCTTCCTCGGCTACCTGCAGGGGGTGCCGTTCCTGTGGACGCTGCGCCTGTTGCCGGCCTGGGCGTTCACCGTCGGCCTGCTGCTCGTGATCTACCTGGTCTGGGACCGCCGCGCCCACGCGCGCGAGTCGCTCGCGGACCTGCGCCGCGACCGGGTCGAGGTGCGTCCCCTCAGGCTGGCCGGCAGGCGCAACCTGGTGCTGCTCGCCGGCGTGGTGCCGGCGGTCGCCTTCCTGCCGGCGCCCTGGCGGGAGGCCGCCATCGTCGCGCTGGCGGCGGCCTCGTTCCTGCTCACGCCCCCGGCGATCCGCAAGGCGAACCACTTCACCTTCCATCCCATCGTGGAGGTGGCAGCGCTCTTCGCCGGCCTCTTCGTGACCATGCTGCCGGCGCTCGATCTTCTACGGGAGCACGGGGCCCGGCTGGGGGTGCGCCAGCCGTGGCACTTCTTCTGGGCCACGGGCGCCCTGTCGTCGTTCCTCGACAACGCGCCCACCTACCTCGCCTTCCTCGCGCTGGGCCAGGGGCTGCACCTCGCGCCCCAGGTGGCCGGGGTGCCCCGGGACATCCTCGCGGCGATCAGCCTGGGCGCCGTCTTCATGGGAGCGAACACCTACGTCGGGAACGGGCCCAACTTCATGGTCCGCTCGATCGCGGAAGAGCGCGGCGTACGCATGCCGAGCTTCGGCGGCTACCTCCTCTACAGCGCCGCCATCCTGCTGCCGGTGTTCGTGGTGGTGACGCTGCTCTTTCTGTAGCTGCCTGCCATCTCGGGGCTCCCGCTGCTTGTGCCCGCCAGAGGCTTTGTCTCCCGCTCATTTCACTCGACCGAACCGCCAGGTTCAGGGACGTCGCGAATCGTACCTGCTTCCCTGCCGCCCCGTGCAGCCGGTGGTAGAGTCGGCTCTTGATGCCATCGGTCATTCGCGTCCTGCGAGGGCTGGGCAGGCGCCACCTCTGGTTCCTGCTGGGCCTGAGCCTCGCCGCGACCTTCGTCCGCTGGCCGTCGCTCGACGGCTGGGACGACGGCTTCTACGTGGCGCAGCTCACCTCTGCTGTCGGCGACCGCGACCTGCTGCTGCACGACGACCTGCTGGCGCTGCCCAGCCCGCTGCTGAACAGGCTGCGGATGCTGACCGGCATCGTCGGCACGGGGGCGCTCGCCAACACCTTCAGCATAGGTCCGGCGTTCCTGCACGCGAGCTACAGCTGGCCGCTGCTCCTGGGCGCGAGGCCGTCGCCGCTCGTGCTGCGGGCGACCCTGGCCTGCGGCGCTCTCGGGCTGCTGGTGGTGACGGTGCTGGCGATGGTCTCGTTCTGCGAGCGCATGGGCGCGTCCCGGGGGACGGCGCGCGTCGCCTCGGTGCTGGCGGTCGCCCTCGGTCCGCTGGCGATCTACGGCACGCGCTGCACGCTGGACTCGCACCTGCCGAGCGCCGCCGCGGCGGCGCTGCTCTGCGCGAGCTTCGCGGCCTGGCTGGACACCGCCGCGCCCCGCCACGCGCTGGCCGCCGGGCTCTCGGCCGGCCTGCTCGCGGCCACCCGCTGGCAGGAGCTCGTCTTCGTGCTGGCGCTGGCCCCCGCCGCAGTCGCCTGCGTCATGCGCGGCCACGGCTCGCGGCGGGAGCGCAGCCTGGGTGCGGTGCTGGGAGTGGCCGGCTTCGGCCTCGTCGTCAGCCTGCAGCTGCTCGCCTGGCGCATCCAGTTCGGCAGCCCGCTGCTGATCCCGCAGGGCGGGGGCTACCTGCACTTCGCCGATCCGGCGCTCCTCCCGTTCCTCTTCAGCACCTATCACGGACTGCTGCCCTGGGCGCCCGGCTTCGCGCTCGGCCTCGCCGCTCTCCTGCTGGTGCGCCCGGGCGTCGATCTCCATCACCGGCTGTTCGTGCGCGGTGCGCAGTGCCTGGTGCCGGTCGCGCTGTACCTGTCCGCCTGCCCGTCGGACTGGTGGGGCGGCGCCTCGTACGGTCCCCGCCGGCTCTCGGCGCTGGCGCCGCTGGTGGCCCTGGGTCTCGCGCACGCGCTGGCGTTGCTCCGCCGGCCCCTCGTGCGGGTGGCGGTGGTATCGGCCCTCTGCGCGTGGGCGGTCTTCGTGACGACGGCCTACCTCTCCGACTTCGACGACCTCGGGGTGGTGCTGACGCGGGCGACCAGCCGCTGGAACCCGCGGCCGCTCGCCGCCTACCAGGGGGCGCACTGGATCGACCACATGCCGACCTGGCCGCGCATCCTGCGCCCCGGGTTCACGTTCTCGGACCGGCCACGGCTGCCCGACCGCATCCTGGGGATCACGGCGGCCGTCGTGATCGTTGCCGCCGTCACCGCCACTTGGTCGGTCGTGCGGCGCTCCCGGAGGGCCCAGCGGCTCGTCGTCTCGCTCGGGCTCGCCTGGTCCCTGTCGAGCGTCGCCTGGCTCGCGCGGCTGCCGCCGAACACCGCCGCCGACGCCGCCTGGTTGCGGGTGGTCACCGCGCCGGACGGCTGCGATGCCCCGCTGGCGGTGCCTTCTGGGATGGAGGACGCGCGCCACCTCGTGTGTGCCGCGCGCGCGGTGCGGCAGCAGGACGAGAACGCCTTGCGGCGACACCTGGCGTCCATCAGCCGACCGGAGGCACTTGGCGTCAGCGAGGACGCTGTCCGGGCCGCGGTCGCGCAGCAGGCCTCGGTCCAGTAGCCGTGGGAGGCGCTACTCCTCGCGTTTGAGGCGGCGCAGTCCCCGCCACCGCGCACCTGCGCGGGCCATCTCGGGGCTCCCGCGCTTGTGCCCGCCAGAGGCTTTAGCGTCCATCGCTCATATCGCTTGACAAAGAACCGCTAACTCACTATCTTGTCTCCGAGGCAAGCCAGGCAAACCCATGCGACTCGATCAGTTCACGGTCAAGGCCCAGGAGGCCATCGTCGCGGCGCAGACCGCCGCCGAGAAGGCCGACCACCCCGAGGTCACCCCCGAGCACCTTCTGAAGGCGCTCGTCGGGCAGGAGGGAGGGGTCGTCCCCTCCGCCCTCGGCAAGCTCGGCGCGAACGCCGCCAGCGTGCTGGCCGAAGTGGACCGGGCGCTCGGCTCCCTCCCCCGCACCCAGGGGGCGCAGACCCAGGTCTCGGGAAAGCTCGACGGCGTCCTCAAGCAGGCGCTGCGCGAGGCCGAGGCCCTCAAGGACCAGTACGTCTCGACCGAGCACCTGCTGCTGGCCCTCGTCGGCGCGCGCAACACCCCCTCCGCCGAAGCCCTGCACCGGGCCGGCGTGGGCCGCGACGCGCTGCTCCGCGTGCTGAAGGAGATCCGCGGCAACCAGACCGTCAACGACCCGAACGCCGAGGAGCGCTACCAGGCGCTCGAGAAGTACGGCCGCGACCTCACCGAGATGGCCCGCAAGGGCAAGCTCGACCCCGTCATCGGCCGCGACGACGAGGTGCGCCGGGTGGTGCAGGTCCTCTCGCGCCGCACCAAGAACAACCCGGTGCTGATCGGCGAGCCGGGCGTGGGCAAGACCGCGATCGTCGAGGGACTCGCGCAGCGCATCGTCAAGGGCGACGTCCCCGAGTCGCTCAAGAACAAGCGGGTGATCGCGCTCGACCTCGGCGCCCTGATCGCCGGGGCCAAGTACCGCGGCGAGTTCGAGGATCGCCTCAAGGCCGTGCTCAAGGAGGTCACCGAGGCGCAGGGCGAGATCGTCCTCTTCATCGACGAGCTGCACACCGTCGTCGGCGCCGGCGCGGCCGAGGGCTCGATGGACGCCTCGAACATGCTGAAGCCGATGCTGGCGCGCGGCGAGCTGCGCTGCGTGGGGGCGACCACACTCAACGAGTACCAGAAGCACATCGAGAAGGACGCCGCCCTGGAGCGGCGCTTCCAGCCGGTTTACGTGGGCGAGCCGAGCGTCGAGGAGACGATCGCCATCCTGCGCGGCTTGAAGGAGCGCTACGAGGTCCACCACGGCGTGCGCATCCAGGACCCGGCCCTGGTGGCGGCCGCCACCCTGTCGAAGCGCTACATCGCCGACCGCTTCCTGCCCGACAAGGCCATCGACCTGGTCGACGAGGCGGCCTCCCGCCTGCGCATCGAGATCGACTCCATGCCGATCGAGATCGACACGGTGGAGCGGCGCATCGTCCAGCTGGAGATCGAGAAGCAGGCGCTCAAGAAGGAGTCGGACAAGGCCTCCAAGGAGCGGCTGGCCAGGGTCGAGCAGGAGATCGCCAACCTGCGCGAGCAGTCCGCGGGCATGAGGGCGCACTGGCAGCAGGAGAAGGCGGCCATCCAGAAGATCCGCTCCAGCAAGGAGCAGATCGAGCAGGCCCGCTTCCAGATCGACGAGGCGACGCGCAAGGGCGACCTGGGCAGGGCAGCGGAGCTGCGCTACGGCACGCTGCCCGGCCTCGAGAAGCAGCTGGCGGCCGAGAACGACAGGCTGGCGCAGCTGCAGTCCCAGCAGCGGATGCTGAAGGAGGAGGTCGACGCCGAGGACGTGGCCGAGGTGGTGGCCAAGTGGACCGGCATCCCCGTCTCCCGCCTGCTCGAGGGCGAGATGCAGAAGCTCCTGCACGTCGAGGAGCGGCTGCGCGAGCGCGTGGTCGGCCAGGACGAGGCGCTGCTGCTGGTGGCGAACGCCGTCCGCCGCGCCCGCGCCGGCCTGGGCGACCCGCGGCGGCCGATCGGCTCGTTCCTCTTCATGGGCCCGACCGGCGTCGGCAAGACCGAGCTGGCCAGGGCGCTGGCCGAGTTCCTCTTCAACGACGAGCACGCGCTCGTCCGCCTCGACATGTCCGAGTACATGGAGAAGCACACGGTGGCCCGGCTCATCGGCGCGCCTCCGGGCTACATCGGCTACGACGAGGGCGGGCAGCTCACCGAGGCGGTCCGCCGCCGGCCGTACGCGGTGATCCTCTTCGACGAGATCGAGAAGGCGCACCCCGACGTCTTCAACGCGCTGCTGCAGGTGCTCGACGACGGGCGCCTCACCGACGGCAAGGGCCGCACCGTCGACTTCCGCAACACGGTCGTGATCATGACCTCGAACGTCGGCTCCGACCTGATCCAGGACGCCTCCCGCCGCGGCGACAGCGACGAGCGGCTCAAGGACAAGCTGATGGACGTGCTGCGGCACACCTTCCGGCCCGAGTTCCTGAACCGCATCGACGAGACGGTCATCTTCAAGTCGCTCGGCCGCGAGCAGCTGGAGAAGATCGTCGACATCCAGCTCCAGGAGCTGCGCAAGCGCCTGGCCGAGCGCAAGCTCCACCTCGAGGTGACGCCCGAGGCGAAGGTGCTGCTGGCCGAGCGCGGCTACGACCCTGTCTTCGGCGCCCGGCCGCTCAAGCGCACGATCCAGCGGATGATCGAGAACCCCCTGGCGGTCGAGGTGCTGGCCGGCCGCTTCCACGAGGGCGAGACGATCGTGGTCGAGCCGAGCGGCGACACGCTGCGGTTCAAGAAGGACGTCCCGGCCGCCGTCGCCAGCTGAGAGAGGCCGGCGGGGGAGGAACATCAGCCCCGCAAGCGCAGCTCACCCCGCTGGGGACGCTTGATCGCCAAGGCTGCGGCAAGCGCATCAGCATCATCGCCTTCGTCACCGACCTCCCGACGGAAAGCGGAATCGTCTTCGTCATCCGCGAGCTGCGGGTCCAAAGAAGCCGCAGAAGCCCGCGGGGAACACATCTGGATCGTTCCGGCCGACGCCAGCGGGCCGGCTCGCTCGTTCAGGGCAATCTCGACCTGCCGCCGCGTACTGGCAACGGCCCTGGCCATGCCGCCGACAGTTGAGCCGTTGGAACCATGGCTTCCTTGCTCGCGCGAGGAGCCAAATGCGACAACTCATCGCAGGCCCGGAGAGGAGCATCATCAAGGTGTCTCGAGATGGCGACGCCGCCTGGGTGCCTGAGCTGTGGGACCTTGATGTCGTGAGCGGAGGCCAGCCAGCAGACATCAAGGACGTGCGTGCCACCTTCGTCCTTGAGAGACGGCTGGGCCATTGACCGATGGCCCAGGGGCATCTCTTGTCGGTGTTGCGGGCCAGGTCGCTAAGTACTGATTGCCACCCCTAGTGGCCGCGGATCGAGTGGACTATCGTTCCCAGGGGGTCAAACGCATGTCCAAGCTGGCTCTCGTCATCCTCTTCAGCCTCTGCGCGGTCAGCGCGTCCCTGGGCCAGGGTGAGAAGCCGCTGCTGTTGCGGCACCCGTCGGTCAGCCCGACTCAGGTCGTGTTCGACTACGCCGGCAACCTCTGGATCGTGGGCCGCGACGGTGGCGACGCCAGACGACTGACGGTGGGCGGGCACGAGCACGGACCCGCCTTCTCGCCGGACGGGACGCAGGTCGCCTTCACCGGCGAGTACGACGGCAACCAGGACGTCTACGTGGTGCCGGCGGCGGGGGGTGTACCGCGTCGGCTGAGCTACCACCCCGGCGCAGACGAGGCGGTGGGATGGACGCCGGATGGCAAGCAGGTGATCTTCGCATCGGATCGTGCGGCCTTTGCTAACGGCGTGGTCCAGCTCTTCACCGTCCCTGTCGGGGGCGGCTTCCCGACCCAGCTCCCGTTGCCTAGGGCCACGGAGGGATCCTTCTCGCCCGACGGCTCGCGGATCGCCTACGTGCCGATCATGCAGTGGCAGCGCGCCTGGAAGCGCTACCGCGGAGGCCAGACGAAGCCCATCTGGATCGCGAACCTGGCCGATTCCAGTCTCGTCGCCACGATCCCGCGCGACAACTCCAACGACTTCAACCCGATGTGGGTGGGCGACACGCTCTACTTCCTTTCCGACCGCAACGGTCCCGTGACCCTCTTTGCCTATGACACGAAGTCCAAGGAGGTGAAGCAGGTCGTCGAGAACCAGGGGCTCGACATCAAGTCGGCCTCGGCGGGGCCGAATGCGATCGTCTACGAGCAGTTCGGCTCGCTCCACCTGCTGGAGACCGGTTCCGGCCGCAGCCGCAAGCTGGACATTCGCGTGGTGGGCGACATCACCGAGGTTCGCCCGCACTTCCTGAAGATCGAGCCGAAGCGCATCCAGTCGGCAGCGATGTCGCCGAGCGGCGCGCGCGCGGTGTTTGCAGCGCGTGGCGAGATCCTGACCGTCCCGGCAGAGAAGGGCGACATCCGCAACCTGACCGGTACCACCGCAGCGGTGGAGCGCGATCCGAGCTGGTCGCCGGATGGGAAGTCGATCGCCTACCTGTCGGACGCGTCGGGCGAGTACGCGCTCTACGTTCGAGACCAGAGCGGCCTCGGTGAAGCACGCCGGATCGACCTGGGGAATCCCCCGTCCTTCTACTACTCGCCCACCTGGTCGCCGGACTCCAAGAAGATCGCCTACACGGACAAGCGGCTGAACGTCTGGTACGTCGACCTGCAGAAGAAGGCGCCCGTCCGCGTGGACACCGACACCTACGCCGGCCCCGTTCAGCTCAATCCTGTCTGGTCGCCCGACAGCCGGTGGCTGGCCTACACCAAGCAGCTCCGGAACCACCTTCACGCCGTCTTCATCCACTCGCTGGAGCAGGGCAAGAGCGTCCAGGCCACGGACGGGATGAGCGACGCGCTGTTTGCCGACTTCGACAAGGAGGGCAAGTACCTCTACTTCGCCGCCAGCACCGACGTCGCGTTGAGCACGGGCTGGCTGGACATGTCGAGCCTCAGCCGGCCTGTGACGCGCAGCGTCTACGTCATGGTGCTGAAGAAGGATCTGCCTTCACCTCTGGCGCCCGAGAGCGACGAGGAGAAGCCGGAGGAGAAGAAGTCGGAGCCGGGCAAGGAGACTGCAGGGAAGGCCCAGGGGACCGACAAGGACAAAGACAAGGAGAAGCCCAAGGAGCCGGTGAAGGTCGAGATCGACTTCGACAACATCAGCCAGCGCACCCTCGCGCTGCCCATTCCGGCCAGGAACTACTACGGCCTGGCGGCCGGCAAGGCAGGCGTGCTGTTCCTGGTGGAGGGACCGCCGGTCGACCCCATCGACCGCGAGGAAGGGGGCCCGGCCCAGACGCTGCACAAGTTCGAGCTGAAGACGCGCAAGACCGAGAAGATCCTCGAGAGCATCACTGCCTTCTGCCTCTCGTTCAACGGCGAGAAGATGCTGTACCGTCAGGCGAACCAGTGGTTCATCGCGAAGGCCGAGAAGCCGGCCGAAGGTCCACCCAAGCCCGACGAGGGCGGGCCTCTGAAGCTCGACGCGATGCAGGTCTATGTCGATCCCCGTGCCGAGTGGAAGCACATGTACGAACAGGTGTGGCGCGACGAGCGTGACTTTCTCTATGACCCGCGCCTGCACGGTCTCGACCTCGACGCCACCAAGAGGAAGTACGAGCCCTACCTCGACGGCATCGCCAGCCGCGACGGTTTGAACTACCTTTTCGAGGAGATGCTGGGCGAGATCACGATCGGACACATGTTCGTCGCCGGTGGCGACCAGCCGGAAGCGAAGAAGGTGAAGGTCGGACTGCTCGGCGCCGACTACAAGATCGAGAACGACCGCTATCGCTTCGCTCGGGTCCTGAGCGGCGAGAGCTGGAACCCCAAGCTGCGCGCCCCGCTCACCCAGCCCGGCGTGAACGTGGCGGCCGGCGAGTACCTCCTGGCGGTGAACGGCCGCGAGCTCAGGGGCTCGGACAACATCTACGCCTTCTTCGAGGAGACGGCGGGCAAGCAGGTGGTGCTGAAGGTCGGCTCCGCTGCGGACGGCAAGGGCTGGCGCGAGGTGACCGTCGTTCCGGTGGACGATGAGCTCGGGCTACGCAACCTGGACTGGATCGAAGGCAACCGACGCAAGGTGGACGAGATGACCGGCGGGCGCGTGGCCTACGTCTACCTGCCCGACACCTACTCCGGCGGCTACACCAACTTCAACCGCTACTACTTCGCCCAGGTCGGCAAGGAGGCGGCGATCATCGACGAGCGCTTCAACGGGGGCGGCGACATCGCCGACTACGTCATCGACTACCTGCGGCGGCCTCTACTGAGCTTCTGGACGCTGCGCGAGGGCCAGGACATCACCACACCCATCGAGGCCATCTTCGGGCCCAAGGTGATGGTGATCAACGAAATGGCGGGCTCGGGCGGCGACGCCCTGCCCTGGATGTTCCGCAAGACGGGCATTGGCCCGCTCGTCGGCAAGCGAACCTGGGGCGGGCTGGTGGGCCACTACACCAACCCGGGTGACCTGCTGGACGGCGGCTTTGCCGGTACCCCAAACCTGGCCTTCTACACCACAAGCGGCACCTGGGACGTTGAGAACCACGGCGTGGCGCCCGACATCGAGGTGGAGTACGACCCCAAGGCGGTGCGCGAAGGGCACGATCCCCAGCTGGACAAGGCCGTGGAGACGGTGATGGCCCTGCTCGGCAAGAACCCTGTGCCCACGCCCAAGCGGCCGGCGTACCCG